>NZ_JAHKQI010000010.1 GCF_018860975.1 Lentibacter algarum
GAAATTGGGGGCTAGACAGGATCATCGCACTGTATTTCAACCACCGAAACAAGCGCCTGCGGGCCCAGCTCTCTGATCTCTCGCACCAAACGCTTGATCCGCTGTGTATGCCAGAGCAAAGCTGCTTTCTGGCGAAAATCGAGCGTCAGACTCATAGCTGCGTGCCCTCTTCAATTTGTATGACTATGCTCTTGTTATTTTACAAAGTTCAGAGCATTGGCTGATCTTGCCGTTCACCTTGTTACAGTATAACAATCATATTCAGCAGAAAACCACAACCCGGAGCAATCGCATGACCCATCCGATCCCAGTCACCCTGCTCACCGGCTTTCTTGGTGCTGGAAAAACAACGATTCTGAACCACCTTCTGCATGATCCCTCCGCAGGCCGTGTCGCTGTTGTGGTGAACGAATTCGGCGAAGCTGGCCTCGATCATGACCTGATCGAAGAGGCCGCGGAAGACGTGGTTCTGATGCCCGCCGGATGCATTTGCTGCACAATTCGAGGGGATCTGACCAGAACGCTTATTTCCTTGCTCGCAAGACGCACCCGGGGTGAGCTTCCCTTTGATCGCGTTGTGATAGAAGCGACAGGCCTGGCCGATCCGGGCCCGATCCACCACACGCTTTTGGTTGATCGGGTATTGGCGCCAAATTTCGCGCTCGACGGTATTGTAACCGCCGTCGACGCCGTGCTCGGCACATCTACGCTACAACGCCATGAAGAGGCACAAACACAAGTCGCAATGGCCGACCGTATTGTGCTGACAAAATGCGATCTGGCAGACAACGCCACGATCAAAGCGCTCGCCGCGCGGCTTGATCAGCTTAACCCTGGCGCACGACGCATTACCGCCAATAAAGGTGCAGTGCCCTCTGGCGAATTGTTCGGAATCGGTGCGCTGCGCCGCTCGATAGAGCCGGATCATGCCCTAAACTGGCTGGCAGCCCCCGCACCCGCGGCTGACCCATTAGCCGGCCTTTCAGGAATGACCCTCCCGAAGAAAGACCCGATACTTGATCTCGCCGCGCCCTCGCACCATGCCTCCGATGATCGGATTGCCACAGCCTCGATCACAATAGATGAACCAATTCCGGCACAGGTTTTTGACTTCTGGCTTGATACTTTGATCTCCCTTAGAGGGCCTGACATCCTGCGAATGAAGGGGATCGTACATATTGAGGATGTGCCCAAACCTTTTGTGTTTCACGGCGTGCAACACATTTTCGAGCCCCCCGTGCCGCTCGAGAGCTGGCCAGACGGCAACCTCACCAGCCGCGTGGTTGTTATCGCGCGTGACATTTCTAAAGCCGACCTCGAAGAGAGCCTTTCCGTTTTGCACATGCGCCCGAAACAAGGCGATGACGCCGGTGGCCTGTCCGAGCACAGCCTGCCGACACCGTAACTCCATCAGATCATCACAAAACGAAGTCTGGGTTTTGCACCGCTGCGGTCGCGGAACGAATGCCTGCCTGCATGCATGAGCAGGTTATTCGTCCACGCGGTTCGTTTCATGCAAAGCCTGCGTGACACCTTCAAGACCCGCCCCCATTGCGCGATAATATGCAGCATAATCAGCAACACGCCTACGTGGCCCCACTTCTGATGCCGGAATGGTGTTGAGCGACTCCTCGATATCTCCTGCCGCACGATGCATCCGCATAGCAGCGGCTTCCACCATGTTTGCAAAAGCGTTATCAAGCACTTGGAAGTAGTCTTGCCTGTCGCCAGCCTTCGATACCCGCTTGATGAGCTGCTGGGTTTCCAGAATGCGCACGCTTGAGCTCACGCTGCCACGGCTGACTTGCAGCGCTGTTGCCAACTCGCCGAACGACACCCGATCGCCGTCATACAGCAACATTGCCAGAACGCGCCCGGCAATACGCGGCACACCTTCCGATTGGGCGATGATGCCGATTTTTTCAATGAATTCTGCGCGTGCCTCCTCGGCAGCGTGCACATCCCTGATTTTGGTCAAACCGCTTCTCCCGAAGTGCTGTTTTAACCATTCCTAGCTTCTGGACAGCGCCCCGTCCAGTGCGTTCAGTTTAGAGTGAACTTAGACCAGAGACGGCAGCCAAAGCACGATCCCCGGGAATGCAACAAGCCCCGCGATGGTAAACGCGTCTGCAATGAAGAACGGCGTCACGCCTTTGAAAACGTCCTGCACTGTAAGGTCATCACGCACGCCAGCGACCACAAAACAGTTGAGGCCAATGGGCGGGGTGATCAAACAGAACTCGGCCATCTTGACCACCAGAATGCCGAACCAAATGGCACACATCGGGCCCGACATACCGAACGCGCTGTCAGCAGCCGCGACTGTTTCACCGCCGTTAAGCGCCATAACCGCTGGGTAAACCACAGGGAGCGTCAGCAGCAACATACCGATCGCATCCATGAACATGCCAAGCACCGCATAGGCCAGAAGAATGCAGATCAAGATCAGCATCGGCGACATTTCAAGCGTGGTGATCCAGTCGGCAAAAGCACCGGGCAAATCAGCAAAACCAAGGAAACGCACGTAGATCAGAACGCCCCAGATGATAGTGAAAATCATCACCGTCAGCTTGGCAGTTTCGAGCAGTGCCAGCTTGAGTTGTGGCCAGCGCATCCCGCGGTAAAGCGCCATCAGGAAGACAACGAATGCGCCCACAGCACCGCCCTCGGTCGGCGTGCCCCAAGCATCGCCAAATGGGTTGTATACAAAGAAGATGATGATCACGACGACCATCACAATAGGCAGTGCCGGTGGCAGGCTTTCAAAGCGCTCACGCCATGTGAAGCCGGACACAGGCGGGCCAACGTTCTTGAACACCATGGCGATACCGATGATCAGCCCCGCATAAATAACCGCCGAAAAGACACCCGGCACAAAGCCGGCGAGCAAGAGCTTGCCCACGTCTTGCTCAACAATGATGGCGTAGATCACCAAGATCGCCGAGGGTGGAATGAGGCTGGCCAAAGTGCCGCCCGCCGCAACGACACCCGCCGCGAATTGCTTGTTATAACCGATCTTGAGCATCTCCGGGATGGCGATACGGGCAAAAACCGCCGCCGTCGCCACACTTGCACCTGACACCGCAGCAAAGCCCGCTGTGGCGAAAACCGTGCTCACCGCCAAGCCGCCAGGCACCCAGGCGATCCAGCGTTTGCAGGCCTCAAACAGCGCCGTGGTGAGGCGTGCGTAATAGGCCAGATAGCCGATCAGAATGAAAACAGGGATAAGCGAAAGCACCTGCGCACTCACCTTTGAGTGCGGTGTCAAACCCGCGATCTTGACGCTGATCTGAAAGGCTTTCCAGAACTTGTCAGGCGCATAGTCAAAGCCGTTCCAGCGCAGCCAGACAAGGCCGACGAAGCCCGCCAAACCCGCTGCAAACGCCACACGCATGCCCAGAACAACAAGCACCAACATGCCCGCCGAAACCCAAAGGCCGATTGTGATAGGATCCATCAGTCAGCCCCTTCCATCGCTTCTGCTTCAAGCATCGCCTGTTCGGCCGCGCTTAGCGTTAGCGGCACAGCAACCGGCGCTTCAAGCCCGAGCACAAACGCGCGCGCGTAGCCAACGGCCTGCAAAACAAGCCGTAAAGACAGCACCGCAAAGGCCACAGGCACAACCAGCTTTGAAGGCCAGATCGGAAGCCCGATGTCGATAGAACTGTCACGGCTGCAAAACGGTCGCGAGCAATCAAACGAGCGGTCAAAATGCTCCCATGCGCCCCATGTGAGCGACAGAATGAGCACAAGTATCAGCAGCACAGTGATCAACTCAAACAGCCACAACAGCCGCCCTTTGAGGTTGCCTACCAACAGGTCCATCCTGATATGCGAGCCGTCTCGCTGAACATATGAAACGCCCATGATCGCGATAATCGGCATCGCGGCTTCGATGTAATCAACATAGCCCGCCAGCGGTGACTGAAAGAACTTCCGGCCAAAAACCGAGTAAGCTGCCAGAAACATCAGCGAGAAAATCGCCAAACCGCTGAGCAACGCGCAAAACCGCTCAACAGGCAACAACGCCCTGTCCAAACGGCTCAATAAACTGGAATCCTCCAGCACTGCAGCTGATCCTGCCATCTTCCCCCCACGACGCAAAAGAAAAGAGGCCCCCGCAAGGGAGCCTCGTAATGTTTGGCTTACTCGGCCATTTTGGCTTTTTCGAGCTCTGCGGCGACGAGGTCATACAGCTCTTGCGCCGGAAGGCCCTGTGCCGTCATGTCCGCAATCCACTGCTCGCGAATAGGATCAGCCGCAAGTTTTCGGAACTCGGCCAATTGCGATTCCTCAATATTGATCTTGTCGACGCTCTTCTCGGCGAGAATAGTGTCCCACTTCTTGAGCAGCTCACCGTAGTTGGCAAGGTAGTGATCAATCGCTTCAGGGATCGAGCTGTCAAGCGCTTCGCGTTCGGCATCCGACAGAGCTTCATAAGCATCAGTGTTGACCACAACCGGGCAGTTCACAGTGCCGGGGTTGAGGTTCGCAGTCCACCACGACGCTTTGTTGATCGTGCCAAAGCTCAGGTGCGCGTGTTGAGCAAAAGCAACCGTGTCTACAACGCCCGAGTCCATCGCCTGAAAGGCTTCACTCGCAGTTACAGATGTCGGAACCGCACCAATTGCCTTGAAAGCTTCGCCGATACCGCCGGTGGCACGTACGCGCATGCCTTCAAAGTCACTCAGCAGAACACGTGGCTCGCCTGTGCCAACAAGGTTGTATTGCGGCATGGGCGAAGTCATGATGATCTTGGCATTCCACTGGGCCATCTCTTCGATAACTGCAGGATGTTGATAAACAGCGTGGCTGATAGCAACTTCCTGCGCGAGGTTCTCGACACCAAGGAACGGCAGCTCAAGCACGGTGATCGCGCGGTTCTTGTCGCGGTGATAGCCGGCACAGAACTGCGCCATCTCGAAGGCACCGATCGAGATACCGTCAAGGTTCTCACGGTTCTTTGAGAGCCCGCCGTAGCTCACGTTGATCGTAAACTCGCCGTTGGTTTTCTCGCTCACCAGCTCGGCCAGCTTTTCAACATGTTCGGTAAACGCGCGGCGCTTGCCCCAAACAGACACGTTCCATTCGGTCGCGGCTGCTTCGGTCGCAAAGCTCAGTGCAACGGCCGCAACGGCCGTTTTCGCTAGATAATTCATGGTGTTCTCCCTTAAGTCCGGCCTTTCGCGGCCAGTATACACATGAAACTAGCGCGGCTTCCCTCACTTGCCAACCCCCGCTTGCAGGCGCCCCCAACAATCGCCTTTCTAGCGCTTTTCTAATTGCCCACAGCGCTCTATAGTCGGCCTCAGAAAATTTCATTGCAGCAAAACTGCAATTCTTAGGGGGCACCGGGTCATGGCACATATCATCGTTGTGGGCAACGAAAAGGGCGGCGCTGGCAAGTCGACGGTCAGCATGCATATCGCAACGGCCCTGGCTCGTATGGGGCACCAAACTGCGGTGCTTGATCTTGATCTGCGGCAGAAAACCATTGGCCGCTATCTGGAAAACCGCGAAGCCTATCTGGCGACACTTGGCTTTGATCTGCCGTCGCCCGAGTATCACGAGCTTCCCGAGATCGACAAATCAAGCCTCAAGCCGGGTGAGAACATCTATGACCACCGCCTTTCCGCCGCCGTCGCCACACTCGAACCTGACAACGATTTCATCCTGATCGACTGCCCCGGCTCGCACACGCGGCTTAGCCAAGTCGCCCACTCGCTGGCCGACACGCTGGTCACCCCGCTCAACGACAGTTTCATCGACTTTGATTTGTTGGCCCATATCGACGCCGAGGGCGAAAAGATCAGCGGCCCCTCGGTCTACTCCGAGATGGTCTGGGCTGCACGACAACTGCGCGCGCAAGCTGGCCTCAAACCGATCGACTGGATCGTGATGCGCAACCGCCTCGGCGCGCAACGCATGGTCAACAAAGACAAGATGGAACGTGCAGTTAGTAGGCTCGCCAAGCGCATCGGCTTTCGTGTCGCGCCGGGCTTTAACGAGCGGGTGATCTTCCGAGAGCTCTTCCCAAGGGGCCTCACCTTGCTCGACCTCAAAGATGTCGGTGTGCAAAAGCTCAACATTTCAAATGTCGCGGCACGCCAAGAGCTGCGCGACATGATGAAGTCGCTCAACCTGCCCGGCGTCAGCATCAACTTCTGATGACAACCGCCTCAAATTTCGACATTTTCCTCATTTGCCCTCCTGGGCTCGAGCCGCTTTTGGCCGCAGAAGCAAAGGAATCTGGCTTTGCCCCTGCCAAGGCTGTTTCCGG
The DNA here is from genome assembly GCF_018860975.1 of Lentibacter algarum. Lineage (GTDB taxonomy): Bacteria > Pseudomonadota > Alphaproteobacteria > Rhodobacterales > Rhodobacteraceae > Lentibacter > Lentibacter algarum_A. The sequence goes on from NZ_JAHKQI010000010.1 coordinate 6,281, forward strand.
CGGTGTCGAGGTGCAAGGCGGCTGGCCAGAGGTCTGGCGCGCCAACCTTATGCTGCGCGGCGCTGTTCGCGTTCTGGTGCGCATCGGTGGCTTTCGTGCCTTTCACCTCGCCCAGCTCGACAAGCGCGCCCGCAAATTTCCATGGGCCGAGTTCCTGCGCCCCGACGTGCCGTTGCGCGTTGAAGTCACCACCAACAAGCGCTCCAAAATCTACCACGCCAAGGCCGCTTCCGAGCGCATTGAACGCGCTATTTCAGAAGAACTCGGCGCACCGATCAGCAAAGAAGCTGCCTTGGTCTTGAAAGCACGGTTTGATGACAACCTCGTCACCTTCTCGCTCGATACATCCGGCGAGAGCCTGCACAAACGCGGCTTCAAACCCGCCGTCAACAAAGCTCCGATGCGCGAAACTCTGGCTGCCATGTTCCTACGTGACTGCGGCTACGACGGCAGCTTTCCGGTGCTTGACCCGATGTGCGGCTCGGGCACTTTTGTGATAGAGGCCGCCGAGCGCGCCCTTGGCCTCGCCCCCGGCCGCACCCGCAGCTTTTCCTTTGAAAACCTCGCCAGCTTTGATCCTGAGGTTTGGGATGAAATGCGCGCAGGCGTCACGCCCAAACCAACCGACCAGCGCTTTTACGGATCCGACCGGGATCAAGGCGCAATCACCATGAGCCAGCGCAACGCCGAGGCCGCAGGTGTAAGCGAGATCACCGACTTCGCCTGCACGCCAATCACAGCGCTCAAAGCCCCTGAAGGGCCAAAGGGGCTGGTTATAATCAACCCGCCCTACGGCGCGCGGATAGGCAACAAAAAGCCGCTCTACGCCCTGCACGCCGCCCTTGGCACGACACTCAAAGCCGAGTTCAAAGGTTGGCGCGTGGGCTTGATCACCTCCGAAGCGGGCCTTGCTAAAACCACAGGCCTGCCCTTCAAAGCCGGCCCCTACGTGCCGCATGGTGGCCTCAAAGTCAGGCTCTACCAGTGCGACGCGCTCTGAGCAGCAGCACCGCATTCGACACCAGCAAAGCCCCGATCACAACAGCTCCGCCGATCAACGCATAGCCGCCCGGATCTTCGCCCAGCGCATACTACACCAGCAAAGGTGCCAGCACCGATTCCAGCAAAATCAGCAAAGCCACTTCCGCCGACGAGATATACCTCGGCCCCAAGGCCAGCCCGATCGAACTGATGGCAATAAACCCCCCATGCAACACCGCAAGGTTGATCTGCCCGCTCGGCAAGACAGTCGGCGTCACAAATGGCCACAGCACAACAGCCGCTGCCAGGTAGGCAACCGGCAGCATCGGCACCATCGACACGCTGCGCAAACTGCGCGCCGCCGTTAAAGCCACCGCGAAAATCACTGAAACCGCAAGCGCATAAGCGTCTCCGACAAGGCTCGTCCCCTCGGTCTCACCCGAGCCGTAGACAATGATGCCAAGGCCAACAAACACCGCCGCCATCGTCAGGATCATCCGCAGCCTGATCGGCTCGGATAGAAAAACACGGCTGATCAGCGCCGAAAACACCGGCATCGACGCCAGAATGATAACCACATTGGCAACGCTGGTATGCCTGACAGCCAGCGCAAACAACACGCCGGTGCTGCCCATCGCGACAAGATAAACCAGCGATATCCAGCCCCCCGAGAAGGCCTTTCTGATCCCGCTCAAACCGTAAACCGGCAGCACATAGACCAGCAGCAACGCACCACAAGTCAGCGAGCGCCAGAAAGATATCTCAATGGGCGGCGCATCCAACAGCCGCACAAACAGCGAATCAGGGATAACAAATAGAACCCCGACAAGCGTAATAAGTAGCCCCTTGAGATGATCAGGCAATCGGCTCATGTCATACGTGCCAAGTGCCGCAACATCTGCCTGAGCTTGGCAATGTCCTCAGGCGAAAACTGCTCGGCCAGTCCGGCATCATACTCTTTGGCCACACTGCGCAGATCAACATAAGCCGCCTGTCCAGCCGCCGTTAGCGTCAGATACTCGAGCCGCCTGTCAGCTTCATCGCGTTGGCGCGTCAGCAACCGCCTCTCTTCAAGCTTAGCAACCGCGCGGCTGATCTTTGTTTTGTGCATTTTGGTACGCTCGCCAATTTCCTTAGCGCTCAGCGTGCCATAGATACCAAGGTGAAACAGCACCCGCCACTCCGTGCGCAACATGCCGTAACGGTCTTTATAGATCCGCTGAAAAGCAAGGCTGCTCTCTTCCGCCGCCTGATTGAGCAGATAGGGGAGAAAACCCTGCAATTGAAAATCATCTTTTTGTGTCATATCGCCTCTCTTCTTCTTGTTAGTTACAAAATCAACCGTTAACAATGCAACTATTATTTTGAGGAGACTGCCATGACCAACCAAACCTCCCCCCGCAAGATGACGCAAGCACCGAGCCCCGAAGGCCCGCATGCCGGGTACATGCCCGGCTTTGGAAACGACTTTGAAACCGAGGCCCTGCCCGGCGCATTGCCCCAGGGCATGAACTCACCGCAGAAATGCAACTACGGCCTCTATGGCGAGCAGCTTTCCGGCACGGCCTTTACAGCGCCGTCCCATCAGAACGAGCGCACATGGTGCTACCGCATCCGCCCGAGTGTAAAGCACTCACACCGCTACGAAAAAATTGATCTTCCCTATTGGAAATCTGCACCCAACGTTGTGCCTGATGTCACGTCTCTCGGCCAATATCGCTGGGATCCTGTGCCCCATTCCGACACGCCGCTCACGTGGCTCACAGGCATGCGCACGATGACAACAGCGGGTGACGTTAACACCCAAGTCGGCATGGCCACACATATCTATCTCGTGACCGAAAGCATGGAAGACGAATACTTCTTCTCGGCGGACAGCGAGATGCTTGTCGTGCCCCAAGAAGGCCGTTTGCGATTCTCTACCGAGTTGGGAATCATCGACATCGCCCCGCAAGAAATCGCCATCATCCCGCGTGGTCTTGTCTATCGCGTCGAGGTGCTGGAAGGCCCGGCGCGTGGCTTCGTCTGCGAAAACTACGGCCAGAAGTTCGAACTCCCCGGTCGCGGCCCCATCGGCGCCAACTGCATGGCCAACCCGCGTGACTTCAAAACTCCTGTGGCGGCATTTGAAGACCGCGAAGTGCCCTCGACCGTAACAATCAAATGGTGCGGCCAGTTCCACGAAACCAAGATTGGCCAGTCGCCGCTCGACGTCGTCGCTTGGCACGGCAACTACGCCCCGCTCAAGTATGACCTCAGCACATATTGCCCCGTCGGCGCGATCCTGTTTGATCACCCCGACCCCAGCATTTTCACCGTGCTCACCGCGCCGTCCGGCCAAGAAGGCACCGCCAACATTGACTTTGTTCTTTTCCGCGAACGCTGGATGGTCGCCGAAGACACCTTCCGCCCGCCTTGGTATCACAAAAACATCATGTCCGAGCTGATGGGCAACATCTACGGCCAGTATGACGCCAAGCCAAAGGGCTTCATCCCCGGTGGTGTGTCACTGCACAACATGATGCTGCCCCACGGCCCCGACAAGAACGCTTTTGAAGGTGCCAGCAATGCCGACTTGAAGGCCGAGAAGCTCGACAATACCATGAGTTTCATGTTCGAAACCCGTTTCCCGCAACACCTCACTGCTTTCGCTGGCAAAGAGGCTCCGCTGCAGGACGACTACATCGACTGCTGGACAGACATGGAAAAGAAATTCGACGGCACACCCGGCAAGAAATAGAACTCAGCGGCGCGCAGAAAATGCGCGCCCGACACCCACTCCGACGGGTGTGTTTTCGAGCACACCAAATTGACAAGGAACACCTATGACACTTCTCAAATCTTGGGTCACCTCGGCCAACACCGCCGATCACCCCTTCCCGCTCAACAACCTGCCTTACGGCGTGTTCTCAACCGGTGAAGACGACCCGCGCTGTGGCGTGGCCATCGGCGACATGATCCTTGATATGGCTCAAGCCGAAGCAACCGGCCTCATCACCCTCGGTGAAACAGCCTACTTCGATGTGCCCTTCTGGAACGAAGTTATGGAAGACGGCCCCGCGCTCTGGTCAGCTCTGCGCAAACGCCTCACCGCGATCTTTGCTGAGGGTTCAGCCGATCAGGCCGCAGCCGAGGCGCTTCTCGTAGCCCGCGCCGACGCCGAACTCTACATGCCCTTCCTCGTTGCAGAATACACCGATTTCTACGCAGGTCGCCAACACGCCGAAAACATGGGCGCCATCCTTCGCGGCGGCCCCGAGCTTCCAGCAAACTGGTTGCACATCCCGATCGGTTATAACGGCCGCGCCTCCTCTGTTGTTGTCTCCGGCACCCCCGTGCGCCGCCCCCTCGGCCAAATGAAAGCACCAGACGCTGAGATGCCAAGCTTCGGCCCCTGTAAGCGCCTCGACATCGAACTCGAGCTCGGCGCAGTCGTCGGCACGGGCTGCGATGTCGGCTCAAACATCACCACCGAGCAAGCCGACGATATGATCTTCGGCTACGTGCTCCTGAATGACTGGTCAGCCCGCGATATCCAGGCTTGGGAATACCAGCCCCTCGGCCCGTTCCAAGGCAAAGCCTTCGGCACCTCGATCAGCCCCTGGATCGTCACCAAAGAGGCGCTGGAACCCTTCCGCACATCAGTGCCGCCACGCGATCACAAGCTGCTGCCCTACCTCACCGAAAGCAAACCCGGCCTCTATGACATCGAACTCGAAGTGCTCATGCAGCCCGAAGGCAGCGAGACCACAACAGCGCTTACGAAAACCAACTACAGCCGCATGTATTACTCGGCCGCTCAGCAACTCACCCATCACGCCGTCGGCGGTTGCGGCATGACCCCGGGCGATCTCCTGGGCTCCGGCACCATCTCCGGCCCGACCAAAACAGAATACGGCTCGCTGATGGAAATGGGCTGGGCCGGCAAGGAGCCCTTCACACTCGACAGCGGCGAACAGCGCAGCTGGCTTGAGGATGGCGACACCATGACCCTACGCGGCAACGCCCGCGGTAAGGGCTACACCATCGGCTTTGGCGACTGCGTGGGTCAAATCCTTCCCGCCCTCAAAGACCAGTTCAACAGCTAGCCTTTTTTCTTGGCTCAAATATCCCCGCCGGAGGCTTCAGCCCAAGCCTCCGGCACAGCATCAGTTCAGAAAGCCCGGCCTATGAAAACACTCCTGAAAACACTCGCCCTGTTGCTCTTGATGACAGGTACAGCTCAGGCGCAAAGCCGTATGGAGCTTGCCCGCCAGTATGTCGAGCTGCCTGCAGTGCAACAAATGATGCGCGACATGTTTTCGCCCGAGACAATGTATCTGCAAATGAAAGCCTCAATGCCGGCGGCAGCCAAAATCTCCAACGCCAAAAAGCGCCGGATCGGCAACGTGATGTCACAGGGCATGATGCAAGTGCTGCCCACGTTCAACAAAGTGATGATCCGCGAGTCCGCACGTGCCTTCACCAAAGCCGAGCTCAAAGCAATGGTCACTTTCTATTCATCCCCTGAAGGCGCATCAATCCTGCGCAAATCAACAGGCTTCATGAACAAATCACTCGCGAAGATCGCACCTCAAATGCAAGCCGTGCAAAAGGCTGTAACACCCGCAATCATCAATATATTGAAGGACTAAACCAATGGCAAAAGCATTCGCATCCCAAGGGGACATGACGGAAAAGAAAATCACTTTCGATGAGGTCGGCAAAGATATCTACGCCTTCACCGCCGAAGGCGACCCGAACTCAGGCATCATCATCGGTGACGAAAGCGTGATGATTGTCGAGGCGCAAGCAACCCCGCGCCTCGCCAATAAAGTCATCGAAAAAGTGCGCTCCGTCACCGACAAACCGATCAGCCACGTTGTGCTCACCCACTATCACGCCGTACGCGTGCTCGGTGCATCGGCCTACGGCGCAGACCAGATCATCATGGGCGACGCCGCCCGCGCAATGGTCGTCGAGCGTGGCCAGGAAGACTGGGACTCAGAGTTCCAACGCTTCCCCCGCCTGTTTGAAGGCCACGAGAGCATCCCTGGCCTCACCTATCCGACAACAACCTTCTCGGACGACATGACAGTCTACCTCGGCAACCGCCGGATCGACCTTATGCACCTTGGCCGCGCCCACACAGCCGGCGACATCGTCATTCACGTGCCGGACGAAAACGTCATGTTCACCGGTGACATCGTTGAATACCACTCGGCCTGCTACTGCGGCGATGGTCACTTCTCCGACTGGGGCCAAACGCTCGACAACATCGCCAGCTTTGACGTTGACGCCATCGCCCCCGGCCGTGGCGACGCGCTGGTTGGCAAAGAAATGGTCAACGCCGCCATTGAGAACACCCGCGACTTCGTGGAAAGCACCTACCGCCCTGCCTACAAAGTGGCGGCTCGCGGTGGCACATTGAAAGAAGCATGGGACGCCGTGCGCGCCGAATGTGACCCCAAGTTCGCCGACTACGCGATCTACGAGCACTGCCTGCCTTTCAACGTGGCGCGCGCGTTCGACGAAGCTCGCGGCATCGAAACCCCACGCATCTGGACCGCCGAACGCGATCTGGCCATGTGGGCCGATCTGCAAGGCTAAAACACCTTGGTCAGCGTAAATATGCGCTGACCAAACCACCGGAGGAGAACACCCATGCTCGACGACAGATACACCCTCGCCTACAAGCTCTACCCCTACGCGCGGCACGCAGATCAGGACGCCGACGCGCCTGTGCGCCACCCCGTTGTGGTCTTGGGCGGCGGGCCAATTGGCATCGCCACCGCAGTTGACCTCGCGCAGCAGAACATCCCTGTTGTCGTGCTTGACGACCACGAGGGCGTCGGCATGGGCAGCCGTGCGATCTGTTTCGCCAAACGCACGCTGGAAATATCCGACCGCTACGGCGCGGCCAAGCCGATGGTCGATAAGGGCGTTGTCTGGAACATCGGCAAAGTGTTTCACAAAGACGGGCAGGTGTTTGACTTCAACCTGCTCCCTGAAGAGGGCCACGAGTTCCCCGCCTTTATCAACTTGCAGCAACCCTACTTCGAGAGCTTCCTCATTGAGCGCGCATACGAGCTACAAAAGCAAGGCGCACCTATCCAGATCCGCGGCAAAAACCGCGTCGATGCTGTGACAGTCCATGACGACCATGCCACGCTTGAAGTGATGACCCCCGAAGGCCCCTACACGCTTGAGACCGACTGGCTGATCGGCTGCGATGGGGCAAGCTCTCCCCTGCGCACAATGCTCGGGCATGAGTTCACGGGGCAGGTCTTCAAAGACAGCTTCCTGATTGCTGACATCAAGATGATCAACACCAACTTCCCGACTGAACGCTGGTTCTGGTTTGAGCCCTCGCATGGCTCGGGCGCGTCAACCCTGCTGCACAAACAGCCCGATGATGTCTGGCGGGTTGATTTCCAGATCGGCTGGGACATCGACCGCAAGGAAGAGATGAAAGAAGAGAACATCCGCCGTCGGCTTGATGCCTTCTTGGGCGATGACGTTGAATATGAAATGGTCTGGTCGTCGATCTACACCTTCCAGTGCAAGCACATGGACAGCTTCCGCCACGGACGGGTGATCTTCGCCGGTGACGCGGCGCACCAAGTCTCGCCGTTCGGTGCGCGCGGTGCCAACTCGGGCATGCAAGACGCTGACAACCTCGGCTGGAAACTCGGCATGGTGATCAACGGCCAAGCGCCCGAAAGCCTGCTCGACAGCTACAACTCCGAGCGTCTGCAGGGCGCCGCCGAGAATATCCTCAACTCGACCCGCTCAACCGACTTCATCACACCCAAAAGCGAGATGAGCCACGTGTTGCGCAACGCCGTGCTGGAGCTGTCCGGACACTATGAGTTTGCGCGCCCACTGGTGAACTCGGGTCGCCTCTCGGTGCCCTGTGTCTACGACGGATCACCGCTCAACTCGGCAGACGCGCTGATCGACGGCCCTGCCCGAACGCGCCCCGGAGCCCCATGCCCTGACGCGCCGCTTGCAGACGGGTTCTTGCTGTCAAAGCTCGGCGGGCAGTTCACGCTTCTGGCGATCAACTGCGAGGTGCCCGAAGCGCTCACAGAAAGCGGCGTGACAACAACCGTGCTCTCGCTGAAATCCGCAGATGACAAAACAGGTGCCTTGGCCGAGCGTTACCTTGGGGACGCCGCATCAGCGGTCTACCTCATCCGCCCCGATCAACACGTCGCAGCACGGCGCGAGCACTACGACGAAAACCTGTTCCGCACGGCCCTCAAACGCGCGATAGGCAAGGAGTAAACCCATGGCAGACCTGATCCTGACCCCGAACATCGCCTCCGGCGACGACTTTTATGAAGAACTGATAAGCGCCCACGACGGGCTGAGCAAAGAAGACAGCGACGCCTACAATGCGCGCTTGTTGCTGATCCTCGCCAACCATATCGGCGACAGGGAGGCTCTGAGCGCCGCCATAAAGGCAGCAAAACGGCAAAGCTGACAAACCAGGCGCGGCCGCCCAGGCTGCGCTTACTACCCCCTCCTGTCTCTGGCGCAATTCGCAAGTTGCGCCGATGGCCCCGCTGCGCATAGACTCTCTAAATGCGCGCAGCGGCCATGCCCCCAACAAGACAGGTTTCACATGACAGGCTTTCTTTTACTCGCAACTATTTTTCTGGTCGCCGGTGTGATCGCCGTGCCGATCGCCTCTCGGCTCGGTCTCGGATCTGTGCTTGGCTACCTCATCGCCGGCATCGCGATCAGTCCGGTGCTGGCTTGGCTGCATGTTGACGTCGTCTCGCTCCAACACTTCGCCGAATTCGGCGTGGTGATGATGCTGTTCATCGTCGGGCTTGAGCTTGAGCCCAAAATGCTCTGGGGTATGCGACACCGCCTCATGGGCCTCGGCGGCGGGCAAGTCTCGCTGACAACCCTTGCAGTCATGGCCGTGGCTATGGCTTTTGGCCAGCCTTGGACAGTGGCACTGGCCATCGGCCTTGTGCTGGCGCTTTCCTCAACCGCAATCGTGCTGCAAACGCTGGGTGAAAAAGGCCTCATGCGCTCGGACGGCGGGCAGTCTTCCTTCTCGGTGCTGCTCACTCAAGATATCGCCGTGATCCCGATGCTCGCCCTCATCCCGCTGCTCGCCCTGCCCGAGCTGCACGACGCCCTCAGCCACGCCGGCACCGATCATGGATCAGATCACGGCCCCGAACTTTCCCTCGTGGCAAACCTCAACGGCTGGCAAACCGCCTTGATGACCCTCGGCGCTGTCGGCTTTGTGCTGGTGGCAGGGTCCTTCCTGACATCCCCGCTGTTTCGTTTCATCGCCGCGGCAAACCTGCGCGAACTCTTCGTCGCTGCCGCGTTGATGATCGTCATCGGCATTGCCCTTTTGATGACGCTGGTGGGCCTCTCGCCTGCGCTCGGTACCTTCCTCGCCGGTGTGGTGCTCGCCAACTCCGAGTACCGTCACGAGCTTGAGAGCGACATCGACCCGTTCAAAGGCCTGCTGCTTGGCCTCTTCTTTATGACAGTCGGCGCAGGCATCAACTTCGCCCTGCTGTTTGAAAACCTCGGCACCATCGTGGCACTCACCCTCGGCCTGATCGCCCTCAAAGCCGCTGTCCTACTTGCCTTAGCGCACATTTTCAAACTTGAAGGCGCCGACAAATGGCTGTTCGGCCTCGGCCTCGCACAGGCCGGTGAGTTCGGCTTTGTGCTGCTCAGCTTCACCGTAGCAAACGCGGTTATCCCATCGGCCATAGCCGATCAGCTCCTGCTGGTTGTCGCGCTCTCGATGCTGCTCACCCCGCTCCTGTTTATCGCCTACGACAAGCTCATCGCCCCGCGCTACTCGCTTGACCAAGAGCGCGAAGCCGACACCATCGAAGAAAACCGCAAGATCATTATCGCTGGCGCTGGCCGTGTCGGTGCGCTTGTCTCGCGTATCCTGCGGCCCGCTGGCTATGACACCACAGTGATTGATTACAGCTCTGCCCAACTCGACATGTTGGCGCAGTTCGGCGTCAAGCACTACTACGGCGACGCCTCGCGCCCCGACATGCTGCACGCCGCAGGCATTCATGAGGCCAGCATCCTGATCATTGCGATTGACGACAAAGAAAAGATCTCTGAAATCACCGAATATGTTAGAAAAAATCACCCGCATGTGCACATCGTCGCCCGCGCGATGGACCGCAACCATGTCTATGATCTCTTCGCTCACGGCGCGAATGACATCATCCGTGAGACATACGACAGCACCCTGCGCATGACTCGCTCGGTGTTTGAAGCCCTCGGCATGAGCCGCGCAAAAGCCACCGAACTGGTCGAAGCCTTCGATGACTCAGACCGCCGCGTTATGCTCGAAATGGCTTCTGCTTACAAAGTCGGCATTCATCCGACGCAAAATGAGGAGTTCATGGAAATCGCCAACACCAGCCTACCCGCCTGGAGCCAGGAGCTGACCGAAAGAATGGAAGCCATCATCGTCAAAAAGAAGTGATCAATCACTTGCGTCTTATGTGCTTTTCGTTAACATGATAACAAATAAGGGAGGCACTTGATGCGCTGGACAGATTTCCCCAAATGGGGCCGCTACGTTGCCGATTGGGCCGCAGACTATCACGCAACCGTGCGCGAGCGGCCCGTGCGCGCGCAAACCAAACCCGGTGATATCGCGGCACAACTGCCCTTCACCGCGCCAGAAACGGCCCAACCGATGGAAGACGTGATCGCCGACTTCGAGAGCATCGTCATGCCCGGCATAACCCACTGGCAACACCCGCGTTTCTTTGCTTACTTCCCGTCAAACGCCTCTCCGGCGGCGGTGCTGGCGGACTACTTCACAACCGTCATGGCGCCGCAATGCATGCTCTGGCAAACCTCCCCCGCCGCCACCGAAATGGAAACCCGCATGATGGAATGGCTGCGCGACGCGCTTGGCCTTTCTGGCGAGTTTCACGGGGTGATCCAAGACAGCGCCAGCGGGGCAACCCTCGCCGCGGTGCTAACCATGCGCGAGAAAGCCCTTGGCTGGGCTGGCAACGAAGACGGCCTCTCGGACATGCCCCGCCTGCGCGTTTATGCCTCCGAAGAAGTGCACACCTCCGTTGACCGCGCGATCTGGATTTCCGGCATCGGGCAGAACAACCTCGTGCGCATCCCCACGCGCGGCCCCCTGCGCGCGATGGACCCTGAGTTGCTCGACCAAGCCATCAAAGCCGACATAGCAGCAGGCTATAAGCCCGCAGGCGTTGTCGCTTGCACAGGCGGCACAGGCACCGGCGCCTGCGACGAGATCGCCGCGACTTGTATGGTCGGCAAAGCGCATGGCCTCTATGTTCATGTTGACGCCGCATGGGCCGGTTCAGCGATGCTCTGCGAAGAGTTCCGCTCGCTCTGGGCGGGTGTTGACTATGCCGATTCTGTCGTGCTCAACCCGCACAAATGGATGGGTGCGCAGTTTGATCTCTCGGCTCACTTTGTGCGCAACCCCGAAGACCTGACGCGCACATTGGCTATCCAACCCGAGTATCTGAAAACACACGGCAAAGACGGGATCATCAACTATTCCGAATGGTCAGTTCCGCTTGGCCGTCGCTTCCGTGCGCTCAAACTCTGGTTCATGTTCCGCGCCTACGGGCTTGAAGGCCTGCGAGAGATGCTGCGCAATCATGTTGCATGGTCGGTCGAGCTCTGCGAGCGGCTACGAAACACGCCCGATTTCGAGATTGTCACCGATCCGGTTCTGTCGCTGTTCACCTTCCGCTTTGCGCCCTCAGGCGTGGATGACCTCGACGCGCTCAACCTAGACCTCGTCAACAAGATCAACGATGATGGCCGCATCTACATCACCCAAACCCGCACACAGGGAAAGCTGGTCATCCGCTTCCAAGCAGGCCAATGGGACGCCACCCGCGATGATGTTATGACCGCCTATGACGTGATCACCGAAATCGCTGCAACGCTCTAAGGAGAGACAACATGCCTGCTCGCAAGAACTCTTTCAAAGCCGCTTTGAAAGCTGGCAAAACTCAAATCGGCTGCTGGGCTGGCTTTGCGCATGCCTACCCCACAGAGGTGTTGGCCACCGCCGGGTTTGACTGGCTAGTGATCGACGGTGAGCACGCCCCCAACGACTTGCAGACTCTTTCGGCGCAGATATCTGTGCTTGACGGGCAGCATTCCGAAGCCGTGGTGCGCCTGCCGGTTGGCAACGAATGGCTAGTCAAACAGGTGCTCGACGCGGGCGCGCAAACCCTGCTCATTCCGCTGGTAGAAACCGCCGAGCAAGCAAACGACATGGCCCGCGCCATGCGCTACCCGCCCGAAGGCATCCGCGGCGCCGGTGCCGCCTTGGCGCGCGCCTCGAAGTTCTCGGCAATCACTGACTATGTGCCAACCGCCAACGCCGAAATGTGTCTGCTGGTGCAAGTCGAAACCAAACGCGGCATGGAAAACCTTGATGCGATACTAGACATCGAGGGCGTCGATGGCGTGTTCATCGGCCCGGCCGACTTGGCCGCCGACATGGGCCACCTCGGAAATTCCGGCGCGCCCGAGGTAAAAGCTGCAATCAAAGAAGGCCTCGCTAAAATCTCTGCTTCCGACAAAGCCGCTGGCATTCTCGCCGTCGACGACGGGGTCGCGCAAGAATATCACAGCTGGGGCGCACAGTTTCTCGCCGTGGGCATTGATGTGCTGATGCTGGCAACGACCGCGCGCTCAACGGCTGGCCTTTGGCGCGATCGCATTGCAGACTGAACACATTTAGAACCGCCATAAATATCCAGATATGGACATCGTTTCCCAGTTGCCTGTAAGTTGAGGCATGGCTGGACAAACAGAGATGATCATCACAGGGATTTTACAGAGCATCGACGACGGTGCCCTCAACCCCGGTGATTTGATCGAAGATAGCACCCTGATTGCGCGTTACGGCGTGTCGCGCACACCTGTCAGAGAGGCGCTCATCCAGTTGGAAGCCGAAGGTCTGCTCATCCGCGCACCGCGCAAAGGCGCCGTGATCTTCAAGCCGACGCTTGAGCAATTTTTGTCGATACTTGAAGTGCATGCCAAGCTCGAAGGGCAAGCCGCCGGCCTTGCCGCAAGGCGTCTCTCGGCGAAACATGCAAGCGCCCTTGAAGCCGCAACCGTCGCCTGCGAAGCCCATGCCAAACAGCATGGCGACAATGCTCCGGACGCCTACTACCAGCTCAACCTCGACTTTCACCGTGTTGTCGCCGAAGCCGCCGGAAACACATTCTTGCTGGACATGATCAAAAGCAACGCCCGCAAGCTGATGGCCTATTACCGTGCGCGTTATCACTATCGCGGCGTGATAGCTGCCTCCGCCGTCGAGCACCGCCAAATCACCACTTTGATCTTAGCACGCGATAGCGGCAACGCAGAAAAAGCGATGGAACAGCACGTCAGCTTTGATCACGTGACCGCAATGGACCTTTTAGCAGCTCTAAGCTAACTTTTCTCTAAAAACAAAGCTATACGCTCCGCCATTGCCACCATATCAGCCTGCCCGACCAAGGATTCTCGCGCCGCGTCGATCACATCCGCTGGCAGTTCATCCGCCAGATGCTCAACCAATGCCGCGATGAACTCAGGCTCCATTTCGGGGTGGTACTGGTTGGTCATCACCCCCTGCCCGATAACAAAGCCCGCGACGCCGCAGTCAGGCCCTTCAGCGATAATTTCGGCGTTGTCCGGCAGTTTGATCACTTGTTCAGAGTGGCTCGCATATAGCGGCAGGCTGGTTCCGTCGCGGTATTTGGCCTCGACCAAACCAAAAACCCAGCCTTCAGGATTATCGCCAACTTCCCCGCCAAGCGCCTTGGCAATGGCCTGATGCCCGAAGCACGCGCCGAACATCGGCAGGCCCTTGGCATAGATCTCACGGATCAACCCGAACAGCCTTTCGACCCACGCCTCACCCGAGTTTACAGAGTGTGGCGAACCGGTGATCATCACCCCGTCCAGCCCCTCAAGGCTGTCGGGGAACACGCCGTCCTTGACGTCAAACACCTCGAACTCCCAGTCGGGGCGCACCTTGAGCATCATTGCCGGAAACTTCTCGCCGTCCTTCGGCCAAGCCTGTGAAAACGCGCTCTCATCGGTGTTTGTCATCAATACGGCTATACGCATGGTTTGGTTCTCGCAGATTCTTCTTTACATATTCTAAGCTCCTTATAATATACTTAACAGATGAACAACAAGGTGAAATTCTGCAATGACTGTCTGGAACCCGACTGACGACGGCTATGCCGACCTCTCAAGCCACGACACGTTCGAGCAAGGTGCGCCGCACAACACCTTTGCCCGTCTGCGCCGCGAAGACCCACTGAGTTGGACAGAATACGCTGGCGGCGAGAACTACTGGTCGGTCACCCGCCAAGCCGACATCCTTGAAATGAACCGCAACACAGCGGTGTTCTCCTCCGCGCGTGGCATCCGCATGGAAGACCAGAGCTACGAGGAATACCTCGCCCGCCGCACCTTTCAGGAAACGGACGCACCCGAGCATATGATGACGCGTATCAAGGTTGCCAAAGCCTTCTCGAAACCGGTGATCGCGAAGTTTGACGACGAAATCACCAAGCTCTGCGACAACATCCTCGACGAGGCGCTGAGCGAAGACAGCTTTGACGCCACCAAAACGATCGCCCGCCAACTGCCGATGCAAATGCTCGGCCGCATCCTTGGCCTGCCCGAGGAAGACCTGCCTTGGCTGGTGGAAAAAGGCGACGCCCTTATTGCCAACACCGATCCCGATTTCACCGACCACGTGCTTGATAAAATGAGCACCGACGAGTTCCGCATGATGCCGTTCAACTCCCCCGCCGGAGCCGAACTTTTCGTTTATGCAAAAGAGCTTATGGCCAAAAAGGAAGCCGCCGGAGACACCTCGGGCATCCTTCATATGATCATGCAAGAAGGCAAAGACGGCAACACCATCACCGAGGAAGAGTTCCGCAATTTCTTCTGCCTGCTGGTTGCTGCGGGCAATGATACCACGCGCTATTCTATCGCCGCGGGCATTCAGGCAATGTGCCACCAGCCCGAGCTTTTGCAGCAAATGCAAAGCGACGATATCTGGGCCACAGCCCCCGACGAGATCATCCGCTGGGCCACACCTGCGCTCTATTTTCGCCGCACCGCGATGCAAGACTACGAGATGCACGGCAAGACCATCCGCGAGGGTGACAAGGTGCTCTATTGGTGGTCATCAGGCAACCGCGACGAGAACGCCTTCGAGCAGCCCTTCCGCGTGAACCTTGCCCGCCAAAACAACAAACATGTCAGCTTCGGCCAAGGTGGCCCGCATGTCTGCCTTGGCATGTGGCTGGCGCGGCTTGAGGTGCGCGTACTGTTTCAATCCCTTGCCAAACGCCTGTCTCACATCGAAGCTGACGGAGAGCATAAGTTCCTGCGTTCAAACTTCGTTGGTGGGATCAAATCACTGCCCGTGCGCATCAAGCGCGCCTGAATTAGGAGAAAACCATGCCAGACCGCTTGCGCGCCCTTTATTGCGACCATCTCAGCATCATGCGGGGCAAATACCTGCCCGCCAGCAAGATAGCCGACAGCGACACGCGGTTTTGCCGCTCCACATTCGGCGTCCATTACGACAAGGACTTACTGCCTGCCCCGGGCGCTATGATGATGGAGGGCCTGCCGGATATGGAGCTCAAATGGCGCGCAGAAGAGATCCGCGACAGCTGGGATGACGGCACGAAAATCGTGCTCGGTGACTTGTATGATGATGCGGGTGCGCCCCTGCCTATGTGCCCGCGCGGGGCCCTTAAGCGGGCGGTTAAGTCGTGGGAAGACAAAGGCTTAACCCCGAAAGTTGGCATCGAGCTTGAGTGCTTCGCTCTGCAAACCGACGACCAGGGCCGCCTCGTGCCTTACGACGCCCCCGGAGGTGTAGTTTACGGCACAGGCCCCTTCTCTGATCCACTCAGGTTTAACGACGCGATCTGGGAAGAAGCCACGCGCCTTGGCTTTAACATCGACATGATCACCGCCGAGTATGACAGCCCGCAGTATGAATACACGCTGACGTTTGACAACGCAGTGAAGGCCGTCGACGACATCGTCTTGTTCCGCCTCATGGCGCGTGAGATCGCGCTTGAGCACGGCATCTTGCTGACATTCCTGCCAAAACCTATCGCAGAAGCCGGCGGCTCGGGCATGCATATCAACTTCTCTTTCGTTGATCACGACGGCAAAAACGCTGTCTCTTCCGGCGACAAGGGTGGCCCCGAGCATATGAACGACCTCGCCAAAGGTTGCCTTTCCGGCCTCATGCACCACCACAAAGGCCTTGCCGGATTGATTGCTCCGACAGCCAACAGCTACCAGCGCTTGCAGCCCGGATCGCTTTCCGGATTTTGGAAAAACTGGGGCGGCGACCACCGCAATGTGACCACCCGCATCAGCTCGGAGGGCGGCGCAAAAGCGCGGATGGAACACCGCATGGCTGACGCCTCCTCAAACCCCTACACCTCGGTTGCGGCGGTGTTGCAAGCCTCGCTGCTCGGGGTCGAAAACGGCTATGAACTGCCACCAATGGAAACCGGCGACGGCTTTGAGAAAACCGATGCCAAAGAGAGCACAAGTTCAGACCTCAAAGGCGCAATTGCCGACCTGAAGGCAGACACAGCCCTCTGCCAAGCTGTCGGAGAGACGCTCACGGCCAACCATGTTTTCATGAAAGAAAAAGAAGCAAAGAAAACCCGTGATCTGGAAGGCGACGCGCTGCGCGACTTCTATGTGCACTACATTTGAACTCGGTCTGATCTGGAGAAAACTGAAATGAAAGTCACTTGGAAACTGCCCGATGGCAGCGAGATTGCCGCCGATGTTGCGAATGGCACCAATATGATGGAAGCCGCCGTCGCCAACAACGTGCCCGAAGTGATCGGCGAATGCGGCGGCTCGCTCGCCTGCGCGACTTGCCATGTTTACGTTGACGCGGACTGGGAAGCAGCGACAGGCGAGATCGACGACTTTGAAGACGCAATGCTCGACGCAACCGAAGCAGAACGCTCTGATGCATCGCGATTGTCCTGTCAGATCATCGCGGCAGACGCGCTTGACGGTTTGGTGCTGATCGTTCCGAAAGCGTAAGCGAAGGGTTTTGTTTTTTTATGATTTGATTTAGAATACCGGAAAGCAACTTTCGGATAATCTGAACATGTCACAAAATCCCGCCTCCGTCTATGACGCCGAACCCATCCCCGCCGAAGCCCGCGCCGAGATCGACGAGATGCTACAAAGCGGTGATTTGTTTCGCTATACCGCACCGGAAAATGCGCCGGTAACGCTGCTGGAGCGCGAATTTGCCAGCCTGCTCGGCAGCAAATACGCGCTGGCTGTCAGCTCTTGCTCGGCGGCGCTGTTCCTGTCGCTCAAGGCGCTCGGCCTGCCCCGTGACGCGCGGGTTCTACTTCCCGGCTTCACCTTCGCCGCGGTGCCTTCCTCGGTTGTGCACGCGGACTGCGTGCCAGTGCTCTGTGAAGTGGCCGACAACTACCGCATTGATATTGCTGACTTTACGTCCAAGCTTGACGACAACATCAGCGCCGTGATCATCAGCCATATGCGCGGACATACCTCCGACATGGATGCCATCATGCGGCTTTGCAATGCGCGCAACATTCCCGTTGTCGAAGACGCTGCGCACTCTCTCGGCACCACGTGGCATGGCGAAAACATCGGCACGCTGGGCAAAGTCGGTTGTTTCTCTTTTCAATCCTACAAAATGATCAACGCGGGTGAAGGCGGTGTCTTGGTCACCGATGATCCCGAAGTGGTCGCGCAGGCCGTGATCATGTCTGGAGCCTATGAGCACAACTGGCGCAAGCATATGCCCGTGGGTGACAATTCCTCTGCTCTGGAAAAAGCCTTTGCGCGCTGGCAGAACAAACTGCCGCTCTATAACTTGCGTATGTCAAACCTTTCGGCAGCGGTTATCCGCCCGCAACTGCCGCACCTCGCACGGCGTGTTCGTGACGGGCTGAAAAACCACGACTATGTGGCTGCCCTGCTCGCCCAATGCCCGTGGATCTCGGTTCCCGACAAACTCGCGGCAGAACAGCGTGCGCCAGACTCGATCCAGTTCAACCTTGTCGGCATGTCTGATGACGAAACATTGGCATTTGCCCAAGCCGCAGCCGAGCACGGCGTTAAGGTGCAGGTCTTCGGCCTGTCGCAAGACAACGCCCGCGCCTTCTGGAACTGGGAGTTTCTGCCGGAGGGCATCCCCGATCTGCCGCAAACCCGCAGTATGCTGTCACGCGCCTGCGACACCCGCCTGCCCGTGCGCCTGACACAACGCGAGCTCGACAATATCGCGAATGCGATCATTCAAGCCGCGCAAGATGTTAAGGGAAGCTTTGCTAAAGCAGTTTGATCGCCGCACCGAGCTGTGGATAGGCAGCAAGAGCGGGGCCAACAACCTGCTTTTGCAGCACCGGCCGTAGCTTTTGCGCGGTCTGGGCGGGCATTTCCTGCAACACGCCAGACCGTGCAATCAGGCTGATACGCCTTTCCAAAGGCTCGAACGGCAGCTCCATCACATCAATCCTTGAGGCAAAACGCCTCGCGCGCATCAGCGCCAGTGGCGTCAGGATCGTCCAGCCCGCCCCCTGCGCAACCATCGCCAAAATCGCATGATAGCTATCAAGTTCGAACCGGTGCGCCAGCCGCAGGTTTTGCCGCGCCAAATGTGACGCGATCTGCCGCCCCATGTGATGCCGAGACGTATATTGCACAAACGGCAACCGCTTGAGTTGCTTGAGCACATCGCCCCCGGCTTCAACCGCGCCTTTGGGGGCAGCAACAACATAGCCGTCTTCCAGCAGCGGATGAACTTCCATCCAGTCGGCAACCGCGCCCATTTCTGCGGCGACGATCACATCAAGCGCGCGCGCATCTAACTGATCATAAAGAGAATGGCTGGCGCCGGTCTCGAGCAAAAACTGGCATCCCTTGAGTTCACCCGCCATCTGGGTGAGCAGCTTCGGGGTTACGTCTGCTTCGAAATCTTCAATCATTCCAAGGCGAAAGCGTGTTAGCGCCGCAAGATCTGACATCGCCAGTTCGGCGCGCACCTGCTCGGCTTCGTTCATGATGTTTTGCGCCCTGCGGCGGAAAATCTCGCCCGCTGGCGTCAGCCGCACCGGGCGCGCATTGCGCTGTAACAGCGTCACCCCCATCGCCCCTTCAAGGTTGGTCAGCTGTTGGGAAACCGCCGAAGGGCTCGCTCCGAGCCGCCGCGCTGCTGCCGTGATCGAGCGCTCCTCGGCCGTAGCAATAAAGACCTCGACGCCCCAAAGTGTAATCTTCCCGGAGGCCTCTACCATGAAAGCCTACTTTCCCATCTTCGCAAGTTTGGCCTGAAGTGCCGCCAACTCGGCCTTGATGCCGTCAAGCCCTTCGTCCTCGGCTTCGGACGCATCCCCGGCACTCTCCTCAGGTGTTGGTGCGGGGTTCCCGCCAGCAATCCCGCCAGCAATCCCACCTGTAACTGCCTTCAGAAACGCCTGTTGCTGGGCTTTCATGGCGTCAAATCCGGGCATGTTGCTTATCGGGTTCATCGCCCCCATGTTTTCCATCATCTTTGACTGGCCGTCGCGCAGCATGTCAAAGCTGGCCTGCAAGAACTGCGGCATAACGCCTGCGGCTTGGTTGGTATAGCTGCGCACAATGTCGTTGAGCACCGACACTGGCAACATGTTCTCGCCGCGGCTTTCGTGCTCGGCAATGATCTGCAAGAGATATTGCCGCGTCAGATCATCGCCTGACTTCAAATCAACAATCTGCACTTCGCGCCCCTCGCGGATAAACGAAGCGATGTCTTCAAGCGTCACATAATCACTGGTTTCGGTGTTATAGAGCCGACGGCTGGCATACCGCTTGATCAGTAGGGTTTTTTCGGTGTCTGACACGGGCTGTATCCTCCCAGGATGTGTGCGCTGCAGCATAGCTTAGTGGAGCCGCACACAAAAAGAAAGAGCGGGCCCAATCAGACCCGCTCTTCAAATGCGCTTCACCTTAAGGGAGGGAAAGGGAGCGCAAGACTGCTAAGCTTACTTGGCTTTTGTAGTCGCTTTTTTCGCAGCTTCAGTCACGTCGGCTGTTGCTTTTTTAACTGCGGCTTGCGCACCTTCTGAGGCGTCTTTGCCAGCGGCCATCATAAGCTCAACTGTTTCCATTTGAACTTTTTTCGCAACTTCGGCGAAAGCGGCCATGTTTTCAGCAGCAACTTCAGCTTGAGCTGACGCGAAGTCTGTCATCGCTGACGCGTAGTCTGTAGGCTCTGCTTTGGCTTTTGACATGTCGCCAAGTTTGGCAAGTGTGTCAGCGGCCCATTTGTTTGAGATTTCGGCTGATTTTTCTGCAGCTGTCAAAGCAACTGAAGAGAACTTTTCGCCAAGCTCGGCTTGGTTTTTGAACGCGCCGTCAAAGGCTGCGGTGTCAACTGGGAAGGCACCCATAAGGTCTTTGAGTGTCGCGGCGAAATCAACTGTCTTAGTCATGTGTCTAATCCTTAGGTTGTGGCGCGGTGCAACATCTGCGGCGCCTGTTCTGTTCTGATGACAAACATATAGACGCTGCGTTGCAGCATTTCAAGGATTATTCTGCAATGCAGCAAATTCCAGCCAGATCAACATACCTCTTTGTTTTTATAGCAATAAAGTGTGACATTCATGCAAATGCTGCGCTGCAGCATCATTAACACCAACTCAAACAACCGGTTTTTCTGTCACATAACTGCCCGGCGCATCACAAAGTGAGTCGTAGCCCTTGCCGCCTGCCGTCTTGGGCGCTGCGACTTTCTCGCCTGATTGGGCAGCAAGCCAGTCGCCCCACCTGTGCCACCATGAGCCTTCGTTAAACTCGGCACCGCTCATCCAGCTGTCGGCATCCTTGGCTAAGGTCGCGTTGGTGTAATGCCCATACTTCTTCTTGCTTGGCGGGTTGACGATCCCGGCAATATGGCCCGACTGGCTGACAACAAAAGTCTTGTCCTTGCTGCCCGTCTCCCTAAAGCCGCGGTAGCAATCTTTCCAAGCAGCGATGTGATCTGTCTCGCAAGTGATCGCAAACAGCGGCACATCGACATCACGCACATGCAGCGTTTCTCCCAGTACCTCAAAGCCGTCAGTCACAAAGGCGTTCTTCTGGCATAGCCCTCGCAAATACTGCATCACCATCTTGCCGGGCAAGTTGGTGCTGTCGCCGTTCCAGAACAGCAGATCAAACGCCGGAGGTGTCTCGCCCATCATGTAGCTTTTGATCGCTGGCCCGTAGACCAAGTCATTGGAGCGCAAAAAACTCATGGTCCGCGACATGATCACAGAGCGCAGCACGCCGTAGTTTTCCACTTCCGCCTCGATGCCGTTGACAAAGTCGTCCTGCAAAAACGGGGTGAACTCGCCCTGCTCGCCAAAATCCGTCAACGCTGTAAAGAATGTCGCTGACTTAACCGAGTTGTCGCCCTTGGCTTTCATATAAGCCAGCGCCAGATGCAACGTCGTGCCGGCAATACAGTAGCCAACAGCGTTGACTTGCTTTTGTCCGCTGATCTCTTTGACAACCCGCACAGCTTCAAGAATGCCGCTCTCTATATAGTCATCTAGCCCTGTGTCGCCCTGCGCACGCCCGGGGTTGCGCCAGCTGACCACAAACAAAGTAAACCCCTGCTCGGTGATCCACTTGATCAAACTGTTCTGTTCCTTCAGATCAAGAACGTAAAACTTGTTGATCCACGGCGGAAAGACAATCAGCGGCACCTCATGCACCTCCTTGGTGCGTGGCGCATATTGAATGAGCTCGATCAGCTCGTTGCGAAACACCACCTTGCCCTCGCTGGTCGCGACATTGCCGCCAAGCTCGAATGCACTGCTGTCCGCCAGCCGCACCAGCATCTCGCCGTTGTTGGCTTCAATGTCGGCAACAAAGTTCTCCAGCCCCTGCACCAGCGACTCACCATTGGTCTCAACGGCCTTCTCAAGCGCATCGGGGTTGGTGCCAAGAAAGTTCGTTGGCGCCAACATGTCGATAATCTGATCCGAAAAGAACGTCAGTCTGCGCTTATCCGTCGCATCAAGATCAGAGACATCGTCAACCGCTTTGCGCAGCGCGTCCGCGTTGATCAGATACTGCTGTTTCACATAATTGAAGTAAGGGTTGCTCTGCCACAACGGGTTGGCAAACCGCTTGTCTTTTGGCCCCCGATCTTCCGGCGCTTGAAAGCCTTCCTCTCCAAAAGCCTTCTGTGCTTCTACATAATGCGCAAGGGATTTCCCCCAGTATTCAAGCTGATGCGCAAAAACGCGTTGCGGGTTTTCCAGCATCTCTGCCCAATAATTGGTCGCGGCCTGCTGGAACAACTCAGGGTCAGGCCCGGACAGCGAAGGGTTCACAGGTTGGCGTCCCTTAAAGGCCGCCAAAAGCCGCGCCGTAAGCGCCTCAACCCGCTCCATGTTGGCCTTCATCTTGTCGGCAGCAGCGCCACTATCACTATCTGTTGTTGTCATCTTAACAAATTTCCCCTAGCTTTTCTGCTCTGCAGCATAAACAATGCTGCAACACGACAATCGCGAACCCGACGCCTCACCTCCCGTAAGGCGCTCAGAGCAAGGACACCGATATGCGCTACATGGCTACATACGACTGGATGGAAACCATTCGGAATACCAACCAGTGGCTCGGTGCAACGGCCCTGTCTATGGCATCCTACCCTGCTTTTGCCATGGTGCCAAACCCCGCGCTTGAGTGGATGGCCGCTTGGGGCCAAGTGACGGAACGTAGTTTCCAACGCATGACAGCCAAGCCCGATTGGAACATCGACACGCTGGCAGGCGCCGATGGCCGCGATCACATCGTTGACATCAAAACTGTCGTCAGCCGCCCGTTCGGTGACTTGCTGCACTTTGACGTGACAGGCCGCGAAACAGCCAAGCGCAAGGTGCTTGTCGTCGCGCCCATGTCAGGCCACTACGCCACGCTTCTGCGCAAAACCGTCAAAAGCCTCATTCCTGACTGCGAAGTCTATATCACCGACTGGCACAATGCCCGCGACATTCCCGTCTCCGAGGGCAAGTTCGACATTGAAGACTACACGCTCTACCTTGTTGATTTTATGCGCGAACTTGGCCCCGACACCCATGTCATTGCCATCTGTCAGCCAGCCCCGCTTACCCTCGCTGCAACGGCCTACCTTGCCGAGCAAGACCCAGACGCCCAGCCGCGCTCACTCACCCTTATCGGCGGCCCGATCGACCCTGATGCAACCCCGACTGACGTCACTGACTTTGGCAACCGCGCCACGATGGGCCAGCTGCAAGAAACCATGATCCAACGTGTCGGCTTTCAGCACAAAGGCGTTGGTCGTCAGGTCTACCCCGGCTTGCTTCAGCTCACGTCCTTCATCTCGATGAACGCCGAAACGCACAGCCAGGCCTTCATTGACCAGATTCATCGTGTCGCTCAAGGCGAGGCATCGGACAACGACAAGCATAACGCTTTCTACGACGAATACCTCGCCGTGATGGACATGACCGCCGAGTTTTACCTCTCGACAGTCGAGCGCATCTTTAAAAATGGTGAAATCGCCGCCAATGAATTCGTTGTTGATGGCCATAAAGTCGACATCGGCGCAATCACCACTGTCGCCGTCAAAACTGTCGAGGGCGAGAAAGACGACATTTCGGCGCCCGGCCAATGCATTGCCGCGCTTGATCTTTGCACAGGCCTGCCCGACAGCAAAAAGGCCTCACATGTCGAGCCCGGCGCAGGTCACTACGGCATATTCGCAGGCAAAAGCTGGCGCAATAACATCCGCCCTCTGGTGCTTGATTTCATCGATGCCAACGCCGCCGCACCAGCAAAGGCCCCGAAAGCCAAAAAGAACGCCGCAAACAGCAACGCGGCCTAAACGAGCAGCCACTCGGCCAACCACAGAATACAGCCAAAGGGCAGCGCAACGGCCAAAGCCAACAGCGCTGCCCCAAGCTTTGTCAGCCGCACCGCTGCAATTTCGCGCCCGTAGACAGTTTTCTGTTTTTTCATAGGCCACATTAACCACGTCTTAGTTTCAATTGTCCTAACTCGGGGCATGACATCCGATCTGCCCCTCCAACAGTCCGAGATTTTCGCCAAGGCCATGGCGCTCATCAATCGCCCGACCGAGCAGGTCGCAGATACGCTCATCTTGCGCCGCCGCCCTTTCCCCGCACTTGCCTCTCGGCCTCTGCTTTCCGGTAATGGCTTCAAGCTGCTCGCCCGCCACGGTGTTCGCCTGATCAACGCCGAGCGCCCGCAAGACGCCCCCGCCCTGCGCGCCGCAGGCTTTCGCCAGATCATGACACCCGCGCACATCGCCGAGCTTGACCTCTCGCAAACTCGCGAGCAGCTGCGCGCCGCCATGCAAGGCAAATGGCGCAACCGCCTTGCCGCCGCGCAGGCCCGCGGCCTGCATCAGGTTCATCATCGTGTCTTTGACCCTGCCCGCGACGCATGGTTGCTCAAAGCCGAAGCCGCACAGCAAAAACGCCGCCAATACCGCGCCTTGCCGCCTGCCCTTACCCTTGCGATGAGCCAGGCCTCGCCCGAAAGTTCGCGCCTTTTCACATGCGCAGACGCAGCGATGCTTTTCGTCTTACACGGCCGGCGCGCCAGCTACCACATAGGGCACTCCGGGCCTGAAGGGCGCGCGGCGTCAGCCCACAACCTGCTCCTCGCCACCGCGATGAAAGCCCTGCCAGATCATGGCATCCGCTGGCTCGAACTCGGCACGATCGACACCGAAACAGCTGCAAGCCTCGCCCGCTTCAAACTTGGCTCCGGTGCAAGTGTTCGTGCCCTTGGCGGCACATGGCTGCGCGCGCTGCCTTAACTTTTAGCCTCGCTAAATCGCCCCCAAAAACTGTGCATACGCATTATGCATGTGTTTATGCACTGTGGTATGCACGGGTTGTGCAAGCTGGTTTTCAGCAATTTGGCAATGGTTAACGACGCCCGATCAGGCGCGCAAAACATAGGGCTGCTTTAACCAATCCGAGAGCAATTGGTTAACGCGATCCGGCGTTTCCAACGGCGGCACATGGCCCGCCTCTTCAATGATCTCAAGTTTGGCATAGGGGATCAGTTCCGCCATGAACTCATGTCGTTTCGGCGGTGTCAGCCCGTCTTGAGCACCACACATAACCAGCGCCGGAACACGGCACTTTCGTAAAGCAGCCTGCTGGTCTCGGCGGCGTTGCAAGGCCTTGAGTTGTTTGACAAAAACCTCAGGGCCAATGGCTTCAGCCATCTCCTGTAGCCGCGCCTGAACCTCGCGCAAACCCGCACCTTGAGCAAGGTATTCCGCCTTCAAAAATCCGCGCAAAACCTCCATCATCCGCCCGGATTTGATGCCAACCAACATCGGCTCGTAGGCGGCAGCGCTTTGCGGCGTTTCCGCAAGCGGGTTGGTGTCCATCAAGCATATTCGTGTCACCCGCTCGGGCGCGCGCCGCAGAATTTCCATCGCAATGATGCCGCCCATCGACAGCCCCGCGAGCGCAAATTTTTGCGGAGATTCCAACAAGATAGCCGAGGCGATCTCTTCGATCCGCTCGCCCCGTGTGGTGCAGGCCACCATCACATTACGCTCCAAACAAAAATGCTCGATCTGCGCCTGAAACAGTCGCGCATCGCACATCATTCCCGGAATAAACAGAAGCGGTTCGCTCATCAGCGCTGTGTCCTCTTGGCTGGATCAGATGCACTTTCTCACACCCGCCGCGCGCGTCAACCACTCAATGTTAACCGCCATGAATTAACTTGTCGCAAACCCGCGAAACTTTGGGAAATCGGCATAGCGCCGCTGCCGTTCAGCAAGCTCCTCTTTCGGCTCAGCCCCACGCATCAAAAGCGTGCCCCGCGGCGCAATGTAACTTGATATCACCCTCCACGGCTCGGGCCTCCAGCTTATGTTGAATGCGCAAAGCTTAGGGAAGAACCACAGCTCGGAGTAAGGCAAATGGTCATGAATGAAGTATGCTAAGTCCCTCCAATCACGCCCTTTTTCATACTGATCGGCAAACCACGGAATGACGACAGACGCCCCCGCAATCGCTTCTTCGCCTACCCCCCTGTCCCAGACATGGCACTCTTGAGGATAGTCGTTTCGCGCGCAGTTCAACCCGTTTTCATTGCCATAGGTGTTAAGCTCGGGCGAGCGATACCCCGAGCGCACCGCCACCCTTCCAAAAGTCTCTTCCAGCGGGTCAAGAAGCGCCTCACAAAACGCCTGCCCATTAACAATCGTTAACTCCGGATCGCGCGGAATATTTTGCAACCTGTGAAAATTGGCAATCTCCGAATACAGAAACTCACGCATGTAGAAATACTTCGAAAGCCGCACTCTACCTAAAGTTTCAAGGCTCCACATGCTCTTCGGGCGCCGCATCACTCGTGGCCATTCCAGCGAAATTCGCCCGCCTCTGACAGCTTTGAGAACGGGTTATGCGCAACCTCCCAAACATGCCCGTCAGGGTCAGCAAAATAACCATGATGCCCACCCCAGAATACATCTCCGGCCTCTTTCAGAACCGTCGCACCAGCCGCCTTAGCCGCCGCCAAAACAACCGCAACTTCAGGCTTTTCACGCGTGTTATACCCGAGTGTCATCGCCCCGTTTCCAAGTTCTTCAACAGGCAAGCCAATGTCTTCAGCAAGCTTGTCACGCGGATAAAGACCCAGCGTCATGCCAATCAGATCATAGGCAACAATGCCGTCCTCGGTATCCACGCGCTGCCAGCCAAGTGCGTCATAAAACGCCGCAGACTTGCCAATATCAGACACCGCCAGCGTTATCAGTGATACTCTTTGCTCCATGGCCTAACCTCATGTTATTGATTATGAAAAATCGCCTATACTGTGCCGGAAACCTGCTTCACAGCCTGCACAATCATGGCCAAACACCGCTCGTCAGAGAAGCGGTGGTCAGCGTCTTTCACCAGCCTAAGTTGCATATCCGGCCCCTCGGCATGCTCAAGCAAACGCACCGCCGTTGCCACACTCACAGCACTATCATCGGTGCCTTGCAAAAACCGAACAGGAAACGGCAGCGGCAACTCACTGCGTAAAACCAGGTGCTCGCGCCCGTCTTCGATCATCCGTTTGGTGATCACATAAGGCTCCATATAATCCGACGGCAACTCGACATGCCCGATACTCTCAAGCGCAGCTTTCTGTGCGTCCGTAAAGCTTGCCCAGTAGCCGTCCTCGGTAAAGTCGGGTGCTGCGGCGATGGTCACCAGCCCCGCGATCCGCTCCGCGCGCGCCCGCGCCAATAACAATGCCTGCCAGCCGCCCATCGAGCTTCCAACCACGACCAAAGGCCCCTCCGTCAAAGCATCAATCACTGCCAATGTGTCCTCATGCCAGTCGCCGATGCAGCCCTCTTCAAAGCGTCCCGAGCTTTCGCCATGGCCGGAGTAATCAAAGCGTAAAAACGCGCGGCCCTCGGCTTTGGCCCAGTCCTCAAGAACCACCGCTTTGGTGCCCTGCATGTCTGACTTGAGGCCCCCAAGGAATACCACGCACGGCCCAGATCCTTTGCTATAGTGGTAAGCAAGCTCGCGGCCTACAGGCGTTTTCAACATCTTGGCTTGGGTCATCTTTGCCTCCCTGCAACTCGACCATCACCTTGCTACAACACAATGCGCGCAGCAACCCCAGAGCCGCTTGACTTTACACCTCCAAGCGCTCAAAAACCACGCGAACCATACCCGCAACCGGGCGCTTTTGTAGGCGCCAAACTGACGAGGAGCTAGGCCATGAGCCAGATTTCCCTTACTTTTCCTGACGGCAATTCACGCAGTTACGAGGCTGGCGTCACTGCCGCCGATGTCGCCGCAGACATCTCGAGCAGCCTGCGTAAAAAGGCGATTTCGGCAACAGTCAATGGTGAGCACTACGACTTGCAATGGCCGATTGAAGCCGATGCCAGTATCGCGCTGCACACCCTCAAAGACGAAGAGCAAGCCAACGAGCTTATCCGCCACGACTTTGCGCATGTCATGGCCCGCGCCGTGCAAGAACTTTGGCCTGACACCAAAGTCACCATCGGCCCGGTAATAGACAACGGCTGGTATTATGACTTTGACAGACAGGAGTCGTTCACACCAGAAGACCTCGCCCTGATCGAGAAAAAGATGAAAGAGATCATCAACTTGCGCGACACCGTGCGCACCGAGATCTGGCCGCGCGACAAGGCAGTTCAATACTACAAAGACAATGGCGAACCCTATAAAGTCGAGCTGATCGACGCCATCCCCGGCGACGAACCTCTGCGCATGTATTGGCATGGCGAGTGGCAAGACTTGTGCCGCGGCCCACACCTTCAGCACACCGGGCAGTTGCCTGCTGACGCTTTCAAGCTGATGAGTATTGCCGGCGCTTACTGGCGCGGCGATAGCAACCGCGAGATGCTCCAGCGCATTTACGGCGTGGCCTTTACAGGCAAGGAAAAGCTCAAAGCGCACCTCAACATGCTTGAGGAAGCTGCCAAGCGTGATCACCGCAAACTTGGCCGCGAGATGGACTTGTTCCACATGCAAGAAGAGGCCCCCGGGCAGATCTTCTGGCACCCGAACGGCTGGCGCATCTATACCGAGTTGCAAGACTATATGCGCCGCCGTCAGCGCGCCGGTGGGTATGTCGAGGTCAACACACCGCAGGTGGTCAACCGCAAACTCTGGGAGGCATCCGGCCACTGGGAGAGCTACCAAGAGAACATGTTCATCGTCGAAGTTGACGAAGACCACGCCCGCGAGAAAACAATCAACGCCCTCAAGCCGATGAACTGCCCCTGCCACATTCAGGTTTTCAACCAAGGCCTTAAGAGCTATCGTGACTTGCCCCTGCGCATGGCCGAGTTCGGCTCTTGCAACCGTTACGAGCCCTCTGGCGCTTTGCACGGCATCATGCGCGTGCGTGGCTTTACTCAAGACGACGGGCACATCTTCTGCACCGAAGATCAGATCGTTGACGAAACAGCCAAGTTCATCAACTTCCTCTCGGCAGTCTACTCAGACCTTGGCTTTGACGACTGGGCAATCAAGCTTTCCACCCGCCCTGAAAAGCGGATCGGAAGCGAAGAAACTTGGGACAAACTCGAAGCCGCCTTGGGCGACGCCTGTAATGCTGCTGGACATGAATATGAGTTGCTGCCGGGCGAAGGCGCGTTCTATGGCCCCAAGCTTGAGTTCACCTTAACCGACGCGATCGGCCGCGAGTGGCAATGTGGCACCCTGCAAGTTGACAGCAACATGCCCGAACGGTTGAACGCCGCCTACATTGGCGCCGATGGCGACAAGCACCTGCCCTATATGTTGCACCGTGCCACGCTTGGCAGTTTCGAGCGCTTCATCGGCATCCTGATCGAGGAGCACGCAGGCAAGCTGCCTTTCTGGCTCGCCCCGCGTCAGGTTGTTGTCGCCACAATCATCTCGGACGCTGACGACTACGCTGCTGAGGTTGTTGCAGCACTTCAGGCTGCAGGTGTGCGCGCCGAGCTTGATACTCGTAACGAGAAGATCAACTACAAAGTCCGCGAGCACTCACTTGGCAAGGTTCCGACGATCCTCGCTATCGGCCACCGCGAAGTTGAGGAGCGCACACTTACCGTGCGCATCCTCGGTGAAAAGCAGACAAGTGTTACAAGTTTCGACGAAATCATCGAGAAACTGGCAAAAGCTGCCACTCCGCCCGATCTTCTGTAACATTTAACGAGAAAAACCAGAGCGGGCGCCCCCTAACAGCGCCCGTTTTTGTAACTATTGGGCAAAATTCGGCTCAAAAGGGCCAATTTCACCCACGAAACCTCGCATACGCGTGACACACGCGACCGTGAATGGTCTGAAATCTTCCTTCAAGTTAGCTTTGGATCACCGCAACACCGCGGCCCGATTTTAACACTTAAGGGAGATACCCATGTCAAAGATGATGAAAACAGTTGCCGTAGCAGGCGCAGTCGCCGCAGCACTTAGCGCCCACGCAACCACCGCCTCAGCCGCCGAAAAAGAAAAATGCTTCGGCGTTGCCCTTGCAGGCGCAAATGACTGTGCAGCAGGCCCGGGCACGACATGCGCCGGCACCTCAAAAGTTGACTACCAAGGCAACGCTTGGTCGCTGGTTGACGAAGGCACATGCCTGACAATGGAACTTCCGGCTGGCATGGACGACATGGCACGTATGGGCTCACTCGAGGCTCTGGATCGTGACCTTCCTAAGTCTTAAGCTGACGATCAAGGGCGGGGAAACCCGCCCTTACCCACTCTGAGAGGCCTCGCTATGCTCGACGCAAACAAGCCGTTTCCCAGCCTTCCTGCCAAGAGTGGCGTTGGGTATAAACCGCAGCATTTCGCCGAGATCATGCAAGACGCGGGGCCTGTCGGTTGGCTCGAAATACATGCCGAGAACTACATGGGCGACGGTGGCCGCCCGCTTGCACAACTGCGCCATCTCTCCGAAAGTTTTCCGATTTCCGTTCACGGCGTTGGCCTGTCGATTGGCGGCGAAGGCGCGCTTGATAGCGAGCACCTCGCCCGCCTCAGACACCTCTGTGAATGGCTTAATCCTGCAAGCTTTTCCGAGCATCTGGCTTGGTCGTCACACGAAAGCGCGTTTCTGAACGACCTTTTGCCGCTGCCTTACAACACCGTAACGCTCAACCGTGTCGCCGATCACATTGATCAGGTTCAAGAGGTTCTTGGGCGTCAAATGCTGCTCGAAAACCCGTCATCCTACCTCGCATTCGAGGCTTCAGACATGAGCGAAACCGAATTTCTGCGCCAAATCTCCAACAGAACAGGCTGTGGCCTGCTGCTGGATGTGAACAACGTGTTCGTATCGGCAACCAACCTCGGCTATAGCCCGCAGGCTTACATTGACGATTTCGCGCTTGCGAATGTTGGAGAGATCCACCTCGGTGGTCACGACGAAGACGAAGATGATGCCGGCCGCCCGCTGCTGATCGACAGTCATGGTCGCGAAGTGATTGATCCGGTCTGGGCCTTGCTGGACTACACACTTGAGCGCTCCGGTGTGCGCCCTTTGCTTGTCGAATGGGACAATGATGTGCCCGAATGGCCGCTGCTCGCAGCCGAGGCCGAACGCGCAGACGCCGCACTGCAAAAGGCTCTTGCATGAACAACCATACAGCCTTCACCAGCGCGCTGCTCGACCCTGCCTTACCGGTCCCCGAAGGCTTGCTTGACGGCTTCGGCGCATCTGCAGGCAAGCGGTTTTCTGTCTATCGCAACAACGTGACGGTTTCGCTGATCGACGCGCTGCATGAGGGCTTCCCGGCCATAGTAAAACTGCTCGGAGAGGCAAACTTCAGCAATGTAGCGCGCGACTATCTGCGCGCCGAGCCGCCCTCATCCCCTTTGATGATGCTCTACGGGCGCGGCTTTCCCGACTACCTCGCAGCTTGCCCGCCTTTGGCCAAATTCGGTTACTTGTGTGACGTGGCGCGCCTTGAGTTTGCCCTCCGCGAGAGCTACCACGCCGCCGACGCGACTCCCATTGCTCCACAAGATTTTGCGCAAATAGCTCCGGAGCAACTCGCACAGGTTAAGATAACGCTCACGCCGTCTGCACGGCTGATCACCTCAGCATGGCCCGTATTTTCGCTTTGGCGCTACAACATGCAAGACGGGGCGGAGAAGCCCATCGCTCGTGCTGAAAGCACGCTCATCACCCGTCCGGAATATGACCCCATTCCTCATTTATTGCCCTCTGGCGGTGACATTTTCCTGAACGCGATAATCGCCCAAAACTCACTTGAAGAAGCGGCCAGCCAAGCCTCTGAGAAACATAGCAATTTCGACTTATCCACAATATTATCCACATTGCTGTCGTCACAGGCAATATCTCACTTATCACTTGAGGATCAGCCATGAACTTATTGTTTTCATTTTATAATAGCCTCTCGCAGAGAGCTTCTAAACTGGCTCCCGATCTGCTGCCATTGCTCGCACGCTTTACCTTTGCAGCAGTTCTAGTGGGCTATTTTTGGGCCTCCGGCGCGACCAAACTAGGCGATGGCGCGCTCGGTTTCCTCTATCCGTCAACAGGCGCCTATGCACAGATATTCCCACGGGCGATGGAGGCCGTTACCTACGACACCTCGCAGTTATCCGTCTTTCACTGGCTCGTCGTTGTCGGCGGAACACTGGCGGAGTTTGTCCTGCCGCTTTTGGTGCTTGTCGGGCTGTTTACCCGCCTTGCTGCACTCGCGATGATCGGCTTTGTCGCCCTTCAGTCTCTAACCGATCTCTTCGGTCACGGCGGGCTAAAACACCCCGAAACACTTGGTGCCTGGTTTGACAGAATGCCTGACAGCGCAATCCTTGATCAGCGGGCTTTCTGGCTCCTGTTGCTAATAACACTGGTGCTTCACGGCGGCGGCTGGCTTTCACTTGATCGCTTGCTGACACGCTCGAAAGCCTGATCGCGATTGTCCAGTCAGCCCAGCAATACCGCCTGCACATCATTCCCCCACCCGAGATAAAGCGCATCTCCGGCAACGATCAATGGTCGCTTCATCAACGCAGGATGCGCCATGAGCAACGCAAGTGGCTGTTCGGAACGCTCAGCCTCACTTAACCCCCTCCAAGTCGTTGATCTTGTGTTCAAAAGCGTCATTCCGAACTGCCCGAATGCTCGCCCCAACAGAGCCTCGTCTATGCCATCAGCGCGCACGTCAACCAAAGTGTAGCCCTCAAGTGCCTTCAAGGCCTTGCGGCAAGTGTCGCAGTTCTTCAGCCCGTAAATTGTCCGAGACATCTCATACCTCCATATTTCATTTGATTTTCGCACAGATCGTGCAATCCTGACAACGTGACTTTCAGTTTCCGAGCTCCGATTTTCACGCCTTTCAGCTGCCGGACGCTTCGAAAACGCGAGTGTCACTGACAATCGCGGCCGGCCAGATACGCCCCGCCAAGTGAAGGAGACAACACTATGCCAAACGGAACCGTAAAGTGGTTTAACACCACCAAAGGTTACGGCTTCATCGAGCCCGAAGGCGGCGGAAACGACGTATTCGTGCACATTTCTGCGGTCGAACGCTCGGGGCTAACTGGCCTCGCAGACAACCAGAAGATCACATTCGAACTACAAGAAGGTCGCGACGGGCGCGAGATGGCCTCAGATATCAAGCTTGCTTGACGTCACGACAAAAGCAAAAACGCGCGGATAACTCCGCGCGCTTTGATCTTAGCCAATGCTGGCAAGACGGCTTAGTAGCAGCCCTTTGAGCCTTCAAGGCAAGTGTCTTTGTAAACGTGGCGAACCCGCTTTTTGCGCACAACCCGCTTCTTTACAGGGTGTGACATCATGCTGGCATATGATTGCGACTGGTTCGGTGTTCCGCAGCAAATAACGCCACCCATAACAATCGGCGACAGGCCGTTCGGGCAGTTGTTCGTGCCTCCGTAAGGATAGGTAGGAGCCTCGGCAAAAGCCGGAAGCGCGATCATGGCAGCAACAGCCGCTCCGATAAGTGTGTTCAGTTTCATTTCGTGTCCCTCACCCAAATGTTGTGTGTTCTTTCGTCTAGGCTACTGATTGTCGCCGAAAGGTCAAACGAAAAGCTTTGAAACAACGTGTTTTCAGTCGCGTTTCCAGTTTCAATTCCGCGCTCGCCAGCCTTACTTGAGCAAGCCCATAAACTCGCGCCATTCGCCCTTGCTCATGCCCGAGCTTTCCTGAGTGACGTCTTCGCCCTTCAGCATTGCGCGCACAGCCTCAAGCGCTTTTGACGACAAGGTAGCACCGCCCATGCGGTAATCTTCAAAGGCAGCATAAGCAGCAGGCACCCAATCCGCGACAACTTTACAGATCGCATCGGCATAAACCCGAATCTCGTATTGCGCATGTGCATCGGCCCGCAAGCGCAGGAAGTGCAGCAAGTTGTGCAAGTCAACCTTCCAATACCACTGTGTATAGATGTTCGCGGGTAGGTTCATCCGTGCCAGTTCGCGCGCCAAACCTTGCTGGCCGTCATCTGAGATCATCTCTTCATAGTGATCATATGCGCGCGATGCGTCGTCGCGCAAGTAACGCAGCACACGCTCGGCCTCTTCGCCAGTCAGCGCTTCGCCGCGACCTTGGTTGTTCACAACCGACTGAGCTGCGAGCTGGTCTGCTTGAGGAATGTAAAACTCACGGTCCAGGATAGAATAGCGCGCCGAATACTCGTTCACATTTGCTGTCCGGTGCCTAATCCATTGGCGCGCCACGAACACCGGCAGCTTCACATGCAACTTCACTTCGCACATTTCAAACGGTGTCGAGTGCCAATGGCGCATGAGATAGCGGATAAGCCCCTCGTCATTCTGAACCGACTTCGTCCCGCGGCCGTAGCTTACCCGTGCCGCCTGACAGATCGCCGCATCGTCGCCCATGTAGTCGATCACCCGGATAAACCCGTGATCAAGCACAGGGTAAGCCGTGTAAAGATGCTTCTCCATGCCTTCACTCACAGCACGCAACGTGTTTTGCGGCGTGGCGCGCAATGCCTCGATTTCGGCTATCTGATCGGCATTGAGCGGCATAGAAAGAATCCTTTTTGGCGGCTGAGTCGTGGCGACTATATCTTGCGAAAGCACATCAATGAAACACAAGAAGTTGCGCGGAAACGCCACAATTGAAGATTCTTCCTCCAATCAGGCATAGCTTTGATTGACAACGCCCGCACAACCAGCGATTTTTCATCAAATTTGGGACATCGAGGGCTGCCAGCATGAAACGAGCATTTTCACTTTTCACACTTCTTGCCTTCCTTTCAGCCTGCGGCGGTGACGGAACAAACCCCTTTGATGATCCGATCGACCCGACAGACCCAAGCTCAAAAAACAGCAAGTTCCTGTTTGATATTGATGACAAGTTCACAATGAATGATGTGGTCTACAACGAGGCCAGTGATCAACTCGTAATCAACAACCTGCCGTTTGACGGCCCTGACGGCATTTATGACCGCACGCGCACCGAACGCGGTGTTGGCGTGTATCGCAGCCGCAAAACCGGCACCACAGGGCAGATCCGGCACTATGCGGTGTTCATGCGTAACGAAGACATGCAGGTTGCCGCAGCCGCTGGTGCGGAGTGGGTTGATGTCGGCTATGGCGGCGCCAACGTAAAACGCAACGGCTACAATCTGCCTGGCGGTGTTGGTGAATATGTCTTCCTCGGAACATACGGCTCGGTCAGAACACGCAGCGACGGCGCAGGGGCGCACATCGTAACCGGCGACGTGACCCTACTTCTCGACATCTTTGACTTTGATGAAAGTGGCGGTGAACCGGGCGACGGCATTCTTGAAGGCAGTATTGTCGGCTACATCGACAACCGAACCCGCACCGACGCCGAGACAGGTGCACCTATCACAAACAACCTCCCCACCGTGAGCCTGACTCTGGTTCAATATGATCCGGAAACCGGCGAGTTTGACGAAGGTATTACCAGCACCGGCCACAACGGAAGTATCCGCGATGAAGGCCTCTGGGAGGGCTTTGTTGGTGGCTCGGATGGCAGCTCGATTGGCGCCTATGTGACGCTCAACGGCCCTGCCGAAATCCAGACAATAAGCTATGAAGTCGCTACATACACTGCCCCTGATGGCTCGACTGGTGTTGTCTCGGGCTACACGGCAGAAACCGATTACGATGCCATTTTTGCAATGGTTAATGCTGGCGAACAAGTGGGGCTCCAGACGGCCGACCAATCAGGCATACCTGCCGGATCAAGCGTGTCAGTCGAAATCGAAACCGTCACAATTGAAACGGCTGCGGATGGCCGCGAGATCGGTGTCTTGCTGACAGAACAAGAGCCTGACAGCTAATGCAACGCTCGGTGACGGGCCTGCTGAAAGCGGCCTCTTTGGCCTTGTCATTGCTTGCTCTTCCGGCATTTGCCCAGCAGGAACCTGTGCGCTTGTCGCCGCAAGAGGCCCGTGGCTTCGCAATGACGCTACTGCGGCAGGACAGGCCAGCCGCCGCCCGCGCTATAGCCCTTGGTTTGCTCAAAAAAGACAGCCGTGACTTTGTCGCGCTGATGGTTCTGGCTGATTCCGAGAAGAAACTAGGCCGCCCCGTGCAAGCCAAATTCGCGGCCCGCCGCGCCTTTCGCACCGCCAAGCGCGACAAAGACCGCTTTACCGCTGCCTATATAATGTCCGGTATTCTCAAGGCGGAAGGCAAGTTTCAGCAGTCGCAACTCTGGCTGCGTCGCGCCGGACAAGCCACCGACGAAGAGCGCCTGCAAAACGCCGCGCGCGGCGAATTCCGTCGCGTTCGCGCACTAAACCCGTGGACGCTCACCTTCGGCCTCACCGTCACTCCGACATCAAACGTCAATGGTGGCCCGAACGACAACACCTACACCATCGGTGACTTTGTCTTTGTCGATGATACCGCCGTGCCGCTCTCGGGTTTTGAAATCGGGGCGCGTTTTGGCGTCAAGCGCCGCTTCAAGCCGCAGGACTGGGGGCAAGTTTCCTTCTCGCTCAACTACGACGAGCGCCAGTATGTCCTGTCAGACAGCGCCAAAGCCAGCCAGCCCTCCGCCCGTGGCAGCGACTATGCGTTCCGCTCCTTGCAAGGCAACCTGAGCTTTGATTTTACTCACAAAAATAAGGCGGCCAGTTCATCGTTTGACGTAACCCTCGGCCACCATTGGCAAAAAGAAGAGTCCCTCTCCAGCTACTACAAGCTGCGCTATGGGCGTCAGAACACCCTGTCGGACATAGCCCGCATCGGCTACGGCGTCAGTTACGAGAACCAGTCGCGCAAAGACACGGCCGCGCGCTCGACAGAATCATTCGGCCTCGACGGGTTCTGGCTCAAAAAAATGCCGTCAGGCGACTATCTGCGCCTCGGGTTCAATCTTGCGAAAGTTGACAGCGCTTCAAGTGACATGGCCCACACCGCCTACGGGTTTTCAACCGGCTATGTGCGTGCCAAGCCTTTCCTCAAGTCGCGCCTGACGCTTGGGGCGTCGCTACACATGCGCGAGTATGACAGATTGCGCTATGCGTCCTACGGCGTTCGCCGCGACAAGAAGCTCTCACTATCCGCCGATATGTTGTTTACCGAGATTGACTATTTGGGGTTTTCGCCCTCGATCACCCTGCGCGCAACGCGCAACCTCTCCAACGTGACCCTGTTTGACAGTCAGGAATTCGGGATCAGTTTCGGCGTGAAGTCAACTTTCTGAACTTGGCGCTGGCGAAAATTTCGCTAGTCTTGGAGACAAAGCAGAAAAGGACACCTCCGCAATGAAGTATCTTCACACTATGGTTCGGGTCAAAGACCTCGACAAGAACATCGCGTTTTTTGAGTTACTCGGCCTCGTAAAAACCCGCCAGTATGACAGCGAAGAAGGTCGATTTTCACTGATCTTCATGGCTCCGCCCGAACAGCCTGAATGCCCTGTTGAGCTCACATACAACTGGGACGGCGACGACGAACTGCCCTCTGACAGCCGTCACTTCGGGCACCTCGCTTATGAAGTCGACGATATTTACGAGACCTGCGCACACCTTCAGGCCAACGGCATCACCATCAATCGCCCGCCGCGCGACGGTTACATGGCCTTTATCCGCTCCCCCGACAATATCTCGATCGAGCTTTTGCAAAAAGGCGAGCGCCTTGCTCCGGCCGAGCCTTGGGCCAGCATGGAAAGCGTTGGCCACTGGTGATAAAAAAGGCAGCGTTCGGATTGGCTCTTGCGATTGCGCCCTTACCAGCGCAGGCGCAAGAATGCCGGATGGCGCTGCTGCTCGCCGTCGATGTCTCCACGTCGATCGACCAGGTTGAATACGCCTTACAGACAACCGGCCTTGCCGCCGCCTTGCTCGCCCCCGATGTGGTGCATGCCTTTCTTGCCTTTCCCGATCAGCCTGTAGCTTTGGCGGTTTTTGAGTGGTCAGGGCGCTATAATCAAGTCACTGTTCAAGACTGGGTGGTGGTCACGACACCCGCGCAGCTTGTTTCAGTCGCCGACACCGTAAGCAAACACCAGCGCAGCAACAACGACTCGCCAACAGCAATGGGGCATGCCCTGGGCCATGCCAGCACACTGTTACAGTTGGCGCCGCGCTGCGTTGAGCAAACGATCGACATTTCCGGTGATGGCAGCAACAACGAGGGCTTCACCCCCACGCAAGCATATGGCGCTTTCCCTTTTCAGGCTGTCACGGTCAACGGTCTGGCGATTGAAGTCGCCGCCATTGAGGCCGAAGCCGAACTGATCGAGTATTACCGCAACGAAGTGCTGCACGGGGCTGGCGCATTTCTCGAAGTTGCACAGGGTTTTGAAGATTTTGAGCGCGCTATGGCCCGTAAGCTGCAACGCGAACTGGCTCCGAGCAATCTTTCGAAAGCACCGGAGCCAGCCGCACCGCATAACCAAAAACCTCTAAAAATCGCTAGTAAATATAGCGAATCTGATCAGCCCAGTAGCGCTCTACCCGTTTCAGCGCACTGGTGATGTTCTCAAGCCCTTCATTGGTCAGCACAGACTTTGACACCAGCCCCTCTGCATGCCGTTGGAACAACTCGGCCACAACCCTATGGATCTCGCGCCCGCTTGTCGTAAGCTTCACGCGCACAGAGCGGCGGTCAATCTCACAGCGTTGATGGTGCATATAGCCCATTTCAACCAGCTTCTTGAGGTTGTAGCTCACGTTTGAGCCTTGGTAGTAACCGCGCGACTTTAACTCGCCCGCTGTCACTTCGTTGTCACCGATGTTAAACAACAACAATGCCTGCACTGCGTTGATTTCGAGCACACCAACGCGCTCGAACTCGTCTTTTATAACGTCTAGTAGCAAACGGTGTAGCCGCTCTACCAAGGCCAGCGACTCTAGGTAGCCAGCCATAAAACCCGCCTCGGGGCCCGCGCCGCTAGGCCCGTTGCTCATATTCATGTGTAAGCTCATTCTTGTCTCCGTCGAAACTGATCTGATCGGAAACTGAAGCATAAAGCCGAAAATTCAGTTAAATTTCCGCGGGGTCGTTAAAATTCTACCAAACTAAGTTGAATGCACGAGATCGGATATCTCGCTTACGAGCACAGAATGCGCGTCCGGCGGCGCAACCTGCCCGCTCACCCATTGGTACAGGTCTTGGTCGTTCTCATCGAGCAACGCCTCGTAAGCGTCAAGCTCGTCAGCGCTCATGCCCTCAAGTCGGGCAGCAGCAAAGCGCATGAAGATCAGGTCCATCTCTTTGATGCCACGGCGCATCGAGCGCATGTGCAGCCGCTTGAGCCGGTGTTCATGTGTCTCACGCGTCATCAGCCGTTCCAGGCCCTTAGGCGCTTTTCCAAAGCACTCAGCCGGTTTGCCGTGCGAATAGAGCGGCCTTTCAAATCAACGATCTCGGCGATAATCGCTTCAAGGTCAGCGCCATCAGAAGCCCCTTCAAGCGGCCCCTGCCCTTCGCCCTCGCCTTCAAGCAGCCACATGATCGAGACATTCAACATTCCCGCCAGCATGCTCAGTTTGTTGGCGCGCGGCTCGGCCATGTCGTTTTCCCAGTTTTGCAACGTCGCGAGCTTAACGCCCAACCGCTTGGCAAGCTCCTCTTGAGACATCTTGGCAATCTCGCGTGCACCTGCAACACGATCCCCGAAAGTTGAGGTTTCAGGGTCAAACCAGTCATTGGTCATTTCTTCCGACATTCCGCTCCTATCTGGCTGATCTTTCTTGATCCGCACTCAGACGCAACCTATGACAGTGAGCAGCTAAGTCAAACAAGGTTTATTGTCATGTCTTTCCTCGCCAAGTCTCTTGCCCGTGTAAAACCCTCGCCCACAATCGCTGTCACCACCAAAGCAGGCGAGCTTAAGGCTGCTGGCAAGGATGTGATCGGCCTCGGCGCGGGTGAGCCTGATTTCGACACACCTGACCACATCAAGGCAGCAGCCATCGCCGCGATCAACGCGGGCAAAACCAAGTATACTGCCCCCGACGGCATCGTTGAGCTCAAGCAAGCAATCTGCGACAAGCTCAAGCGCGACAACGGGCTGACATATACCACCGCGCAGGTTTCAGTCGGCGCCGGCGGCAAGCAAACGCTCTACAATGCGCTCATGGCAACGCTCAACGAGGGCGACGAGGTGATCATCCCCGCGCCCTATTGGGTGAGCTACCCTGACATGGTGCTGCTGGCTGGCGGCACCCCCGTCACCGCCCCCGCCAAGGCCGAGAACGACTATAAGCTCACCGCCGATGAGCTCGAAGCTGCGATCACGCCAAAAACCAAATGGCTGATCTTCAACTCGCCGTCTAACCCGACAGGTGCGGGCTACACCCGAAGCGAGCTGAAGGCCCTGACAGATGTGCTGATGAAACACCCGCATGTCTGGGTGATGTCTGATGACATGTATGAGTTCCTCGCCTACGACGGATTTGAGTTCTGCACTCCTGCTGAAGTCGAACCAGAGCTCTATGAGCGAACCCTCACCTGCAATGGCGTCAGCAAAGCCTACGCGATGACGGGCTGGCGTATAGGTTACGCGGCTGGCCCTGTCGAGCTGATCTCTGCCATGCGCAAGATCCAGTCGCAGAGCACTTCAAACCCCTGCACGATCTCGCAGTGGGCAGCGGTCGAAGCCCTCAACGGCACTCACGACTTTGTCGCCACCAACAATGTGATTTTCAAGCGCCGCCGCGATCTGGTGGTCAAAGCGCTCAACGCGATCGAGGGCATCACCTGCCCGACACCGGAAGGCGCGTTTTACGTCTACCCTTCCATCGCGGGGCTGATCGGCAAAACATCAGAAGCCGGCACGCTGATCGACACAGACGAGGCCTTTGCAACTGCGCTTCTGGAAGAAACTGGCGTTGCCGTGGTGTTTGGTGCAGCCTTTGGACTTAGCCCCTGCTTTCGTGTAAGCTATGCCACATCAGACGAGGCCCTCACAGAGGCCTGCGCACGTATTCAAAAATTCTGCGCTGCGCTGACATAATTACAGGGGTTCTCGGGCATGGTCGCTGACCTTCCAAACTACTACTTTCGCGTGCGTGACAACGGCGCTTTCGTGTTTCGGGTTGATACCGAAAACCGTCAGCGCCGCATCGACATGGACCAAATCGCCGTGGTCAATATCCGCAATGGCGAGATCAAACCTCAAGGCCAGCGAGAACTGTCAAAGGAAGACATCACTGCGATCAAAACCTGGATGGCCGAGCGCATTGAACTGCTCGCCTACCGTGACATCGACGACATCCACCGCGCGGTTGACTACCTCAACACCACCAGCCATTGGGCCCAGTCAAAAGCCACCGATGAGCAACTCGAAGCCGTGACCGACGCACTCTTGCTGGCCATGCACGACCTGCGCACAACCCTCGTGCGCAAAAAGGCCGAGCGGCTGACCAACGACTAGGCTGTCGCGTTTTTCTGCCCCGGCTGCCAGCGCAAAAATCTCCAGATCAGCAGAACTGCAGCGACGGCAAGCCCGAGTGCTAGCCCGAGCCAGATGCCGATTCCGCCGAACCCAAACACAA
This sequence comes from Lentibacter algarum, assembly GCF_018860975.1. Classification (GTDB taxonomy): domain Bacteria; phylum Pseudomonadota; class Alphaproteobacteria; order Rhodobacterales; family Rhodobacteraceae; genus Lentibacter; species Lentibacter algarum_A. The sequence goes on from NZ_JAHKQI010000010.1 coordinate 47,835, forward strand.
AGCCCAGCAAGTAAGACACCGGCACGCCGATCACCCAATAGGAGATCGCCGCGATGATCATCGGGCCTCGCGTGTCCTGGACCCCGCGCAAGATACCAAGCCCCATAACCTGTGCCGCATCAACAAGCTGAAACAGCGCTGCCGCCGCCATAAGCCCGACTCCGATCGCCAGCACAGCAGAGGTGTCAGTGTCCTCAGGATCAAGAAAGGCAGAGAGAAGCACCTCGGGCATGGTCAAAAACACAACCGAGGCCACCAGCGCGACGACAACCGACATGCCCAACACCACCAGCCCGCCGTGGCGCAAAGCCGCATAGTCACCTCTGCCAAAAGCACGCCCTGCGCGCACCGTCGCCGCATTCGAGAGGCCCAGATGCACCATGAACGTCAACGACGCGACCTGTAGAGCAATACCATGCGCCGCAAGTTGTAACGTGCCAAGCCAGCCCATCATAACAGATGAGGCCGCAAACAAGCCGACCTCGGCAAGCGTGGTGATGCCGATAGGCCAGCCGAGCCGGAACACTGCCAAAAGCGCAGGCCAATCAGCCCTCCAGAAGCGCACAAACACCTCATGCTCGGGCGTGGCATAGCGCGTGTAGGCCACCATCAGAATGACAGAAATCACCTGCACCGAAAGCGAAGCCCAAGCCGCACCAACAATGCCAAGCTCGGGCGCTCCCCAGTTGCCAAAGATCAAAGCATAGTTGATCAGAATATTGGCAAAGACGGCAACAATCGTCACCCAGAGCACAACTTGCGTGCGCTCTAACGCAGAAAGAAAGCTCTTGAGAACCATGACGATCAGCGCCGGAAAAATGCCCCAACCCGCAACTCCGAGATAAGCAGCCCCCAGTGCCGCCAACTCCGGCTTTTGCCCAAGCGCCAGAAGCAGTGGCTCGGCAAAAAGAAACACCGGCAACACGGCAATTCCGAACAGAATCGACGCCCAAATCCCCATGCGTGTCACACGCCGCGCACCACGCTCATCGCCCGCACCCTCGGCCTGTGCAACCATCGGCATCACCGCAAAGGCAAAGCCAGCGCCAAAGATGAACAAAACAAAGAACAGCGTGCCAGCCAGCACCTGTGCGGCCAAAGCCTCAACACTATACCAGCCAAGCATGATCGTATCCGCCAGCTGAATAGAAAACTGCGCCACATGACTGCCCACCAAGGGCAAGCCAAGCAGCAGATAAGCATTAATATGCTCGCGAGTGGTTTGAGTTTTTTCCTGCGTCATAGCCAAGCCTTACGCCCGCAGAACCGCCGCGGCAAGAGGTCGCAACATGATAGGCAAGTAACCGGCTGGTCAGGCTAACGTTCGGCTTGATCACTCCAACATAAGTCGCTGGCGATGATCACGCGACTGCGCACACACCCCTAAGGCTCGCGGAAGGCCTCACGTGACTTGTAAAGCGGCTTGAGCAAGTACTGCAGCACCGTCTTTGAGCCAGTGTGAAGCTCGACATTGGCCTGCATACCCGGGCGTATCTCGATCCGGCTCTGACGGTCGGTAAGCTGGCTCATATCCACCCGCACAGTTACCTTGTAATGCGCCGAAGCCTCAGGATCGCGCGCCCGGTCATCCTTGAATGTATCTGCCGAGATCACGTCAACCTTGCCCTTAAGCGAGCCGTAAATGGTGTAGTCATAGGCCGACAACTTCACAGTTGCCTCCTGCCCGCGCCGCACACCAGCGATGTTCTCAGGCTTCACCCGCGCTTCAACGAATAGCTCTTCGTCCAGCGGGATAATCTGCAAAATCTCTTCACCGGGTCTCACAACACCGCCAATAGTTGTCACGGCAAGGCCGTTGACGATACCGCGCAGAGGCGACTTCAACACAGTCCGCTCAAGCTGGTCTTGGCTGGCCTTATAGGTCTGCTTTAACGTCGCCAACTCCTTAAGCGTGTCCGAGTATTCCTGCGCCCGCTCAAGTTCGGTCTGGGTGACAATCTCATCATACTTGATCTTGGCATCCGCATAAGACTTGCGCGCACGTGTCACTTCGATCAAAGCGACGATCTTCTTTTTCAACAAGCCTTCAAGCAGGCGTTTCTCTTGAGCGGACTGTTCAAGAACCTGCTTGGCACCGGCTTTCGCCGAGGCAAAATCAGTCTGTCGAGCAACCAGCAATGCGCGCTCTGAAGCCACAATATCGGGGCTGCGCACCTGAAGCGCTTCCGGCACACCAAAATCGCTGCGGCCTTCAAGCTCGGCCTCAATACGGCGGCGGCGGATATCAAGCGCGATGATCTGATCACCAAGGTCATCAACCGAGCTTTGAAACTGCGTGCCGCGCAGCTTTGCCAGCACGTCACCTTCGTCAACAACCTGGCCTTCTTTTACCAAAAGCTCGGCCAGAATGCCGCCTTCAAGGTTCTGGATAATCTGCGGCCGCGAGGAAGAGATCATCTCGCCTTCGGCGCGCACAATCTCGTCGACCCATGCAAAGGCCGCCCAAGCGACAAACAAAAACACCGTCAGCGCACAGAGCCAGATTGTCAGGCTCGGCCCACGCAGCTTGGCGTTCATCTGGCCTGCTAGGTTGGTTGTTCCTGCGCTCATGATTGCCCCCCCGAAGCCTTGCTAAGATGTGCAAGCACTTGGTCGCGAGGCCCGTCAACGGCCATACGCCCGCCCTGCAAAATCAGGGTGCGAGTGGTCAGCTGCAAAATCGGCACGCGGTGTGTCGCGATAACGGCAGTGCGCCCCTTGAGCCAAGTTTCCAAACGGTCAACCAGCACCTTCTCAAGCGTTTGGTCAAGCGCGGCAGTTGGCTCGTCGAGCAGGCAGATCTTGGGGTTTTGCAGCCACAACCGCGCCCAGCCAATAGACTGACGCTGGCCAACAGAAAGCCCGATACCGCCATCGCGGATCTCAAGATCTAGCCCCTTGGGGTGGTTCTTCACAAACGGCCCGAGGCCTGAAAAATCAAGCGCCTGCATCAGCCGCTCGTCGTCACGCTCTAGCAGGCTGAGGTTAAGGTTGTCGCGCAGGGTTCCGGCAAAGAGTTTCACCTCTTGGCCGAGGTAGCCAACCATGCGCCGCACATCGCGCGGATCAAGCTGGCTCATGTCGGTGCCGTCTAGCAGCACACGGCCCGTTGTCGGCGCATAAAGCCCCGCCAGCACCTTGAGCAGCGTTGACTTGCCTGAGCCGTTCGAGCCAAGCACAGCAACCGCCTCACCCGCCTTCAGCGCGACATTGCTCACATCAAGCTGCGGGGCGGTGCCCTCGTCATAAGTGAACTTGAGATCAGAAAGCTCGAAGCGCCCTTCAAGGTTTTCACGGCGCAAGAAGCTGCGCTCTTGCGGGCGGTCCTGCTCGGCCATTGCAATGCTATCAAGCCCGTCGAGCGCCGCCTTCACATTGCCCCAACGGGCCATTGTGCCTGCAAGCTGTGTTAGTGGGCTCAGCGTGCGGCCTGTCAGCAGGCCAACAGCGATGATCGAGCCAACCGTAAACTCACCGGCGAACACAAGGTATGTGCCCATGATCACCGCGCTTACATAGGTCGCCTGCTGCACGCCTTGACTCCAGAACGTCAGCGACGAAGCCAGTCTGCGCTGCTCACTGGATTTGAGCGCCGACAAAGCTGTCAGCTCTTCCCAAAGCCGCTTGACGCGATCCTCCGAGCGCTGTGTCTTGACGGTGTCGAGTTCAAAGATGACCTCATGCAGCATCCGGCTTGATTTGGCGCTCGCGCCCTGCGTTTCCTTGGTCAGCGCGATCATTTTCTTTTGCAAAAAGAAACCGGGAACGACCATCAGAATGCCACCAAGGATCAAGACCCAAACCACATTGCCTGCGATCGACGCCACCAGGAGCAAGAACACAAAGATAAACGGAATGTCGGTGAGTGCGCCCACAGTTGACGCGGTGAAAAACTCGCGAACAGAGCCGAACTCGCGCATCGACGAGAAAATCTGGCTTGGCTCTTTCCCGGCCCGCTCACTGCGCATGCCCAAAATCCGGTTCATCAACAGCTTTTGAACATTGAGTTCTATCTGTCTGCCCGAGCCGTCCATAAGACGGGCGCGCGCCACTTTCAGCATCCCTTCCATCAGGATCGCCAGCGCGGCACCGCCGGCAAGCACCCACAATGTGGCCTCGCTCTGGTGCGGAATCACGCGGTCGTAAACCTGCAAGCTAAACAGCGCCACCGCGACAGCCAGCAAGTTCGACACAAACGAACCAAGCCCGACTTCCATAAACGGTTTGCGAAAGCCCTTGAACTCGCTCCAGAACCAATGTGGCGCATCACTCTTTGGCGCGTGTGCTTTTGAAATCTTCTCTAAAGGCGCCTCAGCCTTGACGTAAGTGCCTGTAAAGTATGGCTCGAATTCAGCCATCGGCACGAGAGCGCGGTTGTCTGTGCATGTGGTGTCATAAAGCACCACAGCCTCACCGTCGCGCTCAAGCACCAGCAGCATCTGCCCGTCGCTCATCAATGCAATCGCAGGCCACTCCGCTTGCCCGAGCTGCCTGACTGTCTCAACAGCCGCATTCAGCCCGACAGCCTCAAGCCCTTCAACAAGCACACTTGGTTGCTTCTCTGCCGCGGCACCTTCCTGGTGCACGATCACGTCAAGAACGTCTCGTGCAACCGCCTGCACCCCTAGCAAACTTGCATAGGTCGCAGCCAGTTCGGCACGCGCACGCGTCTGTTTTGGGTTGGCGGGTTTCGGCTTGGCCTTGATAAGCGCTTTCGCGGCTGGTTTCGCAACTGGTTTTGCGGCTGGCTTCACCGCCAAGCCCACAGTGGCCTTGATGGCAGGCTTGTCCGCCGGTGTTGCAACACCTTCATCAGCAGTCTTTGTTGTCCGCGCGCCCAGAGCTTTGCCGAGCGGTTTGGCATGGATCGCAGGCTTGGGCTTGGCACGGTGCTTGGCGCGCGCCGCCTCTTCAGCTTCAGCCGCAAGCACATCACGGCGCTTGATCACCGGCTTTTTCTTGGCAACAACGGCTGGCTCCGGCTTCACAACGGCTTCAGGCTTCGCCCGCCGCTTCATCTTTAGTTTGCCGGTAGGTGCTTCGGTGTTGGCAGGCGTTTTGGCGGGCATTTCCGCGCTATCAACGGCCTTAAGCCGGGCTTTTCCCCCGGCTTTGATGCTCAACGTGACAGGATTCTTGCTCAAATCTCGCTCCCGTCAGCAAGCAGGCCAAGTTCTCGCGCCATTTCAAGGTTTGCAGCTGCAAGGCTGTATTTCAACTCGATCGCCGCCTGCGCTTGCGTGGCGTAGGTTTCATATACGCCGACAACATCCATCACCTGCCGTTGCCCTGCGTCATACTGGGATTGGAACAGATCAAGGTTTGCCTTCGCCTGCCCCGTCAGTGCTTGGGCTTCTGCCGCCTGGCGTGCCAGAGCCGAGGCTTGCGCGCCATACTTGGCAATCCGACGGTCAGCCTCTTCACGAGCCTGCGCAACGCGACGCCCTGCAGCTTCTTCTGTCGCTTTGATAGCTTCGAGGTTGGCTCCCATACCAAGGCCAATCGGGTTCTCCGGAGCAATCGATCCAGTGATGCCGCCGCCATTCGAGTTTGCAGAGGCGGTAACTGTCGGCAGATACCCTGCTCTGTCAATCTTTGCACTGGCGATAGAGCGTGTCTTCTCCGCCTCGGCATGCATCACGCTCAAGGGCTGCACCGAGCCGCGCGCCACGACGATCTTGCTCACACCCTGCACGGCATCAAGCTTGCGAACCGACATCGCGTTTAGCTCGGCAATCGCCGAAGCCGCTGCATCCGTCTCGGCGGAAAGCTCGGCATGCATCTTGGCGAGCTTGTGGCGAATGACGTTAAGATCAGACATATCCGAAACACCGCCTTTGACGCGCTCGGTCATGATCCACTCGAAGTGCTTCATATCTTTCAACGCAGCACTCAACATCGCCGACTTTTCGCGCGCTTCCTGCCCAGCAAGATAGAGCGAAAGCGCCGTATGCACGCGCTCGTTGGTGTCAACAGCAAGGTTCACCGCAGCCACCTCGACATCGGCCTTGGCAAAGGCGCGCTCGGCCTTTTTCTTGCCGCCCGAGTAAAGCACCGCGTCAACCACAATGCTGGTCACGGCGTCACTCAACGATGTCAGCGAAATGCTCGGCCCGATGGTTGGCAACCAGTTCTTTGACTGCGCTTCAGACCTGAGCCGCGCACTCTTGAGTTCGCTTTCTGCTGCACGCGAGTTCGCGGCGAGAACTGGCGTCGCGACTTGCTCGTAGGCGCTGCCCGAAGGCAACACGCTGCTGCGCGCCTGCAAACTGGTGATAACAAATGATCCGGCATCAGCCGTGTCTGTCTTTTTGCTCTGACCGGCCCCGAAAGGCGCCGTCTTCATCCGGCTGACAATGCCTTCTCCGTCTTGGCTCATACAGCCGCCAAGTGCGGTAATCCCCATCAGAAATCCAACAGTTTTACCGCTTAAAAAATACCCATGCCCCATGGCTCGCCTCGTTTTTTCCGGCGTTATAATTATATGTCGTCGGCGGGGCGCCCCTGCTCAAGGCGCCCCAACCGTAGTTTAGATAACTGTGATATCGTCGTCGATCAGCACCTGCGTATCGCCGACTGTGTAGACATCATAAGTGTCTGTGCCTTCGCTAACGCTTGTGTCAGATTTGACAGCACCGTCGATTGTCACTGTATCGTCGTTACCACCGTGGATCGCCAGCGTGTCGCTGTTGTCCGCAAAGGCTTCGATCTGATCAAGTGACAGCGTCAGGTTGGTGTCTTCCGCATAGGTCAGATCAATCGCTTCGATCTCAAGCCCCGCAAGGCCCGGGTTGACGCTGCTCATGTCAAGGGTGTTCGAGCCCGCAGGGTCATCCAACGCAACGAATGTGCTTGAAACGTTACCTGCGGCATCTTCAGCCGACACAACCAGATGCGATCCATCCTGAACCATCGGATCAAGACCGTAGAGGCTGTCGCCACCAAGAGGGACACCATCGCTATCAGCTGCAACTTCCGTCGCCGAACTGCCTGACACTTCATAGACCGTCTGGGTGTCATCGCTGCTCACAACCTGAACTGCGCTATACCCGTCAACACCGGCGACATTGACGTCAAACACACCGTTGATCTCTGGGCTATCAGGGATATCCGCATCAATCTCGATGGTTTGAGTTTCGCTCAACACGTTGCCCGCGAGGTCCTTCGCAGTGATGACAAGATCAGCCGAGTAGCTTTCAGCCGAGAAGGCTTCTGCCGGCAAGTCTGCCGTCCAGTTGCCGCTTGCATCAACAGTGGCCGTATAGTCAGAACCGCCGAAGCTGACAACAACGGTTGAACCCGCTTCAACCGAGCCCGTTACGCTGACACCGTCAGCAACATCGCTTGCGTTGAAGACAGCCGTGCCGCCCTCTTCTACGGCGCCGCCCGAAAGCTCGTTCACCAGCGTGTCAAACTCGACAGAGCGTGTGGTCGAGGCCGTGTTGCCCGCGCGGTCTGTCACATCAACTTCCAATGTGTGCGTGGCTTCACCTTCAGGCAGGGCATATGACGGATACGTCACCGACCAGTTGCCACCCGCATCAACCGAAGCCGAGCGCGTTTCACCATCAATCGTGACCATAACGCTTTGCGAGCCAGGCTCTGTTGTGCCGCTAAACTCAACGCCACCATCGCGCTCGACAGCATTGACGACATCATCGCCAGCAACCAGGTCAGTCGAAATGCCGAGGTTAAGAACCTCTGTATCGACATCAACATTGCCCGTTACGGTGCGCACGTTACCCGCCGCATCCATCGTCGTGGCGGTGATTTCAGCGTTGTAAGTGCCCTCTTCGATCTGGCTGGCGCTAAAGTTCGCTGTCCAGTTGCCGGACGCATTGGTTTCTACAGTGACCGTTGCATTGCCAAGCTGCACATCAACCATGTTGCCTGCATCCGAAGTGCCGCGAACGGTCACGCCGTCTGAAGCTTCCTGTGCGTTGACGATGTTGTCGCCTTCGATAGGAAGTGTGCTCAGCGTCAGAGAACCCGCAACATTGTCGATCACCACTTCCTGTGTGAGTGTCGAGCTGTTTTGAGCACCGTCTGTCGCTACGGCCGTCATCATAACTGTGCCACCGTCGCTCTGCGGCACTTCACCCGCCGAGAAATTGACAGTCCAGTTGCCACTCGCGTCAACCGTTGCCGCACGATCAATGCCGCCGAAGTTAACCATAACGGTTGATCCCGGCTCGACCGTGCCGCCAAAGGCCACACCGCTTTGCGCTTCGGTTGCGTTTACAACGCCGTCCGCGCCGCCAGTTGTCGTGTTGATCACGTAATCGCTTACAAGCGTGTCAAACTCGACAGTGCCCGTGGCGCTTGATGTGTTGCCGTTGGCGTCGGATGCGTTCACCGTAACGTTACCCGTCCACTCGCCGGTCTGAACCTGGCTTGAGGCGTAAGTCACGCTCCAGTTGCCGCTCGCATCAACCGTGGCAGGCATTTCAACCCCGTCGAGCGTGACCATAACAGTCGAACCGGCCTGCGCCGTCCCTGTCAATGTCACCCCTTGGGCGTGCTCGGCCTCGTTGACAACACCGTCAGCGCCGCCGTTTGCACCAGTCAGCGTGACATCACCGATGGTATCAACAACCAGTGTTTCCACTGTCGTTGTCGAGTTGCCAAAGCTGTCTGTCGAAATGATTGTTACATCAGTTTCATACTCGCCACCGACAATTTCGGTGTTCGAGAAAGTCACATTCCAGCTGCCATCTTCGCCAACAACCGTTTCGTGCGTAACGCCGCTCACGGTTACAGAAATCGAAGCGCCAGCCTCGCCTGTGCCGCTCAGCTCAACACCGTCTGAATGGTCTGCGAAATTCACCAGATCACCGGTTGATTCAACACCATCAACCATAACGATCTCAGGGCCGGTCAAATCAATTGTAATATCCGGGCCCGTCAACTCGGTGACAGTGCCGCCCTCTTCGGTGACAGTAACCTGCGCCGTGTAAACGCCGTCATCAGGGAAGTTTTCACCGTCAAAAACAGCCTCCCACTGACCGTTCTCGTCGCTGACCACAGTGACAGTCTCGCCACCGATCACAACCACAACCTCCGACCCCGGATCAGCGGTGCCGGTTACGCTCACAGTCTCCTGCTCGCTGGTCACATCGTCACCACCGATAACAACTGTGCCGTCATTGACGGTTGGCTCTACATAGGTCGAGCCACCTCCACCGCCACCTGCAATACCGCCGATGAGACCAACACCACCAGCAACCGCGCCGGCAGTTCCGAGCGCGCCACCAAGGCCACTCAAAATGCCCGCTCCAAGCATACTCACATCATCGTCAGCCATGCCCGCATGCGCAACTTCGGTGCCATCCACAAAGATAAGCTCGTCGGTATCACCATACTTACCCCAAGCTTCCGCAACGCCGTATTGGCCGTAAAGCTCGCCGTTAGCACCTTCAACCAGGCTCACCTGACTGATGTAAGTGTCCGCCGAAAGGAACAGATCAGCAACCGGTTGCCCCGATGCGTTGAAAAAATCCTCAATCAGGATGATCCGGCCGTCTGCCAGCGTGATCTCCAGATTGCCGCCCAGCCGCTTGTAGCTGGACACGTCGCTCTGGCGCAGGTTGAAAGAGTAATCAGCCCCCGCCTCCGCTTCGATTGTTGTAATATTCTTACTTGCTTCGACCGAACCACGATCGACATTTCCCGTGCCATCACGGGCAACAAAACTAATAGGTTTCATTACACCACCATTTGCCTCAACACACGCGACGTCATTTGTTGCGCCGCATTTCTGACACATTCAGTATCAGATAGGTGATTCGTTTGGCTAGTGCCTAAATGTTGCTCACCCCCTAAATAGCCTATCATTGCAGACATTTAGGGGGTCCTACGTTGCAAGCTTGCAACAAACATCACGCAAAACATGCTCCACGCTGCGCCGCTGCTATCGCTTAAGTTGTTCGAGGTTCAACTCACTATTCTTGGGGATGTCTCTCAGTTGCAGATCTCTGGACCATATCATCACCGAAATCACTCAGTCAGAAAAACAGACGCTTTCATTGTGTCCGGCACAGGCGCCCCCAACCGGCTCAGGATCGTTGGCGCCAGTTGCAACTGGTCAATTTCGACATCTTTTGCCGGCCCCTGCCCCGCACCAAAGTAATACAGCGCCGAGAGCTGCTGCAAATCACCCTTACCGCCGTGATGCCCGCGCTCGTCTTGCCCGTGATCGGCGGTCACCATGATCTCATAGCCCATCTGCCGCCAGCGCCAGATAAACGGTGCCAGCATCTCGTCCATCACAAAGCAGGCATGGTCCATCTCCTGACAATCGTGAAAGTAGCGGTGCCCCATGCTATCAAGCGTGCAGGTGTGCAGCATGCCGTAATCCAGCCCCTTGTTCAGACAAAGGTTGGTCAATGTGCCAAACAGATCAACATCAGAAGGCGTCATCTGGTTGTTCGCCCCATACCCCGTCATCGAGTGAAAGCGCCCGTGGTTGATGCTATCGCTCTCGGGCTCGTCATACTCCACATCGCGCACATAATCATAAGGGTGCCGGTTGAAGAACTCACTCCAGAAACTATGCGCCACAGCCCCCGTCACGCCGCCGCCCTTGCGCACCGCGGCAAACACATCTTCCTGCTTAAGCCGGAACACATTGCCGTTGCCCGTGCAGCCGTGCACTTGCGGCGTCACGCCGGTGTGAATGCTCGCATAGCAGCTGGCCGAGATCGACGGCAGCGTTGCGCGTATTGTCCAGCTCTGCGCCTCGCCACTTGCAACCCAACCCTCAAGGTTGCCAAACAACCGCCGAAAATTGCGCAAAGGCACGCCGTCAAGGATGATCAAAAGTAGTTTACGTTTCATGCTTTGCTGTCTCCATCGCCTGCCAGCGCCTTCAGCCAGCGCATCGCCAAGATGCTCAAAAACGAAGCACAAGCAAACATAAAGAACGCCCCGATGAGCAAAAAGTAATACTTCACCGCCCACTCAAGCGCCACTTTACTACGTGTCATCAAGCCAATCTCACGCACCTTCGCTGCAGGCACCTCACGCATCGTCAGCTTAATGGTGACAAACTCGAACTCGCTGTCAAACTCCCCGACCGAAACACCAAGCGACTGGATCTGGCTCTCAAGGTCGAGTATCCGGGTCTCAAGCGCGATCAAATCCGCCAGCTCCGCCTCACGGCTCTTCAACGTCACAAGGTTGTCGCGCGACTTTTCCAAACTCTCCCGCCGCGCCAGAAGCTCGCGATACTCGTTGGTCTTGTCGGTCTTGTTCACCTGAAAGCTCACAGGCTGCCCAATCGCCCGCAGCTGCTCGATAACAGCGTCAAAGTGGTCAGGGTTCACTCCGAGTGCGATTTGCAAATGCCGTTGCCCGGCAAGCCCGAAGGCCTGCTCATGCTGCACCAGTGCCTTCACGCTCTTGGCGATGCGCCGCAACTCGGCTTCGTCCTCATCAAACATCTCGGACACAAGCCCAAGCGTCGCCACCTTCTCGTAGCGTTGATCAACCGAGGCAGGCCCAACTCCGATGGCCTTCTTCTGGCCTGCATAGTTCTTGCGTGACAGCTCGAAACTCGAGTTCACCTGCTGATAGAACGCTCCCGTCGAGACCACCTCGCCGTTCGGCTGGGTCATATATCCATAACCAAGCCGGAACAAAAACATCAGCAAAAAGCCGATCAAAAAAACACCCAAGCGCCGCGCAAATACAGATTTCAAATCACATCCTCCAAATATTCATTCAACCTGCCCACTACAGATCGCAATCACAAGCGAGCAACCGCAAGCAAGCAACCCCCCGCCGCTTTTCTTTTCGCAAAAATACTCATTCGAACTCTCAACCAAATACAACGAAATGCGCGCGGGGGCTTTAGCCTCCGCGCGCGAGTCCTGTGCGTCAGCACAGGAAATCCAACAGCCTTGGTTTCAGCAGCCTTGGTTTCAGCAGCCCTAGTTCCCGCCGCTCTCCATTTTGCGGTTGGCAATAACCTCTTCCAGCCAGCCAAGCTTCATCTCCGGAACAGAGCTGAGCAGCAAGTCGGTATAGTCGTCAAATGGCGGCGACAATACCTGTGACTTTGGACCATAGCGCACCACTTCACCTTGATACATCACCGCGATGCTGTCAGCGATCGCGCGCACGGTCGCAAGGTCGTGGGTGATAAACAGGTAAGCCACATCTTCACGCTTCTGCAAGTCCAGCAGCAACTTCAAAATTCCATCCGCAACCAGCGGATCAAGTGCGCTCGTCACCTCGTCACAGATGATCAACTTGGGCTTTGCGGCCAGCGCGCGAGCAATACACACCCGCTGCTTTTGCCCGCCCGAAAGCTCGGCTGGGTAGCGGTCTTGAAACCCCTCGCCCAACTCGATCTCGTCGAGAAGTTCCTGAATGCGCTTTTGCTTTTCGGCGCCCCTAAGCCCGAAGTAGAACTCGAGCGGACGGCCAATGATCGTGCCAACGGTCTGACGCGGGTTCATCGCCGTATCCGCCATCTGGTAGATCATCTGCAACTCGCGCAAGTCTTCCTTCGGTCGGGTTTTCATCACCGGTTTCAAGTCGCGTCCGGCAAAATGCACATTGCCGTCTTTCTGCGGCAAAAGCCCGGTGATCACCCGTGCCAGCGTTGACTTGCCCGAGCCGCTTTCGCCAACCACAGCCAAGGTCTGGCCAGCATGCAGCTCGACATTGATGTCCTTGAGAACATCAAACTTCGTGCCTTTGTAGCGCGCAGTCACATTCTCGACCTTGAGCACAGCTTCATCCGAAGAGACCTTTTCTTCATGGTCAATCGAACGCACAGAAACCAATGCCTTGGTGTAGTCTTCTTTGGGTGAGTTGATAATCTGGTCAACACTGCCGTATTCAACCATTTCGCCCATTTTGAGCACCATGATGTCATCTGACACCTGCGCCACAACCGCGAGGTCGTGGGTGATATAGAGCGCCGCGACACCCGTATCCCTGATCGCTTCCTTGATCGCCATAAGCACATCAATCTGCGTCGTCACATCTAGCGCTGTTGTCGGCTCGTCAAACACCACAAGGTCAGGCTCGGGGCACAGTGCCAGTGCCGTCATACACCGTTGCAACTGCCCGCCCGAAACCTGGTGCGGATAGCGTTTGCCGATGTTCTCGGGGTCTGGCAGGCCAAGCTTGCGAAACAGTTCAACACCGCGCGCTTCCGCGTCTGCTTTGCTGAACTTCCCGTGCCGGATGGCCGCTTCCGTGACTTGCTCCATGATCTGGCGTGCAGGGTTAAAGCTCGCCGCTGCCGATTGGCTCACATAGGTCACTTCCCCACCGCGCAAAGAGCGCAGATCGTTGCGCGTGGTGTGCAAAATCTCGCGGTCATTGACCCAGACTTCGCCCCCCGTCAGCTCAACACCGCCGCGCCCGTAAGCCATAGCGGCAAGGCCGATGGTTGACTTACCCGCGCCACTTTCGCCGATCAATCCAAGCACTTTGCCCTTCTCGACCTCGAAATCGACACCATGCACGATCTCGATATCATGCGGCTTCTCACCGGGCGGATAAACCGTCGCGCCGATCTTGAGGCCTTTGACTTTCAGCATTGCGTTGCTCATCCGCGGCCCCCTTTCAGGCTGGTGGTGCGGTTCAGCACCCAGTCAGCGACAAGGTTCACCGAGATCGCCAGCGTCGCAATCGCAACCGCCGGATAAAGCGCAGCACCAATGCCATAGACGATACCGTCTTTGTTTTCCTTCACGATGCCGCCCCAATCGGCCAGCGGTGGTTGCACACCAAGCCCGAGGAAGCTGAGCGTCGAGATGAAAAGAACCATAAAGATGAAGCGCAGGCCAAGCTCGGCTACAAGCGGGCTAAGCGCGTTTGGCAGGATCTCTCTGAAGATCACCCAAGCCCCGCCCTCACCACGCAAACGCGCCGCTTCAACATAGTCCATGACGTTAATGTCAACAGCGACAGAACGCGCCAGCCGGAACACGCGAGTGGCGTCAAGTAAGCCCATCACAAGGATCAGCACAGGCACGGTGACAGGCACCATCGCGAGGATAACCAAGGCCATGATCAGCGAGGGGATCGCCATGATCAAATCAACGAACCTGCTCAACAGCTGATCCGCCCAGCCGCCCAGCGTCGCCGCCAGAAAGCCAAGCGTTGACCCCGTCACAAACGACAGGATCGTGCCCGCTGTGGCGATAAAGATCGTCGTCTGACCACCGTAAATCATCCGCGTGAGCAGATCACGGCCAATGTTGTCAGTGCCCAGCAAATGCTTACCACTGGAAGGCTCCCAAACATCGCCGACAATTTCAGCCATGCCATAGGGCGCGATGAAAGACGCAAAGATCGCTGTCAGAAAATAGGTGATTGTTATGAACAACCCGAGCTTGGCCGATAGAGGAATATTTTTTATCATTTCGGGTGCCTCAATCTTGGGTTCGCAAGGATCGAGATAATATCCGCCAGCATGTTCAGGCCAATGTAGATCGCGGCAAAAATAATGCCGCAAGCCAGCACAACCGGCACATCGCGTTTCGTCACCGCATCAACAAGGAACTGCCCCATGCCCGGGTAAACAAACACAACCTCGACAACGACAACGCCAACAACAAGGTATGCAAGGTTGAGCATCACCACATTCACAATCGGTGATACCGCATTTGGAAAGGCGTGTTTGGCAATCACATTAAACGTGCTCAAGCCCTTAAGCTCGGCAGTTTCGATATATGCCGACTGCATCACGTTGAGAATTGCCGCGCGTGTCATACGCATCATATGCGCCAGAACAACCAGCGTCAGCACCAACACAGGTAGCGTAATCGCGTTCAGCTTCTGCCAAAGGCTCATACTGTCATTGACCATCGCCAAAGCCGTGCCAAAACCAAGCTTCACCGCGAGGAAATACACCAGCACATAGCCAATAAGAAATTCGGGAATAGAGATCGTCGTCAGGGTGATCGCCGAAATCAGCTTGTCAGGCCAGCGGTCGCGGTAGCGCACGGCCAGCAAGCCAAGGAAAATCGCCAGAGGGACTGAAACAACAGCCGCCCAGAAAGCTAAGAAAAGCGTGTTACCAAGGCGCTTTCCAACACTTTCCGCAATGTCGAGCCGGTTCACGATCGAGGTTCCGAGATCGCCGGTCATGATGCCGCCGAGCCAGTCAAAGTATCGTGAAACAGCAGGCTCGTTCAGGCCCATTTCCTCGCGCAGGTTGGCAAGGGATTCAGGTGTCGCCGCTTGGCCAAGAACAGCCTGTGCCGCGTCACCCGGAAGAGCCTCAGTGAGGCCAAATATCATCGCGGAAGCCGCGAACAACAACAGGATGCCCAGCGATAAACGCTGGGCAACCAATTTGATAATGGGGTGCATACTCTATGTCCCGCTTACGCGAACCATGTCCGACGGGTAATTTGTCCGTTCATCAGCTCACCGCTTGGGTCAAGGTCCCAACCAGCAACAGTTGTGCTGACACCGTCGATGAAGTCGTTGAACATCGGGCAGATCAAGCCGCCTTCGTTGCGCACCAGAGTGCCCATCTTCGAGTAGATATCTTTACGCTTGGCTGTGTCGAGTTCGGCACGGGCCTCAAAGAGCATCTTGTCAAATTCGGGGTTGGTGAACTTTGTGTCGTTCCAGTCAGCCGTCGAGAGATACGCAGTCGCATACATCTGGTCTTGCACAGGGCGTCCGGCCCAGTAGCTGCAGCAGAACGGTTGCTTGTTCCAAACTTCTGACCAGTAACCATCGTTCGGCTCGCGCTTGATCTCAAGCGGAATACCGGCTTGTGCAGCAGTCTGCTGGAAGAGCGCAGCCGCATCAACAGCACCGGGGAAGGCACCGTCAGCTGTGCGCAGGATGATAGGGCTGCCGTCGTGGCCAGAAGCCTTGTAGTGCTCGGCCGCTTTCGCCAAGTCAAACTCGCGTTGCTCGATGCTTGTATCAAACAGCGGGTAAGCCGCGTTGATCGGCATGTCGTTGCCAAGCGAGCCGTAGCCGCGCAGGATTTTGTCAACCATTTCAACGCGGTTGATGGCATACTTCAGCGCAAGACGCAGTTCGTTGTGGTCAAACGGGGCTGTGTCTGTGTGCATGATAAACACATAGTGCCCACGGCCAGGCGTTGACTTAACGTTGATGTTTGGCGCGCGGTCAAGCAGGCTGGCAACCTTAGGCTCAACACGGTTGATCGCGTGAACCTGACCCGACTGAAGCGCCGCTGTGCGCGCTGTCGAGTCGTTGATCGCGATGACTTCAACGCCGTCGTAATGCGCGTCGTCACCCCAGTAGTTTTCAAACTTGCTGAAAGTTGAGCGAACACCTGGCTCGTCAACGTCAACTTTGTATGGCCCCGTGCCGATGCCCGCATCCGGTGCATCCATGCCGCCGTTAGGCTGGATCATCAGGTGATAGTCCGCCATCAGATATGGCAGGTCAGCGTTGGCTTCCGAAAGCGTCACGCTGAACACGTCGCCCTCGACTTTCATGCTCTCGATGCCCTTCATGATCCCCAGAGCACCAGACTTTGAGTCTTCATTGCTATGGCGTTCCATTGTCTTGAGAACGTCATCACCCGTCATGGTTTTGCCATTGTGGAACTCAACATCCTTGCGCAGCTTAAACATCCACGTCTTCGCGTCAGGTGTGCTTTCCACGCTCTCCGCAAGCCGTGAGTCGATGCTGCCGTCTGCCGCAACTTCTACCAACGGGTCAGCGAACTGACGCCCGATGTGGTAAGGCATCTGACTCGCCCATGTTGCCGGATCAAGCGAGTTGGTGCTTTCGCCGCCAATCGAACCAATCTTGAAAACGCCGCCTTTTTTGGGGCCTTCAGCCTGCACAGCCGTGGCAAACATCGTGCCTGCAGCCGCTGCCGAAACACCAAGTGCGCTTGTTTTGCCGATAAATTCACGGCGTGAAAGCTTGCCTTGGCCTGCGCGTTTCTTAAGATAGTCAAGTTCGTTGGTCATCGTGTTCTCCCAGTTGGATAACGTCCGGTTTTCCGGCGTTTTTGTTAATCTTTGCCACAAAAGACCCGATCAATCGTTTCGTATCAAGGGTTTTCTGAGTCTTATAATTGCTTGACGCCCGTCATAGCATGTGCCGTGGCCGCTTTTCCGTAACGTCGCGGGTGTATATTTTTTTGTCGTTTTCATAGGCCTCAAGCCGCCCCGTGAGGTAAAAGTTCTCGGCATCCGCGTGCATCTTCGCATAGGTTTCCGTGCGCAAGGCAAGCCCCTCACGCTCAAGCTCCTCTGTCCAGTGTGTCTCGCCGCGCGCGCAAAGCGGGTCATCAGGGTGGATGGCCCAGATCTCCCGCGCACAACCGCCCGACACAAGCCCGTGAACACTGTCGCGTCGCTTGCCAAAATCGTCATTGATATGCAGTGACACCTCTCCCGTGACCATATCAAGCCGGCTCTCACGGCTGTTCTTGGCCTCACGTATCACCTCAACCTGCCACTCCGGCGCACTCACGGCTGGCTCAAAGCCGCATTCGTCGCCTTCACCCACGGGGCTTACGGGCAAAGCAAGCTCACCGCCCGTCAGCGTCAAGGCGCAGGCTTCGGGTGAAGGCCACAACAGCGGCCAATAGGCCGAGCTCACCGCCACGGCAAGCCTGTGCCCGCGCGGCAGTTTGTAAGCGATATGATCGAGCTTCACAGTGATAACAACCGCCTCGCCAACGGGCATCTCTTCAGGCCGCTCATGACTGTTGCGATGCGTCAGGTTCAGAACCCCATAAGTGATGCGCGCACTCGCCCCGTCAGGGTGAATGTGGTTGAGCCGCACACAGACCTGCCCCAATGGCTTGTCCGCGGCCAGCGTCAAAGTCACCTCCGGTGCACCGATGATCTCGATATCCTCGCGCTGCACCTCCCCCGTAAACACAGCTGAAAAGGCGTCATCAACCCGCTGCTCACTCGGCATCTCGGGCCCAAGCCAGATCGCGCAGTATTCCCCTGCCGCCGCCCCGCAATGCGCCGGAGAGGCAACCACAGCCTCAAACGCACCGCCGCTGCCAAGCTTGCCACCAGCCCCGAGCTTCATACGCGCCACATCGGTCGCAGGCCCGCGCCGCGCCGTCCACCTGCCCGGCCGCTCGTCATACCATGCTTTGGGCCGCAAGCCCTCCATCACATAGGCTCGGTAGTCGGCATCATCCTCAACGCCGGTTTCAATGCCCTTAAGCCATTTGTCCCACCAGCGCTGCGCCTCTTGCAAAAAGCCGATGCGCGGCTCGGGCACAGCAAAATGCGGATACTTGTGCACCCACGGCCCGACAATCCCCTTGGCACCGACATTCTCAACCAAAGCAGGCACGGTGTTCTTGTAGGCATCACCCCAGCCACCCACAGCCAGAACCTTGGCCGTGATCTTGCTATAATCCTCACAGACCGAGCCGTGCTTCCAGTAGTCGTCTCGCGTCTGGTGCTGCAGCCACTCCGCCGCCAGAAACGGCTCGTTCTCAAGCCGCTCAAGCCAGATCTCGCGCCAGTCGTCAGGCCTTAAAGCAGGGTCAGGCGGACGGCTTGAGTAGGCCCACATCGTGCTGCCCCAACCGAAGTTCTCGTTGAGCAAACAACCGCCCTTGTAGTGAATATCGTCAGCATAGCGGTCAACCGTCGAGCACAGCGTGATCACCGCCTTAAGCGGCGCGGGCTGCATTGCGGCCACTTGCAGGCTGTTGAACCCGCCCCAGCTGATGCCTTGCATGCCAACGTTACCGGTGCACCAAGGCTGCGCCGCCAGCCATTCGATCACCGAAACAGCATCATCAAGCTCCTGTTGGGTATATTCATCTGTCATCAAGCCTTCGCTGTCACCGTTGCCGCGCATGTCGACGCGCACCATAGCGTAGCCCCGCGCCGCCATCCAAGGGTGGCTCAGCTCGTCGCGCGCAGTGGTTCCATCGCGCTTGCGATAGGGCAGATGCTCAAGCACCGCTGGCACCGGATCATCACCCGCATCAACAGGCATCCAGACCCGCGCTGACAAACGGCACCCATCGGGCATCACAATGCCCATGTCCTCAATTTCAGTTATGTCGCGGGTGTTGATGCTCATACGTGGCCCTCCAGATGAGGGCCACGTTAGGCGCGATCAGTCAGCTGTCAAGCCGCTGTTGGCCTGACTGTTGGCCTGGCTGTGGGGCGCGCGAACCGACAGAAACACCGAGATCAGATAGGACATGATCAGCGTCATGCCGACATGACCCACAAAAGATGACTGCGTGTATGTGCCAAAGCCCATCATAAACGTGCGCCCAACCAGCGGTGCCAACATTCCTTGCGCCACAAACCAAAGCGCTCCGCCCGCAACCAGCCCCGCCACCAGCGTCTTTGTCGGCATCAGGAGCCGCACCAGATAAGTAAATAGCCCGAACCCGAGCGCTCCAATGGTGAAATGCACCACAAAAGCCGCGCCATAGCCAAGCTTTACGCCGGTGAACATATCCGTCAGCGCGATCACAAGGTTTGCAGGCTGTAACGCAACCCCGAAAAGCAAGGGCGACACCAGCCAAGCATAAAGCTCAAAGCTGAACTCGCCGATCAGCCCTGCAAGGGCCACAGCCATCAGCATCCGCGGTTGAAAATTGTCAAAATATTGGTTCATGTTGTTTGCTTTCATTTTAGCGATCACTCAAAAAAGCCTTAACCGCCAAATAATCTGGAAACAAATCACGTCTATTCACCAGAAATACCAGTCTTGTGACTGCCGCGTGACTTGAGCCGGATTTATCTAGCAAACGACACAAACACCCTCACCCAACACAAGCGGCACCTAGGCTTAGGCCCCGTCTTGGTGCCCGCTCTTGTGAGCCTTGCGTTCCTCGCAGTGATTTTTGGCAAAGTCGTTACTTCACAACCGGCAGCTAGCGCCTATCCCAGATCAAGTTCCGAAATCTCGTTGAGCAGGTTGAGCAAAGCCCGCCGCTCCTCTGGGCCGAAACGTGCCTCAAGGCGGGCGCTGATCTCGGCGCTTTCAGGCATCGCCTGTGCGATCAATTCCTTGCCAACTTGCGTGATATTGACCAACACCTTGCGCTTGTCGTCAGGGTGCGCGCGGCGGCTGATGTAGGCCTTGCGCTCCAATAGCTGCATGATCCGCGTCAGCGACGGGTTGAGCAAACAGGCGGCCTCGGCAATGTCTTTCGGGTCCATCGTGCCGCGCTCGTCAAGCACCCGCAAAACCCGCCATTGTTGTTCTGTCACATCAATCTTGCCAAGCATCTTGCGATACGGCGCCATGATGTTCTCACGCGCCCGCAACATTGCGATCGGCAAAGAACGGTTGGTCCGCGGCAGGTTCGACTGTGGCGGCAGGTTCGACTGTGGCGTCTGTGGGGTCTGTGGCTTCTTGTCTGTCATGCGCCCTTTTTGCCCAAACACGGCAACAATTCAAGCAGGCAGATTAGCGCAGCCGCAACCATACGGCTTCTTTGGCGTTAGACGCTCATCGCCAGCACACGGCTGATCTCGGTCAGCGAGCGGCCGGATTGCTCCGACCAGGTGTTAAAAGCGCCCTGCACCGCCCTAAGCGCTGTCTTTGAGCTCGGCGCTTTGTCGATCACCCCCTCGGCCACCAAGCGCCCCACGACATCGGGCGAGAGAATAAAACTGTCGCGCCCGAGCATGCGCATACCATACGCACCCGTCTGGCCGCCAAGTCGCGAACCGCGTTTCTTGAGCATGTCCAGCAGGCCAACAAAATCATCCGCGGGCCAACCGCCCAGCACCTTGCCAACGCCGCCCTCCTCACGCAGTTCAAGCAAAAACGCTGCATTGTCGCGCACCGAGGCGATCTTCGGCCCCGAGCGCACAATCCGCTTATCCGTAAGCAGGCTGTCAAACATTTCGTCATCCATGAAGGCACAGCGCCCAAGGTCAAAGCCGTGAAATGCCTGCTCAAAATCCGGCCATTTGTTTTTGATCACCGTCCAGGCAAGGCCGGTGCTAAACACATATTTGCTAAGCTCGGCAAGCCAGCGGTCTTCGGGAATAGCCGCCAGCTGAGCCGCGCTCGCAGGCTTCTCAAGCATCGCCTCAAGCGCCGCCGCGCCGCCTTTGCGCTTGGCAGCAATGCCGAAAATCTCGTCAAAACTGCGCATATCGGCTCCCTATCTATGCGACCAATCGTCAGGGTTTTCCGAGTTGTTGGGCGACAACCCGATGACATCACCCTGCGTGCTGACACCAAGGCCAAGCACCGTGCGGTTGGCATAGCTGAAGTAAGCGCTGACTTGGTTGATCTCCAGAATCTCACCATCATCAAAGCCCGCATCGCGCAGCGCTGTCATGTCAGCTTCGCGCACTGTCGCAGGCGCAACTGTCAGCTTGCGCGCATACTCCATGCCCGCCATCTCTCGCCCGTCAAGCGGCGCGCTGGTAATATCTCCCGCCTCTATCGCGGCCCTCAAGGCAGTTGAGCGCGGCTCATCGTCAAGCAACCGCCGCATGCCCTGAAAATGGTGCTCGACACAATAATTGCAGGCATTCAGTGACGACACATAAGTGCCGATGCACTCCAAATACCACTTCGGCAGCGTGTTGCCCGTATGATGCAGCACATACTTGTAAACAGCCATATGCCCTTCCATAGAATGCGGGCGCAGGCTGTGGGCCATCATGATGTTGTCGACGTTATCATCAGGGCCCTTAACGCGATCATAAAGTCGCTTGAGCTTACCCGTGGCGTCTTCGTAAGGAACCGTTCTGATCCAGCTCATCGCTCACCTCGCTCTTGCTTAGCTCTCGTCAAACCCGACAAACCGCGCAACATTTGGCACAGCGCGCCGGTGTGATCTGACAGAGTTGGCAGCAAATTCCTCGTCTGGCCAGCCCAAAGCAACACAAGTCAGGATAACTTCATCGTCAGGAATACCCGCATGCTCGCGCACAACCGGCGACTGCATGATGCCCTGCCCGTTGATCACCGTGCCAAGCCCCTTGCTCCACGCGGCAAGCACGAGGCCGTATGTCACAGCCCCCAAATCAAAATGCGCAATGGTGCCGTTGCCCATGAGCGAGCGGTCAAACGTCACCACGATCGACACTGGCGCATCAAACTGCCGAAATCCCCGCATCACCCAGTCCTGACGCATCTCTTTGTCGTGACGCTCGATGCCCATAACGGCGAAGAGCTGCTTGGCAATCTCGATCTGCCGCTCGCGGTGCACACCGTCATAAGCGCCATGATCCTCGATCTCACGCTCCGGCGGCACACCCGCCAGCATCCGCGCGCTGTTGCCATTGCGCACAGCCTCAAGCGGCGCACCCGTCAGCACATGCAAATGCCAAGGCTGGGTGTTCATCGAACTCGGCGCACAATTGGCCATCTCGATGACCTCTTCCAACACCTCGCGCGTCACCGGCTTGTCGGTAAACCCTCTTATGCTGCGCCGCTCGCGCATCGCTTGCTCAAGTTCCATCGCCCGGTCTCCTTTTGCTCTATCGCAGGCAAGCTTCCACAAAGCCGCACAAGCGTCACATGTTCCCCTACGTCAAAACCACGCGGCTTAAGCCTTCCCCCCCGCGCGCTGCTCTGACATACTGTGCAAAAGCAAAAAATGAACGAGCAGCGGTAATGTCAGACGATCTTCTCAATGGCTCGGGCCAAAGCCCCGACAGCTACGACGCCTCCTCCATCCAGATCCTTGAGGATATGGAGCACGTCCGCCTGCGCCCCGGCATGTATATCGGCGGCAAGGACGACCGCGCCCTGCACCACATGGTCGCCGAAATCATCGACAACTCAATGGATGAAGCCGTCGCAGGCCACGCCACCTGGATCGAAGTCGAGCTGCACGAAAACGGCCATGTCTCTGTGCGCGACAATGGCCGCGGCATCCCCACCGGCCCGCACCCCAAAGACCCAAGCAAATCAGCGCTCGAGATCATCTTTTGCACGCTCAACGCAGGCGGCAAGTTCTCCGGCGACAGCTACGAAACATCCGGCGGCTTGCACGGCGTTGGCTCATCCGTCGTCAACGCCCTGTCCGATCACCTGCGCGTCGAAGTCGCCCGTAACAAAGAGCTCTTCGCGATGGAGTTCTCCCGTGGCGTCCCGCAAGGCAAACTCGCCAAAATCGGCGCAGCGCCCAACCGCCGCGGCACCGCCGTCACCTTCCACCCTGACGCCGAGATCTTCGGCTCGCTCAAACTCAAGCCCTCCCGCCTCTTCAAAATGGCGCGCTCAAAGGCCTACCTCTTCTCCGGCGTCGAAATCCGCTGGAAAACCGCGCAGCAAGACGGCGAAACCCCGCAAGAAGCCACATTCCACTTCCCCGGTGGCCTCGCCGACTACCTGTCTGAGACCATGGGCGGCGCAACCACATACGCCGAACAACCTTTCGCAGGCACAGTGTCATTCGAGAAGTTCGAGCGCCCCGGTAAAGTCGAATGGGCGATCAACTGGACACCCTCGCGCGACGGCTTCATCCAAAGCTACTGTAACACCGTCCCGACCCCCGAAGGCGGCACCCACGAGGCTGGCTTCTGGGCCGCGATCCTCAAAGGCATCAAGGCCTACGGCGAGCTTGTCGGCAACAAAAAAGCCGGAACAATCACGCGCGAAGACCTCACCACAGGCGCAGGCGCACTGGTGTCGTGCTTCATCCGCGAGCCCGAGTTCGTCGGCCAAACCAAAGACCGCCTCGCAACAGTCGAAGCACAGCGCATGGTCGAAAACTCGGTGCGCGACCACTTTGACAACTGGCTCGCCGCCGACACCAAATCAGCCGGCGCGATCCTTGATTTCCTCGTGCTGCGCGCCGAAGAACGCCTGCGCCGCCGTCAGGAAAAAGAAACCTCGCGCAAATCAGCCACGCAAAAGCTCCGCCTGCCCGGCAAGCTCACCGATTGCTCGTCAAAAACCCGCGAAGGCACCGAGCTGTTCATCGTGGAAGGTGACTCAGCCGGCGGCTCTGCCAAAATGGCGCGCGATCGCAAAACCCAAGCGCTCCTGCCTCTGCGCGGCAAAATCCTCAACGTGCTCGGCGCCGCCTCCTCCAAGATCGGCACCAACCAGGAAATCGCCGACCTCACCCAAGCTTTGGGCGTCGGCTTGGGCAGCAAATTCAACGTCGATGACCTGCGCTACGACAAAGTCATCATCATGACAGATGCCGACGTCGACGGCGCCCACATCGCCGCCCTCTTGATGACATTCTTCTTCACCCAAATGCGCCCGATGATCGACGCAGGGCATTTGTATCTGGCCTGCCCCCCGCTCTACCGCCTCACCCAAGGCGCACGCCGCTTGTATGTCGCCGACGACGCCGAAAAAGACCTGATGATGGAAAAGGGCCTCGGCGGCAAAGGCAAAATCGACGTGCAACGCTTCAAAGGCTTGGGCGAAATGGACGCGAAAGACTTGAAAGACACCACAATGAATCCGGAAAGCCGCAAGTTGATTAGGGTAACAATCGACGAAGACGAACCCGGCCAAACCGGCGACTTGGTAGAACGCCTAATGGGCAAAAAACCCGAAATGCGCTTTCAGTATATCTCCGAGAACGCTAGGTTCGTTGAGGAGTTGGATGTTTAGTTGAGGGAGAAAGAAATGCCCAATAGGATTTCAGCGGAATGGGTAGGCGTCATTGCCACTATTGCATTTGGCCTTTTGGGTTTTTGGGGAGGCCAAAGCTATGAGGAAGCATACGGCTTACAGCTCGATCAATTCACCCATCAAAAGGGCGTCGATGCCGATCAAAAAGTTATTCAAGAAGCACAGTTGGCAGCCGAACTGTTGGGCCACCTCACTAGTGAAGATGAGCTCGAAAGGGCATTAGCCATCGAAACAATCAACTACGGCATGGAAACCTTTGGAGCACAATTGCTAACACGTGTCATTGGCAAAGACGGGAATAGCTCAGACGCGACTGTCATTGCGGCAAAAGATGCAATTACAGAGCAACGCAACAGATTAGCCGCCAACTTGTTTTCTGCGATCAAAGATACGCGCTACGAAAGCTTTAAGATCATTGAAGCCGGTTGGACTAATGACCAAGAAATAGTCGGCAACCTGTTGAAAGAAATTGAAGATCATAACTCTAAGGAAACATGGCCAGTTGTAGATGCAGCCCCTAATGAGTGGCTATTTGAAACTGGTGTTCTGAATGTCTTCAATGTTCTTGGTCGCTTTTCAAAAGAAACTTTATCTTCCGATAAGGCTGACATCTGTTCAATAACAAATGAGCAGATGTCAAATGGCCCTCAAACGAAAAAAGCAGCGCTCTACCTTCAGAGACAAGCTGGAGGGTGCTCCTAAAGAACTTGCGCAGATTCATTCAGCGGCCCAAAACTAGACAGTGATAGTTCCCCATAGGGCGCAGCTCGGCCAAGCCGAGCAACGATGGTTATTCCCGTAGCACTAGCAATCTACAGCCCCTCAAACAGCCACACCCTCCCGATCACTCCACAGCACCGCAAACAGCCCAGCCGCCGCCAGCGCATCAAACAGCGCGAAGCCGCTTGCCAACCAACTCGGCGCGCCCCAAGGCTCACTCAACGCCACGCACATGCCGCCAAGTGCGAGGAAAAAGCAAAGCCACGTCAGCCCGCGCGAGCCACGCCTTACCAGCCGCCACGCCAGCACCGCCCAGACAGCGCCGATCACCGCCAACAACAGCGCCCCGCTCGTCAGCCCGATCACAGCAGGTGCCGCCAAATGCAAAGCCGCCGATCCATACATCATCCACGCTGCGAATTTCAGTCTAGCATTCATGTCTTTCTCCTTGGTTAACCGCACGCCGCATTAACTCATCGAATTTGCCTAAAATCGTCTGCATCCATTATGCACATAAATATGCACTGCGGTATGCACCCGAGTCACAGCAGCCCTTTTCGCCCTTTAACACTTTCAGGCCCGCCGCTAACCTGCCCCGATGCGCTACCTTGCCTTTGCCCTTCTCCTATCCGTCGCCGCCTGCGGGCGGCCCTTCTCCGAAAACGAGAAAACCTTTATAAACCAGATATATGGCGAGACATTCAATTCCGGCCGCCCCCGTTTTCACAACGGCGCATTGGTCGGCTCTGTCACGTTCAAACGCCAAAAACGCCCGCGCCTCACCTGCCGCGAGCGCATATTCCCCGAGCCGGTAGAGGAAATCGTCACAACAGGCCCCGCCGCCGTCGCACTTTTTAACCATGTTTTCTATACTAAGCCCTTTTACGTGAAGGATTATTTGCCAGATTACCCGCAAGAAATGCACCTCTACGCCGCGATGCTGTTTGCCCATGAAGCAACCCATATTTGGCAGTGGCAAAACCGCGAGAAAACCGGCTACCACCCCCTTAAAGCCGCAGCCGAACACGGCCGGGTTGATGACCCCTATCTCTTTGAAATTTCAACAGAAAATAAATTCTTGAGCTACCCCTACGAGCAGCAAGCCAGCCTTGTCGAGGAATATGTCTGCTGCAAAAGCCTCGATCCGGCAGCGCCCCGCACAAAGCGGCTCGAATCACTGCTCAAAGGCGCATTTCCCCTCGGGAATATTGTTATACCTCAAAAGGTTACGCTCCCGTGGGCAGGTGCGAAGACAGAGCGAATATGCCGTTAAAGGCGCTTTAACACTTCTTGTGTAAAGTCATCCCCACGTTTCTCGAAACTGTCATACTGATCAAAACTCGCACAAGCCGGAGCCAACAAAACAACGTCCCCCGCCTCGGCATCCTTCATGGCTGATTCGACAGCCTTTTTCATAGTTCCGCAAGTTTGCACATCAATTCCCTGAAGTTGCATCGCAAACTGTGCCGCTTCGCGTCCGATAACATAAGCCTTCTTCACGTTGGGCAACCCTTCAGACAAGCCGCCCAAACCGCCTTCTTTCTCAAGTCCGCCACATATCCAGCGGATATTCCTGAACGCCTTCAATGCCTTTTCTGCGGCATCAACATTGGTAGCCTTGCTGTCGTTAACGTATTTGACACCGCCCTCCTCTGCAATCAGCTGCGAGCGATGGGACAAGCCCTTAAAGCTATGAAATCCCTTCTCAATTTCCCGAGGTGCAAGGCCCAAGGCCCGACACACAGCATAGGCGGAACAAGCGTTCTGGTGGTTGTGCGCGCCCGGCAATCCTGGGACTTCACGCAGGTCTACTGACGCAACCTGCCGCCCTTTGCGCCACTCGGCCAAGAAGCCTTTGCGCGCAAAAACGTTCCAGCCAATGCCTCCAAGTTTTTGCTCTACAGACACGCGGATAACCCGATCGTCTCCCGTGCCTTGGCTCAGTTGGTTCTCCAAAAACCTTCCCTCGGCCTCATCAATGCCGATCACCGCCCGGTCCGGGCCGCCTTCGGCAAACAAACGGCGTTTGGCTGCAAAGTAGCCACCGATGCCACCGTGCCGGTCTAGGTGATCAGGGCTGAGGTTGGTGAACACGGCTATGTCCGGCGTCAAGTTCCTGGCCAGTTCCGTCTGATAAGACGAAAGTTCAAGCACAATCACCTCACCGGAATGAGGGGGGTCAATATCCAGAACTCCGCGCCCGATATTGCCGGCCAACTGCACTGGTTTACCAGCGTTTTCAACAATATGTGCTATCAAAGCTGATGTAGTTGATTTGCCGTTCGACCCCGTCACAGCAACAACTCTAGGCGGCACGTCAAGCGCATCCCATTCGCCTCCGCCAAGAGAGCGAAAGAACAGGCCGATGTCATTGTCTACAGGCACTGAAGCTGCCATCGCAGCCGCAATCACACGGTTCGGTTCTGGGTAAAGATGCGGAATTCCCGGGCTGACAATCAGCAGTTCCAGTTCGGCCATCACCTTAATCAGGTTCTCGCACTCAAATCCTTCAGCCCCGGCGGCTTCGCGCGCTTCTTGGTTGTCGTCCCAGCATAACACGACGGCTCCACCTGCCCGCAGTGCCCGCGCAGCAGACAGCCCGCTTCGTCCAAGCCCCAGCACCCCGACGCGCACGTTTTCGTAGCCAACTACAGGGATCATCCGCCGCCTCCTTTACGCTTAGCGAACCTTCAAAGTCGCAAGGCCGATCATCGCCAGAATAAGCGCAATAATCCAGAACCGGATTACGATCTGCGGCTCAGCCCAGCCCTTCTTTTCATAGTGATGGTGGATCGGTGCCATCAGAAACACACGCTTGCCTGTCCGTTTGAAGTAGAGCACCTGAATGATTACGCTGAGCGCTTCAACAACAAACAAACCGCCCACGATACCAAGCACCAATTCGTGCTTTGTAGCAACTGCGATCGCACCTAGAGCACCGCCCAATGCAAGTGATCCCGTGTCGCCCATAAACACAGCTGCCGGCGGAGCATTATACCAGAGGAACCCGAGGCCACCGCCAAATATCCCTGCGCAAAATATAAGAATTTCCCCTGTCCCAGGAACATAGTGAACATCGAGATACTCGGTAAAATCGACGCGACCAACGGCGTAGGCGATCACCCCAAGAGTGCCCGCTGCGATCATAACTGGCATGATCGCAAGGCCATCCAAACCGTCAGTCAAATTGACCGCATTCGCAGCGCCAACAATGACGATCATTGCAAAGGGAACAAAGAGATAGCCGAGGTTTACCAGCGTGTCTTTGAACACCGGCAAAGCCAGCTTATATTGCAGCGCGTCGGGGTGATAGCAGGCCGCCCAGTACCCCGCGATTGCACTTATCACAAGGCCCAGCAGCATACGGATCTTGCCTGAAACCCCCGCGGTGTTTTGCTTGGAAACCTTGGCATAATCGTCGGCGAAGCCGATCGCAGCAAAGCTCATGGTGACGAACAAAACCAACCAGACAAACGGGTTATCAAGCCGCGCCCAAAGCAACGTCGAGGTGAGCAAGGCCCCGACAATCAGCAAGCCTCCCATCGTCGGTGTGCCGGCTTTTGCCATATGGCTCTCGGGGCCATCATCGCGGATAGGTTGCCCTTTGCCCTGACGGCGGCGCAGCACGTTGATGAGCGGAGGCCCGAAGATAAACCCAAACAGTAGAGACGTTAGAAAAGCACCGCCTGCACGAAAGGTGATATACCTGAAAAGGTTGAAAAAATCACCGCCGTCAGACAGCTCGGTTAGCCAAAATAGCATCTACTCATCCCTCGTTATTTGCCCGTTTCTTCGGGCTTTTGAGCGCACCGCATCGCGGATCGCCGTCACAACTTTGCTCACGGCGATGCCTTTTGATCCTTTAACCAAAATGATGTCGCCCGCGAACAGATAGTGCCGCACGTTATGGGCCAAGTCGTCGGCAGTTTCAAACCATTCACCTTGCTTGTCAGCAGGCAATGCATCCCAAGTGTTTTTCATAAGCGGGCCAACACAGTGCACCTGATCAATCGCCTCGATAGATGGCAATTCTGCGACTTCGGCATGCAACTTCACCGCGTCTTGCCCCAGTTCAAGCATGTCTCCCAAAACCGCGAGCTTGCGGCCTTTTTCTTGAGGGATATCCGCCAATACTTGTAGCGACGCAGCCATCGAAGCTGGATTGGCGTTAAAGGCGTCATCGATCAATTCGATCACATCATCTTCAACCTCGTCAAGTCGCAGGATTTCGCGTTTGCCGCGTCCCGCAGGAGGTTGCCAATATGCAAGGTCAGCCGCAGCAATGGCGCAGTCTATCCCAATTGCCTCACAAGCCGCAATTGCACCCAGTCCGTTCATTGCAAAGTGCTGACCGGCAGCACCCACTTTGAACACCAGGTGGGCGCCGTTCACTTCCGCCTCGGCTACAGTGATATCCCCATGAAGTTTGGTCGATAGAAGCCTATAATTAGATGCTTTAACACCATAATCAACAGATTTTGCACCACAGTCAGCGGCCGCCTCTGCCAACACATGTGCAGTCGAAATATCAGCATTCCAAACCGCCACGCCCCCGGCCTCAAGCCCCTCGAGTATCGCTGCTTTTTCGCGTGCAATACCGTCAAGGCTTTCAAACGCGGCCATATGGGCAGCAGCAACTGTGGTAATAAGCGCGACATGCGGCCGCGCCATTTGTGCCAGTGGCCCGATCTCACCAGGATTACTCATGCCAATCTCGATCACGGCGAAATCTGTCTCGCGCGGCATTCGCGCCAGTGTTAAGGGCACACCCCAATGGTTGTTATAGCTCGCTTCCGCCGCGTGGCAGAAACCTTGCCGCACCAGTATCTCGCGTAACATTTCTTTTGTTGAAGTTTTGCCAGCGCTGCCAGTCACCCCGATAATCTTCGCGGTCGTGCGCGCCCGCCCCGCTTTACCGAGGGCTTCAAGCGCTGCCTGCACGTCATCAACCAGCAACAACTTGTCAGAGCCCTCAAGCCCTTGCGGCACATGGCTCACAAGTGCGGCAGCAGCTCCTTTTTCCAAAGCGGATGCAACAAATTCGTGCCCGTCACGCGCAGCACGCAATGCGACAAACAAATCACCGGCAACAAGTGTGCGCGTGTCGATGGATACGCCCAGAGCCGCCCAGTCAGACCTGACAACACCACCCGTAGCAGCAGCCGCTTCAGCACTTGTCCAAAGTGGCGTCATAACCTGCCCTCCAAGGCTGCAACGGCAATGCTGGCTTGCTCTACATCATCGAACGGCAGCACATCGTCACCGACAATCTGGCCGCTTTCATGGCCTTTACCAGCTATCAACAGCGCGTCACCCGGTTCAAGCAAGTCAACGCCACGCAAGATAGCCTCGGCCCGATCACCGACGTTGTTTGCCTCTGGACACCCCTGCATCACAGCTTCGCGAATGCTGGCAGGATCTTCTGAGCGGGGGTTGTCATCGGTGACAATAACCACATCTGCGTTTTGTGCAGCAGCGGCCCCCATCAAAGGGCGCTTGCCTGCGTCACGGTCGCCGCCCGCACCGACAATCGCGATGATCCGCCCTGCAACATGTGGGCGCATCGCCTTAAGTGCAGTCGCCACAGCATCAGGCGTGTGGGAATAGTCAACAAACACCGACGCGCCGTTCTTGCGCGTCGCGGCAAGTTGCATACGGCCGCGCACGGTGCTCATCTGGTCAAGCGTCTCAAACACCCGCGCAGGCTCTTCGCCACAAGCTATGACCAGCCCGGCCGCAAGCAACACGTTCTCGGCCTGAAAGCCACCAATAAGCTTTAAGTCAGCGCGGTAGCCCTTTGATGCGTGCTTAAAAAACACTTCCTGCCCCGTGCCGTGGTATCGCTGTGCTGTCAGCTGAATGTCGGCACCGTCTGTGCGCCCGACCGCCATCACCTTAATATCACGCGCCGCAGCTATCGCTGCCATTTCCGGCCCGCGCGCGTCGTCAACATTGATCACAGCGGTGCCGTCTTCCGACAGAACACGCGAAAACAACCCCGATTTGGCGGCAAAATACTCATCGAACGTGCTGTGATAGTCGAGATGATCTTGCGTGAAGTTGGTAAACCCAGCGGCCTTTAGGCGGACACCATCTAGCCGGTTTTGCGCCAAACCATGTGAAGATGCTTCCATCGCGGCGTGACTTACGCCTGCATGTGCGGCCTCCGACAAAGTGCGGTGCAATGTGATCGGCTCGGGCGTCGTATGTGCAAGCGGTGCGTTCCAGTCCCCTTCAACACCAGTCGTGCCCAAGTTTATCGCCCGTTTGCCCAGCTCTTGCCAGATCATCCGCGCAAAGGTGCTGACACTGGTTTTGCCGTTGGTGCCTGTCACAGCTAACATCACATCCGGCTGCGCGCCAAACCAGAGAGCAGAGGTGTAAGCCAATGTTTGTCTTGGGTTCTCTGTCAAAACGAGCACAGCATCTGAAGCATCCAGCTCGGCCTTGGCAAGCAGCGCACCCTCGTTATCCGTCAATACCGCAGCAGCTCCCATGCGCAACGCATACTGGATAAACTCACCGCCATGCACCTGTGTTCCCGGAAGGGCCGCAAACAGGTAGCCTTCCTTCACCTCACGGCTGTCAACGGCAAGCCCTGTGATGCTTGCATCGTCCCCACGTGAGGCTCGAAGCCCCAGCTCACTTAGTTTTTTCTGCAACGCCAGCGCCCCACGCTTAAACTAAAACGTTTCGCAAAAATCCTGCCTCACAGGTTTGACGCGACACGCTCACGACTTTGAAGTAGTTATATCGCCCCGCACTACCCTTTCTTCGGACAAAACGCGAGACGTTTTAGTTTGATGTCAGCGTTATACCAGTCAATTTCCCCGGTTCAATCTCTGGTCGCAGCCCAAGCAGCGGCGCGACACGATTTATCATCTCGGCAGCAACAGGAACGGCTGTCCAGCCCGCAGAGCGACGCTTTTCACCGTAGGTATAAACCTCGGGTTCATCGAGGGTCACAATCAAAACATAACGTGGGTTGTCGCTTGGAAACATACTGGCAAACGTCGCGATAACTTTACTTTTGTAGTAGCCACCACGCGGTTTTGGCTTGTCGGCCGTGCCTGTTTTTCCTCCGACAGAATAGCCCGCAACCTCACCGAAACTCGCGGTGCCGTCAGTAACAACCTTGCGCAACATGCCCTGCATAAGGCGCGCGACTTGTGGAGAAAGCACCTGCGGGCCACTGACGGGTGCTTGCTGCTTTAACAAGGTCGGCGTCACTTTCCGGCCGCCGTTGGCGATCGTCGCATAAGCGGCAGCAAGGTGCATAGGCGTTGCCGAAAGCCCATGACCATAGGAGATCGTCATTGTCGAAATCTCCGACCAGTTCTTTGGAAACAGTGGCTTGCCGCCTGCTGCTTCCGGCATTTCGACAGCTGTCTTTTCCAGCATTCCAAGCGCACCCAAGAACTCTTTTTGTCGCTTGGCTCCGATCATCTGGGCGATCCGCGCCGTGCCGATGTTCGAGCTTTTGGTCAGCACGGTTTCAACATCTAAACTGTTGCCGTAGTTGTGAAAATCTCTGATCTTGTGCTTGCCCCACTTGAGTGGCCCACGGGTGTTGATCATTGTCGAAGGGTTCACCAGCCGCAGATCAATCGCTTGCGCAATGGTAAACGCCTTGAATGTTGAGCCAAGCTCATACACGCCCTGCAATGCACGGTTAAACAGCGGGCTGTCATCGGGGCTGCCTTCTACCGGCGGCAACGGGCGGTTGTTTGGGTCAAAATCCGGCAGACTGACAACCGAGATAATCTCGCCGGTTCTCACATCCATCAAAATGCTGGCGGCACCTTTGGCGCCCATCAGCTTCATCCCGCCGTAAAGCACCCGCTCGGCGGCGGTTTGAACGGTCATATCTAGTGAAAGTTGTAGCGGCTTGGTGCCGTTGCCCGGATTGCGCAGATAGTCGTCAAATGTCTTCTCAACGCCAGCGGTGCCGATCACCTCGGCAGCATGCACGCCCTCGCGGCCAAAGCTCGTGCCGCCAAGCACATGCGCCGCCATGCTCCCGTTAGGGTAAAGGCGTGCCTCGCGTGGGCCAAACAGCAGCCCCGGCTCGCCGATATCATGCACAAGCTGTAGCTGCTCGGGGCTAATCTTCTTTTTCACCCATACAAATTTGCGTTTTCCGGTGAAATCTTTCTGCAAACGTGCGAGCTTGAGGTCGGGGAAGATCTTCACCAGGGCTTTCGCAGCCTTTTCTGGTTCGATCATTTCTTGCGGCTGCGCATAGAGCGAGTGCGTTTCGATGTTTGTCGCCAGCACGCGGCCCTCACGGTCAATGATATCAGCACGCTGCGCCAAAATCTCGTGTCCACCCGCAGCTGCGCGCGGCTCGGCGGCTTCCGAACTGGCCAATAGGGCCATTCTCGCCCCGATCACAGTGAAGGCACATAGGAACATCACCCCGAGAACAAGCAATCGCCCCTCGGCCTTGCCGCGCATTTCGGCTTGCATAACTTCATGGCGTTGGCTGGTGTGGCGCCGCTCGATGACATCTGGGTCAGCGCCACGTTTGCGTGCATCCAGTATCGTCGCCAACGGCCGAAGAGGAATGCGTGTCATTGGTCGGCTCCTTCACTTGAAACGTCAACAGACCCGTCCAGATCAAACTCCAGTTCGTCTATCGGTGCAGGGTAATCAACCTCGCTCACCGCGCCAAAATGCTCGGGCGTCAACGGCAACAAGCCGATGCGCTCAAAGTTGAGCTCCGCAAGCTCACGCAAACGATCAGGGCGGTTCAGGTATGCCCATTCGGCCCGCAGAACGGCAAGCCTTGCGCGGGCTTTTCCGATGTCGCGTTGCAGGTGGTCCAGTTGCGAATATGCTTCCTGCGTCTTGTAGTTTTCATGATAGGCCCAAAAGGCGCTTCCGATCACGCAAAGCGCTGTTAACAATACAACAATCGTTCTCATGATCTTCGTCCTTCTAACTCTGGCGCACCCAATTCAGCCGCTGTTACATGACGTGCCGGCGCCTCGGTTCTAACCGCCAATCGCAAAAGCGCACTGCGGCTGCGTGGGTTTTGTGCCAACTCGTCACCGTCTGGCCCGATGGCTTTTTTGCTTTTCAACTCAAATGTTGGCGCTTCGACTTCTTGCAGTGGCGCATAGCGGCTGCCCCCGCCAGAAAGCCCCGCACGATCTCGCAGGAACCGCTTAACAACGCGGTCTTCCGACGAGTGAAACGAAACGACTGCCAGCGTGCCACCGGGCTTGAGCGCGCGCTCAGCTGCCTGCAAGCCTTCAACCAATTCGCCAAACTCGTTGTTCACCGCGATGCGCAACGCCTGAAAACTTCGCGTCGCGACATGGCTTTGCCCCGGTTTTTTGTTGCGGGGCATAACACCTTCGATGATCTCGACAAGTTGCCCCGTAGTGGTGATCTGGCTTAGCTCGCGCGCCTTGCCAATCGCCCGTGCAATCCGGCGTGAAGCGCGTTCTTCTCCGAAAAGATAAAGAATATCAGCGAGTTGCTCTTCACTGTCTTCATTGACGATCTCACGAGCGGAACGGCCTTCCTGACTCATCCGCATATCAAGCGGCCCGTCTTTCATAAAGGAAAACCCGCGCTCGGCTTGGTCAAGCTGCATTGAGCTCACGCCCAGATCCAGCAGGACACCATCAACACCCTGCGCAACGTCATCAAGCTTTGAAAAAACTGTCTGCGCCAGCTCAAGTCGCGCACCAAACTCTGCGCCCCACTCAACCGCCATTTCATGCGCAAGAGGGTCGCGGTCAATGCCGATCACCTTGGCAGCACCAGCTTCCAGGAAGCCGCGAGTATACCCGCCAGCGCCCATCGTACCATCAATCCAAACGCCCCGAACAGGTGCGACACGTTCAAGAATGGCCCCTAGCAAAACCGGAATATGAGGACGGCTCGTAGCGGCGGATGTCATAAATTACTCCTCGTCCGCAGCCTTATCAAGGTAGACCAACGGATCGAAATCATCGGGCAGCTCATCGAGCCACTCCTCAGTTTTCGCCAGCTCTTCCTGTTCGTAAGTTTCAGGGTTCCAAATCTGGAATGTATCGCCCGCAGCAATGAAGAACGCTTCATTTTTTAGGCCGATTTTCTCGCGCAGCTTTTGTGGCAAAACAAGGCGGCCCGTATCATCAACGCTGGTTGGCAAAGACTGCCCCTGATAAAGGCGTTGCAGTAATTTACGCTGAGGGGTGCCACGGCCAAGTTTGGCGATCTTGTCGTCGACTTCGTTAATTGCCTCGACAGTATAGACTTCTAGGTAAGCGCGGCGGTGATCGCCATAGACAATCACGAGCTCCGGTGTATCGCCTTCGCGCCAGTTGGGGTCAGAAGCTTCGAGCACACGTCGAAAAGAGGCCGGAATTGACACCCGCCCCTTAGCATCCACCTTATGGTGGCTTTCGCCGCGAAATCTACGAACCAACCTGTCCGCCTCTCATTTACGTTCCCCCGAAACCTGTCCTTAGAAATGAAAACGGCGGTTGATCTGCTGCCACTGATCAACCACCGCCCTCGTCCCGCTTAGCGGGGTGTCCAGCTGCGCGCGCCACCTGGGGGGATGTCTGCTCGCCCGCGCGCCGGATCTCTTGTTCTGATGAAGTAGGGGCCTGTATGAAACCTGACTTAGGGAGTTTGTTTCGGGGTCTTTTAGATCGCCCCTTTGTTTCCCAACCTCATCTCGTATCAATAGGGATAGTGTGGGATTTCATGGTAATCAATAGAAATCTTTGGAAATCGACACTGTATTTAGAAATCTGGACCTTCAAAAACTACATCTAGTGGTGAATTTACGTCAGAAAAACACCAATTGTGGCAGCGAAGGCAAAAATCACCACCATATATAGTGGCCAACCGTGAGAAAATTAAATTCCCATGAAATCCAAACTTTCGGGCGATAAGTCGTGTTTTTCAGCCTGAGAATCCGAATTCTCACCCAGATCAGCCCAAAACCGATGAAAAACTAGGCCGCCGCCGCGTTTGATTCGGGATTTAGCCCGCCAAAAAGCAAGAACGCCCATGGTTTCCCATGCGCGTTCCCATCGTTTCCCACGAAGTATCGACTATCAGATCAGTTTTCGCGCCAACTCGCGGTAAAGTGCGGCGGCTGCCCCCTCGCCCGCTGCAACCGGCGTGCCAGCATCACCGCCAAGTCGTGTATCCAGATCAATCGGCAACTGCGCCAAAAGCGGCGCCTTCATCGCTTTGGCCTCGGCTTCGACGCCGCCATGACCAAACAGATGCGCCTCATGCCCGCACTTAGGGCAAATATAGAGTGACATATTCTCGACCAACCCCAGCACCGGTATGCTCAGCTTATCAAACATATCAATTGCCTTGCGCGCATCAATCAAGGCAACATCCTGCGGAGTTGAGACAATCACCGCCCCATCCAACACCTTTTGCTGCCCGAGTGTGAGTTGCACATCGCCGGTGCCAGGAGGCAGATCAAGCACCAGCACATCAAGCTCTCCCCAATCAACGTCACCAAGTAACTGCTGGATCGCGCCCATCAACATCGGCCCGCGCCAGACCAGTGCTTGCTTTTCCTCAACCATCAGCCCGATCGACATCATCTTGATGCCAAAAACCTCAGGCGGAACGATCTTGCCTTCCGGACTTTGCCCAGGACGATGAGTAACCCCAAGCATCCGCGGCTGGCTTGGGCCGTAAAAGTCGGCATCAAGCAGACCAACACGCTGCCCCTCTCGCGCCAGAGCCACAGCGAGGTTCACGCTTACTGTAGATTTGCCGACACCACCCTTCCCCGAGCCAACCGCGATAACGCGCTTAACACCCGCAGGCCTGATGTCGCGGCGCTTTGGATCTGGGTGACCACCAACTTTCAAACTAGGCGGCGCCTTCTGAGCAGGCTGGCCTTCATGCGCAGTTAACACAACCGTTGCTGTTTCAACCCCGTCGAGCCCTTCGACCAGCTCGACAGCTGCTAGCCGTATTGGTTCCATCTTGCGAGCATCATCTGCACTCGGCGCTTCAAGGATAAACCGCACGGCTCCTGCCTCAACTTGCAAAGCACGCACCATGTCAGCGCTGACAACATTGCGCCCGTCCGGCAGCTGTAGGCGGCTCAACTCTGCCAATACTTGATCTTTCGTCAGCATATCCTGCCCCTTTTCTAACCTGTTGCTAAGGTGCCCTTTCACAAGTGAAGTTCAAGCGAAAACACTCGCCGTGAGCAATCACAAAACTTTACGCTAGGGAAGTATGCAAATGCTGCATGGCGGCATTGCAAGATTGTCCCTTTTCGCAGTTGCAGCATTTCCCTATCTTACTCTCAACACAGTAAGACAAATGAGTAACAAGATATGAACTACGTATTCGCAAGCACATCCGGCGCGCTCGAAGCCGCCATCTCATCCGCAGCTGGCAAAGCCGTTGCAATGTTTAGCAACGCAATCGAAGCCGCGAAACTCCGCAGCGACTACCGCAAAACAGTTGCAGAACTTTCCGAGCTTTCAAACGCTGACCTGGCAGACTTGGGTATGTCACGGTCTGGTATTCACGCCGTTGCCTATAAGGCTGTCTACGGCATCTAACACAGTTTCACGAGATTGTGCCGGTTTCTCCTCCCTTTTTACCGGTGCATAATACGGCGACGAACCTTCTCCTCCCTTAGGTTCGTCGCCATTTTTTTGTCCGCTGCCTAGCCTGAAGCCGCTCAGAACGGCACATTGCCTGCCTCGGCCGCATCGACAATAAATCGCGCAACAACTTTCTTGGTGCCCGCTTTGTCAAAAGCAATTTCCAGTTTGTCGGCATCCACGTTCAGCACGTTCCCATAGCCGAATTTGGCGTGGAATACCCGCCCCCCAACCGCAAATGACGCCACCACTTTGGCGTCAATCACTTGCCCGCGTGGCTCTTTGGGTTGCGTTGTTGGGCGTTGGCTCGCCCGCGTTTGCATCCGCTTCCAGCCTGGTGAGTTGTAGACATTCGCATCGGCAACAGCGCTTTCAAGCCCCGAACTCATACCAGACCCAACATGTGGTTGCGCGGCACCAAAGTTGCCACCGTAAAGCCCGGGGGGTGTGAGCACATCAACATGCGCTTCCGGCAACTCATCAATAAAGCGGCTCGGCATCTGGCTTTGCCATTGCCCATATACAAGCCGGTTGCCCGCAAACGAGATAGTGCAAACCTCCTCCGCCCGCGTGATACCGACATAGGCCAGCCGCCGCTCTTCCTCGAGGCCCTTAATACCGCTTTCATCCATCGAGCGTTGTGACGGGAAAAGCCCCTCCTCCCATCCGGGCAAGAATACGGCCGGAAACTCCAAGCCCTTCGCCGCGTGCAGTGTCATAATGCTGACTTTCTCCGCAGCATCCTCGCTCTCGTTGTCCATGATCAGGCTGACGTGCTCCAAAAACCCTTGCAGGTTCTCAAATTGTTCAAGTGCTTTGACAAGCTCCTTCAGGTTTTCAAGCCGCCCGGGAGCCTCGGGTGTCTTGTCATTCTGCCACATCTCGGTGTAGCCGCTCTCATCCAAGATCATCTCGGCCAACTCGACATGGTTCACTTCAGGGCTGGCATCAAGCCCCCGCCAGCGCTCAAGATTGTCGAGAAAACGCCCCAACTCAACCGCGCCCTTGCCGCCAAGCCCCTTGGCCTCAAGCAAAAGCCGCGCACCGGCACTGAGCGGCACAAAATTGTCGCGCGCGCTGGTTTGCATCTTCTTTTGCGCAACATCTCCAAGCCCGCGTTTGGGCGTGTTCACCACGCGCTCGAACGCAAGATCATCTTCAGGGCTCACAACCAGTCGAAAGTAAGCCATCGCATCGCGGATTTCCAAGCGCTCATAAAACCGCGGCCCGCCGATCACCCGATATGGCATGCCAATTGTCAAAAACCGGTCTTCAAAGGCGCGCATCTGGTGGGACGCACGCACGAGGATGGCCATGCTATCAAGCCCGAGCTTGTCGCGCCCGCGCGTGCCTCGTTGCATAGCCTCAATCTCTTCTCCAACCCAACGCGCTTCTTCCTCGCCGTCCCAATGGCCAATCAGGCGCACTTTCTCGCCCTCGGTTTCCGCAGTCCAAAGCTCCTTGCCAAGCCTGTTTTCATTGCCTTTGATTACACCCGAAGCCGCCGCCAGAATGTGCGGTGTCGAGCGGTAGTTCTGCTCAAGTCGAACCGTCTTCGCGCCCGGGAAATCTTTCTCAAATCTCAAGATGTTACCGACTTCGGCTCCGCGCCAGCCGTAGATCGACTGATCATCATCACCGACACAGCAGATGTTCTGATGCGCGCCGGCCAGCAAACGCAGCCACAAATACTGCGCCACGTTGGTGTCCTGATACTCGTCTACCAACACGAATTTGAACCAGCGCTGATACTGCGCCAGAATGTCGTCATGCTTTTGAAATATGTTCACTACATGCAACAGGATATCGCCGAAATCGACTGCATTGAGCTCGCGCAGGCGGGTCTGATATTGCCTATATAGCTCCGGTGCGCGCCCGTCATAAGCCCCCGCCTCGTCCGCAGGCAAATTCTCGGGAAGCCAAGCGCGGTTCTTCCAACTGTCAATGATCCCCGCGAGCATTCGCGCAGGCCAGCGCTTGTCGTCAATCTGCGCCGCCTGCACCAACTGCTTGAGCAAACGCAGCTGATCATCCGTGTCCAAAATCGTAAAATTGCTCTTTAGCCCGACAAGCTCTGCGTGTCGTCGCAGAATTTTCACACAAACCGAGTGAAACGTGCCAAGCCAAGGCATCCCCTCAACCGCGCCGCCCATCATCGCGCCGACACGGGTCTTCATTTCCCGCGCCGCCTTGTTGGTAAAAGTAACCGCTAATATCTCGTTTGGCTGTGCACGTCCGGTGTTGAGCAAATGCACAATCCGCGTGGTCAAAGCCTTGGTTTTGCCGGTGCCAGCACCTGCCAGCATCAAAACCGGCCCATCAAGCGTCTCGACAGCCTCGCGCTGTTCGGGGTTCAACCCGTCCAAATAGGCCGTGCCCTGCGCTGCACCACGCGCCGCTAGGGCCTTTTCCGATAAAGAAACCACTGCATCACCACTGTTGTCTGTCTTATGTCCTGCCTCTACCCCTATCAAACTAGCGCGTCGAGTCAAAGCAATGTTCGCCTTGTGTTCTCCACTCAACAACCAAAACCTGGTTGTGGCTGGACAAGGTTGTATTTCTGCGGCCAAATGCGAGGCTCTCGCTGCCAACAGATCGCACTTATGAACCGCCTCGCCCGACACTTGCTTTCCTTTTGCGTCACGGCCTCCATCGCAGTGTTTTCAACTGTCGCCTCGGCACAGGAAATTCCGGCCAAACGCCTGAATGACGTCACCTTTAACCTTGCCCTGAGCGAATGCACGGCTGGTGACAAGCAATCCTGTTATAATGCGATGATTTTCTCGCCTTACAGCCCCCCCATCTCGCATTCTGATAAAGAGATCGCAGCGCTGCTTGTACGCGCCACAAACCTTTGCAGTGGAGGCAACATGCTTGCCTGTGGCGATGCTGGCAAACTCACTCAGATCATTCAGTCCTACAGGGTTACCGCTGACGCCTATGACTTCTTTTCAAAAGCCTGCGACGGCGGCGACGGATATTCTTGTTACCGAATGGGTGATTTTGGCTTTGCCTTGCAGCAAACCGAAGATGCAACACCGTTTCTGCCTTATTACGAAAGCCTGAAAGCACCTTGTGACGCTGGCGATCATCCTGCCTGCACAAACCGCGCAACGCTCAATGCCTATCTTGCCGATGTCTACCCCGAGCCCGCCATCTGGCATGCGCCCTTGCTTGCGGCCTGCAAAGGAGAGCTCGCCCGGGCTTGTGCCATGCTTTCCTATATCCACAGCAGAGATGGCCAGGAGGACTACTTCTCAAACTTGGGAACACCACCAGGCATGAGCAAAAGCCAGCGCACGCGCGACCGCCACGCATACAACTATGCCATCGACGCCTGCAAACTGGGAAACCCTACCGGCTGCTGGAATGCCAGCATCGCGCTGGTCAACGGAGAAGGAGCCAGAACAAATTGGGAGCAAGAACAAGCCTACCTCGTTCAGGCCTGCCGCCTAGGATATCCTGACGCATGTGGCGAGATCAATCACGAGACATACTGGCGCAAGAGTGATCGCCTCTCTGATCTGGAAGCGGCCTGCCGCGAAGGCGACTTTAGCGCTTGCCTATACCTGCTAGAACGAAAAACACCTGCAAAGCAGTTGCTTACAAAAGATTACACCGAAAGGAGTCTTGAAATATGCGAGATGGGAAGCAGTGTCGCCTGTGGCACCGGCGCACATTTGATCCGCGTCGTTTTGAAGGATTATCCCCGTGCCCTACGCTATGCCGAGGCTGGATGCACTAGGAACGATAGCAACGCCTGCACCGTGGCCGGCGCGCTTTACTGGGTGAACATTGACGGCGGCAAGCAATACGAGAAAGCCAGCACATACTATCAAAAGTCCTGTGACTTGGGCAATGCACAGGGCTGCAACGCAATCGGATTTTTCCATTTCAAAGGCTATCACCTCAAGCAAAGCAACACCCGCGCAGCCCATTTCTTTAACATCGCCTGCGATAAAAACCTCGCGATTGCATGCTTTGACTTGGCCTCAGCACTCATAGATACAAACGCTGATGCAAGCCGGAAAGCCGCGCTCAAAGCCTGTCAACTCGCGCCCGAAAAATACTGCGATAATTAGCATGGAACTTCACAGCACTTACCCCGGCCTTCCTGACTTGCGCGCCGCCGCTCGAAAGCGCATTCCCAAGTTTGTGTTTGAATATCTCGACAGCGGCACAGGGCTTGAGACGACAACCTCCAGCAACGCCCGGCGCTTGCAGGATATCAAGTTCATGCCATCAATCCTGCATGGCACCCAAACACCCGATCTAACCACCAAGTTACTTGGCCACAGCTACGCGCGGCCCTTCGGTATCGCACCTGTCGGAATGTCCGGCCTCATTTGGCCCGATGCCGAGCGCCTTTTAGCTGCCGAGGCCGCAAAGGCAAACATTCCTTACTGTCTCTCGACCGTCGCCAGCCAGACGCCCGAACACGTCGCACCGGTTTTGGGCGACGGCGCGTGGTTCCAGCTCTACCCGCCCAAAGACGAGCGCATCCTCAAAGACATCACCCGCCGCGCCAAAGACGCCGGATTCGAAGCCCTCGCCCTCACTGTTGATGTTCCTGTCGCCTCTCGCCGCGAGCGTCAAACCCGCTCAGGCCTGACGCAACCACCGCGCCTCAGCCCCCGTATTTTGTGGCAGATCGCCCAGCGCCCCACTTGGGCTTTAGCCACTGCCAAAAATGGTGCGCCGCGGATGCGGCTGCTTGATGACTACATTGACGACAACCGCAATCTGCCGCCGACCGAGCACATCGGCTACCTCCTGCGCACCTCGCCAGACTTGGACTACCTCAGACAAGTCCGTGCTGCATGGGACGGCCCGCTGATCCTCAAAGGCGTCATGGACGCCAATCAAGTCAAAACCCTGCACAATGAAGGTGTCGACGCGTTATGGGTTTCAAACCACGCTGGCCGCCAATTTGACGGCGCTCCTGCCAGCATTGACGTGCTGCCTGAAATTCGTGCGGCAACAAAGCTGCCGCTGATCTTTGACAGCGGCATAGGCGGCGGCCTTGATATCCTTCGTGCGCTGGCTTTAGGGGCTGATTTCGTCATGTTGGGGCGCGCGTGGCACTATGCCCTTGGAGCGCTTGGCGCTAACGGGCCCGCGCACTTAACTGACGTGCTGCATAAAGACATACTCGCCAACCTTGGCCAAATCGGCGTCGAACACCTCGAAGATCTACCCCAACGCCTCGTGCCACGGTGAGCATCTTAGGTTTTGCAAATTGGTAAAGGAATGTTACCAATGCCAACAAGAATCATACCGACCTCAAATACAGCCCATTTAGCGGAGTGACACTGTGCCCGAATTCAAGAAAATCCTGATCGCCAACCGTGGTGAAATCGCCATTCGTATCATGCGCGCTGCCAATGAGATGGGCAAACGCACCGTGGCTGTCTACGCCGAAGAAGACAAACTCGGCCTGCACCGTTTCAAGGCCGACGAGGCCTACCGGATTGGCGAAGGCATGGGGCCCGTTGCAGCATATCTGAGCATCGACGAGATCATCCGCGTCGCCAAACAATCCGGTGCTGATGCCATTCACCCAGG
Source organism: Lentibacter algarum (assembly GCF_018860975.1). Lineage (GTDB taxonomy): Bacteria > Pseudomonadota > Alphaproteobacteria > Rhodobacterales > Rhodobacteraceae > Lentibacter > Lentibacter algarum_A. The sequence goes on from NZ_JAHKQI010000010.1 coordinate 91,253, forward strand.
CTATGGGCTGCTCTCGGAAAACCCCGAACTGGTAGATGCCTGCGAAGCGAGCGGCATCACCTTTATCGGCCCCAAAGCGGCAACCATGCGCGCCCTTGGCGACAAAGCCAGCGCCCGTCGTGTGGCGCTTGAGGCTGGTGTGCCGGTTATCCCCGCTACCGAGGTTTTGGGCGATGACATGGACGCCATCATCAAAGAGGCCAAAGAAGTCGGCTTCCCTCTTATGCTCAAGGCGAGCTGGGGGGGCGGCGGTCGCGGCATGCGCCCCATCCACAACGCTGAGGAACTACCCGAAAAGGTCATGGAAGGCCGGCGCGAGGCTGAAGCAGCTTTTGGCAACGGTGAGGGCTATCTTGAAAAGATGATCGTGCGCGCCCGTCACGTCGAGGTGCAAATCCTTGGCGATACCCACGGTGATATCTATCACCTATGGGAGCGCGACTGCTCGGTGCAACGACGCAACCAGAAAGTTGTTGAACGCGCACCCGCCCCCTACCTGAGCGAAGACCAACGCGCTGAAGTCTGTGAACTTGGCCGAAAAATTTGTGCGCATGTGAACTATGAGTGCGCCGGTACTGTTGAGTTCCTTATGGACATGGACACCGGCACATTCCACTTCATCGAAGTGAACCCCCGCGTGCAAGTCGAGCACACTGTGACAGAAGAGGTCACCGGCATCGACATTGTGCAAGCGCAGATCAAGATCGCGGAAGGCAAAACCCTTGCCGAAGCCACAGGCAAAGCCGAGCAAAGCGAGATCAGGCTCAACGGCCACGCCCTGCAAACCCGCATCACCACAGAAGACCCGCAAAACAACTTCATCCCCGACTACGGCCGCATCACGGCGTATCGCTCTGCGACAGGTATGGGCATCCGGCTTGACGGCGGCACCGCCTACTCCGGCGGCGTCATCACACGCTACTACGACAGCTTGCTGGTCAAGGTTACGGCCCACGCCCAAACCCCGGAGGCGGCCATAGCGCGGATGGACCGCGCCCTGCGTGAATTCCGTATTCGCGGCGTGTCCACAAACATCTCCTTTGTGGAAAACCTACTCAAGCACCCAACCTTCCTGAGCAATGAATACACCACCAAGTTCATTGACGAGACACCCGACCTCTTCAAGTTCAAGAAGCGTCGTGACCGTGGCACCAAAGTGCTGACCTACATCGCTGACATTTCTGTCAACGGCCACCCCGAAACAACCGACCGTGCCGCACCTGCCGCTGACTTGAAAGACCCGCGCTTACCCCAGCTGCACGCAGTTAGCCCAGCCAACGGCACTCGCAACTTGCTGGAAGACAAAGGTGCCAAGGCCGTTGCTGACTGGATGCTTGAGCAAAAACAACTGCTGCTCACCGACACCACCATGCGCGATGGCCACCAATCGCTCCTTGCGACACGGATGCGCAGCATCGACATGATCAAAGCTGCGCCAGCCTATGCCGCCAACCTGCCGCAACTGTTCTCGGTCGAGTGCTGGGGCGGGGCGACATTCGACGTCGCCTACCGCTTCTTGCAAGAGTGCCCGTGGCAGCGCCTGCGTGACTTGCGCATTGCCATGCCTAACCTGCTCACCCAAATGCTGCTGCGCGCCTCAAACGGCGTTGGCTACACCAACTACCCCGACAACGTGGTGCAAGAGTTCGTGCGCCAAGCCGCCGAGACAGGCGTCGATGTTTTCCGCGTGTTTGACAGCCTCAACTGGGTTGAAAACATGCGCGTGGCGATGGATGCCGTTCAAGAGAGCGGCAAAATCTGCGAAGGCACAATTTGCTATACAGGCGATATCCTTGACCCTGACCGCGCCAAATATGACCTCAAATATTACGTCGGCATGGCCAAAGAGCTTGAGGCCGCCGGAGCACATGTGCTCGGCCTTAAAGACATGGCTGGCCTGCTCAAGCCAGCCTCGGCAACACAGCTCGTCAAGGCCCTTAAGGAAGAAGTCAGCATCCCCGTGCACTTCCACACGCATGACACCTCAGGCATCGCAGGGGCAACAATCCTTGCGGCATCTGACGCCGGTGTTGACGCGGTTGACGCAGCGATGGATGCCTTCTCGGGCGGCACGTCCCAACCTTGCCTCGGCTCAATCGTCGAAGCCCTGCGCCACACGCCGCGCGATACGGGCATTGCGCCCGAACGCATCCGCGAACTCTCCGACTACTGGGAGCAAGTGCGTGCGCAATATGTGGCCTTTGAAAGCGGAACGCCCGCACCAGCCTCGGAAGTGTATCTGCACGAAATGCCAGGCGGGCAATTCACCAACCTGAAGGCCCAAGCGCGCTCACTCGGCTTGGAAGAACGTTGGCATGAAGTCGCGAAAACCTATGCAGATGTGAACCAGATGTTCGGTGATATCGTCAAAGTCACACCCTCTTCCAAGGTTGTTGGCGACATGGCACTGATGATGGTCTCACAAGGCCTTACCCGCGCCGAAGTAGAAGACCCCGACAAAGACGTCGCCTTCCCTGACAGCGTCATCGACATGATGCGTGGTAACCTCGGCCAGCCGCCAAACGGCTTCCCCGAAACGATCATCAAAAAGGTGCTGAAAGACGAGGCCCCCAACACCACGCGCCCCGGCGCGCATTTGGAACCTGTCGACATCGAAGCAACCCGCCTCGAACTTACAGCCGAACTCGACGGCTTCCAGGTTGATAATGAAGACCTGAACGGTTACCTCATGTATCCGAAAGTGTTCATGGATTACATGGGCCGCCACCGCGCCTACGGCCCAGTGCGCACGCTTCCGACACGCACGTTCTTTTACGGGATGGAGCCCGGCGAAGAGATCACCGCCGAGATCGACCCGGGCAAGACGCTCGAAATCCGGCTCTCTGCCCTTGGCGAAACCGACGAGAAAGGCGAAGTCAAAGTCTTCTTCGAGCTCAACGGCCAGCCACGCACCATCCGTGTGCCAAACCGCTTGGTTAAATCAACCACAGCTCAACGCCCGAAAGCGATCGAAGGCAACCCCGACCACATCGGCGCCCCCATGCCCGGCGTTGTGGCGACGGTGGCCGTGACCGTCGGTCAGAAAGTCTCAGAGGGCGACATGCTACTAACCATCGAAGCGATGAAAATGGAAACCGGCATCCACGCCGAGCGCTCGGCAACCGTCAAAGCCGTGCACGTGCAAGCCGGCGGTCAAATTGACGCGAAGGATTTGATGATAGAATTCGAGTAAGGGCCTCTCCCGATCAAATAACCCCTGTAGAAGAAAGCCCTGCCAAAACAGCAGGGCTTTCGCTTTTTCAAAGTTCAGACCAACCGCTGATTAATGCGCGAGCATTTCCTCGACGATCTGCTCGGCGCTCAGCGCCCGCGGGTAATATGTCGGCCAGTTGGTCACTTCCTCAAGAAGAGCAGCACGATCATCGCCCCAATACAGGTGATAATGATCAGCTTTTGCTGGCGCGATTTTATGATCAGAAAACTGGAAGTAGTCAGGCGCCGCTTCATCTCCTCCGACTTGCTTGAAGATGTAACGCACCCCGCGGTTGCCCTTTTTATAAGTCAAAACCTCGAAGCCATCATAAGCATACTCGCCCGAGAGCGTGCCGTCCGGTGTAAAAAACGCGGCGTTTTGCCCATCAAATGTTATGCGCTCGACGTCGGTCTTGTAACCGGTATCGTAGTAAGCCGTGTATTGCTCAACAGTTTTGCTACCGGCTTCTGCTTTCTTCGCCATCACGGGTGCCAGCGCCCCGCTCTTAAGGAGCGGATAAACAGACTGCCAGTCGCCTTCCCAGTCAGCAAGAGAGCGGTCTTTGATTTGGCTATCTTCAAAGTATCCTTTGTAGATATCTTTTGCGGCCTCATTTTCATCTGCGTGATCGTGTGAGTGGTCATGTGAATGTTTGGTTTCGGCCTGCACGCTCGTGGTTGCAAGAGCCAAAACCGCGCTGGTAACCAAGACTTTGAAGACAGAGTTTTTTGAAGACGTTTGAAGCATGAGAGTACCTTTTCGAGTCAGTGATATGTTATAACATATCATGTTATAGCCGCTCGTAATTTCTCCACAATCCCCCTCTTTACTGCTTTAGGCAGCAAACCGCGCAATATGCGTGTCGCCACATGCGCAGAAATCTCGATAATCATTGTCAAATTTGTCAGCTAAGGTTTGTGCAGACGTCATCCGGGTGCGATTGAAACGCCGTGTTTTTGTTCCTAGAAAAGCAGGGCTTCTGCTTACATCCAAAAGCAGAAGTGAATACCGCTACCAGTGCTCTCTATAAATGTGCAGCTATTCTAACGGGTACGGAATACCTGCCTTTGTGAATCTCCCTAAGCCTGCAACACTGCCCATATTCTAAACCTGAAGGGGAAAGACTATGGAAGCCGACTTTGAAACCATCCGTCAGCGCATTCTATATGCCTATGGCCGCGAGTCCGACAACAAAGATAACCTCGATCAAACTGCACGGATCAAGCTCAACTCGGGCGACTGGGTCGATGGCCGCCTCTTGACTGCCGGCAGCCAGACCTTTGTTCTAAGGCGTGTCACCGGCTATCGGGAGAACATAAAACTCGAGATTCCCTATCACGCGGTTTCAATCATCGAGCTTCGTACGAGCGCCGAGTAACGGCTGACAAGCCTGCGTGACGTGAGGTCTACCTTGCAAGGCAACGGATGCTGCGCAAACTGGGAGGATCAAACAAGGAACGCGCATGCTTGCCATCACACCCCTCTACGCCGCGCTCATCGGGCTATTGTTCATCGCCCTCAGTGTGAACGTCATCCGAACGCGCTTCAAACATCGCGTCTCTGTCGGTGACGGCGGCGAGAAAGCCTTGATCAAAGCCATGCGCGCCCATGCGAACTGCGCAGAATATGCGCCCTTCACGCTCTTGCTCATTGCTATGGCCGAGCTTCAGTCCGGCCCCGCATGGCTCATACACCTGCTCGGCCTGCTGATCCTTGGGGGGCGCTTTATCCACGCCTACGGCTTTGGCCGCACGCCGCAAATTGTTCCGCTTCGCCAAACGGGAATGTATCTGACATTCACGGCCATTCTGGTGAGCGCTCTGAGCAACATCTTGCTCGCATTTTGAAGATCATCAGATGACTTCACCAAAAAAATCGTAGCCCCATGCACTTTTCCTCTTGCAGCACCGCCCCGCATTAATTAGATCACGCCTACCAAAGGAAGCGGGCGTAGCTCAGGGGTAGAGCATAACCTTGCCAAGGTTAGGGTCGGGCGTTCGAATCGCCTCGCCCGCTCCAAAATTAACTAACGAACCCAGTTAGTTACGATAAGGGTCACCCTCGGGTGGCCCTTCGTCGTTTTAGGCTGTTGCCATTTGTTGCCATTTTCATTTCGCTTTTTCTGCCAAAACATTGAGAACAAGCACAGCATCACGTGCTGATTCAGCGGGCATATGTAGGTAGTTTTTCTCTGTGACCCGTGAATTCGGTGAGTGACCTACAGTCTTACGGATCAGTTCCAACGGAATGCAGCGCAGCCATTGATAGGATGTGAAAGCCTTACGTCCGAACTTGGGCGTGAACCGCATCGGCTCACCATACCGCATAACGCCAGACTTTTTCACTGCGGTTTTTAGTGCCTTACGGTAGTTATCCATCGGTATGCTTGGATCGCGAAACCCTGGAAAGACGTGAGCATGCTCCTGCCCGAGAGCTATCAAGTCTTGAGCCAAACCTTCACCGATCATGACTTCACGATGGCTGTGCGCCGTTTTAGGTGTCATCTCTGTCGTGTCGCCGATCTTGATAACAAGCCTGACCAGATCGACCTGTTTCCACCGCAGGCCCATCGCTTCAGAAACACGTAGCCCAGTTTCGCACATCAGTCGGGTCAATACACGATGACGGAATGGCAGGTGTTCGAGTATCGACAACAACTCGTGCAGCGTTGGCACTTCGGTCTGCACGGGTGGCTCAACCAGATCGGTGATAACGGGCATCTGGTCAATCATCCGCTTCCGAAAGCACCACTTCAGCATCAGCCGCAGTTTGCGCACCTCAGTGTTGATGGTGACAGGCTTCACGCCTTCATTTCGTCGCTGGCCTTGATAGAATGCAACAACATCATCATCGATCTGGCTGATCAGATGTTCACCCAGATGGTTCAGTACATGGGTCAAGCAGTTCAGATCGGTGCGTAGTAAACCAATACGCTTACGGCCAGCTTTCACCTTTTCATGCTCGGATTTCACAAAATTAGCGAACACATCATTCAGCATGTAGCTATGATCATCTTGTCGTGCCAGATGATCATTGATCTCGATCTTCTTGAGGGGTAGCGATACCGTGCCCGTTTGCCCGCTGGACTGATCTTCGGCGACAGGTCGATACGCCATAGGCCAGTGGGAACGCCCCTCTTGGCATCCTCGGTGATTGTGATGCCATCCATGCGGGTGTGTTCTTCTTCATGCCTCTGCCCCTGCTGCAAGGCTTTTGAGCGCATCAGCAGCCAAGTTGCGTGACCCAGCCTTCCGGTCAGGACGGAAGTTGGCGGACTGGCCCAACCCTGACCGCCGTTTCTGGTGCCGCTTACGATGATGGATGTAGTTTTGCACGTCCTCCATACGGCAAAGCCCCCCTGCCCGGCCCGTCATAGCTGGCCAGTTCATCAAAGGGGATACGGAGCACGGTATCAACGGAACACCGCATCACCGCAGCAGCACCTTCGACTGACAGGATGCCAGACTGCGCGACCGACAACGCCGATGTCAGCGCTCCGAACCACGGGTAGTAGATGGAAGCGCGATCTTCGTCGGTGTTACTTTCTGGAGGGAGAATCTTGGTTGGGTTGATTGCCAAGGGCAACGTTGCATCATGCATCACGGAAGACCTTTCATAAGGTCCGACCGTGGTGAAGCCACCCGTCTTCGGAATTGAAGTTTAAAAACGTGGCATTGAGCCCGTCTTGAATTGAGACAAAGGGGCGAGACCTTAACCTTCAAGTGGCAATGCCTTTTTTGGATAATTCCCGCGAATAAGATTCGCCAAATTACAATCGTTTGAGAAAATAGCTGCTTTCTCTCAACCACTTTGTCAGTGACCTAAGTTCGGCGCGAGTTACAAGCGCTATCGGCAATATGGGGAACGCCATCTGTCAGCGCAATTTCATCTTGCCCTTGCAACGAGGATAGCTGACGCATCCCAAAAACTGACCATACCGGCTCTTACGTTCAACCAACCACCCAGCATCGCACTTGGGGCATTTCGGATATTGGGCACCGCAAGAGCATATCATCTGATCTGAATTGCTCTGCTGCACTGGAAGTCCATTACCGCATTCTGCACAGGCAGTCAGAGCAAACCCACACAGGTCGGCGTGTTCGCACCGATACCACGTGCGACCGTCTTTGGTTGGAAAGGCCAACAGATGCCCGCCGCATTCAGCACAGGTATGGTTTGTTTGATCAACTTCTACATCACCCGCGACACCGTATTCGGGATCGTCTTGCAACTCAGTCACGAAGACAGATGGTTTGGATGCTGACCCCATCAGTGTTACCGTCTTGCGCGCTCGGGTGATGGCAACATAGAGGTGGCCGGGTCTGGTGCGTCATGTCATGTCGGCTACAGATCCTGCTTCTATCGCGCAGTTCCAACTGGTGCAGAAGCAGGCAGCGCGTTGGTGTTCACCGAAGCCGAGCTGGTTTTTGACCCCGTCACTGTCTACGGCGATGCGCCGAACCCTACGCAGCTATGAGCCTGGCAGTCGGTTTCCGGCAAAAGGCCGCTGTGCTCTGGCATACCCAGCGGATCAAGCGCGTGGTGCGAGAAATCGGAGGGCTGGGGCCGCATACGCTTGTTTCGGTTGCTGAAATAACTTGCGACGACCCAGCTTGCCCTGGACCCGTGACGCAGATCACAATCCTTGGTCTCGACCTTAGACGCAACGTTCTGGTGGTTCACCGCCCTGCAGCCGAAGTTGCTGCTGCCAATTTGCAGATGTTCAGTCGCTGAACAAACTTTGTCATAAGCTGATCGTTGTCCCTCAGTAATGTTGTCCCTCAGTAATGAGGTGAAAACTATGGAAATCGTCAGCCAGTGAGAATTTGCCCATACTAGGTTTGCGCAATTGTAGCGAATGGTCGCTACGGAGGACTGCTCCGCAGCATTCACTTGTCATATCGAATAGCAGCTAAGGGCCGTGAGGGGCGGAAACCGGACCTTCGCTGCAGGTGCCAGGTTGCAGTGCGTCAAAGGCGAGACCGGACATTAAAACAGCACGGATCGAGTGTTTGTGCAGTGGTGCGGAAGGTGGCTCCGAGCCCACACCTGGTTTTTTTGATTTCATGCAGCGTTCGCTCGCAGCGCAAAATAGTGCAGCAAGCACGCTGTTTTTTGTTTCCTATTGGAGCTTAATGAGCGGCCCTTCATACAAATTGCAGAGATGATGAGGTGTCTTCTGAAAAACAGGCAGTGGCCTCATCGCAGCGGACTTGTTCGAGTTGGATCGTTGCGTGAACGATACCGAAGTCGTGTTCCAATTCATGCGTGATATGGCGCAGTAAGGCATCTCCCTCATCACCCTCCCATACCAGATGAACGGACAGGGCGGTGCGGGTGGTCGAAAGGGCCCAGATGTGTAAGTCATGCACGTCACTGACGCCGGGTTGATCGCGCAACCAGTTGGTGATCGCTTGACGGTCGATATTCTCGGGAACGCCGTCCAGCTCCAGTCTCAACGAGTCGCGCAGCAGGCCCCATGCCGTCACCGCGATCACCAGACTGACGCCGATCGCGACCACGGGATCAAGCCACGTCCAGCCGGTCAGCATGATGCCCACTGCCGCAACGACGACCGCAAGGGACACCACTGCATCCGCCGCCATGTGTAAATACGCGCCCTTGGCGTTTAGGTCCCCCTTTTGCGAGCCCATGAACAACATTGCCGATCCGGCGTTGACCGCGATACCGATAAGCGCGACCCACATGATCGTCGCCCCCGGCAGATCAACCGGCGCGCCAATTCGCTGTGTTGCCTCCCAAATCACCAGCACGACGCCGATCAAGATGGCAACGGCGTTGAGCATTGCTGCCAAAATTGTCGCCCGCCCATAACCGAAGGTGTAACTGCTGTTGCCAACCCGCTTGGCCAGAACCGCCGCTCCCCACGCGATCAAGAGCCCCGCAACATCGGTCAGGTTGTGCGCAGCATCAGCCAGCAGCGCGAGGGAACCCGTCAGGAACCCTGCCGCACCTTCGACGATCACATAGCTGGTGTTCAGCCCGACCGCCCAACGAAACGCGGGGCCAAGGTCGGTTGGAATGGAATGCTCGTGATCATGTGGCATGGTCTAATCCTGTCGGCGGATGCTGCCGGAAAGCTCGGTCGCACCTGCCAGAGTATTGTAAATGGTGCCGTATTTCTGAAGGTTGCGATGCAGCAGGTCGAGCCTCTGATCCGTCTCATCAGTATCCACAACGATCTCGTATTCGATCTGTGTCATTTTGGGCGGGCTATCCTGCCGCGTTCCGCGAAGCGCAACGTCGATACCTCGCAAATCAAAATCGAGCATGGGAATGATACGCTCTGTCCCCTTGAGGATACAGGCCGCAAGGCTGGCCAGTAGCATTTCTGCCGGATTGAAGGCGTCAGGCCGTCCCGCCATATCGGTATCGAGCACAATCACGGCATCTTTGGCGTGGGCTTCTGATCCGTGACTATCAATACGGCGGGCCGTTACAGCGTATTCAAGCATTTCTCTCTCCGTTAGGACAACGGTGCAAACTCAGGCGATCAGCCATTGCTCCAGCTTCGTTACATCAGGAAGGCCGCCGGCATGGACGAGCTTTCCGTCAACGGCAACTCCGGGCGTTGACATAACACCGGCCATCGCTATGGATTTTGCGTCCGTCACTTTTTCAACTTCAACGGCAACGCCCAGCTTCGTGGCGGCGTCGCGCACCATTGTTTCAGTTGCTTCACAGCGTTTGCAGCCGGGGCCGTAGATTTTGACAGTTTTCATGAGGCGTCCTTTCAGGATCTAATATTACAGGAGGAAGTTGAAGAGAAAGCCGGTGGCCAGAATGCCCGCCGAAACGACTGCGATGAAGATCGCGATCAAACGCAATGTCAGAACCTGCTTGAGAATGATCATTTCCGGCAGCGACAAAGCAATCACTGACATCATGAAAGCAAGCGTTGTGCCAAGGGCCGCGCCCTTGCCGAGCAAGGCTTCGACGATTGGGATAACGCCAGCCGCATTGGTGTACATCGGCACGCCGACCACGACCGCTGCAGGCACTGACCACCACGCTTCGCCGCCCATGATTTTTAGCATCATCGCTTCGGGCACATAGCCGTGGATCAAAGCACCGATGCCGATGCCGACCAGCACCCAGATCCAGACCTTGCCGACGATCTCGCGAACTTGTTCAACACCGACCTTCAGCCTGTCGACAAAGGTCAACTTTTCTTCCGGCAAGTCGCCTACGGGGCCTGCATTCAATTCACGCACCCAGTCTTGCAGGTAGCGTTCCAGCCCCATTTTACCCATTGTATACCCTGCAATGGTGGCAATCGAGAAGCCGAACACGAGGTAGATCGTCGCGATCTTCCAACCGACCAAACCGTAGAGTAGCCCGAGCCCGACAGGACCGACCATAGGGCCTGCAATAAGGAACGAAAACGTCACGCCCAAGGGGACGCCTGCGGAAACAAATCCGATGAATAGAGGCACCGATGAGCACGAGCAAAACGGTGTCAGCACACCCAGCATCGCAGCCAGTGGATAGCCGAGTATTTCGCGTTTGCCTGCAAGAATGGCGCGAGTCTTTTCGGGGCTGAACCAACTGCGTAGCACACCCGTTACGAAGACGATACTTGTGAGAAGCAGTAGGACCTTTGGCACGTCATATGCGAAGAAAGCGATGGCCTCGCCGGTATGGCTACTGCGGGCGACAGGAAACAAGGCGGTGATCCATTCAGAGAACGGGATCAGTTGTCCGTAAGCCAACCAACCAAGGATAGCCGCGCCAAATATGCCCGCATACCAGAGCTTGTCTGACGCTTCTCGTAGGGGCCTGGTGTCATGTGTTTCAGTAGTCATGCTGTTTCCAGTCCAAAGGATTTTTCTGCATTCAAGACGGCGGAGATCACGGCCATGATTTCCGGCGTCATGTCCGGGTTTCGCCGATATCGCACCCATTGCGCATCGCGCCGATCAATCACGAGGCCCGCTTCACGCAATATTTTCATGTGCCGCGACATCCGGCTTTGGCTTACTTCAAGCTGGTCCATCAATTCACAAACGCAATGCTCGCCCCCATCCCAAAGGATGGCGAGGGCACTGCGCCGGGTGGAGTCGCAAAGAGCGTTGAGTATTTGTTGCATGGCTGTCGTATATGCTTCACGACGCATATGCGCTTTGATCCATGTCAATTTGCCTTTAAAGAAACAAGAGTTTCAAAATATGAGGTTGTAGTAAGCACCCAAAGCTCACACATCGTCCCGCGTCCTTCGAACTTGGGCACATCGCGGCGAAAGGGCAGCTTGGATGGAACAACAGAAACTCTTCGGCAACGATGGCTTCAACGACTCAGGTCGCACCGCAGAGGAAGGGCCTCCGCACATGCAAAGCAAAGCTGTGTGAACGAAGCTGGAAATTCCAAGTTCGGTTTTGCCCTGCTCAGCCGTCGATGGCCAGCCGTTGATCGTACAGCTGCAGAGAATGACCGGTTCGGTGAAGCCGCATACGGCGCAGACCTCTGCGTCGAGTGTCGGCTGTGGGCCGTCCGTGAAGACGGCCCAATTGTTTAGATTTCAATGGCTTCAGCGATAGCGAGGGCATCTTCCAGCTCTACGCCGAGATAGCGCACCGTGCTGTCCATCTTGGTATGACCCATACAGCAGCTGAACCGCCCGCAAGTTTCCAGTCTTCTTGTATATTTGGGTGGCTTTCGTGCGTCGCATTGAATGGGTTCCATATGCCGTCACTTCCAAACCAATCGAGGAAACCCAGTCCCGAACGATCCGAGCATACTGGCGGGTTGAGATGTGCAAACGCTCGTGGAAGCGGCCAGGCCAGAGATACTCGGACCCGACCATCAGCGGATCTTCCATCCACTTCGTGAGCGAAGCTCTGGTCCCTTCGGAAATCTCGAAGCGCACCGGTTTCTGGGTTTTCCTTTGCAACACTGACGCCCTCTCTTTGATCTGACCGGATGCCATGACATCGACCACTTTCATTTTGACCAAGTCGCAGCCGCGCAATTTGCTGTCGATGGCCAGATTGAACAGCGCGAGATCGCGGCGGTTCTCGGCAAGCTCAAGCCTAACCCTGATTGCCCACACCTGCTTTGGCTTCAATGGGCGTTTCTGACCGACGATGCGGCCCTTGTTCCAAGCGGGGCGTAGCGCGCGAATGGCAGGTAAGTTTGGTGTTTCCATGACTGATCCTCCGATCCGCCATGCCCTCCCACATCGACAACCCCACGTTGACCGAACCTACATATCACAGGATGCTGCGACCGATCTAACGGCGGGTTTGAGCCCACTTTGACCGATTGGGCAGGTGCAGGATTTCGCTTCTGCAGCGAAATTGCGCGAGAAAGATCGGCCCTAAGCGGACGCTCGAAGTGTCGTCGACACTGCGCTGCGGCTTCCCGGAAGCAGTCATTAATCGTAGGCGCAGCAATCCAGTAGACAAAGAAATGGCTATGTGGCTTCTTGGACATGAACAATGCCCATCTAACCTCGAGTTGAGATTGAAGTGCCGGATACTGGCCAGACCATCACCTTCGAGCAGATGAAAGGCACTACCGGCTCACTCGTGTTTCTTTGGTCGGGTATCGAACAGTCCCTCGATGAAGCAATTGAAAATCTGCACGCGGAGAAGAAGCCCAAATCGGTTCATGGCATATCGAGGTCCATCGATGTGTGGTCGCTGGCGGTCAAACAAGCCGATAACATCAGTATACTTCAGGCAGACCTTTGCGATCGCTTGGTCAAAATGCTTAAGGAAGCGCTCGTGATCCGGAACCTCGTATGTCACGGATTGACTGGCATCTCTGCGCGACTTCATATCGATCACCCAGAAGCACATCTCAAAGTGCAGCTTGGCGAAGATACTCGCATCCTAACTTGGTATCAACTTGATGAAATGTTTGGTTGGATGTCTAGGAGTAGATGGCTAATCAAAGATTTGACCGAAGCCGCCATGGCAAACGACGCTCAGCCAGCCAATGATAGACTGCTCAGTTGGGAAAAATTCCCCGAGCAACAATAACGGCCCAAAGCCGATATTTGACCATAATGGAGCAAATGTGCGGCTACGAGTATTAACTCTACTCGCGGATTCGTGCGGCTAGTAACTTTTCAATGGCTGCGAATAAATCTGCGCGACCGACCGGCTTCATCAGGCGAATATCTTCGGGACGCAAACCATTGCCATGAACCGTGGCTTCGCTGGCATACCCCGACATAAAGATGACAGGTAAGTCCGGATATTCTTTGCGCAATACACGAGCAAGCGTTGTCCCCTGAAGTGTTCCGGGCATAACAATATCGGTCAACAAAAGATCAAAGTTCGGGTTGGCCTCAAAAATTTCTTTCGCTTGATCGCCCGAGCTAGCCTGAGTGACAGAATACCCTGCTTTCTTCAGGTTCGCGACGATCACGCGTAAAACCTCTGGCTCATCCTCAGCGACAAGTATTTTTCCGCTCCCTCCAGACGTTTCGGGCGACCGGATGATCGGCTTTTCGACGCTCCTATCATCACCTAGAAATGCCGGGAAATAGAGCTTGAAAGTAGTACCAACGCCGACCTCGGAATAAACCTGCACAGTGCCGCCTGATTGGCGCATGAAACCTTCAATCATGGAAAGCCCAAGCCCCGACCCGGCTCCCGGTGCCTTGGTCGAAAAGAATGGCTCAAAAATACTCGCTAATTTGTCGTCCGCAATCCCATGTCCCGTATCCGAGACCGCTAACATGACGTACCGACCCGGCTCCAATGTTTCATCTCGGGAATCTATGTATTCCTCATCAATCCGCACATTGGCAGTCTCGATGGTCAACTCCCCTACGTCCTCCATCGCGTCGCGCGCGTTCAAAATCAAATTTAATATAGCGCTCTCGGTTGAGCTTGGGTCCGCGCTGACCTGCCAAAGCCCTGCCAAGAGTGACAATTCAACCGAAATGGTCGCAGGAAGGGTTCGAGCCGTCCAGTTCTTAGTATCGCGTACCACCTTGTTCAGATCGATAGGTTTTGGGTCCAGTTGCGCCTTACGGGCGAAAGCCAGCATGTTACGAGTAAGGTTGGCCCCTTGGAAAATGGCCGCGATCCCACTGTCAATCAGTTCGATCTGCTCTTCGCTAGTAAGCTCGTCCCGAAGCAGCTCCATATTACCCAGTACAACCGCCAAAAGGTTATTAAAATCATGGGCTACACCGCCGGTTAACTGGCCAATACTTTCGTGCTTCTGTGCGCGATGTGCTACCTGAGTTTGCTCCGTTAATCGGAGTTGGGCCTCGACTCCATTCGTAATGTCGATAAACAGGCCATCCATTGAAACAATACTATCCGTTTTATGAGAGGTGGTTACACGTGCTTCTAACCACTTGACCGCACCAATCCGGTCCGTGATTTTGAAACGGCGCGTAAAACCATCAAGTTTTTTCGCGGCATCTTCCATGGCTTTCAAATGGTCATCAAGATCCGCAGGATCATGTGCGTTCACCAGTATCCGGTGATCGTCAATGATTTCTTGCGCAGTGTAACCCCAGATATCCTCGCATTGATGGGATATGTAAGTCACTCTAAAATCGTTGTTCTCCAGAAAATCAAAGCTCATCAGGACCCCAGGAAGATTGTTCGCAATCCCTGCGATGCGAGCCTCTGCAATAGAGTGTTTGCGCTCTGCCTCTTGAATGTCGGTGACATCGGTGAGTACGCCGATAATTTTTTGAACTTTTCCATTTTTCGCACGACTGACGAACCAATTGGCCCGGACAAATGCGGTCGCTCCATCGCGGCGTAAAATCCGGTAGGCATATTCTGGCGATGGTAACGTATCCGTCCACAGAGCATTGAAGGTCGTTTTGGTTGTCTCAAGGTCATCAGGATGGACCAATGAAAGCCATTCCTCGATTTTTATATCTCCTCCGTCACGATCCAGACCAAAGATCGCCATCGCTGCGCCGTCAAAATACAGCGTGTCGCTATCCGCAATGACAACGAAAACGCCAAGTCCGGCTGACTCGGTTGCCAGTTCGAACCTTGACGTATGAGTGTCTGACCTTGCTACAATTTCAGCCCAGTACTTAGAATACTTAATGACAATGGAAGTGGCTAGTATCGACAGCGCACCAGCGCCAAGCAACGCAAAACCATTTGCCAAGGACCAGTGCATTTCCAAACGACCCAATAGGCCGCCCAAAAGAATAAGGAAAAACAATTGAACCGTAAGAAAGCCAAAAATCGAGGCTAAAATCACCCGTGCGTTTATGTCCGCCCACTGTTGATAAGGCCGCAGGTAACCAACAAGTACACCCAAGAACGGTAGTGATGCAGACGTCAAGGCAGCGAGTAGTGGCGACGGCCTTCCGCCCCAGATCTGAGCAGTCAATCCAACCAAGCTTGTAATAATTGCTGCTATTGGTCCACCAAGATAGCCTGCCAAAATCAATGGCCCGGCACTAAAGTCTACATCTAGCGGGAAGGCGGCGTCATTTAGAACGCTGGGATGTGATATAAATAGGAAACTGCAGGCTCCTAGTGCGGCACCGATCAACATGCTGCGGTGGTACGTACCTTTGGGAGATATCGGCGTCGAAAAAACCGAGTACGTGACAAAGCCCAACAAAAGAAAATACGCAAAGTTTTGAATGAAAGCGAGGTGCATGCTTCAACCTTAGATGGCGTTTATTCAACCTTGGCGTATTTGATCAAAAGCGTCAAATGGCCTGAACATTGCCAAAATAGGACACGATAGTTGTGTAGGCTCCAATATTTTTTGCATTGTAGCTCAAGGCGCATTGCTTTCTGGTCGACGAATATCCATTTCCTGCGTTCGTGAATTTCTCATTGCACGATTTCGCGCAGGAAATGCTGACGAACCCTTACTCTACAGTTTTCAAGACTATTAAAGAAAATTTTAGTAACAAATACGTATATGTGTTAGGATTTAATTGCAAAACATACGATTGTGATGGAAAAAAATGCACATTGTTGACTCTAATGAGAATAATACGGCTTTTAGGGTTTTTGTGGTGGATGATAACACCGCGTTTAGAACGGTCATCACAAAGCAACTTGAGAAGATGGGGGGCTGTGTCGAAAGCGCAGAGGACGCCAGTGGTTTTCTGAGCAACCTAGCCACCTCGGCGTTAAGCTACGACTTATGTGTCATCGACCTACAATTGCCCGGTTTGCATGGAGACCAGATAATAACTTGGCTGCGCGAAAGTGAAGAATGCAAAGTTCGCACAATGCCGATACTTATCGTAACTGGATTTCCAACGGAACTATCTGACGGCGTTTCGTTAGATGGTGCGACAACCGCCCTTCTTAGCAAGCCATATACATACAGCGATTTGAAAGAACAGGTATTCCACCTGCTTAGCAATAGTAAGCGTGACAATTAGGCTAATACAGACCTGACAGACTTTAGCGCGCCGCAGCGAAGGTCCGCTTTCGTAACGTTTGTTTGGCGGAGTTGCAGTTGCAGCGAAGTTCTGCAATCCGCCCCTTGCGTCGGACGATGAGATCGGCCCAAACCTGCCGTTCACCTGAGCGTTTCAATGCCACAGTCGCAGCCCGCATAGCGGACCTTGGTCGTTACCGCAGCATTTATGGGCGTCCAGATGACCGCAACGCGGGACGAAGCCGACCATTGACCCCTCGAAGCCAATGGCCGCTTTAGCATGGCTGCAATCGCGGCGAAAAACACCATTTGCGGCCTTATGTATCAAACGCACCAAGCTAATCGTCGCGCTCGGTGCTTTCGTGAATATCAACGACTGTGAAGCCCTTTGGCTCACCATCAATGCGCTGGATATGCACATCGACTACAAAGACTAAATTCAGCGGGTTTTCTTCACCTTGCATCATCTTTTCTTTCAAATCTTGGATGCTTTGACGGAAATAGACAGGAAGTACCTTGTCCGATATTTCAGGGATACGACCGCGATCACCTGTGCGGCCCTTTTCTTTGCCCGGCCCTCTGTTTGCTTGCTCCAAAAACAGCATTACCTCTTTTCGGATTCCGCTTTCGGTTGGTTCAACATCATCCTTGGGGGCAGGTAGCGCTAGGGCTTGGTCCATATTTATGGAAGCCTTGTTTATTTCGGCTTCATCAAAGTTATACTCAACGACCGTCTTTTTATCACCGTCTGACTTCTCGTATCTTGCGTGCTTAACGCCAAGCCGCGCGCCCGTCTTACCTGTAAGAGGCTTCATGAATTCTTTTAGATCAGCAGCGTCTTCTTTAGAAGGATGCTCTAGCTTCTGAACTTCATCGCGCTTTCCAGAAAAGTAACTAATTCCTCGCCAGACACGGTTCGCGAAGTCCGTAATTATCATTCCGCCATCCATCATGGCTATACCGCCCATCATCAGGCCATATGGGGCTATTTCGGCTATGACAGACCCTGTTTCTAATCGGGTCACAAACAGCTTTGGCGCGGCTTCATCTTTGCTGCGATAGTGCCGCTCATACATACGCGCCAGCGAAGCAAAGCTATGCCCTAATTCTTCGAGCCCTACGGGTTCGCCAGGATCAAGCGTAATAACAAGACGGTCGCCATGCTCTACGACATCATATGAAACCATCTCAAAGCCTCAATTCTGTTACGTCTATCGCAGACATGCATTGCAGAAAGAACGCCATGGTAAATACGCCTCTGCTGATCTTGTTCGCGATGTTCTTTTCGTTTTCGTTTACGTCTATTTTATTAAGTAAATCAGATAGTTGAGCGTATGTCACGCCTTTTCTCTTAAGCTCTGAACGCAATAAATTCTTTGCCTTATCAGACCATTCTGCGTCCGTGCTGTGCTTTGGCATATCTATCTCCGTGGTAAAAACCTCATTAATAGGGTTATATCCCTTGACGTGATGATGTGTAACCCCTATTTATAGGGTATAGACATCATAGGTAATGACATGGCCCAGCACTTCCTCCTTTCAGCAGCTTCCCGCACCACCAGCCTTCGTGCGATCTACAAGGCTGGCGAAGACGCGGCATACGCAACCTTCTGCGAAATGCGCTGGCCTGAGACAGAAGGCGAAGCGGTTTGCCCACGTTGCGGCCATGACGAGACTTACAGCATCACCACGCGCCGCAAGTTCAAGTGTAAGGCTTGCGCGCACCAGTTCTCAGTCACGTCCGGCACGATATTCGCCAGCCGCAAGATGGACTTTGTTGACCTGCTGGCCGCGATTTTCCTGATCGTGAACGCCTCAAAAGGTATGAGCATGGTGCAACTGTCGCGCAGCATCGACTGCCAATACAAAACGGCTTTCGTGTTGGCCCACAAGCTGCGCGAAGCAATGGCGCTTGAAGTGCAGACAGGCGAAGTGCTCGAAGGCCACGTTGAGATTGATGGCGCTTACTTCGGCGGTCATATCCGCCCCGCCAACGAGAAAGCCAAACGCATTGACCGTCGCCTCAAGAAGCACCAGACAGGCACACGCCGCGTTGTGGTTGCCCTGCGTGAGCGTGAGGGCCGCACACTGCCATTCATCGCCATGAACGAAGGCGAAGGCGTAGCGCTGGCAGTTGAGAACGTGAGCCGCACAGCCACTATGTCAGCGGACGAAGCAAGCCATTGGGACTTGCTGCACGATGGCTGGATGGTTGACCGCGTAAACCACTCCGAGATTTACAGCGACCACGGCAAGCACACCAACATGGTTGAGAGCTTCTTTAGCCGCCTGCGCAACATGATCGAAGGCCAGCACCACGGCGTTAGCCCTAAGCACCTGCACCAGTATGCCAACCACTCGGCATGGCTTGAAGACAGCCGCCGTTCAGACAATGGCGAAATGGCGCACCGTTTGGTTGCCAACTCGATGGAAGCGCCTGTGTCGCGGAATTGGAAGGGGTATTGGCAGCGGGCGGCTTAACTGCCACCATCTGCGAAAAGGTAACGGACGGCGATTGCACCTAAGCCAACAATTTGCAGGAATGTTTGAACGATTACAGCAGTGATAAACCACTCATAATCAGAGTAGTCTAACCATCCCGCGCCTACTGCTACGGTTATCGCTGCATTGAACGCTATTAGTGCTGTTGTCCACTTGATAATCCAACCTGACCACTTGTCTCTAAGATCAAAGTAACGCTTGCGTCCAATAATTTCGACAGCCGTGCGAGCGCCGTCTACCAGCTTTTTCGCCTTTTCGTTATCCTCATCTTGCTCAGATTCAACGATGATTTCTAGTAGCGCTTTGTCTCGCTGAAGTACTTCTGGTAGGTTACCCTTCGTCGCCATAGACTACAGGAAATCCATTTGGGCTGTCACAACGTCTCGTGAAACGGCGAACATGGAGGATAGCTCTTCGATACTTGCAACATCTTTGTATTTCTTGAGGGCGCTTGGAGGAACAAGAAGGCAAGCCGCAAAAACATCAGCCTCTTTTTCTTCTGGAGGCTTATCAAAGTGAACGTTGCTTCTTGGCATCGCACGATAGTCAGTTGATTCTGCATATTCCTGATGGAGAATAGCATGTGCAAGTTCGTGTGCGATTGTGAACGTCTTCCGGTTGGATGGAAGGGTTTTGTTCACATAAATTTTTTGAGCGTTAAAGTCGTACAGCCCTGAAATCAGCTTAGATGCTTTTTCGTTGAACTCAACGTAAACTACATTTATGCCTTCGCTTTCCGCGATAGCTTCCGGATCAATAGGAAGCGAACGTATACTGTAATGCTTTAACAGTCTTGCCGCCTCAGCTCTTGCCCTTTTATAATCAGGTCTCTTCATCACACTTTCACCAAATTGGGTTTTGATACGCCATCATACCATTTGTACCTTACATATGTTAGCAAAATATGATGAGTTCAAGGGCGTAGGTTGATTACGCAAGCCGCCACAAACACCCATCCGGCCCAAAGTCCTGAACAACACGCCCGACTTTCTGCTCACGTTGCAAGGCATCCCGCGCTCGCTTTAGCACGTCAGCCCGCAGCGTGTCGTCTGCATCCCAGCCCTTACGTTCAATAATCCACGCCGCGATGGTTTCGTCATCCGCTGGGCCTTCGCGCAACCGCTCGCGGGTCAACAGCTTCAACTCATTGCGCCCGAATAGCTGCTTATACTTCCCACGCGGCGCAATGCCCTTGGGGTCGTCCTGATAGCCGCACAGGGCTAAGGCGCGGTCTATCGCCGCCAGATCGTCCTTGATGGTGTCAGCGGCTTTCTGCGCGGCCTTGTGCAGCCCCGCTATCTCTGCGCGCTTCTTGATTAGGCCGTGAATAACGATTGATTGCCCCATGCCGCATTATGGATTCACAGGCCGTTATTTATAAGCTAGATTGTTGGTGCGTTTGATACATAAGGCCGACCATTTGCGGAAAGCTGACATTCTCTACAGGCACTAAACCTCAGTTAAAATGGAGACAAAGCAGACGTTGGAAGATATGAAGTTCTGTGATTGCAGCGAAGGATAGAAGTGAACCGATTGGCCAGTCTTCTGTGGTTCGACGAAGCTCGAAATTGTTTCTCGATCATAGGCCTGAATGGAACCATCCGATCCGTTTCCAGGTGCTCGATTTGGAGTATCTGCAAGCCGGCCATACGGGTATTTCAATACTCACCGGCATCCGGAACAGCCCCAAGCCTTACGATGAACGCAGGCTCCCCTACTTCACCCGAGTCTGGGTCCTCAATCACCATATAGGCATCAGCACCGGCGCATTCTTCAGATCGAAATTCGCGTTCAGCACGGGTTTCCGCCTCATGCGAGGTGGAATACTCAAATTGTTTAACGATCTTCAATCCTGCCTGCCCACCGCGCGTAGCCTTCGTTTCGGCGTAAGTCTGGCAGATATAATGCACCTTCAGGTTGGCTTCGTTTGTTTCGGTCACAACTCTCTCCTGAGTTTATTGTCGGTTAATGAAACTGTGTTTCGCCGTGGCACTGTTTCTGTCCGGCGCTGCAGTCAAAATACGGCCCTAGTGAACATCGCGTTCAAAAGGGCCATGACTGAGCTAGTGTCTTTTTAAGAGCCGTCGGGGGTTACTTTACCTTCCTACCACCGATCGCAATGGCAGGCTTCCCGGCCAGGGAATTCGCCGTTGCCAGGACTTTCGGCTTTTCTTGCTTTGGTTTCTTAGTCTCTTTTTTACTGTTTTTACCTTTAGCCATCGAATGTCCTTCCAGTATGCAGCGATCCATTGCCGGAATGGCAATAGTACTGCTGCGGTCGTCCACTGTTGCCTATCTGGGCACACAGTGGTGTTGATCTGACGGGCTTACGAAAGCGTAACCACTTTTCCTGCGGCTTCGTCTATCGCTTTTTGCTGACCACGCGAAATAGTCGTAACTGGTGAGCCGAACATCGCATTAGCCGCTGCAAAATCTTCGGCGGTATCAATCTCGGTCCAGTTCAGACCGGTGATATCAAGCGCACTAAAAACCACGCCCTGCGTTACAAGCATTGCATAGGCAGCCTCATAGTATTGCTGCAGGTTCTCATAGCTCTCCATCATCTGGGTGAGCTGTGCGAAAAGGAGTGAACCCGTTTTGCCGCTGATCTTTTCGATCCCGATAGATTCACCCAATGCCAGCTTGGAGTCGACGGATTTCCCGACTTCGAGAACACGCATTTGATCATCAGTGATAACCTTAACCTCTTCGTCCTCAAGCGCGATGTTTCGGTCGATACACAACATGTTAGCCTGATGACTATCGACGAGTTGACGCAAAATTTTGGCATCAAACACCACGTCCGCATCGAACTTGATAAATTCAGCCGATCCAATAGCCGGAGCGGCCAGCATCAAGGAGTACCCCGTGTTCGTTTCGCGGTAACGGTCGTTGATCACATAGGTGACGCGGATGCCGCGAAAGGTTTTGTCGACGAATTTCTTGATTTCATCGGCCCTATGGCCAAGCACCAGTACGAACTGGGACAGACCGCAGCTCAGGCAGTTGCGGATCATCCGTTCCAGAATGACGGACCCGCCAACCGACAACAAGCACTTGGCGCTATTGTCTGTGAGTGGGCTAAGCCGAGAGCCGATACCGGCAGCAAGGATGACGGCCATGGGTGGGCGATTGGCTTCGTGTTTCATAGTGAAGGTATCCTAAGTTGGTCGTATTGACAGGCTATTTCTGTAAGAAGGTTTTTCGGTTCTTCCCGATATTTTGCCCCCGGAGCCAAGATTTTGAGATGCCCCAGAACAACTGGCTTGCTGCGAACACCCATAGCATTGGAATGAGTTGGTCAAAGATTAGGGCGGCCGATAGCATGAAGATAAACACACCTTCATCAAAGGCCAAAACCTTGCGTTGTTCCTTCATGAACCACTTCAAGTTTGCCCGCAGACCAAAGGCCACACCCGCCGTGGTCTCTGCCCGTTTCAGCCGCGCCATCTTGGCCGGATATTCAGGGTCCCGTGCCGTTTCTATTTCAAGAGAAATGTACTTTGCATAGCCCCGCAAACCGTAAAACGCGATGCCGATCATTGCGAGAAATATAGGGGTGGCGTTGCCTGTTTGCACATAGGCCGCATATCCGGCGGCCCCGAACCACAGAGAGACCTGCACCTGATCTGTTAGGCGGTCATAATAGCTGCCTACGGGGGATGAGACCCGTCGGTACCGCGCCATCTGTCCGTCCATACAATCGAGGATGTGGCTCACATGGATCAGGATTGCGGCCGCAATGAACCATCCGGTTCCGCCGACAATAATGCCAATTGCCGCCACGATTGCGACAACAAACGACGCCGCTGTTATCCGGTTTGGCGTGATCCAGGAAATTTCGACAGCGCCATAATTTGAAACGATGGCAAGTGGGGACGTAATGAAAGAGGACCACCATTCATCATCGGGTGTTTTAGTGGCCCAAAGCTGTGTAAGTTTGCTTGTCATGACACTACCTTCGGCCTCACTCGGTTGGGGGTTGGCAACATGACCAAGCTCGCGACTTTCGGTGTTACAGGTGCAACCAGATCAGCAGCTTCTGCCTGCAAGGTCAGCAGCACGTCTTTGAGGGAGGCGAGAAAATAGCGGATGTCGTAATCGGACAATTCCCCGATATTACCAACCTGGAAGACCTTATCAGCAAAGCAACCTTTGCCCTCGTATATGATGATGGACTTTTCGCGAAGCCGGTCTCGTAGGGCGCGCACTGATATCGACGGCGGCACCTGAACAGTTGTCAGGATAGAACACATGTCTGGCTCTTCAATCAAAAAATCGAGGTTGAGTTTACGCATGCCGACACGCAGAAGATCCGCGCGGGCTTTGATGCGCGCATAGCGTTTCAAAGTACCTTCACGCAGGATATCGGTCAGGGCCTGCTCAAGCGCAAAAAACAAGGGAACGGCGGGGGTGTTTGGGGTCTGGCTGTGATTTTTGAGAAACGCGTAAAAAGTTGCGAGGTTCAGATAGGTCGTTTTCGCTGCGTGTTGTTTTAGTCGTTTGAAGTGCTTTTTACGGCCAACGACAAATGACAGCCCTGGATATGAACCAATGGCCTTGGAGCTGGAGCTGGACACAAAAGCAATGTTGCACGCCTCCATGTCGATCACCTCGGCACCAACGGAGCTGACACCATCCACCACGAACAACGCGCCGCTGGTTTTTGCCAATGCGCCGATCTGGGCAAGCGGGTTCAACATGCCGGAACAGGTCTCGTGATGCACCATTGCCACGACATCGATCTTATGGGTCGTCAGATATGCTGCAATCTGGGGGATATCGAACCGTGCGCCCCAAGGCATTTCGATGAGGTGGGTCTGTTTGTTGTGGATGACAGACGTTTTATGCAATCGCTCGCCAAACTCACCGTTCGACAGGATTAGGATCGCGCCCTTTCCCACGACAGAAGATAGGATAGCTTCGTTGGCCGCCGTGCCGGAACCGGTAATGACAACGGCACGATAACGCGCACGGTTTCTAATCTGAAAGAGCGAGATCAGTTTTTGCTCGATACTGCCAAGAAGATTATCAAAATCGGGTTCACGATGACAGATATCCTCTTTGCAGATCGCCGCTCGCAAGGTTTGGGCCACATTCACAGGGCCGGGGGTGAAAAGCAGGTATTTGTCCAAAATCAGGTCATTCTCCAAGGACAACATGACCGAGATCATGAGGTCGCCGCGCCCATGATACGTCCGCACACGTGAGCCGTGCGGGGACATCGAGAG
Organism: Lentibacter algarum; assembly: GCF_018860975.1. Taxonomy (GTDB): domain Bacteria; phylum Pseudomonadota; class Alphaproteobacteria; order Rhodobacterales; family Rhodobacteraceae; genus Lentibacter; species Lentibacter algarum_A. The sequence continues at coordinate 115,562 of NZ_JAHKQI010000010.1, forward strand.
GGCACAAATCGAGTTAGAAAACGCAGCCATCAAGGGTGACTGTCGCGACGCCGTCCGAAAATTGAACGTTTGTATAAAATACGAGAAACGCCTGATCTCTGAAATGCGTGCGGATCAAGCGAGCATCATCCGTTGGAAAACAACGGCTTAGAAGCTATGCAGTAAAGTCGAACAAATCGGCAGGTCGCAAGATGAAAACAACACGCACTGATTGGGTGTTGGGTTTTGACCGGAAGCTTCCGGCGGCAAGATCAGATATTCTGACCCGCCACGATTGACCTTAGAAAAGCTGTCGGTCGTTTTCGTTAAGCGTCCGAAGTTTGTTCTATAAGGAACATTAGGCCCAATAGCAAGGAATGGTTTCCGACCGCCCCATTGCATCTGCCGGATTACCCGATATTGCGTTGTGAAAACTACGTCCTGTTACACCGAACATACGTGTTAACTTGGCATCGCATCTTTCTAACGCCCCGCTTGCACAGCAGGATGCGTGCGACTAACCTCAAGTTCTCATGAAAACACCCATTCAGTCTTTGGACACACCAAGAGCGCTCCTCCCATTGAGTAAACTTGTAGACCACTATGACGGCCTGCTTTGTGATATTTGGGGGGTGCTGCACAATGGCGTTGCTGCATTTGATGAGGCGGTCGATGCATTGTGCAGAGTTCGTGCCAGTGGACGCTATGTTATTCTGATCACCAACGCGCCACGTTTATCCAAAGACATATACCCTCAGCTAAAACGCCTCGGCTTCCCGCGTGAAGCTTTCGATACCATCATCACCTCTGGCGATGTCGTGAATGCACTGATTGCGCCTCACCCCGGCGCGCCCCTATATCACTTTGGCCCTGCGCGTGATCTATCCGTTCTAGAAAGCCTGAAGAATCCGGTTGTAGAATTGCCTGATGCAAAGCTGTGCCTTTTGACGGGGCCTCTGGATGACGCGATAGAAACGGCGGATATCTATCGCAGTGAACTTGTCAGAATGCGAGACAACGCGGTCTTGATGATCTGCGCAAACCCCGATCTTGTTATTCGAAGCGGCAACCGAATGGTCATTTGTGCAGGATCCATTGCGCAACTTTATTCTCAGTTAGGTGGCAAAGTTATTTTTGCAGGAAAACCTCAAGCTGCAATTTACAACGAGGCATTGAAGCGAGCGAAGGATCTTGCAGGTCAGGATTTACCAAAAGAACGGTTGCTGGCTGTGGGCGATGGGTTGTTAACAGATATCAAAGGGGCCGCTGACAACGGGTTTGACGCCTACTTTGTTGCAGGCGGCATCCATGCCAGTGAATTTGGCGAAATGAGCTCTGTTAGTGAAGCGACAAAAGCCGCCAACACGATCAAAAGCCGATACTCAAATCTTAAACTGGTTGGTATTTGTGACAAGTTACGCTGGACCTGACTCTGCGGTGTTTAGCTCACCAGCTTGGGGAATGGGACTAATTCTAAATGGCGTGTTCATATTTTTAACGTCCGTTGTCCCCAAAAGGCCATTGTTCCAGACGTTATAAAAAAACTATTTGCCTCGCAAAGTAAGCCTCCAACCACTTCATAGGCCGCATCCTCCATGAGGGCCGGCTTTGGGACAGCGGCCAACACAGCATCTCCTAAGGTTCGCTAAGCGCCGTTCCTGATTGGGCTCGATGGTTGCGTTCCAAATGATCGCTCTCATGAGCGGTTGCCTGAGTGATTGATATCTACGGGGCACACAATAAACCATTCCTGCCCCTATCTTTCCTAGCCCTGTAGCTTAAGGGAAGGTAGACCCATACGGAGAATGAACGATGACAACGTCACAGAATGTGCCGGATCTAATTGCGGCAGCGCAGGCTAAAGCAAAGTTGTCCGAAGATACAATTTCGGGTGTTCGAAGCCATTTGGAGGGGCCGTCCGGTTCCGAAACGCAAGTGGAAGAGCTTCGAGCTGCGCATGTCGCGCTTAAACGGATTGCGGTTGATGCTTTCACTCTTTTTGAGGCGCGCATGCAACACCACTTCAAGCGGGGGCCGTTTTCGCGAAAACTAAGATCAGCTCTTTTGGAGGCCGAGCACACAGACCTCGCCGATAGAATTCACAAATATTATCTAGCAATCAACGTGCTTAAACACGGAAACGGCGCGAGCTATCGGGAATTGCTAAACACGCCTACAATACTTTTTCATATAAAGCCCTCTGAAAACACCACGTCACAAGAAGAAAACGCGCCCTCAAACCTTATAGATGTTAGCTTGCCCGGCTTTTTTGACGGGCTCGCGACAACACTTCTTGAAGCTTACCAGTTTCTGGAAAAACGGTAGCTAACCGAACTCAATTTGCAAAAACAAGCATGCGGCGCACTGCAAATTCAGCAATCTCAATAGAGAAAGGTCACACATCTTATGTCTGAACCGCGCATGAAAATCGTGTTGGTCACACCCGAAATTCCGTACAATACGGGCGCAATCGGACGGACCTGCGTTGCGTTGAATCTAGAGTTGATTTTGATCAAGCCTTACGGGTTTTCCCTTGATGAGAAAGCCGTGCGGCGGGCCGGAACGGATTACTGGAAGTACGTTAACCTTAGCGAATATGACACTTGGGAAGGGTTCCTAGAGGCTCGCAAGCCATGCCGCGAAAGCCTGTACTTTTTTGAAGAAAACCGTGCCCAAACCCTTTACGATCCGGCCTATGAACAAGACGCCTATTTGGTATTCGGCTGCGAATCTGCGGGACTGTCTTTGACGATCCTTGATGGTATGGAAGACCGGACATTCAGCTTACCTATGCTTGATACACGGGTCCGATCGCTCAATTTGGCAAACGTAGCCACAGCAGTTGTCTATCAAGCTATGCGCACCCAGCTAGGCGGATGAAAGCGGCCATAGGCGACATTGTTGGCGGTGCCTGCAGAATTCCGCAGTATTTCAATTAAGCTGTCAAAAGTGCTGCGCGATACATGAATGGCAGGTCTAGCGAAGCTGCGATGCAGCAAAAAAGCCACCGGTGGGCAGCAGCTACAGGCTGCCGTTCACGAACGCAATTTCATCAATTTCCCCAAAGCGGATATCTGTCCAAACCGCAGCATACGGTACAATGGGCTCAATTTGAGCTTTCGCTGCAATATACACCAATGACTGCTGTGTGGAAAAATTCAGTGACGTTCTGCACCATGTCCACGGCCTACGTAATATCCTCATGCAATGGCCGTTGCGGTTCAATAGAGAGCATCGTATTCGTAACGCATGACAGATCATATTTCCGTTACGGCTCGCTGCCACTGCAAGGCACCCATTCCTTCGACAGGCACCCGCGCTGACCGAAAATTCTGTTAAGACAAGTGCCGCCAAGCTGACTACCGACGCCGAAAGAAGATCACCACCAATCCTGTCGAAGCATTGGTGCGTGGCAGCAACGCTGATCTCATCAAGGAAGTCTCTCGGCTGTATGCAACCGACCCTAACCTGAGCATCGCAGATGTGACGTATGGCCGTGGCGTATTCTGGAAGAGATCACCTCACCTCAACGTAACGGGTTCTGATTTGCTGACAGTTCCAGAACGGCCCTACGACTTCCGTGATCTGCCGTATCAGGATACCCGTTGTTGAAGCTGGAATCGTGACAGCAGGAGAACGAACCTCCTTGGCTGTAGCACGGTATGATCGCGCCACCCGAAAAGACGGCAGACTACGACGGTTGCATCAAGAAGACTTCGCGCAGGCCAACTCCATTTTCCCCGCCCAGAAATATGAGCAAGGCACCGTGAGCGGTTTAGATATGACCCAACTGCTTACTACGGCACGACACATGTCTGCCAAGGATGCGCTCACGCTACAGGATCAGGTGATCTTCAACATCCTCGTGGCAAACACAGACGCCCACGCCAAGAACTACTCAATGCTGCTTGATAATAGCCCCAGAATGGCACCGCTCTACGATGTATCAACTGTGCTGCACTGGGATCACGTCAATCAATATCACGCCCAAAAACTCGGTGGCCGCAAACGTAAGCCGAGCGACATGGCCCGTCGCCACTGGGACCGCATCGCCGAGGCCGCAGGGTTCAACCCCGCAGGTTTAAGATCGCGGGTGCAGGAACTGGTTGACGCAATGGTAGGTGCCCGTGTGGAAGCCGTTCATGTGGTCAGCGCCCAGCGCGGTGCAGAACCGAATATGGTCGAACATGTGGCAAAGCTGGTGGAAGAGAACGCATTGCGGATCGCTGGGCGGCTGGATGATCCTAAGAACAAGGTTTAAGACAGGCAGCATTTAGAACCGAATTTTGTAACGTAAGCTTCGGGAAACAGGAGTCCGATACGTGCCCCCAATGCACGTTGGAAAGCACGTTCATCCACTCTCAAATTTTCTTACATGATCGTAATATAAAATGGGGCATGCTCCAGCCAAAGAACCTCTACCGCAAGCGTTCTGTGACGGCCTAAGCGCCAAAAACTTCGTATATGGAGTGATTTTCAAAACTTTGCTATACTAAACTGTCAGAAGATAAACCTTACAGATAGGATAAGTTAAAGTGATCACTGGTTTGAAGCTAGCAGCTACGAATGGCCTATCTTTACGGTCGTTGAAGGTTGCCATCGTGGTTGGCACTGCGCTAAACCTCATCAACCAGTACGATGCGGTTTTTGGCGATAGTAACTTTAGTATGCTGAAGGCGGCTTTGACATATTGTGTGCCCTTTTGCGTCGCAACATACGGCGCTGTAATGGCGATGGAAGCAACGGAATCTTGAGATGCAGGACAAAAACTTGATAAAGATCGGCGATCTTGCACGGAGCAGCAACCTAAGCGAACGATCACTTCGCCATTATGAAGAGTTGGGAATTATCACCCCTAGCCGAACCAAAGGCGGCACCCGGGCATACACACAGCAAGATATCGCTGTCGCAAAGCTCGTCCAGCGCATGCGTGACATCGGGATATCCCTCGACCAGATATCGTCAATTGCGACCGCACGGGCCGAGCACGAGACAGGGGCCAAATCCGCCAAGGCGGTGCGCCGGCAACTTTTGGCACTGTCCAATAACCTGATGAAAATGGCGCGTATGGCCATTGAATTGGAAAGTGAAGTTACCGAGGTCATCATGGCCGTTGATGAGTGCCTGTCGTGTGAGAACAAAGCGTCAAACACCGGGTGCCCGACCTGCCCGATGAACGAGGTTTCCAAAGAGTCATCGCTTGCGGACCTCATCTGGCGAGACTAAATCGCCAGATCAATTACCCCCACCCGGCGTTGGGGATAGCTTACGTGTCCGAACTTGGTACGGTGTTTTCCCATATTCATCCCGAAACGCTTTTGAGAGCGTATTCGACGATGAAAACCCCGTCGCCAATGCAATTTCCAATATGTCCAAAGGTGTCTCTTCGATGAGTGTCCGCGCTCGCTTCAAGCGCAGGCTTTTGTAGAACTTTGCAGGCGTCGCGCCCATGTTGGGCTTGAAAATCCGTTCAAGTTGGCGAGTTGAAATGCCGACGCACTCTGCTATTTCCTCCACCGATTTGGGCTCTTCTATGCCTTGCTCCATGAGCTTTATTGCCCGACTGAGTTTGCTATCAAAACATGGGTAAACATCTGCGATTGAGTTCGGCTGATCCGCCCGACAATTTCGAATAGATGGCAAAACAAGGTGGTTTCCGACTTCTGTCATTTCGTAAGCCGTTAGAAAGCCGCTGAGAAGTTCAATCACAAGCTCAGATGTTGAGCCAGCACCGGCAGACGTAATAATGTTCCCGTTTCGCTCCGACAACCGATTGGAAATCTCGCAACGATAGCCCCCCTCTCGCAGCGCGGCGTGGTCGCTCCAATGCGTGGTGACGGCTCCACTCTGCAGGTTGCTCGCCTTGATATAGGCAGTGGCTGCTGATGATAAGAGAGCCACAGTCCGGCCAACGCGATCCATACTGCGAAGTCGCGGCAACCAATCTTGCGGATGATGGTTAAGCCCTCCAACAACGATCATGTGATCGGACAGATTGTGATCGGGAATAACAGGCGCTGCCCTGACAATTTGCCCGCCCGCCCCAGTTACAAAGCCTGGCGTGTTCGAGACAAAGCTCCACTTGCACCGCGTTTCGCCGACAACATGATTGATCACTTCAAGGGTGTGAGTGATCGCTGACACTTCAAAGTCGGAAAACCCGCTTTGCACATAAATCTCAAAGCTCAGTTCCGCCGGAAAATTATGGCCAGACAACTCCTGTTTTTCTTGTGAATGAGCATGCATCATAAAAGTATCAAACCTCGGGATATTGTTGGCGGTTAACGAACTTGAAGGCGCGACCCACCACAGGCCAACTGACTTCAAACCGCGTGTCTAAATGCCCCTTTTTCTGGACAACTCGTGGCGGTAACGTGCCTGCCGATTTCGCAAACCTAGATGCACTCAACCCACGGATATGCCGTTCAAGATCATCGTAGGTCATCTGCTTTTGCATCCGCGCTTTGGGCAGCGACAAAGGTCGTCCCGCAAATTCCAGATCACTATATCCGCCGACAACCCAATCTCTTTCGGGCTCCCAGTAAGGCTCCAATGCCTCAAAAACCGGGGCGTATTCAGCAGCCACGGCTTCTGGAAGTTGCATCTCGCCCCATGCAAGAGCGGCAAACACACCTCCCGGGCGCAAGATACGGCTGGCTTCCTTCACATGCTCTTTTACATCAAAATGTTGGAGCGCTTGCATTGATATCACCATGTCCACCGAGTGGTCTTCAAACGGAAGCGTCTCAGCCGGACACGACAAATAGTTGAACCTCGCCTTCTTCGCAGCAGTAATAGAACTGCGCGGCGGCTTCAAGTCAGTTGCAGTAACAGTGTGGAAGCGCGGCGCGAGAAAGGCGGAAATCTCAGCATCACCCGCACCGCATTCCACACAATGCAAAGGTGTGCCGCATTGAGTTGCAAGCCAGCCGATCAAATCGGCTGGCCCAAAGGTTATCATCGGCCTCATATCCTCTAGCCGACAGATTCCAAGAATTTGGCAAGTTCGCCGTCATGCATATTGTGCGAAAGGTCGGGGTTAGGGAACTGGCCACCGGTTGCCGCTTTGTAGTAGGCAGCGTAGGCTTTCTGCATTTCCCCCCAGACATCCCCGTAAACTTCACGCTTGGGCGGGATCGGAAAGACCGAACACCCGATGATATCGCTGGATACGTGGAAAATACCGTGCGCGTGAGGGCCCGAACCGAGACTTGCAACGGCAACAGGCAGGTTTTCGTAGCAATATTTAGTTAGTTCGACCGAAGTATGCTCAAACAATGCAGCAAAGATACCTGCATCAATTGACGCATGCACAAGCTCCAAAATGGCCTTGGCTTCTTCTGCTGTCCGTCCAGCGGGTGCGTGACCAGAGTTCATTACAGCCCGTTCACCTTGAACACCAAAGTGCCCGACGACAGGTATGCCAGCGGCCACAATAGCGCGGATATGCTCAACCGTGCCCATCGACGGCTCGATGTGAACGCCGTCAGCGCCCAACTTCACCACTTTGGCAGCATTGCGAACGGATTCTTCGATTGAAATACTTGCCGTCGTATTTGGCATGTTACAGATGATGAACGGTGACGTAGCGCCCCGAAGCACACCCTCAAGCATGTAAAGCTGCTCTTCGAAATCTACGGTCGCCATAGATTTGTGCCCCATCAGCCCCATAGGCCCCGGACTACCACAACACAAAAGGTCCATTCCGAGTTCTTCTGCCATGATAGCACTTGGCGTGTCGTGACACTCCATGCCTATGATACGTTCACCCTTTTGAACTTTTTCCGCCAGATGCTTCAAGCGCGTTTTTCTTCTTTTAGCCATGTTTTCCTCCCAGAATTAGCTGACTGCGACCTCCTGCCGCACCCCATTACCTCACATCAATGTCAGATAAGCAAGAAAAATGACCTACAATCTTGCGCAACGGCCATTAACAATCTGATCTGTATGTTAATTTATCCAGAGGTAAGCGCAATTTTGGGCTACTCTCGATGTGTCATGAGCATTTTCGGCAGTAGCTTGCGATAAAAACCACCCCACCTGACGACAACTCACATCACAAGCAGTGCATAATTGGAGTACTGCCAAAAGGGTATTGCGAGCCATAGATGCCGCGTCTCTCAGTCAGGCTAAGCCAACGATAGCCTGGGCGCACCCGCAAATATGATGTGCCAAATCGTTGCCAAATTTGCCAAAAAACTTGGCCCCCCCCCAAATTCACCCCCGTTTGAGGCACATTGCTTGCCTTAACCACGAGAATTAATTAAATAATTTCAACTACTTAAAAAACAACCAATCAGACCAAAAGATTGCCAAGGTTAGGGTCGGGCGTTCGAATAGCCTCGCCCGCTCCAATTTGGCCACAGACCCCATGTGGAAAATGAACAAGGTCGCCTTCAGGGCGGCTTTTTTCATTTCTGCCCCTGAAATAACGCCTTTGGTTGCCTCGGTGCGCAATTCTAGTTTTCGCCCGTTCACCAGTCAGGCAGGGCTCAAACTTCCGGCTTTGACGGCATGCAAATATTCCTCGCCCCATTGGCTGATTGCTTCGACAACCGGCGCGGTGCTCTTTCCGATTTCGGTTAAAGAATACCCGACCTTCGGCGGAACTGTCGCATAGGGAACACGGCTCAATGTCCCACGCGCCAAGAGCACGTATGACCGCGACAACTGCAGCAATGAGCGTCTATGACAACCGCTATCACTTCATGTTCGAGATCGCAGATGGCCGTATCAAGCGCATGAAAAAGCGCGCGCCGCCTTGCGCCTTAAAACGCCCTAAACGTCAGCGTCGTCAGCGAGCGCTCAATACCCTCGATGTCGAGCAGCTGATCGTTGATAAACATGCCCACATCAGTGTCCTGCGGAACATAGATCTTCAGCAACAAATCCCAGTCACCGCTGGTTGAAAACAGCTCCGAGTGCATTTCCTTAAGCACAATTGCCTCCGCAACCTTATAGGTCGTTCCGGGCTTGCACCGAAGTTGCACAAATACACAATCAGCCATGCTCGGCTCTCCTTTTAGGTTGTTGCCAACAGAGTGCCACGCAGGCGCAACAGGCGCAACGGCTCTTGTGCATGCCCCCTTGGCCCGCCCGCCTTGCCGCCGTATAAGCGCCCCAACACAAAGGACAGCCCATGCGCACAGCGACCGTAACCCGCGATACCAACGAGACAAAAATCACTGCCGAGCTCAACCTCGACGGCACTGGAACCTATAACAACCAGACAGGTATCGGCTTCTTTGACCACATGCTTGATCAACTTGCCCGTCACGCGATGATCGACATGAAAGTGCGTTGCGAAGGTGACTTGCACATCGACGATCACCACTCCGTCGAAGATGTCGGCATCGCCCTTGGGCAGGCGTTGGCAAAGGCCGTAGGCGACAAGGCAGGCATCACCCGCTACGGAAGCTGCCTTCTGCCGATGGATGACGCCCTCGTGCGTGCGGCGCTCGATATTTCGGGTCGCCCGTTCCTGATTTTCAATGTAGATATGCCAACCGCCAAAATCGGCACATTTGACACCGAGTTGGTGCGCGAGTTCTTCCAAGCATTCAGCACCCACGCAGGCCTCACCCTGCATGTCGACGCATTGCACGGCTACAACTCACACCACATCGCCGAAGCGGCCTTCAAATCCGTCGCCCGTGCCCTGCGCATGGCCCTTGAAGCCGACCCGCGTGCAGCAGGTGCCATTCCTTCGACCAAGGGAACCCTCTGATGCGAACTGTCATTGTCGACTACGACAGCGGCAACTTGCACTCGGCCCAAAAAGCCTTTGAGCGTATGGCAAACGAGGCCAACGCAGGACAAGTCGTGGTTACATCCGACCCTGCTGTCGTGCTCAAAGCCGACCGTGTCGTGCTCCCCGGTGACGGTGCCTACCCCGCCTGCCACGCGGCTCTGCATGATCACAAAGGTATCTTTGAGGCCATTCAAGAAGTGGTCGTCAGCAAAGCCCGTCCTTTCATGGGCATCTGCATCGGCATGCAAATGCTCGCCACGCGCGGGCTCGAGTATACCGAGACACCGGGTTTCGACTGGATCAAAGGCGAAGTGCGCAAGATTACCCCGTCCGATCCTGCCCTACGTGTGCCGCACATGGGCTGGAACGCTCTTAACATCGAGCACCCTCACCCGGTTTTTGACGGAATCGAGCAGGGAAAGCACTGCTACTTCGTGCACTCCTACCACTTTGTCGCCGACACCCCACAAGAGCGCCTCGCCAGCACTGATCATGGCGGGCCAATTACTGCAGTGGTTGGACGCGACAATATGATTGGCGTGCAATTCCACCCCGAGAAAAGTCAGGCCACAGGGCTGAGGATGATCTCGAATTTTCTGAACTGGGCGCCTTGACTACTTAACGCGCGTCCACGACTGCTTGCCGCAAACCGCGCCAGCGCAGCCGCTCAACTTCATGCTTGATCCAGACACCACAATTGTTGAGTTCACCTTGCGATTATACTTTGGGATCAACACGCTACCTTCGTAGGTGCCGGTTTTGGTTTCGACCAAATCAAACAGAATTTGCCTGCCAACATTCGGTGTCACCACCTCGTTTGACTGCGCGTCAAAAGCCTTGGTGATCGTCCCGCAAAGGGCAGCTCCACAAGGCGTAACACTAACAATACCAATCTGGCCTTTGCCGTCAGGTTCCGTCTGCCAAAGGCCCTTAGCGCTGTTGGCTTGTGCGGCCAAAGGCAAAGCTAGGGCCACGACAATAGCAATACCAAGTATATGCCGCATCATTCTGCTCCTGCATCGGGCCCAAAGCACCATGTTTTGGGCCACATATGTAGAATATAGCCTTGCTTGTGACGAATGATTTGAAAAAACTTAGAGCAGAACCCTGCCTCGGCGCCTTTTGGCTTAATTGACCTTCGTCCATTTCTGGCTTGCACAGAGCAGCCCGCCGGCGACGCAGCCTTTGAGCGTTAGCTTCTTGCCACTCACCTGCATTTTGCCGATGTAGATCTTGTCATTTGAAGGACGCCATACCTTGCCGGCATACGAGCCACCGCCCGAGGGCTTCATTGACCGAACGATCTGTTTGCCTTTGTTCGGTGAATTGTACTCGCCATTGCCGTTAAATGTTTTGACGATTGTGCCACAGATGTTGCTTCCGCAAGGCGCCATACTGACATGGGCATATGAGCCGTCATCAACTTCGGTTTTCCACATGCCGACAGCCGGGTCAGCAAGCGCAGCACCCGCCGCAAACACACCCAGGACCGCAGTCAAAATCACACACTTCATAACAAATCTCCCTTTTGTTACCCGCATAAGGCCGTGTCAGTGGCCGCTACGTCAAGTCTAACCTCAGGTCACGTTGCATTCCCTGCGCATCCGTGCAAAACCGCATTTTCTCCAGCACTAAGGCCTGATAACATGATCCTCTATCCCGCGATTGACCTCAAAGATGGCCGTGCCGTGCGCCTTGTTCATGGTGAAATGGACCGCGAAACTGTCTTCAACGAAAACCCGGCTGCGCAGGCGCTTGAGTTTGTCGAGGCGGGCTGCGAGTGGCTGCATCTGGTTGATCTCAACGGCGCTTTCGCAGGCGAGCCGGTCAATGCCGCGCCCGTCGAGGAGATCCTGAAACAATGCAATGTTCCCGCGCAACTCGGCGGCGGTATCCGCGACATGGCCACAATCGAGCGCTGGATCACCCGTGGCCTCGCCCGTGTTATCCTTGGAACGGTAGCTGTCGAAAATCCGCAGCTTGTGCGCGACGCCGCCCGCGAGTTTCCGGGTAAAGTCGCCGTCGGCATCGACGCGCGCAAAGGTATGGTCGCCACCAAAGGCTGGGCCGAGGAAACCAACGTCAACGCCACAGACCTCGCAAAGTCGTTCGAAGACGCAGGCGTAGCCGCGATCATCTACACCGACATCAACCGCGATGGCGCGATGAAAGGCCCCAACGTCGATGAGACCGCCGCCCTCGGCAACGCGGTCAGCATCCCCGTCATCGCCTCGGGCGGCGTCAGCTCGCTGGCCGATTTGCAGGCGTTAAAAACCTGCGCCGCGCCGCTCAACGGAGCCATTTCTGGCCGCGCGCTCTATGATGGTGCGATCGACCTGAAAGAGGCATTGGCCCTGCTGAAAGCCTAGTCGGCGGTTCACTTACCGGCCGCCATGCTGGTAAACTTAGCCAAAGCACCACTCATTTTCGCCAGATAGGCGGCCTCAGCGTCAATCCCGTCAAGCTCGGGAAGTATATCCTTGGGGTCTTCGTATGCGAGCCAGACTTGCCCGTCGGTGTCTTCATAGACCAAAACCTTGAGCGGCAAATAGAGTCCCGCCAAGGCATTCTGTTGCATCGGCGGTGTGCCAAGCTTAGGATTACCAAAGATCAGCAACTGCTCGGGCGCGAGGTCCATCTCGACCTTTTTTGCCCCCGCCGCGTGGTCAACCCTTGCCATAACAGTCGCCCCCGCGCCCGTCACCGCCGCTTCTAAGGCCTCCATGGTTTCCGCAACGCTCTTTGTCGCTTTTACTGTCGTGATTTCGGCCCAAGCCGGTGTGGACAGTGCAATCACGGCTGCAAGTCCGGCAATCAGTCGTTTTCTCATATCAAGTCTCCCGTGTTTCAGTTGTCTATGTGGTCGACATTCCCTTAACTGCTCCCGAAATCCCAAGCACATTCCCGTGATCACCTGCGGTATCCTGCCTATGCGCACTCTTCTCAAAATTGTCGCTAAGCCTCTGGTTTTCAGCGCTGAAACCGTCTATTTCGCAGTTGCACACGGAGCGCTCATGTTAAAAACCCGCATCATCCCCTGTCTCGACGTTGCTGACGGCCGCGTTGTCAAAGGCGTTAACTTTGTTGGCCTGCGCGACGCGGGCGACCCTGTCGATGCCGCCAAAGCCTATGACGCCGCCGGTGCCGACGAGCTCTGCTTTCTCGACATCCACGCCACGCACGAAAACCGCGGCACTATGTTTGACATGGTCACCCGCACAGCCGAGCAGTGCTATATCCCGCTCACGGTTGGTGGCGGTGTGCGCACCGTTCAAGACGTGCGTGATTTGCTCCTCGCAGGCGCCGACAAAGTCAGCTTCAACTCCGCAGCAGTGGCTAACCCTGATGTCGTCGGTGAAGCCTCAGCCCACTTTGGAAGCCAGTGCATTGTCGTCGCCATCGACGCCAAAACCACCAGCCCCGGCAAATGGGAGATATTCACCCACGGAGGCCGCAAACCAACCGGCATCGACGCTGTGGAGTTCGCCAGATTGGTGACCAAAAACGGCGCCGGTGAAATCCTGCTCACCTCGATGGACCGCGACGGCACCAAAGCCGGCTACAACCTCCCCCTCACCCGCGCCATCGCCGATGCCGTCAACATCCCCGTCATCGCTTCGGGCGGCGTCGGGACGCTTGATCACCTCGTAAAAGGCGTCACCGAAGGGCACGCCTCAGCTGTGCTCGCCGCGTCAATCTTCCATTTCGGAACTTACACAATCGCCGAAGCAAAAGCCTATATGCAGGATCACGGCATTCCGATGAGGATCGAAACATGACCCTAGAAGAGCTCCAGAACATCATCGCCACCCGCGCCGAAGCCTCGCCTGACGAAAGCTGGACAGCCAAGCTGCTCGCCAAAGGCAATGACAAAGTCGCCGAAAAGCTCGGCGAAGAAGCCATTGAAACCGTTATCGAAGCAGTGAAGGGCAACAAAGCGGGCCTCACATCAGAAGCTGCCGACCTACTCTATCACCTGCTCGTCACCCTCCACGCCAACGACGTTCACATCTCAGATGTACTCAAAGAGTTAGAGCGTCGCACAGCGCAATCGGGCCTTTCGGAAAAGGCCGCGCGCTAGAGCTTTGACGAAATCACACCCGTGTTAAACCCGCCCTTGCGCAACTCGCCAAACAACCGCTGATGCTCGATCTTGGGGCAGCGGTTCATCACCACATCAACGCCCTTCGCACGTGCCAACTCAGCCGCTTCCTCGTTCACAACCCCGATCTGCATCCACACCGTTTGCAACTTTGGCAACCGCTCAAGCGCCTCTTCAACAATCGGCAGCACATCTTCAGAGCGCCTAAACAAGTCAAGAAAATCAACATCCTGCGGCATTTCGTCAAGCCCGCCAACATAGGGCGCGCCCATAAAACTCTGCCCCACATATGCGGGGTTTACCGGCACAATTTTGTAGCCCCGCAGCTTCATGTAGCGCCCGACAAAAAAGCTCGGTCGGGTCTGTTTTGACGACAGGCCAACAATTCCAAGCAGCTTGGCGCGTTCCAAAATCCGTTTCAAAAACCTATCTGAATATGTCTCATCCATTTAAGGCACCTCTCATCGCGAGCCTACACACAAAAAAGCGCCCGAGCAAAAGCCCGAGCGCAGTTACGGAACGAGGGACAGTGTTCAGAAAGCAGGTGTTCCAGCCTGCCTTCATGTTCAATGTAGGAACGAATCCGACGATATAAAGGGAATGTAAACAACCTGTGAACACTCGGTTAACGCCCGCTTACTTGGCCCGTGTCGCCGCATAAAGCGAAACCGCAGCTGCATTTGACACATTGAGCGAGCCAAAAGCCGCCGCATATTCGATTTTTGCCAGTACATCACAAAGCTCTTTTGTCTTCTCGCGAAGCCCTGGCCCCTCGGCACCGAGCACAAGCGCCACAGGCCGCGTGCCAATCGCTTCAAGCTCGGCTTCGATGACAACATCCGCCTCCCCGTCCAGCCCGATCACATAGTAACCAGCCTTCTTGAGCTGCTCCATTGTGCGCCCGAGGTTCACAACTCGCAGGTAAGGCTGCCGCTCAAGCGCGCCGCTGGCCGTCTTGGCCAAAGCGCCTGTTTCTGGCGCGCTATGGTGCTTGGTGCCGATCACCGCCCGCGCCCCGAATACTTCAGCCGAGCGCAAAATCGCGCCAACATTGTGTGGATCAGTCACGCGGTCGAGCAACAAAACCCGAGCTGGCCGCTCGTCACCACCGCCGATGCACACTTCGTCAACCGAGCCCCAATCAAGTGGCATCACTTCAAGCGCGGCCCCTTGGTGGACTGATTGCGGATCTAGCGGCGCCGCAAACTTACGCGGGTCTGACATCTCCGGTTCAATCCCCGCTTCTGTCACCGCATCCTGCAACTTTCCCAAAGCGTTTAGTGTCACCACAAGCCGTAGTTTCTTGCGTTTCGGGTTCAGCAGTGCATCGCGCACCGCGTGCAAACCAAACAGCCAAACAGTCTCTTTGGCCTCGCGCTTCTCACCGCGTTCTTTTTCCACAACCCACTTAGGTTTCTTCATCCCGGCACCTTGCTTTGGCCCGCTCACAAGCCAATTTCAAAAATCTCATTGTCTCGCGCTCTAACACGGCAGTTTGCGGTTGACGACCCTAAGAGACGCAAGTAATCACGCCGCAAGTGGGCGACAGGCCGCAAGGTGTGGCAGGGGACTGTAACTCCCTCGCGGAGACGCACGCCTGGTTCGATTCCAGGGTCGCCCACCACTTCAAACAGTTTTACCCTTCCTTTTTGTCTCGTCAAATGTCCTTTGATTGTTGTGTCGGGCGCTGGCGCAAATCCCGATGATTGCCGCGTTACCCCTAGGTATGCGGGCATGCGGCAGGTGGCATGCAAAGCGTTCTAATGAAAATCCCTGCTTGGAAACAGCTTTCTGGCTTGATCGCGCGGGTGGTATGCGCGGCCTCCTGTCGCCTCCTGTTTTGGTCTGGGGGTGTCGTCTGCTTGAGGCAGCGTCTGCCCCACGGCGTCGCCCATCGGATGGCCAAGCCCCGACAGCCGATGCGATATGTCCTGAATATCTTGGGCAATCAGATGCACAACAATGCCTTCACGTTGCAGATATCCAGTCACCTGCAACAACCGCCCGCCCATCACAGCCTTGCGAAACTGCTCATATACTTTGGGCCAAACGACGATATTGCTCACACCGGTTTCATCCTCCAATGTCAGAAAAACAACTCCCGAGGCCGTGCCCGGACGCTGGCGCGTGATGACCAGCCCACACACGGCAACACGCCCAAGCGGCACATCTGCAAGCTCGGCATGCGGCGTAACCATGCTGAGAGAGGGCCGGATCAACTCAACAGGATGCGCCCGCAGTGACATGCGCATTGAGACATAATCCTCAACCACCTCCTCACCGAGGTTCATCATCGGCAAGACCACCT
Organism: Lentibacter algarum; assembly: GCF_018860975.1. Lineage (GTDB taxonomy): Bacteria > Pseudomonadota > Alphaproteobacteria > Rhodobacterales > Rhodobacteraceae > Lentibacter > Lentibacter algarum_A. Next base: position 131,702 of record NZ_JAHKQI010000010.1, read on the forward strand.
CTGGCTCGGCAATCACCTCGCCATCAATCGGATCATTGAACAGCGGCAACGGCGTGTCGGCTCTGATCGCTTTTACCTGCCATAGCGCATCGCGTCGGGTTAAGCCCACACCCGTAAAGGCATCGGCTTCCGCCAGCCGCTCCAGCGAGGCCGGAGAAACACCCGCACGATGCCAAAGGCTCGGGATGTCATGATACCCGTTCCCACGAGCAGACACGATCCACTCGGCATCATCGCGCTTCATCCCCTTGATCTGCCGAAACCCCAACCGCAGAGCCAAGGCCCCGTCAGCGCGTTTTTCCAAGTGGTTGTCCCAGCCTGAAGTGTTGACGCAGATCGGGCGGATTTCGATGCTGTGTTCGCGGGCATCCCTGACAATCTGTGCAGGGGCATAAAAGCCCATCGGCTGTGAGTTCAGCAGCGCACATGCAAACGCCGCCGGATGATGACACTTCAACCATGCCGAAACATAGGCCAGCATCGCAAAGGCCGCCGCGTGGCTTTCGGGAAAGCCATACTCCCCAAAACCTTCGATCTGAGAGAAACACCGGTCTGCAAACTCGGGCTCGTATCCACGCTCCAACATGCCACTGACGAACCGGTCGCGAAACGTGCCGATCGTCCCCATCTTGCGAAAGGTCGCCAAAGAACGCCGTAAGTGGTCGGCCTCTTCAGGGCTGAAACCTGCGGCGACCACGGCAATCTGCATCGCCTGTTCCTGAAACAAAGGCACGCCGCATGTCTTGCCCAACACAGCCTCCAACGCCTCTGACGGAAAGTTGACAGCCTCCTTGCCTTGACGCCGGTTGATATAGGGGTGAACCATGCCGCCTTGAATAGGCCCCGGACGCACAATCGCTACTTCGATCACCAAGTCATAGAATGTGCGTGGCCGCATGCGTGGCAAAAAGTTCATCTGTGCGCGGCTTTCCACTTGAAACACACCAATCGCATCGGCCTTGCACAGCATATCGTAGGTCTTGGTATCTTCCTGCGGAACACTTGCAATATCCAGCTCAGGGCCGTCATGCAAAGAGACCAGATCAAAGCACTTGCGAATACAGGTCAGCATTCCCAGTGAAAGCACATCAACCTTGAGAATGCCCAAAGTGTCGATGTCGTCCTTGTCCCACTCGATCACCGTGCGGTCTTCCATCGCGGCATTTTCAATCGGGCAAAGCGCATCCAACCGCCCCTGCGTGATGACAAAACCGCCCACATGTTGCGAGAGATGGCGTGGAAACCCGATCATCTCGCCAATCAAACGCAGGGTTTGTGACAGCCGCCGATCACTCGGATCAAGGCCAAGCTCGCGCACACGGGTCTCATCAACGCCCGCCCCCGACATCCCCCATATCTGGCTCGTCAGCCCGCTCAACACGTCCTGTGACAGCCCCATAACCTTTCCAACTTCGCGTATGGCTGCACGCGTTCTAAAGTGAATGACCGTGGCGCACAGCCCTGCCCTGTGCCTTCCATATGTCTGATAGATATGCTGGATCACTTCCTCGCGGCGTTCATGTTCAAAGTCGATATCAATATCAGGCGGCTCCCCGCGGTGCTCTGACATGAACCGCTCAAAGACCATCGTGATCGTCTCCGGCCCGACATCGGTGATGCCCAGCGCATAACACAGGATCGAGTTGGCCGCCGATCCGCGCCCCTGACACAAAATCCCCTGCCCGCGGGCAAAGGTGACAATGTCATGCACCGTCAGAAAATAGGCGGCAAACCCCAGTGACTTCACCAGTGCCAACTCCTTTTGAACCAGCCCGCGCACGCGCTCGGTTGTGCCCTTCGGATAGCGCCGCTTCAGGCCGATGTCTGTAAGACGCACCAGCCTGTCATGGGCTGTCTCCCCCTCGCTGATCTCGGTGGGGTATTCATATGAAAGCTCTGACAGGCAAAAGCTGCACCTGTCCGCAATCTCTTGAGTTCGCCGGATCACCGCTGGGTGCTTGCGAAACAGACGTGCCATATCCTGTAGCCCCTTTAGGCGGCGCTCTGCATTGGGAAGCGCGCGCTTGCCGATGTCATCAATGCTGCACCCCTCGCGCAAACATGTCAGCACATCCGCCAACTGCCGGCGGGCCCCGCGGTGCAGCAGCACATCACCAACAGCCACCATCGGCGCCGACGTGGTGTGCGACAATGACCTGCAGCGGTCAAAATAGGCTTGATCACTGCCGTCATAACGCGGCGCGCAACCCAGATATACGTTTGACGGAAACGCTCTGACCACCTCGGCAATATGCCCCGCAACCTGCTCCTGGCGCCCCCGCTCCCCCTGTCCTCTCTGTTCTCCCTGCCCTCTCTGTGGCAAGGCAATCAAAATCATCCCCTTGCCGCCCTCCAGCAGATCACGCTGCGACAAATGGCACGCGCCCTTTTCAGCCCGCCTCTTGCCCCGCGTTAGCAGGCGCGACAGGGCCTCATAGCCCTCGCGGTTCTTGGGCAACGCAACCCACTGCACCAAGCTGTCTTGTAACACCAGCCTTGCGCCAACGATCAGCTTGGGAAGCAGCGCGTCAGCATCCGTGCGCTTTAGCTCTTTTAGCGCCGCATAGGCCCGCACAACACCCGCCAGTGAATTGTGATCGGTTATCGCTATGGCCGAGAGCCCCAACTCGGCGGCCCGCGTGATCAGCTCTTCAGGGTGAGAGGCCCCCCTGAGGAAAGTGAAATTGCTTGTGGTGCAGAGTTCAGCATAGTTCATGCGAAGGTCCCATGCACAAACCAGCCGGGGCTTTGCGGCGTATGGAACATCCACAAACGATGCCCCTCACGGGTCTCTACCTTCCAATAGTCGCGCACACCATGCCGCCAGTTCTCATCTTCCAGCCACCATTCCGGAGCAATGCGCTCTGGCCCCGTCACCCGACCAACCTTGAAAGACATGCCCCGCCACTTGAAGCTCCCGGGCGGGCGGTTTGTGCTTGCGGCAACATACTCGGGCGGAAACAACCGCACCGGCCTTGGAGTCAGCGAAACCCACGCGCCGCCCACCTCAGACCACGCGGCCGGAGCGATGATAAAGCTGCGTTCGGGAATATGGCTGTCAGCCGGCAGGAACCTCTGGATATTCTCCAAACCGATGCGATTGCCCAGCCGCGTGATCAGGTCGTGCAAGCCGTCATCCTGCCGTGACTGGCCCTGCGAGGCTTGTGTGGTTTGCTCGGCGGGCAAAGCCTCCACCTGCACAGCAACCAGCCGCAACTGGTCAATGCCAAATCCGGCATCTATCTCGCCGATGCCCCGTTCAAACAACGGGAGTATTCTGGCAGGGTCACGTAGAGGCCGTGCAAGGCGTAGCTCAACCGTTTGCGCCCCACCGTCAACCAGCCGGCAAGACAACGACAGCACCCGCACCCCCGCCATCATGCGCATCAGTTTTTCACACAAGGGCGGCAGCAAGCGCTCGACCCCCGCCATCACATCTTTTGCCAGACCAATAGGCTCAGGCAGCGTAAGCCGTGTCGCATAGACCGGAGCATTGACCTCCGGAGAAATGCTCTCGGCCTGATGCCCTAAAGCCTGGTCGAGCCGCATCAGAACCGATGCCCCGAAGCGTTGACCAACCGTTGCGCGCGGTAGATCGGCAAGCTGCCCAACCGTCTTGATGCCCAACCGCTGCAATGTGGTGTCTTCTTTCGCCGTGATCCGAAGGCTGGCAACAGGAAGCCCCCGAACCGCTTTCAAAGTGTCGCCAGTGTCTGCACAGCCCTGTCCAAAATGCGCCAAGGCCCAGGCAGCCCCCGGAGTATCGGCAATACCGATGCTCACTGTCAGCCGCGATCGGGCCAATCGCGTTCGAATGTCGTGCAGCAACGCCGCCTCTCCTCCCAGCAGGTGAGCCGAGCCCGTGACATCCAGAAACAGCCCGTCAACGCCGTCCTCGCCAACCCAAGGGCAATAGCGCTGCGCCCACCTGACAAGGCGGCGCTGAAACGCCTGATCGGCCTGCGCATCGTGCAATTCGGTCAGCAGCGACGGGCAGAACGAGCGGGCATCAGCCAGCCCCATACCACGCCTCAACCCGTGCTCTTCAGCCGCAGCATTCAAGCAAACAAGCCGGTCGGCATTCTTGATGTGCGCGGTAACCGCAAAAGCACCCTCAATATGCTTCATGCGCAGAATTCGCTCGCTGGACAGGCTCGGAAACCACAGAGATACGATGCGCTTCGTCATTCCAGTCTATCCTCCAATCTCCACATGTTCCCGCTTTGTTCTTAATAAGCTCCCACTGCATGAGAGTCGAGACATCAGCTGAATATCTGGGCGAAACACGCCAGCGGGTTTGTGTGGCATTGCTGCCCATGCCCTCCTGCACAATCATCAGCCCCGTTGATGCCCCCGCCTCTGCCGCAAGTTGCAATCGGCGGCCAGATGTCAGTGTCAGAGGCTTGGTAAGCTCCGCAACAACCAGCGGCACCGCACCCGAGCGCAAGGCCTCTTCTGTCGCGGCCAGCACATCGGCCGCATTACCGCACTTCCCGACCAGAAGCTGATGCGGATCGCAATAGGCTTGCAGCCCGTTCGGGTTCAACACTTCCGGCACCCAGCCTTCCGCGAACCACAGCACCCTGCTCGAAACGAGCCCGCAGCAGATGGCGGCAAAGCTATACGAGCCTGCCCCTGTCACCTCGTGATACCGGCAGGGCTTTAGGGGAAACACATCTGGGAATCGAACAAGCATCCCCCTTTATGTTCACTAAACGTTCTGATTTTCAAGTGCCTGTAGCCGCCCCGCAACCGCTGAAATCCCGCGGCAAGTCGATTTCACTTTACTTATATCCAAAACAGTAATATCTATTTTGGCAATAAGGAGACTCACATGACCTATCCCAAGCCGACACTCGCCGCAGATATCGCTTTCATCACTGTGCATAACGCCAAACTGCATTGCCTGTTGATGAACCGTGATGATGCGACACAAGTCGGGGGGGATTGGGCCCTGCCGGGCAAATTTGTCCACGAAGATGTCTCGCTGGAAGACACCGCGCAAGCGGTTGCACTAGAGAAAGCGGGGCTGCGTGACGTCTATCTTGAACAGCTTGCAACCTACGGCGCACTCGACCGTGACCCGCGCCAAAGGGTGATCAGCATCACCTATCTCGCGCTGGTGCCACACAGTCGCATTCAGGCCGCCATAGCCGCAAACCCCGCGCTGGCACTGGCAGAAGTAACAACCCGCTGGTCAGGCGAGACCGGTGGCCAAGCTCAAGCAACTTCGCCTGAGCACGGCGCCCTCGCCCTCGCCTTTGATCACGCCGACATCCTCGGTGATGTGGTCAAACGCCTGCGCGGCAAGCTTGACTACTCCCCCGTCGGGCTTGAGCTGCTGCCAAAGCTGTTCACCCTGCGCGATGTTCAAGAAATTCACGAGGCGATCCTTGGTCAAAAACTGGCCAAACCCGCATTCCGCCGCAAGCTGCTTGACAGAAACCTGATCAAGCCAACCGGCCAAAAAGAGCAAGCGTCGGCCTTTCGCCCCGCCGAGCTCTATAGCAAAACCAAGTAAGGAAACCACATGGCACATATTCAAAAATTCCCGCTCGTGCGTCACCTGCGTGCAGACGCTTCCCGCCACATCCAGCAGTATCGCAACGGCAAGCGTGTGCGCTCTGGCAAAGGCCTCGCCTTCTGGTTCCTGCCGCGCGGCACCTCATTGAGTGAAATCCCGATGGATGACCGCAACCTGCCCTTCCTGCTCAAAGGCCAGTCAGCCGATTACCAAGACCTGACAGTGCAAGGCAGCATCGCTTGGCGCGTCTCCTCCGCCGAGGACTTGGGCGAGCGTATCGACTTCACCATCGCGCCCTGGACCGGCGATCTGATCGGACAGCCGATTGATCAGATCAACAACCTGCTCGGCTCGCTCGGGCGCCGCTACATCGCGACTTACCTCAACAGCAACTCTGTGCGCGCCTTGCTTGAGGCGGGGGTAAAACCGGTGCAAGCCGCACTCAAGGCGGGTTTTGAAAACGACAAAACCCTCACCAGCATGGGTCTAGAGATCGTCGGTGTCAGTGTTGACGACATCGCCCCGACATCCGAACTGGCCCGCGCCCTGCAAGCGCCAACCTTCGAGAGCCTGCAACAGCAAGCCGACGAAGCAACCTTCGCCCGCCGCGCCCTCGCGGTCGAGAAAGAACGCGCCATCGCCGAAAACGAGCTCAGCACCAAGATCGAGCTGGCAACCCAGCAAAAAAGCCTGATAGCTCGGGAAGACGAAAACGCCCGCTCACAGGCCGAAGCGCTGGCCGCTTCGATGAAGATCGACGCGGACGCCGAGGCAAACCGCATTCGCACCATCGACCAAGCCAAGGCCGACATGGAAAAAGAGCGCATGGACGTCTACGCTGGCCTGCCGCCCTCTGTCTTGTTCGCCATGGCAGCGCAGGAGTTTGCCGGTAAATTGCAAAACATCGACAACCTCACTGTCACCCCTGACATGATGTCAAACTTGATCGGGCAGTTCCAAAACGTGATGAAAGCCAAGCCCGAAACCCTTCCCAACGCTGTAAAGTAAGAAAGCGGAATAAGAAAATGACTGGCCTCGCCCCCCGTATTGTCTTTGTCACTCGGCACTCCGAGTATCAGGCCCTCTTGCTGGCACATGGCACTCGGGGGCAGGCAGAGTTCTTTCTCAAAAGTCGTGACCAAAAGCTCAGTGACGTTGAAAGCACTCACACCGCTCTGCAAAATGCCATCAGGCAAGCCAAAGCCGGTGTGCCTGATGACTGGTCGGTTGCGGAAGTCGAGCGCAACGACCTTGACCGCTTCCTCTTCGGCAACAACGACATCATCATCGCTGTCGGTCAGGACGGGCTGGTTGCCAACCTGGCCAAATACCTCTCGGGCCAGCCGGTAATCGGCGTGTTGCCAAGCGCCACTGGCTCGGAAGGTGTGCTGACATCAACCGCTCCTGCCGAGGTGCCGGCCCTGCTGGATGCGATCACAGGCAACAATGCCCAAATCCAGCCCCGCACCATGGTCGAGGCAAACCTGAGCAGCGGCGAGAGCTTGGTTGCGCTCAATGAGCTGTTCATCGGCCATCGCAGCCACCAGTCTGCCAAATATATTCTGCAAGTCGACGGCAAACAGGAGTTCCAATCCTCCTCTGGTGTGATCATCACCACAGGCACCGGCGCGACAGGTTGGGCAAAGTCGATCATGACAGCAACCAGCCACTTTATTGACCTCAAACCAACCGACACCAAAGCCGCCTACTTCGCCCGCGAGCCTTGGCCCAGCAAAGCCAGCGGGTGCACACTCAAAGCCGGACAGATCGGCAAAGGAAAATCTATCACCATCACTTCGCGGATCAACGAGGGCGGCGTTATATTTGCTGATGGCATGGAGCAGGATTTTCTCAAATTCGACTGGGGCCGCCGCGCCAGCATCACAGTCTCTCACAAGGTGTTGAACCTTGTGGTTGGATCCCGAAAGCTCGACGAGGTCCCTGCGTAACACGCAAATAGTCACAATCTCGGCATGATGTGAGGTTTCATTCAGTCACGACTGAACATTCCTTGACTTGCAACTCAAATACACCTTAAACGGCCTGCATGTGGCGGCGCTCGGCATACCTATGCTAAACGCCAAGGGGCTAACGAGTGTGAGGCTCCGCAGGAGCTCGATGAGGACCAACGCAATGTCAGAAGATGCCAAACAGCCTGCCAAATCGGCCAAAGCCACGGCAACCAAAAAGCAAACCACGCGCGCCAAGGCCAAAAAGCCTGCCCAACCAACAGTTCAGGCAGACACGCAGGCAGAGGTTCAGCGCGAAGCTCAGCCTGCCCCGTCAACCGAGACAAGCCATCAAACGCTGTCCTTTACCGATGACGCAGGCGCCTCGCGCTCGACTTGGATCGCTGGCATTCTGGTCATCGCCATTGTCGCCTGGATGGGCAGCGGGTTTATCATTCCCTCTGCCGAGGCCGACATCCAAGTCGCCCGTCAAGAGCCCAAGCCGATTGCCGTTGCTGTCAAAACCTCACAGGCCGAAACCGTCACCCAGTTCTATCAGGCCGAGGGCCAGGCCCTCCCCGACCGCGACACAAGCCTGCGTGCCGAAACAGCCGGCGACGTGGCCGAAGTGCTTGTCCAAAAAGGCCAAGACGTTAAGGCCGGTGACGTCATCGCACGGCTTGATGCCGCCAGCAACGCCGCCGACGTCATCCGCGCTCAAGAAGAACTCGCCAGCGCCCAGCGCGAGTTTGACAATGCCGAAAAGCTGCTCGACCGCGGCGTGGCCACAGCCGACCGTGTCTCGCAAGCCCGCGCCGCACTTGCCGGTGCCCGCTCGCAACTTGCCAGCGCTCAGGAAGACAGCAAAGCGCTGGCCATCACCGCGCCCTTCACAGGCCGCATTGAAACCCTTGATCTTGATGTCGGCGAGTATGTCTCCTCGGGCGCAGAAGTGGGCCGCCTGGTTGACATCACCCCGCTCACTGTGGCCATTCAGGTGCCGCAACAGTCGCTCACACTGCTCAAAACCGGACAGCCTGCCACAGTGCGGTTCATCACCGGTGAAGAGCGTGAGGGCAAGGTCACCTTCGTCGGCACCTCGGCGGCTTCCGAAACGCGCACCTTCCTCACCGAGATCGAAGTCGCCAATGACGACGGAGCGATCCCCGCCGGAATCTCGGCCGAAGTGATCATCCCGACAGGTGAGGCCAGAGCGCATTTCCTCTCTCCGTCCATTGTTTCACTCAATGTCGAAGGCACGCTCGGTGTCAAAACCGTTGATGCCGACAACACGGTTGCCTTCTACCCGATAGAGATCGTCAAAGCGCAGATCGACGGCATATGGGCAACCGGTCTGCCCGATCCGGTTAACGTGATTACCATCGGACAAGGCTTTGTAAACGAAGGCGAAACCGTTGCACCAAGCATCTCGGAGAAATAAGCCATGAACGCGATAATCGACGCAGCCTTCTCGCGCTCGCGCGTTGTCGTCATGGCGCTTGTCATGGTGCTCACCGTGGGCGCATATGCTTATTCAGCGATCCCCAAAGAGAGCAACCCCGAGATTCCGCTGCCGTTTTTCTACGTCTCGACAGGCCTTGACGGCATCAGCCCGACAGATGCCGAGCGCCTGCTGCTAGAGCCGATGGAAGCCGAGTTCGGCTCCATCGAAGGCCTCGACAGTATGAACTCCGACGCGGCCGAAGGTTTCGCCAGTATCCAGCTCGAGTTTACTGCCGGTGGCGACACCGACGAGGCCCTCGATAAGGTGCGCGAAGCCGCCGACCGTGCGCAAAGCGAACTGCCTTCGGACGCCGACGATATCGTCATCACCGAGATCAACACCGCCCTCTTTCCGATCATCACCGCGATCCTGTCAGGCCCCGTCCCCGAGCGCACCTTGAACGACCTCGCCGAAACCCTGCAAGAAGAGATCGAGGCCCTCCCCGGCGTGCTCGAAGCCGACATCGGCGGGCAGCGTTTCGAGTTCCTTGAAGTGCTGATCGACCCAACAGTTTTTCAAACCTACAACCTGTCTTTTGACGAGCTCATCGGCCAGATCCAGCGCAATAACATGCTGATCGCTGCTGGCGCTATCGAGACAGGCGCAGGCCGTATCGTGCTCAAGGTGCCGGGCCTGATCGAGAACCTCGACGATGTGATGTCGATGCCCGTCAAAGTGCGCGGCGATGCGGTTGTAACCTTTGGCGACGTGGCCACCGTGCGCAACACCTTTGAAGACCCGACATCATTCGCACGCATCAACGGCCAGCCCGCTTTGGCACTCGAAGTCACCAAACGCTCGGGCGCCAACATCATCGAAACCGTCGCCGAAGTGAAGGCGCTCGTCAAAGAACTGCGCGTAGACTGGCCTGAAAGCGTCGAAGTCACCTACCTGCAAGATCAGTCAAAGCAAGTCAAAGACATGCTGAGTGATCTTGAGGCAAACGTCATTGCCGCTGTTATTCTGGTGATGATCGTCATCGTGCTCGCCCTCGGCACGCGCTCTGCGATCCTCGTCGGCCTGTCTATTCCCGGCGCTTTCCTCGCTGGCGTTATCGCGCTCTGGTCTATGGGCTTCACCATGAACATCGTCGTGCTGTTCTCGCTCATTCTGGTGGTGGGCATGCTGGTTGACGGGGCCATCGTCACCACCGAACTTGCCGATCGCAAGTTGCAAGAAGGCGCCCCGCCCAAAGAGGCCTACGCCTTCGCCGCCAAGCGCATGGCTTGGCCGATTATCGCCTCAACTGCAACAACGCTCAGCGTGTTCTTTCCCCTCCTGTTCTGGACAGGCATGGTCGGCGAGTTCATGAAGTTCCTGCCGATCACCGTGATCATGACGCTCTTCGCCTCGCTGTTCATGGCGCTGGTCTTCATTCCCGTCGTCGGCGGAGTTATCGGCAAACGCCAGCCGCAAACGGCCCAAGACAAACAAGCGCTCTATGCCGCCGAACAAGGCGACCCGCGCACAATGCGCGGATTGTCGGGCAAATATGTGCGCCTCCTGGAAAAAGCGATCCTACGCCCCGCAACGACATTGCTGCTGGCCATTGCCATGTTGCTTGGCAGCTTCGGCCTCTATGGCACTTTCGGCTCCGGCGTCAGCTTCTTCCCCTCGGTCGAGCCCGACTTCATGCAGGTGCAGGTGCGCGCCCGTGACAACTTCTCGATCTTCGAGCGCGACAGCCTCGTGCGCGAAGTTGAATCCCGCCTGCTGCCCTACGACGAAATCGCCAGCATCTACGCGCGTTCAATGATGTCGGCAGGCCAAGGTGACGAAGAAACCATCGGCACATTGCAACTCGAACTGACCGACTGGGACACCCGCCGCACCGCTGAAGAAATCGGCACTGATATCCGCGCCAGCGTTGCTGACATCGCCGGTATTGACGTTCAGGTGCAAACCGAAAGCGGCGGCCCGAACTCCGGCAAACCCATCAACCTCAAAGTCACCGCCCGCAACCCCGATGTGCAAAATCAAGCCGTGCAACAGATCCGCGATATCATGGACAAGCTCGGCGGTTTCACCGATGTCACCGACACCCGCCCTGTTCCCGGCGTCGAAGTGTCGATCTTGGTCAACCGTGCCGAAGCCGCCCGCTTTGGTGCTGATGTGAGCCTGCTCGGTCAGGCGGTTCAGCTCCTCACCCAAGGTATCACCGTGGCTGACTACCGCCCCGATGACACCGACGGCGCGCTTGATATCCGCGTGCGCTTCCCCCGTGAAGAACGCTCCCTGTCCGAGCTGGCCAGCCTGCGTGTGCCAACCGCCTCTGGCCTCGTGCCAATCAGCAACTTCGTCACCTTCGCCCCTTCCGAGCGCACAGGTATCATCCGCCGGGTTGACGAAAAACGTGTGACAACCATCGAGGCCAACGCCGCCCCCGGTGTGCTGGTCAACGATCAGGTCGTCGCCCTCACAGCCTTGCTTGAAGAGGCCGAACTGCCCGAGGGCGTTGACTTTACCTTTGGCGGCGAGGCCGAAGACCAAGCCGAAAGCATGATCTTCCTTATCGGTGCCTTCGCAACAGCGATCTTCCTGATGTTCTTGATTCTCGTGCTTCAGTTTAACAGCTTCTTCCAGGCCTTTGTTGTTATGAGCGCAATCGTGTTTTCGATTGCCGGTGTCTTGCTCGGTCTCATCGTCACAGGCCGCCCCTTCGGCGTGGTCATGGGCGGCATCGGTGTGATCGCGCTTGCGGGTATCGTGGTGAACAATAACATCGTTCTGATCGACACTTACAATGACCTCAAAAAGATCGGCCAGTCGCCGCTTGAAGCTGCCCTGCGCACCGGAGCACAACGTCTGCGTCCCGTCATTCTCACTTCGGTAACAACAGCCCTTGGCCTCATGCCAATGGTGATCGGCCTGAACCTCAACTTCTTCACCCGCGAGATCGTCTATGGCGCGCCTTCAACCCAATGGTGGACAGAGCTATCCTCGGCCATCGCTGGCGGTCTTGTCGTTGCCACGGCCCTCACCCTTGTTGTCACCCCGGCCATGCTCATGCTTGGCGAGAGAAACCGCACAACAGGAAAAACCGGCTAGGCTCTAGGGTATCCGCACATCCTTGCGCGCGTAGCTTCCGGACATTTCGCTCATATCATCCAGCAGTATTTCAACCTGCATCGACTGAATAGAGCCAAGCTCGTAGCTGCGGTAAATCATCAAGGCCTGATCATCCGGTATCGCATTGGGCGTCGAAAACTCCGTCTGGCAGCGTGGCAGTTCCCACACCTCTGGCGCTGCCCCGTTAAAGCCGACACGCACCTCATGCAGCCCACAGCGCCAGGCGATCAAATGTGTAAGGTAAACAAGGTCCTGCCCGTCATACTCGCGCACCGCAATCCAGTTGCCCCGCGTCGCTTCCAGTATCGGCTTCACCTCGCCCGCAGTGGTAAACTTGCCGCTTGCCGTCTGGTCTTCCGCCGCAAAGGGCTTACCTTCAACAACCACGGTGTTGGGATCACCAATCACCACACCACTTCCGATAACAACCGTGCTCGGCTGTGCAGCCGGTGCAACCACAGCCGCACTCTCGGTCGCACTCTCGGTGCCGCTGCCACCGTCACTCTGTCCGCCCACCCCGAGTGCCAAAAATGTCAAAATGGTAAAAAATAGCATATCATTGTTTCCCTTCCCTGCATTGCCCTTGAGCGCACAACCTGTTTGTATCTATATGAGCAACAATTTTTCAATAGCCGAGCAGCCCATGGCCAGAAGACCCAAAAAACCAACAGAGTTCAATGTTTTCGTTGTCGGGCAAGCTGGCCGCCTACAATATGAAGCCCTGTTGTTTGCCGCTTCTTTCCGGCAGTTCAACCCTACATTTACAGGACGCCTCATCGTTGCCGAGCCGCAGCCAAGCGAGCACTGGAAGCGCGACCCGCGAATGAACGACGCGCTCGTCCTTGAAGCCCTCGCAGAGCTCAACGTCGAGATCATTCCATTTGAAAACAAGCACTTCGGCCAGAGTTACCCCTACGGCAACAAGATCGAAGCCCTCACCGCCCTCCCCAAAGGCGAGCCCTTTGTATTCTTTGACACCGACACTCTGATCACCGGTGATCTCGCCGCTGTGCCGTTCAAGTTCACCAAGCCCACAGCCTCGCTCAAGCGCACCGGAACATGGCCGACACTTGAGCTCTACGGCCCCGGCTACGGCGAAATCTGGGGGTCGCTCTACGACAAATTCGGCCTCGACTTCGCCAGTTCTCTCGACCTAAGCCAGCCCGATGAGTATTGGAAACGCTACCTCTACTTCAACGCAGGCTTCTTCTTTTACAAATGCCCGCATGCTTTTGGTGAAAAGTTTCTTGAGTATGCCCTCGCCATCCTCAACGACGCCCCTCGCGAACTTGTCTGCCAAAAGTTTGACCCATGGCTTGACCAAGTCGCCCTGCCGCTGGTTATCCACGCCCTCGGCGGCGGCCGTGACACCCTGCCCGAAGGCCTGCTTGATGGCGACATCAGTTGCCACTATCGTGTCTTCCCGCTGCTCTACGCCCGCGAAAGCGACACCGTCGTGCGCACTCTCGAAGAGGTTGCCGCGCCCAACAAGATCAAAAAAGCGCTCAAAAACTATGACCCGATCAAGCGCATGGTCTACCAGGGCCGCGGTCAGAAAGTCCGTGATCTGTTTGATCAGGATGACCTCCCCCGTAAGGAACAAGCCATCCGCAACCGCATAAAACGTGAAGGCTTCTGGATGCGATGAGTGTCGCCACGTACGACCTCGCCAACCTAACCCAGATCGGGTGGAGCTACTCCCCAAGCGCTGCCGCTCTCACACTTTCCGCGCTCGAGGCGGCTGGCTATGATGTCGTCATGCCGCATTTTCACACCCACGCCTTGCTCGCAAATCAAGCGCTTGCGCTTGGTGGCATCCCTATCGCCGTGCCCGCCTCACAGGCCGACGACGCGAGAGCACTCTTACAAGCCATTGATGCTGGCAAGGTTATTGACCTTGAAACCAAGGCCGCACCGTCCGAGCCTGCGCTCCGCAAGAAAAGTCTCTTATGGAAGATCGTGTACTTTGTGATTCTTTGGAAGGGCGGCGCTGGCCATAACCTCAACCAGACTTTTGTTAAGCCTCAGTGAACCACGCCAAAAACACCCGTTCTCCCGATGCACAACAGCAAGGCGCTTTTCCCTAGCGCCAACGGGTTTCGCTACCTGCGTCCCTCTTTGCACAAGCCCCGTTGCTCCCCCCCGCTTTCCCGCCTAGTCTCGCGCTCAAACAAATCAGGGAGAGACAGAGATATGTCATACGGCTTCGACACGCTTCAAGTTCACGCAGGCGCCGCGCCTGATCCGGCAACAGGTGCACGCAACACGCCGATCTACCAGACAACCGCCTATGTCTTCCGCGACGCGGATCACGCCGCCGCTCTCTTCAACCTGCAAGAAGTTGGCTACATCTATTCACGCCTCACCAACCCGACAGTTGCCGTGCTCGCCGAGCGCATCGCAACCCTTGAAGGCGGCCAAGGCGCGGTTTGCTGCTCCTCTGGCCACGCCGCCCAGATCATGGCGCTTTTCCCGCTCATGTCCCCCGGCAAGAACGTCGTCGCCTCAACCCGCGCCTATGGCGGCACGATCACGCAGTTTTCGCAAACCATCAAACGTTTCGGCTGGAGCGCAACATTCGTTGACTTTGACGACCTCGACGCCGTCAAGGCCGCAATCAACGACGACACCCGCGCAGTGTTCTGTGAATCCATTGCAAATCCAGGTGGTTACATCACCGACCTTGATGCAATTTCCGCGATCACCGATGAAGCCGGAATTCCCCTCATCGTCGACAACACCTCGGCCACGCCCTACCTTTGTAACCCGATCGAGCACGGCGCAACCTTGGTCGTTCACTCGACAACCAAATATCTCACAGGCAACGGCACAGTCACAGGCGGTTGCGTGGTTGACTCAGGCAAGTTCGACTGGTCGGCCTCCGACAAGTTCCCATCACTGAGCCAACCCGAGCCCGCCTACCACGGCCTCAAGTTTCACGAGACATTCGGCGCGCTGGCCTATACCTTCCACGGCATCGCAATTGGCCTGCGTGACTTGGGCATGACAATGAACCCCCAAGCCGCACACTACACGCTCATGGGCATCGAAACGCTCTCGCTTCGCATGCAAAAGCACGTTCAGAACGCTGTTGAGGTTGCAGGCTGGCTCGAGAAGCACGACGCGGTGGAAGAAGTCACCTACGCTGGCCTCAAATCCTCGCCCTACAACAGCCGCGTGGCAAGCATCTGCCCCAAAGGCGCGGGTGGGCTGTTCACCATCTCGCTCAAAGGCGGCTACGACGCCTGCGTCAAATTTGTTGATAGTCTGGAGATCTTCAGCCACGTCGCCAACCTCGGTGACACTCGCTCGCTGGTGATCCACTCCGCCTCGACCACCCACCGCCAACTCTCCCCAGAGCAGCAGAAGGCGGCGGGCGCTGGCCCCGAGGTTGTGCGCATCTCGATCGGCATCGAAGACGCCGCCGATTTGATCGCCGATCTGGACCAAGCCCTCAAAGCGGCCACAAGCTAGAAGTATTGTTAAAAACAAGGCCTGAAAGCGTATAACCCTACGCTTTCAGGCCGCTCCGCAAGCGCAGGCTTCCGCTGACATACACCTGTTCATGCAACCCCCTGTTTTCTTGACGGGAACCTTGATATAATAGACCCTATGTTAACGCGTTCCCGCAGGTCAGGGCCTGTCCTATGAAGCCAAATTTTGCACTCACGCTTTCCTTTGACGGAATAGGCCTGCTCAGCCGTGCTGACGCGGGCTGGGAGCGTGTCGGTGAGGTTCCGCTTGATGTGCCAGACTTGCAAGCTGCGCTTAAAGTGCTCAAAGAGTCAGCCGGCGAGCTTGGCTCAGAACCGCTGCACAGCAAGCTGATTCTGCCTGACGAGCAAATCAAATATCTAACAATCGTTGACCCGCAAGGCAGCGATGACATCCAGACCGAAGCCGTCCGCCACGCGCTTGATGGGGCCACGCCCTACTCACTTGACGAACTCGCCTATGATTGGGCCAGCGATGGCAAGATGATCCACATCGCCGCCGTCGCCCGTGAAACACTGGCCGAGGCCGAGGGTTTTGCCGTCAGCAACGGCTTTGCACCGCTCTACTTTGCCGCCAAACCGGCGCAAGCAGCCTTTGGCCGCGAGCCCTTCTTTGGCCAAACCCAACACTACCAAGACAACGAATCTGCCCTTGGTGCACTCGAAACCGACAACGAAGTCGTCACCATCAGCGGCATCGCCCGCCCCCCCGAGGTTGCTCCCGAAAGCCAGCCCGAACCTGAGCTGTCAGAAGCCGAAGCGAAAACAGCGGCTCCGGAACCAGAGGTCGTGAAAGCGACCCCACCGGAAACAGCCGCAGAACCGGAAGCACAGCCAGAGCTAGAGTCAAAACCGGAGCCAGAGCCAGAACCAGAGCCCGAACCAAAACCGGAGCCCGCCGCCCCTGCCTTCAGCTCGCGCCGCACCGAAACCGACACTGGCGCAGCACCAGCCCTAACCGGTGTCACCCGCAACGAACCCGCCACAACCAAGCCAATTGTCACTGAACCCACGATCTCGGGCGATGAAAACCCGCCACAACCGGTGGCCACAGCGTCCAGTGTCCCTCCGCCGCCAACACCGGTGAGCGAAAGTGCGGTCACAGCCTTCTTCAGCCGCCGCAGCAATAAGCCTGATCCCAGTGACGAAGACGACGACAATGATGTCGGCACAGCCCCCGCAGGAGCGGGTTTCAGCCTGCAAAACCTGCGCCGCTCCGAGCCAGTCATCGTGCCGCCTCCCCCGCCCAATCTTGTGCCGCCAACAGCGTCCGAGCAGCAGCGGCTAACTGTCTTCGGGGCCCGCAAGAAAGCCGAACCCGCACCACAAAAGCCCCGCGCTGTCGGAGGCAAGCCACGCTACCTTGGCCTGCTTCTCACGGCTGCCTTGCTGGTGTTTCTTGTCGGTGTCGCGGCTTGGGCCTCGGTCTTTGTTGACGACGGTCTATCGCGTTTCTTTATCCGCTCGGACACCGAGTTCGCAGCCAGCCCCGACGCGCCTGACGAAACTCTCATCGAGGGTGATGAAGCCGGCTTGCCCAACGGCACTCTCGAGCTTGCCTCGCTTGATCCTGACGCGGTTGTTCCGAAAAACCCACAGATCATGCCCCTGCCGGTCGAGCCGATCTCCGACGAGGAAGCGCGCGTCAAATACGCAGTTACGGGTATCTGGGTGCTGCCCCCAGCCGCGCCACAAATACCCACAATTCCTGGGCAGGACGACCTCTATGTAGCCTCCATTGACCCTGTCATCGGCAGCCATGATGCCGTCGCGCTACCGGCGCTCGACTTTGATCTCGCTGATCGCGGCATCGCACCGCAACACAACCCCGCCGAAGCTGGCAAGCGCTTCACCCTTGATGCGCGCGGGCTGGTTGTGGCCACGGCTGAAGGGGCTTTGTCGCCCGAGGGCCATGTCGTGTATCTCGGCAAACCACCCAGCCTGCCTGCCGTCTGGCCCGCGCCCGTCGAGACAGCCGAAGCAACGCCCGAAGAACCGACCGACGCTGAAACCGCCGCCCTCGCCCACCTTGCATCGCTGCGCCCTAAGCTGCGCCCAACGACACTGGCTGAAAGCAACGAGCGCGCAAACCTTGGCGGGCGTTCTCTCAAAGAACTCGCCGCAATCAGGCCCCGCCTGCGTCCGCCATCTCCGCAAGAGATAGCTGCCGCACAGCCGCAACCGACCAAGCCGGAAACACCCGAAACCTTGCCGCCAACGCCCGGTGCCGTGGTTATCCCCGTGCCCGACCCCTCGGTTCCCAAGCGCGATCTTGACCCTAACGCAACGCCGCAGGCCGTGGCCCGTTCGGTCAAGCCAAAGCCCCGCCCGAACAACTTCGCGCGCATTGTTAAACGTGCGGAGCGCAATGCCGAGCGCAATGAACAGGTCACAACCGTCGCCGCCGTTGCGCCCAAAACAGTAACGCCGCGCATTCCCTCGACTGCCTCTGTCGCCAAACAGGCAACCGTGCGCAACGCCATCAACCTCAAGCGTGTGAGCCTTATGGGCGTCTACGGCAAGCCCTCTAGCCGCCGCGCCCTCGTGCGTCTCGCGAATGGCCGCTACAAAAAAGTCAAAGTTGGTGACAGGCTTGAAGGCGGGCGTGTTTCTGCCATCGGTGAAGGCGAGTTGCACTACAAAAAAGGCAACCGCAACGTCACACTCAAAATGCCGCGCGGATAACGGTGTATAGGCATTTTTCCGCGCGCTATACCAAATATTTACGCAATCTTGTCGCAGTGTTTACATTCACGCGCTAGATAGCACGCATGCTTGATGAAATTGATTCAAAACTGATCACCGCTTTGCAGGAAAACGCCCAGCTCACCAGTCAGGAGTTGGCCGAGCGCCTCGGGCTGTCGGCCAGTCAGGCTGCCCGCCGCCGCCAGCGGCTTGAGGGTCAGGGCGTGATCAAAGGCTATCGTGCCGAGCTGAGCGCCGCAGAACTCGGCCTTGGCGTGCAGGCCTTTGTGCAGGTGCAACTCACCTCGCACGCGCCCGCCCACTCTA
This sequence comes from Lentibacter algarum, assembly GCF_018860975.1. GTDB lineage: Bacteria > Pseudomonadota > Alphaproteobacteria > Rhodobacterales > Rhodobacteraceae > Lentibacter > Lentibacter algarum_A. The sequence continues at coordinate 150,254 of NZ_JAHKQI010000010.1, forward strand.
CCAGCTTCAACAAGCTGATCAAAAGTCAGCCCGAGATCGTCTCTGCCTGGACGATGACAGGCGATGCCGACCTCCTCTTGCGTATCTACTCGCGTGATTTGACCACCCTCAATGACCTTATCCACAACATCTTGCTGCCGCATGGTGCCGTTGGCCGTGTCCACAGCCAGATCGTCATGAGCCAGATCAAACAAGACGCCCCTTTGCCCGCTTGATATTATAATGCATTCACTCCTCCTCCTCCCGACGCTCTACCTGCTCGCTGCGGTCATTGCCGTGCCTCTGGCCGCACGGCTCGGGCTTGGCTCGGTGCTCGGATATCTCAGCGCCGGTATGATCATCGGCCTCATCCCCGGCATCGGAGAAGAGACCCGCGCCTTGCAACACTTTGCCGAGTTCGGTGTGGTGATGATGCTGTTTATCGTCGGGCTTGAGCTCGCTCCACGCACACTCTGGGGCATGCGTCACAAACTCTTGGGGCTGGGTGGGTCGCAGATATTGCTCAGCACGCTGATAATTTTCGCTGTCGCCGTTCTGCTTGATGAGGCCTGGCAAACCAGCCTCGCTATCGGCCTTGTTCTTGCTTTAAGTTCAACAGCTATCGTATTGCAAACACTAACAGAAAAAGGCCTGATGAAAACCTCAGGCGGCCGCTCTGTCTTTTCGGTCTTGCTCACACAGGATATCTCCATTGTGCCGCTTCTGGCACTGATCCCGCTGTTGAGCCTAGCCAACCCAACCTCGATGAACGCCGATGGATCAATCACTCGCCTCGCAGAGGAAGCCGAAAAGCACCACACGATTTTTGAGGGCCTTCCTGCATGGGGCGTGGCCCTTGCAACCCTTGCCACAATCGCCCTGATCATCGCCGCTGGTGTCTTCCTCACCAAGCCGATCTTTCGCTTCATCCACGCCGCTCACCTGCGCGAAATGTATACCGCTCTCGCACTCTTGATCGTCATCGGCATCGCCTATCTGATGACACTGCTTGGCCTCTCGCCCGCGCTTGGCGCGTTCCTCGCCGGTGTGGTTCTCGCCAGTTCCGAGTTCCGCCACGAGCTTGAAAGCGACATCGAGCCGTTCAAGGGCCTGTTGCTCGGTCTGTTCTTCATCACCGTCGGTGCCTCGGTCGACTTTGCCACCCTCACCTCCGACCCCCTGCGCCTCGTCAACCTTGCCCTGGCTCTGATCCTTGTCAAAGGTGCGGTGCTCTTCGCGCTCGGCTTTGGCTTTGGCCTGCGCAAACGCGAGCTTTGGCTGTTCACACTCAGCCTCGCTCAAGCTGGTGAATTCGGCTTTGTGCTCATCTCGTTCGCCAGTCAGCAAGGCGTGTTTGGCCCCGCGCTCGGCGGCACGCTCACCCTCGTCATCACCCTCTCGATGCTGGCCACACCGCTGCTGTTTCTGGCCTTTGACTATATCGCCAAGCGTCAAGACAAAGCCGCCCCCGATCACACCCCTGACGAAATCGACACGACCGGCCCGGTGATCATCGCCGGCATTGGCCGCTTTGGTCAGATCGTCAATCGCCTCGTTGAGTCCTCGGGTTTCAAAACTGTGGTGCTTGACCATGACCTCGAGCGCATTCAGCTCATGCGCTCCTTTGGCTATCGCGCCTTTCTCGGAGATCCGACACGCCCCGAGCTTTTGCGCGCCGCTGGCCTGCGCGACGCCCGGGTTCTTGTCGTTGCTCTTAACACCCCCGACGCCGCGCTGCGCCTTGTCAAACTCGCCCGCAAGGAGCGCCCTGATCTGCACATCATCGCCCGCGCGCGCGACCGCAGTCATGTCTTCGCGCTTTATGAAGCCGGCGCAAATGACATCGTTCGCGAGATGTTTGACAGCTCGCTGCGCGCGGGCCGCTATGTGCTTGAGAACGTCGGTCTGAGCGAGTTTGAAGCCGCCGAGGCCGAGCAAGCGTTTTTTGCCCACGACCGCGAGGCACTCAAAGAACTCGCCGCGCTCTGGAAGCCCGGAATGAATGCCTCGGCAAATCCTGCCTATATGGCCCGCGTGCGCGAGCTCGAAAAAGAACTCGAGGTGAACTTGCTTGCTCTGGCAGAGAAACAGTCAGACAAAGCCGGTTGAGCAACGCGCGCTCCGTTAAGTTAATCTGTGTTAACCCGCCCCGCAAAACTGTGCATACGCGTTATGCACTGAAATATGCACTGTGGTATGCACCCGAGTCACCTGCGATTGGCTCTCAACTGGCTGTGTTAACGCTCATAAACGCAGCCCTAACAGTCTGGTTAACTTAACAGACTATGCTGCTTCAAATGCCTTGTTTTCAGGCCTTTCAAGCGCTTCAAACAACTCACTCACACGTTTACGTGCCTTATATCCGGCCCAGTCTTCGCCTAGCATCTGCTCGACAGCGCTGTCATGGCGCAAAACAATCCGCCGCCAATGGTGCAAAACCAGCACCCGCAAGCTGTATCTTTGAAGGCTGTTCTGCGGCATGTGGTCGAAGCTCAGCGCCTCTTCAAGCCCGGCGAACTCTGCTGCTTCTGCGTCGCTTACAAGGGCCGTTTTCATCCAGTCAGGCACCTGCGCGAAGGGTGTTTCAACAATCAATGCACCCTCAGGAGCCTCTGTATTATCCGGCAAAATCATCAGGTTATCTCCGACGCGCAGCCCGGAAACCTCGGCCGCTTCAACCAAAGCCAGTCGCCAGACAGAAGGCGCCTCGCAAGCACCGCGATACACCTGCTCATAGGCGCTTTGCGTGGCCGTCACACCTGCTTCACTCAGCTTGTAAACACTGCCGCGCCCCTGCCGTTCAACCATAAGCCAGCCATCCTTTCGCAAACGATGCAACGCCACTCGAAATGCCTCGGGTTTCACCCCAAAAGGCGCACAAATCTGCTGCATTTTCTGGCTGCTAAGTGCCTGTTTCGCCTGCGGTTCCAAGTCGCCCAAAAGCGTCACGATCAGTGACCACGTTTTAAGCGGTGCAAGCCTCTGCAAGCGCGCAAAAGCAGCCTCAAACTCGGGTGAACTACTGGTCATAATCCACAACAACCCGCGCACTTACAGGGTAGCTTTGGCACGACAGGATATAGCCTTTTTCGACTTCGTAATCTTCCAGCGCGTGGTTGGCGCGCATGTCAACTTCGCCCTCGACAACACGGCAGCGGCACGTCGAGCAGACCCCTGCTTTACAGGCATAGGGCGCGTCCATTGTCGCGGCGCGCGCGGCGTCCAGAACCGACAAAGTGCCATCTGCGTCAATGGTTTGCGTCGCTCCGTCGAGCGTCACCAAGAGCTTGATCTGCCCTGCTGCACCTGCCGCTTTTGACGCAGTTCGCACGGCCAAACGCCCGGGTTGTGACGAGGCAAACAGCTCGAATTTGATCTGCTCATCCGTCAACCCGTGCGCTTTAAGCGCTTTGACAATGCCAAGCATCATCGGCTCCGGCCCGCAAATAAACGCCGTATCAATCGCCGTGATATCGACCCATGATTTGAACAGCTCGGCGCATTTTTCTTCGCTCACACGGCCAGTGAAAAGATCAATCTCCTGCGTGTCTTGCTCAAGCACATGAATGACGTTGAAACGCCCCATATACCTATTCTTAATGTCTTCGATGTCTTCTCTAAACATGATCGTCGAAACACCGCGATTGGCATAAACCAGTGTAAAGGAGGCGTTCGGTTCAACATCTAACGTGGTTTTGATCAGCGAAAGCACAGGCGTTATGCCAGAGCCGCCGGCAAAACCGAGGTAGTTTTTCTCACTGTCCGCATCAAGCGATGTGTAAAACTTGCCCATCGGCGGCATCGCTTCAAGCTTGTCGCCCACAGCGAGTTCCTCGTTGGCCCAAGTTGAAAAAGCACCGCCATCAACCTGTTTGATGCCGACTTGCAAGATCCCCTCTTGCTTGCCTGCACAGATCGAATAGGAGCGGCGAATTTCCTCACCGTCAAAATCGCGGCGGAAGGTTAAGTATTGCCCTTGCGTGAAGTCAAACGCCTCTGCCGCACCGTTCACAGGCCGCAAGGTAACAACAACCGCATCGCGAATTGTCTTATGAATATCAGTGACTTCTAGCTCATGAAAGCGTGGCATCTTTTCACCTCAAATGCATTTGAAATAGTCGAAAGGCTCAAGGCAGCTTTTACACCGCCACTGGGCCTTGCAGGGGGTCGAGCCGAACTGGCTCAGCTTCTCTAACTCTTGGCTTTCGCACCGCGGGCAGTGCTTTGGCCCGCCCGCCGGTTGCGGCGGCGCGATGCCATATTCCTCAAGCTTTTCGCGGCCCTTGGCACTCAGCCAATCGGTCGTCCAGGGCGGGCTGAGTTGGCGCTTCAAAAGCACCTGCTCGACCCCGTGTTCGCGCAGCGCTTTTTCAATGTCAAAGTTGATAACACTTGTCGCCGGACAGCCGGAATATGTAGGCGTTACAGTCACTTCCAGCACATCACCCGCCCACTCAACAGCGCGGATAATGCCCAGATCAACAAGGCTGATCACCGGAATTTCCGGATCAGGCACCTCGTCAAGCCAGGCCATAACTTCAGTGGAAGTCGCTTGCATCATGACTTACCAAGACGCCCCCGGATAGGCCCGCTGAAGCCACTGCATGTTGGTCAGCATATGCCCCAAATGCTCGGTGTGAGTGCGGCCCGTGCGCCCACCTTTGTGGGCGAATTTACTCTCGGGCAAGGTCAATGTCGCCGCATTCATTGTCGCTGCAATAGCTGCATCATAGCCCGCTTTAAGGCTGTTCAACTCTGGCGCAATGCCCTCTTTCGCTGCAGCATCATCAAGCGCATCCGCAATGAAAAACTCACCAACGTAAGGATACAAGTAGTCCAACGCAGCTTGCATTCTGGCATGGCTTTCTTCCGTGCCATCACCCAAACCAATCACCGTATCGCGCGAGCGCTCCAAGTGATAACTTGCTTCCTTCACGGCCTTGTCAGCAATCGCCGACACACGGTCATCCGACGAGCCTTGCAAGGCTTTGAGCATCCCTAAGTGCCACTCATCAAACAGATATTGCCGCATCAGTGTTTGCCCGAAGTCGCCGTTTGGCAACTCACACAACAGCGCATTGCGAAAGTCCCAAACATCACGCAAAAACGCGAGATCATCTGCGGTTTTGCCGCTGCCTTCAACTTCAGCGGCAAGCCCAAGCCAGAGTTGCGTTTGGCCGATCAAGTCGAGCGCCGTGTTCGCCAGTGCGATATCTTCCTCAAGCACCGGCGCAAGCCCGCACCACTCGGAAACGCGATGCCCAAGCACCAGCGTGCTGTCGCCCATTCGCAGGCAAAACTCATACAGAGCACTCATCACATGGCTCCCGCATCGTCAGGGATATCAAAGAACGTAGGGTGCCGGTAAACCTTGCTCTCGCTCGGCTCATACATTGGCCCCTTGTCGCTGGGGTTTGACGCCGTCACATGCCGCGCCTCAACCACCCAGATACTCTGCCCTTCGTTGCGCCGCGTATAAACATCCCGCGCATTTTTCACTGCCATCTCGGCATCAGGCGCATGCAAGCTGCCCACATGCCGGTGCGACAGCCCATGCTGTCCGCGGATAAACACTTCCCATAGGGGCCATTCTTTAGACATATCGTCGTTCCTTATTCTGCGGCTGTTTTGCGGGCTGCGCGTTTCTCGGCGTGGGCCAAAAGGCCGTCACGCACCCATGCGCCGTCGTCCCATGCCTTGTTGCGTGCTGCGAGGCGGTCGGTGTTGCAGGGCCCGTTGCCTTTAACCACATCAAAGAACTCACCCCAGTCTGGCTCGGAGAAGTCATAGCCGCCTTTTTCTTCATTCCAGGCAAGGTTCTCATCAGGGATCGTCAGCCCCAAAAGCTTGGCCTGTGGCGCAGTTTGATCAACGAACTTCTGGCGCAGCTCGTCGTTGCTATCCATCTTAATCTTCCAAGCCAGAGACTGCGCAGAATGCACAGAGTCCTTGTCGGATGGGCCGAACATCATCAGGCTCGGATACCAAAAACGGTTGAGGGCATCCTGAGCCATTTTCTTTTGCGCCTCAGAGCCTTCCACCATTTTCATCATGATGTGAAAGCCTTGCCGCTGGTGGAAGCTCTCTTCCTTGCAGATCCTGATCATCGCCCGGGAATATGGTCCGTATGACGTGCGCTGAAGCGGCACTTGGTTCATGATCGCTGCGCCATCAACCAGCCAGCCGACCGCGCCCATGTCGGCCCATGTCAGCGTTGGATAGTTGAAGATCGAGGAATACTTCATCCGCCCCGAGAGCAGGTCTTTCGTCAGCTCGTCACGGCTCACCCCAAGCGTCTCGGCGGCGCAGTAAAGGTAAAGCCCATGTCCGGCTTCGTCCTGCACCTTAGCCAGCAAAATAGCCTTACGCTCAAGCGTCGGCGCACGGGTAATCCAGTTGCCCTCAGGCAGCTGCCCGACAATCTCGGAGTGCGCGTGCTGGCCGATTTGCCGGATCAAAGTTTTGCGGTACCCTTCAGGCATCCAGTCCTTGGGTTCGATCTTGATATCCGCGTCGATCTTATCTTGAAACGCCGCCTCTTCAGGGCTCATATCAGCGCGGGCTTTCACCCCCTCGCCGGTTGATTTTACCATCTGTGCATACATCAGTTTGCCTCCTCAGACCCGTTCCAGAATGATCGCAGCACCTTGGCCAACGCCAATGCACATCGTGCAAAGCGCATAGCGCCCACCGCGGCGTTTAAGCTCGTAAGCAGCTGTCATAACCAGCCGTGCGCCCGACATGCCCAAAGGATGGCCAAGCGCAATCGCACCACCGTTCGGGTTCACATGCTCGGCGTCGTCAGCGACACCCAAAGCGCGCAACGTGGCAAGGCCTTGGCTGGCGAATGCTTCATTCAGCTCGATCACGTCCATATCGTTGATCGTCAGCCCGGCGCGCGCCAGAACCTTCTGGCTCGCAGGCACGGGGCCAATACCCATGACACGCGGCTCAACACCGGCGACAGACATGCCGACAACTCGCGCGAGCGGGGTTAGCCCCTGTTTTTTGGCCATCTCGCCAGAAGCCAGCAGCAGCGCCGCTGCACCGTCATTGACACCCGAGGCATTGCCAGCCGTCACAGTCTTATCGGCGCCGTTGATGCCGCGCAGCTTGGCCAATTTGGCCTCGTCGGTTCCTCCACGCGGGTGCTCGTCGGCGGCAAACTCAACTGCTTCGCCCTTGCGCTGCGGAACCTGCACTGGCGTGATCTCATCGTCAAAGCGCCCTGCCTTGGCAGCGGCCTCGTAGCGCGCCTGACTGCGGGCGGCAAAAGCGTCTTGGTCTTCGCGCGAGATACCATAGTCCGCCGCCACATTATCGGCCGTTTGTGGCATGCTGTCAGTGCCATACATTTCATGCATTTTCTTGTTCACAAAACGCCAGCCGATGGTGGTGTCAAACACCTCATTGGTGCGTGAGAAGGCCGTCATCGCCTTGGGCATCACAAAGGGCGCACGGCTCATACTCTCGACGCCGCCGGCGATGGCCAGATCATAGTCGCCGGCTTTGATCGCCCTTGCGGCCATGCCTACAGCATCCATCCCTGAAGCGCATAGCCGGTTGATCGTCGTGCCGGGAACCTCTGTTGGCAGCCCCGCCAAGAGTGCCGCCATACGTGCTACATTGCGATTGTCTTCGCCCGCTTGGTTGGCTGATCCAAAGATCACATCATCTATCTTGGCCCAATCAACACTCGGGTTGCGCGCCTTTAGAGCGGCAATAGGCAACGCCGCCAAATCATCGGTGCGTATGCTGCTCAGGCTTCCACCATAGCGCCCGATCGGCGTTCTTGTTGCATCACAAATATAGGCGTCAGCCACAGCATGCTCCCTTAAGACTTTGTTCTCATTCCCGCCTCATGATGAATGCTCCGGCGATTCGAGGCAAGCATTGCGTTACATAAGTCGAAAGTTTTTTTGAAAACCGTAACGCATTTAGTGAAATTTTAATCTGTTGTCCAAATTCCCGCCGCAATGTTGTAGTAAATGGCTCAACACATTGAAGAGTCTTTAGTCGTGCCCCTATGAGCCAGCAACATTTGCGTTACCGCCCCGAGATTGACGGGCTCAGAATGATCGCCGTTTTGGCCGTTGTTCTCTATCACTTCGGCTTCACAGCCCTAAGCGGTGGCTTCGCCGGTGTTGACGTGTTCTTTGTTATTTCCGGTTATCTAATAGGTGGCATTCTGTGGCGTGAGCTGCACACAACCCGCCGCATCAACCTGGCTAATTTCTACAAACGCCGCGTCAAACGCTTAGCGCCTGCTTACTTCGTTATGGCCTTTTCAGCAGCCATCGCCAGTTGGTTCATTCTGCTACCCTTCGAGTTCCGCGAGTTCGGAAAATCTCTCATTGCGGCAACGGTTTACCTTTCAAACCTGCTGTTCTACCGCGGTGAAGGCTATTTTGACATCGGCGCAGACAGCAAGGTTTTGTTGCACACTTGGTCGCTTTCGGTGGAGGAGCAGTTCTACATTTTCCTGCCGATCTTGCTGCTCGTTCTTAACCGTTGGCCGCGCGTGCTTATGGCCGCCCTTGCCGCCGGTTTTGCCAGTTCCCTTGTTGCCTGTATATGGTTCACATCGACGGCTCAAACCGCGACATTCTATCTTTTCCCTTTCCGCGCTTGGGAGTTGCTTGCAGGCGTGCTTCTCGCCGTTTTCACGAGCAACCGCAGGCCTGCCTCGCTTGGCAGCGGGGCCAGTTGGCTTGGCCTCGCCTTGGTGCTCGCCGGCCTCGGGTTTATCGACGCCAGCGCTGGATTTCCCGGATGGCAAGCCGCAATTCCGGTGCTCGGAACAGCGCTCATTCTGTTTAACGGACAACACACGAACCCTGTAAACCGCCTGCTTTCATCAGGTATCGCAGTGTTCTTCGGCAAGATATCATACTCGCTATATCTGTGGCACTGGCCTGTGTTCGTGCTTTCAAACTACTGGCGTGATGGCTATGCAGGCTGGCCAGAAACAGCGCTTTGGTTGGCCGTTAGCATTGCCCTCGCGACCCTGTCGTGGCGCCTCATCGAAACCCCGTTTCGCAGCAACCACGCAACATCGGGCCGAAAGGTCCTGGTTGCGCTCGCCTTACCAACGGCTGTCGCACTCGGCCTTGGTGCGCTGGCCTATGTCAAAAACGGACTTCCTGGTCGCTTCCCCGCCGACACCCGCGCGCACATTGCGGCGAGCGGTGATTTCTTGCAAGACTGGAGCCGCTGCAGCACGCCAACGTCCGGCGCGTTTACAGGTGTCGAGCTTTGCCCCATTGGCCCCGCAGGCGCACCTGAAGTTTTGATCTGGGGCGACAGCCACGTGCGCGCAATCAAAGAAGGCTTGGAACAAGCGGCGTTCGAAGCCAATACACCAGCATTGATCATCTGGCATGCGGGTTGCCCACCTCTGTTTGATGTCGCCAAAACCGAGAGCTACGCAACGCCTCAACAAGACGCGGCCTGTAGTGACGAAAAAGCCCGCCTCAAAACAGCCTTGCCTGAACTGACCAAGTTAAAACAAGTGCTGCTGGTTGGGCGTTGGGCCTATTACGCTGAAGGAACTGGGGTCGGGCTTGATGCTGACAACACTGTTTCCATCCGCACCGGAAACGGGTTAAAAAAGGACGCCGCTCTACGTGAAGGCTTCACGACAACGATACGTTATTTCAATAGGTTAAAGATTAAACCTTATGTGATGCAACAACTTCCGGAAATCCCCGCATATGACAGTCGAAGCGCCGCACGCCGCTTGGCACATGGGCATGCCAACTATGCGCAAATCAAAGCAGAGGCCCAGGTTGATCTGTCCGAGGTCCTCAAACGCCAAAAAGCCGCAAACTCTGCCCTCAAGGCCCTGCCACAAATAGAGACCTGGAGCGCTGTTTGCGGCCCGGTAACCTGCAGCGCATTGCATGATGGCGCGAGCTGGTATTTCGACAACAACCACATCACCAATAGCGCTGCACGTGTGCTTAGCTCAAGGTTTGCGCCCCTGTTTGAAAACGAGGGCCGGCCATGAACGCACGAGTTGATCAGGCTTGGGACGTGATCGTCATTGGCACAGGAATCGGCGGAGGAACAGCAGGACGAAAGCTTGCTGAAGCCGGCCTCAAGGTTTTGTTTGTCGAGCAAGGCCCAAGCGGATACCGCGCCGAACAAACTCGGCTCGACACAGAGATGTTTGTGCCCGAAGCGCGGCTGGCGCGTGGCTTCTGGCCCACGCCGATGACCGCCACAGTCGACGGTTACGAGAGCACATTTTACGGCCCGCTCGGCGCGGGTGTCGGCGGCAGCTCGGTGTTTTATGCCGCCACATTCGAGCGCCCCGAGCGCCACGATCTTGACAGTAGTAATGCGCGCCCTCACCCCAGCGGCGGCTGGCCCATCAGCTATGATGCCTTCACCCCCTACATGACAGAAGCCGAAAGCCTTTATGCCGTGCGCGGCACACAAAATCCATTGGCAAACACGCCTGCGAACCTTGCAGAACCGGCGCCGATGAATCCAGCCGACAGCAAGATTTTCGAGCGGTTACAAACGGCCGGGATGCACCCCTACCAGCTGCACAGCGCTGTTAAAAACCTTGAAGGATGCGCGAGTTGCTTTGGTCACAAATGTCCCAGACCCTGCAAGATGGATGGCCGCTCCGCCGGAGTGGAGCCTGCACTTGCCAGCGGAAATGCCGCCATACTGGACATGGCTGAAGTCACCCGACTAGATGGCAAAGCGGGACAAATCACCCACATAACAGCGCGCCGCAATGGTGCCGAAATCACTTTGAAGGCGCCTGTAGTTTTACTCGCCGCCGGTGCATTTGGCTCGCCGCGCTTGTGTTTAGCTTCAACCAGCGAAGAGCACCCGAACGGCATCGCAAACAGCAGTGATCTCGTGGGACGTGGGCTCATGTTCCATCTGAACGAGATGTTCGCAATCTGGCCGGGAATTGCAGATGAAGCGCCTTCCAAATCTGTCGGCTTTCGAGACCTTATGTGGCGTGACAACCAGCGGCTTGGCATGGTTCAGGCGATGGGCATCAACGCGTCTTACGGCGAAATCCTGCACTACTTGCGGCTGCGCATGTCTCGTTCTGCTCTTGGGCGCAATCGTATCAGCCAAGAGGCCGCGCGCCTACCTGCGGCTCTGGCAACAAAAATGCTCGGCTCTGCCAAGATTTTCTCCGGAATAATGGAAGATCTTCCCTATGAAGAAAACCGCGTGTTGGCGCCGGAACACGGCGAAATCCGGTTTGAATACCGCCTGCATGACGAGTTGCGAGAGCGTCGCCGCCTCTTTCGCCGCGAGATCAAACGCGCTTTCAAAGGCCAGCGGATGATGTTTCTGTCACATGCCCCCGAGCTGAACTTCGGGCACCCAAGCGGCACCATGCGCTTTGGCGAAAACCCCCAGAAGGCAGTGCTCCGCAGTGACGGCCGCTCTCATGATTTCAACAATCTATATGTAGCCGACGCAAGCTTTATGCCCACGTCGATGGGCGTGAACCCTTCGCTTACCATCGCGGCACAAGCGCTGCGCGTCGCTGAAGCTATCATCAAAGGATACCGCCAATGAGCAAAAATCATCCGAGACTGCTAAGCGGCGTCGCGCTCGTCACCGGTGGCAGCTCAGGCCTAGGGCGAGCTTTGGCACGTAAGCTTGCATCTGACGGATTGACCGTTGCCGCGATCGGACGTTCAGAAGCCGCGATGAAGGCGACAGCTAAGGGCCATGATACACTACACTCCTATGTTTGCGACATCTCTGACACCCGCCAGCTTGCTTCAACCTACGAAAAAATCCGCGCTGAACTTGGCCCGATCAGCCTGTTGATCAACAACGCCGCGGTTTACCCCCGCCGTGATGTTATGCAGGAAAGCCACGAAAGTTTCATGCAGGCCGTGGCGATAAACCTGGGAGGCACCTTCGGAGCCACACGCCATGCGCTTGATGACATGACACAATCCGGCTTTGGCAGGATCCTCAACATTGCGAGCTTTGCCGATATCGCTCCGTTGCCCTCCTCTTCAGCCTACTCGGTGTCAAAGGGCGCGGCACGCATACTGACACGTGCTTTACTCGCTGACATCAGTGATCGCTTCCCAGATATTGTGATATCTGATTGGCTCCCTGGAATGTTGGCAACCGACATGGGCGTGCCTGACGGGCTTGCCCCAGAAGCCGCAGCCCTTTGGGGTGCCGAACTGGCATGTTGGCACGCGCGCTCGTTGAACGGATCCGTGTTTGAAATGGATTGCGAATTACCACCTGCAAAGTCGCTGAAATCACGCCTCAAAGACAGGCTACTGATGCAGAAAACTGCTATCAGAAGGCTCGGAGGTTAACTCGCTTGTTTGGTTAGTGTCTGCTTTGGTTAGTGTTTGCGCAATGCGGCCGCCTCTAGCACCAACGACGGCAAAATCGCCAGACATCTGATGTACCGTGGCCCAAGACGCGCCGGCGAACTCAACATGCGCCACGCCCACTCAAGCGCCAGAGCACGGGCCCATTTAGGCGCCCGTCGTTGCTCGCCTGACAGAAAGTCTAGGCCTGCGCCTATCGAGGCAAAGCCCAATGTCGGTGCCAACTTGCGGCCCCGCGCAGCAAACTCTTCCTGCTTGGGGGCCGTGAGCGCCAAGAACACCAAACCGGCGCCCGAACTTTCAAGCTTGCCCAGCATTTCGGCCGCAGCATCACTGCTGGCATCAAAGCCCATCGGTGGAGCGATGGCCGTCGCGACATCTAGAGAAGGAATCTGCTTTTTCAAAGCCGCCGCGGCGGCTTGCAAACTGCTTTCAGTCGCCCCAAACAGCGCGATAGAGGTTCCTGCCTCAGCCGCTGCTCGCGCTAGTGGCACGACCATATCAGACCCGGGAACCAACGAAACAGGGCGTTTGGCAAGTTTTGATAGCCAGACAACCGGATTTCCGTCGGCAACAACAAAGTCATGCTCAGCATAGGCCTTTGCAAAGCGTTCGGAGGTGCGCAGCTTCACCAAATGATCAAGATTAATAGTCGCCAGCGCAAAACCTTGCTTCGAAGAAAAGCGTTCGCTTACAGCGCGCAACAAGGCGGCCTTGTCTTCCAAGTTCACTTCGATCTGCTGTGATTTGGCTTTGAATAGCACGTTGTCTTCCCACATAATCTATTGCTCAGGCATACATCCTGCACCGGCAAACCGACAGTTCAAAAATTTGTAAAAACATTGATACTTGCCCCAGTCTCGCCACTTTTCCCCGCCAAAATGGCTTTGTATTGAAAAAAAGAGTATACCCGACCAGCCTGACAGGCTGAAGTGCGGTTGAATTGCCTGTTTAATCTGTTCCTGGAGGCATCTGATGAAGAGTGTTGCGATTGTCGGATGTGGGTTTGTCGCCGACCTTTACATGCGGTCATTGCAAACCTTTCCCGATATTCGTGTCAGCGCAGTATTTGACCGGTCTCAACAGCGGCTCGCAGCATTTTGCACGCATTGGGGCGTTGAGCCTGCCTCCAGTCTCGACGCATTGCTCTCTGGGCTGCCAGCGAACGGTCTGTTGCTTAACCTCACAAATCCCTCAGCGCACTACGAGATTAACTGCGCCGCTCTTGAAGCCGGACATCACGTGTTTTGCGAAAAGCCTCTGGCCCTGTCACTCAAAGAAGCACAAAAACTGTGCGCGCTTGCCAAACAGGAGAGTTTGCAACTTGGTTCCGCCCCTTCCTCTGTGCTTGGCGAAGCTGCGCAAACACTGGGTTATGCTCTCAGACAGGGCGTCGGCGGAACTCCAAGATTGATCTACGCCGAGCTTGACGATGGCTATATTCCGCAAGCTCCGATTCAAGACTGGGCTAGCGAAAGCGGTGCGCCCTGGCCTTATCAAGACGAATTCAGAGTTGGCTGCACCCTCGAGCATGCGGGGTACTACCTGAGTTGGCTCATAGCAATGTTTGGCCCGGTGAGTAAGGTGCTCGCCAGCTCCTCCGAACTTGTCCCCGACAAGCGAGGTGTCACCGGAGGCGCACCAGATTTTTCCGTTGCAGTTCTACATTTTGAGAACGGGCCGGTTGTGCGCCTGACTTGCTCGATTTCAGCACCACATGATCACCGTTTTAGAGTGATCTGCGATGAAGGCGTGATCGCGTTGACCAAGGCGTGGGACAATGCGGCTCCTGTCAAATATCATCGTCGCTTAAAGATCAGGCGGCGCTTGCTTGAGCATCCGCTTGGTCGGCGAATAAGGCTAAAGCAAAAAGACACGCACCCTAAGTTGCCACGCACAGGTGCAGCGGCGATGAACTTCGCCCTTGGCCCTGCCGAAATGCTTGACGCGATCGCAGCGGGCGTTCCGAGCCGTATCGCCGGCGACTTTGCCTTGCACCTGACAGAAGTGACCCTCGCGATCCAGAACTCCGGCGACAGTGGAGGCGCATACCAACCCGTTAGCCGTTGTGAGCCTATGGAGCCAATGCCATGGGCACATTGAACATAGCAATAACCGGTGCCGCGGGCTTTCTCGGCGGCGCCTGCGTAGCGTCTGCATTGGCGCATGGGCACAAGGTGCGGGCTTTGGTTCGAGCCGACACATCAGCCTTGCCTCGAGGCGTTGAAACCATCGTATGTGATCTCGCTGAAGGCTTACCAACTGGCTCGCTTTCCAACGTTGATGCCGTCATCCATATCGCCGCTGCGATGAGCAACGACCAAAGCCTTCTGGCCCGTGACACGACTAAAGCGACTGACAATTTACTCGCGGCGATCAAGCAAGAATCCCCTGAGGCGCGCCTTGTCTTGGCCAGCTCGATCTCGGTTTACGACGCTTTTGCTGTGCAACTCGGCGACGTGTTAACCGAAGGCAGTCCAACTGAAAGCCAGCCGCAAAAGCGCGAACCCTATGCGCAGTCAAAACTATTGCAAGAGAAGCAGGCCAAGGAGGCCGAACTCGCAGCCTGGATATTGCGCATCGGGGCCGTTTACGGTGGCACAAGAGTTTGGAACGCCCATATCGGGCCGCGAGTGGGGCCGCTTCTCATGAGTTTGGGGCGGCAAGGTGACGTGCCACTCGCACATGTGCAAAACGTCGCAGAAGCGCTCGTGCTAGCAGCGCAAGCCGAACCCGAAAACGGCTTTGAAGTCCTCAACATTGTTGACAACGACCTGCCCGATCGGCGGGCTTTTATCGCCCTTGCCCATAAGGGCCCTCACCTGCCCTTGCTATGGCGGTTGTTGATGCCCTTCGCCTACTGCGCCGAAGCCCTGCTTGGCGCGCGCGCGCCCGGCATGCTGCGACCTCGCGTTCTTGCGGCACGTTTGCGCCCGATGCGCTACTCAAACGCCCGAGCCAAGGAACGCTTGCAGTGGGTTCCACATTCCCGTTTCGGCTATGGCGCGGAGGGACGTAGATGAACCTCCCGAACATCGCATATCTGACAGGTGAGTATCCCCGTGCAACCGATACATTCATTCAGCGAGAAGTCGTCGGCTTGCGTGCAGCCGGCCTAAAGGTAAGCACCTGTTCGATCCGCAAAACCGATGCCTCACATCATGTGGGCCCCGAACAAAAGCATGAGGCAACCAATACTTTTCATGTGCTCGCCGCCACGCTGCGCCCGTCAACGCTCCTGTCGGCCCATTTCAGCTTGATCAGAAAAGAACCGAAACGCTGGGGTAAAGCGTTGATGCTCGCGGCTAGAACATCTCCGGGTGGGGTCAAGGCCTTTGCCTATCAAATGATTTATCTTGCTGAAGCAGGTGTGCTTGCGCGGCATATGCAAGACAATGGCATCACCCATCTGCACAATCACATCGCCAAGTCGAGTTGCACCGTCGCGATGTTGGCCAGTGCCCTATCAGGCATACCTTTTTCGTTCACCTTGCATGGGCCTGATATCTTTTTTGAGCCGATCCATTGGCGACTGGACGAGAAAATAGCGCGCGCCAGTTTTGTTGCTTGCATCAGCCATTTCTGCCGCTCGCAAGCGATGAGCTTCTCATCGCCGGAGCAGTGGCGCAAACTCCATATTGTGCATTGTGGCGTCGAGCCGGCGCGCTACGCTGAACAGCCTCAAAAACCAACTGGCAAACGGCTTTTGTTTGTCGGTCGTTTGGCCGCTGTCAAAGGTCTTCCTGTGTTGATCGAAGCGCTGCAAAACGTCACAACAGATGGCATTACCTTGCAAATTGTCGGGGATGGCCCCGACAGAGACTCTCTTCAGGCCAGCGTGACGGCGGCAGGGCTTAACAAACAAGTCAGTTTTCTTGGTTACCGTTCGCAAGATGACGTTGCCACTCTCTTGTCTGAGAGCGACATATTGGTCTTGCCCAGCTTCGCTGAAGGACTGCCAGTTGTTCTCATGGAGGCTATGGCCGCCAGCCGACCAGTCATCGCGACACGCATTGCCGGCACAGCGGAATTGGTTGAAGACGGCGTCAGCGGCAAGCTTGTCTCTGCCGGTGACGTGGAGGCCCTTACTGCAGCCATAGACGAGCTAGCAACATCTGCGCAGAAAGCTGAAAAGATGGGCCAAGCCGGGCGACAAGCTGTTTTGGAAGGCTTTCAGTCCGATATCGAAGCGCGGCGACTGGCAACACTTTTTTCTAATGTTGGCACTGAGACTCGGTCAGCTCTCAGACCGGAACCTCTCAAAACCGAGTTGGAGAAACCATGAGCAACGCCGCAAACATCGGCGCGGTCATCATTGGCCGCAATGAAGGCCAGAGGCTCGTCAACTGCCTTCAGTCCTTGAAAGGAGAAGTCGGTTTGGTTGTCTACGTTGACAGCGGATCGACAGATAACTCGATGCAGAACGCCGCCGAGTTGGGTGCGGAGTGCATATTACTAGACAACGAGACCCCTTTCACAGCCGCCAGAGCGAGAAACGCCGGATTTGAAAAAATCATGGCACGGCCTAACCCGCCCAAGTTTGTTCAATTTGTCGATGGTGACTGCACCCTGGAACCCGGTTACCTCACCCATGCCGCCGCCGCCCTCAGTGCAGATAACAGCCTCGGTCTTATCACTGGCTGGCGCTCGGAAATTCACCCTGATGCCAGCATTTACAATCAGATGTGTGACTATGAGTGGCACCGTCCTGCGGGCGAAATTCTGGCTTGCGGAGGTGATATGATGGTGCGCGTCAAAGCCTTTGAAGACATCGACGGCTTCAACGGCGAAGTGATTGCAGCTGAGGATGACGAGTTTTGCACCCGCCTGCGCAAGGCCGGCTGGAAGTTAAAGCGCTTGCCTATCCCGATGACGCACCACGACGCAAATATGCTGAGCTTTGGCCAATGGTGGAGCCGCGCAGTGCGCACGGGGCACGGCTTTGAGCAAGTTAATGATCTGCATAGCGACTATTTTGTTCGCGAGCGTATGCGCATGTGGCTGTTTGGCGCGGCACTGCCTTTGGCGGCATTGTTTGGAGCCGTTCTCTACTGGCCCTTACTGGCGGCTATAATCCTGCTTTATCTGGTTTCTTATGTCCGTTCGGTGCGTGGCCTCGAAAAAGCAGGAATGGAGCGGAAAAACGCTCTGCGGCAATCAGTTTACCTGTTCCTTTCAAAGTTCCCCAACGTGATCGGGGCTGCAAAGTATCGCAAGCGAAAGCGCAACGGCGCCGAGATGGAAATCATTGAGTATAAGTGAGCCAGACATGACCAAGAAAACACGAGTGGCTATCATCGGTGCAGGCTATATTGCCGACTGGCACGCCGACACAATCGCAGCGACGGCCGGAGCCGAGCTAACCTGTGTCGTGGACAGCAGTGCAGCCGCCGCAGAAGGCTTTGCAACCGCACGTGGCATTCAGGCCTTTAGCTCGGTTGCTCAAATGCTGGAGGCCAACGCTGCAGACGCCGTGCATGTACTGACACCGCCCGATTTTCACCGAAAAGTAGCCGAGGAGTGCATTGCTGGTGGGTTGCATGTGCTGGTTGAAAAACCAGTCGCTCTCTCAGCTGAAGACGTGATAGCTATGAATTCCGCCGCGAAAAAGGCTGGTGTTCAGTTTGCTGCTGGGCACAATTTTTTGGGCCTGCCGTCTTACAACCGTCTGCGCAGCAAGCTTATCACGGGTGAATTGGGGCGTGTATCAACAGCCGAAATCAACTGGTGTTTGCCTCTTGGCCCCTTGCGTGCAGGCCCTTACGGCATCTGGCTCATGCGTGAAACCCGCAACTTGCTGCTTGAACTAGGTCCACATCTTTATGCGTTTATGCATGATCTGTTCGGTCCCTCACGTATCTTGCATGTGCAAACCTCAAACGAAGTCGCGCTGCCCGGTGGAGGCAGCCGCCCACAAAACTTCCGCATTCTCGCCCGTGCGGGAGATGTAGACGTGGCTCTCAACATTTCGCTGGTTGAAACCTATGATGACCGCTCGGTTGTGCTCCGTGGGTCTTCCGCCCTTGCACGTCTTGACTACGCCAATGACACCTTGGTTGTGACAGGTGTAAACACCTCGGACCTTGTGCTCAACCCGCTGCGAAACGCGCTGAGCCAAAGTGTCAGCCACTTGAGGGAAGGTGTTGTTAACGCAGCCCGGCAACTCACATCGCTGAACCAAAAATCACCTTATGGACTCAGCTTTCGGGGCATGTGCGCCGAGGTTTACACCGCACTCAACCACGCACGCCCCCTTGATGAACGCTATACAGGTGAAAGCGCCGCCGATGTTATGCGTGCAATTGAGGACACGCTGGCATTTCTACCGAAAGAGCAAAAGTCACCCAGACCGGTCGGCACTCCCAATCCAACCGCACTTGTCATTGGCGGCACAGGTTTCATCGGCCGTGCCTTGACACGAAAACTGGCCGAAAACGGCACCCATGTGCGGGTTTTGTCGCGTGGCAAACTAGGCCCGTTTGCCGATATCTCAGATAAGGTGGAAACCTTCAGCGCATCCCTGCACGACGAAGCAGCCTTGAACGCCGCGATGCGGGGTATCACCCATGTTTACAACCTCGCCAAGTCCGACGACAAAACTTGGCAAGCTGCGCTTAACAACGATGTCGCCGTAACCGAGCGCATCGCAAAAGTGGCCCAAAATGCAGGTGTCGAACGCCTAGTCTATACCGGCACAATCGCTTCATACGACATGTCCGATCCTGACGTAACCATCACCGAGGCCACAGGCTTTGGCGACGACATGCAAGATCGCAACATTTATGCGCGCTCCAAAGCCGAGTGCGAAAGCCGGCTGTTAGAGATGCACAAACGAGACGGACTACCAGTGACAATCGCTCGGCCCGGTATTGTCGTTGGAGCAGGAGGGCCATTGCAACACTGGGGCATTGGTCGCTGGCACGGAGCCGGTGCGGTCAAAATCTGGGGGAACGGAAAGCATACTCTACCCTTTGTTTTGATCGATGATGTCGTTGATGGGTTGATCCTGATGGCTGAGCACAACGATGCCATTGGACAAAGCTTTAACTTGATCGGCGAACCTATGCTGTCGGCGCGCGGCTATTTCTCTGAAATCCTCGCCAGAACTGGTGCAAACATCCGCTTGTCATCGGGCCCTCTTATCCCATTTTTCGCCTCGGATGCCTTGAAGTTTTTCCTCAAAACCAAAGTCCTGCGCAAGCGTGGCCTTTCACGGCCTAGCCTACGAGATTGGAAAAGCCGCGCTCATTTTTCACAGTTTGACAATGCGAAGCCCAAACAAATACTTGGTTGGTCGCCCCAGAACGACCGCGAAGCCTTTCTGAAGGAAGCCATTGATGAGGCAAACTTATTCGGCTTCTAAGGTTCGTTTTGTGTGAAAGTGGCACAATTTCGCCTGAATTGTTTGGTTAACTGATTTTGATACTTATCTGATGTTGTGACGATAACATCAAAGAGACAGGTGAACTTTGAAGCGATTGCATTTGGAAACATGCACTAAAGCGCGGCTTGCGAGCCGTCGTGAGGCCTGTCATGTCTGAACGACGCACATTTAGTCGCACAGCGCGCAAACAGCTTTCGTCAGAAGACCGGGATCGCATGATCGCCGATATGCTTGGTGACGCCGAAACAGATACAGCATCCAAAAGCTCAGCAGCATCAACCAAACTCCCTGCAAAAACTACCTTTATCGAAAGCCTTGATGCGCTTGATGCCCTTGATGCAGAGTTCGACCCCGAACTTGCTGAAGTGCGCGCTGAAGAGGTTGAGCAACAAATCATTAACGAGTTGCGCGAACACAATGCTTTGGTTGACGAAGCAATCGCACAAATAGCCGATGTTTCTTCCGAACCACTCGCGGATGATGTTGCGCACGACGCTTTGATCGAAAACTTGCCTGCCGAAAGCTCTACCGAAGTTAACGAAGCGTCTCAGCCAGTTATGCCAAGACGGGTGAAACCGAAGCCACTTTCGCTGGGGCCCGAGTTTGCAATGTCGACGGCAATTTCCGATGCAGTGGTCAACGAAGAGATCAACATTCCGGTCTTGCCTGCCGTTGATGAAAGCACCGCGCCAGAGCGTCTGGAACGCGAAGCCGAGCCTATTCCCGAACCGGAACCAGAAGTTGAACCAGAGCGTGAGCCTGAGGTTTCCGTCGCACCAGCCCAGGACACAGCCATCCAAAACAAGCTGCGTTCCGCTTATGAGACCGCAGACATACCTGACGTGACAGAGCCTGCTGATTTGTGGAACAAGCTTGCCGTCATGCCTGTAGATGCTGCTCATCTTGAAGAAAACTTGATAATCACGGCCAGCAGGCAAGAACAAGCGCACGGTGCGTTTGATGTATTGCGCACACGGCTTGTCCAAACCCTGCTTGAACACGGATGGAAACGCGTTGCTATTACGTCACCTTCCAGAAACTGCGGCAAAACCTTCACCGCGGTTAACCTCGCTATTTCGCTTTCCCGTTACGAAGCAAATAGAACTGTTTTGCTAGACATGGATATGCGAAACCCCTCGGTCGCGAATGTAATAGGGGATCCAAACCCCGGCTGCATGGGCGATTTTCTGCGTGGTGCGACAACTGCCGAGGACTTTCTTGTAAAGTTTGATCGTAACAACCTGAATATCGGTTCGAGCCTTGCGATCGGGACAAACGGCATCGTTGAGCCCTACGCTGCTGAACTTGCGCAGGATCCGCTGACCGCACAAAGCATCAACCGCATGATGCAAGAAATGTCGCCAGATATCGTGTTGTTTGACATGCCGCCAGCCCTCGCATTTGATGACGTTATCGCCTTCAGGAAACAGTTTGACGGTGTTCTGATGGTCGTTGGCGGAGGCAGTACCAGCCCCGAAGAAGTGCGCGAAGTTATGCGCCGCTTAGGTGAAGATACGCCACTATTGGGTGTCGTTCTCAACCAGGCAGAAGGCGAAGACGGCAGCGATTATAGCTATGGCTACTAACGCCGAAGTTCAGCCAACTGGCTTGCGCTGAAGCAAGCCGATCAAGCCACTCATACCGTCTTTAAGCACGCCAAAAGCTATCGCGCCAATTGCCAGCAATGCAACAAGCAGTGCAGCACGCATTACTTTCTTGCGCTTCTTACTACGCGGGCCGTTGATCTGCGGGATAGCAACGACAGCTTTAACGTTGAGCTGGCGTTCCAGATGCTCGCGCGTTCGAATGACCGGGCGAAGCAACTCAAGCAAGAACGCCAAGCCAAGACCGAGCATTCCACTCGCACCGAAACCCAGCACAACCTTTTTCTTACGGCTGCCGGACACCGGGTTTTCAGGAACTAATGCCGTTTCTAGAACTTCAATGCGCTCAAATTGATCTTGATTTTCAAGCGCCTGGCTCATTTCAGCACTCGTCGCCCGTTGCGTAATAACCGTGTATTGTTCTTTCAATTGCTCTTGCTCGCGCTGCAGAGCACTGAACTGCCGTTCTACCTCCGGCGCCCGACTGATTGCAGTCTGGATTTCGTCGATGCGCGAGCTGATCAGGCTACGTTGCTCATTGATCAGCGCACGTTGATTGGCTTTGTTTTGCTGTCGAGCACCACCACCTTCAAGCTCGATCAGACTTTGATCAAGCTCCAACAGTGTGCTGCGCAATTCCAACATCTCTTCGCGTTGAGCCGATATTCCATCCGGCAGAAACTTGGTATTGGCCTCTTTGAACTCCGCGATACGCGCTTCAAGCTCTGTGATTTCGGTTTCGACACGTGCACGCTCTGTTTGAAAAAACACTAACTGTTCCGATGCAGCGGCAGACCGTCTTTGGTTGTTCAGATCAAGCAGGTTTTGAAGCAACTCGTTTGCTAGAAGAGCAGCCATCTCCGGATCCGTATCCGAGACGGTAATGCGCATACCAGTGGGTGTGCGCGGGGCGCCCCAACCTGCACTTTGATCCGTGATTTGAAGCAACCGAGCAGAATCCCGCAATGTCGCAACCTTCAGGTTTGTTGACATATCAACCCCAGAATAGAGGCCGTATTTCTTGATTATTCCAACAAGATTGTCGCGTGCCATCAGTTGTTGTTCGAGCAAACGCAATCTGCGGTCGATCGAAGTAGTCCCTGCAGCCCGTGTCCCAGCATCAACAATTGTCGGTGCCTCGATCTGCGCAACGGCAGTCGCTTCATAAATCTTCTTTTGGCCCAATGCCCAATAGATTGACGCTAAGGTGCCCAAGAACACAACAAGCGCGATCAGCCAAAAACGCCGGCGCACCATACTAAAAAAATCACCCAAGGACTGGATCTGGCCCATTGTCCAACTCCGTTACGAGGCGCCATTCCCTGCCCCCGCAGGAATTTTGCTGAAAACGAAAAGCACAGCTCTGCCCCAAGCGCAGAACTGGAATTCACTTTTCAACATACACGCCCTGCCATGTTTTTGCCAATATTTTCACAAATTTGACCGAAACACATTGTTTCCAAATAGTGCCTGCAAGATGCGTGCACTAAATCAATGTTTCAATACTTTTCAAATAGTTAAGCGATCAGCACAATATGGTAAAAGTGATCGTCAAAAAGGAGCGCATGGCCATGACCCTCGAACTGCTCCTCAAAGTCATTCTCCGGCCGAGTGAACCGTGCCAAAAACTGCGTCGATGTTGGAAACGCGATCTCAAAACCACCAAAACCTAACATTTTTCCAGTGATCATGTACTGGGCCTTAAAAGCCGCTTCCTTCGCGGAAAACACTTGTTTTGCCCGCACCAAAGGTGTCGCCGAGGCGTTAATCAGGGTGCTAACCTCGCGGGGTGTGCATACCTCGGCAACAAGTTCTGATTTTAAGGGGCCCGCGCTTTCAACATCAACCCCTAGGCTCTGCACATCATTTTTGAAAGCTACAAGAGCAATGCACTTTTCGGTGCAATGGCTGATGCTTCCGACTGTTCCTTCAGGCCAAATTGGAACGCGATTTGCGGCAGCTAACAAAGGCTCCGCTGGAAGACCCAGTCGGCTCAAAGCGTTTCGAGCTGCGCGGCGTCCAGCGGCATATTCACACTGTCTTTTCGCAATCGCGTTTGCAATGCTTCTAGCCTCTTCAGGCCAAAGGCCTTCGGGGGGGCTTTGCGGATCGTCGCAAGCAAACACAACTTCACTGGGCAGCACGTCTGTTAGGCAGGTTGCAAAACGCTCGGGAGGCAGCGGTTTCACGAAGCACGTGCCGCTTCGCGAAGGGCACGCATTTTTCGCCGACGTGACATCGTATCGCTTGGTGGAACAATCTCGGCTGGTTTTTCTGCGGCCTGAAACTTCGCTTTCTCATCCGCTTTCCCAATCGGTTCGTGCGTGTTTTTCACCGTCGGCCCCAACTCACGAACCCGCCCTGCCAAATCCTCGAGTTTGGGGAAGCGAAACACATCAGTGATCGACAAGCGCGAAACTTTGAAATGCTCTCGGATTTCACGATGCGCCTGCACCGCCAACAAAGAATGTCCGCCCAAGTCAAAGAAACTGTCACGCCCGCTAATCCGGTCAACGCCCAGGACACGCGCCCAGATTTTGGCGATTTCGTCGTCGATCTCATCTCCGGCAACTCCACGGCTCTGTGGTTGCGGCGTGTCGTTGGCTGCCGCCTGCGCCTGCGGTGTCGGCAGCGCGTTTCGATCGATTTTTTTATTGGGAGTCAGTGGGATATGATCTAGTTTCACATAGTGTTGCGGGATCATAAACTCCGGCAAATCGCGCCCGAGCATTGACCGCAAAGCCGCTTCATCCGGCTCTTGATCAGTTGCTAGATAGGCCACGAGACGTACATCACCCGGTGTATCCTCTCGCGCAATGACAACAGCTTGTCGCACGCTAGCTTGCTCATGCAGCCTTGCTTCAATTTCACCAAGTTCGATCCTGTAGCCGCGTAACTTTACCTGATTGTCAGCCCGGCCAAGGAAATTCAGGCGACCATCTTCTCGCCAACAGGCAAGATCACCGGTGCGATACATACGCCCACCGTGAAACGGGTTGGCAACAAAGCGCTCCTGAGTCAGATCTGGGCGTTGCCAGTAGCCACGCGTAACACCAGCTCCGCCAATAAACAGCTCGCCGGCAACACCGACAGGACAAGCTGCCCCTTCAGCATCAAGAACATAGGTCTGCGTATTGGCAATAGGGCTGCCAATGTTAACTGTGTTTTCACCGACATCGGCTGTCTCGGTAGTCGACCATATTGTGGTTTCTGTAGGCCCATACATGTTCTCGACACTCGCATCGCTTAGCTCTCGCAACTCTTGCACAAGACCACCTGAAAGTGCCTCTCCGCCAATCAGCAAATGCTTCACCTTTGACAGCGCCAAGTTGCTTTCGTCATTTGATGTCAGCATCTTGGCAAGGGACGGCGTGCACTGCAAATGCGTCACCTTGTGCCGTACAATTTGCGCCGCGATCGAGTAGTCTTGTTCATCAGCCGCATCCAAAAGGTTGGTGCGACGATGCACTTCCGCCAGCGGTTTCAATCCTTCCAGAACTGTCTCGGGTGCGATGCCGTAATCTATCAGACAGCCGATCTCATCAACACCGATACGCTTTAGTTCCTCCACCCTGTCGAGACATTCATCGACGGTGCCAAACAATCCACTGTCTTCAAAATAACGCTCAAAGGCAAACTCCAGGATGGCGTCAAGCTCGTCATCTTCTAGGATATCAAGATCAAGTTGAAATGGGTTTTCGACACCCTTTGGCTTCTTGAATGCAGGAAACGCCCAGGCGTATTGCTTGATCAAACCTGCTGCCGCATTGAGGTAATCCTTCATAGGGCCGCGGGCAATTTCCCGTGCATGGGCACGCGTGTCGGCCACGTAGGTATGCAGCATCAGCGTCACAGTGAACGCGTCAGGTTCGTGCCCGGCCCTGGCAAGCGCCTCCCGGTAGATCTTGATCTTTTCGCCAACCTCGTCAATTGACTGACCAAGCAGGTGGGTCAAAACATTTGCACCGTTTTCACCAGCTTCGCGCCAAGTGTCAGGGTTGCCAGCTGTTGTCACCCAGATCGGCAACTCCTTTGAGATCGGCCTTGGTTGCGTGACAATTTCCACATCTTTACCCGATCCGTTCGGATAGCTGACAGGCTCGCCGCGCCATAGTTTCCGCAGAGTATCCAGCGCTTCAAACATTGCTGTTTTGTTGTTTGGCGGGGCATTTTCCGGACGCAAGACAAAATCGTCTGGTTGCCAGCCAGAGGCTATCGACAATCCCGCGCGCCCATTGGTCAGGTTGTCGATCACAGCCCATTCCTCAGCAACACGCAGAGGGTGATGCAGCGGCACCACGCAAGACCCGGACCTGACAGCTATGTTTTCCGTCACTGCTGCAACTGCGGCACCAGTAACTGACGGGTTTGGATAGGGTCCGCCAAAGGCATGAAAATGCCGTTCAGGTGTCCAAACCGAACTAAACCCATGGGCATCAGCAAACTTTGCACCTTCGAGCAGCAAATGATACTTTTGCTTTCCTGGCCCGTCGTCGTTCCCCCAGTAAAACAAGCCAAAGTCCATGCCCTTGCCTGTCATCGAAAGGCGACCGCCCGACAGTTGCGTGCGGTTCTCATCGCCCGCCAGAACAAGCTTGAACCCGCGCCCGAGCGTGTAAAACAACTCAAGCACAGAGATATCGAAAGACAACGATGTCACTGCCAACCAAACAGAGTCTGCGTCTCGTGATATGCGCGTATCCATGCCTGTGAAAAAGTTTGACACATTGCGGTGTTCAACCATCACGCCTTTGGGCTTGCCCGTCGAGCCCGAGGTATAGATGAGGTAAGCTAGGTCAGAAGGCCCTGCACCGCCGTCGAGGTTCTCAGATGATGCTTCCGCAAGCCTCGGGTCTCCGGTTACGGCACTATCCAGCTCTAACAGTTGCACATCACGCGCTGGTAAATCCGCTGCAAGCGCCCTTTCGGTCACGATCACCGGTGCAGCACTGTCACGAATGTAGAGCGCTATGCGGTCTGCCGGGTAGGCGGGGTCGATGGGCACATAAGCGCCACCGGCCTTTAGAATGCCCAGAGCTCCAATTAGAAGTTGCGGACCACGGTGAACAGCAAGCCCCACAAGCGTGCCCGCATTGACACCCATACTCCGCAAAACATGCGCTGCCTTGTTCGCTTTCGCATTCAACTCGGCGTAGGTCAGCACTTCCCCCTCGAACACCAGCGCTTGGGCGTCCGGTGTCTTGGCAGCTTGGGCTTCAAAAAACTGGTGGATACAAGCTGACTCGTCATACTCGGAAGCTGTATTGTTAAAGCTCTCAATAGTGGTTTCACGCTCGCTTTCGGGCAGGATCGGCCAAGCCGCAAGCTCCGCAGGCAAGCTTTCTTGAGCGGCAATATGTTCTATGCGCCTTGCCCATAGCTCTGCCAAAGCGGCGGTAACACAACTGCTGTCATAGTAAAGCGCATCCGGTGCGATCGTCAGTGCACAGCCAGCCACGGCACCTGCCTCTGACAGTCCGATATCCGGCTGCACGGGGCGAGAAAGGGATGGATCGCGCAACGCCAAATCGGCAGCAAAACTCGGCCATTTCCGCGCCGAGGCCAGTGCCTGAGCAAAACTGTCCGAATGACGTAAAGGCACCCAATGGCTTGCATGCCCACTGGCCGAAAAGGTGTTAGCCGATTGATATGCCAAATCGGCAAGGCCCTCTTCGCTCAAGCGCGAAACGAGCCCAGTGCAGCGCTCAAAAAGGTGTTCTGCACTAACAGAAAGCTTCAACGGGATGCGCTGTATCGAACTATCGTCAGAAAGAGCTCTTGAAAGCGCAAGTTTTGCTGGCCGGAAGCTAGCGAAAGCTCTACGCCAATGTTCATCACCACGCGCGACAATCTCCTGTGCCTTATCAAGAGAGGCAAGTTTCTGGGCATCAAGTTTGGTGAGCATATCACCTTTTCTGAAGACATCTGATGGGACAACCTGAGCACCGGAAAGATCGCTCATCTCGCGCAATATGACGGGGCTATCTGATGTCGCAAAAGTGACGGAATACTCAGAGACATCAAGCACAGTACCTGCTGCGGCTCCTGTCGAAGGCAGGCCTGCCACCGCTGCGCTGCCAACAACAAGCAACTGGTCTTTAAACAACAGTCGAGGCGTCGTCAGCGGGTTCCAATACGGTCCATGATCAAGCCCGAGGACCAGCGCAACAACGGCCTCGGAGGTAGTTTCAAAGTCAATCATCCCGAAGGCTTGCGGGCGCTTGAACTTGCCAAAGTAACTGCGCATTTCAACATCCTGAGCCGTAGATGGCACGGGACTGCATGCAAGCTTTTCTACCAAAGCATCAAAACTTCCAAGCGCTGCTTCATAAGCCTTGGTGTTGAGTGTCAACGCGGTATCGGTATCTGCAATTTCAAAGTTCACTTGCGAAATGATAGCGCCGGTATCAACTCCGCTTTCGATGAAATGCCAGCTAATCCCGTGGCTGTTCTCTCCTGCTAGGCGCGCCCAAACCGGTGCATTCAGCCCCGCATATCGCGGCAACGGGCCGTCATGAAAGTTGACAGCGCCGAGTTCTGCCCGCGCCAGAACATCCTCGCTAAGAAGATCAAGATTGGCGATCGACAACAACCAGTCAGCGGTGTGCGAAGATAGCCGCTCACTTAAGCCTTTACCTGGCGCAACGATGGTCACCCCCTTAGACTCTGCCCAAGCCAGAACTTCGGCGTTGCGAGACACCAACGCTGTGATGCTGTGCCCCGTGGCAAGCCACTTTTCGGCGCATTGCTGCGTGAGGCTTTCATTCCCGATCACGATTGCTGAAAAGCTCATTTACACTCTCCTTGTGTAGGGCATCCCGCTGGGCCGGCTGTCGTATTCCGCG
The DNA here is from genome assembly GCF_018860975.1 of Lentibacter algarum. GTDB lineage: Bacteria > Pseudomonadota > Alphaproteobacteria > Rhodobacterales > Rhodobacteraceae > Lentibacter > Lentibacter algarum_A. The sequence goes on from NZ_JAHKQI010000010.1 coordinate 178,413, forward strand.
TTTGCGGTTTGAATACTGATTTGCAGGCATGGCTGGCTAAGGTGCGCAAAAAATGAGGAGGCATTTGCGGATCTTTGCGCTCGGCGAACCGCCTGAAGCGGTAGAACCCCCCTCCCAACAAATGCAGTGCCGTTGCATACAGGGCGTATATCTTGCTGTAATTTTTCGCAAAATAGTACCACCGGCTGTCAAACCAATAGTTCGGAACACGGGCCCATTCCTTCATGCCGGTTGAGACAGAGCCAATGTGTTCGACTTCACTTTCACGCACATAGACGGTTGGCCACCCCGCAATAGCAGCCCTTCGGCACAGGTCGGTTTCCTCGAAGTAAAGAAAGAAAGTCTCATCGAACTGGCCGATCTCTTCCAACACGTCCATACGCATCATCATGCTCGCTCCTGCCAGCCAATCAACCATAACTGTCTCGTCTGGCACTGGCAGCGGCACGATATGTTTTCTCAGCAAACGTGAAACAGGACCGAACCGCATAGCTCCCTCCAGCTCGCTCAACGCTGAGGGAAACCGGAACGCTGTTTCGTGCGCAATACCGTCTGAGCCATGGATATAGCTTCCTGCAAACCCGATATTCGGGTGCTGCTTCAGATAGGTTACAAGCTTGCGCACAGCCTGTTTCGCTGGAAAGGCATCAGAATTCAGAATGTAGACAAAGTCTGCCCGCTCACCGTCGCTGCGACCAGTATTGATGCCAAAGTTGTTGCCCGCGCCAAAGCCGCCGTTATGCCCTGACTGCACCACGCGCACAGGCATGTTATCAGACATGTTTTTGGCGGCCACGCCTGAGCTGAGCATCTCAAACGAACCATCACCGCTGTCATTATCAACAATAACCAACTCAGCGTTCAAACCTTCAAGAGCGCGCAAGGCTGCCTCAGCAGACCGTAAAGTCATTTCGGCGGTCTGATAGTTCAAGATAACAGCAAGGAGGCGTGGCTCGGTCATGTCAGCTCGCTTCCTTTGCATTTTGAGGCATCGCCGAGACCCTAGCCGCACGCGCAGCGGGGTTTTCGGCGTCTTCGATACATCGCCGCAACCGGGCTGCCAAAACCCTCACGTTCGGTTCCAGTACCATTGAGTCATGATCCCCGGGAACTTCAATCACCTGCACCAAAGGAGCATGTTCCGTCCAGTCGTTGTCGGGCGTTACATAGCTTCTCTCCGAGCTGACCATCGCACCGTTTGACACTTTCCATTTGCCGCTTAGAGGCGGACGGAACAACGCCAAAGGACCATCCCATGCCTGCAATTTATACTGCCCGACAGCCTCAAGAAACGCTGTTTCGATGTCTGAGTTGTGAAAGTTTACTTCAGAAATATCAGCGTCTTGAGGGACACTTTTAAACCTTTTAGTGAACTCCCACTTCACCCGTCGAACCAACCATTTAAGCGGATAAAGTATCCCTCCTGACTTCAACTCTTGAAGTTGAATCAGCGCGCGATCACCAAGCTCAAGTGGCCGGCGTTGCGGCAGAGGTGTGTCGAGCATGACCAGCATCATGACGTCTTCACCCTGCGCCCGAAGCAATTGAGCAATCTCTAGCGCAATAATCCCGCCACCAGAAAACCCACCCAACATGTAAGGCCCGGATGCCTGCACTTGCTTGATCTCGTTGAGATAGTCTTTGGCAGCTTCGGGTATCGAACGATGCGGTGCCTCATTCCCATAGAGCCCGCGGGCTTGCATGCCATAAAACGGCCGGTCGGTTCCGAGCAAATGCGCCAGATGACGGAGGTTCAGCACATTGCCAAACATGCCCGCAACGAGAAAGAAAGGCCGCCTTGGCCCACCCTCGCCCTGATGCATCGGCACGAGGTGCGTAAAGCGGCGCTCGGGCGCGCGTGGTGTTTCAGCATCCGTTGCGTCGGAAGATGGCGCGACATGCACACCTTCCGCTTCAATCAGTGCTGCACATTTTTTGATCGTGGGCGCTTCAAACAGCACTGAAATCGGAAACTCGACATCAAAGGCTTTTTTGACTTGTGCAAACAAACGCACTGCAATCAACGAGTGACCGCCGAGATCAAAGAAATTATCGTCAGATCCAACCTTCTCAACGCCAAGCAGCGTGCTCCAGAATTGGCTGAGCTTCTCTTCAATCACCCCTTCTGGTGCTACATAGTCTGTATCCAGATCAGGACGCTGGAAAGTCTGACCTTCAGTTTGCTGGCTTATAGAACCTGCCTCGGCCTGTGCCTTCAAACCCGCAAGATCAAGTGAGCTAATCACCAACTGGGCCCGCCCTGCTGACAATGCCCGCAAGAATGCCTCAGCGCCTTCGGGTGGTGTGATCCCCATGCTCAAGTTGTGACGCAACCGCTCTTCTGCTGGCGGCGATTGGTGCTTTTGTATCTGGTCATCAAACTCCAAATCAGTCGGGCGCACAGGCGCACGGGCAAATCCTTCTGCTTCGTCCAGTCGCCGGATGGTAAATCCGCGTATCTCGGCGCAAACTTCGCCAGTTGTGTCACACAAAACGATGTCAAAGCTGGCTGCGCCTGCTTGAACAGTGTTCTCGGCTGCATTTTGCACCCAGCTAACAAGCTCTTCAGGTAGGTCACGATAAACCCGCAGTGCGCCATAAGACACGGGCACCCATAAGTGGCTTGCAACGTATCCTTCAATCAGCTCCATTGCCCAACCTGTTGCAAGGTCCATGATCCCCGGGTGAAGCAAGCAATTGTCACCCGACGCAGCCTTAGGCAACGCCAGCCGAGCAAGCCCCTCGCTCTCGCCTAAAGCAGTCTCTTTCAAAACCCTCCAGCGTGGCCCGAAGTTAAGGTGTTCTTCCTGCGGTGAGCGCAACGTCCGCCCCTCTTCTGCAAGCGTAAACGCTTCGCAGCGGTCAGCGATCGGAGCGAAGTCAATTGGTGCCGGCTGGGGCATGTCTGTCAAAACCAAAACACCTGTGGCATTGGTCTCAAAGCCTTGCCGACCATCAAAATCACGCGAAGACTGCACCTTAAACTGATAGCCAATGTCGTCACGCTCTAGAGTTACACGCAACTCCCGACTCTCGTCATCGGCCACTTCAAGGGCGCGCAAAAAGTAAAGATCGCGCAACTCGAACGGCGCAGTCTCTCCTTGAGCGTGCAGCGCCTCCGCGGCGAGTTCCAGGTAGCCCGTTCCCGGCATTAATGCGTGGTTTTGCTTCGTGCGGTGTTCATTCAATATCCAGTGTCTTGTCGTCAACTCGGCTGTAAAGAGACGGTTACCTGCGCGGTCAAACGTTGCCGCCTGCAGCAACGGCGCTTGCAGGTCCTGCCGCGTTTGGTCTGGCTGTTGGGCCGTCAAACCAAGCGCATCGGCGGCCATGCCGACTTCTGCCCAAATGCCCCAATTGAGTGCGAGAACCTTGGTTTTCCCGCCGCTCCGCGACTTGGCATATGCGTTCAAAAACTCGTTTGCAGCAACATAGTCAACTTGCCCTACAGGCGCTGTGACAGTGGAGCTTGAAGAGAAGAGAACCATACAATCAAGCGTCCCATCAGGGAACAACTGACCAAGAACTTCAGTGCCGTGCAGCTTGGGCGTAAACACGTCTTCGATCTCGGCCATGGTTTTACTCAGCAAAGGCGCATCGTTGATCGCACCAGCAGCATGAATGACACCGTGAATGTCACCAAAACGTAGGCTGACTTGCTCAACCGTGCCGCGCATGTCTTCGATGTTTGAGACATCGCCCGCGACGACCATGACCTGCCCACCGAGTGCTTCGAGTTTTTCAACCGCAGCAATGCGACGTGAAATGCTGTCATGCGAGCCGTGTCGCAGCTTTTGAGCCTCCCACTCATCTCGGGGCGGCAAAGCTGTTCGCGCGAGCAAAACAATTTTTGCGGCGTAATCGCGCACAAGTTTCTCGGCAAGCGTCAAACCGATGCCGCCAAAGCCACCGGTAATCAGATACGTGCCTTCCTGTCTCAGCGGCAGTTCGGATGTATCCTCAACTGCAAGGTTAAACGGCTTGAACACTTCTTCAAAACGACGTTCGCCGCGTATCGCCGCGATGGCGTTGTGAGGCGCTGCAAGCAACTCCTCAAGCAACAAAGGCAACAGCGCTTTAAAGCGATCCCCCTTACGTTTTGTATCCGGCAAGCTGATATCAACCATAGCAGCAGTAAGGCCTGGCATTTCGCGTGGGATCATCATTATCGGGCCACGCAGACAGCTCTTCTCCGGATAGACCAGCGCTTCACCTCGCACAGTTGCCGCGCCGGTTGTAAATGCTGAAATCGCAATTTCCGACCAATCGGCGGCAGCCATAGCTTGCGCCAAAAAGAGCAGTGAGTAGAACCCTTGCTCTTGATTGCGGTGAAAGAAGCTCGAGCCAGCGCGGTGCGTTTCTTCATCTGTTACCAACCAGAAGTGCGCAATTCGTGTCGGCTGGATGCTGCGAGCGCTAAGATCTTCAACCAACAAATCATAGCCTTCACGGCCACGTTCCGGTGACAATACATAGCCGCCACTTGCGTCACGCCCAAAGGCATCTCCGGCGCGCAGTTCAACAACTTCGTGCCCGGCATTCCGCAGGGTGTTGGCAAGCGCTTTCCCTAACCCCGCCTCGTCCATAAAGAACAACCAACACTCCTTAGCAGCGTCTTTGAGGCCGTGGACTACATCAACGTTGCAATCAGCGGCAACGGGTTTCCAAAAAGGGGCAAAACCCCAGTTTTCAAGCTCCGGAATACGCGCCAAATGACTTGAAGCTTGCTCTACGCGGGTTTGACCTGGCTCGATGAAATACGGTTTTTTCTGAAACTGGTAGGTAGGAAGCGGCAGGCGATTACGCCGCGCATCCCCCCAGACTTGCGCCCAGTCAAAACGACCGCCCATCGCCCAGATGCGGCCCAGTTGCGACACGAACCAACGGTCGTCGGCGATGGCATCGTCGGGGTGTCGCAAAGCCGATATCACTTGATCACGCCGGATGTTCGGACATTGTTGTGCCAAAGACGACAGCGCTCTGCCCGGCCCCATTTCAATATAAATCCGGTTTTCACGCGCGCTCAGAGTCTGCACACACTCCGCAAACAAGATCGTGCCGCGCAGGTGTCCGACCCAATAGTCCGGGTCGGTCGCTTGATCATCGCTAATCAACGCACCAGTGCGGTTTGATACAAACGGTATGACTGGCGCATTTAGAGTGATCGAGCGCAAATAGTCCCCGAAGCCCTGCAAGATTGGTTCAAGCATGCGAGAATGCGCTGCGATGTCGATCGCCACGCGCTGACAGTCAATATCAAGCGCCTCAAGCCGCGCCTGCAAGCTCGCAAGCTCGGCGTCTGGCCCTGAAGCGACTGACAAGCCCGGTGCATTCACTGAGGCCAGATCCAGCGTCTCACCCAGATGTTTGCGCAGCTCTTCTGCTGGCAAGGATACAGACAACATGCCGCCCGCAGGCACTGTATCAAACAGCCGCCCGCGCAGGTGCACCAAGCCTATGCAATCTTCAAAACTCATCACACCAGCGAGACAAGCCGCCGTGTTTTCGCCCATCGAATGCCCGACCAAAACATCAGGCTTCACGCCCCAGCTGATCCAGAGTTGTGCCAAAGCGTATTCAACGATCATGATTAGCGGTAGCTGCACCGAAGGGCGCTTAAGCATTTCGTTCGCTGCGTCTTTCTCGTCGGGAGCCGGCAGCCAAAGCGGCTTGATGTCATACTCAAGACGCGGCTGCAAAACCTCAAAGCCACGGTCCATCCATTCGGCAAACACCGGCTCGGTCTCGTACAAATCTTGCGCCATTCCGGCATACTGCGCCCCGCCCCCCGGGAACATAAAAACAGTATCCGGCGCGTCCATGGCCTGATGGGTAAACACGCGGCGCGGGTCGTTTTCTTCGAGCAACTGAGCCGCTTCTGCTGGTGTTTCGGCAACTAGCGCGCGCCGTTTCTCAAAAGCACGGCGCCCCTCCTTGAGCGTAAAAGCAACATCAGCCAGATTTTGCTCAGGGTTCTCACGTAAGTGCTCGGCAAGAGCTTTCGCATTGCCTTCAAGCGCGGCCTTAGAGCGGGCCGAAACTGTCATGATCTGAAAGGGCCAGTCGCTCGCATCACTTCCCTCAGATTCTGGCGCTTCCTCAACAACAACATGCGCATTCGTCCCGCCGACTCCAAGTGAGTTCACCCCGGCCCGCCGCGCTGTAGAGCCGCGCGACCAAGGTGTCAGCCTGTCGTTAACCACAAAGGGCGAATGCTCAAAATCAATCGCTGGGTTGGGCTTTTCATAGCCCAGAGACGGCGGCATTTCGGCATTCTTGAGCGCAAGCGAAGCCTTGATCAGACTGGCAACACCTGCGGCTGTGTCCAAATGCCCGATATTGGTTTTGACACTGCCAATGCGACACCTGTGCTCACTATCTGAGCCACCAGCGAAAGCCTCCGTTAGCGCGGCAACTTCGATCGGATCTCCGAGATAGGTTCCTGTGCCGTGACATTCAACATAGTCAATTGTTTCAGCCGGCGTTTGCGAAACAGCCAAAGCCTCTCTGATCGCAGCCGCCTGCCCGTCAACCGACGGTGCCAGATATCCGGCTTTTGCAGCGCCGTCATTGTTGACAGCACTGCCCTTGATAACAGCCCAGATATGATCTCCGTCGCGCAGCGCGTCTTCCATCCGCCGCAAGACAACCGCTCCCGCACCCGATCCGAAAACCGTGCCCTCTGCTCGGTGATCGAATGCATGACATGCTCCGTCAGGTGACAGAACCTCACCTTCCTTGAACACATAACCATGCCCGTGCGGAAGCTCGATTGTCACACCGCCAGCAAGAGCCATGTCGCACTCACCTGTCAGCAAAGATTGCGCCGCATAATGCGTAGCAACAAGTGAAGTCGAGCAGGCGGTTTGCATGCTGATCGACGGGCCTTTGAGATCAAACACATGGCTGACACGCGTGCTCAAGAAATCTTTATCGTTGCCGGTGTGGCGCAGTAAAAACATGCCAACGTCATCGACAAGCTCGGGGTTGGAGCAGATGTTAAAGTAAAAATAGCTGCCCATACCGCAACCAGCGAAAACACCAATCGGCCCGTCAACGCTCTCTGGCGGGTGACCGGCATTCTCAAATGCTTCCCATGCAACTTCGAGAAATTGCCGGTGCTGCGGGTCAAGAATGGCCGATTCTTTGGGGGAAAACCCGAAGAAGTCACCATCAAAATACTCGAACTGATCCAACATGGCAGCAGCAGGAACATAGTCGGGCCGCGCAAGCAGTGCTTCGGAAACGCCAGCATCGCGCAACTCGTCTGGTGATAGTTTACGAATAGATTCAACGCCTTGACGCAGGTTCCGCCAATACTCATCAATGTTACCCGCACCGGGAAGATGCGCCGCCATCCCGACTATTGCGATATCGTTTTCGTCGTAGTTCTTTAAAATTGTTTTGTTGGACATACTAAATACAATCCCCAGAAGGCCTTCAAACGCCCGGGAAATATCTCACAAAAATGCGTTATAAATTGGGCATGTGCCTAAGTTTACCAAGACTATGCGCTGTTTTTAAAAGAAAAGACAGATTGTTTCCTCTCAGTAAACAACCGTAACCAATGCACTGATCTCTTCAGCATTCATCCAAAGCGCCAATGCGATAACCGCAAGGCCAAGCAATGCAAGCACCGCGTCATGAAGCACGTCCCAAGCACCGGTGTGTCGCGAAAGCCAGACAACAACAGGGTATGCCGCTATTATTGAAAGCCCCTGCCCAACAATCGCACCAACAAGGCCAGCGACTTTCAGTCCGACCATCAAAAACACCACCATCAGCACCGCTTTCGTGCCCGCCAGCACAAAAAACCGCTTGCTGTCGCCAGCCGCCAAAGCCGCTTGATCATAGGTCAGCGCAATGATGAACGGGATCTGCATACAAGCGATCAACACAGTGATAGCACCAGCGCTTTGATACCGCGGATCATACATAAGCTCGACCAAAGTTACGCCAAATACCGCAAAAAACATGACCAGCCCCAGCAGAGTACCCGACACCAGGAACCGCATCTTCCTGAGTTTCAGAAAGTTGCTATGGCTCGCCTTGGGTGGCCACTCGCGATAAACTGGTATGAGCATCCTGTTGACCAAAACCCCGCCCATAAGCAGCGGAAAAGACGCGAGAAAATAGCCGATATTGTAAACCCCGAACTGGTCTAATGGCAGGTATTTCCCGATGAGTAACTTATCCGCCTGACTGATGACAAATCCGGCGACGGTTGCGAGGAATATCCACTTTCCAAAGTTAACAAGCTCTTGCGCTGCCGGACGCTCCCAGCGGAACCGATTGCGTTCCCCCGGTAAAAACAACTCGTAAATCACAAACTCCGCCAGCCCACCTATCAGGCCAGAAAGGATCAACGCCCAGACCGACTGAAACATGTAGGCCAAAACGAGGGCACTGATCACGCCGATCGCTTGACTGACCATGTCGATCAACGTGATCCGACCCAGCAACAAATGCCTGTTGGCCTCTTGATAGCGGGTGGTGCAAAACCCCTTAATCACAAGACTAAATGCGGCCACAGGCAGCATAAATGCAAGTTCCGGCACCTCGTAGATCAGCGACACCGGCCAAGCGAGAAGGCAAGCAACGACCCATAAGAGCCCGCCTCGAATAACTTGAATGGTCCACGCTGTATCAAGAAAATCCCGTTCATCGCCACGCTTTGACTGCAAAATTGCAGGAGCGACGCCAACGTCGGAAAACATGTTGAGCCCCATAAGAAAAACAGAGATCAGCGCCATCAGACCAAAGGCCTCAGGAAACAGAAGACGTGTCAATATCAGGTTCGAGGCAAGACGCAGCCCTTGGCTCCAGCCAAACCCAAAAACAGTCAGACCAGCACCACGCAGAACACGCGCTGCCAGACCGGAAGATTTCTCGGTGACGTCAAGGTTGCTCATCGCCCGCGGCTCCAGCCGTCCTCGCCGCCAAAGCGTGTAGCGAAGATAACACTCGAATACACTGCAAAGCCGATCGGATCTTTCAACACAAGCGACAGCACCGAGAGCCGACCCAAACTGAGCTTATCATCGTTCTTCATAAGGTGCTGATATTTTGACTTTATTTCTGTCACGCCGGTGTTTTGCCGACGCCGAACTTTGATAAGGTTTGCGTAGCCTTCAACCAATGGCCACGCGTATTTGCCCCGTAGTTTCAACCGTTCTTCGGGCGCGAAGCTTAGGCGGACGTAGGTGTCGTCGGATATGATGTCCGGGAACTTGCCCCATCGTCTTCGGCCCGATGCGCTGACGCCGAAGAGGCCGCAGCCAGGGGTGCCGTGGGTCATGAAAGGCACCTTTGCATAGATCCTCGCATAGGCGCGTGTGGCCCAGCTTTGCGCCGGTGCGATCACACATTGACCGCTGGCATAAATCGGTTTTTCAGACTGCAAAACCCGTGCCAGTTGATCAAGCAAACCAGCCCCCAAACGCACGTCGGCATCAAGGTATGCGCGCGCGCGGTGCATGGCTACCGCATCACCGGCATTGAGAGCCCCCATTTTGCCGCCTTCAGCGAGATCAAGAACCGTAAAATCCCACCCCATTGCTGCAAATCGCGGCGCATATTTCCTAGCAACATCAACGGTTTGATCAGAGCATCCGTTTGCCACAACGACAACTTCAATCGGCATCGGAACCGGAATAGAACCCGATCCATACCCCGGTTTCGGATCAGATTTCAGCAGGGATTCAAGGCACCCGCCGATCTCCTCTGCCTCGTTACTGGCAGGAAGAATGATGCTCAAACCTGCCATGCGGAACCCTCCCCAACGAGAGGGTTGCGCAGACTTGGTTCGGCGGTGCAAACTGCCCGTGAAATCACGTTGGTGTTTGCCTCGTTTGCATGCTGTTTACGGGTCGAAAAATGGGAGCGAATTGACTTGGTAAAAACCCACGAAACTCTCGAAAAAATTGGCATTTTGATCCCTCAGTTCCCCGGTCAAACTCATATGTTCTTTTGGCGTGAAATCCTTGAACTACAGAACTTGGGCACCAATGTGACGCTCTTTAGCACCCGCCCTCCGGTGCAAGGGCTGATCTCTCACGCCTGGTCGGATCAGGCGATGCAGAATACAACGTATCTGGTTGATTTTGAACCCTTAAATGCACTCGCAGCCATGATAAGGGTGCCACTGTTCAAAATCTGGCGTGATCTTGCCAATGAGCCGTTTGAATTTGCCAAGGATGTGCTGGTTTCACTGCCCGCGGCACGCCGGCTTGCCAAGGCTTGCAAGGCGGAAAACATCCGTCATGTTCACGCGCATTCTGCACGGCGTGCCGCAACAATTTGTGCCCTCGCCAAGCTCATGTATGGGCTGGATTACTCACTCACGCTGCATGGCCCGATGTCAGATTACGGCCCCGGGCAGGCGTTCAAATGGCGGCATGCACGCTTCGGCACGGTGATCACAGAAAAGCTGCGCGGCGAGTTGCGCGAGGCTATTGGCGACGATATGCCCAAGGCCACGTATTTGCAGCCAATGGGCGTTGATACCGATGATTTGCAGCGCCCCGCGCCCTATGCCCCGCCTCACCCCGCGGCCCCTCTCAAGTTGTTTTCCTGCGGTCGTTTGAACATTGTCAAAGGCCATCAAGACGCGATGGATGCGGTAAAAATACTGCGTGATCAAGGCATTGATGCAAAACTTGAGATTGCCGGACAAGACGATGACGGCGGCGGCGGCTACTACAATGTGCTTCGTGACAAGATTATCGAGCTAGAACTACAAGAGCATGTTACTTTGCTTGGAGCGATCGACGCGGATGCAGTCAAAGACAAAATATTGCAGGCACATATCTTTGTGCTGGCAAGCTGGCACGAGCCGCTCGGTGTCGCCTACATGGAAGCGATGAGTTGCGGTGTGCCGACAATCGGAACCGACGCAGGCGGTGTGCCGGAACTGATAAGGGATGGCATCGACGGCGTGCTTGTCCCGCCGAAAGACCCTGCCACGTTAGCCACCGCAATTGCTGCGCTTGCAAGCGACACAACGCGGCTAACTGCGTTGTCAGAAGCCGGACGAAAGCGCATTGTCGAGGGCTTTTCTTCCAAGCGTGGCGCCGAAACTCTGATCGAAGGCGTCTTGCAGGCCGAAAACCACGCATGACGCCAATTGGCGTCATAGTTAACGCCTCACCAGCGCCCAAAAAGCCAAGCTGTGACTCGCGTGCATACCACAGTGCATACCGCAGTGCATAATGCGTGCTGACAGTTTTGAGCGGCCAATGGTTAAGACAAATTAACTTAACGCAGCGCGCGTTGCCTTTGTGTTAGCGCTTCGCTGTGAGCCGGTATTTACGCGTCGGCTCTTGCGAAAAATACAAGGTTTCGACGTCACGCAGCTGTGACGTAACCGATCCTCGTGTCGCGAGGACAAGCCCATCGCGGCTGCGCACTTCATACTCGGACGCCTTCCCCGGCAGCTCAACAATGTCAAAGCCGCCGCCACCATGAAAGTGATCAGCCCCACCCATTGAGCGCATCACGTCATCACCCGGCCCGCCGACAAGCGCGTCTTCTTCGGGTGTTCCGATCAGTTCGTCAGGCCCCTGCCCGCCAAAACGGGTGATGCCCTGCAAAAAAGTGCCGGGAGCCCGCGGTTCGGTATCAGGCGCGAGCGCGTTTGCGGCCATCAGGGAGTCGTAGCGCGGGTTTACGTCTTGCAAGTGACGTAAAGCACCCCAACTGCCGTATTTGGTTGCGGGCGCGACATCAACAAAGGCATTGAAAAGCTGCCCGCCTTGCGCCCGCCAGCGGCGCAGAAGCTCTTCATAAAGCTTGCCGACTTCGCCGTGGTAGTTGAACGACACAAAGAAGCTTACCAAGTCTTCATCATTCAAGGCTTCGCCATGCGGGGTGACGTGCGTGCCGCCCTCATACATGATCAGATCAAGGCCTGACCTTTCGGCAAGGCGTGCGTGATACGGCCAGAAGGTATCGGTAAGCTCGGAAAATGACCCTTCCCACAACAGTTCAGCGACTTTCGGGTAGGCTTCATCAAACTTCACCGGTGCGATAGCCTCTTCAAGCAGTTTGCGCTTGAGACCGCGTTTGCGCGCTGCTGCCTCGGCGTTGGCGACAGACTTTGCCACGATCTGTCTGACTTTCGGCAGGTTCTCTTCCTCTAGCCCCAAGTCAAAGCCGAAGTAGCCGGACACAGCGTAGGCATCAAAGCTGTCTTGCGGGGGCTTACCGCCCTCGGCGACAAACAAAGGCGCTGTCATGAACGGCTCTTCAAGGCCGAGCCAACCGGTATGAACGCCCATGACCCGCACCAAGCGGCTCTCGGCTTCAGAGCCGTAGACCTCGCTCCAGATGTTCATGACTTCAGCGGCGCGCAGGCCGGCAAACTGCATCCAGCCGTCACCCTCGGCTTTTTTACCCCAGCGTTTTGTGGCCTCGGCAACATTCCATTTTGTCTGCGGGAAGATGTGGTTCCAGACCTCGTTCGAGTATTCGACATAGGTCATGAGGCGCGGGTCAAGGTCACGCTTCACCAGCGCGGCAAAGTGGCGTGAATAGGCGTCATCGGCGGCGTGCGGCATGCAAAACCAAGGGTCGGCGCCGACTTGATTTGCCAGTGCTATCATCACTTCAGCTGGCACACCGCGCCACGCGTAAGAGAAATGCTCAACTTTCGGGCGGCCTTCCCATGTGCTCACAGGTGAGCCGTTGGTGAGCATCCAGTCCATAAATCTGAGCGAGCGCGCATTGGCGATCACCTTTATCCAACCGGGATTGAACAGCACACCAGCGTCATGCAACGGGATGTGATCTTCGCGCACAATCTCGATATCTCGGATGTAGTTGCCACTGCCTTGTGGATCAGTCTCGGTGATGGCGATAGCCACAAGGCCTTCGCCGGGCGTGTAGTCAAGCCATGTCTCGTTGTCGCTGCCACTCATGCGCTCGGTTTGACCACGGCCCGCGACCGAAAGTTTGCCCTCGCCTTTCCAGCGGATACGGTAACGCCCTGCCATATCGGTTGCGGCTTCGGGCTGGTCAGTCATCACAAAGGCTTCAAGCTTGAGCGCGCCATCGGGGATGAACTTCGGGTAGCCGTGGTCATCAAACACACCCGCTGCGGCGAGGTCCTCCGTCGGAAAAGCGCCCCATTGTGCCGCCGAATGCCCGATCCACGGCCTCGCGGTTTTCATGATGTTGATAAACGGGTGCTGGGTTGACCAGTCAGATATCCCGTCCAGTCCAAAGGCCAGCGAGGGGTTTGCGACTTGCCCTTGAGGCGTATCAAAGCTGGCTTGCGATGGTTCTAGCACTGGTTGCAGTTTGATTTGTGGTTCCTCGGTGGGCGTTGGCGTTTGAACCGCGCGCGCCTCTTGCGGCGATCCAAGCAAATCAGCAAGCCGTGCGGTGATCGCTGGCAAGTTGTCTTTCACCAACGGATGCAGGCTGTCCGGCAAGCTGATGTCGCTCGGAGCGGGCCGCCCGAACAGCGCCGGATAACTCGCCAAAGCCGCTAGAAAATAAAGTGTCGGGGTGCCGTGCGGGGCATCATCAATGTAAAGGTCTGTCGCCGCGAGCTTGTTAAGCGGGGCTTCTGAGAACAGAGTTGAAAGGCTGCTCGCAACCGGGATCAGACTGACTTGCGCATCAGGCCGCTCAGCCTTGAACTGGCTGATTAGGGTTACATACCAGTCATGATACTCGCCGCGGTTGAAGCCATGATACTTGCGTTCGCCGGCTGTGCGCGGCGGAAAGTTCCCCGCGATGCCTGCCATCTCCGCCCAGCCCTCGTAAACAAGCAAGGGGCGCGGCGCAACGTGGGTGTCATAGAGCTTGAGCAATGTTGACAGAGGCGAGGCATTATCGGCATTGGCGCCGTCATAGGGCGCATCGGGCGACTGATACTGCACGAAATTTGCCGGATTGGTGACGATCGCTGTGAACGGCGTTGCAGCAAAACTCACGTTGTCGCGGTTCCACGACGGGCGCACACCGGTGATCGACCAGTTGGAAAGCGGCTTACCCTCGCGTGCAAAGTCTCTCAGAAAGCCCCATTGCCCGTCGGCGCTAAACCCTTGCCCATCGGCCTCGGCCAGCTTGCCAAGCCAGTAAGGCACAGTGGTTTCGGCACCGCCCTCAAGGTGGTTTATCAATGAATTGCCAAAGAAATACACCCGCGCATCTTTCGCCGCTAAGCCCTGCGTCGTCAGCACCCAAACCAGTGCCGCTGCCATCCATTTAACTAGCATCTCATCTCCCCGAAAAAGCTCGCCAAGTGTTGCGCTTGGCGCAAATTCTTGCAAGCATGTTTAAGGCCTTTATACCGCTGAATAGGGTCCAAGCCGCGATTTTTAGGGAACAAAATGTCAAACGACAGCAATGTATCGGCTTCTGACCCCGATTGGAGCCGCGAAACCATCCAGAGCTTTTGGGATCCGGGCCGCAAGCTTCTGCGCGCGATCCGCCGCTATCAGGCCCTGCAAAACCGGAGAGGCATGCTGGCCAAAATGGCCTCGAAATACTGGGTGCTCAACCATTGGTTCTGGTCGCTGATCACCCAATGCGAAATTCACCTGACAACCGAAATCGGCGGAGGCCTGCGCTTAACACATCCGACAGGTATCATCATTCACCCCAAAGCCAAAATCGGCCCCAACTGTATGATCTTTCACCAAGTCACCCTCGCCGGCCCTGTCACCTTGGGCGGTCATGTTGATATCGGCGCAGGCGCCAAGCTGATCGGTCCACTCACGGTTGGTGATCACGTCACCATCGGCGCCAATGCAGTGCTAACAAAAGACGCCGCCGACAACAGCACACTCGCAGGCATCCCCGCAAAGCCAACGCACTAACTTTTTCTTGGCAAAATATCCCGGGGGTTCGGGGGCTGGCCCCCGTTGTCGGATTTTGCGCAGCAAAATTCGATCAATCCCCTCAGCTAAAGTCAAACCTCCGCAATTCATCACCGGCGATAACAGCCCGATACAACTGCTCCGCATGTGCTCCCTTTTGCGCCCAAGTAAAGTTGCCATCTGCATAGGTCTGCGCACGCTTTGCACATTCTGCCATATGCGCAGGTTCGGCGGCGCAAGCTTCAAGCCGTTCGGCAAACCCGGCGACCATCGCGTCAATCTGCGCTATTGGCACTGCATCGCCTCGGCCCTCAGAAGCCAAAGCCCCGGGGGCTCCGTAGTCTGCAACCAGACAGTGCATTCCGCAGGCCATCGCTTCGATCACCACGCCCGCGCCGAGTTCGCGGATCGACGGGAAGATGAACCCGTCACAGCGCCGCATCAAATCCGCGACTTCGCTTTGGGTCTTGCGGCCTTCCATAGTCACACAGCCTTCAAGGCCGAACTCGGCGATCACCGCACGCATCCGCTCCTCTTCCGGCCCGCTACCGAGAATGTGCAAATGGTGCGCTTGCAAGGCAGGTGACGCGGCGAAGGCGCGTATCGGCAGTTCGGGCAGTTTGTAGGGCACAAGCCGCCCCGCATAAAGGAAGTGCAGCTTGCCGTCATCCCCGCGTTGCCCCGCAGGCTTGGCACCTTTGGTATGGAAAATCTCCGGATCAAAACCGATCTCCGGCACCATAACAATGCGCGCGTCTTCAACACCCGTCAGGTCAGCGCGGGTGTGCTCGAACGCGGTTAGCACAGCCGCGGCCTTACGGTATGTGCTGCGCGCATAGGGCAAGTATTTATACAGGCCACGCAGGCCGCGCAGCTTCTCTTTTTCGCGAGCCTGCTCCTCAAGGAACTCTTGCGGCCAGTCAAGGTTGCCGTTGAGCGGCCCGATCAGAAACGGCACCTTCACTTTGCTGGCAATGTAGCTCGGCAGCGTCGGTGACATCGGCGTGATGCGGTGAACAATGTCAAACTCTCCGGCCCTAAGCGCCGGTTTGAAATGCTGCCAAACACCACGCTCAAATGCGAGATACGGCAGGTAGTTCATCATCATCGAGGTTGACCAAGCCACCTCCTCGCCACCGCGCAAAAACCGCGCGAGTTTGAACATCGGTGCGGCCAGCCATTCCGTGTCAATATAGACAACGTTCAGCCCCGCCGCCGCCTTTTCGATGTTCTCGCGATTGCGCACATGTGTCGCCACCGTCACGTCACAATGCTCGGCGATCTCGAGTGCATATTTGTAACCCACGATCGGTAGCGAGGGCCACTCGGGGTTGCACTCATCAGCGAGGATCAGAACTTTAAGTCGCGCAGCCATAGTCACTCACATGATTGTTTTTATGTTCATTTTTGCCTCGCGGCGGGTTGGTAGCGAGCCCTCGGTATAGGCAAGCAGCGCCCCCGAGAGCAACCAGGTCAGCGAGGTGATGGTTGCGTTTGGCAACAAGTCAAACAAGTTGAAGCCCAGGATCAGTGCCAAAGCGCCAAGGTAAGGCGAGACATGTTGCTCGCGGCCGAGCACAAAGCTGCGCGAAAAGAGCACAAACAATGGCCAACTGAACAACACAAACTCGGCCAGATACCCGACCCAGCCATAGACCCCGATCGTAATGATCCACCGCCCGTCCGTCACCGTCAGGATGCGGCCAGTAACAGGATCAAGGATATGGTTGCGCCCCCAGCTTCCCCATCCGAACACCGGCTTTAGCAGCGCCCGGTCAAGCAGCACCCTTTCGTTGTCAAAGCGAAACTGAAGCGAGCCTGCGCGGTCCGGATCAATCGCGGTGGCCTGTTCAAGCATGTATTGCTCCGGGATATACTCGAGCCCTTTCAGGATAGGGTAAGCCACAGCAAGAATGCCCAGCACCGCCGCCAGCCGAAACTGCCATATGCGCCCTGCAAACAAGATAAACGGCACCATCACCGCCGCATAGCCCAGCGAAGCAACTGATTTGCAGATGATCAGGATGAACGTAAAGTAGCCCGTAAAGACTGCGTAGATGACTTTAGCTCGCGCTTGAGAATGACGAAACAATGCAGCGGCGGCGGCCAGCATCATCACAGCGAACAGCGCCACCCACAGACCGTGATACAAAAACACGATCGGGCGGAATCCACCGAAGCGGATGAGCTGGTCAAAGTAGTGTTGGTAGTAGCCGTATACCCACAAATTGAGCTGCGGGCTGAGCCGCACTTCAAGCACCATTAGCACCGAATAAATCGCCCCAAGCACCACAAATGCGAACAGAATATCGCGTTGGTCGGCCTCGGATTTCAAAAAGCTATAGGCCAGAATGAAGGGCATGAGAACCATAGCCTGCTGCACCATCAGGGCGACCCCTTCAACCAGCCGCAACCCTGGCAACCCAACTTGGCCAAAGAAGATCGGTTCGTCGTTGGTCAGCACTGTCGCGAGCGGCGTGAGCACGAAAACCACCATCAAAACCTTTACAACGTTTGATTTTGGCAGCAATATCAACTGCTTGTTATACATGAACAGGCATATCAGGAAGGCAACAAGCGCGGGTATGCTTTCTTTGTCGAGTGGCGGCATTGCGGGAAAGTCAAACACAGTCGGCGGCGGTGGCAGGAAGAGGTAACTAACCAGCAGTGACCATATCACTGCGCGCCCGACTGGCAGTTTACGAAACATAACCAGTGAGATCAGAGGCCAGCTTGCCAGTGTCAGAAAGGCGAGTGCGTTTGGCATTTCGTCGCTTTGTTCCTACTGCGCCCCCGCTCAGCTTTCTGGTGTTTTACACGGGCTGCAGGGGCTTGTCGCTTCTTTCTTAACATTTCACATGAATTCCCCGACAAACGTGGGCATAATAACGCACCATAACGCACCGAACGAAGCGCTTATACGCCCAGCAACGGCTCCGAGGACGAAACTCTATGAAAATCGCCTATCTGTGCGACATAAGCCCCGAGCACGCGCAGCCCTATTCAGGCGGCAACGCGCGGATTTATGGCGCACTCAAGAAACATGTTGGCGAAGTTGATATTTTGCCGCAGGCTTGGGGGGCCGTGGAAGGTGTGCGCAAGGCGATCTATGCTCTGCCTGACAGTGCTAATTTGCGGCTGCGATGGCGTTTGCATTTGCTGCTTGGCAAGATCATCTCGCGCAACGTGACGCGGGCCTTGGCTGACAAGCAATATGACGTTGTGTTCGGGGCCTATTCCTTTCAGTCATTCACACATTTCAAAGCGCCCTATCCTTTGCTTACGGCCTATACTGCAGACGCAACATTCAGCGTCTACAAGCGCTCGGAAGTCGGCCAGAGTTTTGGCTCGTCCTGGGCTTCGCGTCGTTTGCTTGATCCGCTGACAGAACGCGCCGAGCGGCGGATTTACCAACAGCTTGACCTTGCCCTGTGGCCGTCCGAGTGGCTCAAACGCGAGGCAGATGCGCTCTATGGGCTAACTGACAGCCAGAGCCTTGTGTTGCCTTGGGGCGCAAATATCGACCCGCCCGAAGCGCCTGTTCCCGTGCCGCTTGCCCCAAACACGCCTGTTAACTTGCTGCTTGTCGGGCGTGACTGGTTCGCCAAAGGCGGGCCGCAAGCTTTTGAAACGATGATGTTGCTACGTGACAAGGGCGTTGATGCGCGGCTCACTGTGATCGGCACCACGCCGCCGGAGTTTCACTGCAACGAACAGGTCACTGTGCACCCCTCATTGAACAAAGCCCTGCCCGAAGACGCGGCGGTTTTTGAAGCGGCGTTCCGGCAGGCTCACTTCATGGTGCAACCCAGTTTCGAAAGCTGGGGTTTTGCCTTTTGCGAGGCGGCCGCGTTTGGTCTGCCGGTGATATGCCTGAATGTCGGCGGCGTGCCGGTGCAAAACGGCCTGACGGGCCATGCCCTGGAGTCGGGCGCTGGAGCGGCCGAGTTTGCCGCGCTGATCCTACAGCATATCAACGCACCGGACGGCTACCGCAACATGCGCGATGCCGCACGACAGGACTACGACGCACGGCTCAACTGGGATCAGTGGGGAAAGTCTGCTGGCGAACTGTTTGAAGCGCGGCTTAGTAGCCTGTCGCCTTGAACACTACGGTTACTGTGCGCAGCATCACGTGCATGTCGGTTCTGAACGACAGCTCGCGATAGTAAAGCGTGTCATACTCGGCGCGCTGCGAAAAGCTGCTCTCGTTGCGCTCGGAAATCTGCCAAAACCCAGTGATACCTGGACGCATCGCATAGTATGCGCGGCCCGGGTAAAGGCTTTGCTGACCTTCCATCATCGGGCGCGGCCCAACAAGCGACATGTGCCCGAGCAGGACATTCAGCAACTGCGGCAGCTCATCAATTGAAGACTTTCGCAAGAAGCGGCCAAAGAATGTGATCCGCGGATCATTCTTGAGCTTTTGGGTGTCGTCCCACTCGCTACGTGCAGCCGGGTTCTTGTCGAGGTAGGCCTCAAGTATCTGATCGGCATCTGCAACCATCGTGCGCAGCTTGAACATACGGAAGCTTCGTCCGCCCATACCCAAACGCTTTTGGGTATAGATCGGTGCGCGCCCATCAAGTGCGATCAGCGCCATCAGCGGAACGAGGATCATGATGGCCGGCACAATCGTGACCAAAACCAGCAGTATGTCGAGAAGACGTTTGGCATGCGAACGATACGCACTGCCGGCATGACGCGCGGGCGCCATGTCGAGCAACTGCCGTAGCTCTGCCAAGTTCAAACGAGTTGTCACGCGTTCATTCATCATCTCACCCATGGCTCGCGCCACTCATACACCTCTGCCATGAAAGTTCTGTGTCTGGGTTGTGGCCGCGGGCCGATAAGGCCGTCTGGCGCGCAACACAAGGCGCAGAATTGATTTCCCGTTGAGGTGGTCTGGCAGCTTGACCCCCAAGGAATTCAGATATCGTGTAGCGCTCCCCAAGCGTGTTCCGTCTCTTCAAAGCACACAAGCAGTGCCCGAACCGTTGGGAACAAGCCTTGTTAGGCCTATGGCAGTTTTTAAGTCAATTGCTCAAAAACTCTTACGACTTTTCTGCGCGTTCAAACCTCGTCTGATAGCGTCGAAATTTACCGATCACGATTTTGCCGATACAACCTCAGCGAGAACTAGAAACACTAGACGGTGCTGAAACATCCAACCAAGGCGGCCAAACATCTAGCACTGCTCACAGCTGCAAATTAGCGCCCATTTGGAAACAGTTTAAGGGGAATTGCCGCCAAGTCGCGTCATTCACAACAATCGCGCCCGGAAATGTCGCTCAAATCAGTATTTGGCTGCTTATCGGGCTTGGTTGATGAAGTTCGAAACGCGCGTTTACGTCCCTCTTCACGCAAAAGGCAGCCATGAGCAAAAACCTGACGCCCCAACGCCGAGGTGAATCAATTCACAATTCTAAGCTGAACTGGATTGTTTCTCATTCGGAAATGAAGTTTTTGCGGGCCATCCGGAAATTTGCAACGCATTCAAACTATTCTTAACGAAAATTCGAATCAACACGCGCGCAGTTTAAGGCGCGACTTGGCGGCGCGCTTTGTTACAAGCACCGCACAACTGGCCTTATCAACCGACAAACAATGACTCCAGTTTGCAAATAGCTGGCTGATCAGATAGCGCCAATGCGCCGATGCCCCCTTGTTTTACCTGCTGTGGTGCTATGCCAGCCTTTGTGAGATGTCTGGCGGACAAATGCAGACAGAGGAAATTCTTTGACGCGCCAAAGCTGCTGCGGCATCCTTTTTTGCAACAGGACAGCGCCTGATCACGGGCAGCTCAAATCAAGACGAGAATGCGCATCATGGCGACAGATAATGACGAGGCGACAAGCGGGACTTCTAGCAAGAGGTCTGGCAAGACGTCTGGCAAAATCTCTGCACGCCCTTCTCCGAAAGTCTCTGACGAGATACGCCAGACCACTTGTTACATGTGCGCCTGCCGCTGCGGCATTAATGTTCATATGCAAGACGGCAAAGTTAAATACATTGAAGGCAACAAAAACCATCCTGTGAACAAGGGCGTTTTATGCGCTAAGGGCTCGGCTGGCATCATGCAGCACTATGCGCCCTCGCGTCTGAATGCGCCGATGAAACGGGTCGGGCCGCGCGGCTCGGGCGAGTTTGAAGAGATCAGCTGGGATGAGGCTTATAGCATTGCCGAGAGCTGGCTGGCGCCACTTCGCGAGAGTGCGCCCGAGAAGCTGGCGTTTTTCACGGGACGCGACCAAAGCCAGAGCTTCACTTCACTTTGGGCGCAGGCGTTTGGCACACCCAACTATGCCGCGCACGGCGGGTTTTGTTCGGTCAACATGGCCGCGGCGGGTATCTACACGATGGGCGGCGCGTTCTGGGAGTTCGGGCAGCCCGACTGGGACCGCACCAAGCTGTTTATGATCTTTGGCGTTGCCGAAGACCACGACAGCAACCCGATCAAGATCGGCCTTGGTAAACTCAAGGAACGTGGTGCGCGGGTGATCGGGGTGAACCCCATTCGCACTGGCTATAACGCGATTGCAGATGACTGGGTTGGTATCACTCCGGGCACTGACGGTTTGTTTATCATGGCGCTGATCCATGAGTTGCTCAAGGCGGGGCAGATCGACCTCAACTACCTGAGCCGCTACACCAACGCTGGTTTTTTGGTGAATTGTGCTGAGAGCGGGCCGGATGCGGGGCTGTTTTTGCGCAGTGAGAGCGGCAAAGCGCAGGTGCTTGACCGCGCCACTGGCAAGCCGGCCGACTATGACGGCGCGGGTGTAAAGCCCAAGCTGTCTGGCCATTATCGCAAGGCTGGCAGCACGTATCGGCCTGCGTTTGAGCTGCTCGCCGAGGCTTACATGGATGCGCAATATGCGCCCGAGGCCGTCGAAGAGCGCTGCGGCGTTGAGGCCAAGCGCATCAGGGCGATCGCCGCTGATCTGGCGCGCGTGGCCTTTGAAGAAGAGATCGTGATTGATCAACCCTGGACTGACTGGAAAGGCGAGAAGCACGCGCAGATGATCGGGCGGCCTGTCTCGTTTCATGCGATGCGTGGTATCTCGGCGCATTCCAACGGCTTTCAGACCTGCCGCGCGCTGCACATCCTGCAAATCCTGCTTGGCAGCGTTGAAGTGCCCGGCGGTTTTCGCTTCAAGCCGCCCTACCCCAAGCCGCCGGAAGCGCATCCGAAGCCGCACGGCGCCGACGTGCCCGGACAGCCGCTTCCCGGGCCGCACCTTGGTTATCCGATGGGGCCGGAAGACCTGCTGATCAACAAAGACGGCAGCGCACAGCGTATCGACAAGGCCTTCACGTGGGAAAACCCTATGAGCGTGCATGGGCTGATGCATATGGTCATTTCCAACGCGCATGCTGGTGTGCCTTACAAGATCGACACGCTGTTTATGTATATGGCCAATATGGCTTGGAACTCGTCGATGAACACCTCTTCGGTGATCGACATGCTGACAGATAAAGACGAAAGCGGCGAGTATGTGATCCCGCATTTCATCTACTCGGATGCTTATAGCTCCGAGACGGTTGCATATGCTGATCTGATCCTGCCTGACACCACGTATCTGGAGCGGCACGACTGTATCTCATTGCTCGACCGCCCGATTTGCGAGGCGGATGCCGCCGCCGATGCGATCCGCTGGCCTGTGGTTGAGCCAGACCGCAATGTGAAGGGCTTTCAGTCGGCATTATGCGACCTTGGTGCGCGGCTTGGCCTGCCCGGGTTTGTGAATGAAGACGGCAGCCAAAAGTATGCAGACTATGCCGACTATATCGTCAACCACGAGCGCCGCCCTGGTGTTGGGCCTTTGGCGGGCTTTCGTGGTGATGGAACGGAAGAAGGCCGTGGCAAACCGAACTCCGAGCAGCTTGATAAATACATCGCCAATGGCGGGTTCTGGAGCGCGCATCTGCCCGACGATGCGCAGTTTTACAAGCCGTGGAACCAAGGGTATCAGGATTGGGCTGTAAAAATCGGCCTGTTTGATGCCCCCGCGCCTTACGTGTTCAACCTTTACCTTGAGCCGATGCGCAAAATGCAGCTCGCAGCTGAGGGCTACGGCGACAGACAGCCGCCCGAGCACCTGCGCGCGCAACTTGTGCAGGCCATGACACCGCTACCGCACTGGTATGCGCCTTACGAGCAAAGCCTTGTGAGCGAAGAAGAATACCCGCTGCACGCACTCACGCAACGGCCCATGCATATGTATCATTCATGGGGTAGCCAGAACGCTTGGCTGCGTCAGATTACCGGTGTGAACAAGATGTTCGTGCCTGGCAATGTCTGGGAGCAACACGGCTTTGAAGACGGCGACTGGGCCTATCTCACCTCGCCGCACGGGCGCATCAAGGTTCCTGTCGCGCGCATGGACGGCGTGAACGGCAAGACGCTTTGGACATGGAATGCCATCGGCAAAAAACGCGGTGCTTGGGCATTGTCTGAGGATGCTCAGGAAACCCAGCAGGGCTTTTTGCTCAACCACCTGATCAACGAGCTTTTGCCGCCAAAGGGCGACGGGCTCCGTTGGGCGAACTCTGATCCTGTTACAGGCCAAGCCGCGTGGTTTGACTTGCGGGTGAAGATCGAGAAGGCTGATACCAAAGGGCATAAGGGAAATCAGAGCGAACCACAGCTGCCATCGTCAAAAAGCCCTGTCGGCAAAGGGCCGAAGAATGTCAGCTACGGGGAGGACTTCTGATGGAACGGCGCGCAAACACATGGGTTGAAGGCCACGGAGGTGTGACGCTTTCGATGTCGGATGTCGGGCCGCTCAACGCCCCTGAAATCATCCTGATACATGGCTGGTCGCAATGTTCCGAAAGCTTCAAGCGCCAAGAGCGCTCGTTTTTGACCGAGAAATACCGGCTGATTATGCCGAACCTGCGCGGGCATGGTTTCTCTCAGGCGCCTGATGAGGCGGAAGCCTATAGCACCTCGGCGACATGGGCCGCTGACATTGCTGCCGTGATCGAGCAGCTCGAATTGCACAAACCGCTCCTGATCGGTTGGTCGATGGGCGGTTGGATCGTCAATGACTATATCCGCGCATATGGCGATGATGCTTTGGCCGGCAGCGGGCTTGTTGGCTCTTCGCTGACAACAGGGCGCTACCTGTCAGAGGCGGCGCGCAAATCAAGGCTCGATGATCCGGACGTCGCGGCATTGGGCATGTATGAAGAAGACAAGAATGTGCAGCACGCAGCCGTCGAGGCCTTTTTGCGGGCCTGCTTTGCAACTCAACCCGAGCCGGAAGATTTCAACCACATGGTCTGGTTCAATATGATGTGCAAACCGCATGTGCGCCGCGCCTGCCGAATGCGAAACGAGGACTACCGCGAGACCGCCGCTAGAATGCGCCGCCCCTGCCTCGTGAACTGGGGCGCGCAGGAGCGCTTGGTAACGCGGCCGATGGTTGAGGAAGCTGTCGCCACCATACCGCGCGCAACGTTTTATGAGTATGATGACGCAGGCCATGCACCATTTTGGGAGAAGCCGGAGCGGTTTAATGCCGACCTTGATGCCTTCGCCACGCAAGCTTTCGAGGAGGCCGCATGACAGATCTGCCGAAAAGCACCGAGAAAAAACTCGGCCTTGTGATCGACTTGGACACATGCGTTGGCTGCCATGCTTGCGTTGTGTCTTGCAAAGAATGGAACACCTCGAACTATGGCACGGCCCTGTCAGATGTTGACGCATACGGCGCCGAGCCACAGGGCACTTTCCTCAACCGTGTGCACAGTTTTGAAGCGCAGCCCGAGAGCGGCGGATGCTCGCAAACAGTGCATTTCCCCAAGTCATGCCTGCACTGCGAAGACGCACCATGCGTTACCGTATGTCCGACGGGCGCGAGTTATAAGCGCGAGGAAGACGGTATCGTGTTGGTCAATGAAGATGACTGCATGGGCTGCGGTCTTTGCGCGTGGTCCTGCCCTTACGGGGCGCGCGAGCTCGATCAGATTTTCGGTGTGATGAAGAAATGCACGCTCTGCGTTGATCGCATCTACAATGAGAACATCCCCGAAGAAGACCGCGTGCCATCCTGCGTGCGCACCTGCCCTGCCGGTGCGCGCCACTTTGGCGATTTGGGCGACCCTGACAGCGATGTGAGCCGCCTTGTGGCCGAGCGCGAGGGCATGGACCTGATGCCGGAAATGGGCACCAAACCTGTGAATAAATACCTGCCGCCACGACTTAAAGATGTGCCGTCAGACGCCGCGCTTGAGCCTAAGTATAAAGACGCTGCAGGCTTGTTTGGCTGGCTCGACAAAGCCTTGGAGAAGTTCTGATGCATCCAGCACCTTCCGTTATCATCTTCACCATGTTCTCGGGCCTCGGCTTTGGCTTGTTGGCCTACCTCGGTCTTGGCTTACCGCCTGTCGCAGGTTGGGTTGCTTTCGGATTTTTTACGCTTGGGTATACGCTGGCGGTTGGAGGTTTGCTGGCCTCTGTCGGGCATTTGGCCAACCCCAAGAACGCGATCAAGGCCTTTAGCCAGTGGCGGTCGAGCTGGCTCAGCCGTGAAGGCGTTATGGCGGTCGCATCGCTGTTGGTTATGGCTGTCTACGCGATTGCGCTGATCTTCTTTGACATACGCTTGCGTATGGTTGGGCTGCTCGGGGCCGTTTTGTGCATCGGAACGGTGTTCACCACCTCGATGATCTACACCCAGCTCAAAACCGTGCCGCGCTGGCACGATTGGACCACACCGCCGGTTTTCTTGCTGCATGCATTAGGCGGTGGTGCGCTGCTGGCGGGGCAAGTCCGAATGGCTGGTATCTTTTTGGCCATGCTTGGTTTTCTTATGGTTTGGGCCTGGATCAAGGGCGACGAGAAAGGCCTTTCTGGCACCACACTGGAAAGCGCCACGGGGCTTGGCCGCATCGGCAAACTGCGCTTGCTTGAGCCGCCACATTCGGGGCAGAACTACCTGCTCAAAGAGATGGCTTATGACGTTGGCCGCAAGCATGCGTTCAAGTTGCGCATCATCGCGCTGGTGTTGGGCTATGCCCTGCCTGCCGCGCTACTATTGCTCTTGCCCGTCGGCCATGTGCTGGCACTTGTGATCGTCATTGCGCATGTTGCCGGTGTGGCTGCCGGACGCTGGCTTTTCTTTGCCGAAGCGGCACATGTGCAGCGGCTTTACTACGGAAAATAGCAAGTGCGACGTAACGGCTTTTTGATCAGTGGTTGAATTGTGGTCGCGGTTCAAGCGAAACTGCGCATGAAACGGGCAAAAGCCCGCTAGCACAGTTTTGCATACATGGGAGCCTCCAATGAGCATCAGCTTTGAACGCGACGGCGATATCGTCATTCTCGCCGCCAACAACCCGCCTGTGAACGCACTTGGCGCAGAGGTGCGCCGCGGGCTCAGTGAGGGTATCAAGCGAGCAGTTGCCGAGGGCGCGAAGGCGGTGCTGATTTATGGTGAAGGTCGCACTTGGTTTGCGGGGGCTGATATTCGCGAGTTTGGCAAGCCGCCTGTCGAGCCCGGCCTGCCAGGGGTGTGCGACGAGATCGAAGCCTGCCCTATTCCGGTCGTTGCCGCGCTGCACGGCACGGTGTTGGGCGGCGGGCTTGAGGTTGCGGTGAGCTGTCATTACCGGCTTGCGCTGCCCTCAACAAAGCTTGGTGTGCCTGAAGTGAACCTTGGCCTTTTGCCGGGGGCTGGCGGCACACAGCGCCTGCCACGGTTGGCAGGTTACGAAACGGCGGTTGCTATGGTCACATCGGGGCGACCTGTGAGTGCCGCAAAAGCGCTTGAGGCTGGCATTGTCGACAGGGTTGAAGACGGCAAGCCGCGCGCGCTTGGATTGGCGTATGCGACAGAGCTTGTCGCAGAGGGCGCGAAGCCACGGCCGGTTGGCGCCCGTCCTGCACCGCAAGCACCCGACTTTGCCGCCATGCGCGCCGAAGTTGTCAAAAAAGCCCGCGGGCAACTGGCGCCAGTCACTGCATTTGACGCAGTCGCAGCCTCGGCCAGCCTGCCGTTTGCAGAGGGCCTCAAAGAAGAGCGGCGCTTGTTTATGAGCCTTATGGACACTGATCAACGCAAGGGAATGATCCACGCGTTCTTTGCCGAACGTCAGGTTTCAAAACTACCTGAGCTCAAAGGCGTTGCCCCCCGCGCGCTGAACTCGATCGGTGTGATCGGAGGCGGAACGATGGGCGCGGGCATTGCCACGGCAGCTTTGCTGGCGGGCTTGCGCGTGAGCTTGATCGAGATGACGGAGGAAGCCGCCGAGGCCGCGCGCGGGCGCGTTGCAGGCAACCTTGCAGGCGCACTCAAGCGCGGCAAAATCAGCCAGCAAAAGCATGATGCGATGCTCGGCACTGCGCTTACAACCGCAGCTGACTATGCCGCCTTGAGCGATGCCGACGTGATCATCGAAGCCGTATTCGAGGACATGGCCGTCAAAAAGCAAGTGTTTGCGCAGATTGAAGCACATGCCAAACCGAGCGCAATTTTGGCGAGCAACACCTCGTATCTCGACATCAACGAGATCGCGGCGAACACCACGCGGCCTGCCGATGTGATCGGGCTGCACTTTTTCTCGCCCGCTCATGTGATGCGGCTGCTTGAAGTTGTTGTGGCCGATGCCACAGCGCCTGATGTTGTCGCGACGGGCTTTGAGCTTGGCAAAATGCTCGGCAAAACTACTGTGCGCTCCGGGGTTTGTGACGGCTTCATCGGAAACCGCATCCTTTCGACCTATCGCACCGCTGCCGACCATATGATCCTCGACGGAGCCTCCCCTTACGAGATTGACCGTGTGCTGGAAAATTTCGGGTTTGCCATGGGCCCCTTTGCGGTTGCCGATCTGGCGGGGCTTGATATCGGCTGGGCCAACCGCAAGCGTCTTGCCCCGAACAGACACCCCCGCGAGCGCGTATCCGAGCATGCTGACAAGCTTTGCGAGGCGGGGCATTTCGGCCAGAAAACCGGACGCGGCTACTATATCTACGAGGGCCGTTCCAAGAGCATCAACCCTGATGTCATGCCGTTAATTGAAGCAGAGCGCGCAGCCCTTGGCATAACGCCAAAAACGTTTTCTGACGACGACATCCTGCGCAGATATATGGCAGCGATGGTCAATGAAGCGGCGAAAGTTGTTGGCGAGGGCATCGCGCGACGTCCGCTTGATGTCGATATGGTGCTGCTAATGGGCTACGGCTTTCCGCGCTATCACGGAGGGCCGCTCAAATGGGCCGACATACAGGGGCTCGGCAACCTCCTTGCCGACATCGAAGGCTTTGCCAAAGAAGACGATCACTTCTGGCAACCGGCCCCGCTTTTGCAAGAGCTTGTCGCCAGCAACCGTAGTTTTGACGACCTAAATACATAGTGCCAACACCGGCAGTTAAGGAGCAATCATGGACCTGAGTTATTCCGAGAAAGACGAGGCCTTTCGCGCAGAAGTGCGGGCCTTTCTGGCCGAGAAACTGCCAAAGGAGCTGTCTGAAAAAGTGCGGCTCTCGCAAGACCTTGAAAAGTCTGACATGGAGTTTTGGCACGCGCAGCTGAATGCCCGTGGCTGGCTCGCCGCGAACTGGCCAAAGAGCTTTGGTGGCGCCGAGTGGAGCGCGGTCGAGCGTAACATTTTTGAAGAAGAGTGCGCCATGGCCGACGCGCCGCGCATCGTGCCGTTCGGGCTTTCGATGCTGGCACCCGTGTTGCAAAAGTTCGGCTCCAAGGCGCAACAGGACCACTGGTTGCCACGCATTTTGAACGGCGATGACTGGTGGTGCCAGGGCTATTCCGAGCCCGGTGCTGGCAGTGACCTTGCCTCACTCAAAACCCGTGCAGTGCTTGAGGGCGACCACTATATCGTCAACGGGCAGAAGACATGGACGACCCTCGGGCAACACGCAAACATGATCTTTTGCCTCGTGCGAACCGACACCACTGCGAAGGCGCAGGAGGGCATTTCGTTTTTGCTGATAGACATGAACACACCGGGCATTGAAGTGCGCCCGATCACGCTGATCGACGGCGGTGCCGAAGTGAATGAAGTCTGGTTTACTGACGTGAAAGTGCCTGTCGAAAACCTTGTCGGAGAAGAGAACAAAGGCTGGACCTACGCCAAGTATCTGCTGACGCACGAGCGCACGAATATTGCTGGTGTCGGCTCTTCGCGGGCTGGTTTAGCCGCAGTGAAGCGCATAGCCAAGAAGGTGCAGGCACGTGGGCGGCCGCTGATAGAGAACCCGCATTTTGCCGCCCGTATGGCACAGGTCGAGATAGACCTGATGGCGATGGCGACAACCAATTTGCGCATCGTTTCAAAGGCCGCTGCGGGGCAAGCGCCGGGTGTTGAAAGCTCACTGCTCAAGATCAAAGGCACGCAGATCCGACAGGAGATAACCGACCTCGCCCGCCGCGCTGTTGGCCCGCATGCAATGCCTTTTGCCAGTGACGCACTAGACGCCAGCAACACGCCCCTGCCCGATCCGTATGATGCTGGTGAAGTGGCCGGCCCCTACTTCAACAATCGCAAGCTGGCGATCTTTGGAGGCTCCAACGAGATCCAGCGCGAGATCTACTCCAAGCACATGATGAGAGGTGCAAAATGAACTTTGATCTGACAGAAGAGCGGCAAATGCTGCAAGATACCCTGCGCCGGTTTCTGGCCGGTGCCGAGGGTGATCTCTGGCCGCAACTCGCCGAGTTGGGCGTGATCGGCGCATTGTTCAGCGAAGCTCAGGGCGGCTTTGGCGGCGCTGGTTTTGACTTGTCCGTGGTGTTTGAGGAGTTGGGGCGCGCCGACGTTGAAGTGCCGCTGATCGACAATGCCTTGCTTCCAGGCCTGCTGCTTGCGGCAGCTGGCGAGAGCGTTGAAGCGCTGATTGATGGTTCCGAGCGGCTGGCATTTGCGCACAACGAACAGGCAGCGCGCTATGACTACAACTGGGTCGAAACCCGTTTTGAGAACGGAAAGCTGACGGGCGAGAAATCTGTGATCGTCGGTGCCGACAGCGCTGACAGCTTTATCATTTCAGCACGCCACGCAGGCACGCCGGAAGCCGAGCAAGGCATCGGCCTTTACCGCGTCGACAAGGCCGCGACCGGGCTGACCCTGCGCGCATATGACCTGATCCAAGGCGGGCGCGGCGCGGACATCACGCTAGAGAACACGCCTGCGACCCTCCTGATGGAAGACGCCTACGGCGCCATCACGGCCGCTATGGCTGCCGCAACATTGGCAGTATCTGCAGAGACGCTCGGCAGTATGCAAACGGCTGTTGAGATGACGGCTGAATACCTCGGCACCCGCAAGCAGTTTGGTCGCCCTATCGGCACCTTTCAGGCGCTGAGGCACCGGCTGGTTGACATGATGGTCGAGCTGGAGCAAGCGCGCTCGGCGGTGATCTTGGGAGCTGGTAACCTTGATGCAGCACCAAACGAGCGCGACTTTGTGCTCTCGGCAACCAAGAATATCATCGGGCGCGTGGGCCGTTTGGTCACCGAAGAGAGTATCCAGATGCACGGCGGGATCGGCATGACGCAGGAATATGCGCTTGGCCGTTTTGCCAAACGTATCACAATGGCCGACCACCGCTTTGGCGATACCGACCACCACCTCGAGCAGTTTATTGCATTGGGTGTCGGCGTATGAGCGCAAGGCTTGAAGACAAGGGCAGCTACCTGATCGTCCACAACAGTGACGAGAAACGCGGTGCCCTATCTGCGAGCCTTGTCGAGGCCTTGACGCAGGCGGCTGTGCTTGCCTGCGAGCCGCGCATCGGGTGCTTTGTGCTCACCGGCGGTGCGTTTTTTTGTTCAGGTGGTGATCTCAACGTTCTGATCACCCGCCGCGAAATGCAGCTTGACGAGCGCATCAGCTCGATCGGGGTGCTCAATGATATGATCCGCGCGGTGCACGACGCTCCGGTGCCTGTGGTCGCTGCCATCGAGGGCGGCGCAGCTGGAGCCGGCTTGTCGCTGGCCTTGGCCTGCGACTTGGTCGTTGCGGCCAAGGGCGCCCAGTTTAGCGCGGCATACGTGAAGGCGGGCCTCACACCGGACGGTGCGCTAACCCACAGCCTGAGCCGGGCCTTACCCCGCCAGTTGGTGATGGAAATCTGCCTGCTGGGGCGTGCAGTCACCACCGAAAAGCTGGCAGGCCACGGGCTTATCTATGCTCTGAGCGAACCAGGCGCTGCTTTGGCGGAGGCCGAAGCATTGGCGCAGATGATCGCCAAAGGGCCACGCGTGGCGCAATCGCGCATCAAGGCGCTGGTCAATCGTGCGGTCGACAGCCCCTTTGAAGACATTCTTAACCAAGAAACCAAGTATATGGCCGAGGCGCAGGGTGGCCAAGAAGCCGCAGAGGGCATCAGCGCTTTCCTGCAAAAAAGAGCCACCAATTTTGAACCGGACAAAGACGCATGAGCCAGCCCATCCACGCGTTGCTCGATGAACAGGCCCGCGCCCGCCCCAACGCACCCGCGTTGAGCGACAGCCTCGGCAACATATGGAGTTACAGCGACTTGGCCCGCGCCAGCGCGGCATTGGCTGACAAGCTGTCCGACCTGGGCGTGCGTCGCAACGACCGTGTATTGGCCGTCGTCGAGAACTGTGCTCCTGCTGTCGCAGCGATATTTGCAAGCTCGCGTGTTGGCGCGGCTGTTGTGCCGGTAAACGCCCGTCAGACTGCACCCGAGATTGACCGTATCATCGCACATGCCGGGCCCGCGATGCTGCTGTTCAGCGACAAAGTCTCGCCCGAAGCAAGCGCACATGCCGCGCGGTTTGACGCTGAACCGGTTCTTGAAGGGCTGAGCGGCAAAGCTCTGCTCTCCTCACCTGATGACAGCCTGAGCGATGTTGCGACACTGCTTTACACAACCGGCACAACCGGCCCGCCCAAAGGCGTAATGCTGACCCATGACAACCTGATCTTCGGCGGTGGGGCCACTTGCACAACCCGCAATGTCACGCCGGCTGACGTCCTTTATGGGGTGCTGCCTATCAGCCATGTTTTCGGGTTGACCTCGATCGTCATGGCCGCAGTAATCGCCGGTGCTTCCGTCCGGCTGGCCCCGCGGTTTTCGCCCGCCAAGCTCTATGAGGCGCTCACTTCCGGCGTTACGCTCCTTTCGGCGGTGCCGCAAATGCACGCACAGCTGATGCATTACACTAGGGGCCAAGGCCACACCCGCCTGCCAGCAACCACTCTACGATACGTGTCTTCAGGCGCAGCACCTCTGGATATCGACTGGAAACGCCGCGCCGAGGCCTTCTTTGGCATTCCCCTTCAAAACGGTTACGGCATGACCGAAACAACCGCAGGCGTATGCCTAACCAGCCATACCGAGAGCAATGATGACATTTCTGTCGGCACGCCCTTTCCCGGTGTATCGGTCAAGCTTGACAAGGCTGCCGCCGGAGCCGAGGGCGATGTTGGCGAGGTTCTGGTTGGCGGCGGCGGTATCATGAAGGGCTATTTTCGCAACCCCGCCGAAACCGCAAAAGCGCTTGACGCGGAAGGCTGGCTGCACAGTGGCGACTTGGGCCGCTATGACGCAGCAGGCAACCTGCACATCTCCGGGCGTGCCAAAGAGCTGATCATTCACGGCGGGTTCAATGTCTATCCGCCGGAAGTTGAAGCGGCGCTCAACGATCACCCGCAAGTCATCCAATGCGCGGTGATCGGCGTGAAACGTGACGGAGACGAGCTGGTTGTGGCCTTTGTTGAAGTGAGCGCGGACGACGCGCCTGACATTGATACGCTGCGCAGCTTCGCCGCAGAACGCCTTGCGGGCTACAAGCGACCTTCACAGATTGTCCTGACCGAGAAGTTGCCCGCTGCGCCTACCGGTAAGATACTGAAAAGTAAACTGAAAGACCTACTTTAGCCCTTGTTCCCATCAGGCAACCGGAACCAAATGATTGTCCCATCTCAGCTCTGTGAGCCGCCGCAAAAGCCGAGTCGAACCGAGCAAGTGCCGCATCTCGCCATTTCCCGAGCTGACTGTGAGTGTCTCGCCCACCGCCGCGATGCCACAAACATCTGGCATTGCAAAAGTTTCCAACTGCCCCTGCATTTTGGCATCATATAGCTGCACCACACCGCCCCGAGGCGAGGTAACGGCGATCGCTTTAGCGTCCGGCGTGAAAGCAATGCTGCCGACATAGCCCTGCATGGCCCGCAGCGCTTGTGTTGGCGCCTCCAGCAGTTGAACCTCTGCCCCTTGCAGATGAACGCCGACGAGCGTTTTTAACGGGCCGCTGCCCTGCCACTGCATGCCAAAGGCAACCTGCCCGCCAACACCAACCGCAAGATGCCTGATCGAGTTCCGGTGCAACTCCGCTGCTAGTTGCACCCTTTCAACCACTGCACCGCCGGCTATATAGGCAAGGTTCGGCGCCATTGTCGCTATGTTGAGCTTCGTGCGGCCGCTGTCAGGGTGTGTCTCGATACCCCCGTTGGCGACAACAAGCGTTTCGCTGTTCGGCAGTCGTTTGACATCATGCGGCCCAACGCCGCCGCTTGCCCACTCATCAATGCGTTTGTAGCCCTGCAGCGTGTCCCAGACACCAATGCGCCCTTGTCCGGCCTCGTAGTCGTTTTCTGTTGTGAACAGCAGACTGCCGTCAGAGGAAAACGCGCCGTGCCCGTAGAAATGACGCCCGTGGGGCGCGCAAAGCGTGGCCCTCTGCGTTCCGGTGGTGCAATCGATCACCACTGCAAAGGTGCCCGGCCGGCGCGCAAAGGCAACAGCTTCTGGTCGGGTCGGATGCGCAGCAGCGGCGTGACCACGCGCAGGCAGTGGCAACTCAAACAGCACTTGCAAGTTGGCTCCGACACCACAGAGCACAGAGCTGCCATCCGGCTTTGCAGCGGCTGAAAGGAATGCAGGCGCGCCAACGTCAGCCCATGTCGGCTTGGGGAAAACTCCCGCTGCGAGCAAACCGCCAAGAAAGCGCCTGCGGCCTGTGTTCTGCGCGGTCATGTTAGTCTCCATCAAGCGCATTGAAGCCGGCAGCAACGCCCAATGCTGGTCCCATCTCGTCGCGAACAATGGTGCGGATTGCGGCAATGCCTTGTTGAACGATCTCGATCTTGAGGCGGCTTTGCGGGTTGCTAACGCCTGCAAAAACCGGATCGTTCAGATCAGCCAGCTGCGACTGCGCCCGCTCAAAGGCGGCCTCAAGCTTGCCTGACAGGGCCTTGTCGCCCTCAGCCAAATGCGCAGCGAGGCTCGAAAGTGCTTCCAGGCTAAGCATCACATGCCGCGACGAACGCCCCGAGCGCCGTGCCTCGGCGCGTGTCGGTCGTGGGCGATCAAAACTGCCAAGAGGCCGCCCGAGGCGTGTGTCGGCCGTGAACTCAAGCCCCGTGGCGAGGGATTTGAACAGCGTTTGCAGAACTTCTTTGTCGGTCTGATAAACCCCGTCTGGCGAGGGTGTGAGCATCGTGACGGCGTAACCTGACTGCCAGCCTTCAAGGATGTGCTTTGACGTGAGCGCGATATCGGCGCTGATGGTTTGCACGAGCGTGCAATGATATCCCGCCTCCCCTGCTGTCATCAGCCTGTCGTCGTAGAGCAGAAACTCAAGCGCGTAAAACCCGCGCGCCGCGATCGAGACTTGCGCATAGTCTGTCACGGAAGAGGCTATTGGATCTTGCTCTGATAACAGGCCGGCAAGGGCACGTGGCGTCACCCCGCGACTGTCGGGCCAGAAGGCCAATGCAAAGGCCCGGTCGTTGACTTCTGTTGGCCCGAACCGCAGGTGACTGACCGAGACCCATGCATCAAATGCCCGCCCATAGGCTTGGCGCAATGTGTCAGACGCCGGATCACAGCTTTCTTCGGCAGCCTTCGAAAGGGCCTGAGACTGCGTCGCAAGGGCTTCAAACCCCGGCAAAATATGAGCCTCGACAATACCCTCAATCAAGGCATTGTGGCTATCGGCTTGCGCGCTCAGCGGGGTGACGAGCAAGGCCAGAACATAGGCAAAATATCTCATAGGCTCTCCAGAAAGGCGATCAAGGCATCGCGTTCGTCGGTTGGCATGTCAACAACAGCAGCGCGTTGTGACGCGGCCTCACCACCATGCCATAGCACGGCTTCCAGAAGCGAGCGAGCGCGGCCGTCATGCAAAAATGTCGTATGTCCGCTGACTTGTTTGGTTAGCCCAACGCCCCACAGCGGCGCTGTGCGCCATTCGCGGCCAGTCGCACGGGCTTCGGGGCGGTTGTCAGCAAGTGCCGGGCCCATGTCATGCAGCAGCATGTCGGTATAGGGCCAGATCAGCTGGAAGCTCTGTTCAGGCTGATTTTCAAGCCGATGTGTGACAAAACCGGGCCTGTGGCAGGAGATGCAGCCTGTCTCGTAAAAAACCTGCTTGCCGCGCAATACCTCGGCGTCGTCGACGCCGCGCCGCGCCGGAACCGCGAGGTTTCGGCTGTAAAACGTCACCAGATCAAGGCCCTCGGCGTCGATCTCGGTGCCACGGTCATCGCCATCCCCGTGAACAGCGTTCTGGCAGGCTGTCTGCGCTGCCGTGCACTCGCCTGCGCCTGCTGAAAACAGCGGGTTGGAGATACCGATATCGCCTGAAAAAGCACTTGCCGATTGCTGTTTGATCGTCGGATTGCCCGCCTTATGCCCGAAGCGGCCTAGCATCGGCTGATCAAACTCGACCGACCAAACAATGTTCGGACGGCCCGAGATTCCGTCGCCGTCGGTGTCGTCAGGGTCGGCGCCAGCAAGAATGTCAGCCGCCGGAACCGCCTCTAGCAAACCAAGGCCGATCATCTGCGGCGCGACGCGCGGGCTGAGCATTGCGTCGGGGTGAAGTGGGCCATAACCAAGGTCGGCGGCGGTGTAAGTCGGATGCCGCAGCGAGGCTTTCGCACCGTCCGCTAAAGTAACAACTTCCTCGGTGTAAGCGATATCAAGCCGGTATTCCGAGGCGTGGCCCTGCACGGCAAAGTCCTGCAACTGACTGCCGTATGTCGGCTCGGGCAATGTCGCGATGTAACCTTCGATCTCGGATACCTCTGCCTCGGTCGGGGCCGGAATTGACACCCGCAGGAACATCGAAATCGCGTTATCTTCAGCGTTCGCTGGAGGATGGCCACGGCCATCTTTGATGTGGCATCGCTGGCACGACCGCGCATTGAACAGCGGCCCGAGACCATCAGATGCCAGCGTCGATGACGGGGAGGACACCCAGACCTTGCGGAACAATCCGTTGCCAACCTTGAAGTTCAACTCGTCTTCAAATGTGATGTTTCCGGACGGCGCGGAAAAGGCATTGCTGTCGGGTGCAACACGAACTGTTGCGGCCCCTGCCGAGCGCTCTTCAAACTTCTGAGGTGCCGAAAAATCAGTTGTCGGGGCCGTCACCTTTGCAATGCGCGCCGCTTCTTTATCGGTGCGGAGGATAACACTGAGATGCGGATCACCCAGCTGCAACTGCTCGGGCGCACCCTCGTCTTCAGCAAAAGCAATGCCGCCCGCCGACAAAGCGACGAGCAACACTGTGTATAGGCTGAACCATTTTGTTTCTGCGATAGGCCGCATGCCTTTTACCTAACTGTTTTCTTACAACACGGTCGATGCGCTTTTTTGGCTACCAGCTCAACCTTCTTTGCTCCATTAGAAGGACATCACTGCCGCAAGGCCAACAGACGTTGATTTGACGCCGCCGATATCAAACCGCGCAACTCCGAAATTGATCTCGGTGCTGTCGGATATCGCGCGATCAACGCCCAGCGCAAGCATGGTGTCATTGCCACCTGCGCTGAAATCAACATTTGAAGCCGTGGCCGAGAACGTCCAGTCGTCAAACGAGTAAGCGCCGCCCAGTGTTGCGTAAGTTGCGTCGTCAGCCGTGCCGCCTGCGCCGTTGAAATGTGCAACTTCGGCGATCACGTCAAAGCCGTTACCAAAACTGTGCGAAACACCCGCAACGATACCCGTCTCGTCGGAAACATCACCCAGGCCCGCAGACAAAAACCTGCCGCCAATCCATGCTGTCGTATCGCCGAAGTTGTGCGTGTATTGCAGCGCCACGTTGTTTAGCTTGCCGGTGTTGCCGACACCACCCGCCGCCGCAGTGTTGCGACCACGCTTGGTTCCGATGCTGTTGCTCAGCTCCGTGTTGTCGGCATAAAACAGGGCGAACGAAAGCGCGCCATTTGCACCGATAGAGGTGTTCAGGGTTGCACCGATCATCTCGCTCAGCTCATAATCTTCGGCCAAAGACGTGCCGTAAAAGCCTGGTGCCTCGTCCCATGCGACACCGAATGCCGGGCTCAGCTTACCCAGCGCAACCTCGGTCTCTCCAAAGCTGAACCGCACGCCGAGTTCGGCA
The DNA here is from genome assembly GCF_018860975.1 of Lentibacter algarum. Classification (GTDB taxonomy): domain Bacteria; phylum Pseudomonadota; class Alphaproteobacteria; order Rhodobacterales; family Rhodobacteraceae; genus Lentibacter; species Lentibacter algarum_A. Next base: position 215,587 of record NZ_JAHKQI010000010.1, read on the forward strand.
ATATAAAGGCCCATATCTTCAAAGGCGCGGTCACCTGTCGCATCAGTCACCGACTCAAACGTCAAGCCACCGAAAGCCACAACACGCTCCGAAAGAGCAGCTTCGAATGCGGCTTCAAGCGTTAGGTAGGTATCGGTTAACTCGGCGGTCGGATCACCGGATGAAACGGTGCTGTCGATGCCGATCTCGGCACTGCCTTCCCATGAGAAGCCTGCACTTTGGGCCTGAGCTGTGGAACCCGCAGCCGCAAGGGAAAGGGCCAAAAGGCCCAGTGTCGTATGAAGTTTCATTGGAGTTTTCCTATAGTATGGTTCTTCTGGATAACCGTCGAAAAGGTTACCCAGAATGTGTTAGATTATGACAGTTTCACTGAAAAACGGCATCTGGGTCATCGAGGCTGTCGGAGCCTTCAAACGCAATGCCGTCAAGGCCGAGAACTTTTACGACACGCTCGATAGAACGGGTTTGATCAATGAAGCCGTTGACGCCACCCATCACCAATGCTTCGCCGGCCTCATTGCCCCGCTCCAGCATCTGATCATAGGCAAAACCGGTTTCAGCGGCAGTCTTGATGCGGCCAAGCGACATCATTGTGCCGCCGAGTTTGCTGCGCATTTCAACATCAAGAGCAGCGTCTTGCGCCTTCACCAGATCCGACAGTGACGGGCCTGAAACCAGCGAGCCATCGATCCGGACATATTCACCAAGGTAGACATTCTGAACACCCATACCGTCATAATAGTGATCGTTGTGAGTGTTGTCGGCAAAGCAGGAGTGCTCTTCTTCCGGGTCATTCAGCATGACGCCAAGGCGCATCCGCTCGCCGGCAACTTCACCATAGGACAGCGAGCCCATGCCAGTGAGAATAGCCGCGAGGCCCGCATCGGTGTTGCCAGTAAGCCCGACACGCGCCGCGCCGGCGTCTGCCCATTGTGCCGTCATCCATTCCAGATCGGAAACCAGCAGATCTGTTGCCGCAACAAGATACTGCCCGCGGCGTTCACAGTTGTCGTGGGTGCAGATATCGCCAGCGGCGTAATCCGTCCAAGGGCGGTTGCCTGCTCCGGCTGCATGACCGTTAAGATCCTGCCCCCAAAGGAGAAACTCGATGGCGTGATAGCCTGTAGCAACGTTTGCCTCAACGCCGTCGGCTTCATGCAGGGTTTCTGACAGCAACGCAGGGGTAATCTTGGACGCGTCGACTTCCTTGCCTGAGAGCGTGAAGGCCGGATTGGCAACCACGTTCAATGCGGCAAAAGCGTTTTCGTCAGACGGCCCGCCGTAGGACGCGTCGACATAGTCAATCAAACCTTCGTCAAGCGGCCAGGCGTTTACTTTGCCTTCCCAGTCATCGACGATTGCGTTGCCAAAGCGGTAAACTTCGGTCTGTTGGTAGGGCACGCGCGCCTTAAGCCACGCTTCCTTCGCCGCTTGAAGAGCCTCGGCTGACGGATCGGCAACCAATGCGTTAACAGCCGTTTGCAAAGCCTGCGCCGTTGTCAGGCTGTCACTGTATCCGGCAGCGGCAATATCAGCGTAGGTCTCCAATACATCTGACTTAACATCCGCAAAAGCAGGTGTCGCGAGTGCTGCGATCAGGGCGGTCGAAGTAAGGTAAACGGTTTTCATATTTAGTCCTGTTAGTTTAGTGGAGGGTTTTTGCCTCAGGTTGAATTTCAAAAGTCCCATCCGCCAGGTTGCGGATGCTGGTTCGCGGCGTGGCTTGCCGGGAAGACATGTTCATGCGCTTTAAGGCCAAGCCGAAGTCGGTGGCGAGCGATGTGATCTGCGGAGCCATATCCGACCGCACCAAGAGAGTGGCGATCATCATGGCGTCGTCGCGATCTCGGTTTGCAGCAGCGCCGATGAAATTTGCAAAGCAGGCTTCATCCGACCCGAGGCATTTAAAATTCAAAGCATGGCGCATGAGTGGTCTGCGACCAAACTGCGCGCAAAGCCTGCACAGTTCCTCAAACGCCCCCATCGCGTGCTGGCCCTGCCGCTCGCCCAGGCAGCTCGAAAAATCGCTCAGCATTTTATCGTTGCCGCGCGCGCCCTCACACCAGCTCCGCAAGTAGATAACCGACGCCGCTTCGAGCGCATCCAGTTCCGAAAGAAACCCAACCGGTGCGCCCCCACGTTGTGCTGATGAAATGCTCATTTTGTCAGGATCAGTTTTCCGGCCCGCGTGATGCGCAGGGTGTAAGTTTGATCGCGCAGAACGATCTGGGCCTGATCGCCGCCTTCTGTCAAATCGTGGGCTGAATAGGTCGGCAAGTTTGGCGCATTTGTCTGCCGCGGTGGTGTTGAATGAAAACTCATGACGCAATTCCCCCTGCATCCTGCTGCCGCTCAAACAACCATTTCGCACAGATAACTTCGCCTTCGAGCGCAGCTGACAACATATCCATACGTTCGTTGTGTCTGCCGAAAGCCGGTTCGCTGGCATGGGTATCTTTGGCCTCGGGCTGTGTTGGTTTCAATCGTTGCATCTGGAAGTCCTCACATGATTCACGTGTCGGGCTTCCTCGAACAAGAATCGAGGTGGCTTGACTTGATTTATATCTGAGTGAAACAGTAGGATATGTCAACTTGATTGTTTTACTCAGTTACTCCCTGCCTTCACTCACACCAAAACCCCACCGCCTGCGGCCGTGTTAGCTTTAACAAAACATGAGATTGAGATGAGATGAAGCTAGGCCCGAAAACCCAAAGCCCGATCACCATACCCTATACCACACCTAGCTGGTGCCGAACTCGATATCTAAGCAATGATGGTCTGGCGGAGACGAAGGGATTCGAACCCTCGAGACCCTTCCGGGCCTACTCCCTTAGCAGGGGAGCGCCTTCGACCACTCGGCCACGTCTCCGCCGGTGGGTTTAGCCGCGAGATGCAGGCGTGACAAGGCGAAAGTCGGGCCGAGGGTGAAAAACTTGCGGGCTATTAATTAGACTGGACGTCCCGCAAAACCGGTAGCACTTTGGAGCCTGCGTCGTTGATCACTTTCAACAACTGGAAAGCCGGGCCGCCTGGTCGGCGGGTGCCGCGTTCCCAGGCTGAATAGCCAAATTCGCCCATGCCCATCACCTCAGCCATTTCCGCGAGCTCTAGCCCCAGCATCTCGCGCACGGCCTGAGGCTTCAGTTCTGTGCTGGTTTGTTCGGTGGCCGGAGTGCCTTCGATAGGTTTACGGAGTGTCTTAGTCATGTTTTCACCTGCTCAATTCCCGCGCCCCGATACGGTTTGATTTGGCCTGCTGCTTGGCAGGCTCGCATGGGCGGGGCAAATGAAGTGGTAAAACGATAAGCACCATGCGCGCGCAGATTGCTTTCCCTTTGCAGGGTGCAAAATAGTAAAATCAATGATTTACAGCGCGGTCCTCATGCCAACACCCTAGCAGAAAACAGTAAAGATTCAAACAACGCGAAAAACCGGCGTTGCGCAATTGCACCACGCTATGAGCGCCAGGGGCCTATTGGGCATCAAAGAACAAACACTGGTAGCGTGCCTCGGTCGTATCAACCAGAACCTCCGCTTCAGCACCGATGCCCTTGTTAATCTTCGCTGGATCGACACCATTTAGAATGTGAACGGCATACTTCTCACCAATGGCGTTGATACCCTTGTCAAAAAACGCGTGCGCCTTGCCAGCGCGGGCTTTGGTTGCCGCGACTGTCGGGCCTCTCTCGCAGGTGTAGGAGTTCACGTCTGCGCCATCGCTGGTGCGAAACCGAAACACCTCACGATCAGGGTAAGCAGACGTAACGAGCGTATCCGTGCTGCAACCTGCCAAACCAAGAACAAGTGCTATCGCCGCCGGAATACGCATCAACATACTCCTTACTTGTTGAACAGGAAGTGCATCACATCGCCGTCTTTAACAAGGTAGCTTTTGCCTTCAGCGCGCATCTTGCCAGCTTCCTTGGCCCCCTGCTCGCCGCCGCCTGTGACGAAGTCATCAAAGGCGATCGTTTCGGCACGTATGAAGCCTTTTTCAAAGTCGCCGTGAATGACACCAGCCGCTTGCGGCGCAAGAGTGCCTTCTTTGATCGTCCAAGCGCGGGCCTCTTGCGGGCCAACGGTGAAGTAGGTTTCAAGGTGCAAAAGCTCGTATCCAGCGCGTATAAGCCGATCAAGGCCCGCTTCCTCAAGGCCCATTTCTTCCAAGAACATAGCCGCTTCATCGTCTTCAAGCTGGCTGATCTCTTCCTCGATCTGCGCCGAGATGATCACATATCCTGCGCCCTGCTCGGCCGCCATTTTGGCGACGGCTTCCGAGTGTTCATTGCCGGCGGCCGCGCTGCCTTCATCGACGTTGCACACAAACAGGATCTTCTTTGATGTCAGCAGTTGCAGGCCCTTCCAAGCCTTCATGTCTTCGTCGTCAACCGCAACCATGCGCGCGGGCTTGCCCTCTTCCAACAGCGCTTGAGCAGCGGCAAGCAAGCGGTCTTGCTGCGCGGCTTCTTTGTCGTTGCCCTTGATCTTACGCACGAGGCCCTGTCGGCGCTTCTCGATGCTCTCCAAATCAGCCAGCATCAGCTCGGTCTCGATCACCTCTGCGTCTTCGACAGGGTTCACGCGGCCTTCAACATGGGTCACGTCACCGTCTTCAAAGCAACGCAGCACATGGGCGATAGCATCAACCTCGCGGATGTTGGCCAAGAACTGGTTGCCTAGCCCCTCGCCCTTGCTCGCGCCTTTTACCAACCCGGCGATATCAACAAAGGTCATGCGTGCCGGAATGATGGCCTTAGAGCCCGCAATCTCTGCCAGTTTGTAAAGCCGCGCGTCGGGCACGTTCACTTCGCCGACGTTCGGCTCGATCGTGCAGAACGGGAAGTTGGCCGCCTGCGCCGCCGCTGTTTTGGTCAGCGCGTTAAAAAGCGTTGACTTGCCCACATTCGGCATGCCGACAATACCCATCTTAAAGCCCATGGCTCTTCTCCATCTGGTGTTTGCGGCCTTCTAGAGCGCGACAGAGCTTTGCGCAAGCGAATGCCGCCTAAGGTGTGCTCCAGCTGTCATCAACCCAGACCGCATTGCTAAGGCCAGGATTGACATAAAGCTCCGCATTCAGGGCTCTAAATCCCTTTTCCTCAACCAATGTCGGCGCATCTGACAACAGCGACACTCCAAGGCCTGCACGAACGGGCTCACTTACATCAACCAGCCCCAGCCACTCAAGCAGCGTCGGATAAACATCAACCATCGAGCCCTCTTTCAAGTTGCGCGCAGGCTGTTGGTTCGGCCCCATCAAGATCAGCGTGTTGGCCCGACTGGCCAGATCAAGCTCCTTTTTGAACTTGGGATTATGATTGAGATGATCTGACATAATCACAATCCGCAAAGGCCGCGTGCCTTGCTGGGCTTGCAACTCCGCAACAAATCGTTGTGTTTGCTCGCTAAAGCAGGCCAGTACCTTCTCGGTGTCACGATCCAGCGAAGCCCGCCCGTCGGCCCGACACTCGCGGCTAGCATAGGCAATATCGCCGTGCGGGGTCATGGTTTCAACGACCAAACCAAACGGGCGGTCGCGCTTAGCCAACTTTTTGTGCCGTTTCAATGCTTCCTCAAAGACCAGTTGGTCATCGACGATCCAGTCAATCGAAGCACGCTTGATGAGTTTGCGCGGGTAGCTGTCACGAAAGTGTTTCTTGCCCATGATTTTGTTATAGCCGTGCTGCTTCAGAAATGTGCCCAGCCCAGCAAAGCGCAGCTCGCCGCCAACCACAAACTCAAGATCAAACCCCGCGTCGCGCATCACATCGCCCAAACAGCGATGACTGCCCAAATAGTCATCAACCCCGTGAAAGTTGTTGCGCGTGCGAAAGCCGTTTGGCACCAGCGGAATGCCACATTGCGACGCCACGACACCGGCCATACTCCAGCCCGTTGCTTCGATCTGGCGAACGGCGCCAAAGCTCAGACCAGCACTTCTGAACGCGGCCACGTCATCCATCGTGTCGCCGTAAAGCTCTTGATCAAAGAATATCTCTTCCAAACCTTCAAGATAGAGCAGCAACACGTCTGCCTCTGGGGCTTTGCCGCTCCATTCGGGCGCCAGTTTAAGCTTGCTTGCCAGATCAGAGCTGCCAACCTGGGCGCTCAGGCTGTGAAACGCGAAGATCACCAGCGGGTGCGTGACCAGCAAGAGCGCCATCAACCCGATGTAAAGCTTGTTGCGCAAAGCATAGAGGCTGCTCAAGGCCCAAGCCGCAAACAGCACCCACAAAAGCGCCAAAACGGCGGTGAATATCTCGTTGCGCAGCTCAAGCAGGCCCGCACCGCCGACGCCGAACTCGGCATGAAACATGAAGGCAATCATATCGACCGTGCCAAAGCCCTGCATGATCACCACAAATGGCCCGACCAGCAGTGTGACCACAAACAATGGCCAAAAACACCATGCCGGACGCCGCCAAAGCCAGCCTCGCGCCGTGGCGATAAGCGCGATGAACAAGAGCAATCCAAGGATGCCGAGCGGATCAGGCTTTGCCGCCGGAAACAGCACAACCGAGAGCGACACCAACAAAAGCGAGATGGCAAGCAGACTGGAAATCTTGAGGCGCATGTTGTCTCCGAAAGTGAATTACCACGAACGAACCAAAGCACTGACTACATATTGGCATTGATCTGCGACGATAATCTGCTACGCAGCAAGGCTCAAGAGAGATTAACGAGAAGCCACGCCATGACACGCATCGACGCCAAGTTTGCCGCCCTCAAAGCCCAAGGCAAGAAAGCCTTTGTCTCTTACATCATGGCCGGTGATCCTGACGAGGCGAAATCACTTGAGGTGATGAAAGGTCTGCCAGCGGCGGGTGTTGATGTGATCGAACTTGGCCTGCCGTTTACAGACCCGATGGCCGACGGGCCGACCATTCAGCTGGCGGGCGGTCGTGCGCTTGACGCAGGTATGACGCTCAATAAAACCCTCGCTATGGCGCGAGAGTTTCGCAAAAATGACGACACCACGCCGATTGTCCTGATGGGCTATTACAACCCGATCTACTCACACGGCGTCGAGGCGTTTTTGAAAGACGCCAAAGAGGCTGGCATCGACGGGCTGATCGTGGTCGATCTTCCGCCAGAGGAAGACGAGGAGCTCTGCATTCCGGCGCAGGCCGCAGGCATCAACTTCATCCGCCTTGCCACCCCGACGACCAACGACAAACGCCTGCCCAAAGTGCTGCAAAACACCTCGGGCTTTGTTTACTATGTGTCGATCAACGGCATCACCGGCGCGGCTGTAGCGCAGGCTGGCAATGTGGCGCCGGAAGTGGCGCGCATCAAAGCCCAGACAGACCTGCCCGTGATCGTCGGCTTTGGCATCAAAACGCCCGAGCACGCCGAGGCGATTGCGCGGGTGGCTGACGGGGCTGTCGTCGGCTCGGCGATTGTCGAAAAGATCGGCGCAGGCGAGAGTGTCGCCGACGTGCTGAGCTTTGTGAAAAGCCTCGCGGACGGCGCGCACAACGCTTGAAATGCGGACTTTCCAGCAAGTCTTGTTGTCACCTCTGATTTGAATTGGTAAGCTTTGCAAACCAATCTTGCGGAGGGCGTACAGTGCCAGTCATCACCAACATCAACGACCTGAAAAAAATCCACAAACGGCGCACGCCGAAGATGTTTTACGACTATTGCGAAAGCGGCTCATGGACGGAGCAGACCTTCCGTGAGAACACCTCTGACTTTGAGAAAATCTATCTTCGCCAACGGGTTGCTATCGACATGTCCGGTCGCTCGACCAAGACGCAGATGATCGGACAAGACGTGAGCATGCCTGTCGCGCTGGCCCCTGTTGGGCTGACGGGAATGCAGCACGCTGACGGCGAGATCAAGGCAGCAAAAGCCGCCGAGAAGTTCGGCGTGCCCTATACGCTTTCCACCATGTCGATCTGCTCTATTGAAGATGTGGCCGAACACACGCAAAAGCCCTTTTGGTTGCAGGTCTACACCCTCAAAGACGACGACTTCATGCAGCGCCTGTTTGATCGCGCCGAAGCGGCGAAATGCTCGGCGGCGGTTATCACGGTTGATCTGCAACTGCTCGGCCAACGCCACATGGACCTCAAAAACGGCCTCTCTGCCCCGCCCAAGCTGACAGTAAAATCTGTCGCCAATATGATGACCAAAGCGCAGTGGGGCCTTGGTATGCTCGGCACCAAGCGGCGCTTCTTTGGCAATATCGTGGGTCATGCCAAGGGTGTTGAGAACGCAAGCTCACTCAGCACATGGACATCAGAAGCCTTTGATCAGTCGCTCGATTGGGCGCGCATCAAACAGTTCCGCAAAATGTGGAAAGGCCCGCTGATCATCAAAGGCATCATGGATGCGCGCGACGCTAAGGAAGCGCTCAATGTCGGGGCGGATGCGATCATCGTATCAAACCACGGCGGCCGCCAGCTTGACGGCGCGCTCAGCTCGATCCGCGCACTGCCAGCGATACTCGATGCCGTCGGTGACAAGATCGAAGTGCATATCGACAGCGGCATTCGCTCGGGGCAAGACGTGCTCAAGGCGATGGCGATGGGCGCGAAAGGAACCTACATCGGACGGGCCTATGTCTATGGCCTTGGCGCGATGGGTGAAGCTGGTGTGACCAAAGCGCTCGAAGTGATCCACAAAGAGCTCGACACCTCTATGGCGCTTTGTGGCAAACGAGATATCAACGATGTGGATCGCGATATCCTGATGATCCCCAAAAGCTTTGAAGGCGACTGGCAGGACTAGGCGTGCAGGTATTCTTCAAGCAAAATCTGGCGATCCTTGCAGTGCCAAAAACCGGCACAACCGCCTATGAAACCGCGCTCAAAGGCAAGGCTGATATCGTCTTTAAAGGGCGGCGCAAGCATATGTCAGCGGCAGCGTTTGACCAACATTGCGCACCGTTTTTGCAGGCGACCTACAAGCTCACACCCGAACGTGTTGCTGTCATGCGCGAGCCGCTTGACCACCTGCGCAGCTGGTTCAAATACCGCACGCGCGATGTGCTCAAAGGTGACAAACGCTCAACCTTTGGCATGAGCTTTGAGGACTACGTGCAAATCGCCATCGACGCGCCGACAACGCCCTGCGCCAATGTCGGCACCCAGTTCAAGTTTCTCAGCCTACGTGGCGGCGAAATTCCCCTGCATCATGTCTTTGCCTATGAGGCGCAGCCTGTGTTCCTCGACTTCCTTGAAGAGCGCTTCAAACGCGAGATCACCCTGCCCGAGATCAACAAATCACCGCAAATAGACACACCGCTCAGCGACGATCTCAAAGCCGCATTCAAGGCCGCACGCCGCAAGGATTATGCGCTTTATGAACGTGTGCAGGAGGCCGGCGGGCATCTTGAGCTGGAATACGGCTAAACGATCGCGACAAAGATCGTTACAGGGCCTTGCAATGTTGAATAAATCAAGTTAATCGCAGCGCTTCACGCGGGGATACAGCCTTGGAGGATCCCCGCCCTAACTTATGGAGTATTCATTATGGCCGGAAAGATCCCTGATCTTCACGCCGAGGTCCGCACGGGGACAGGCAAGGGCGCCGCTCGTCAAGCTCGCAGAGCAGGCATGGTGCCTGGTATCGTTTATGGTGGTGACGGCGATCCCCTCGCAATCAACATCCCCTTCAACAAATTGTTCAAAAAGCTCAAAGAGGGCCGTTTCCTCTCGACACTTTTCAACATGAAAGTTGAAGGCCAGGAAGACGTTCGCGTCATCTGCCGCAACGTTCAGCGCGATGTTGTCAAAGACTTGCCAACTCACGTTGATTTCCTGCGCTTGCGCCGCACCTCGCTTATCAAGCTGTTTATTCACGTTGAGTTCATCAACGAAGAAGAAGCGCCTGGTATCAAAAAAGGCGGCGTATTGACTGTCGTTCGCCCTGAAGTCGAGCTGGAAGTAACAGCTGGCGATATCCCAGAGAGCATCACAGTTGATCTCGACGGTTTGGATGTTGGCGACATTGTTCACATTTCAGACGTAAAACTGCCTGAAGGCGCCAAAGTCACGGTTGATCGTGACTTCGTGATTGCTAACATCTCGGCCCCATCGAGCCTGCGCTCGGAAGAGGACGAAGATGAAGCAGCCGAAGGCGATGTCGAAGTGCCAACAGTTGGCGACGAAGAAACCACTGAAGAGTAATCTTCCTTGCCTTCAAGACATACGAAAGCCCGCCACAGCAGTTGGCGGGCTTTTTCTTTTGTCTCAGCTGGTTATCGGAAGCGACGTGACAGCAGCGTGAAGCCGATCGTTACCGAGACAACCACAACAGCAATAATCGCCTCTTCTGTCGGGCGCGCCGAAGCCGTTCCTGAAATCACGTAGATATACCCGTAGTAGACTGCCGCCGAGATCAGCGAGATGGCAAAAGCCGCAAAAGCCGCACCGCGCCCCATAAACAGCAGAGCGGCCCCCACGAGCCCTGCTCCCGAGGCAACTGCAAAGCTCGCCCAGACAAATCCGGGAACACCCGCATGAGCCGCCGCATGGCCTGCCGTCATCTGGCCCGCAGCCACAGCGACACCGGTGTCGAGCGTAACGCCGAGCCACATCTGCAAGAGCCCGAAAGCATACCAAACCACGCCAAGCGCGGCGATAACCTTCAGCCAGGCAGGTGCCGGTTTTGTATTCATATCTACAGTGGTCATCGTTTTTCTCCTCTTAAGGGCCAATTCTCAATCAAGCGGCCAGCTTTCGATCTTTTGTTTGTCTTTCGCCAGCATGGCGAATATCGGCCCGAGCAAGCCAACCATGCGCCCTGAAAACGCCGGCTTGCCTGTTTCGCAAAGCGCCTTGAGGTTTGCTGAGATAAACGACTGTGCACCTTTCATCTCTTTGATCAGCTTGCTGCCAACAACAGCATCCTCGATGATCAAGTTAAACTCGGTGCCGCCGTCTTTTTCCGACAAGCAATAAGTCACCTTGCAGGGCGGCTCGTCGATGCCCGTCATCTGAAAGGTATGCGCGTATTTGTGCGGCGGCTCAAACGCCAGCACCTCTCCCACAACCATCGCCAGCTTTCCGTTCGGACTAACCATGCGCAGCTTGGCACCGACCTCGCGAGAGCGCGTCTCGCAGGTTGATCCAAAGAAAAATGGCAACGGTTCGTCGGTGGCAACAAGCGTGCTCCACACAGTCTCGATCGGAGCCTTGATGAAAGTGCGATTGTGGATCGCCTTGGCGTATTCAGGGTCACTCATTGTCTCGTCCTTTGTTGCCTTTGGCCGCAGCCGCAGCCGCAGTCTCGGCGATTTGCTTGATCATCACAGTGCGATCCGACCAAAATGCGCTATAGCTGTCTGTCCAGCGCGCATGAATTTCGGCAATCGGCATCACATTCAGCGTCAGCCGCCGTGCGCGCCCGTCCTTTTCAGACAGGATCAGCCCTGCCCGCTCAAGCACAGTGAGGTGGTTCATGATCGCGATGCGGCTGACATCAAAATGCGCCGCCAATTCCCCGACTGCGAGGCCCGGGGTCTCTTTGACCAAGTCCAAGATCTTGCGACGCGAGGCATGTGCCAAAGCATGAAAGACCGAATCTAAGTTTTCATCTGTAATCATGTAATTACATTATTACATATAAAAAGTGAGTCAACCCCGCTTCCGACTTTCTCGACTAAACCCGCCGCAATGCCAAAACGTTGCCGCGTGATGCCTGCGGATCATAGGTCAGGCCCGATGCCGACATGCAATCAATGATCTTCTTGATCGTGGCGCGACTATCAAAATAGCGCGGATGCAGCTCCATAACGACCACACGCACCGACTTGGGCCATTTGTTCTCAAACAAATACTGCTCGGCGCCCTCAACATCCATGATCACCGCATTGGGCCGCAGCTCTTTGAGCAATGCGCCGATCTTCAGCGCAGGCACCTCGACAACGCCGTCACCGTCGCCCGGCTCGGCAATGCGCGACGACCAGAACAGCGGATTGCGCGCAAAAGCCAGCGTGTCGCCTTCATAATCATCGCCAACAACAGCTCCGTGTCGCAAGTCAATTTCGGCAGCATCATTGCGTACATAATTCTCGCGGATCACTTGGAGCATGTCAGGGTTGGCTTCAACGCAGGTCACATTGAGAGCATCCGTCAACTGGGCCGCCAACGCGCCCATATAGCCAAGGCCAGCACCCAGCTCAAGCACCCGCCAGCCGGGTTTGACACGCATCATCACAGCACGCGCCTCGGTGCCTTCGTATTGCCCCGAGGAGAGCTTGCGAGTGATCGCACGAGTGCCAAGCGCTTCAGGGCAGCCGATCTGCACACCGTTGAGTTCAAAAATATCCAACTGCCCTGCCTCGCAAAAACTGCAGGTGAACTTTCCCCCGAAAGACTGTAAAGCTCAACTGCAAACTCCGGAGAGCGCGATGAAGATCTTTGTTGGCCTAGGCAACCCCGGCGCGAAATATGCGCAAAACCGTCATAACATAGGCTTTATGGCTTTGGACGAAATCGCCGCTGCGCATGGTTTTGGCCCGTGGAAATCGCGGTTTCAGGGCCTCGTCTCCGAGGGCCGGTTTGGCTCAGAGAAGGTCGTGCTGCTCAAGCCCGAAACATTTATGAACCTCTCGGGTCAGTCTGTCGGCGAGGCCATGCGCTTTTACAAGCTAACACCGGATGACATAACAGTCTTTCATGACGAACTTGATCTCGCCCCAGGCAAATGTCGCGTCAAGCAAGGCGGAGGGCACGCGGGCCATAACGGTTTGCGCTCTATTCACGCGCACATCGGAGCCGAGTATCAACGCATTCGCCTTGGCATCGGTCACCCCGGGCACAAAGACGCAGTGGCGCGCTATGTGTTGCACGACTTTGCCAAAGCCGACCAATCCTGGCTTGATGATGTCATTCGCGGCATAGGAGATGGCGCAGCCGATCTGGCCGCTGGCGACACGGGCCGCTTTATGAATGCCGTTGCCTTGCGCGTTAATCCGCCGCGTGAAAAGCTTGAGAGGGCCAAGCCGGCCGGCAAACCCGAAGTGGCCGAAGAACCAAAAGATGACACCCGCAATCCGATGCAAAAACTAATGGATAAGTTCAAGTGAAACTCCAAACAGCTCTGCGTGATCAAGCCCAACATTGTGCGGCCCTTGGCTCGCCATTCATGGAGCTTTTGCTCAACACATTGGCCGATAACTGGCATGACGAGCTGCCCCTTGCAAAGCGTCTTGCCGCGTGGGACGGCGACATTGGCCCGCTCGGTGCATCCCTTCCGCTCCGGCTTGCAGGCGGGTTGCATGCGCTGGTGATAAACGAGCAAGACGCCGCCCTCGCCGCGCAGTATCCGCCGCATCAAGCAACCGCGCTTTGGCCTGCAGCTAAGGCGGCTATGCACAATCACGCCGCGTTTCTTGACGCTTGGATGGACAATGCCCCGCAGACCAACGAAGTGCGCCGCGCGGCCACTTTGATCGCCGCTGCCCAACTGCTCACGGCCCGCTACAACTTGCCCTTGCGTCTGTCCGAGCTCGGAGCAAGCGGCGGCCTCAACTTGATGTTTGACAAGTTCGCTCTCGCCCTCCCCGAGGAGCATTTCGGCCCGCAAGACGCCGCGATCACTCTCTCGCCCGAGTGGTCTGGCCCGATGCCGCCAAAAGCCACGCTGCGCGTCACCGATCGCTGCGGTGTTGATCTCAACCCCCTTGACCCCAAGCAGCCCGAGGATGCTCTCAAGCTGCTCGCCTATCTCTGGCCAGATCAGCCCGAAAGACTTGAACGCACCCGCGCGGCCATTGAAATGCACGACGCGACGCTGACAAAGGCCGATGCAATTGATTGGCTCAAAACCCGCCTCGCAAGGCCGCAACAAGGCACGCTGCACCTCGTCTATTCAACCATCGCTTGGCAGTATTTTCCAGCTGCGGCCCAGTCCCTCGGAACCGCTCTTATCGAGCAGGCCGGAGCAATGGCCACCGAGCAAGCCCCGCTCGCATGGTTCGCCATGGAAAATGATGGGGCGGGTGACGGTGCCGCCCTCACACTGCGGCTCTGGCCGGGTGATCACAACATCAGCCTTGGTCGCGCTGATTTTCATGGACGTTGGATAAAACTCGCCACCGCTGCGTTGCCTTAACCGCGCGCCTGTTGCACAGTCCTTCGCACACAACAGTCCTTTGCAGCCAACAGAAAGGAAACATCATGCGCACATTCGGTAAATGGCTTGGCCGTACTCTCTTGGTTCTGGTCATCGCGGGCGTTGCCCTTTGGCTGTTCAAGCGTGAAGAGATAACCCGCGTGCTGGCTGTTAACTCGCTGTTCTCTCAGGAAAAGATCGTTTCCAACTTTTCCCACATGGACAAATTGTTCCTGTCGTCTCCCGTGCCGCGTGGCGACGGGCCGGTCACTGATCTGCCGCTTGGCGGGCCGCTTGCCCTGCCCGCTGGCTACGACGACTGGGTCAAAACCCGCTCTGTTACCTCGGCTGTTGTGCTCAAAGACGGCCTCTTGCGCCACGAGGCCTACTATCTCGGCACAGGGCCAGACGACAAGCGCATCTCATGGTCGGTGGCCAAGTCGTTTCTGTCTGCTTTGATGGGCGTGGTGATCGCCGAAGGCGCCATCACCTCGATCGACGACCCTGTCACCAAATACGCCCCTAGCCTCAAAGGCAGCGCCTATGACGGCGCAAGCATCAAAGATGTTCTGCAAATGAGCAGCGGCGTGACATTCAATGAGGATTATCTCGACTTTTGGTCGGACATCAACAAAATGGGTCGTGTGCTGGCGCTCGGTCAGTCGATGGACGGTTTTGCCGAAGGCCTCACCGAAACCTACGCCAAGCCCGGCCAGAAATGGCAGTATGTTTCGATCGACACCCATGTCATCGGCATGGTCATCCGCGGTGCAACAAACCGCCGCATCGCTGATCTGCTGTCAGAAAAGATCATAGCGCCGCTCGGGCTTGAGGCCGAGCCCTATTACGTCACAGACGGCCACGAGACGGCCTTTGTGCTTGGTGGCCTCAACATGACAACCCGCGACTACGCACGCTTTGGCCAGATGGTTCTGCAAAACGGTGAATGGCAAGGCGAGCAGATCGTCCCGGCTGCATGGCTCGCCGAAAGCACCAAGCCCTCGGCCAACACCGCTGCCGGCATGCGCCAGTATGGCTACCAATGGTGGATCGACCCAGACCCGCAGGAAGGCGAGTTCTTCGGGCGCGGCATTTACGGGCAGTATATCTACATCAACAAACCCCTCGGCGTGGTGATCGCCCTTAACTCGGCTGACAAATTGTTCCGCGAGGCCGGAGCGCATGAAAGCAACATCGACATGTTTCGCGCTATCGCACAAGCAACGCAGGCAACACAATGAGCACGCCTGATGACCCCGTCAATGTACTTGGTGGCCCGCTCGAATTGTGCAGCAATAGCCCCGTCACCGGGTATTTCCGCGACGGGCATTGCAACACCTGCGCAGCAGACGAAGGCATGCACACTGTCTGCGCTGTGATGACAGCAGAGTTTCTTGCTTACTCGAAGTATGTCGGCAATGACCTGAGCACGCCGCGCCCCGAGTTCGGCTTTGCCGGGCTCAAGGCGGGTGACAAATGGTGCCTCTGTGCGACACGGTTCTTGCAGGCCCATGACGAAGGCTGCGCGCCAAAGGTTCTCCTTGAGGCCACGCACATGCGCACGCTCGACATCATGCAGCTTAGCATATTGGAAGCGAACCAGAGCAAGCCTAGCCGCTAGACAGAGCTGTTACGCCAACAAGTGAAACGAACTGCGCGTCAGCGCACACCGTCCAGCACGAAGCGTTAGTCAGCGTCGCGGCCTTCGGTGTCCGACATGTCAAAGCCGAGGTGCTTAGCAACGGTAAAGATATCTTTGTCACCGCGTCCGCACATGTTCATCACCAAGATATGCTCCTTGGGCAGATCAGGCGCGATCTTCATCACATGCGCAAGCGCGTGGCTTGGCTCAAGCGCGGGGATGATCCCTTCTAAGGCACAAGACAACTGGAACGCCTCAAGCGCTTCCTTGTCGGTGATAGCAACATACTCGGCGCGCTTGGTTTCGTGCAGCCACGAGTGTTCGGGGCCAATGCCGGGGTAATCAAGCCCCGCCGAAATCGAGTAGCCCTCAAGGATCTGCCCGTCGCCGTCTTGCATAAGGTAAGTGCGGTTGCCGTGCAGAACACCTGGCCGCCCGCCAGTGAGGCTTGCGCAATGCTGCATCTCGTCGTTGACACCCTTGCCGCCGGCCTCAACGCCGATGATGTTGACAGATTTGTCGTCAAGAAACGGGTAAAACAGCCCCATCGCGTTTGAGCCACCGCCGATTGCTGCGATCACTGTGTCAGGCAAACGCCCCTCACCTTCTTGCTCGGCAAGCTGCCAGCGCACTTCCTTGCCAATGATGCTCTGAAAGTCGCGCACCATCGCTGGGTAAGGATGCGGGCCAGCGACCGTGCCGATGCAATAGAACGTGTCATCAACGTTTGTCACCCAGTCGCGCATCGCGTCGTTCATTGCGTCCTTAAGCGTGCCGCGGCCCGAGGTCACAGGAATGACTTCAGCGCCAAGCAAGCGCATCCGGAACACGTTCGGAGACTGGCGCTCAACGTCGTGCTTGCCCATGTAAACAACGCACTTGAGGCCGAACTTCGCACAAACAGTCGCCGTGGCAACGCCGTGTTGCCCCGCGCCGGTTTCGGCAATAATGCGTGTCTTGCCCATGCGCCGCGCGAGAATGATCTGGCCCAGAACGTTGTTGATCTTATGCGCGCCGGTGTGGTTCAGCTCGTCACGTTTGAGGTAAATCTTTGCACCACCAAGGTGCTTGGTCAGCCGCTCGGCAAAATACAGCGGCGAAGGGCGACCAACGTAGTGCTTCCACAGATCGTCCATCTCGGCCCAAAAGCTGTCGTCGGTCTTGGCCTTTTCATACTCTGCTTGCAAATCAAGGATCAGCGGCATCAGCGTCTCGGAAACGAAGCGCCCGCCAAAATCACCAAAGCGACCGTTCTCGTCGGGGCCGTTCATGAAGCTGTTAAAAAGTTCGTCATTCATCGGCTTGGCCCTCTTTGGTGTTTAGCCTGTGTTAATTGTCGCGCGGCTCAAGAGCAAGGCACTTCAACCTTTCACAGCGTCACAAAACGCCTTGATCAGCGCGGCATCCTTAACACCCACACTTCCTTCAACACCAGAAGACACATCAACCTGCCGCGCGCCCGTCATTTTGACCGCTTCGGCAACATTGTCAGGCGTCAGCCCTCCGGCCAGCATCCACGGCTTGCGCCAATACTTACGCCCCGCCAGCAAGCGCCAGTCAAAGGCCAGCCCGTTGCCCCCCGGCAATGCCGCACCCTTGGGTGGCTTCGCATCGATCAACAGTTGGTCAGCGACATCTTCGTAGGCGTCGATCGCGGCCAAGTCAGAGGCCTCGGCAACGCCCACCGCCTTCATCACTGGCAAGCCATAACGCGCTTTCACCTCTAGCACCCGCGCCGGGCTTTCCTTCCCATGAAGCTGCAACATATCAAGCGGCACCTGCTCCACGATCGCATCAAGTTCGGCGTCAGATGCGTTCACCGTCAGCGCAACCTTGGCTAAGCCAACAGGTGCGCTGATGGCCAAAGCCTGCGCCGCTTCAAGGCTTACATTGCGCGGTGACTTTGCAAAGAACACAAAGCCCACATACTGCGCGCCAGCTGCCGCCGCAGCGGCAACATGATTAGCCTCTTTCAGCCCGCATATTTTGACACGTGTGCTCATAGCTCTGCCTTCAATAACAAAAAGCGCGAGAAGTCCCCGCGCTTTGCTCTACCGTTCTTTGCCAGATAAGAAAAGTCAGCTCGCCTCATCCAATAGCGCCAGAACTTCGTCAGCTTCGTCTTTCACTTGCGCGCCTTTCACACGGCGCAATTCCTCTTCAAGCTTCTTCACTTCGCCTGATTTGCGCGATGCCTCGGCACGGTGCTTATGCTCACGCAGCCACTCCCAGAAAAAACCGAGCAACAAACCTATGAGTATTCCGCCGAAGACCACAACAAACAGTGGCAACGGAATCGACCAACTCAGGCCAGTCGGTTTTGCGAGCACGTCAGGCAGCAACGTCAGTGTCACCTCCTGCGCATTCGCAAGAGCAATCACAATTAGAGCGACCGCCAAAGCAGCCAGAAAAAAATACCGAATATACCGCATGTCTTACTTTCCGTTTAGTCTGTCTCGCAAAAGCTTGCCGGTCTTGAAAAACGGCACGTGCTTTTCCTCAACTTGCACCGATTCTCCCGTGCGCGGGTTGCGACCAGTGCGCGCATCCCGCTTTTTGACAGAAAACGCACCAAAGCCGCGAAGTTCGACACGATCACCGGACGACATCGCCTCGATGATCTCTTCAAAGATGGTATTCACAATGCGCTCAACGTCACGTTGATATAGATGCGGATTTTCGTCCGCGATTTTCTGAACAAGTTCCGAACGGATCATAGTCCTTCTGTCTCCCCAGGCAGATTATTTTTATTGTTGGTATCCTCAACTATAGAAAGGAAAACGCAACCGAGAAACCTCTAACTGACTGAGAAACCATCAAAAAGCAGCCATTTTCAGCTTTGATAGCAGATTTTCGAGCACCCCGAGCAATTGCAGCGCAGCTTTCCGCGCTGCGGCACAAGCTGGTATAGCGCAACGATTCGGGCGCAACTTCAGGGCTTCCCAAGCGGTGCCCAATAGCGCCAAACCCCACTTCGCATCAAATTCTAAGCAGGCCAGCGTTTCGTTTGAACGACAAATTCCTTGCGTAGAACCTCCGAAATTATACCCTGCCAAAACTTGAACTCACAACTAACATTCAAACTAAGGAATATTCCCTTGAAAGCTATTCGAACAAAAACCAACGCCATGCTCACTGCCTGTTTGGCGCTAGGAACACTTGCCTGCCCGGCACAGGCAGGCTCTGCGCCGTTTATCGGAGAGTTGATGTTGTTTGGCGGGTCGTTCTGCCCTCGAAATTGGGCCGAAGCCGACGGGCGAGAAATCCCCATCGCTCAAAACCCCGCTTTGTTCAGCCTGTTCGGGACAAATTATGGTGGTGACGGGCGCAA
Organism: Lentibacter algarum; assembly: GCF_018860975.1. GTDB lineage: Bacteria > Pseudomonadota > Alphaproteobacteria > Rhodobacterales > Rhodobacteraceae > Lentibacter > Lentibacter algarum_A. The sequence continues at coordinate 234,628 of NZ_JAHKQI010000010.1, forward strand.
TAATTTTGGATTGCCAAAGATCGCGCCTCCCGCCGGTGCAAGTTCTGCCCGTTGGTGCGTGTCTTTAGAAGGCACCTTCCCGCCCCGCAACTAACGCAGTCACCTTTCGCGGCAAGAGAAAAGGCCCCACACCCTGCGGTGTGAGGCCCTATCAACAATTTTAGAGAGGTGCTTACTCGTCGCCGCCCTTGAGCGCTCCGCCCAAGATATCGCCGAGTGTCGCGCCTGAATCTGATGAGCCGAACTGCTCGACAGCTTCTTTTTCTTCCGCGATTTCGCGTGCTTTGATCGACAGGCCAAGGCGACGTGTCTTGCTGTCAACATTGGTGACGCGAACATCAACTTTGTTGCCAACCGAGAAGCGCTCAGGGCGCTGCTCTGCACGGTCACGCGAGAGGTCCGAACGACGGATGAATGACTTCATGCCTTCGTATTCAACCTCAATGCCGCCGTCTTCAATAGACGTCACTTCAACAGTGATGATCGAGCCACGCTTCGTGCCACCAACGGCATCTGCGAACTTGTCACCGCCAAGCGCTTTGATCGAGAGCGAGATGCGCTCTTTCTCAACGTCGACTTCCGAAACAACGGCCTGAACCATATCGCCTTTGCGGTAGTTCTGGATCGCTTCTTCGCCGCGCTCGTCCCAGCTGATGTCCGAGAGGTGCACCATGCCGTCGATGTCGCCTTCGAGGCCGACAAACAGGCCGAATTCGGTGATGTTCTTAACTTCACCTTCAACTTCGGTGTTCTCAGGGAACTGCTCTGCAAAGACTTCCCATGGGTTGCGCTGTGTCTGCTTGAGGCCAAGAGAAACGCGGCGCTTGGCACCGTCGATTTCGAGAACCATAACTTCGACTTCTTGCGAAGTAGACACGATCTTGCCCGGGTGAACGTTCTTCTTTGTCCAAGACATTTCCGAAACGTGTACGAGGCCTTCAACACCGGCTTCCAGCTCAACGAATGCGCCGTAGTCAGTGATGTTGGTCACGCGGCCAGTGTGAACTGACTCAAGTGGGTATTTCGCAGCAACCAGATCCCAAGGATCGTCTTGCAACTGCTTCATACCAAGCGAGATACGGTGTGTCTCTTTGTTGATCTTGATCACCTGAACCTTCACAGTCTCGCCAATCGCGAGGATCTCTGATGGGTGGTTCACACGGCGCCATGCCATGTCTGTGACGTGCAGGAGGCCATCAACGCCGCCGAGGTCAACGAACGCGCCGTATTCAGTGATGTTCTTAACAACACCGTCAACCGCGTCACCTTCAGCGAGGTTGCCGATAACTTCGGCGCGCTGTTCGGCACGTGACTCTTCAAGAATGGCACGACGAGAAACAACGATGTTGCCGCGACGACGATCCATTTTGAGGATTTGGAATGGCTGCTTGAGGCCCATGAGCGGGCCCGCGTCGCGCACAGGGCGCACGTCAACTTGTGACCCTGGCAAGAACGCAACCGCGCCGCCGAGATCAACAGTAAAGCCGCCTTTAACGCGACCAAAGATAGCGCCATCAACGCGCTCTTCGTCAGCATAGGCTTTTTCGAGACGATCCCAGGCTTCTTCACGGCGCGCCATCTCACGTGAGATAACCGCTTCGCCGCGGGCGTTTTCAGCCGAACGCAGGAACACTTCAACTTCATCACCAACCGAGAGCTCTGGCTCTTCGCCCGGATCTGCGAATTCTTTGATATCTACGCGGCCTTCCATTTTGTAGCCTACGTCGATGATAGCTTGGCCCGCTTCAATCGCGATAACCTTGCCTTTGACAACTGATCCCTCTTCGGGCGTGTCCATTTCGAAGCTTTCATTAAGGAGGGCTTCGAATTCCTCCATTGATACGTTGCTAGCCATGTGGCGTTTCATTCCTTTTAAGGTGTTTTCGGGCCGTGCGGTTGTCTCCGCCGGTCTTGGGGTTTCATTGGTCAAGCAAGGGTTCTGGCCTTAAAACAAAGAGGGCCGGACTGTTCCGACCCTGCTCATTTTTGCCCAGCAGTTTCCCTGCCCTATTCGACAAGCGCGCGTATATGCGGGTTTCTTCCGTTTTGCAAGGGTGCTGCGCGCAAATACGCTTCCCCGTTGAACCCGCATTTTGCCGGTGATACCCTCGCCCTAATCGCGCAATCTCGGAAAGCCCTCCATTGTATACTCTTGGCCTCGCAACAATGGACAATTCCGCCGCTGCCCTCATGTGCGATGGCGTTCTCGTAGCTGCGGTTGAAAACGAGCGCCTCACGCGCGTCAAAAACGACGGAGCATTCCCCTTTGACGCCATCGACGAAGTGCTGCGCATCGGCGGGGTAACCTTTGCAGACTTGGGCCAGATAGCCGTCTACTGGCAACCGTGGCGTCTGCGTGGGCGCACTCTGGCGACGATAGGCAAAATGCTGCGCTCTCCAGCCACGGCCTTAAGCACTTTCTCGCGCGCGGCGCAGCTTTTCCGCCGCTCCGCCGCAAGCGAAGAGCCCTCAGGTTCGTGGTCTGATCTCTTCCGACTGCGCCGCAAACTCGCCGGCCGATACGGCGCATGTGACGCCGGGATCAGCTACTTTGATCACCACCTTACCCACCAGCTCTATGCCGAAGCCATGCGCGACTGGAACAGCTGCATTTCGCTGTCCTATGACGGCGGCGGGGAAGACGCCTCCTCCGTGCTTTCAGTTGTGCAAGATGGTGCGCGCAAAGAGCTGTCCCGTCACCACTGGCCAAACTCTTTGGGCCACTTCTACTCAGTGTTCACAGGCTTTCTCGGCTTCAAAATGCTGGAAGGTGAATACAAAATGATGGGCCTCGCGCCCTACGGCGAGCCGGTCTGGAAAGACGCGATCCTTGAGCACATCCTCACGCTTGAGGCCCGCGGCCAATACCGGCTCAACACCCGTTTGGCCGACTATCACGCCGCCTTGAAGGGCCGCTTTCACCCGCGGCTTTCCGAGCTCTTCTGCCCCCCCCGCGCAGCAGATGAAAAGCCTAGCCAAGAGCACATCAACATGGCCGCGTCCGTGCAAGCCGCCTATGAGGAAGCACTCGCGCATCTCACCGCACCCGCGCGCGAAAAACACCCCGATATCAAACACCTGGCCCTCTCCGGCGGCTGCGCGCTCAATGTCACAGCCAATGGTAAACTCCTGCAATCGGGCTTGTTCAACGAGGTCGCGATCCCTCCCGCCCCCCATGACGCGGGCTGCGCCATCGGGGCTTGCATCGCCGCTTCAAAAGCACCTGCCGACCTCGCCTCAATCCGCACACCCTACCTTGGCGCAAGCTATGACGATGCCGACATCATCGCCGCGCTTGAGGCGCAACTCAGCCGCCTGCCTGCACCACTTTCCAACGAAACGCTGACAGCCCAAACCGCGCAGCGTCTCGCAAATGGCGAGATCATCGCATGGTTTCAAAGCCGTGCCGAGTTCGGCCCCCGTGCTCTCGGAGCACGGTCGTTTCTCGCCGATCCGCGCCGCGATGGCATCCGTGAAGAGATCAACCAGAAGATCAAAAAGCGCGAGCTTTTTCGCCCCTTCGCACCCTCTGTTACAGAAGAGGCCGCCAGCACATTTTTCGAGCTAGACCAACCCAGCCCTTACATGAACATTGTCGCGCGCACACGGCCTGAGAAGCGCGAGGCAATCCCCGCCGTCACACACACCGACGGCACCGCGCGTGTGCACAGTGTCACCGCCGATGCCAACCCGCTTTACCACGCATTGCTCACGGCCTTTGGCAGCCTCACAGGGGTTCCCGTGTTGCTCAACACCAGCTTCAATATCCAGGAACCGATCGTCTATTCACCCCGGCACGCTCTGGCCACATTCCGCGAGAGCGGCGTCGATGCTTTGGTTATCGGCCCATATATCGTCACCCGCGACTTACTCACATGAATAAGTTATTCTTAAGTATTGATTTTGAAGATTTTTCGCATGACTTAGGCCGGGACTTGGGGCTGTGGATAACGCGGCCCCTGCGCATCAAAGCGCTTACCGATGCCTATGCCGCCATCGAAGCTTTTCTGCAAAGCCACAACGCTGCGCGCGTGACATTTTTCTGCACAGGTATTATCGCCGAGCAAGCTCCGGAACTGATCGCCCGTATCGCAAGTGATGGCCACGAAATTGCCTGCCACTATCACTTTCATGACTGCGTCGACAGCCATACGCCCGCGCAATTCGAGGCCAATCTCGCAACCGCACTCAAGGCGCTTCGCGCAGCGTCAGGCCAACCCGTCACCGGCTTTCGCGCGCCCAAGTTTCGCATCCCGCAAGACCGGCCTGAGTACTACAATGTGCTGGCAAGACATGTCGCCTATGACAGCTCGTTTCTGTGCCGAACCAAGGCCCAAGCAACCGCCTTTGCGGCCTCGCTAGATGCCCCGCTCAGCATCCTGCCGATCTATTCAAGCCGCCTCCGGCTTGGCGGCAGTTACACAAAGCTCTTTCCGCGTTTTGTCACGGCCAAGATGATCGCCAACGCCCGCACGGGCGGCCTTACGCCGCATATCTACTTGCACCCCTACGAGTTCGTCGCCGAAGGCAGCTTCGTGCTCTCACAGCAGGAACTCGCCCCGCTCGGCTTCGCAAAAGCCGCCTACTGGCACGCCCGACAAGCCCAGTGGCACCGCGTCGGGAACCGCGGGCTCGCGGCAAAACTCTCGCATTTCGGCAACAGCCACGGGTTCGGCGGCAGGCTTCAGGACGGCCTGCAAGCGCTTACAGCTTAGCCTCCAAAACCAAGGGCACTACCAAAAGCAGCGATACACTTGCCAACAACCTCAGATTGTTGAATGTTCACCCCATTAAAGTGACTTTTTAAGGAGATCAATAATGCGCCAGATTGGTGGCCTCATGGCCTTTTTCGGCATCTTTGCTATCGTTCTCGATTTTCTAGATCGCGTCCCGTCTATCCTGTTCTGGATATACAACTGGGGCAACGGGCCTGCATGGGGGATCAAGATCGGCCTCGTTGTCATCGGCGGCCTGCTCTACGCACTCGGCGGTGGCGCCGAAGAGGAAAGCGGCGAAGAGTAGCCCTTTACGGCTTCACGATCCTGCTGATTTCGGCGATGGCCTGAGTGATAGCACCGTCGACAGTGAGCTCGGATGTATCCAGAATGATCGCGTCTGCGGCGGGCTTTAGCGGCGCTTCACTGCGGTTCATATCGCGCTCATCGCGTTCTTTCACATCCGCCAGAACTTGTTCCCGGCTCACATCGGCCGCCCGGGCTTCAAGTTCCAGAAACCGCCGCTCGGCCCGCACTTCAGCGCTGGCTGTCACAAACAACTTGGCGGTCGCGTCGGGGCATATCACCGTGCCTATGTCGCGCCCGTCCAGCACCGCGCCGCCCGCGCGCCGCGCAAAAGCGCGCTGAAAGTCAACAAGTGCCTCGCGCACCTCGGCAATAACCGCAACACGGCTCGCCGCCTGAGCAACATCGGCAGTGCGCAGGCTTGCATTGTTCAGGTCTTCAGCCTGCAATGTTCGCGCCGCAGCTACCGGTTCGGCTCCGTTCAGAACCTTCGCCCCGACCGCGCGGTAGAGCAGCCCGGTGTCAAGATGCGCAAACCCGAAATGCGCCGCAACCGCCTTTGAAATCGTGCCCTTGCCAGCCGCCGCAGGGCCGTCGATAGCGATCGTAAAGCCCATTAGACGCGCTCGACCACAGCGCCAAGCCCGCCCATCAGGCTCTCGAATATCGGAAATGACGTTGCAATCGGCCCGCCGTCATCAACCGTCATTGGCGCTTCAGAGGCCATGCCCAAAATGAGAAACGACATCGCAATGCGGTGATCAAGCCGGCTTTCAACCGTCGCGCCGCCAGGCACTTCGCCAAAGCCGAGCCCTTCAACTGTCCACCAGTCTTCGCCCTCTTCAACAGTTATGCCCGCGGCGCGCAAGCCCACAGCCATCGCGTCAATCCGGTCGCTTTCTTTTACGCGGAGCTCCTTCACGCCGCGCATCTCGGTTACACCCTCAGCAAAGCAAGCGACAACCGACAGCACAGGATACTCGTCAATCATGCTCGCTGCGCGGTCTGGCGGCACAGAAATGCCCTTCATGTTTGGGGAGTAGCGCGCCCGCAAATCAGCGACAGGCTCGCCGCCCTCCTCACGCAGGTTCTCATAGGTTAGCTCAGCACCCATCTCTTGAAGCGTGGTAAACAGCCCCGCGCGCGTCGGGTTGAGGCCGATGTTTGGCACCAAGACATCAGAGCCCTCCGTGACAATCGCCGCACATACGGGGAAAGCCGCCGAGCTCGGATCGCGCGGCACAACAATCGTTTGTGGCTTAAGCTCGGGCTGGCCTTGCAGCGTGATAACACGGCCTTCCTTGGTCACTTCAGTCGTAATTTCAGCACCGAAACCCGCCAGCATCCGCTCGGTATGGTCGCGCGTTGCTTCCTGCTCGATCACCACGGTCTCGCCCGGCGTGTTCAACCCGGCAAACAGCACTGCTGACTTCACTTGCGCGCTCGGCACAGGCACCGTGTATGTCACCGGAACAGGGCTACGCGCGCCGACAATTGTCATCGGTAAACGCCCGCCTTCGCGGCCAACTGTCTGCGCACCGAACAGCGCCAGTGGGTCAGTGACCCGCGCCATAGGCCGTCCGTTAAGCGAGGCATCACCCGAGAATGTCGCAGTAATCGGGCATGTTGCCATCGCCCCCATGATCAGCCGCACGCCGGTGCCCGAGTTGCCGCAGTCAATCACGTTTTCCGGCTCGGCAAAGCCGCCAACGCCAACACCCTCAACCCGCCAGTTGCCGTTGCCAAGGTTCTCAACAGTCGCCCCAAAAGCTTGCATCGCGCGGCCGGTATCAAGCACATCTTGCCCTTCAAGCAGGCCGCTAATACGCGTCTCGCCGATGCTCAAAGCACCCAAAATAAGCGAGCGATGCGAGATCGACTTATCGCCAGGCACATGTGCCTCGCCCTTAAGCCCAGCGCTCTTACGTGAAATCATTGGAATGGGTGCGCCGTGTGACGACATATCAGGCCTCGCAAACTTGTTGCGGCCTGTCTAAACCAGCCTCACCCGAAGGTCTAGAACCACAGTTAAAACCACAGTTAGAACCACTGGCCCGTTTCCATCAGCCCCAAGTCAAGCAATTGCCGCGAGTGCCATTCAAACGGCACCGAATTGTGCCAGGTGAATGTTTTGATATCAAACGTCGATCCGGGGTTGCGCTTCAGCGCCTTGGCCGTGCGGAACGAAGCGACAGATGCCGTCAGGTTGTTGTGCCAGGGGCAAGCGTAGGTGTTATATTCCTCGTCATTAAACGTATGGTCTTCTCGCAGTTTCAAACCCGCCTTGGCCCGAAAAAGCGAGACGCGGTCGATCTTGCGACGCGGCATCGGAACATGCTCCTCAAAACGCCAGCGTAGCCCGCCGAAGAAATCAAGTTGGCGTTCTTTCGGGTGGTTGTGGTTGGCAGCATCGGGGCGCGCGAGCGCATAATAACCTGACTTGTCAATGAAGGCGCGATCAAGCGAAACCGCATCAGGGAAGCTCTGCAAATCGTCGGCATAAAGATCAACCACATATGAAAGCATCGCATCACGGCGCTCTTCAGTGTGGTAGGCCAGCATTTCAACGACAGTGCGCGTCTCGCAAAACGGGTAAAACAGGTACTCCGCGTTGTAGCAGTAAAACATCCACTGTTTGTCAGCCATGCTGATCACCGTGTTTACAGCTGTCTCAAGCGCTGCATCAACGCGCATATCGTAGCGCACACGCACGACTGTTTCCAACAAATCTGCGGGCAGCGAAAAGCCGTCAGGCATAAAACAGACGACCTGCACAAATCCGAGCTGCTGATGGTGGCGCAGGGTTGTATCAAGCTCGGTTTCATCCTCCGCAAACACCAGTGCGATCGGCCCTTTAGAGACCAGCTCCGCACCCGAACTCTTAAACTCTGTAAGACTGTCGAACTTCTTCACGCACATCACCTGCATATTTTGCGCTAGAATCGGTTAAATCATCGTGCATTGCAAGTGGCCTCTGTTTTATATAGGCCCCGCACAACACATACGCCCGAACATACGCCCGAAGGAACAAAGCCATGTCAGCGCCTAAAAAGCTCTTCATCAAAACATACGGCTGCCAGATGAATGTCTATGACAGCGAGCGTATGGCCGAGGCTCTTGAGGGCTATGAGCAAACGCAGTCGCCCGATGATGCCGACATGATCCTGCTCAACACCTGCCACATCCGTGAGAAAGCCGCCGAGAAAGTCTACTCGGAACTGGGCCGCTACAAGGTGCTCAAAGATGCCAAGCCTGATCTCAAGATCGGCGTTGCGGGTTGCGTGGCTCAGGCCGAGGGCCAAGAGATCATGCGCCGTCAGCCTCTTGTTGACTTGGTCGTTGGCCCGCAGAGCTACCACCGCCTCCCCGAGATGGAAGCCCGCACCCACAACGGCGCCAAGGTGGTCGACACGGACTTCCCCGAGGAAGATAAGTTCGAGCACCTCAAGGCGCGCCCCAAAGCCAAGCGAGGCCCGTCCGCCTTCCTCACCGTGCAGGAAGGCTGCGACAAGTTCTGCGCCTTTTGCGTGGTGCCATACACCCGCGGCGCCGAAGTTAGCCGCCCCGTTGATCGCATCCTCACCGAGGCGCGCGACTTGGTTGAGCGCGGCGTGCGCGAGATCACCCTTTTGGGGCAGAACGTCAACGCCTATCACGGCGCGTCATCGCAAGGCGAGCAAAGCCTCGCGCAGCTCATCTGGGCGCTTGATAAGGTTGATGGCCTTGAGCGCATCCGCTTTACCACGTCTCACCCCAACGACATGACAGACGAGCTGATCGAGGCCCACGGCACCTGCGACAAGCTCATGCCCTACCTGCACCTGCCTGTGCAGTCCGGCTCTGATCACATCCTCAAACGGATGAACCGCAGCCACACCCGCGACAGCTATATCCGCCTGATCGAGCGCATCCGCGAAGCCCGCCCAGATATCTTGTTGTCAGGCGACTTCATCGTCGGCTTCCCCGAAGAGAGCGACCAGGACTTTGCCGATACGATGGATCTGATCCGCGAAGTGAACTACGGCCAAGCCTACTCGTTCAAATACTCGCCCCGCCCCGGCACCCCTGCCGCCGAGCGCGGTGAAGTTGACGCCGCCGTGGCTGATGCACGCCTGCAAGAGCTGCAAGCCCTGATCGCCCACCAGCAGAAAACCATCCAAGACAGCATGGTCGGCCGCGAAGTTGATGTGTTGTTTGAAAAGCCCGGCCGTGACGCAGGCCAGATGATGGGCAAATCAGGCTACCTCCACGCCGTGCATGTGGCCGACTGCACCGCCCAGCGCGGCGACATCCGCAAAGTGCTGATCACCGAAAGCCAACGCAACTCGCTGGCGGGACGGCTGGTCTAAGACGGCTATCCTACGACGCGCCTCGAAACGGCGGCTGTGCGGACTTAGTTGCCGTTGAATGCTTGAGATTCAATGTCCGTTACTAGAAGAAACCTAGTCCAGATCCTAGCATGGAAGATTGGGGAATACGGCGTATCGCGTCATTGGTTGCCCGTCGCTACGGTAAAGGTCGTAAGCATAAGTCGCTGCATTTTCCTGAAACGCCAGTAGCGCCGCGCGCTCATCGGAACCGCAAACAACCCTTCGGATGTGCTGGTACAGATGGCGATCCGCACTAACGTTTGACTCATCCCGAAGACGCGCCATCTCGGACGTGGACTTTGCGCTGAAGATGAAATTGATTATGCCGTCCTTCATCTCGACCCCATTGAATTGGGAGATACGTTGAGGGATTATCTGAGCAAGGTTAGCTGTCACGTGGGCATATGCCCGCTGAACAGCAGCGTCATGTTCCTCCGGATCATCGAGCCATTGCTGCATCAACCGGTATTGCACCAAGCGCGGTGCGTCCCGCGTATCAACGGCGGATCGTGACCAGCCTTCACCCTCTCCACCGACTTCGATTATGCGGTCTTCTGTCAATTCGAAGGCAAAAACTTCAACCTGCTGTGGCTCTTCGTTAATGACAAACACGCAGGCCATAAAACGATCCTCTGGCTTGGCGATTTCAATGGACCAAATTCGCGCCTCGGCAATGCACCGTTCGCGTGGGTAGTCCATCGGTTGATGGTTCCGGCTCGCCCATATGACGCCTATCACGGCTGGCTTGGCAGTTGAAATGTCGTAGCTACGCGCAGCACCCGGCCCTTGCTCGTCCAATACCCGACAGACAATGTATTCTGAATATCCCGTTCGATACCGCATGCTTGGCGCAAGGTTTTCGCCCCTATGCGTCTGCAGGCACGTGTTGCCAAGAACAGGCGACACTTGTGGATTATTGGCAATATATGGGAGCCAATTTGCGATCCAAAGCGTGCCGAACCCATCGTAGAATGTGTTGTAGTCGGTTGGGTAGTGAAGGTCGAAAACTGTCTCTGCGCCGTCCGCATCAGCAAAAGTGATGTTCGCGTGGAGTTGGCCAGTATAAGTGTATCCATCAAGCGGCTCCACGCTTGCTGAGGCTGTCACGTCATAGCTTATTTCGACTGACCGACCGGACACCCCGGATTTGATCCGCTGAAAAGTGTCATAAAGCCCCTCGGTTGAGACAAGGCCGGTCATCGTCAGGACCGCGCCTCCCATGAACACGATAGAGACGAATAGCTGTAGTAAGGTTGAGAGGCGCATGGGGTCATTGGTCCTTCATAGTTTTCAACGATGAAACAGCGCGAACCAGTCAATAATAAGGCTTACCGCGTTCCTCAATATGGCTTAAGCTGCCTTCTAAAGCGGTGTGGTATTGGACCTAGGTGATAGCATATTGCTAACAAACGGCCCTAACCGAACAACTGCACCGCGCCTGTTTGTGCTGACCTGAAGGTAGAGCGTCTCTCACGAAATACGGTCGCTCAAAAAACCGAGCACTGATGTCAACTGTGCGGTCTTTGCCGTCGTTGCGTTTCCTCATTTGAGCGTCAGCTACTATTCATTTGCGAAAAAGAGAGCCTAGCCCCAATCTAGCAACGCGATGCAATAGTCATGGCTTGATCGTCACAAGAAGGATGATCAACGTCAAAAGGGCCAGCCCAACAAACAGAAATGCCTTTCCGTTGGGCTTTGCCTCACGCGCGTTGTCCTGAACCGCTCGGCGCAGTTTACCGACCAGAGCACCATGCAACCCCGCAAGGCCAAGCACGAGCACAATCTTCATCCCCAACCATGCTGATGTAAACCAGCCGCCCTGAACCCCCAGCGATATGCCTAAAAGCAGAGCGATGATCATCGCAGGAGACGACACCGCCCTGTCATAGGCTTTCAACGACTTCATATGGATCAAGGCTGGATATCGTAGTGCGAGGGCAACTGCGGCCATCCCGCCGACCCAAACAAAGAGTGCAATCAGATGTGCGGCTTTGGTGAGATCGTAGAGCATCATTTTTCTTCCATTTTTCGGCGCAGCCAGCGCTCGTTGACAAAGCCACCGAAGGGGATCATCGCACCGACAAAAAGGCGCGCGGCCCCAGTCCAGCCGATCAGGCCTTCCGCCCAGGATCGGATTACGAACCAGAGGAAAATCACGAAGGCCAAGCCATGGAATGGCCCCATGACAGAAACGAATTGCGGCATACCTGCAAAGTATTTCAATGGCATCGCCACGCAAAACAGGGTGAGGAGTGTCAGGGCCTCGAAAATAGCGGCACGCATAAGGCCAATCATAAAGGATACTCCGAATCTCTATGTGTAAACGTATGTTTACTTTACGGTGAGGTCCGGCGCGTGTAAACAGTTGTTCACACGGAGGGATAGCAGTGAAAAAAGCCGGCATCGTAAAAGATCGCGCCGCGACCGAGGCCCGCATTCTCCATGCGGCACGCACCGTGTTCGCCCACCGCGGATACGATGCAGCCGGGCTACGCGAGATTGCGGAGGTGGCCGAAGCGAACCTATCGCTGATCAGCCGGTATTTCGGCGGCAAAGAGGGGTTGCTGGCTGCATTGACCGATCAGTTCGTGGCCAGCCGCAGAGAGGGAGAGTTGTCCTATCCGCCGCAGGATACCTTGGAAGGCGAGATATACAGCTACCTGCATGCAAAGCTACGCGACGATCTGAAGGACGAAGACATCGTGCGGCTGATCGTCAGCCGCGCCGCCATTGATGCCGAGTTTCGAAATATGGGAGGTGTGCATATCGATGGTCTCGCGGATCAAAATTTTCGCGCCCGTGTCAGACGGTTACAGGATAGCGGCAATGTGTCATCAGATATGGATGTCGACTTGTTGTTCACTGGGGTCATGCATGTGTCTTTCTCGGTGAATTTCTTCGGCGCGATCGTTGTGGGGCGTCCAGACACGGAAATTGACGCACTCTTCTACGGGTTTGCGGCAGCTTTGGCGCAGGGGTTTCCGGTTCGGCATTAGAAGGGCATTTGGCAAGGGTATGCCCCATGCTGGTATAATAGTCAGTGGGACAAAGCCAACGCGGGGTCCGCGGATATGAAATCCCCGCGGATTTCCTCTCGGTACTGAAGGCAAATCCAACCACGCACGAAGGTTGCCAAACACCGCCGCGTTCCAGGCATTTTGAAGTTTACTCGTCTTTGATCTCTGCACGCCGCGAAGCGAGCCTTTCGCAACGCATGCGCGCGATCATCGGAAAACTGGCTGAGACTTTGGCATCCCCTCATAGCAGACTTTAGCTGCAAAAGCTGCAAAGCAGAAATTAGGCACTTTAGCCTCAACCCCGCCATTCGCTGCAGAACCCTCCACAATCCGCTATGAACCCGCTTGGCATGCTCAACAAAGTTAGCCACTGCAACCAAGTGCCGCCGACCGCCGCCCTGAAGTGATTCCCTTAGCAGCGCTGAGAAGCTTCACCATCGGTCGGTACAAATTGCCAATCGGGCAAAAACACCGCTTGTTTTGGCAATTCCGCATGAATGACCACAAGATATTGTAATATCAGCGCTTCACAACCCTAACAAATTTGTTAAACTGCTCTTCATAAGTGTCAGCTCCACTTGCACTAATTTCGGTGTGGAGACTGGCGGGGGTAACAACATAAGGGACACCGGCTGTGGCGAATTTGCTTTCCAAATCAGTAACCAGCCTCGCTGCCTTTGCTCTTGGCGCGGCGATGACCGTCGGCGCCGTTGAAGCGCAGCAAGGAACACGCGTCGTAACAGGCGAAAGATATGCACCAACGATCTGGGTCGACCCGGACGGATGCGAACATTGGGTCATGGATGACGGCTTTGAAGGCTATATGACACCGCACACAACCCGTCAGGGTATCCCGGTCTGCCACCGTGGTAACGTTTGCGGCGTGATGAACTCCGATCAGTTCTTCGCCACCAACAGCTACCGCATTAGCGCGTCAGGCAAAGCCACGTTGCAGCAGTTCTTCCGCTCGGCACAGGCCACGTCATTCATCATCGCCGGCCACACCGACAGCCGCGCCTCTGATGCCTACAACATGAAGCTCAGCTACAACCGCGCCAACGCCGTTGCAGCAGTTGCCAAATCGACCGGTGCTCGCATCGCCGATGTGCGCGGCTACGGCGAGCGCATGCCCGTCGCTTCAAACGGCTCAGCGGGTGGCATGAGCCAGAACCGCCGCGTCGAAATCATCTGTGTACGTTAAGGGGACAGCGATTATGAAACTTTTCCAAATCACTGCGCTCGTAACCAGCGCATTCGTGCTTTCAGCTTGTACAGAAGGCGTTATCGCCGGTCTGTCAGGTGAAGGCGGCGGCGGTCGTGTCAACACCGACAAAACATTCGACTACGGCCAAGGCCCAAGCGAAGAAGAGCACCTGTCAAACCTCGTCGCAGGCATCTGGGTTGATCCAAACGGTTGCGACCACTGGATCATCGACGATGGCATCGAAGGCTACCTCTCGCAGCGCCTCGACAAATACGGCAAGCCGGTTTGCTCAGGCATCGCACCGCCCAATACGGCCATCGGCCCGTATAAAGGCGACCAGACAGTCAACGATCCGCTCTAAGGTTGTTTAGCGAACACAACAATTTAAAGGCCTCGGTGTTTACGCGCCGGGGCCTTTTTAATCGAACCGCCCAGTGCCGCGCCCTATGCCTAACCAAAGACGTTCTCAAGCCAACCAACCACTCTCAGGAGATCTGATTGACCGCCTCAACACAACCGCCCTTCGCTGACACATCTGTCTCTGACCCCGACAAACTCATAGAAACCCACATCGAGTTCCCAGACAATCGCCTGCTCGTCGAGCTTTGCGGCGAGTATGATCGCAATCTTTCGGACATCGAACAAAAGCTCGGCGTTCAGATAGTGCGGCGTGGCAACCAACTGGTGATCATCGGTGACGAAACCACAGCCAAAGCCGCTGAGGATATGCTCACACATCTCTACGAACGCCTTGAAGAGGGCCGCACAGTCGAGCCCGCAGACATTGACCGCGAGTACAGGATGGACAACCGCATCGGCAACACCAAGCCCGCAAAGCCCACCGCACCGGGCGGCCAGATCGAGATGTTCAAAGCCGGCCGCGTCGAGATCAGAACCCGTAAAAAAACTGTCGAGCCGCGCACCGACGCCCAAAAGGCCTACGTGCAGGCGCTCTATGAAAACGCCCTCGGCTTTGGCATCGGCCCCGCTGGCACCGGCAAAACCTACCTCGCGGTCGCCGTCGGCGTGAACATGTTCATCGAGGGGCATGTTGATCGCATCATTCTGTCCCGCCCTGCTGTCGAGGCTGGCGAGAAGCTAGGCTATCTGCCCGGCGACATGAAAGACAAAGTCGATCCCTACATGCAGCCGCTTTATGACGCGCTCAACGACTTTCTGCCAGGCAAGCAACTGGCCAAGCTCATTGAGGAAAAACGCATCGAAATCGCCCCGCTGGCCTTCATGCGTGGCCGCACGCTCTCCAACGCCTTTGTGGTGCTCGATGAAGCCCAGAACGCCACCGCCATGCAGATGAAAATGTTCCTGACGCGTCTGGGCGAAGGCTCGCGTATGGTCATCACCGGCGACCGCTCCCAAGTTGACCTGCCCAAGCACATCACCTCGGGGCTGTCCGACGCCGAGCGCCTGCTCAAATCCATCGACAGCATCAGCTTCAACTACTTTACCGCTGATGACGTCGTGCGCCACCCTCTCGTCGCCGCGATCATCAAAGCCTACGACAAAGACGGGCCAGTAGGCTGAGCAACGCCAGCTCCCACCTTTTTCTTGGTAAAAATATCCTGGGGGGAGGTCACAAACTCGTTTGTGACCTGGGGGCTGGCCCCCATTCTTCAAATCCTTTAGTCCCGCTTTATGCTCGTTGATCTGATCCTTGAGGCCCCTGATTGGGAAAGCCATAATCTCGCCGCCCTTTCCGAGCGTGCCGCGACAATGACCTTGGCGCACCTCGGCCTTTCCGCTGCCAACCACGAAATCGCCCTGCTCGCCTGCAATGACGCGCGCATTGCCACGCTCAACACCGACTTCCGCAACAAGCCAACGCCGACAAACGTGCTCAGTTGGCCCGAGGAAGACCTCTCCGCAGCCCTCCCCGGCGCGGCCCCCGGCGTGCCCGACACAACCGGCCCGTCAGAGGGCTTCCTCGGGGATATCGCCATCGCCTATGAAACCTGCGCCCGTGAAGCCGCCGAACAGGGCAAGCCGTTTGCCGCCCATGTGACGCACCTCATCGTGCATGCGACCTTGCATTTGCTCGGCTACGACCACATACGTGACGAAGATGCCACGCTCATGGAAGCGCTCGAAGTTGAAATACTTGGCAAACTGGGGCTCGCTGACCCATATTAGACGTGTAACAGCGGGAATCCCGCTCAGGAAAGGTGCCATGGGCGACAATTCAGACGGATCTTCTAGCGCAGCGCTGAGCGCGCAAGAAGACAAAAAAACGGCAGCGGCATCCCCCGCTGATCCCAGCAGTAACAGCAGTTTCTTTGGCCGTATCATCGGGGCGCTCAGCCCCACCGATACCGGAGAACCGCTCGCCGAAGCCCCCCGCTCCAACGCCGGCCCCGACTTTACCCATGGGGTTCTCAACCTGCGTCGCATGGCTGTAGAAGATGTGATGATCCCGAAGGCAGACATCATCTCCGTGCCCGCCACCATCACCAAAGACGAGCTCGTCCAAGTCTTCCGCGACAGCGGCCTCACGCGCCTACCCGTATTTGAAGACACGCTCGACACGCCCATCGGTATGGCTCACCTCAAGGACTTCGCCCTTGGCTACGGCTTCAACGGCGGCTCCAAGGGCCGCTTTGCGCTGCGTAAAATGCTGCGCCCGCTGATGTTCGTGCCACCATCCATGCCAATCGGCGTGCTCTTGGCCAAAATGCAGGCCGAGCGTAAGCACATGGCCTTGGTGATCGACGAATACGGCGGCGTTGACGGGCTTGCCACCATCGAAGATCTGATCGAACAGGTTGTCGGTGAGATCGAAGACGAACACGACGCCGAAGATGCCGCCCTCTGGACACAAGAGCCCGACGACAGCTACCTCGCGTTTGCCAAAGCTCCGCTCGACGAGTTTGAAGCCGAACTCGGCCTCTCGCTCACCGATGTAGAAGACGTAGATTCTGAGGAGATCGACACCCTCGGTGGCCTAGTCTTCATGCTCACAGGCCGTGTGCCGGTGCGTGGCGAGGTGGTCAAACACCCGACAGGCGTCGAGTTTGACGTGATCGACGCTGACCCGCGCCGCATCAAACGCTTGCGCGTGCGCCCTCCCAAACGTTCAAAGGCCTAACGTGTCGGCTTGGCGCGATCGCGGCTTTGTGCTGCTGAGTGGCGTGATCGCCGCGCTCGGGCTGGCTCCCTTTGCCATGTGGCCTGTGGCCCTGGCAGGCTTTGCGGTCATCTTCACGCTCACTCAAGCCGCCGCGACACGCCGCGCCGCGGCCCTCACGGGCTGGTTTGCAGGGCTCGGCTACTTCGCCTTTGCCCTGGTCTGGATCGTTGAGCCGTTCTTCATCGAGCCATGGAAACACGGCTGGATGGCGCCCTTCGCACTGCTGTTCATGTCTGGCGGTCTTGCGCTGTTCTGGGCCGCAGCCTCCGCCGCTGCCTTCAAACGTGGTGCGCTAGGCTGGGTCGCCGCACTGGCACTGGCCGAGCTTGCCCGCGCCTATGTGTTCACAGGCTTCCCTTGGGCGCTCATCGGCTACATCTGGTCAGAAACCCCACTGGCAATCTACGCCAGTTTCATCGGCTCGCACGGCCTCACGCTGTTCACGCTCGCACTCGCAGCTGCACTCGGAGCAGGCCTAAAAGGAGCGCGCCTAGGCCCAGCCCTTGCGCTCTTGGCTCTGCTTGTCGGCTTCTTTTTTGAACGTGGATATGCTTTCAACTATGCGCATATTCTCCACGGCCCAACCGTCCGCCTCATCCAGCCCAACGCAGCCCAACACGAGAAGTGGGATCCCGAACTGATACCGACCTTCTGGGAGCGCCAGCTTGAATATACCCAAGCAGCTGGCGCCCACGGCAAGCCCGACCTCATCGTCTGGCCCGAAACCGCGATCCCCTGGACGCTGGGCCGCGCGGACGGCGCATTGGAGCAGATAGCAGAGGCCGCAAATGGCACGCCTGTTGTGCTGGGCCTTCAACGCTTTGACGGCCCAAAACTCTACAACTCACTGCTCATGCTCGACGGGCAAAGCACACGCCGCGCGCTCTATGACAAGTATCACCTCGTGCCTTTTGGCGAATATATGCCGCTCGGGAATTTTCTGGCGCGCTTTGGCATTCACGGCCTCGCCGCCCAGCACGGCAACGGGTATAGCGCTGGCCCCGGCCCGCAGCTGATGAACATTGAAGGCCTCGGAACCGCCCTGCCGCTAATCTGCTACGAGGCGGTCTTCCCTCAGGATGTTTCCGCAGCCCCCACGCGGCCCGATTACCTGCTGCAAATCACCAATGACGCGTGGTTTGGTCAGTTTTCCGGCCCGCACCAACATCTTAGCCAAGCCCGCATGCGCGCCATTGAGCAAGGCCTGCCCATGATCCGCGCCGCCAACACCGGGGTCTCGGCAATGATCGGCCCGCATGGCCGCGTTCTCGCCAGCCTCCCGCTGGGCACCGCTGGCTACCTTGACGCGCCCCTACTGCCACCGCTGCCACCAACACTCTACTCCCGCACAGGCGACTGGCTCGCCCTCGCGCTGATGCTTGCTTTGCTGGCAAGTTCATCTCTGTTTTATCGCTTGCGCAACTGATCTTCATTGACATTTCCCTCCGCAAACGCGACGAGGGCCGCATTCAACTGCCCCGACGGCTTCCTGAAGGGGCGGATTAAACAAAACCGGAGCACTTTCAATGTCACGTCAAAATTATGTTTTTACCTCGGAATCCGTTTCTGAAGGCCACCCCGATAAAGTCTGTGACCGCATCTCTGATGCTGTCCTCGATGCCTTCATCGCACAAGAGCCTGAAGCCCGCGTCGCTGCAGAAACCTTCGCCACAACAAACCGCGTTGTGATCGGCGGAGAAGTTGGCCTCGCAGACCAAGACAAGCTTGCCGACTACATGGGCAAGATCGACGCCATCACCCGCGCCTGCATCAAAGATATCGGCTATGAGCAAGACAAGTTTCACTGGAACACTGTCGAGGTAACAAACCTTCTGCACGAACAGTCGGCGCACATCGCGCAGGGCGTTGACGCAGCCAAAGACAAAGAAGAAGGCGCCGGCGACCAAGGCATCATGTTCGGCTATGCTTGCTCGGAAACCGACATGCTGATGCCCGCCCCGATCCAATACAGCCACGCCGTGTTGCGTCGCCTCGCTGAAGTGCGCAAGTCAGGCCAGGAGCCAACGCTCGGCCCCGACGCCAAGTCGCAAATCTCGGTTGTCTACCGCGACGGCGCGCCCGTTGGCGTAAGCTCTATCGTGCTTTCAACACAGCACCTCGACGCCTCCATGACATCGCAAGATGTGCGCGCGGTTGTAGAACCCTATATCGTCGAAACGCTGCCAGATGGCTGGATCACAGCCGACACAGCTTGGCACGTTAACCCGACAGGCAAGTTTGTCATCGGCGGCCCCGATGGTGACGCAGGCCTCACTGGCCGTAAGATCATCGTTGATACATACGGTGGCGCAGCGCCCCACGGCGGCGGCGCGTTCTCGGGCAAAGACCCGACAAAGGTTGACCGCTCGGCCGCATACGTCGCGCGCTATCTGGCTAAAAACGTGGTCGCTTCGGGCATGGCCACGCGCTGCACCTTGCAGCTCAGCTATGCCATCGGTGTGGCCGCACCTCTGTCAATCTATGTTGACACCCACGGCACCGGTAAGGTTCCAGATGCCGCGATCGAGAAAGCCATCGACCAAACGATGGACCTCACACCGCGCGGCATCCGCACACACCTTGAACTCAACAAGCCCATCTACCAGCGCACTGCCGCCTACGGCCACTTCGGCCGCGCGCCAGAAGCGGACGGAGGCTTCTCTTGGGAGCGCACCGACCTCGCCGACGCCCTTTCTAAGGCCGTATAATCAGGATCTTAACCATGTTCACCAGTTGCAAAGTTGCAGCCCTCACACTCGGCCTCGCGCTCACAAGCGCGACGGTTTGGGCAGAGGAGGTGAACATGGTTGATCTCACGGTCAAAGGCGACACGCTGGTTTTTGACACCACAACCACCGAAGACAGCGAAATCGACAAGCCCGATATCGCCGCTTTCCTGTCAGTGCTGCGCGCCAACACAAACATCACCACAGTGCAGCTCAACAGCTCCGGCGGCTCGGTCTGGAGCGCCGAAGAAATCTCGCGCATCATCGTCGACTTCGAGCTCGACACCGTGGTCAACGGGCGGTGCAGCAGCTCTTGTGTCATGCTCTTGCTGGCCGGCACCAACCGCAGCCTGACGCGCGGCTCCAAGATCGGCTTTCACTCGCGCAGCTGGAGCGCGTCTTCAATGCAGCGCTACTACGAAAGCGAAAAAGAAAGCGAAGGCTGGGACACGCCCTTCGAGTTCGGCAGCTGGAGCTACCGCGACACCTATCGCGAGGCCCATGAGTTGCTATCCTACCTCGTCGATCGCGGTGTCGATCCGGTGTTTGCCATCGAGACAATCGCTCTGCGCGAGGAAATGTGGTATCCCTCACGCCGTGAACTAACCGAGGCAGGCGTCCTCACCAACTGAGGGCAAACGCATGAACCGATCAGAGCTAATCGAGCTAATCGCCGCTCAATTGCCCTCCGGGCTTGCCGATCAGGTTGCCACCCTGCTTTTGCCGGTGCTGTTTTTCACCACCGCACCAGACGCGCCCGAACATCACACCTTCTTGGGCGGCACACCTGTCATGTCGGCTGCAATTACTTGGCCCACAGCAGGCCCGCTGCTCAACCCGGCCCCAACCCAGAACGCTGAGTTCTACGGCCAAGAAGTCACAACCCATATCTCAAAAGCCCTCCCCCTGAGCTTCATCGGCCAAATCGACCTCGCCAATGCCCCCGGCTCGGCCCTGCCAGACACAGGACGCCTGCTGTTCTTTTACGACACGATCGCCGGCCCGTATGAAAGCGGCACCCGCTTTGCGCGTGTGATCTGGGACAAAGAGCCAAACCCCGCACCACAGCCCACACCCAAGGCCCTACAGGGTGCCGAGACAGCCTACATTGCCGAGGCCAAAGAGGCCTTGGCGCGTTTTGAAATGCCCGAGATCGACGCAGAAACCATCGCGGTTTTCAAAGCCGCTGGCATGTCAGACGAGGAGATCGAAGCGATCATCAACACGCCTGCGCCCGATCTGATCAACTTTGACGTTACGGAAAGCTATGTTTAAAACATAACTTAAGCCAGGCTCACCGCAAAAAGGGGGACACTATGCTTATCTCGGTCGCACTGCCGCTTTCGCTAGCAATCATCATGTTTTCACTCGGCCTCGGCCTCAAGTTCGGTGACTTTACCCGCGTTGTGGCCCGCCCCGTGCCCGTGGCAATCGGCATCACCTTGCAAATCGCCCTCATACCCGCGCTGGCCTACTTGCTCTTGCAGGTGTTTAGCTTGCCGCCAGCTATGGCTTTCGGGGTGATGATCCTGTCATTTTGCCCGGGCGGTGTGACATCAAACATGCTCACACGCTTTGCACAGGCGAACGTAGCCCTGTCGATCACCCTTACAGCCGTCGTCAGCCTCTTGTCAGTTGTTAGCGTGCCCCTGCTCACAGCATGGGCCGCAACCGCCACACTCGGGGCCCAAGCCCCCGAGATCAACGTTACATCAATCGCTGTCGCCATGTTCGCGATCACTGCCCTGCCGGTGTTCATCGGCCTCATGGTTAGCCAGTTTGCCACCGGTTTCGCCACGCGCATTGAGGGCTTCATGTATAAGCTCGCAAGCGTGCTCTTCTTGATCATCACTGTCGCCGCACTTGCCACAAACTGGGAGCTGTTCATCAACAACATCGGCACGCTCGGCCCGCTGTTGATCACCCTCAATATCCTGCTTTTGCTCTTGGGCGCAGGTGTCGGGCGCCTCACAGGGCTGTCCTGGGCCGACGCAAAGGCCATCGCCCTCGAACTTGGTGTGCAAAATGCCACGCTTGGCATCACAGTTGCGGGCCTGATCTCCATGTCAGAGGGCATCGGTGAATACGCCGTCGCCTCGGGTGTCTACGGCATCACCATGTATATCGTCACCCTGCCCGCTATCTGGCTTACACGGAACAAGACATGATCTTTTACGACTGCTCCACGGCCCCAAACCCCCGCCGCGCGCGTATGTTCATCGCTGAAAAAGGCCTGAACATCGAGACGCGCGACATCTCGATGATCAAAGGCGAGCAACACTCGGAAAGCTTTCTTGCAGTCAACCCGCGGGCCACGATCCCTGTGTTGATCACTGAAGAAGGCAGCGCCCTCACCGAGAACCTCGCAATCGCCACGTATCTGGAAGCCAAGCACCCCAAGCCGCCGCTGATGGGCACCACACCCGACGAGAAAGCCCGCATCATGATGTGGACAGCGATCGCTGAAAGCCAAGGCGGCGCCCCTATCGCCGAAGCCTTTCGCAATGCGCACCCCGCAATGAAAGGCCGCGCCCTGCCCGGCCCTCTAAACCTGGAGCAAATTCCCGCCCTTGCCGAACGTGGTCTCAAGCGGGTAGACGCCTTCTTCACCATGCTGGAAACGCGCCTGAACGAGAGCCCCTACCTCGCCTCCGAGCAGTTCTCACTGGCCGACCTCACCGCATTCGTCTTCACCGACTTCGCCCGCGTGATCAAACAGCGCATCCCCGAAGGCAACAGCGCGACACAGGCATGGTATGACGCCATAAAAGCGCGCCCCTCAGCCAGCCTTTGACAACCGCCGCCTTGCCGCCTAAAGACGCCGCATGAGTGATGATACCCCAAAGAACCACCCCTCCGGAGCGCCTTGGCGCAACTTCTACGGCCGTTTCAAAGGCAAAGGCCTGCGCGCATCGCAAGAAGCATGGCTCGAGGAAGACCTCGCCAAACTCGCCCCCGGCGCTGTGAGCTGGGAAGAAAACCCCGAGCGCACACAGCTCGACCTTGAAGCGCTGTTCCCGGGCAAAGACATCTGGCTTGAAATCGGCTTTGGCGGCGGCGAGCACATGGTTCATCAAGCCACGCAAAACCCCGATGTCGGGTTTATCGGCTGCGAGCCTTACATCAACGGCGTGGCCATGCTGCTGGGTAAAATCCGTGAAGCTGGCTCAGACAACATCCGCATACACGCAGGCGACGCCCGCGACATGTTCGACGTGCTCCCCGACGCAAGCCTGTCGCGCGCCTTCCTGCTCTACCCTGACCCCTGGCCAAAAAAACGCCACCACCGCCGCCGTTTCGTCACCGAAGAACACCTTGCCCCCCTGTCACGCAAGCTCAAACAAGGTGCAATCTTTCGCGTCGCGACAGACATCAAAGACTACGTCCGCCAAACCCTCGAAGAAGTGCCAATGCAGGGCTTTGAATGGCTCGCCGAGACCCCGAACGACTGGCGCACAGCGTGGCCCGATTGGACACCAACCCGCTACGAACAAAAAGCTCTACGCGAAGGCCGAACACCACACTACCTGACGTTCCGCAAAACCTGACTGTTGGAATTTGAGTATTTTTGCGAAAAGAAAAGCCAAAGGTGCGCCCCGTTCCTAAACGGTTATGCCTGACACGAATAAGACATCACCAGAACGAGGCGGCTTTCCCTTCGACGCCCATCGGCTCTCCAGCCTGTGACGCCCGTGAATGTTCACACATCAAGGTTAACGCCCGCTAAACGCGCACCCTTTTTCTTGGTCAAAATATCCTGGGGGTCTGGGGGCTAGCCCCCAGTTTGTCGGATTTGCGCAGCAAATTCGAAGCTTTACAGGTTTTCCTGTTGCGGCATGCCCAGAACGTGGAAGCCCCCGTCAACACGGATTATCTCACCACTGGTGAAAGCCCCGGCATCAGACGCCAAGTAAACCGCCGTTCCGCCGACTGCTTCAAGTGTCGCGTTGCTTCGCAAAGGCGCGTTCTTGTCGGTGTGCTTGAACGTCGCCCGTGCACCGCCAATCGCAGCCCCCGCCAGCGTTTTCATCGGCCCCGGCGAGATCGCATTCACGCGGATACCCTCCGGCCCCAGATCATTCGCCAAGTAGCGCACTGTCGCTTCCAAAGCGGCCTTGGCAACGCCCATCACATTGTAGTTCGGCGTCACCCGCGTCGAGCCCATGTAGGTCAGCGTCAACAACGTGCCGCCGTTCTCTTCCATCATCGGATGCGCACGCCGTGCGACCTCAATGAAGGAATACGCACTGATATCCATCGAGTTCTTGAAGTTATCGCGCGAGGTGTTCAAAATCCGCCCCGTCAACTCGTTCTTGTCCGAATACGCAATCGCATGAACGACAAAATCAATCGTTCCCCAACGTTCCTGAAGCTGGCTGAAGGCGGCGTCCAAAGAGGCGTCATCGGTGACATCAACATCAACCATAAAGTCGCTGCCAACGCGCTCGGCCAGTGGCTCAAGCCGCTTGCCAAAGGCCTCGCCCTGATAAGTAAAGGCCAGCTCCGCGCCTGCCTCGGCCATCGCCTTGGCAATGCCCCAAGCGATCGAACGCTCGTTGGCGACGCCCATGATCAGCCCGCGTTTTCCTGTCATCGACCCCATGCTGTTCACCCTTTAAACTTGCTCAAAATCATCGAGCCGTTGGTGCCACCAAAGCCGAACGAGTTGGTCATCACGCTATCAAGGCCAGCGTTTTCAACGAGTTGCGTGGCAATCTCGCCTTCCTTGATCGCCGGATCAAGTGTTTCAACGTTGATCGACGGAATGATAAAATCATGCTCAAGCGCCAGCAAACAATAGATCGCCTCCTGCGCACCTGTGGCCCCTTGCGAGTGGCCTGTCATCGACTTGGTCGAAGAAATCACCGGCTGCTTGCCGCCTTCAAAGACAGCCCGCACGGCTTCCACTTCGCCAACATCGCCAACCGGCGTGCTGGTGCCGTGGGCGTTGATGTAATCAACCTGACGGCCCTCTGGCAGAGTGGCCAAGGCCAGTTTCATCGCCCGCATGCCGCCCTCGCCGGAAGGCGCAACCATGTCGGCGCCATCGCTGGTCGCGCCGTAGCCTGTGACCTCTGCGTAGATCTTCGCGCCGCGTGCTTGCGCGTGCTCAAGGTCTTCCAAAACCAAAATGCCGCCGCCACCACCGATAACAAAACCGTCACGGTTGGCGTCAAAGGCGCGCGAGGCCTTCTCGGGCGTGTCGTTATATTTGCTGCTCATCGCGCCCATGGCGTCAAACAGGCAAGACAGCGTCCAGTCAAGCTCCTCGCCGCCGCCCGCAAACATGATGTCTTGCTTGCCCATCATGATCTGCTCTGCCGCATTGCCGATGCAATGCAAGCTGGTCGAACAGGCCGAGGTGATCGAATAGTTGATGCCCTTGATCTGGTAGGCTGTTGCAAGGTTGGCTGAAACGGTCGAAGACATACACTTTGGCACCGCAAATGGCCCAATGCGCTTGGGCGCGCCTTTTTCCAACACGGTCTGATGCGCAGTAAGCATAGCGCTCGTCGAAGGCCCGCCAGAGCCAGCCACAAGCCCCGTGCGCGGGTTCACAACATCGCTTTCCTCAAGCCCCGCATCGGCAATAGCCTGCCCCATCGCGATATAGGCATAAGCCGCCCCCGGCCCCATAAAGCGCAGCGTGCGCTTGTCGACGTGCTCGGCAACATCAAGCTTCACATTGCCAGCAATCTGGCTGCGAAACCCGTGCTCGGCCATGTCGGCATTCGCGGTGATCCCCGACTTGCCCGCCTTGAGCGAGGCAAGCACCTCTTCAACATTGTTCCCGATTGATGAGACAACACCCATCCCTGTGACAACTACTCGGCGCATATGAGCCTCCTGTTAAACTGCTTATCTATCTGTAAGACAGCGTGGGCGGGGGGGCAAGGTGCTTGCCGCGCATCGTCGGGCCGTGGTGGGGCGGCCCCGTCGCATTGCAAGGCATGCAATGTGACCCGATGCGCGCCTATGGAGCTATTCGTGCATGTTTCCAACAGCCATTCACCTTGGCTTAGATTGGAGCTGCCTTTGTTTGTCATAGTCAAACTGCTCCCAAACGTGCATCCGGCCTTTTTGCCGTGCATCCGCCAACCACATTTTCTTGCGCGCGTCAGGAACTTCCAAATCACGGTAAATGCCACCGGAAAACTTTGGCCAGTCAATCGCCAACCCCTGCTTGACCAATTCAGCTGAAAGATCACGCCCATCTGGCAAGTAGCATTTTGCAACAGTTCTGCCAAAAGCATCTTGCTCGGTAACTTCCGCGCGAATGGTCTGCCCCTTGCACAAAGCCACCATCGCCCATTTCGACTTAACGCCGAAAGGATGGTTCATTTCTGGCGCATCGATACCAAACAATCGGATCTGGGTTTTTTTAATAGTGATTGTATCGCCGTCAACCACATAGGCCCGACCAACTATTTCTGTCTGAACAGGCGCAGGCCTTGAACTGCTTCGATCAAAAGGCCCGCTTCTTTTTTCTGCGACGGTTCTGGGTTGAACCGTTCTGTGATGGCCTGGATGTCTTAGCCGAGGCGTATAGCGACGCTTGTTCTTATTTCTCAGGACAAGGAACCAAACCCCAATGCCAAGAAACGCTAGCAGAATAAACTCCAAAAGATCCATCCTCCGCAAGATGTGCATACACCGCGCACCCCCACCCTGTGTGCGCATTCACTGCGCAACGCGCGCCCCTCAAGCGTCGCTCAGCGCCACCTTCAGATCGGTCACTTCATAGATCACTTCGCCATCCGCTTCGACGATCCCGTCAGCGACGCCCATTGTGAGCCTCCGCGACTGCAGAGCCTTTTTGAAGTCGATCTTATAGGTCAGCATCTTGCGATCCGGCCGCACCATGCCCTTAAGCTTCACTTCGCCCACGCCAACGGCCATGCCGCGGCCTTCCCAGCCGCGCCAGCCGAGGTTGAAGCCGGTGAGCTGCCACAACCCGTCAAGGCCAAGACAGCCGGGCATGATAGGGTTGCCGGGGAAGTGACAGTCAAAGAACCAGAGGTCAGGCGTGATATCAAACTCGGCCAGAACATGCCCCTTGCCGTGCGCGCCGCCATCATCCGATATCTCGGTGATGCGATCCATCATCAGCATCGGCGGCTCGGGGAGCTGGGCGTTGCCCTCGCCAAACAGCTCGCCACGGGCGCATTTCAACAGGTCGTCACGGTCAAAACTTGAAGGATACTGAGCCATGAATGAAGGCACCTTTCTGTCAACTATAATATGCGTTATCACCCCTCTAGCACCGCCCCCGCCCTTCCTGCAAGGCTTGGCACATGCGGCTTAAGCGCCACCCGCGCACAAATGCTTGTAAACAGCGGGGTTTTGCTCCTATATTACCTGCGTAACAACCGGCCAAACGAGTGACCAAATGACACCGCAAACCGCCAAGATCCGCAGCACCAACTGGCTCTCAGGCGCGGGCTTGAGGCCCACACGCCAACGCCTCGCGCTGGCCGAGTTGTTGGTCGGCGACGGCAATCACCGTCACGTCACCGCCGAAAGCCTTTTTGACGCCGCCAAAGCCAGCGGCCAAGTCTCGCTTGCAACCGTCTACAACACGCTTCGGGCGTTTTGCGACGCGGGCCTCATGCACGAAATCACCGTCGACGGCTCAAAAAGCTACTTTGACACCAACACCTCCGAGCACCCCCACTTCTTCTGGGAGGACACCGGAGAACTCACCGACGCCGCGACCGAGCGCATGGACATCACCAACCTGCCAGATGCGCCCGCCAACGCCGAGATCGCCAGCGTCGACGTGGTCATCCGCCTGCGCCGGACGTAACTGCTGCACTTGACCCTTCCCTAAGCCTGCCGCACAACTCCCGTAACTCAGGGAGAAAAAACCATGCGCGCCATCACTTACACAGCCCACGGCCCCGCCGCCGATGTGCTCACGCTTTCAGAGCTAGAAACACCAACGCCAAAGGCTGGCGAAGTGCTCGTGCGGCTCATGCGCTCCGGTGTTAACCCCTCCGATGTCAAATCCCGCCAAGGCGCGCGCGGCGGCACGCCTGCCTATCCGCAGATCATCCCGCATTCTGACGGGGCAGGCATTGTTGAGGCCGTCGGTGAAGGCGTGCAGCCCTCGCGCATCGGCCAGCGCGTCTGGCTTTGGAACGGCCAGTGGCAACGCGCTCATGGCACCTGCGCCGAGTATATCTCCCTGCCCTCCGAACAGGCCGTGAAGCTCGCTGACGCACAGAGCTTTGACACAGGCGCCTCCCTCGGCATCCCCGCAATAACGGCCGCTCATACCGTGTTCGGCGGCGGCGACGTGTCGGGCAAAACCCTGCTCGTCTCCGGCGCGGGCGGCTCGGTTGGCTTCATGGCCGTGCAACTGGCAAAATGGGCAGGCGCGCGCGTCGTCGCCACGGCCTCGGCGGGCCCAAGCGCCGATCACGCGATCGCCGCGGGTGCTGACGTGGTGCTTGACCACCGCTCAAAAGACCTCGCCGCCGAAATCCTACAGGCCACCGCCGGAAACCTCATCTACCGCGCGGTGGAGTGCGAGTTCGGCGCAAACATCGACACTTTGGCCGAGGTCATCGCCCCCAACGGGGTTATCTCGGCTTACGGCTCACAGCTTGATATGACGCCAACGCTGCCCTTCCGCACGCTCCTCTTCAAAGCCGTCACCATCGACATCGCGCTGGTCTACATCCTGCGCGAAGCCGAGCGCGCCGCCGCCATCAAAGCGGTTAACAAAGCCCTGGCCGACAGCGCGCTGACCGCCCGCATTCACAAAGTCTTCACCCTTGATCAGACAGTCGCGGCCCACGAAGCCGTCGAAGCCGCAGGCCGCCACGGCGCGATCCTGGTCGATACCGAGTGAGGGCAGCGAACGGCAGCTTTGCGCCCTCATTGCCCGATGCCGCGCGCTGCATGAATGTCCGCAATTATGAGAGCGCCCAAAACCCTCAACAACCACTTAGGTTTTGAACGGTTTTTTGCCAGCTTCAATCAGGGTGATTTGGACAAGTGCCAAAAACAAGCATTTGTGACAATTTCCCGGATATTAGGTCAAAACAAAATTTTCAGTGGTCAAAGCCTTTGGTGCAGGGCGACCAAGCGCCTCGGATACCGAAATCTCAATTACCCGACACATCGCATCAAGCGGAAGCCCGTTTTGTACGTTGCGAAACGGAAGTTCCAGTTCATTGGTAACGGCTTGCAGTCCGAAAAATACATAAGCGACGACCGCTGCAAATATTGGAGCGAACCAGCCCGTAGCTTCGATAAGTGCGAAGGGTAACAACCAGCAATAGAGATAGGTTGTTCGACGTATCAGTAGAGAATAAACAAAGGGAAGTGGCGTTGTAAGAATGCGCTCACACCCAGCTTGCGCGAGCGCCACCGAAGATAAAGTTTGAGAAATGGCGAGTTGACCAAATCCGCTGATTTTATCTTGTCCAGCCAGTTTGCCAACCTGAACAGCCATAGACCTTAGTGCTGCATCTGCCGGGTTTTGCTGTGCAAGCATTGCCGTGGCTTTCTCCTCACCGATCCAATCGACAATATCGCCACTTACATCAACGTTTCGCAAAAACCCCCGATGAAGGTGAGCAAAAGCAACTGCGCAAGAAAGTATCCGTGCACGGTCCTCGTCTCTGCCAACAAAGATGCTCATGTGCCGCCCAAGGTTGCGCACATCTGCTATCATTGCCCCCCAGAGCTTTCGTGCTTCCCACCACCGGTCATACGCCGCGTTGTTGCGAAATCCGAGAAACAAAGAGAGAGCTACACCGAATATTCCCATGGCCGCAATCGAGATTTGAGGGAGCGTGATCACGTGCGCATCAATCACAAGTGCCGCCATGGACAAAAAGGCAATTCCGAGAATTTTTCCTATAATACTTGGTACAACCGACCCTTGCATGACGAAGAATAACTGGAGTGACGATGGGTGCTCCCGAACGATCATTTAGTATACCTTTTTAGAGGGCAGCGCATCAGCGCCGGTGACAAAATAACAAGCAATGCTCTATACGCGTTGGGCGTTGTTTCAACCTTAAATTTTGTATTGGTCGCACACAAGAGCGCAACGCTAGGCTGCAAGCAGACTTAACGAACGCTCAGCAGTTGATGTAAGCCCACCATTGGAGCATCTGCTACGAAATGGTCCTAAGTCCCGCAGAGCAGACATCAAATATCCTGTGCCGCGTTAACCAGTTAACCACCGCAAAACTGTGCATACGCATTATGCACTGTGGTATGCACTGGTTTATGCACCCGAGTCACAGCACCTTTTCAGGCTTTAACCAAGCGGTTCTCCGCCTTAGTTAATTGATAATTTTTCCCGAAAATGAGGCGCTAGGGCTTGACCTTTGCAGCCCCAAAGCGCCATTTGAGGGTAACTGAAACGCGATTTTAAGGAGGCCCACAATGGCTTTTCAACTTCCAGATCTTCCCTACGCCCACGACGCCCTCGCAGGCAAAGGCATGTCAGCCGAAACACTCGAGTTTCACCATGATTTGCACCACAAAGCCTATGTCGACAACGGCAACAAGCTGATCGCCGGAACCGAGTGGGACGGCAAGTCGCTCGAAGAAATCATTGTTGGCACCTACGACAAGTCATCAGTCGCTCAGAGCGGAATCTTCAACAACATCAGCCAGTTGTGGAACCACAACCAGTTCTGGGAAATGATGACTCCGAACGCGAGCGCCATGCCATCAGAGCTTGAAGCCGCGATCAAAGAGAGCTTTGGCTCGGTTGACGACTTCAAATCACAGTTCGCCGCAGCAGGCGCTGGTCAGTTCGGCTCAGGCTGGTGCTGGCTGGTGAAAAACACCGACGGCTCACTCGCTGTCACCAAAACAGAAAACGGCGTAAACCCGCTTTGCTTCGGTCAAACAGCCCTCTTGGGTTGCGATGTTTGGGAGCACTCCTACTACATCGACTTCCGCAACAAACGCCCGGGTTACCTTGATAACTTCCTGAATAACTTGGTTAATTGGGAAAATGTTGCCTCACGTCTTGGGTAAGCAACCCTCCTAAAACATTCAGAACGCCTCGCCCTCACCGGCGGGGCGTTTTACGTTGAGGCAGGCTTGTAAACCAACGCCGCACACCTATCTTGCCTAAATCCCTCACGCGTATCGGCCAGCCCATGACAAACCGCCTGCCCATCTTGTTCATCGTCATGACCGTCGTCATCGACGCGATGGGAATAGGCCTGATCATGCCCGTGATGCCCGACCTCATCCGCGAAGTTCAGGGCGGCTCACTTGCTAACGCGGCCCTCTGGGGCGGCATCCTGACAACCGCATTCGCCGTCATGCAGTTCGCCTTCTCACCCTTCATAGGCGCGCTCTCTGACAGCTTCGGCAGACGCCCCGTTCTGCTCGTTAGTCTTTTGGTCATGGCTGCCGACTACGTTGTCATGGCGCTCGCGGGTTCTATTTGGCTTTTGCTCGTCGGTCGCATTGTCGGCGGCATCACCGCGGCAACACACTCAACCGCGATGGCTTATATGGCCGACATTTCCGCGCCCCACGAAAAGGCTGCGCGCTTCGGCCTCATCGGCGCAGGCTTTGGCATCGGCTTTGTGCTCGGCCCCGTTTTGGGCGGTTTGCTCGCCGAATACGGCACGCGCGCGCCCTTCCTCGCTGCCGCCGCTCTGGCCTTTGGCAACACCATCCTCGGCGCCCTTGTCCTGCGCGAAACCGTCACCGACAGAACCCGCCGCCGCTTTGAGTTCAAGCGCGCAAACCCCTTTGGTGCGCTGCGTTCGATCAGCGGCTTTCATGGCCTCTCCGCCCTGCTTACGGTCTACTTTTTCTTTCAGGTCGCGCATTACGTCTACCCTGCCATCTGGGCCTATTTCGTCACCGAGCGCTTCGGATGGGAGGCCCGTATGATCGGCATAAGCCTAGGAATTTACGGGGTTTTCTTTGCGCTTGTGCAGGGGTTTCTCGTCAAACCTTCAATCGCATACCTTGGCGAGCGCCGCGCTGTAATCACCGGTCTGGTTGTTGACATCGTCTCGCTCATATTCCTCGGGTTCGTCACCAACGGCGCGGTGCTCCTTGCCCTCATTCCGCTGTTTTCTTTTGGCGCGATCTCCGTTCCCGCCCTGCAAGGTATGATGTCTCGCAACGTCGCCGACAACGCCCAAGGCGAGTTGCAAGGCGTCATGGGCTCACTCTCCTCGCTCTCGATGATCCTTTCACCCCTCCTGTTCACAGGCATGTTCTTTTACTTCACCCGCGCAGGCACGCCTCTCTACCTCCCCGGCGCGCCGTTTCTGGCTGCGGCGTTGATAATGACAGTCAGCCTCATGCTCTTTCTCGGGCGCAAACGCGGCAATGTGCAAAACCCGACGTAACCCCGTCGCTTTTCAGGCTTGAAGAACTGCGCAGCATGGCTAGGCTCCCCCTCAAACAGGAGAGTCAAATGCCGCAAATCAAAGCCGCCGTATGCCATGAATTTGGCGCGCCTCTCACAGTCGAAATGGTTGAGTTGCGGGCACCGCAAACCGGCGAAGTCGAAGTCAAACTTGACGCCGTCGCGATCTGTCACAGCGACATTTCCTTTGCCGACGGCGCATGGGGCGGCTCGCTACCAGCGGTCTATGGCCACGAGGCAGCAGGCATTGTTTCGGCTGTCGGCGGCGGCGTCACGGGTTTCAATATCGGCGATAGCGTCATCGTCACACTGATCCGCGCTTGCGGCACTTGCCCTTCCTGCGCTGGCGGAAAGCCAACCATTTGCGGCACGCCATATGATGGCGACAAAGGTCCGCTGTCCACAACAGATGGCGGCAAATTGCACCAAGCCATGGCCTGCGGCGCCTTCGCAGAAAAGGTCGTCGTCGATCAAAGCCAGATTGTCACCATCCCGTCGGACATGGCCAAAGACGCGGCAGCGCTGGTCTCTTGCGGCGTGATCACAGGCGTCGGAGCCGTGGTTAACGCCGCTCAAATGCGCGCGGGTCAAGATGTGGTCGTTATCGGCGCGGGCGGTGTCGGCCTCAACGCCGTTCAAGGCGCGCGCATCGCTGGCGCACGGCGTATCGTGGCCGTTGACATGAGCGAAGAAAAGCTCGAGATCGCCAAACAGTTTGGCGCAACCGACGGTATTTTGGCAACCAATTCAAACCCTTGGGAGGCCGCAAAGCAGGCCTTGGGCCGTGGCGCTGACGCGGTTCTCGTCACTGTCGGCGCCCCACAAGCCTATACCGACGCCCCCAACTATCTGGCCCCCGGCGGCAAGGTTATCATGGTCGGCATGCCCGCATCCGGCGCGGCATCCACCTATGAAGCTGGCAATTTCGCCTCTGCCGGACAGTCGATGGTTGGCTCAAAAATGGGCGATGTGGTCATCCAGCGCGACATCCCCTGGATCGTCGACCTCTACGGTCAGGGCCGCCTCAAACTTGATGAGCTGATCTCGAACCGCTGGACATTGGAGCAAATCAACGAAGCCATCGCCGACACCAAAACCGGCAGTGCAAAACGAAATGTGATCATCTTTTAACCACGCAAGAGGGCGTTATGACTGACCTCACCATCAGCGAGAACGGCCAGCAACTCAAAGTCGGCACCAAGCGGTTTCACAGCATCTGGCTGCGCGACAACGCCCAAGACGCCAGCACACGCGACACTGGCAACGGCCAACGCCTGATCACGCTTTCCGAGCTGCCTGCCGTGGTCACGATCAGCGCAGCGAAGGCCCAGGGCGACACCCTCAGCATCACCTTCGCCCCCGAAAATGTAACGCTCGAGTATTCGCTCAATTGGCTCATGGCTCACGCCTATGACACCACAGAAAAGGCCAGCATCGGCCACATGCCCGAGCACGCCGAAAGTTGGGGCGCGGGCCTGCAAGCCGCCATGCCATCCGCCCCGCTACCAGCGCTCAAAGACTTTGACGCCACGCGCCTAAGCTGGCTTGATGCTGTGCGCAAGTTCGGCTTTGCCAAAGTCACAGACATGCAAGCCACATCTGAAGAGCTGTTTGAAATCGTTGAGGTTTTCGGCTTTGTGCGCGAGACAAACTATGGCCGTCACTTCGAGGTGCGCACCGAGGTGAACCCTGTCAACCTAGCCTATACCGGCCTCGGCCTACAGGCGCACACCGACAACCCCTACCGCGATCCGCAGCCGACATTGCAGATCCTCGCCTGCCTTGAAAACTCCGCAGAGGGCGGCGAGAGCATGGTGGTTGACGGCTTCACCTGCGCCATGCGCTTGCGTGAAGAAGACCCCGAGGGCTTCCTCGCGCTTGCCTCTCACTCGGCGCGTTTTTCCTACACCGGAAGCGAAGGCGTGGCACTGCATGCGCGCCGCCCGATCATCGAGCTTTCGCCCGAAGGCACGCTCATGTCAGTGCGCTTTAACGCCCGCTCCGCCGCTCCGATAACCGACGTGCCCTTTGACGCGATGGAAGCCTATTACCGCGCCTACCGCCGCCTGTCCGATCTCGTTGACAGCGAAGAAATGCAAGTCTGCTTCAAGCTCGCCCCGGGCGAAGCCTTCATCGTTGACAACACCCGCGTTTTGCATGCGCGCAAGGGCTACTCCGGCGAAGGGAAGCGCTGGCTTCAGGGCTGCTACGCCGACAAAGACGGGCTGCTCTCAACCCTAAATGCCCTTGAAAACACGCTATGAAGGACGCACCGACACGCGACACGATTGTGGCCTTCTTGGGCGACATCTTTGAGCGCTGCGGCGGCGAGGAATACCTCGGTGAACCCGTCACTATGGCCGAGCATATGCTGCAAGGTGCCACCATTGCCGAGCAGCAAGGCCTCTCTGAGGACATCATCGTCGCGGCGCTCTTGCATGACATAGGCCACTTCACATCCGAGTTCGGCACCTTCGCCATGGACGACACCGAAGACCGCTTTCACGAGGAAGCCGGAGCCAAGGTGCTTGAGGCTTTCTTTCCGACATTGATCACCGACTGCGTGCGTTATCACGTTGCCGCCAAGCGCTATCTCTGCGCCACCAAACCTGAGTATTTCGAGCGTCTGTCCGAGGCCTCCATCCACTCGCTCAACCTTCAAGGCGGGCCTATGAACGCCGAAGAAGTCACAGATTTCGCCAAGAACCCCAACCTCGCCAGGATCATTCAGGTGCGCTACCTTGATGAAGCGGGCAAGCACCCTGACATGCAAACACCGGACTTCTGGCACTTCGCGCCGATGGTGCAGCGCATCGTTGACAAACACCTCGAACCTCAAACCGGAGCCTAAAATGCATCTCAAAGATCTCGACATCATCATCACCGCTCCTCCTGCTCCGGGCTGGGGCGGCCGCTACTGGATCTTGGTAAAAGTCACCACAGACACCGGCATCGTCGGATGGGGCGAGTGCTATGCAAGCTCCGTCGGCCCCGAGGCCATGCGTGCGGTGATAGAAGATGTGTTCGCCCGCCACATGGAAGGCGAAAACCCTGAAAACATTGAGCTAATGTTCCGCCGCGCTTACTCCTCAGGGTTCACACAACGGCCTGACCTCACAGTCATGGGCGCATTCTCCGGCCTTGAAATCGCCTGCTGGGATATTTTGGGCAAGGCGCGCGAGCGCCCTGTTTACGCCCTGCTCGGCGGGCGGATGAACGAGAAAATCCGCACCTACACCTACCTCTACCCGCTGGCTCACCAAGACATGGACAGCTTCTGGACAGATCCAGACGCCGCCGCCGAAAGTGCGGTTGAGGCTGTCGCGCGTGGCTACACCGCGGTGAAATTTGACCCCGCAGGCCCATACACCGCTCGTGGCGGGCACATGCCTGCGATGTCTGACATCACAACTTCAGTCGCCTTCTGCAAAGCCATCCGCGAGGCCGTGGGCGACAAGGCCGATATGCTGTTTGGCACCCATGGGCAGTTCAACACCGCTGGCGCTATCCGGCTTGGTCAGGCCATCGAGCAATACTCGCCGCTCTGGTATGAAGAGCCGACACCGCCTGACAATGTTGAGGACATGGCACGCGTTGCCCGCAATGTTCGCATCCCCGTCGCGACAGGCGAGCGGATGACAACCAAAGCCGAGTTCGGAGCCGTTCTGCGCGCCGGAGCCGCCGAGATACTGCAGCCCGCCTTGGGCCGCGCTGGCGGCATCTGGGAGATGAAGAAAGTCGCCGCGATGGCCGAAGTCTTCAATGTGCAAATGGCACCGCATCTTTATGCTGGCCCTGTCGAGTGGGCCGCAAACCTGCACCTCGCGACATCCATCCCCAACCTGCTGTTGGCGGAGACTATCGAAACCGAGTTCCACGATGCCCTCATCGGCGGCACGATCAAAAACGAGAACGGATTTGTGCGCTTGTCCGACGCTCCCGGCCTTGGAATAGACCTCGACGAAGACCTAGCGCGCGCCCACCCATACACCGGCGAAGGCCTGCACTTAGAGATGCAGGAAGAGCCCTGCGACTACCAGAACGGCAACAACTTCCAAGGCGGTGCTCCGGCCAAAAGCCACTAGTTTTCCGGATAAAAACACGCCGCCGAATGGGCGTCGTTAGACAAACCAGGACGTTCACTGCGACACCTGTCTTGCACCTTCCAACAGCGCGGTGCAAAAGGGCAACCCGCCGGAATGGCCAATGGTGACGGCAACTCGCCCTCAAGTTTGATGCGCTCCTTGTGAGCGCGCGGATCTGCCTGCGGTGTCGCCGACAAAAGCGCCTTTGTGTAGGGGTGCTTTGCCCCTGCAAACACGGCCTCGCGGCTCCCCTTTTCAACAGCGCGACCAAGATACATCACGATCACTTCATCCGCGACATGCCGCACAACGCTGAGGTCATGGCTGATGAACAAGTAGGCCAGTTGCATTTGCTCTTGCAAGTCAACCAACAGGTTAAGCACCGAGCTTTGAATCGAGAGATCAAGTGCCGATACAGGCTCGTCCAGCACCAGCACTTTCGGCCCCAACATCAGCGCCCGTGCAATGGCAATCCGCTGGCGTTGCCCACCCGAAAACATATGCGGGTAGCGGTCAAAATGTTCAGGGCGCAACCCGACAAGCCCAAGCATTTCTCGTGCCTTCGCCGTGCGCTCCTCGCGGCTCATATCCGGCCGGTTGATCACCAACGGCTCTTCCAGAATTGTGCCAATGCGCTGGCGCGGATTGAGCGAACCGTATGGGTCTTGAAACACGATCTGCACCGACTGGCGTAGCGAGGCCCAATTCTCGGGTAGTACCGGTTCACCGTCTAGTTCGAGTTTGCCGGATGTCGGCTCTTCAATCATCGTCACCATACGTGCAAGCGTCGACTTCCCGCAGCCGCTTTCCCCGACAACCGCGAGCGTTTTGCCGGCAAAAAGCGTAAAATCAACGCCCGCAACGGCCTTGAGAATTTGCGGCGAACGTAGCAAGCCGCCGCCAACTTCATAGTGCCGCTCAAGAGCGTTTGCTGTCATAACAGTTTGGTTCATGACGCAGCCTTCTCATCTGAATTCAGTGGGTAAAAGCACTTCGCATGGCCTAAGTCGGCGCCCAAAGTCGCGGGCACTTCGGCCTTACACTTGGCGTTAGCAAACTGGCAACGCGGCGAGAAGAGGCAGCCAGCGGGACGATCAAACTGCCCCGGAACCACACCGGGGATCGTCGGCAAACGCTTCTCTGTGGCACGCTCTGGCAAGGCGTCAAGCAGCGCCGAGGTGTAGGGGTGATGCGGGGTCTCAAACAGCTCGACAACCGGCTGCTCCTCGATTTTCTGGCCGGCATATTGCACACTCACCCGCTCGGCCGTTTCAGCCACAACGCCCATGTCGTGGGTGATCAAAACGAGGCCCATGCCGGTTTCGTCGCGCAGGCTCGCCAGCAAATCCAGAATTTGGGCCTGAATGGTCACATCAAGCGCCGTGGTCGGCTCATCAGCGATCAAAAGCTTCGGCTTACAGGCAATCGCCATGGCGATCATCACCCGCTGGTTCATCCCGCCTGACATCTGGTGTGGGAAGGCCGAAAGCCGCTTTTCAGGGTCGGGAATGCCGACTTGCTCAAACAGCTCCACAGCCCGCGCATGACGCTCGCGCCGGCCCATACCAAGATGTACGCGCAGCGCTTCCTTGATCTGCCAACCGACAGTGAAACACGGGTTGAGCGAGGACATCGGCTCTTGAAAGATCATCGCCAGATCATTGCCGACAACGCGGCGCCGCGCCTTGGCGTCCATGTGCAATAGGTCATGTCCGTCAAACATCAACTCGTCGGCAGTGACGGTCGCCGTCCAAGGCAACAGGCCCATAAGCGCCAGCATCGAGACAGACTTGCCAGAGCCGCTTTCGCCAACGATGGCCAGAATTTCGCTCTCGTTCACGTCTTGATCAACGCCATCTACGGCGCGGAACTGGCC
Source organism: Lentibacter algarum (assembly GCF_018860975.1). Taxonomy (GTDB): domain Bacteria; phylum Pseudomonadota; class Alphaproteobacteria; order Rhodobacterales; family Rhodobacteraceae; genus Lentibacter; species Lentibacter algarum_A. The sequence continues at coordinate 272,442 of NZ_JAHKQI010000010.1, forward strand.
CGACGCGGTGGCAAAATCTACACTCAGGTTTCTGATCCGCAAAAGGCTCATGTCATCAGCTCCTTTTCAGCTTCGGGTCAAGCGCGTCGCGCAGCCCGTCGCCCATCAGGTTGATCGCCAGCACCGTGACCAAAATTGCCACACCGGGGAAGGTAACGACCCACCAAGCGCGCAGGATAAACTCCCGTGCTTCGGCCAGCATCGTGCCCCACTCGGGTGTCGGCGGCTGCGCCCCCATACCCAGAAAGCCAAGCGCGGCGGCGTCCAAAATTGCGGTGGAAAACGACAGCGCGGCTTGCACGATAATCGGCGCGAGGCAGTTCGGCAGCACGGTGATAAACATCAACCGCCCAAGGCCAGCGCCAGCAACACGGGCCGAAACCACATAGTCTTTCTGCCGCTCCGAAAGCACGCTTGCACGGGTCAGGCGCACGTAATGCGGCTGCAAAACAATAGCGATCGCGATCATTGCATTGGTCAGTGACGGCCCGAGGATCGCGACGAGCACCAAGGCCAGCAGCAGCGAGGGAAAGGCCAGCACAATGTCCATGATCCGCATGATAATGCTATCAACCCACTTGGGCGAAAAGCCCGCGATCAAGCCGATGATGATCCCGCCTGTCGCCGCGATAGACACCACGATCACCCCGACAAAGAAGGAGTATCGCGCCCCGACGATAAGCCGCGAAAGCATGTCACGGCCCAAAGGATCGGTGCCCAAGATATGTGTCCAGTTACCGCCCTCTTGCCAGACGGGCGGCTGCAATGTGGCGGCGCGAAACTGCTCTGTGGCGTCATGCGGTGCAACCCAAGGGCCGAAGAACGCGAGAAACGCGAAGACAGCAAATATCCAAAGCCCGATCACAGCGCCGCGGTTTTCACGGAAGTAAAACCAGAACTCTTTGAAAGCACTTGGGCGCGCTACGATTTTTGTCGGGTCGTTTACGACAGGGTTAAGGGCCATGTTAGCGCTTCCTGATCTTGGGGTTGATGACGCCGTAAAGCATATCAACCGTGAGGTTCACGATCATCACCATCACAGCGATGAGCAGCAAGCCGCCCTGCACAACAGGGTAGTCGCGGCGGAAAATACTATCGACCATCCACTTGCCGATGCCCGGCCAACTAAAAATTGTCTCGGTAAGAATGGCGCCTGCAAGCAGCGTGCCAACAGACAGACCAATGACAGTGATCACCGGAATGAGCGCATTGCGCAGCGCATGGACAGCATTGATGCGCGTGGGTGACATGCCCTTGGCGCGTGCGGTTCTGATGTAGTCCTCGCCCAGAACCTCGAGCATCGCCGAGCGGGTTTGTCGCGCAATCACCGCCAACGGGATGGTTCCTAGCACAATTGTCGGCAATATGAGGTGCCGCACAGCCGAGGCAAAAGCCCCCTTCTGCCCCGAGGCGAGACTGTCGATCAGCATGAAACCTGTCGGGTCAGGGAAGTAATAGATCAGGCTGATGCGGCCTGATACCGGCGTCCACTCAAGGTTCCCCGAGAAGACGATGATCAAGAGCAAAGCCCACCAGAAGATCGGCATTGAATAACCGATAAGCGCCGTCGACATCAAAGCACGGTCAAAGAACTTGCCGCGGTTGACGGCGGCAATCACCCCCGCAGGCAGGCCCAAAGCGATGGCAAAGATCATCGCGCAGATCGACAACTCAAGCGTCGCCGGAAACAGAGAGAAGAACTCGTCCCAAACCGGGCGCTTGGTGACAAAGGAATTGCCGAGATCGCCTTGTAGAACGCCGCTCAAGTAGTCCCAAAACTGCACATACATTGGCTGATCATAGCCGAACTGCTTGGCCAGCTCGGCATAGCGCTCGTCAGAAATGCCTCTCTCGCCCGCCATAACCACAATCGGATCCCCTGGCAGTGCACGGATAAAGCCAAACGAGATCAGCGTCACGCCGATGAACGTCGGAATAAAGGTGAGCAAACGGCCCAGCACATAGTTCAGCATGAAATCACCATCAGCTCTTTGGGAAAGTTGGTTAGGGTCACACAGCCCTCTTCGGTGATCACCACATCATCCTCGATACGCACCCCGAAGTTGCCGATCTCGTATAACCCTGGCTCGTTGGTGTAGACCGTGCCCGCAGGCAAAGGCATCTGGTTGCCGCGCACAATGTAAGGCGCTTCATGCACTTCACGGCCTAACCCGTGGCCCGTCTTGGTGCGGATGCGGCTCGCATAGGGCGAGGCTTCCAGCACGCTTGTCACCACATCGTCGATCTCATGCGCAGTGACGCCAGCGCGGGTTGCGGCAAGGCCCGCCATGTTCGCTGCCAGCACGGTTTCATACACCGCACGCCCTTCGTCAGAGACTTCGCTCAAAAATACGGTGCGGGTGATATCGGCGGCAAAACCGTCTTTGCGCGCACCAAAGTCGATCAACAAAGCATCGCCCGTCTTTACCTTATAGTCAGCCCGTGCATGGGCATGTGGCATCGCTGAATTGTCACCAGCAGCAACAATGGGGCTAAAAGCCAGCCCGTCAGCGCCCTCGTCAAACATGAACTTGATCAAGCTCTGCTCAATGTCTTTCTCGGTCTGCCCGAGCTTCACCCCGTCAAGCATCCGCTGCAAAGCGCGCTCCGAAATGTCGACAGCCGCCTGCATTGCAGCAATGTCGGCCTCGGTTTTGATCATCCGTAGCGCGGAAATCTCGGCTTCGGCATCGGTGATCACAAGGTCTGGCTGGGCTTTGAGCAAAGCGTGGTGCACAAACACCCGCATCACTTGCCCCTCAACGCCAAGCGAGGAAATATCAAGATATTCAAGCAGCTGCGAAAAAGCGTCCGCGTAGCCAACTTGATCTCGCCAATCAAAGACCGCGCCTTCAAAGCCGACAAGCTTCCAGCTGCCGAGTTCAAGGTTGGGTACCAAGGCGGCGGGTGGCTTGTCAGCCGGAATGACCAGCACAAAGGGCCGCTCATGGCTCATAAAGCTGTGCTCAAGCGCACGGCTAAAGTTCGGCCCCGGCACAAGCGCAACGGCATCAACCCCAAGCTCACGGGCAACATCGGCATAATCTGCCAGTCTCTGTTTCAAGCTCTTGCTCACGGTGTTCTCTTTACCCTCAAAATGAGAGAGACGGCGCCTAAAACGCCGCCTCCAATTGCTTAGCCGCAGCTTACTTCAGGCCAACCTGGTTGAAGATGTGTCCGCCCAGCGGGTGAACAACATAGCCGTCAACTTCTGGGCGCATGGTCATGTAAACAACTGAGTGCGCGATCGTGGCCCATGGCGCTTGGTCTTTGAAGATCGCTTGAGCTTCTTTGTAAAGCTTGCTGCGCTCTTCCTGCGTTGGCAGAACCTTGGCTTTCTGGATCAGAGCGTCAAACTCTTCGTTGCACCACTGGGCGCGGTTTGACTTCGTCACACCGTCACAACCAAGCAGAACCGCAAGGAAGTTGTCGGGGTCGCCGTTGTCGCCTGTCCAACCCAGAAGCACAGCACCGTCGCGGTCCTTGGCTTTCGAGCGCTCAAGGTATTCGCCCCATTCGTATGACACGATCTCAACAGTCACGCCCACTTTTGCAAAGTCAGCCTGCATCAGCTCGGCCATACGACGCGCGTTCGGGTTGTAAGGACGCTGCACAGGCATCGCCCAGATCTTCATATTGAGGTCTTTCACGCCAGCGGCTTCCAGAGCGGCTTTCGCGGCTTCCGGATCATAGCTGTCGTCAACCGTGCTCTCGTCATACGACCACATTGTCGGCGGGATCGGGTTCTTGGCGATTTCGCCTGAACCTTGGAACACCACGTCGATGATCGCTTGCTTGTCGATCGCCATGTTAAGCGCTTTGCGCACGTCAGCGTTGTCGTAAGGCGCAACTTGAGTGTTGTAAGCAAGGTAGCCAACGTTAAGGCCCTCTTGTTCCATCACAACAACACCTTCGGCTTCTTTCATCGCCGCAACGTCAGCAGGGTTCGGGTAGGCCATAACATGGCACTCACCAGCCTGCACCTTTTGGTAACGCACTGACGCATCAGGCGTAATCGCAAAGATCAGGCTTTCAACCTTGGCCTTGTCACCCCAGTAAGCGTCGTTGCGCAGGTAGCGGATGACAGCGTCTTTCTGGTAGGCCTGGAACGAGAACGGGCCCGTGCCGATAGGTGCCTGATTGAGCATTTCCGGCGTGCCGGCTGCCATCATCGCGTCGGCATATTCCTTCGAGAGGATCGAAGCAAAATCCATCGCCATATTGGCAATGATCGGCGCTTCAGGGCGTGTCAGATGAAAGACAACCGTGTAGTCGTCGGTCTTCTCGATGCTCTTGATCAGATCAGGCATCGACATGCCGCCGTAGTATTCCCATGTGCCGCCAGAAACCTTGTTGTAAGGGTTTTCGGCGTTGCCTTGGCGATCAAAGCTGAAAATCACATCGTCCGCGTTGAAATCGCGTGTCGGTGTGAAGTTGGCGTTGGAATGGAACTTGACGCCCTGACGCAGTTTGAACGTCACAGTCAATCCGTCTTCTGAAACTTCCCAGCTCTCTGCGAGGCCCGGAATCGTTTCTGTCGTGCCGACTTTGAACTCGGCAAGACGGTTGTAAAGCGGGTGGCTTGAGGCATCAAAAGTGGTGCCGGCCGTGTAGAGCGCGGGGTCAAAGCCTTCTGGCGAACCTTCCGAACAATAGACCAGCGATTGGGCTTGTGCCGACGCGCCAAGCGCACCGAGCAAAAGGCCCGTGGCCATAAGTTTCTTAAGTGACATTAGAGTTTCCCTCCTGGTTGGTAATCATTTGAAATCAGCAGATTTCTCGCCGCTGATCGTGATGGGGTTATCGCCTGAGCGGTAACAACTCGCGCGGGTTTTCCTCCTGCGCAGCCTCTTGCTGTCCGATCTCCGCGGACTTGTCGTATTGCATCCGGCCAACCCAAAGAACACGGGCCAACCTTTCGGTTTTGTTCGACCAACAGTGCGGCGTTGTGCCCAGATAGTGCAGGCTGTCGCCCGGCCCCATCAGGTATTCCCGCTCACCGACCATCTGTGAAATTTCACCCTCAAGAATGTAGATGATCTCTTCACCGACATGTGTAACCACTTCTGATTCATAGCCCGGCGGCACGTTCATCACGTAAGACGTCAGCTCATGGCCCGTGCGCTCGGCACCGATCTGCTCATATGCGATCGAGGAGCCGGACACCGCAAACTGCGGCCGCTTGTCGCCGCGCGTCAGGCTGTCAACGGCACGGGGCGTGCGCACGAAATAGTCAGCCTCGACTTTGAGCGCCTGAGCAATCTGGCTCAATGTGCCTAGGGTTGGTGTCGCATTGCCGCGCTCGAGCTGGCTGAGGTAGCCCACCGACACACCCGATGCCGCAGAGAGCTGTTGCAGGGTCAACGACATACCATGTCTGAGCCTGCGCATACGCTCTCCCAGCCCATTGGCATGCCCGTTCGCCGGCTTTGGTGTTTGTTGAGGCGCGTTCTGTGGCACTGATCCCCCCGATCAAGCTTCAAACTGGCAATCGCTTGTCGCCAGAAACATCGAACCTGCCGCGATAAAAATTTAACGTCAAGAATAATTTTTTTACTCATTCAAAAATTTGTCAGGCAAATACAACCCGCAGTGGCGAAAAGCCCCATAAAACATCTGCATTCAGAAAATGGCGATCCCGGGAGGACTCGAACCCCCAACCCTCTGCTTAGAAGGCAGATGCTCTATCCAGTTGAGCTACGGGACCGCTTGCGCCCTATTTGCGCAAACTCGCGCACAAAGGCAAGGGCCAGTTCGAAGGAGGCTAAGCCGCCTTTACCGGCGATGGCCTGTGCGCGGGCTTAAAGGAGGCTTGCAAGAGTTTGCCTTCAAAGGCTTTCACCACGTGCCGCGCGGTGTTGCCGTAGCTTGCCGGCATGCTGCGCAACTCGGGGAACAGCCAAAGACAACCCTGAGGTTTGTCCGGAACTCTGTGCGGTTTTTTCCAAAACTCTGCTCATGACACCAATTTGTGCATTTGGCGTTGGAGCAATCATACAAATGTCGCGAATCAGGAGCAAGCGTCGGTTAAAACCTTGCTTTTACTGTGTCATTCGCAGCGTTTTTGGTGCCTTAGGCGCCGGTTAATGCGTCCAGGGGGTGCGCCGGTTGGTGGCGAAGTTTTCACCATACCCGCCAGCACGGATATTGGGTTTGCGCAGCTTGGGTTCTTGCACGACAGCCTCAAGACCCTTGCTCTCAGCATACTCCAGCGCGGCTTCTCGGCTGTCAAAACTCAGCTTCACCTGTGCTTGCGTGTCCGAAGAACTCGTCCAGCCCATAAGCGGATCAACTTCACGGCGTGTTTCGGGCGCAAACTCAAGCACCCAATGCTTGGTCTTGGCAACACCTGACTGCATAGCATTTCGGGCTGGTTTATAAATACGTGCGCGCATGTGTGTGGCTCCTAAACTGGCGGCATTATCCTTAAACTATGGCCGTTTCACAAGCGCAAAACTGCAGGCATTCGTCTCAAGTTTGCTTGGCCAAACTCATTTATAGCACTCCACAAGCTTGGTAAACGGAGCCGCCCGCGCCGCCAACGCAACAGGCTCAAGCTTTTCAGCCACGGCAGCAACCTGCGGCGTCACGCCGTTTTGCGCCAAAAACAGCTTGGCGATCTCGCCTCTGATAGCAAAATTGACGTTCTGTCGCAGGTCAAGCGAGCCATCAGCGTTTTGGCCCGGTTTAAGCTTGGCAACCACAACACCAATCACCGCACCACTGCTATCAACCACTGGCCCGCCCGAGTTCCCCGGTTGGATCGGAGCGGTGATCTGCATCTCGGTCGCGTCGCCCTGCATACCTTTCAGCGACGACAGCGTGCCGCGCGTTACATTCAGCCCTCCTAGCAAGCTCTGAAGCGGATATCCGAGCACCGTCAGATCAGAGTTGAGCGGCGCTGGTGCCGACGCGAACTGCGCAACAGCTGCGCCATCCTCGGCGCTCCCCTGCAACAGGGCCAGATCAAAGCCCTTGTCAGAGGCCAAAACTCGCAGGGCTTTTCCGTCAACCTTAAGCATGGAGCACCCATTCACCACATGTTCGTTGGTCAAAATATGCCCGGCGTCCGAAACAACAAAGCCTGAGCCAGTTCCAACCCTCTTAGGGTCGACCACCCGTGGTAGCGGCTTGGGCTTGCGCGCGACCGCGACACTCGCAGTCTTGGGCTGAATACTGTTGTCAGGTTCAAGCGGTTTTTCCGCCACCAATGCCAGAGCCGCCTCGATGTTTTGCGCCAGATAACCGTTCTCTTCAAAATAGAGATTGGAGACTTTGCCATCGGTAATACTTGCCGTGAAAGCCCGAAATATCTTTTCATCATGGCTTTTGGCCGACGTCAGGATCGACGACCAAAGCCCGCCAACCATGCGACTTCTGATGTAAAGATAGTCGCCGTTTGCCTGCCGTGCCGCTGACACCGCATAGTTGGTTTTGCGGGCGGTATAGGCTTTGCTGCTGCGCGCGTGCTTGTCGAGCACATACCGATGCAACCGCTCGGCCTGAGCCTGTGTGCCCCGCGTCATCGAGATGGAGAGCGAGCTATTGGCATGGTTCACATTTACAAATGTCTTTGAAGGCGTACCTTTGTGAAAGGCCCCGAATGGGAAGATGTAAGACATCTTCAACCAATCATTGTGGTAGTAACGCCAGTCATCGGCCTCAAGAATTTCCGCGAGCCTGAACACCAACATAGAGCTGTGCCAGTTCTGCGGAGCTGTGTTGAACTCACGCCATGCATAGGCCTGCATCGCACGCGTGCTGAACTTGCCCCACGCCCCGTCAACCAACCCAGTATAGTCGCCCTCAAACGCCAGTGCGAGCTGCAAGAAACGCTTCTCGGCGTATGACATTTGCGCCTCGGAAAACGGGCTGAAAAGGCCTTGCTTGTCTAGCGGTGCCGCGTTGTAGCTCGCTGCAATCGAGCGCTCCCGCTTCACCAAGCTCTTACCTGACGTGCAAAAAGCATCGTCCGGAATAGCTCCACGCGCTTTCAGCCGCGCCAAGGCTTGCTTTTGATCGTCCTGCCGAAGCGTGCGCCCAGTGATAGCGTACCAGCCGTTCTGCGTGCGATAGATCGTGACGTCATGTTTTGACCATCTGAGTCTGGCATCCGCCGTCGCCTCATCCGCCGTCGGACGTGATGCTAACACCACCAAGCAATACCCGTCGGCAACAAACCGGTTCGCCCAAGTTGCATTCGGTATAACGCTGGAAACGCTCAATAAAATAAAGCAAAGAAATAGCCTAAACATGCCACCTCCGTCTGTTGAATACTCTGACCATACACGCATTATTGCGGTTGACCATCTTTTCTATACTGTCAAATCCTGTCAGCAATGAGGCCTTCCCGCCCTTGCATTCCGCTGCCAAAAACCTCACCTTATCAGCCCAAGCCAGACGCGAGCGCCCCATGCCCCACGCCCATACCGACACATCCCCTGCCCTGATGAACGCGCCCAAGGGCGACGTGCGTGAGCGCGAAAAGCTCGAAGGCGGCAAACGCATCGTTATGCACACGCCCTTCACCCCCGCAGGCGACCAGCCAACAGCGATTGCCGAGCTCAAAGAGGGCATCCTTGAGGGCGAGCAAAACCAAGTGTTGCTGGGCGCCACGGGCACGGGCAAGACCTTCACAATGGCCAAGCTGATCGAGGAAACCCAACGCCCTGCGATCATCCTCGCCCCCAACAAAACACTCGCAGCACAGCTTTATGGCGAGATGAAAGGCTTCTTTCCTGACAACGCCGTCGAGTATTTTGTCAGCTTTTACGACTACTATCAGCCCGAGGCCTATGTCGCGCGCTCTGACACGTTCATCGAGAAAGAAAGCCAGATCAACGAACAGATCGACCGTATGCGCCACTCCGCCACGCGGGCCTTGCTGGAACGCGACGACGTGATCATCGTCGCATCTGTCTCTTGCATCTATGGCATCGGCTCGGTTGAAACCTATGGCGCGATGACACAAGACTTGGAAACCGGCAAGGAATACGACCAACGCTCCATCATGCAAGACCTCGTCGCGCAGCAATACAAACGCAATGACGCCGCTTTCCAGCGCGGCAGCTTTCGTGTGCGCGGCGACAGCCTGGAAGTCTGGCCCGCCCACCTTGAAGACCGCGCCTGGAGCCTTAGCTTCTTTGGGGACGAACTTGAATCCATTCAGGAATTTGACCCGCTCACCGGCGAGAAAGCCGGCAACATGGATAAGGTGCGCATCTACGCCAACTCGCACTACGTGACGCCCAAACCGACGCTCATGCAAGCGATCCAGAAGATCAAAGCCGAGCTGCGCACCCGCCTCGACCAGTTCACCAACGAGGGCAAGCTCCTCGAAGCCCAGCGCCTTGAGCAGCGCACGAACTTTGACCTCGAAATGATGGAAGCACAGGGCTTTTGCAACGGCATCGAAAACTACTCACGCTACCTCACAGGCCGCGCTCCGGGCGAGCCACCGCCCACGCTGTTCGAGTTCATCCCCGACAACGCCATCGTCTTTGCCGACGAAAGCCACGTCTCGGTGCCGCAGATCGGCGGCATGTATAAGGGCGACTACCGCCGCAAATTTACCCTGTCCGAGCACGGCTTTCGCCTGCCGTCGTGCATGGACAACCGCCCGCTCAAGTTCGAGGAATGGGACGCCATGCGCCCGCAGTCTGTCTTCGTCTCGGCGACGCCTTCAAAGTGGGAACTCGAGCAATCAGGCGGCGTCTTCGCCGAGCAGGTCATCCGCCCCACGGGCTTGCTTGATCCGGAAGTCGAAATCAGACCCGTCGAAACCCAAGTCGACGACCTGCTTGATGAGGTCAAAAAAGTCGCCGCCAACGGCCAACGCGTGCTCTGCACCACACTGACAAAACGCATGGCCGAAGACCTGACAGAATACCTCCATGAGCAAGGCGTGCGCGTGCGCTATATGCACAGCGACATCGACACGCTTGAGCGCATCGAAATCCTGCGTGATCTGCGCCTTGGCACCTTTGATGTGCTGATCGGCATCAACCTGCTGCGCGAGGGCCTCGACATTCCCGAATGTGGGTTGGTTGCGATCCTTGATGCCGACAAGGAAGGTTTTTTGCGCTCAGAGACCTCGCTCATCCAGACCATCGGCCGCGCCGCGCGCAACGCCGATGGCCGCGTGATCATGTATGCCGACCGCATCACCGGCAGCATGGAACGCGCCTTGGGCGAAACCGACCGCCGCCGCGCCAAGCAACACGCCTACAATGTCGAGCATGGCATCACGCCGGAAACCGTTAAGAAAAACGTCGATGACGTGCTCTCAGGCCTGTATCAAGGCGACACCGACATGAGCCGCGTCACCGCCAAGATCGACCCTGCCCTGCAAGGCGGCAACCTCAAAGCCGTGCTCGAGGGCCTGCGCAGCGACATGCGCAAAGCCGCCGAGAACCTTGAATTTGAGGAAGCAGCCCGCCTGCGCGACGAAGTGCAAAGGCTGGAAGCCGTCGACTTGGCCATCGCCGATGACCCGCTCGCAAGACAAAGCGCCGTCGCCGCCGCCAGCGAAAAAGCCCCCCGAGGCCGCTCAACCGCAGGCCGCTCCGGCCAACGCGGCGGGAACGTGAAGCGGCGGGGGCGGTGAGCTGCCCAAGCCTTGACACTCTCATTTGAGTAGTATCATTCTTTCCAAGCCACCCCAAATTTCGGACTAAGATTTTGAAAAAGCTTACCATTATTCTCATATCAGTCGGACTTGTAAGTGCCTGCAAGCCCTCCCAAGCCCTTCGCGAAACTTTCAATTCCGGAACTATTGCTGGTGCAGATGCATGTATTCAGCGACTGGAGGGAAACTTACTAGATGTTACAGAAAAAAAAGTTGTCTGCTTGATTAAGCACCAAAAGCAGATGAATAGCTTTGAAGTCTCAGGCAGGGGGTCACCAAAGATATCGTACGGGTATCTTGATAGTTTTTCTGGAAGTCTCGAAAACAGATCGGCAAATCGTGTCGTAACTTGGGTTCGCATCAAAGTTACGTCTTATGATACAGACGGCAAAAAGACAGATCATTTTTCTGAAAGCCAAGTTTGGGCTTTACCAGCGCAACCGTTTGGATTTTCGGGCCCATTCATCAACAAGGTCGCAGAATCTTCTGAATTCAAGACTGGCTGCCCAGAAGGCGAAAATGAGTTTAAGAACTGCTGGGTTTGGACCGTCGATCGTGCAAAAGGGCTTAGCTTATAGAGGTCGCTTCCACTCTCCCGTTGACAACCCGCTGCAACGCGGAATCAAGGCCGCAGGCCGCCGCGTATCGCGTCACATTGCAGATACTGCAATGTGACTGGGCCGCCCCACGGCACGGCGATTTGGCCAAGGTCATGCGATGTCGTGAGGGCACACGGATTTGGCTAAGATAAAGTGCTCAATTTGAACGGTGTATCGCCGCACCTCGGCCCGTCAATGCGCGGCTTCGCGCACCACCAACCCTTGCAGCACCACCTTGTCGTCGCGCCAACTGCCCTTCACCAACCGACCGCCTTCTCGCAGGATCGGATGTTTGCTTTGCCAATCGCGAAAGCGGTCGTTGCTGATGACTTGGCAGTTCAACTTCGCGGCACCCGCGAGCAAAAGCGGGTCGGCGGGCATGCCCTTGGGCGCGACATGCACTTGTTTTGAGGCCAGATCAAACTTACGCGCCAAGTGGTCTGGGCCCATATAGCGGCCTTCAAGCAGGTAGCCCGCATTGGCGTCAAACCACACCACAGGCACTAGCCCTTTGTACTTTAGTTTCACCAGCAGTGCATAGAGCGCCACCTCACTAACCTTCTCGCCCTTCCAGTAGAGAATGTTGGAGCCGTCAATAACAACATAGTTCTTCTTGCCCCGCCGAAAGCCCGTTTTGCCCCCGCGCCCACGCCCACGCCGCAACAATAGCAGAAGGTAAACCCCTGCAAGCAAAGCCGCGCCAACTCCGAAATAGTCTAGGTTTTCTGCTAGCCTGGGGTAGTCAGTAAGGACGTGTTGGAGCTGTTCAAATAAACGGGACAAACGGCACTCCGCAGCCAGTGAGAACCGTCAAAACTGTCAGCAAAGCCATAATGCGCATCGGTTAACCTCATGTGTTTTTTGCCAAACTAGGTCAGCGCTTGTCTGTCTTGCAATCCGGCCAAACCCGAAAGCCGCAGGGTGAGTCTCTGTCACAACAGTTCCCCTCCCCGATCCGCGTTAACCAATCCTTCACCCTTCGTAATCATGGTGAACACGGAATTAACGATAATGATGTTTCGCGCACTCCTCCTCTTTCTGGCAATTGCCAGCACAGCCCACGCCGGCGCTTGGCCGCGCGGCAAAGGCAACGGTTTTGCTATGGTCAGCTTTCAAGTCACTGCATCGGGGCTTGGAGGCCCTGTCAGCTACTATACAGGCAGCTTTGTTGAATATGGGTTAACCGACAAGCTGACCCTCGGAAGCGATGTCGGCCACGGTGTGTCAGGAAGCTCTAAAGCGCTGATATTTATCAGTTATCCCATCGGGGTGATCAACGACAAGCACAGGTTTGCCGCCGAGATCGGCGTTGGCCGCATCGCCGGAAACACGGTGGTTCGACCTGGGTTTAACTACGGTCGCGGGATCAAAAACCGCTTTGGCGAGGGTTGGGTTACGCTGGACACGCTGTTTGAGCATCATCTTGGCGAGGGCCACACCGACGTAAAACTCGACTTCACGTTTGGCCTTAACCACGGCCGCGGTTTTAAGTCGATGTTGCAGTTGCAAGCCGGTAAACAGCGCGGCGATCCGGGATTTTTGCGCCTCGCTCCGTCATTTGCCATGCCCATCGGCCAAAAGATGCACTTTGAGCTCGGTTTTTCCTCATCCCTGCGCGGCCCGAGTGAATACGGCATCAAAGCTGGCGTCTGGCGAAAGTTCTAAAGCAAGGAGCGCCCGCACTCGCAGGCGCTCCCAAGGCTCTACACCGGATTATCAACCCGCATGGTCACCACAACAGTGCCCCGCACCGCCTGCGCCCATTTGACATGCGCCTCGTCGTTGTTTGCCCCCTGCGCTAGCTCGACATATGGCATTTCATAGCGCTTCACGTTTGCCGAATTGCGGATGGCACCCTCAGCAACCACGGCCTCAACCTTGCGCACCCAGCCGCCAAACGGCAACTGAGGCGCCCCCTCGACAACCCAGGTGTCGCTGTTGCTCACCTGCTCATGGGTCTTTACCAGCGGGTTAACCGTCGCCACACCTACCGAGTTATACATATTGTCGCGCCAGTTTACATTTCGCATCCGGCTCAAATCAAACCCCGCAAAGCTGGTATCAACCCTCTCGACACGGTCAATCGAGCCGCCAATCGTGCGAAAAAAGTTGCCCTGAACGTTCATCCCGTTGATGAAATGCCCGCTCCCGTGTGGCTTCACCACAATAAAGCTGAACCACGGGGCAACACTTGAACACAGGAAAATATTGTCTGACAGGTTTAGCTGGCTAAACGAAAACTCCGAGGCAAAATCCGGATCATTGTCATGCTCGTTCGTCCACTCGATGAAGCAGTTGTCGATATAGTTGCCATCAATCGTCGCGCGGCAGTTCGTCCCCGTCAACACAATGCCAGCCAGCCGCAAACCGTTGCTTTCCCCGTCTCCCTGAAAAAAGTGATTGCCCTCAATCATCGAGCCCGACCCGCCCAAAACCGCAAAGTGCCGGAACTTGACCACACGGTTGTTGCGCAGCTTCACGTCATTGCCGTTCGCGTTCAGCGCAATCGAAACCCTGTCCTGACTTGGCGTCTGCCCTTCGTCCGACAAAAACTGGCAGCGGTCAATCTGCATGCCCTGACACCCCTCCCCGGGGCTGGTGATAGCGCGGTCTTTCGGCCCCGTGAAAAAGCAGTTCTCTACCGAGAAAATAAGCCCCGCAGTCGCCAGACAAATACCGCTCGCCTCGCCCTGCAAACGAAACTCGATATCCTTCACAGAAAACCGGTCAAGGTCTTCCATCCCGCTGAAATCCAGAACATACTTGAACCGCCTGAAGGTAAAGTTCTGGGTGCCGTCGGCATCATACAATTTCTTGGAAATGGTGAGCTCCTGTGCCGCAACATTCTTGCCGCGCACATAAACCTCGCGTCCAACACCATTGCCCTCAAGCAGCGCCCCAACAGGTATGTTCGCAACGTTCGTAACCCCCGTCAGCTTGAAGCCATCACTCGGGCTATACGTCGCTTGTGAAGTGAACACATCTGTGTCCCAAGCAGCACCGGTTTTTACGTCAAACTGGCCGTTATGAATGTGCCGCCGCGTCGCATAAGCGCTGCGCCCTGACACCGCCCGCATATCAATCGGCTCGGTGATCGTAATGCGCCGCCCGTCCATATCAAGGCTCTCGTGATCGACATTGTCAAACAGCGCCTGCACCGCTTTCTTGAACGCCAGCTCTTCGTTTCCAAAGGCGTCAATATACATCGGCAGGTTGTAGTCTTTGGTCAGCGCAAAAATGTGGCTGTCCGCCATCTCGACAGTGCCCTCAAAGCGCACACGGCTCTCGAATGTCATACTGTCGCCAAGGAAATATGTGCCCTTTGACACCAGAACAACGCGCCCGTTTGCCGCTGCGTCTGCGGCTTCAAAGGCCGCCAAATCGTCTGTCATACCGTCGCCAACAGCGCCGTAATCGCGCACATCAACCATTGCCAGCATGTCGCGCACAAAAGCACTGGTAATGTCTTCAACCACGATGTCATCAATGCGCACAACACCTCCTGTGGTGCCCGTCATATCAAGGCCGATATGGGCATAAAGCGCGTCAGCCCCCCAGACCATATCAACGCCGCCGCGCCCGCCTGCGCCGATAATCGCTGTAATTTCAACAACCTCTCCGTAGGCCGTCAGGGTTGTCGCTGGCCCTTGCTCCACAAGGCCGCCAACATGGTTGTCACCCGCGCCGCCAGCCCAAGCTGCAATGCGCAGGCTCGGAAGCGGCCCGCTCACGGCCTTCACACGCGCGCGCACTTGAATGTAGCAGCCGGGCAAAAGCGGCGTCTCGCCCATGTAACGCAGCCTTTGTGTGGCATCGGTTTTCACCAGTTCAAGGCAGCCGCCAAAGTCCGCATCGGCGGGCACAAAGGCCGCGTTCGCTTCGTTCTCGTATGTGTCCTGACCGGGTCGGCCGTCTTGGCTTGACCAAACATCAAGCCCGCCCGCAAAGGCTGGCGGCATCAAGAGAACTCCATCGGTGATTGCCTTGTTCATAAGTATCCTTTCCGCGTCGCATTCCGTGCTTGAATGCGATGCTGTTAAAACTCTCGGGGTCTGCGCCCGTACAAGTGAAAGGAAGTATCAACAGGGTGTTAACGCGATCTATGCGCAGCGCGCGTTGCGCGCTTCATTGTTTTGGCGTTCGCTGCCTTTACCACTTTGGGCCAGAGCGTGGTTTTGAAACTGTCTGCACGCATTATGCACTGTGGTATGCACTGCTATATGCACGCAGTGTGCAGGCATATTTGCAGGCCCGGCCGCGTTAACACGACTGAACGGTGGCTTTTTGAAATGTTATGTAAGATTACTGAGTGTTAACAACTCAGCCGCCAGTCAGCGCAGCCTTAACCATTGGGCCGACAGCACCGAAGTCGATCTGGCCGGTGTATTTCGCTTTCAGCGCGCCCATGACTTTGCCCATGTCGCGGATGCTGTCAGCACCCGTCTCGGCGATCGCCTCAGCAACAACTTTTTGCACTTCGGCCTCGCCAAGCTGGCGTGGCAAATACTCTTCGATGATCAAGATCTCGGCACGCTCGCGCTCGGCCAGATCAAGGCGGTTGCCTTCTTCATAGGCGCGCGCGCTTTCCTGCCGTTGCTTGACCATCTTGCCCAGAATTGCGAGCACCTCGTCTTCGCTCACGCTTTCCTCGCGGCCTTCGCCACGCGCGGCAATCTCACGGTCTTTGATCGCAGCATTGATCAGCCGCAAAGTTGAAAGCCGGCTTGCATCTTTGTCTCGCATTGCTTGCTTCAAAGCGCTGTTGATCGTGTCTCGCATGGGTGCTGCCTATTCCATAAAACTTGCGTTAAGTGGCCCTTACTAACGAAACTTGACGCCCCTGACAACAGCGCAGAACCGCCCCTTGACCCGAACTGCACAGGGGCATACTTATCGACAAATTTATCAGCCGGAGCGACTCGTTATGACGCAGGAGACCCCTACGCACCCGACAGCATGTCTAGCCCTCGCAGATGGCTCGGTGTTCTACGGAATAGGCTTCGGTGCCACGGGTCAGCGCGTGGCCGAGCTTTGTTTCAACACCGCGATGACCGGCTATCAGGAGATCATGACCGACCCCTCCTATGCCGGGCAGATCGTGACCTTCACCTTCCCTCATATTGGCAATACCGGCGTCAATGCCGAAGACGATGAAACCGCTGATCCGGTTGCCGATGGTATGGTTGTGAAGTGGGATCCAACCGAGCCAAGCAACTGGCGCGCAACAGAAAAACTCGGATCATGGCTGGCGGCACGGGGTCGTGTTGCGATTGGCGGAATAGACACCCGCCGGCTGACTCGCCTCATTCGTCAGCAAGGCTCGCCGCATGTCGCTTTGGCGCATGATCCCGAGGGCAAGTTTGATATCGAAGCGCTGGTTGCAAAGGCACGGGCATTTGCCGGGCTTGAGGGTATGGATCTCGCCAAAGAGGTGACCTGTGCGCAGTCCTATCGCTGGAACGAAATGCGTTGGGCATGGCCGGAGGGCTACAGCACTCAGGACGCGCCCAAGCACAAGGTCGTCGCGGTCGATTTTGGCGCCAAGCGGAATATTCTGCGCTGTCTGGCCTCAGCGGGTTGCGACGTTACGGTGCTTCCGGCGACGGCCACAGCCGAGGAAATCCTGGCGCATGAACCGGATGGTGTGTTTCTCTCTAACGGCCCCGGAGATCCGGCTGCAACAGGTGAATACGCTGTGCCGATGATCCGCGAAATTCTCGACACCACGGCTTTGCCGGTGTTCGGAATTTGCCTTGGTCACCAAATGCTCGCGCTGGCACTCGGCGGCAAAACCGTCAAGATGAACCACGGTCACCATGGCGCCAACCATCCGGTTAAAGACAAGCAGACCGGCAAGGTTGAGATCACCTCGATGAACCACGGGTTTGCTGTCGATGGGCAGACCTTGCCTGACGGTGTTGTCGAGACGCATGTATCGCTGTTTGACGGGTCCAATTGCGGCATCGCGATGCAAGACCGTCCGGTCTTTTCTGTGCAGCACCACCCCGAAGCAAGCCCCGGCCCGCAAGACAGTTTTTACCTGTTTCAAAAGTTCGCGGCCGACATGGCCGCGCGTTAAGGTTTCCTTTCGGCTCCTTAACACACTGTTAAGGTTCGCTTAACAGCACGTTAACCAAACTTGTCTAACCTCCAAATGGCTCTGGAGTTTGACAACCAATGGTTAGCACTGCCCTAAAAGACACAACCCGCCCCAACAATTTCCCCCGCCACCTCCTCCGCGCGGGCTGTATTTCGGCGAGCCAATTGCTTTATGCACAAGCACAATCTTCCCAGCTTGATTGCCGTTTGAGCGATGTTTTATTAGCTGAAGGCATACTTACCGAAGCACAATTGACCGAGGCATTTGCGCGCTATCTTGAGTTGCCTCTTGTCGACATAGTCCAAGACCCTCCTGAACTGGACTTGGGACAAAACTACGATCCTGCATTGATGCTCCGGCACAGAGTAATCCCTTGGCGAATCGTCAACGGTAGAACCGTGCTGCTTGCCAGTAACTCAGACGACTTTGCTGCATTTGTCACGAGCCTACACTTGCCTCCGGTGCAATTCGAATTGGCACTTGCACTACCAACGCAGATCGAAACTCACATCATACAAAACCACAGGCAATATCTGACTGAACGCGCATCGTCTCGTGTTCCCGAAGATGAAAGCTGCCGAACTTGGGAAAAGCACACCAGTATGCGCCGGCTTGGCATTACTATCGTTGGCTTAGCCGGTCTGCTTACGATGATCGTTCTATTTCCAAAGGAAGTGTTTGCGATCTTTGCACTCTGGGCTACGGCCACGCTTGTTGTCTCCGCGGTCATGCGATTGCTTGCTTTTGCGGCAGAAAAATCAACGGTGCCCGATCAACTTCCGCCCGAATGCCCACCCGATGCTTTGCCGAGAATATCCGTGCTCGTTCCGCTCTTCAAAGAACGAGAAATTGCGAGCGTGTTGCTAAAACGATTATCGCGACTAACTTACCCGAAAGCAAAACTCGAAGTCGTTCTTGCCGTTGAAGAAACTGACAGTATGACGCGTGACGCATTGCGGAAAAGTGAGTTGCCAAACTGGATGAAAATCGTCGTCGTCCCCGAAGGTTCTCCAAAAACCAAACCCCGCGCTATGAACTACGCACTCGATTTTTGCGCCGGAGACATCATCGGAATCTGGGATGCAGAAGATGCCCCGGCGCCCGATCAGCTTGAAACTGTTGCCCGACATTTTGCCAGCGCCCCTGAAAATCTTGTATGTCTGCAAGGAATTCTAGATTACTACAACAGTAGGCAGAACTGGCTAGCTCGTTGTTTTACAATAGAATACGCCGCTTGGTTTCGACTCATTCTTCCCGGTATGTCGCGGCTGGGTTTAGCAATACCACTTGGCGGCACAACGTTGTTTTTCAAACGAAGAGCATTAGAAGAATTGGGCGGATGGGATGCACATAACGTCACCGAAGACGCTGACTTGGGCTTTCGCCTTGCGCGCCACGGGTATCGCACCGACGTCATATCAACCAGAACCGGCGAGGAAGCAAATTGCCGGATTTGGCCTTGGATCCGGCAGCGTTCGAGGTGGTTGAAGGGTTATCTCGTGACGTATTTTGTCCACATGCGACACCCGTTACTTCTCTGGAAGCAGTTGGGAACATGGAAATTTCTCGGCTTTCAAGCACACTTCGTTTCTGCTCTGTCGCAGTTTATCCTTGCTCCTGTGCTCTGGAGTTTTTGGTTGGTCATTTTTGGCCTACCACACCCGCTGGAGCAATTTGTCAGCCATGATATTCTTCTGTTTTTAGGGCTGTCATTTCTGGCGATTGAAGTGTTGAACGCGTTGATCAACGCAACGGCCGTTGCACGACCAGACCTCAAGCATTTGCTGATGTGGGTGCCAACCATGCATTTTTACTATCCCCTAGGCGCAATTGCCGCCTACAAAGCACTGTATGAGCTCGTTCTAAAACCATTCTACTGGGACAAAACCCAGCACGGGATATCTTTGAAGCAAGCTGTCGAGATCAGCGACACCGCACCAACGAAACTAGATAGACGGGTTCCCGGCGTCGAGCTTTAGACGGGTCATAAACGCCTTGGAGATATGCTCTTTCAACGACTCTCTAGCGGCCTCTTCATCACGCTGTTCGATCGCAATGACGATCTGCTCATGTTCTCGAAGAGCCTTACTGCTTCGCCCTTCAGCCGCAAGTGATGTTGTCGCCATCAGCGCCATTGACTGGTGCACAAGGTTAAGTTGTTGCACCAGAAAACGATTGTGGGAGGCAAGGTGAAGCTGCCGGTGAAACCGTCGGTTGGCTTGTGCAAGCAACGTCGGATTATCAACCAAGGCCCTGTCTTCCTCGACCATATCTCGCAGCACACGCATCTCTTCGTCTGTCGCATGGCGCGCCGCTAATTGCGCGGCCAAGCCCTCGAGTTCTGTGCGCACGGCGTAGAGTTCGGCCATCTGATTGTGGTCTAGTGATGCGACAATGAGGCTTCGCCCGTCGCGAGCCAATAGAGACTGCGTTTCGAGACGTTGCAACGCCTCACGGATTGGTGTTCGTGACACGCCAAAGCGCTCGGCAAGCTCGTTTTCAACCAGCCTGTGCCCCGGCTTGTATACGCCTTGATCTATCGCTTCCAGGATCAGTTTATAGGCATCTTTGTTCTGGGTTTTCTGGTCGTTCATCGGGCCCTGCTATATTTATCAACTCAGACTACCCGCATGCCTCGCCAAAGCAAACCACCATCTGTTGCATGGTCACACAAACAATCGTAGCTTCGCCAAATGTTGAAAACTGCTTTCAAATCTGTCGACACTTGGATCTTTGATCTCGACAACACCCTCTATCCACCGCACATGCGGCTTTTCGATCAGATCGAAGTGAAGATGATCGAGTTTGTGATGCGTGAAATCGGCGTTTCCCGCGAAGATGCGAACCATATGCGTCATAACTATTGGGCCCAATACGGCACAACACTCGCCGGGCTGATGCACCACCACGACATTGACCCTGAGCCCTATCTTGCTGAGGTGCATGACATTTCTTTTGAACCACTCAAAAGTGATCCAGAGCTTTCCACGGCGATCAAGAACTTACCTGGACGGAAGATCATATACACCAACGGTTCGGCCCCATATGCCGAAAAAGTTGTTGAATCGCGTGGGCTTGCGGGCCTTTTTGATGACATTTACGGTGTCGAACATGCGAGCTTTCACCCAAAGCCGCAACAATCTGCCTTTGAGCAAGTATTCACCAAAGCCGCGGTATTTCCTGAGACGTCAGCAATGTTTGAAGATGACCCGCGCAACTTATCTGTTCCGCATTCTATGGGCCTAAGGACAGTGCTTGTAGCTCCAAAGCCCATGCTCGCAGAGCACATACATTTCCACACCGATGATTTAACAGGCTTTCTCCGAAACTTGCGTTGATAGGGCATTGACCCAATCGATGCGATGATTTCTCGCAGTATCAGGCTACGATCGCGCCTTGGCTTCCCCTTAAAGGCACCCTATTTTGCCGACAAAGGAGGCCACGAATGCCAACAGAAACAGCCGACATTTTCATCTCCGGTGGCGGTATCGCTGGGATGCTGGCTGCAATCTCGTTTGGCAAACTCGGGTTTTCTGTCATTTGTGCCGACCCCACTGTTCCTGTCACTGATCAAGGCGCAAAGGGAGCTGACACCCGCTCGACAGCGTTCTTGCAACCCGCCCGGGCCCTGCTCATGGAAGCCGGGCTGTGGGAATCGCTCGCACCTTTTGCAGCGCCATTGCAAACCATGCGGATTATTGACGCGGGTGGCGCCGATGCGCAGCCAAGAGTTCAGACAGAGTTTAACGCCGCCGATATCTCTGAAGAACCTTTTGGCTGGAACTTTCCGAACTGGCTTTTGCGTCGCGAATGCCTCGCCGAGATCGGCGCGCGGCCGAACATTGATCTGCGATTGGGCGTTGGCGTGCACGCCGTTCTGACACGCACAGACCACGCGCATATCACCTTGAGCGATGGTTCCCAAATAATGGCCAAGCTGCTTATTGGCGCTGACGGACGCTCTTCAACTGTGCGATCACAACTTGGAATTGGAGTGAAAACAAAGCGTTACGGGCAAAAGGCTTTGGCGTTCACAGTTACGCATCCAACACCTCATCAGAATGTCTCAACCGAAATTCACCGCACCGGCGGACCTTTCACGCTGGTTCCGCTTCCAGATGCCAACGGCTTACCCGCCTCTGCTGTCGTCTGGATGGAGCGTAGCGCTGAGGCCGAGCGCCTAACCGCGTTAAGGCCCGATGCCTTCACTGAAGCCATGAATGCGCGGTCCTGCCTGCTATTTGGCCCTCTCACGCTGACCAGCCCTCGCACACTTTGGCCGATCATCACACAGTATGCTGAACAGATATTTGGCGAGCGCACAGCGCTTATTGCGGAGGCCGCGCATGTTGTTCCGCCCATCGGCGCGCAGGGGTTAAACATGTCGCTCGGAGATCTGAGTTGTCTGCTAGAACTTTCAAAAGCAGCGCCCGATGCGCTTGGAAGTCGTCAGATGCTTGAAAGATATCACCGCGCGCGTCACGGAGAAATTCGTGCACGCCTCGCCGGTATAGACATGCTCAACCGCGCATCAATGGCGCAGGCGCAACCGCTGCGAGACCTGCGCGCATTGGGGCTTAACGCCATTCACGGGCTCACACCTCTGCGCAAATCGCTGATGCAGCTTGGACTCGGCATGAAACGCTAAAGGACTTGATCAAGCACCGTCTTGAGCCGTGTCATCGTTGCGTCAACGTCATACAGCTTGTCGAGGCCAAATAGGCCCAACCGGAAGGTCATGAAACCTTCGGGCTCGTCGCAAGCCAGAGGCACACCCGCAGCGATCTGCATGCCGAGCGCGGCGAACTTTTTGCCGTTCTGCACTTCTGGGTCAGATGTATAGCTAACCACCACGCCGGGGGCACCAAAGCCCTCGGCTGCGACCGAGCTAACGCCTTTTTCTGCCAACATCGCCCGCACGCCGTCCCCCAAGGCCCATTGCGCATCGCGCAGTTTGTCAAACCCGTAGTCGCGAGTTTCGAGCATTGTGTCACGAAAGGCGCGCAAAGCATCAGTTGGCATGGTTGCGTGATAGGCATGCCCGCCGTTTTCATAGGCTTTCATCATGTCGTGCCACTTTTTAAGGTCTATAGCGAAACTGTCCGAGGAGGTTTTCTCAAGCCGCTCAAGCGCGCGCTCTGACATCATCACCAAACCGGCCGAGGGCGAGGCCGACCAGCCTTTTTGGGGTGCCGAAATCAGAACATCAACACCGGTTGCCTTCATATCAACCCAAGCACAGCCCGAAGCGATGCAGTCGAGCACCATGAGCGCACCGACTTCATGCGCTGCTTTCGCCAAGGCTGTTACATAGCCCTCAGGCAAAATGAGTCCAGCCGAGGTTTCTACATGGGGCGCAAAAACAACGTCGGGTTTGGCTTCTCGGATTGCGGTTGTCACCTCTTCAATAGGTGCTGGAGCAAAGGGGGTCTGTAAACCGTTGCCAGTTTGTCGGGCTTTGAAAACATCCACTTTGTCGGCGAAGTTTCCGGCGTCAAAAATCTGGCTCCAGCGGTAGGAGAACCAGCCATTGCGCACGACAAGCGCGTGCGCACCGGCGCCAAACTGGCGAGCAACCGCCTCCATCGCGTAGGTGCCGCCACCTGGCACAAGCGCCACGGCATCGGCTTTGTATACGTCTTTGAGCATACCCGAAATGTCTTTCATCACCGTTTGAAAGGCTGCGCTCATGTGGTTGAGCGAGCGATCGGTGAAGACAACCGAGAATTCGTCAAGTCCGGTTGGATCTATCGTATCAAGCAAAGCCATTTTTCTCTCCCACTAGGTTTGTACCGAGTTAGCCTGACTTGTAGCAAGGATGCAAACCCCTAAAGCGGCCCGGTCAAACGCTCTTCGCTAAGCAAAACATTTGCTTCAACTTCGCCAGCGCCCGGCAATGTCATGATCCGGCGGCGCAATACTCTCTCAAAATCAGAAATGTCTCGGGCGACGACTTTAAGCCGGTAGTCGTAAAGACCTAGAATATGCTCGATGGTTTGAACCTCCGGGATCGCGGAAACTGCTCGCTCGAAGTCTTCAAGACTAACACGCCCTTTCATCGCCAGTTTTACACCCAGGAAAACTGTAACCCCAAAGCCAAGCTTTTCTTTGTCGAGCACAAGCCGGTTTGCACGCAGAACTCCGGCCTGCTTGAGGCGATTGATGCGCCGCCATGTCGCAGGTTGCGACAGTCCGAGTCCCTGCCCGATAACTGTGGCACTCTGCGTAGCATCGCGCATCAATGCACGGATGATATCCCGATCCATGTCGTCCAGATCAATCATACAGGGAGCACCTCATCTTGCTTAATGCGGGCAACATGCATCAGCGCCTCAATATCGGCGATATGCGGCAAGGTCAGGATCTTACTGCGGTAAATTTGCTGATAATGCGCCATGTCGCGTGCAATGATCGAAAGACGCACATCGACCCGCCCCAAGAACGTCTGAATTTCAAGAACCTCGGATACTTCACGCGCCGCGATGATGAAACCGTCAAAGGCATTGTTTTGTGTCTTGTCCAACGTAACCCGTAGGCTCACTTCGACACTATAGCCCAGTTTTGCCCAGTCGATCTGCGCTTCCTGAGCTTTGATAACGCCGCTTGCTTGCATTTTCTCGATCCGACGCCAGCAAACTGCGGCACTGACATTGCTGCGACTCGCAAGCTCTGCAACAGCAACCTCTGGCGCTGCCTGCATCTGGCGAAGAATACGCCTATCCGTGTCATCAAGCATAAATTTTTCCCAATAATCATTATTGACGAATAAATATTGCGGTTGAACCGCATAATCAAGGGGATTTGAAAAGCAAACACCGCCAATCATAGTATTCTCACGACAAGACAAATTGAACACATCAAAAGGAGCGCCAAGATGCGTGTTTACTACGATCGCGATTGCGACATTAACCTGATCAAAGACAAAAAGGTCGCGATTCTCGGCTATGGCTCACAAGGCCACGCCCACGCGCTTAACTTGCGCGATTCTGGCGCAAAGAACCTTGTTGTTGCCCTACGCGAAGGTTCGGCCTCGGCAAAGAAAGCCGAAGGTGAAGGCCTTACAGTTATGGGCATCGCAGAAGCTGCGGCTTGGTGTGATGTGATCATGTTCACCATGCCGGATGAGCTTCAGGCAGAGACATACAAGAAGTATGTTCACGATAACATCAAACCCGGTGCCGCGATCGCATTCGCCCACGGCCTGAACGTGCACTTCGGCCTCATCGAGCCGAAAGAAGGCATAGACGTGATCATGATGGCCCCTAAAGGCCCTGGCCACACCGTGCGCGGTGAATACCAAAAAGGTGGCGGCGTGCCTTGCCTTGTTGCGGTCGACCATGACGCTACAGGCAAAGCGCTCGAAATCGGCTTGAGCTACTGCTCTGCCATCGGCGGCGGCCGCTCAGGCATTATCGAAACAAATTTCCGCGAAGAATGCGAAACCGATCTCTTTGGTGAACAAGCGGTTCTCTGTGGTGGTCTGGTTGAGCTCATCCGCTGTGGTTTCGAAACGCTGGTTGAAGGCGGGTATGCGCCCGAGATGGCTTACTTTGAATGCTTGCACGAAGTGAAGTTGATCGTTGATCTGATCTATGAAGGCGGCATCGCCAATATGGATTACTCGATCTCGAACACGGCTGAATACGGCCAGTATGTCACTGGCCCGCGCATCATCAAGTATGACGAAACCAAAGCGCGCATGAAAGACGTTCTGACCGACATCCAGCAAGGTAAGTTCGTGCGTGACTTTATGCTTGAAAACGCTGTTGGCCAACCAACGCTGAAAGCTTCACGCCGGGCAAACGATGAGCACATGATCGAAGAGACAGGAGCCAAGCTTCGCGGCATGATGCCTTGGATTTCTGCCGGTAAAATGGTCGACAAAGAAAAGAACTGATCGCTCCGAAGCGAAATGTTCCTGAATTGACCCCGGCCTTGCGTCGGGGTCTTTTTGTTCAAAAGACCGAAACAGGAAGCAATCCAATGCCAGAAATCACCCGAACAAGTTGGCTCGCAATCGTTATATTGGGGTTCGTTTGGGGCGGCACATTCCTGATCATGAAACTCGCGCTGGTTGGCATAACTCCCTTCTGGCTTGCGGCAGGTCGGATCAGCTTTGCCGCAATTCTCACGACAGCAATTTGGCTGATACTCGGTCGCAAAATTTGGCTTGATGACGCGCGTTCATGGGGTGGGCTTGCTACCGTTGGCGCTCTCAGCACTGCGGTTCCCTTTATGTTTCTCAGTTGGGGCCAACAGCATGTCACATCTGGATTTGCGGGCGTATCAATGGCGGCTGTCGCACTCATTGTCTTGCCCCTCGCGCACTTCTATGTGCCCAGCGAACAGATGACATTGCGCAAGACACTCGGCTTTCTCGTCGGTTTTGCCGGCATTGTTCTCTTGATTGGCGCGCAGGCCTTTGAGAGCTCGGGAAGTGAGCTTGAAAGCTTGGGGCGCTTCGCCTGCCTTTGTGCCGCGAGCTGCTATGCCCTTAGTTCAGTTGTCATGCGCCGTCTGCCACCAATCGATACCATAGGTCTCGCTGCCGTGCCGCTTGTCTTCGGAACAATCTTTGTCATACCAATCGCGCTCATTGTTGAAGGGCCTCCTCAGATGCCTGACACCCGAACGCTCATGATTGTAGCCTTTCTCGGCCTCGTCCCGACAGCTGCGGCAACTTACCTGAGAGTCTACGTTATCCGCTCGGCGGGGCCAGTTTTCATGAGTTTGACAAACTACCAAGTCCCGATCTGGTCTGTGGTGCTTGGCGCGTTCTTTCTCAGCGAGCCCCTGCCTGCAAGCCTATTGCTTGCGCTCGTTTTGATACTATCGGGCGTGGCACTAAGCCAATATGGCGCACTTCGCAGATTGTTTGGGAACTCCTAAAGCGCGGCCGTCACAGCGTTAACAATCCCATCAACCGACAGGTTCAAAAGCGCCTCATCTTCGCATTCTGCCATCACACGCACCAAAGGCTCGGTTCCGGATTTGCGGATCAATAGCCGTCCTTTGCCGACAAGATCAGCTTCAACCCGAGCGATCTCGGCCAGCACCGCGGCGTCCTCTAACGGGGTTTGCCCGACTTCATAGCGCACGTTCTTAAGCAACTGCGGAACGGGTTCAAATACATGTGCCAACTCGGAAGCGCGCTTACCTGATCTCACCATCTCAGCCAAAAACTGCAGCCCTGCCATAAGCCCATCGCCGGTTGTGGCGTGGTCTGTCATCACAATATGCCCCGATTGCTCGCCGCCAAGGTTAAAACCACCGCCTCGCATCCGTTCGACAACGTAGCGGTCACCGACGCCAGTCCGCTCTAATCCGATACCCCTGCCCTGTAGGAAGCGTTCAAGCCCCAAGTTTGACATCACCGTCGCCACAAGTGCATTGCCCGCCAGCCGCTCTTCCTCGGCCCAACGAGATGCCAAGAGCCCCATGATCTGATCGCCATCAGCGACTGTTCCAGTCTCGTCAATCAAGATAATACGGTCTGCATCTCCGTCGAGGCAGATACCCACATCAGCTCCATGTGCGACAACAGCTTCCGCGGCAACCTGCGGCTTGGTAGACCCACAGTCAGCGTTAATATTATGCCCGTTAGGTGCCACACCAATCGGAACCACTTCAGCTCCAAGCTCCCACAGAACTTCAGGCGCAGCCTTATATGCCGCCCCATTTGCGCAATCGACCACGACCTTGACGCCCTCAAGCCTCATGCCCTGCGGAAAAGTAGACTTCACACGTTCGATATAGCGAAACCGGCCGTCATCAATACGCTTGGCGCGGCCTATGTTTCTCGCCTGCGCAGGTTCTACTCCGCTTGCAACCAAGGCTTCGATTTCCATTTCGGCCTCATCGGAGAGCTTAAAACCGTCAGGCCCGAAGAACTTAATACCGTTGTCGGCGGCGTGGTTGTGGCTCGCAGAAATCATCACACCAAGATCCGCTCGCATTGATGTTGTCAGCAAACCAACTGCAGGCGTCGGAACAGGGCCGAGCAGTAAGACATTCATGCCGGTGCTCGTTAGGCCCGCTGTGAGGGCACTTTCGAACATATAGCCCGATAACCGCGTGTCTTTACCGATGACAACACGGTGCGCCGCCGAGTGATCTTTACGAAAGTACCGCCCTACTGCCGCTCCAATCTTGAGCGCCATTTCAGCGGTCATCGGGTGCGTGTTAGCCGTACCGCGCACACCGTCGGTGCCAAACAGTTTTCTTGTCATTCTACTCTCCTCGTGCAACGGCCTGCCAAAGCCGTATCGCCTGTTTAGTTTCGGCAACATCGTGAACACGCAAGATTTGCACACCTTGTGCAAGCCCCGCAAGGCCGACTGCGACTGAGCCGGAAACCCTGTCTCTTGCCAACGGGGTTTGGCCAATCTTGCCAATAAACCCCTTGCGCGACACACCCAACAGGAGCGCACACCCCAACCCATGAAAGACACTCATGCCGTTCAGGAGCGCCAGGTTGTGCGCTTGCGTTTTGCCAAACCCGATACCAGGATCAAGCACGACGCGAGATCGATCAATGCCGAGGCTTTCCAGCATCGCTAGTTGTGTTTCCAAAAAGTCATAAACGTCGAGAAGGACATCGCGGTAAACAGGGTTTCTCTGCATCGTCATCGGATCGCCTTGCGCATGCATTGCAAACACCGGCACATCATTCTCCGCACAAAGCTGCGCTAGATCAGCGTCAAAAGTGAACCCAGACACATCATTAACCATGTCAGCGCCGTGCTGGATTGCAGCCTTCGCGACCGTGCATTTGCGAGTATCTATCGAAATCGGCGTGGAAAGTTTGCTACGGATTGCTTCGATCACCGGTGCCGTGCGCGCAATTTCGGCTTCGTGGGGCACTTCTGTTGCGCCCGGACGTGTGCTCTCGCCACCAATATCGATGATGTCCGCTCCATCAGCGACCATCCTTTCAGCATAGGCCAAGGCCTGTGCAGCCCCTGAAAAGCGGCCGCCATCGGAGAAGCTGTCAGGCGTTACATTCAATATGCCCATAATGCGGGCTTCATCTAGGCTGAGGGCACCAAGTGGTTGGCGCAGGCTTGTCAGGTTTTGCAAAACATCCGCAGGCAAGCGCTCAACAGGAATATAACTCCCGCGCTTGGTTCGGCTTACCACCTCAGCATGTGTAAACCAACAAGGTCCACCCGCCAATTGCGCGGCGTTATCTGGGCGGAAAGATCCGGTATGAACTAGTGGACGATAATAATAACGGCTCATAAGCATTCTTGACGCATTTCAACCTGCTAACGCAAGTGTCAGATACGATCAGTCTCAACGTCGATGCTGCGAACCGGAAATCCGACCGCGTCTGCCCCGACTTCTGCACCAATCGCAAGAAAGCCAAAGGCGTCCATTTCAGTTGCAAACCAAAGAGCAAGCGCAAGCGCGTCAGTCTCTTCAACGGTCGGGCCTTCAACAGAATCCAACACAATTTTTGAAGGTGCCCAAACGCTGATCTGGTTGTTTTTCATCGCCCAATCAAGTTCGGTTCGTGTTTGGACAACCACGCATCGCTTGTCACGCCCGGCAAGAACCCAAGCATTTTGTTCGAGTGAAAGCAGATCAATCCGGCGCTGCGCTTGTCCAACTGCCGAGTTTGGTGCACTAACATCCGGCGCTCCGACGCAAAGCAACAAAGGAGCTTCTTGCGCGCTCAGTTGATCAAGCCAACCTGTTACAAACTCCGAAGTAATCGCTGCATTTGAAAGATAAACCATCTGCGGATGCACGCGCTCTTCGGTGCCTGCTGACTCAACCACATCCGGCAATGCACGAACAATCTCCACGCCGAGCGCACCTGGGCCCCTATCAAGTTTTTCGATGCGCACAAAAACCCGCTCAGCCTGCGGCTCCCACAGGATACGCTCGGCAATCCGCTCGGCCAGGGTTTCCAAAAGGTTCAATCGCTCTTCCGCAAGCGCATCCGCAATTGCCTCCGTCACCTTGTCATACGACAGTATCCGGTCAACATCATCGTCGACTTGTCCGGCAAGAGGCCGCACTTCTACAACGACATTGAAGCAAATCCGCTGGGTGGTGCCGCGCTCCGCCTGAAATGCACCAATTTCGACATCTACAGTATGATCACGCAAGGAAATGCGGTCGAGAGGCCCATCATGGGATGTTGCGCGAGAGCGCTCGTCAGGGTGCTCGAATGCCTGTCTAATTTCGCTCATCAGCCCACTTTCCTTCGGTTCGCACGTTTGTGCTATACAAGCTCGCGCACAAGCTCACATCTCTTCCTCCGCCACTTTGCAGTTCAAAGGCGGCAAGGAGATGTCTTACAGGCGTGTAGGCTGTTTGTAAAAGTGGTGAAACCCGATCGTCGCTGTGCGCGGGAACTTTCGCGCCCATCTCGGGTTTACAGCCTTCGTGTGGTAGTGTGTTGCACCTTTTGTCAAAGGTCTCTTGGCGCCACTCACCATGATTTTGGCAATCTTTCCCACGCTTTCAAATGACTTCGGCTCAGCGATAACTTCAGCTCTTCCATCACAAGTGTAGCTAAACTGACATGCATGTTTCCGCCCGGTGCCCTGGTTGATGACACCACACACGCTATTGGGGTAGCGTTTGCTCGACACGCGGTTCATGATAACCTCGGCTACCGCAAACTGGCCTTTTACGCTTTCACCACGAGCTTCAAAATAGAGAGCCTCTGCAAGGCAACGCCACTCTTTGCCGCCGCGCGGTTTTGGCTGCTTAGCCAACCAAGCATTTGAGTAAGTTACACCGGAGGCCGATTTACGTGCCTCTTTCGATTTGTTCATCAGACTCGCAAGATGGCTCTGCGGAATCGCCTCAAGTGCGCGATGCTCCTTGTCAAAGAGCTTACGAATACTGGCGTCTGCGGCTGCAGAGTTGCTGATCGACACCCCCAAAAGCAGCGCAACAAGTAACCGTATCATATATCCAGACTCTCCAAGGCTGCCACGAACGATGTGGCCTTCAGTCGGCTGTATTTATGGCGTTAGAGGCTTTTGAGCAAGTTACGCAAACGGCTGCGGGGCCAAACATGTGGCGAATTTACGCCGTTCTATCTGGAAAGATCAGTATCTTGCGGCTGCGTAACAATGCACTACCCTATCTTGTCGAGCAAAGCGAGCTGCGCCGCAGCCAAACGCGCAACAGGAACCCGAAATGGGGAGCAGGAAACATAGTTAAAACCTACATTGCGGCAAAACGCGATCGACTCAGGGTTGCCTCCGTGCTCCCCGCAAATTGACAATGTCAGTTCAGGTTTAGCTTTTCGCCCACGTGAGGCGCCAATTTCTAGAAACTCGCCAACCCCCTCAGTGTCTAGCGTATGAAACGGATCTTCAGGGAAAACACCAAGCCTGACGTATTCCGACATGAAGCGCCCCGCGTCGTCGCGTGAAAGACCGTAGGTCATTTGCGTCAAATCATTGGTGCCGAAACTGAGAAAGGACACATGCGGCGCAATATCAGCCGCCCGCAGCGCGGCGCGCGGGGTCTCAACCATAACGCCAAGGCGGTACTCAAACGCAACTCCGGTTTCTGTGCGAACAGCAGCCGCGACAGCATCTACGCGCGATTGAACCAGCTCGACTTCGCGTTTGGCCGAAACCAGTGGTATCATTATTTCGGGAACAATCGGCTCGCCCTCACGGCTGGCTTCAATTGTCGCTTCAAATATCGCCCGCGCCTGCATGTCATAGATCTCAGGGACAGTCACGCCCAGACGCACGCCGCGCATACCCAGCATCGGGTTGTACTCGCCGAGAGCCTCGACTCGCCGTGTCACGTCAGAAAGCGGCAGATCAAGCGCTTCTGCAAGTTCACGATGGCCAGCTTTGTCGTGCGGCAAGAACTCGTGCAAGGGCGGATCAAGCAAGCGAATGCAGACCGACTTCCCTTGCATGATCTGAAATAGCTCTGTGAAATCGGCGCGCTGCATTGGCAACAGCCTTTCGAGCGCTTCACGGCGATCTTCAGCTCGATCAGCAAAGATCATTTCGCGCATCGGTGTCAGCCTATCAGCCTCAAAGAACATATGTTCAGTGCGGCACAGCCCAATGCCCTCGGCACCAAAATTACGCGCGGTCGCGGCGTCTTTGGGGGTGTCTGCATTGGCTCGTATGTCGATGTCACGCACGTCATCGGCCCAGTCCATCAATTCCCGAAACGAGTCGTCATGAGCGGCTTCCAGCATCTTGGGTTCACCGGCAAGCACTTCACCGGATGTGCCATCAATCGTGATCGTGTCACCCGCGCGAAACACACGTCCGTCAGGTGCGGTAATGCTCTTTTTTCGCATGTTGAACGACAATCCCGACGCGCCAACGACACAAGGCAGGCCAAGCCCCCGCCCGATCACCGCAGCGTGGCTAGTCATACCGCCACGCTCTGTCAACACTGCGGCAGCAGCATGCATACCGCGAACATCCTCTGAGGATGTTTCCCGACGCACCAATACGCAGGCCTCTCCTCGCGCGGCACTGGCTTGCGCTTCGTTGGAGGAAAAGACGATCCTCCCTGTCGCGGCTCCGGGGCTGGCTGCAACAGCGGCAGTCAGACTATCACGCTCAGCTTCCGGATCAACTTGCCGGTGCAGCATTTCATTCAAAGCGCGCGGTTCAATCCGCATCAAAGCTTCTTCGCGAGAAATAATTTTGTCTTTGGCAAGCGAAACAGCAATTCGCACCGCTGCCTGAGCGTTTCGTGTAATTCGCATTCCATCAAGCAAATGCACCTTGCCGTTTTCTAACGCGAATTCGGCCTGCATCTCTTCACGCAACTTTCTACGCATCAAAGCCGTATGGGTTTTCAGCTCGGAAAACGCCTGTGGCGCAAGTTCTTCCAGCGAAGGGCCGCGTTCGTCGGCTTCAAGATAGAGCGACTGTGCGCCTTCTTGCAAAGCGTCGCGCCCCTGGCTTTGAGACAAGTAACGCCCGGTGATTTGTGGTGCACCTGTAAGCGAACTCGCCAGCTGAATCACGCCAGAGCCGCTTTGCCCCTCGCCGTTGCCGACTCCGAACACCATCGCTTGAACAACGAGGCCCAAACCTGCATCGGCTGGTGCGCCCTTGGCCTGCCTTAACAAGCGGGCTGTCGTACCTTCCCAAGCGCGAGCCATCGAGCGTAAAACACCTGTTAGCTGCACTTCAGGATCTTGCGGGAACGGCTCTTCCGCCTCGTCTTCATAGACTCGCAGTGCTTCGGACAAGCCTTCTTGGCCGCTGGCTTCAATGTCCTCGAAAAGGTCAGGATCAAGCCGTGCAACATGCATCGCATAGGCCTGAACAAACCGCAGATACACCTGAGCGGCCGCCCCTTTACCGAGCTTCTCGCTGAGTTCTATATATCGGGCATCGTTCATACCAATGTTCAGAACAGCCCCTGGCCCGCCCCAATCCGGGTCTTCCGAAGACGGGCGCACACACAACAGCGGGGCCTCCCCGAACGGTTCAAGAATTGCCCGCATATCCGGCATTTGACCGGCTGCGATTTCGTGAACAGCATCAAACGAAAGTGCTACGGTTTTGGGCACTGGCAGTTCAAGCCGCAGCAACCGCTGCAAGCATTTTGCCCGACCACCATGTGTATTGGTGGCCAGGTTGCCTGATGCGGTGATCAGCATGATATCTGTTACTTTTTTCTGCACTGCGGCAGATTAAGCTCAACTTTCCGGCGATGGCAAGCTTTCCGTTGATTGCGGCCTGTTCTACTCAGCCTTCGATGTGTGAAAGATCTGCCACAGTTGCACAAACACTCCGAATGCGGCTCAACAAGTTGAGACGGTTGCGCCTCACGATCTCGTTCTCAGCATTTACCTGAACCGCTTCAAAGAAGGCGTCTACAGGCGCACGAAGCCCAGCCATCGCGGCCATCGCGGCACCAAAATCGCTTTGTTCAAGCGCCGGAGCAATCGCTGTGTCAGCGGTGTCGAGCGCCTCGAACAACGTCCGCTCTTCATCGGTTTCGGCAAGCTTGATATCAGCACCAAAACTGTATTCGACACCGTCTTTCTCTTCAGCTTGTGACAAGATGTTATTTGCCCGCTTAAAGCCTTGAATGAGGTTTTCCCCATCATCCGTTGCCAGAAACTCCCCCAAGGCCTCAGCCCGTGCAACAACCTTTGCAAGATCGTCGCTTCCCTCTTTGGCGAGGCAGGCATCAATCACATCGTGGCGAATACCCTCGTCACGCAGGTGCACTTTAAGGCGGTCATGGAAGAACTTCAGCAGATCAACAGAGTTGTCAGGAAGCTCCTCGCCGATCAACTCAGTTACTTTGCCGCCCGCCCGTGTATCAAGCACTGCTCGGTAAGCCGCCTTGAACACACCGTGTTTGGCAATTTCCTGCAATATTTCTTCAAGGGTGTCGATTTCGTCGTCTGCGGCATCACTTTGGTTGAGCGCGATTTTGTGACGCATCAGTTGCGCATCAAGAAAGCGATCAAGCTTGAGCGAAAGCCCGTTTGCCAGCACCAGCCTGATCACGCCCAGCGCCGCGCGACGAAGCGCAAACGGGTCTTTCGAGCCTGTCGGCTTTTCATCTATTGCCCAGAAACCGGTTAGAGTGTCGATCTTGTCGGCCAGAGCAACTGCCACTGACACAGGGTTGCTTGGCACGTCATCAGAAGGCCCGAGCGGAGAATAGTGCTCTTCACACGCAACCGCGACATCGTCAGGCAAGCCGGCGGCCGCAGCATAATAGCGGCCCATAAGGCCTTGGAGTTCCGGAAACTCATAGACCATTTCAGAACTCAAATCCGCCTTGGCGACTTGAGCTGCCTGCTCGGCCAAAGCAGCATCGGCTCCAACCAGCGGTGCGATATCACGCGCCAGCGCAGCAATACGTGCGATACGCGCCGCCTGACTGCCGAGCTTGTTGTGAAATGTTACGCTTTCTAGTTTGTCCGTCCACTCGGACATACCTGCTTTTGCAATCCGCAGATCGTTCTCCCAGAAAAACTTTGCGTCCGACAACCGCGCAAAAAGCACCTTTTGGTTGCCGGCAAGGATCGTAGCGCCCTGATCGGCAGTTTCACGGTTGGCAACTGTCACGAACCGCTCGATACGGCCCGATTTCGCGTTCTTCACCGAGAAAAACTTCTGATGCTCTTTCATCGAGGTTTGCAACACCTCCGGTGGCAATTCCAAGAAGGCTTCGTCGATCTTACCCATCAATACGACTGGCCACTCAACAAGCCCTGCGACCTCGGACAAAAGCCCGCGATCTTCGACCAGTTCAAGCCCGGCGGCGAAAGCCTGATTGCTCGCGTCCTCCCAGATATGGTCAGCCCGTTCGTCAGACGACAACACAACTGAGGCGCGCTTGAGTTTTGCCTCATAATCCTCAAACGAACTGACTGAGAAGCGGCCCGAACTCATGAAACGGTGCCCCTCGGTGTTGTCCGAAACCATGATGCCGTCGATATCCAACGGGACAACAACTGTGCCAGATTCATCTTCCAGTATGCACAAGATCGAGTGCAATGGCCGCACCCAGCGCAGGCTTCCGCTGCCCCAACGCATCGCTTTAGGCCAAGGGAAGTTGCGGATAACGTCCTCAAGCACCTGTGCAACGATCTCGGCGGCTGGGCGTCCGGCTTTTTCTATCAGCGCGAAATAGACAGGGCCCTTTGGTGTTTCACGTTCCTCCAGCGCATCTCGTGATAGACCCGCTCCACGCAAGAATCCTTCAATCGCTTGCTCTGGGGCACCGACTTTAGGCCCTTTTCGTTCTTCCCGCACGGTCGGGCTTTCAGCCAGCAGACCATCAACAGCCAAAGCCAAACGCCGCGGGGTCGAGAAGGCCTTAGCGCCTGCATAGGTCAGGCCCGCTTCGACAAGGCCGTCCGTCATGCGCTTTTGCAAATCTTGTGCCGCACGCGATTGCATCCGCGCGGGAATTTCTTCTGAAAACAGTTCAATCAGTAGATTGGGCATGAGATATTTTCCTTAGTCGGCACAGGCCTAATTGTTACGCTGCGCCATCGTTATTTTGCGGCCTTGGCACCTGCATAGGTCGGGCCCGCATCAACCAAGCCATTGGTGACAAGGCTTTGCAAATCCCTGGCAGCATGCGCTTGTATGCGCGCCGGAATTTCTTCTGAAAAGAGTTCGATTAGCAGATTGGGCATCTTCGAGAGCTTTCTTAAGTCAAGTTTGTGCGGTCAGGGTTTGGGTGGGCAGCCTTCCGGCACCGGGAGGCCGTCAAAGACGACTTTCCCACATTCATTAATCTGGTGCCATGCGAAACCGCGACCATCAGGCATGATAGCCACAACACGGTCAATGCCATACTCGATGTTTCGCTGACCGAGAAAGGCAAACGCTGTGCCGTCATCTATGGCTTCACCAATTTCCACGGCATCGAAACAATCAAACCAGCGTGGAGCAACGAGCGGTTCGGCGCCTTCGTAAGTTTCGTAGGTTTCGGTGATGAGCGCGATACTCTGTTCTGTCTTGAAACAGGCGCGATACCGTATCGGCGAACTGGTTGCATCAATGGCTTCAAAACCGTCATACAGGATCGGCTCGGGCTCACCACTTGCAAGTGAAACGAGTTCAACGTCTGTCTCGCCATTTGCGATCACGTCCTCGTAATAGGCGTACACCTGCAAATAGTAGATCGCGAAGCCCGTGAGCAAAGAAACCATCACTATCCCCAATACAAGTATGCGAGAAACCATCAGCGCCAGTCCCAGTTGATTTCAGGTGCTATCGAGCCCCGCGTTTGCTGCTTAAGCGCGCGGGTCCGGGCCGCCAGTTGCGGGAGAACCCGCTCATGTGTCTCGACGAACATCTTCTGGACGAGCGCGCCAGCAGGTGATGCCAGCAGCGTTTCGATAAGAGCAACTTCTGCGCCCTCGATGTCAACTTTCAGCAGTGCTACAGGGCGAGATGTCTCCAGCAGGAAGGCCGGAAAATCAACGACCTCAACTTCTACAGTCATAGCCTCGCTGGTGCGCGCCTTGCCTGCAACAAGGCTTGATCCGGTGCTATGCCTTTCAGGCGCATCTGCGAAGTTTACGTGCCTGTAGAGCTTCATCACACCACTGGTTTCGGCCGCAGCGGCATTAATAAGTCTGACGTTCTTCAACCCGCCCACCCGTTTTGAGAGCGTTTCAAACGCATGCGGGTCGGGCTCGAAGGCGATGACATCAGCTCCGGTGGCGGCCATCTTTTCGGTAAAGATACCCGCATTTGCACCAAGATCGATTGCAAGGTCACCGGCCTTGAGTGTAGCCAGCGCCGCCTCGAATCCGGCATCGGCCCGAGCGCGCGCACGGGCTTTTTCTCCAGTCAGTTTCCGGATCATAGCGCGGGCCTCAACGCGTAATTTGGCAAGTGCGTGGCTCATGCCACTTGGCCTCCGGCTTCAGTTTGCACGAATGCATCGGCACACATTTTTGACAATGCGCGCACACGGCCAATATAGGCCTGCCGTTCGGTCACCGAGATAACGCCGCGGGCGTCTAGCAAGTTAAACAAGTGCGATGCCTTGATACATTGATCATAAGCCGGATGCACCATGATGATACGTTTGCCGGTTTTGGGGTCATCTGCTTCCTGTGCCAGAATGTTCTGACACTCGGCTTCGGCCTCTTCAAAGTGCCGTAGCAAAACCGATGTATCTGCAACATCAAAGTTCCAACGGCTGTATTCCTGTTCTGTCTGGCGGAAAACATCACCGTATGTCAGTGCAATCGGTGTTTGCGGGTCATTGTATGGCATGTCCATCACATGATCGACGCCCAGAACATACATCGCCAGACGCTCGAGCCCATAGGTGAGTTCGCCGGAAACAGGGTGACAATCATGACCGCCAACTTGCTGAAAGTACGTGAACTGACTGACTTCCATGCCGTCACACCAAACTTCCCAACCAAGGCCCCAGGCGCCAAGCGTCGGGCTTTCCCAATCATCCTCGACAAACCGGATGTCGTGCATGTCCATATCAATGCCGATGGCCTCAAGCGAACCAAGGTAAAGCGCCTGTAAGTCAGGTGGGCTTGGTTTGATCAAGACTTGAAACTGATAGTAATGCTGCAGCCGGTTTGGGTTCTCGCCATAGCGCCCGTCAGTGGGGCGGCGCGAGGGCTGCACATAGGCCGCGGCCCAGGGCACCGAGCCCAACGAGCGCAAAGTCGTCGCCGGGTGAAAGGTGCCCGCCCCGACTTCCATGTCATAGGGTTGCAACACCGCACAGCCTTTCACTGCCCAGTAGGCCTGAAGCCTCAGAATGATCTCCTGAAAGCTTCTCGGTTTGGTTGGTTTATCGGCCATCTCGTCGCCCTATCTGTCGCTCACACCACGTTCGCGCCCTACCTATGCCTCCCAAACGTGCAGGTCAATCAAACCACGGATCAGAGGACGCAATCTCGTGCAAAAAACGAGCATTTCTAGCTGATCACGCGTTATTTGGGTGACCTCAGAATATAATTTGATAAAACGGCTCAAAATGCGCCGATGGTGGTGCTTGAGGCAAGGATGCATATTTAGATGAAACGGCTGGCTTATTCGATTTTCTTGATCGCGGTCTTAACGACCCGCGCGGCTTTTGCTCAAAGCACAACCCAAGACCCTGTATGGATACAGATCGAAGCGCAACCAAGCTTGAGCCGCGCTCAAGAGCGCGCGCGCGCTTTTTCAGCGACCCTGCCAGATGTGAACGGATTTGCGCTCGGAGGCGGTTGGTATGGCGTAGCGCTCGGGCCTTATCTGCCTGACGATGCGCGTGAAGTTCTACGTGTTTATCGCAGCGAGGGACAAATCCCGCGTGACAGCTATATTGCATATTCTTCCAGCTTTCGTCAGCAGTTTTGGCCACTCGGCGCCAACTTGCTGAGCCTTCCAAGTGCCGTGACGCCACAGACAACCGAAGGGCCCGATCAGGAAGCAACCGCGCCAGCCGAGGAAACACAGCAAGCTGCGCAAGAAACCGTTGTGACCACACCCGAACCACAAATCGCCGAACCGGACGAATCCCCGAGCGAGGCGCGTGCATCCGAACGTGAGCTGACCCGCGAAGAGCGCATGAAGTTACAAACTGCCCTGGCATGGGCCGGCTTCTACAATGCCGCTATTGACGGCGCTTATGGCCGAGGTACCCGCAATTCTATGGCGCAATGGCAAGACGCTAACAACCACGTCAAAACCGGCATTTTGACAACCAAGCAACGTGCCGAGCTGCTCAGTCAGTATAACGCTATTCTCGCTGATCTTGGTATGAAACTGGTGCGTAACGACACCGCCGGCATTGAAATGATGATGCCAACTGCTGTGGTCGACTTCAGCAAATACAGCCCACCCTTCGTGCATTTTGACAGCTCTGGTGACATTGACGCACGCGTTTTGATGATCAGCCAGGCAGGTGATCAAGACACGCTATATGGGCTCTACGACATCATGCAAACCCTTGAGATCGTTCCTGATACCGGACCACGAGAGCGCCGTAAAAACAGCTTCACTTTGGTCGGAGAAGGCGCTGACTTCATCTCCTATAGCGAGGCCAGTCTTGAAGACGGCGAGATCAAAGGCTTCACGCTGATCTGGCCTGCAGGTGATGAAGAACGCCGCCGCCGCTTACTGAACGAGATGCGTGCATCCTTCAACCGCACCATCGGCGCCATGAGCCCTGCAGCTGGCAGCGATGAGCAAGACATCGACCTCGTCTCAGGCCTGGAAATCCGCCGACCTAAGCTGGCGCGTTCAGGGTTCTTCATCGACGCCTCGGGGCACATCGCGACAACATCGCAAGCCGTTGCCGCCTGTGGCCGCATCACGGTTGATGACGAATATGAAGCAGAAGTTCTGGCCGAGAAAGACGGCGTGGCAATTCTGCGCCCCAAAGAAGCATTGAGCCCTGCTCTGGTTGCGACACTGCGTGCCTCCGCACCGCGCTTGCAATCAGAAATCGCCGTCTCCGGGTTCTCGTATGAGGGTATCCTTGGTGGGCCAACGCTGACATTCGGGCGCCTCACCGACATCAAAGGCCTAGCAGGCGAACCGGTGCTCAAACGTCTCGCGTTGAACGCCCTTCCTGGCGATGCTGGCGGGCCGGTATTTGATGACGCTGGTGCTGTTTTAGGCATGCTATTGCCCGCACCTGAGGGCGACAAAAAGTTGCCTGAACAGGTTAGCTTCGCAATCGACACCGATACAATCATTTCGGCCGCCGCGGCAGCAGGCCTGACAGCCACATCACAAGACCGAAACACACCAATCGCCGCTGAAGACCTGACCGACGAAGCAATGGCTGTGACTGTTCTGGTTAGCTGCTGGGAGTGAAAAGTGGCCGGCCCGCTCCGCGCGGGCCTTCCTGTATCAACCGCGCCAGAACACCGGCATAAACAGCGCGTAGACCACAAGAAGCTCAAGGCGTCCAATGAGCATCGACGCTATCAAGATCCACTTGGCCGCATCATTCAGCCCCGCATAGTTACCTGACGGACCGATAATCTCGCCCAGTCCCGGGCCAATGTTTGCCAGTGTAGCGGCTGCCCCAGAGACGGACGTCATGAAGTCTAGGCCGGTAAACGACAGCAGTATGGAAATGACCCCGAGTGTAACGATAAAGAACACGAAAAACGCCATAACCGAGCTAAGAACATCCTCCCCGATCGGTCGCCCTCCATATTTCGGGGTGAACACACCGTGCGGCGACTTGATTTTGTTAATTTGCGTGCGCACTGACGCAAACAAAAGCTGAAATCGGAAAATCTTGATCGAGCAGGCTGTCGAACCCGCACAACCGCCGACCAAACCGGTGAAAAAGAACAACGTGATCAAAAACGGCCCCCAGTGCATGTAGTCAACGCTGGAGTATCCTGTGCCGCTGATGATTGACGTGATGTTGAACAAAGCTTCGCGGAATGCTTGCTCCCAATGGTGCGGGAATATCTGCGTCAGCACGATGCTTGTAAGAAGCACTAGAACGGTCAATGTATAGAAAAAGCCGCGGACCTGAACATCAAGAAAAGGGGCGCTCAGGTTTCCGTTGAGCACTTGAACATACCTTACAAACGGCAACGCCGACAAAACCATGAACACACTGGCAGCGTATTCATGGGGCCCCGAAAAGGTTCCGAAACTCGCATCGTAATTTGCCATCCCCCCTGTCGACACCGTTG
Source organism: Lentibacter algarum (assembly GCF_018860975.1). GTDB lineage: Bacteria > Pseudomonadota > Alphaproteobacteria > Rhodobacterales > Rhodobacteraceae > Lentibacter > Lentibacter algarum_A. The sequence goes on from NZ_JAHKQI010000010.1 coordinate 312,893, forward strand.
TGAAAGCATGGGTGATCGCATCAAACCCGTTCATACCCAACACATAGTAAGTCACTACACACGCGATCGTAACCGTAGCGTAGATACCCGAAATCTGAGAAGCAATTTGCGTCGCCCTTGGAAGAATTTTCCCGAAGGTATCAAAGGCCTCGGCCTTGAATATCTGCATGCCACCGACACGAAGCTCTGGCAAAAAAACCATAGCCACAACGATGATACCGATACCGCCGAGCCACTGGAGTATCGCGCGCCACAGCAGTATTCCCTTGGGCAGTTCATCAAGCCCGGTAAGCACCGTCGCGCCGGTCGTTGTCATGCCTGACATCGCCTCAAAGAAGGCGTCAACATAGCTTAGTTGCGAGGCGCCAAACACGAATGGAAAGGCCGCAAACAATGGCAAAGCCAGCCAGACGCTTGTGGTTAGGAGGAAGGTTTGCTGAATGCTTAACCCCTCGCGCACACCGTTCTGACACGAAAGGGCAACAAGGCCGCCCACCAGTATGGTAATCACCGAACTCTCGGCGAATACGGTCCAATGGCCGTTGCCTTCGACAAAATCGAGCACAAGCGGCGCAAGCATCGTTAGCCCGAGTATGGCAACTAGCAGACCGATTACATATCCAACAGGACGCAAATCAAACATTGCGAAGGCTTGGCCTTTGGGGCTTAGCCTGTCAAGGCAGCATGCAGCAAAAAAGGCGCGAACCGAACTGGTCGCGCCTTTTTTTTGTAGATAATTGAAACGCTTATACGAATGAACGGCGCTGAACGACGTGAACTTCGATCTGGTCACGTTTGATGCCAAGAGCTGCAAGTTCGTTGTCTGACTTCGCGTGGAGCATTTCGATTTCGTTGCGCAATGGTTGCGCTTGGGCTTCTGCCACTTTTGTGAGCCATGTCACAATAGACGCGAAAATACCGGGGTGGTTGTTTGCTACGGTTGCTGATGAGAGAACAATTGCCATTGTGCTTTCTTCCTTTGTGTATCTTGTTACGTCCCTTTGAACTCAAGATAGGTCAGCAATGGTGACTTTACCAATGTTAATGCTGCATAGCGGCATTCCTTGAAACGCAGGTCTCTTAATACATGATTTCCATTCAACCAACGTGAAACAACGAAGAAAACAGTTTGGGATCAAGGCTTTCGCTCTCAAACAATGACCCTTCGGTCAGCACGCTGACGGCGTCATGGCTGTGCAGGCTTTCTTGGTGGCTGGCGATGATTCGGAAGTCTCCGACACGGCTATCGCGTTCTAATTGTTGGGCAAAAAGCCTCGCGGCGTCTTCCACAAAGATCGGATTGGCCGCGTTGAGTTCGGCGAAGGCCTGTTCGTCTTCACGCTTCACCATCACTTGCGTTTCTGTCGGAACCGCGACCCGGCACATTTCGATAAGGTCTTCAAACCAAAGACAATTTTCTCCGTCCTTCACCTCTGCTGATATCCGCACAACCGAGCGCTGCGAGTGTGGCGTGGCCAATTGACCGCGGGTTTGGCGGGCGTGTTCGGAGAGTTCGAGCGAGCATGGGCAGGTCGAAGAGTAGACATAGTCGAGATGAATGATTTTGCGGCGTTTTCCGGCTGTTTCGACCAGTTCCAGAGCAATATCATAGTATTGATAGCCCGCCAAACCCGAGCGTAAGCTACTGACTTTCATAGGAAAAGAGAATCGCATCTGGATGCGTGCATCAAAGCTTTCGAGATCGGCTTTGTAGTCGTCCAGAGCCGCCTCAATGACCTCAAAAGAGAAGATTTCCTCGGAATGCCCGTAAAAACTGCGCATGATGCGCGACATGTTAATACCTTTTTTGCCCGCTTCCAGACTCACCGAGCCCGTCACAGATGTCTCAAGGGTGAGGTCGGCGGCGTCACGGGTGCGAAAGCGCACAGGTAAGCGAAAGTTGGATATCCCGACATGTTGAATAACCCTCGGTGCGCCTTTGATCAGGCTGGAAGGGCCGTTCTGCAAGTCGGGCAACGTGGCTTTGTAAGCGTCGTCAATCTCGAACTCATCCGGATAAGCCCTTGCAAGAGCAGGATAATTTGACACTTCTCCGGCAGGCAACAGCCGTGCCACCAGTGGGTCAAGGTCGGCAACCTCCTCAGGCGTGGCTGCAACAGCCCACGCACGCAGCCGCGCAAGCGAAGCCTCGGCTTCGGCACGATCAGGCGCTGGCTGGATGTCATCAATCGGCTTGTTCATGGGCTTGGCCCCTCTTGCTAACTTAGATCAGAATGTAGGCGCAACGCGCTGAAATTGCCAACAAAGAGCGTGAAATATTAACCAAGCGCACGGTATGGTTAACAGCCGTCAGTTGCGAGCCCCTCGCATGTGACTTGCGTGCATACTGCAGTGCATACCACAGTGCATAATGCGTGCTGACAGTTTTGAGACGCATTCCTCAGCTTGATTAGGTTAACAGCAGCGCGCGTTCATGACACAAATTCGCGAGTGTGGTCAGGAAACATCGCCCGCCACCACCCTGACAATTTGTTTCTGCGGTTCGGCCGTTTTCGTGTTAACATCGTTGCAATAAAAGTCACGGGCGCAAAGCCCGGGCGCGACAGAGGCAGTAGTGATGTTTAGTAAGAGCGGTTTTTTCCGACCAGCAAAGTTATGTTTTACACGGTTTGGCAGTGATGCGCAGGCCACAATCCGCTTCGGGCCAAGACCTGTTGCACCCACAGACGCCCCCAGCATGACCCCAATGATCACAATGATCCCTGTGCAGCGCCACAGTTCTCTGACTGTGGGGAGGACGTAAGGTATGGCGCAATACACCTATACGGCCTTTAACTGGTCGCAATATGGCTACAACGCCACCTATAACACCTCTGTTAGCTTGGTGATCGACGATGACGACGCCAACCTTGATGGTGGCACTGACTCCAACGAAACAGCGAGCATTAACGGCGGGGCCTTTGGCGCGACCTCTGGCTCGCCCTATGACATTGACGTGGCGTTCACGGACACCAATGGTGATCCTCATGTTGAGACATTCTACTTTATCAACACAGGCGGGAGCTGGTATTTCATCCCTGGCCCCGGCTCGGCATTTACGGTTGGCGCGACCTTGGGAAGCTACCAGAGCCACACCACAACGCCGACGCCCTATACCACCATCTCCTGTTTTGTGCGCGGAACCCTGATCGAAACAGACCAAGGCCCTACCCCCGTTGAAAACCTGCGCGCAGGAAGTCGCGTTTTGACTGCCAACGGCACATTCAAATCCCTGCGCATTCCGATGAGCCGTAAGGTGTCTGGAGATGAAGTCAGCAGTAATCCGAAACTCGCCCCTGTGAGAATTGTGGCTGGTGCTTTGGGCAATGGCATGCCCAAGCGCGATCTGCTGGTGTCTCGGCAACATCGCATGCTGGTGTCGTCACCGGTGTGCAAACGTATGTTTGGCCAATCTGATGCCCTTGTAGCGGCTGTTAAGCTAACGGCGCTGCACGGTGTGTTTGTTGAACCCGAAGCATGCGCAGTTGAGTATTTTCACCTGCTGTTTGATTGTCATGAAGTCATCATCGCCGAAGGCGCACCAACCGAGAGTTTCTTTATCGGGCCAGAAGCCCTTAAAACAATGAGCCCCGAGGCGCGCTCGGAGATATCGACCATCTTTCCCGAGATTAAGCAGGCCGGATTTATACCCGAGCCTGCCTGCTACATCCCGTCAGGGAAGCTGCAAAAAGCTCTGATCGCGCGTCATCTCTCAAACAAGAAGCCGCTCGTCTCTGCTCATTGAGCAGACATGGGCTTAGCCACTGCGAGCTGTTTGCTCATGGCAAAACGGCGCAGTTTTTCGTTATCGCGGGCAACGCTTTCAGCGTGATCGACTTGCCAGCCTTGGCGCTCAAAAAAACTGCGCGCCATGAGGCTGGCGTGAGTTGTCAGCCTAGGAAAGCCCATGGCGAGAGCGCGGCTTTCTAGCACAGCATAGAGCGCTGACGACACGCCCTTGCCTTGCGCTTCTGGCATCACGAAGGCGAGGTCAAGGTAGCCCTCGGGTGTAAGCCCCATGAAGCCGAGCACCTTTCCGGCGCTTTCGGCGAGCACCACATCCAAGCCCTCAAGGCGCTTGGCGTAAGTTGTGGCATCGGGCTGCTCGGGCGCCCATGCGGCGCGCTCGGCCTCGCCATAGCGCAGGGCGGCCTCACGAACGGAGGTAAAGAACACCGTGGCCAAGGCACCCGTGTCGGCGGGGCCTGCATCTCTGATCCAGAAATCCATCTGTCTATACTGCGTCGAGGGCTTGTTTGATGTCGGCGATGATGTCGTCCACGCTTTCCAGCCCGACCGAGAAACGCACGAGGCCGTCTGTTATACCGAGCATGTCCTTTTGCTCTTGCGGCAGGCGCTGGTGGGTTGTCGTCGCCGGATGTGTGGCGATGGTTTTGGCATCGGCGAAGTTGTTGGAGATTGTCGCAACTTCGAGCGCGTTGAGGAACTTGAAACAAGCCGCCTGCCCGCCTTTGACCTCGATCGTCAGCACCGTGCCGCCAGCTTCGGACTGGGACTTGGCCACAGAATATTGCGGGTGCGCTTTATGCGTCGGGTACACTGCGGCGGTGAGTTTTGCGTGGCCTTGCAGCGTTTCACATATTTTATGTGCGGCAGCCGCCTGAGCGCGCACACGCAGCTCCATCGTCTCTAGCGCTTTAAGGTGAGTCCAAGCGGTGAACGGGCTCATCGCACCGCCTGTGTGTTTGATATAGGTTTCGATGGGGCCACGGATGAGCTCCTTTGAGCCGCAGATAAGCCCGCCGAGCATCCGGCCTTGGCCGTCAACATGTTTGGTGGTTGAAATGATCGCCAGATCGGCACCGCAGGCATGGGCATAGCTGAACACAGGCGTTGCCATTGCGTCATCAACCAGCACCAATGCACCGTGTTTGTGCGCGGTGTCGCAGACATGGCGCAAGTCGATCACCTCAAGTGTCGGGTTTGAGATGCTCTCAAGGAAGACCAGCGTTGTGTCGTCACTTATGGCTGCATCCCATGCCGCGTTGTCGGTGCCGTCAACCAAGGTGATGCCAACGCCAAAGCGGCCGAGGATGTCTTCCAGCACGTAGAGGCAGGAGCCGAAAAGCGCGCGCGAGGCGACCACCTTGTCACCGGCTTTGAGCAGGGCTGTGAGCGCGCCGTTGACTGCCGCCATGCCAGAAGCGCAGGCAAAACCGTCTTCATATCCGAGGTATTGCGAGAGGCGATCTTCAAACATCCGCACTGTCGGGTTGCCGTAGCGCGCATAGATGAACTCGTCATCGCCTGATTTGATAAACCGCTGCTCGGCCTCTTCTGCGGTTGCGTAGACAAAGCCCTGCGTGAGAAACATCGCTTCGCTGACTTCGCCATACTGAGAGCGGCGCGTGCCGCCGTGGACGAGCTGTGTCGCTTTGGTGAACTTCTTTGGCATGGTATCCTCCGCCAATAAAAAAGCCCCGTCGGCCAAGCCGAAGGAGCCCCTTCACCCGACCTTTTAGCAGATTATTTTAAGTGGCCCGCAATCCGGTAACAAATCGCCACTAACGGCTGGATACGACTCTCGCGACGATACGTCAAGCAGCAGATCACCGCAGGGCGAGCCACATGGCTGCGCCTCACAAAAAGAGCCAGCCCCTTGTTGTCAACATCTGGTGGCTATGGTCTTGATGCCCAAGCCAAACACCGCAGGAGTTTTATGTTACACGCGATCCTTTCAAGCAAGGCGGGGCGTCTGCACTCAAGCGAGGATTCAGTGCGCTGGCGCGATATCTTCAAAGGCAGCGAAGATCTGATCACCGCAACGCTCTTTGAGCGGTTGGCCTATCTCTCCGGCCCGACGGCTTGGGCGCTCCTGAGGGCTGCGATGGGCGGGCATGGTGACACGTTTCGCATGGCCGAGCTTGCTGAACTTGAGTTTTGGCCAATGTGGCCACACAAGGCCCGCACAATGGGCGTTGAACCGGACGTTTTTCTGCAGTTTGACCTTGGCGACCCGGCGCAACGCTTTCATGTGATCGTTGAGTCAAAGTTTGCCGGCAACGGACAAAGTAGCGAGCAATGGGCAGTGCAGCTTTCGGCCTATGCTCAGCTTCTGTCTGAAGACCTGACCGCTGCAGATCACGTTGTCTACCTTGCGATTGATGGCATCAGCAAAGGCGAGCAATGGCAAAAAGACATGCTTGAGGCCGTCAAAGCGCACCCGCTTGTCCAGGAAGCCAATGTCGAGAACGTGTCGTTTGAAATGTGCGATTGGAAGGATCTTGCCAAGGCCTGCGCCACAACCAAGCCCGCCACCCCGCAAGAGCGGCGAATTCTTGGCGACATGACTAAGGCCCTTGGGCTATTTGGCTATCACCACGTCATTAGGCCGAAACAACTCGAAGATATGAAACCGCTTGCCACGGTTGAACAGAGCCTTGCAATGCTGTCAAAAAGGAGAGCCTGATGACAAATGATCACAACTGGAAAACCACATTGGCAGACGTGCGGCGCGCTTACCGCCTTATTGCGGCCTACCACACACAAACCCATCACTTACTGCGCGAGATAGAAACGCTGTTTCCCGAACTGGCCTTCGCAAATTGGGAGCCATACGCGACAGCGCGCCCGCCCTCTGCGCGCAAACGCCCTTGGGACGACAAGTGGACATGGGACGGCCTGCCCTATCACAACACGCTGACCTACTTTCTGCCAAACGGCACCAGCCAGAGCCAGCCGCTCAAGGCGGGTGACTGGTTTATTTTGGCTCGGCTTGACAGTGATAGCGCCGTTTTCCACGAAGACAATGTAGCGACCGATGACACCGGCGGCCCTGACCCCTCAAAGCTGATGCGCGTTGAAGAGGCTGTCTCTGACCTGACGCTACATGCCGTCATTGTTAAGGAACAATCGTCAGAGCGCACGGCACAAGATATCTGGCAATGGGAGCAGACCAAAGAAGTAGATGTTTGGGAGACCTGCGAAGAAACAGAAGCGCAAGTATTTTCCAGCACGCGGTTGCTTGAGGATGTCTTTCCCGAAGGTGGAATTGAGGACTTTGTTAAGTCGATACGGGCGGAACTGCGCGAGAAAGGCGTGGCTCTTGAAGAAGATGCACGGCAAGACGACACCCAGCCCGCCTGAAGTGTCGGTAAGCAAAGAGCTTACGTCACAGTCGCGCCTTCAAATCACTAGCTTTTGTCGGTTTCGCCTTCGGTAGAGTATTTAGCAAACAGCTTAGTTTGGCTCATGAAGAAGGCAAACAGGGCGGCTGTGAGGCCGAATGTTTTGAAATTGACCCAGGCTTGCTCGGACAGTGTCCGCCAGATGAGTTCATTGGTGAGCGCCAGGGCAAAGAAAAACACCATCAAGCGGCGGGTGAGGATCATCCAGCCTTCGTCTTGCAGAGGCATCATGCCTTCCATGACATGGCGCAAGTATGACTGCCCACGCAAAAGCCCGACGCCGAGTGCTCCGCCAAAGAAGAGGTAGAGGATGGTTGGTTTCATCTTGATGAACTTGGGATCATTGAGCCACACGGTGAGGCCTCCGAAGACCACCACTAGCAAAAGTGTCATGATCTGCATTTTGGAGAGGTGGCCGGTGAGCTTCCAGAGGATCAATGTGGTGATGATCATCAGCGGCACGAACATCGCGGTGACAAGGATAAAGCCGGAATACTCGGTGCCCGCGATGGTAAACACTTCGCTTTTGAGTTTCACATAGGCGATAAAAAACAGGATGACAGGCCCGATTTCGAGGCCGAACTTCAGCATCGGGTTGATCTCTCGTTTGTCGGCCATGTTTGCTCCTATCCACCCATCTCGACGATCACCGCCCCTGCGGCGATCAGTGTCATCAGGGCTATTCTGCGCGGTCCTACCGTTTCTTTGAGGGCAAGCCAACCGATTAGGGCGGCAAAGACCACGGATGTTTCTCTCAAGATGGCGGCTTCACCGACTTTATCAAGCCGTGTCGCAAGCATAACCGAGCCGAAGCTGGCAAAAGCGATGAACGCCCCGATGACGCCGCGCTGCATGAGCGGGCCGACGGCGGGCTTGTCGCTCATGCGCTGGTAGCGGGCGTAGGCGATGCAGGGAAAGAGCAGGCCGTCGATGAGAAAGAACCACGCGAGAAAGGTGAAAGGGTTTTGCGTGGCGCGGATGCCGTAAGCGTCCCACGTTGTGTAGAGCGCCACGGTGAGGCCTGTGGCAACGGCCAGCCAGAGCGCTATGCTGAGCGTGTCGCGCTCGGAGGTGATGGTGCGCAGATTGTAGGCGGCGAGGCCGTAGATACCAACGAGAAGCGTGGCAACACCGGCCCATTGCGTGGCATTGAAGCGTTCGCCAAAGATGAAGTAGGCGCCGATGACGGTGAACAACGGCCCCGTGCCGCGCACAACGGGGTAAACCACGGTATAGGCGCCTTTGGTGTAGGCCCAGCTTTGCAGCAGTTTATAGCCTGCATGAATAAAGAAGGCGCCTGCAAGGATCGGCCAGAGGTGTGGCTCGGGCCAAGGGACGACGAACAGGGCTACGGGGGCGATGATGATTGCATAGGAGCCGTCAATCGCGCCGCGGGTGAGCCACGGGTCGTAGCGGCCCTTCTGGAGCGCGCCGAAGACCGCGTGCAGGAACGCTGCTGTGAGCGCAAGGAAGAGCGCGAGGGTGTGGCCAGCTTCAGTGCCCTCTAAGGAGATCAGCCAGTCACTCATGTTTCAGAGTGGGGGCCAGCCCCCACACCCCCGGGATATTTTGACCAAGAAAAAGCAATAACATAGGCCTAGGTTTGCTCTATACCGATGAGCGCGTTGGCAAAGTCGTCAGGGTCAAATGCGTCGAGGTCGTCGATTTGCTCGCCAACGCCTATGGCGTGGATGGGCAGGCCGAATTTGTCAGCCAGGGCCACGAGGACGCCACCTTTTGCGGTGCCGTCGAGTTTTGTCATTACGAGGCCCGAGACATCGGCCAGCTCTTGAAAGGTTTTGACTTGTGAGAGCGCGTTTTGGCCAGTCGTGGCGTCGAGCACCAAGAGGGTGTTGTGCGGTGCTGTCGGGTCTTTTTTGCGGATGACGCGGACGATTTTGGAGAGTTCTTCCATCAAGTCGGCGCGGTTTTGCAGGCGGCCTGCGGTGTCGATCATCAGAAGGTCGGCACCGTCGGCCTCGGCTTTTGTCATGGCGTCGAATGCGAGGCTGGCCGGGTCGGAGCCTTCGGGGGCTGTGAGCACGGGCACGCCGGCGCGAGTGCCCCAGACTTGCAACTGCTCGACCGCAGCAGCGCGGAAGGTGTCACCCGCGGCGATAACCACGTTTTTACCTGCAGCTTTGAACTGACTGGCGAGTTTGCCGATGGTTGTGGTTTTACCGGATCCGTTGACGCCGACGACCAGCACCACTTGCGGCTTTTTCGGGTAGAGCGGCATCGGGCGGGCGACTTCGGACATGATGCGGCTGACTTCCTGAGCAAGTATTTGCTTGATCTCGTCAGTCGAGAGCTTGCTGCCCATGCGGCCTTCAGCCATGTTCGAGGTGACGCGCAGCGCCGTGTCCACACCCATGTCAGAGGCGATGAGTAGCTCTTCGAGTTGTTCGAGCATGTCGTCATCAAGCACACGGCGGACAGCCTTGGCTTTGGCTTTGGGCTTTGGTCCAGGCTTTACGTGAGCATCAGGTTCCGTCGTTGGCTTGGCTTCGCGGCGACCAAGCAGGCGGCCCATAAAGCCCGGCTTTGCGGCTTCGGGCTCTGCCTCTCTCGGCGCATCATCCTGATGCACCTGCCGGTCTGCGCTCTTGTCTTCGACGAAGGCTGGCTCTGGCTCTTTTGGGGGCTCGGGGGGGGATTGGGCGCTGGATTCAGGGGCTGGTTCGAGATCAGGCTCGATCTCGGGTTCCGGTTCCGGTTCCGGCTGTTGTTCCGGTTCTGGTTCTGCTTCGGGTTCTGGTTCTGGTTCTGGCTGGGGTTCAACAACAGGTTCGGGTTCCGGCTCTGGTTCCGGTGTGGGCTCGGGCGCTATTTCCGGTGGGGTAAGCTCCACCTCAAGCTCTTCTTCGACACCGCCATCTTCAACGATCGCGTCGAGCCCTTCTTCTAGCTTGGAAGAAGATTTGAACATTTTGTTCTTAAGCTTTTTGAAGAATGACATGCTGGTTCCTGAAAGTTTCACCTTCCAGTTAATACGCGTGGCGCGAATAGAAAAGGCATCAGTTGACATATTGCTGCGCCTCAGGCCATTTCGGCGCATGCGATTGCTGCTTTTCATCTTGTTTGTCTTTGCCGGCTTTCCGGCTTTGGCCGAGCCCCCCGACCGGGCTTGCACCACGACAAAATGGGGGCATCAGGAGTGCATTCGTTGGGAGCATTTTGTCCACGACACTTGCCAGCTGATCGAAGTTGTCACCGAGCGGCACGGGCTTGATCGCGGGTTTTTCACGCGGTTGATCTGGCAGGAAAGCCGGTTTGACCCCTTCGCCAAGAGCCATGCAAACGCGATGGGGATCGCGCAGTTTATCCGCTCGACCGCGACAAAGCGCGGCCTCAAGAACCCTTACAACCCCGCAGATGCTTTGGAACACTCGGCGCAGTATCTGGCGGAGATGACAAAGAAATACGGCAACGTCGGCCTGGCCGCTGTCGGTTACAACGGCGGTGAACGGCGGGCGGAGGGGCTTATTGCGGGCACCGGCGGGCTGGCCAAAGAAACAGTGAACTACGTTAAGATCATCACCGGTGCGAGCGCAGAGACTTGGGTTAAAGAACCACCTGAAGATCTCGACTTAACTCTTTCTAATAAAACCAAATCTCGAGAAGCATGCTATGCTTTGGCAAAGAAGAGAAAGCTGTCACCTCCGCCACAAACCGAGCCAGCTATCAAGCCTTGGGGTGTGCAATTGGCGTTCGGGGTGAGCCGCAGTGCTGCGCAGGCCAAATACAAGGCCCGCACAGCGCGGTGTCGCGGATTGCTCAAGGGAGAGACACCGGATTACTTACATGAGAAAAGTCGCGCAAGCCGATCTAAAGGCTACTATTTTGCGAGAATTGGCCGAAACTCCAGCAAGACAGGATGGCAGTTATGCACAAAGCTCAAAGCGGCGGGCTGTCTCTGCGCGGTGTATCGCAACAAGCTTTAGGCAGCGGGCAAAAAAGCTATCAAGAACAACGCTTGCGCCAGCCAATAAAGCCCCCAGACAACATAGGGCGTATAACGACGCAATTTGTGCTCGCCTGACAAAACGAAAAGTTCTTGGGAGAGCACGAAATCTGAAGCGATAAACAGCAGTGCCGCTGGCAAAACCAGAACCAAACCGCCGGAAAATGGCATCGCCATTGCCATGATCCCCATGAGAACGATGATCGGCACATAGACCATCACCGCCCAACGCAAGGCGCCGGCTTTGGAAAACAAAAGCACCATCATCGCAACACCGAACAACACCAGCGCAGCAACCAGCGGCCAGCCGTCGGATATGCGGTGCAAGTCGGCGCTCGGGTGCATCAGGAAGAGCACCGAATAGGCCAGATGCCCGATAGCGAAGGCCCCGACTCCGGAGAGAAATGACTCATCTCCTTCGCGCGACAAAAAGAAGTCACCAACGGCGCAGGCGACGAGCGCGACCGAGAGCGTCAGAAACCCGACAGTCTGAAACGCGATCACGGCGAGCAACAACACCGACAGGGTTTTGGAGATGGTTTTGAGCCAAGAGTGCCCCGGGCGAGCGCAGATCGCGAGATAGGCGAGCGCACAGAAAGCAGCGGCCATGAACACCAGCGTTATGTCAGGGCCCAGGTCGGTGAGTGTTGCGAACATTAAATTTCTTCCGGAAAGTGCTTCATAACCATGCGTATCGGATTTGGAGCCGCTTGTCCAAGGCCGCAAATCGAGGCGTCGATCATCGCAACCGAGAGCTCTTCCAGCAAGTTTTGGTCCCAGCTGTCGGCCTGCATGAGTTTGACAGCCTTCTCGCAACCGACACGGCAAGGCGTGCATTGTCCGCAGCTTTCGTCTTCAAAGAACCGCAGCATATTGAGGGCGGCGGCGCGGGCGCTGTCTTTGTCGGACAGCACCACAACGGCGGCGGAGCCGATGAAGGTGTCGTGTGGCTGCAGCGTGTCAAAATCAAGCGGGATATCGTTCATGCTGGCAGGCAAAAGCCCCGAAGACGGCCCGCCCGGTTGGTAGGCTTTGAGGGCATGCCCCTCAAGCATTCCGCCAGCGGCTTCGACAACATCGGTGATCGTTGAACCGGCAGGCAAAAGATGCACACCCGGGTTTTGCACACGGCCCGAAACGGAATAGGAGCGCAGCCCCTTGCGGCCATTTTTCTCAACCGAATTAAGGAGTTCCGGCCCGTTCCTGACAATTTTTGAAACCCAGTGAAGCGTCTCGATATTGTGGACAAGTGTCGGCTGACCAAAGAGACCGACCTGCGCCACAAAAGGCGGTCGGTGGCGCGGCTCACCGCGTTTGCCCTCGATGCTTTCGATCATCGCGCTTTCTTCACCGCAGATATAGGCACCAGCTCCGCGACGCAGCTCGATGTAGCCTTTATCCACATGACCTGCGCCTTCCAGAGCTTTGATTTCACGTCGTAATATCTCAAGCACGGCGGGATACTCGTCACGCATATAAATGTAGCACTTCTCTGCCTCCACGGCCCATGCGGCGATCAGCATGCCCTCAAGAAAGGCATGCGGTTCGCGCTCAAGGTGAAAGCGGTCTTTAAAGGTGCCCGGCTCGCCTTCATCGCCGTTAACGGCAAGGTAGCGCGGGCCTGCGTTGGCCCGCACAAAGCCCCATTTGGTGCCTGACGGGAAGCCAGCCCCGCCAAGGCCACGCAGGCCGGCGTCGAGCATCATCTGCTGCACATCTTCCCAGTTGCCGCCTGCCCGCAGTTTTGCCAGTTCGGCGTATCCACCTGCGGCAGCATAGTCGCCAAAGGTTTGATAGTCAGGAACATGCGGGTGCGTGTCATCTGATGCGATCGCGGCGAGTGTCTTTTCCACGGTCGCGTTGTCGATGTGGTTGTGTCCGATCTCAAGCGTTGGAGCGGTGTCGCAGCGGCCCATGCAAGGCGCGCGCAAAACCCGCACCTGCCCCGCATCAAGGCCGCTTTCAAGCGCGGCTTTCAGCTCTTGTGCGCCAGCAAGCTCACATGACAGCGAGTCACAGACACGGATCGTCAGGGCCGGCGGTGCGGCTTCGCCCTCTTTCACCACATCGAAGTGCGCATAGAACGTCGCAACTTCATAGATTTCGGCCATCGAAATGCGCATCTCTTCCGCAAGGGCGCGGATATGTCCGGCTGATAGACAGCCGAACTTGTCTTGGATTTTATGGAGATTCTCGATCAGCATGTCGCGGGCGTGTGGCCCTGCCCCGAGCAGCGCCTTGACCTCGTCCCAAGCCTGGTCGTCTAGCTGGCGGCCTTTGGGCGTGTGCCGGCCCCTGCCTTTGCCTGATTTCCATACGCCTTTGCGATCGTTGGGTGCCATGCGCCGCTCTCCTGAGAATGTCTTGCGCCAACCTAAACCGCCTGCTTTGCCTTGGGGCAACCAAAAACGACATGGGACCTGCGCAAAGCGCATCGGATATGGCTGATGGGGAAAAACTTGAAACCTTTCGCCATGAATTTGCCACAATTTCTGCTATAGTTTGCCTTAGTCCCGTCTGCTCACTGGATAGAAATATGCTGCCGTTCGTCGTTGTTACGCTCTCCAATGCGGGGATGCTTTTTGCTGCTGCCTTCTTCGGAGGCGCTTGGGCATGGGCTGCGCTCGCCTATATCAGCCTGTTCACGGCGTTTATGGATCGGGTCATTCCGAGCCTGTTTCCGGACATGAAAGAAGGCACGGAGTTTCCTTCGGGCGCCTTATTTTCAACACTTTTGGGCTTGCTGCACTTCCCGTTGATGGGCGCGGCATTATACGGCCTTTCCGTGTCGGGCATGGGCTGGCCACAGGTTATGGCGACGCTGATCGCTTACTCGTTGTTTTTTGGTCAGGTGTCACATCCGAATGCACATGAGCTCATTCACCGACGCGAGCGCTATGCACGGCGTTTGGGGCGAATCGTCTATGCGACGATGCTTTACGGGCAACACGCCAGCGCCCATGTTTTGATCCACCATGTGCATGTCGCCACCGAAGATGACCCCTGCACCGCCCGCAAAGGCGAGGGTTTTTACCGCTATTTCTTGCGCGTTTGGGGACGCTCCTTGTTCGACGGGCTGCGTGCCGAGAACGCCATGCGCGCCCGCAAACGGGAAAAACCGGCGCTGATCACCCATCCTTTTCTGCATGACGTCGCAGTTGGCTTGGTGATGCTGGCGCTTGCGGTTTGGATGGGCGGGTTTCTGGGGTTTGTCGCGCTGATGGCGATTGCGCTTTATTCACAACTGCAAATCGCCATTGCCGACTACATCCAGCACTATGGCCTTCGACGCAAACGTCTTGAAAACGGGCGGTTGGAGCCGGTCGGCCCGCAGCACTCGTGGAACACACCGCATTGGTTTTCGTCTGCTTTGATGCTCAATGCCGCACGCCACTCCGACCATCACGTCAACCCGCAGCGGCCCTACCCTGCTCTTGAGCTTGATGAAGCCGTGATGCCAACGTTGCCGCATTCGCTTCCGGTTATGGCGACGATCGCGCTGCTGCCGCCACTTTACCGCAAGGTCATGAAACGCGAGCTTGCCCGCTTGCCAGAGGTTGCGCTTGCGGCTTAAGCTTCGGGCATGCTGCGTATCACTCTTTTCATTCTCGCCTTGCCGACCTGCCTTGCCGCTCAAGAGCGGATGAGTGGTGACGCCTTTGACGCTTTCACCCGTGGGCAGACGTTTACTTACGGCTACAGCGAAGTGCCTTTCGGGGCCGAGGACTATTTGCCTGACCGCCGCGTGCGCTGGTCACTGCTGGATGGAGACTGCAAGGAAGGCTACTGGTATGACACGCCCGAAAAGCTGATTTGCTTTGTCTATGAAGACCGGCCGGATGACGCGCATTGCTGGGCATTTTACGTTGAAGACGGCAAACTTCGGGCGACCTTTGAAAGCGGTGAAGGCTTCGGCACGCTCTATCAGATCGAGCGCAAGTCAGAGCCGTTGCTTTGCACCGGCCCGAAGATCGGCGTTTAGGATCAGCGCAGCTTTGGTGGCTTTTTCGGGTCACTTCCCGGTGCCTGCACCGGTTTTGCCTTTGGCGGCTCAGGAATTTCAAAGCGCATACCGACACGGCTGAACTGCTCTCGCAGGCCGGGGGCGTCATTGTAAAAGGCAACATCCAGCATCAGATCATCAAGACCGGAAAACACCAGCGCCTCGCTTGCCGCCTTAGCCAGTGGTGCTTGTGAGGGCTCGTCGGCGCCGAGCACCGCCAAGAGCAGCCCGCCGTCTTCCTGCCCGCAAAGATAGGCGACCTTGGCCAGCCCCGCGGCACGCACCAGCTTGGCGTCGAGCGTGTGCAGGAGCACTTCGGGCACGTTCGGCGAGACAAGTGTGCCGATGGCCGAGCCACCCTGCTGGGCTTGTTGCTCTTGCGGCGCTTCGTCGAGCGCGGTTTGCATCCAAACCATCGCCTCAAGCGGCAAGACGATCGAGCTTTCAGCAACCCCGAGATTGAGCGCCAGTCCGGCTTCTTGCTCGGTGAGCATTTCGGCCAACACGCGGCAAGACACGGCAGCATAGGGCGCGGCGCCATTGGCAAACTTGGTCAGCCGCTCGTTGCTGTCAAAGCCAAGCACGAAGGAGCCTTCATCGAGGTCGGCAAACTGCGGCTCGATCACGTCGCCTTCCGGCTCATCCTCAAGCAGCAGGAAAATCTCGGTGTCAGCCAGCATCGCGTAATACGCCAGACGTGCATCTTCATCGTCGGGGGCTTTCATCATGATCGCATGGGCGCGGTCGAGAGGGGTTGGTTTGGTCATGTCATTACCTTGGCAACAGCTGCGCGCAGTTCGGGCAACAACTCGGCCTCAAACCACGGATTTTTCTTGAGCCATGAAGTATTGCGCCAAGACGGGTGCGGCAAGGGGAAAGCTGCAGGTGCAATTTCGCGCCAAGATTGCACCGTTTCTGTGACGCCCGTTTTGACGCCGAGATGAAACTTCTGCGCATAGCCGCCGATGATCAGCCGCAAGCGCACTTCGGGCAGGGATTGCATAACATCGCTGTGCCAGGTTTGCTTGCAGACCGGCGGCGGCGGCAAGTCGCTTCCGGCTGCGTTGTAACCGGGGAAGCAGAAGGCCATTGGCACGATCGCCACCTTTGAAGTGTCGTAGAACTGCTCTGGCGTCAGACCGAGCCAGTCGCGCAGGCGCTCGCCGGATGGATCGTCAAACGGCACGCCGCTTTCATGCACGCGCGCGCCCGGGGCCTGCCCGGCAATCAGCAACCGTGCCGTCGGGCGAAACCAAGCCACGGGCCGCGGGCTATGGGCGGTCTGTGTTGCAGCGAACCGCTCAGAGCAGAGCTGACAGGCGCGGATTTTTTCATCGAGCGTTGGCATGACCGGAGGATAGCTTTTTGCCGCGCGGGCGCAATAGTTCGATATTTGTCGAAATAAGACTTGCTCCGCCCTATCATTTCGACAATACTAGAAATATGAAACATGAATCCCCTTCTCACACCCTTGATCTGGCGATTGCCGCCTCAACCTTTGCCGCGCTTGGCAGTGAACAACGCCTGACCGTGCTGCGCAGCCTTGTGCGTGCGGGCCCTGAAGGCCTGACCATCGGCGCACTTGGTGAGCGCACGGGCGTTAGCGGCTCGACACTGACGCACCACATGAAAATCCTGACGCAAGCGGGGCTTGTTACCCAAGTGCGCCAGGGCCGACAGATCATTTGCGCTGCGGTGGCTTACGGCGAGCTGCGCGCGCTTTCACAATTTTTGCTCAACGAATGCTGTGCTGACAGCGATTGCCCTAAGGACCACGACCATGACTGATGTTTCTGCACCAAACGGTAGGTTCAGCCTCGCCAAGATCGACAAGGCCTGGCTGGCGCTTGGCCTTATATTGCTCGGCCTTGCGGTGTTTGCGACCGCGCATTTCCAGCCCGCTGTTGTGTTTACCTTGCAAGCCTTTGGCCGCACGCTGCCTTTCATCGTCTTTGCGGTGTTTGCCGTGGCATATATGAAAGCAACGGGTGCTGAAAACCTGCTCGCCAAGGCCTTTGAGGGCCGCGAGACACATATGATCTTGATGGCTGCGTTGCTTGGCGGGCTGTCGCCTTTCTGCTCCTGTCAGGTCATCCCGTTCATTGCCGCGATGCTGGCGATGGGCGTGCCGCTTTCGGCGGTGATGGCCTTCTGGCTGGCCTCGCCTTTGATGGACCCTGCGATGTTTTCAATCACCGCTGGCGGACTTGGCTTTGACTTTGCGATTGCCAAAACGATTGCTGCTGTTGGCGTTGGTCTGCTCGGCGGTATGGGCACCATGCTGCTCAAAACCTCACCTGTTTTTGCCGACCCGCTGCGCGCAAAACCGCAGATCGGCGGCTGTTGTGGCGTGCAAAAGCCCTTCGCAGGCAAGCCGCACTGGACATTCTGGGACGACAGTGAACGTCGCAAAACCTTCCGCGACACCTTCCTTGAAAACGGCATCTTCCTCGCAAAGTGGCTGCTGCTGGCCTATGTGCTTGAATACATGATGCTGACATTTGTGCCCGCCGAAGCGATCGCATCTGTGCTCGGCGGTGAAGGCATCAAGCCGATCATCCTTGGCGCGTTAGTCGGAGCCCCAGCCTACCTTAACGGTTACGCTGCGGTGCCGCTTGTCTCGGGGCTTATCGAGCAAGGCATGTCACAGGGCGCGGCGATGAGCTTTGTGGTTGCTGGCGGTGTCAGTTGTATCCCTGCTGCTGTCGCAGTTTGGGCGCTGGTCAAGCCACGGGTGTTTGCGGCCTATATCGGCTTTGCCTTTGTCGGCGCGGCACTGGCTGGCTTTGCGTGGCAGGCAATCGCCTAACGCTGAAGGTTGCGACAATTCCGACTGTCAAAAGGTCGCGGGGTGCTGAAAATGGCGCCTCGCGATCTTTACATTCCAGACTCATCATTTAGATAAGCATGAAACAAAAAGCACCAGAGGAGACATGTAATGTATCGCGTTTGGGGATTCCTCGCTGAATATTCATTGTTGCTGATCAGCGGCGCAGTGATCGCGCTTATTTGGGCCAATACCAACCCTGACAGCTACCACCAGTTTACCCATTTCGTGATCTGGGATCATGCTCCTATCGGCCATATGCATGACGGGCACCGCACACTGACGTTGCATTACCTTATCAACGACGTGCTTATGGCGCTGTTCTTTGCCATTGCGGCGAAAGAAGTCTGGGAGGCGGTGATCCTCAAGAACGGCTCACTGCGTGGCAAAAAGGCGGCAACGCCTTTGTTTGCAACGCTTGGCGGCATGATCGGGCCGATCAGTATCTACCTCGGCATCGCCTATTTCCTTGGCAGCGAAACCTATAACGCTGTGGCGAACGGCTGGGCCATTCCGACGGCGACAGACATCGCGTTCAGCTATCTTGTCGGGCGTATCATCTTTGGTGCAGGTCACCCTGCAGTGCGCTTTTTGCTGTTGCTGGCAATCGCCGATGACGCGGCTGGCCTGATCATTCTCGCAGTCTTCTACCCGTCTGGCGACTTGGGCCCTGAGTGGCTGCTTCTGTCATTTGGCGCTGCAATTGTGGTTTTTTACTTGTTCAATCGCCTGCCACGCGTGCTTGACCGCGGACACCAAGACCGTCCGACATCAACTGCCGTGCGCAAGTATCTTGGCGGTTTGCCTTACATCGTTGCAGGCTGCATCAGCTGGTATGGCTTCATGCGCGCGGGGTTGCACCCTGCCCTTGGCCTGCTGCCTGTCGTGCCAGCCATCCCGCATGCCGACCGCGCTTTTGGCCTCTTCTCGGCGGCAGAGAAATACCTCACTGACTTGCTCAACGTGTTGGAACATGCGCTGAAATACCCTGTTGAAGTGGTGTTGTTCTTCTTTGGCCTGGTCAACGCGGGTGTCGAGTTTTCGTCGATCGGTGAAGCCACATGGCTGGTGCTTGCGGGTCTGATCATCGGTAAGCCTGTCGGCGTGTTTCTGTTCGGCTGGTTCGGTGCGGTTGTGCTGCGCTTCGGGATGCCGGAAGGCATGCGCATCGTTGACCTGATCGTTATCGGCTTTGTCGCGGCGATCGGCTTTACGGTTTCGCTGTTTATCGCAGCTGTCGCCTTTGATGCCGGCACCGTGCAAGACGCGGCCAAAATGGGCGCCCTGTTCAGCTTCTTTGCGGCTGTGCTGGCGATCCTGGCAGGCAAGATCCTCAAGGTTGAGAAACAAAACCTGTAGACCGAGACACATAAGAGAAAAACCGCCTCATACCGGGGCGGTTTTTTTGTGTTTTCCTACAGGATGTCTTATTTTTGCCTAAAACAACTGTATGCTATATGGAAACAGTAACCAGTATGGCGCACAAATAAAGAGATCCTTAGGGAAGTTTCCCTAAAAGGATCGTGCCAGAGCAGAAGCGGAGCAAGAATGCTCGAGTTTAACAATGTCAGCAAGTCCTTCTGGACAGGCTCACAACGCAAGGTGATCTTGGAAAAGGCCTCCTTTCGAGTGGAGCTTGGCAATTCGCTTGGCATTCTGGCGCCCAACGGCACGGGAAAGACCACGCTGATCAACATGATGTCGGGGCTGGAGAAGCCCGATGAAGGCACCGTAACGCGCGACTGCAAAATCAGCTTTCCCTTGGGGTTTATGGGCGGCGTTGTCAGCCGTCACTCGGCTGTCGAGAACAGCCGTTACATTGCCCGCCTCTACGGGCTTGATCCGGATTATGTTGAAGCCTTCTGCCGCTGGCTTTGCAACCTCGGTGAGTATTTTGACCAGCCGCTTGGAACCTACAGCCAAGGCATGCGCGCGCGGTTTTCCTTTGCGCTGCTGCTGGCTCTGGACTTTGACATCTACCTGATTGACGAGGGCATGCCCGGCTCAACCGATGTCGAGTTTAACCGCAAAGCAGGCAATATCCTGCGTGACCGGCTTGAAACGACAACGGTTGTTATCGTCAGCCACCAAGCGCAAGTCTTGGAAAAGTTTGCCCGCTCCGCCGCTGTCTTGATTGATGGCAGACTCGAAATGTTCGACACTCTTGAAGAAGCGAAACAGCTCTATGACTACCAAACCCAAGGCTAAAAAGTTTCGCATACGGCGCAGCGCTGACACCGCGCAAGCCCCGCGTGCCACGGCTCCGGCCGCCGAAGCGGATGCGCGCAAAACCACGGCAGCCCCGGCGGCTGCTAAGACAGAACCGGCACAACGCCAGCGGAGCGCCCAAGCCGCGGCCCCAAGCCAGCCAGCACAACAAGCCGCTGCGCGTGCAGGCCAGGTTGAAAGCGCCGGCGAAGTCAAAGCCGAAACCGATATTGATGCGATCCGCCGTGAAGGGCTGACAGGCCGGCAGCTGCGCCTCGCCCGCCGTATGGCGCAAAAGCACGGGCTTGCACCCATTTCTGATTTCGACGCTGTGCGCCAGTTGCGCATGAAAGGCGTTGACCCGTTTCAGCGCTCCAACATGCTGGAACTTGTTGTCGCCGACAAAGCCGCCGCAGCGAAAAAGGGCGGCCTGTTTGACGAGCCGGAAGGTGATCCGAACCCCGGCATGGGCAAGATCCAACTGCCGCAGACCATGAAAGCCGACACGGCTCAGGTGCCCTCTACCGAGGTTTACACCGCCGACCGGCGCGCCGCCGAGATCGGCGCTATTCAACGCGACATTGCCAAGCGCCGCCGCAAACGGCTGGTGCTTTTGCTGGCGCGACTGTCGGCTTTTGTGTTTTTGCCAACCCTACTTGCCGGCTGGTATTACTACGCCATCGCCACGCCGATGTATTCTACCAAGACCGAGTTTCTCATCCAGTCTGCCGAAGGCGGCGGCGGCGGCCCACTTGCGGGGCTTATTCCCGCGCAGCTTGCCAACAGTCAGGAGAGTATCGCTGTGCAGTCTTATCTCACGTCGAAAGACGCGATGATCAGGCTCGACAAAGAGCTCGGCTACAAGGCGCATTTCTCGGGCGATGATGTTGATGCGATCCAACGGCTGGATGCGAACTCGACCAATGAAGCGGCGCATAAAGTCTATAAAAAGAACATCAAGATTGGCTATGACCCGACAGAAGGCGTTGTAAAGATGGAGGTTATTGCAGCTGATCCACAGGTTGCGACAGACTTTTCCAAGGCTTTGATTTCATACGCAGAAGAGCGCGTTGATGCCCTGTCCCAGCAGATCAGGGATGATGCCATGAGCGACGCACGCCGCAACCTCGAGACAGCCAAAGTCGAGCGCCGGACTGCACAAGAGAACCTGATCCGCCTGCAAGTGGTTTACTCCGCAGACCCAACCGAGCAACTCGCCGCCCTGCGTGCCCAGATCACAACTTATGAGCAGCAGTTGCTTGAAAAGCGCCTTGCCTTGCAAGCTCTGCTCGACAACGCCCGCCCCAACCAAGCCAAGGTTGACGGCGCACAGGGTGATGTCAGACGCCTGAGAAATGTGCTGGTCGAGCTCAAAAGCCGGATGACCGTTGCCGGAGACTCAGACCTGTCGCTGGTGCAACAAAGCACCGAGATCGAACTGGCCCGAGCCGACCTTGCAACCGCTGACGCTTTCTTGCAGTCAGCACTGCAAGGCGAAAAGCAAGCTGCGCTCGAAGCCGGACGGCAGGTGCGTTACCTCTCGGTTCCGGTGCGCCCGATCCCGTCTGACGCGCCAAGTTATCCGCGCAAGTTCGAGAACACTGTGCTCGCCTTCCTGATTTTTTCGGGCGTTTACCTGATGGTCTCGCTCACCTCCTCAATCTTGCGCGAGCAAGTGTCAAACTAGGGTTGCAACGCCTGCCCTGCACCGGACAACAACAATAAGAACGAGTTATGACAGTGAACAAACCACTCTCCAAATCGAGCCCAAACACATGGGAGTTTCTCCGCGATGCTATGATCGCTCCAACCGGATTTCGCGAGTATGACGCCCGCTGGAAATACCCCGAGGAAGTGAACTTGCCCGGCATTACAGCGCTCGGCCTTGGCCTTGGCACACAGATGCACGCACGCGGAATCGAACCGGTGATCGCCGTCGGCAATGACTACCGCGACTATTCCCTCAGCATCAAAAACGCTCTGATGCTCGGGCTCATGCAAGCAGGCATTCACGTCAAAGACATCGGCCCGGCTGTGTCGCCGATGGCCTATTTCAGCCAGTTTCACTTGGGCGCACCTGCTGTTGCTATGGTGACGGCGTCACATAACCCCAACGGATGGACCGGCGTGAAAATGGGCTTTGAACGCCCGCTCACCCACGGCCCTGAAGAGATGAACGAATTGCGCGATATTGTGCTTGAAGGCCGCGGCATTGCGCGCGACGGCGGCAAATACGAGTTCGTTGAAGGTGTGCGCGAGGCCTACATCGACGATCTGGTCGGCGATTTCAAAATGAGCCGCAAACTGCGCGTCGTCTGCGCCACGGGCAATGGAAGCGCTTGCGCCTTTGCTCCGGAGGTTTTTGAGCGTATCGGCGTCGAAGTTGTGCCGAGTCACAATGAGCTCGACTACACTTTCCCGCATTACAACCCCAACCCCGAAGCCATGGAAATGCTGCACGACATGTCAGCATCCGTTAAAGACAGCGGCGCTGACTTCGCGCTCGGTTTTGACGGCGACGGTGACCGCTGCGGTGTTGTTGACGACGAATGTGAAGAGATTTTTGCTGACAAAGTCGGTGTCATCATGGCGCGTGATCTGAGCAAGATCTACCCCAACAGCACCTTTGTTGCTGACGTAAAATCAACTGGCCTCTTCGCCTCCGATCCCGAGCTGATCGCCAATGGCGTCACTGCGGACTACTGGAAAACCGGCCACTCCCACATGAAGCGACGCGTCAAGGAACTTGGTGCGCTGGCTGGGTTTGAGAAATCAGGTCACTACTTCCTCGCAGAGCCCATCGGGCGTGGCTATGACTGCGGCCTGCGTGTCGCGGTTGAGGTCTGCAAATTGATGGACCGCAATCCGGATATGAAAATGTCGGATCTGCGCAAGGCCCTGCCAACAACATGGGCCACGCCGACAATGTCCCCCTACGCCGCCGACACCGAGAAATATGACATATTGGAGCGTCTGGTGGCCAAGCTCGTCGCCAAGGGCAACGCCGGTGAAACTCTCGCTGGCCGCGCGATCAAGGAAGTTGTCACCGTCAACGGCGCGCGCGTCATTCTCGACAACGGCTCATGGGGCCTCGTGCGGGCATCCTCCAACACACCAAACCTGGTTGTGGTTTGCGAAAGCTCCGAGAGTGAAGACGAAATGCGCGCTATCTTCGCTGATATTGACGCCGTCATCCGCACCGAACCCGGCGTTGGCGATTACGACCAAACGATCTAGTTTTCCCTTTGCTCAAATACTCAATCACACGCGTGGCGCAGCCACGCGTGGATCGGATTTGCGAAGCAAATTCGAAACCCGTTCAAGCCTGTAGCCCACGCCCTTTAAGCAAAGCGTCAACTCCCGGCATGCGCCCGCGAAATGCCGTATAAAGCTCTGCTGCGTCCTTTGATCCGCCCGTCGAAAGAATGTTTTCCTCAAGGGCCTGCGCCAGTTCAGCATCAAACGCATCGCCCTTTTCCTCAAACGCTGCAAAAGCGTCAGCGTCCATGACTTCTGACCACATGTAGGAATAATAGCCCGAAGAATACCCGTCTCCAGCAAACACATGCGCAAAATGTGGTGTTGCATGGCGCATGGTGATGGCTTCAGGCATGCCCATTTCAGCGAGGATCGCGCCCTGCCGCTGCATCGGGTCTGCCGGAGGCGCACCCTCATGGAATGCCAGATCAACCATCGCTGATGCGACATACTCGACCGTTTGAAAGCCCATATCAAACGTCGCCGCACCCAGCACCTTGTCCAATAGCGCCTTGGGCATCGCCTCACCTGTTTCAACATGGGTCGCGAATTCGGCAAGCACTTCCGGCACATCAAGCCAGTGCTCATACAACTGGCTCGGCAGCTCGACAAAGTCGCGCGCAACAGAGGTGCCTGAAATGCTCTCATAGGTGACATCCGACAGCATCTGGTGCAGCGCATGGCCAAACTCGTGAAACAGCGTGCGCGCGTCGTCATAGCTCAGTAGCGCCGGGCTGGCCTTGGCAAAGTTGCACACATTTATCACCACAGGCGCCTGCACCTCGGGAAACTTCGCTTGCGCGCGCATCGCCGAGCACCAAGCCCCCGAGCGTTTGCTGCCCCGCGCGAAATAGTCACCGATAAACACCGCCACATGTTTGCCGTTGCGTGTTACGTCCCAAGCTCGGCAATCGGCGTGGTAAAGTGGCACTTCGAGCGGTGCAAACTCAAGCCCGAACAGCCGGTTCGCGCAAGCAAAACTGGCCTCGATCATCCGGTCGAGCTGGAAGTATGGTTTAACCTCGGCTTCGTCCAGATCGTGCTCAATCGCGCGGCGTTTATCAGCGTAGTAGCGCCAGTCCCACGGGGCCAGATCACCGTTCACGCCGTCATCGGCCATCATACCCGCCAGCACTTCAGCGTCGGCATTTGCCTGAGCTTTGGCTGGTTCCCAAACATCGTTCAGCAGTTGTCGCACGGCAGCCGGCGTGCCTGCCATTTCGGTTTCAAGCTTGTAGTCGGCAAAACTTTCATAGCCCAACAGCTGCGCGCGCTCGTGCCGCAGTGCAAGTATTTCGGCGCAGATTTCGCGGTTGTCGGTTGCGCCGCCGTTGGCGCCGCGCGCCGCCCAGGCTTCAAAGGCCTTCTGGCGCAAATCGCGCTTAGAAGAAAACTGCAAAAATGGCACGATAAGCGAGCGCGACAGCGTCACAACAGGCCCATTTGCCTCTTTCTCTTCTCCGGCAGCCCGTGCAGTTTCCACGACAAAATCAGGCAGGCCTTCCAGCCCCTCCTCGCCCAACTCCATAAACCAGCTGCGCTCGTCCGCGAGCACGTTTTGCGTAAACTCGGTGCCTAGCTCGGCCAGGCGTGATTTGATCTCGGCCATGCGCTTGTCTTGCTCGCCGGTAAGTGCCGCACCTGCTCGCACAAAGCCACGCCGCGTCAGCATCAGCACGCGTTCTTGCTCGGCGTTCAAATCAAGTTGGTCGCGCGCGGACCAAACAGCTTCAATCCGTGCAAACAGCGCTTTATTGGCTGTCATCCGCGAGAAGTGCTGTGCCAGCTTGGGCGAGAACTCCCGCTGAAGGGCCTCACGCGCGGGGTTACTGTCGGCCCCTGCAACGGTAAAGAACACCGAGAGCACTTTATCAAGCGCTTGTCCCGCGCTCTCCAGCGCCCCGATCACGCTATCAAAACTTGCCGCACCGGTGTCAGCCGTTATCGCGTCAATTTCCGCATCATGCTCCGCCAAAGCAACGTCTAAGGCAGGCGCAAAGTCTGCGTCGGCAATCAGATCAAACGGCGCTATCCCAAACGGCGTTGTCCACTCAGCCAAGAGCATATTTGTCATGTGTTCTCTCCATTTACCCTGCGAGAGCAGGCGTGTTCATAAGTTCTTACAGGCCGCGCAATCATCACGCCGTGCCAGTTTTATCTTTCGGCTTTCCCCATAAAGCCCATCATAAATCAGCATCTCTCCACGGGTGACTTGCCCCGCGCCAGTGATCAGCTTGACCGCCTCAAGCGCCATCATCGAGCCGATCACACCCGGCAACGGCCCAACGACACCTGCTTCAGCACATGACGGTGCCAGCCCGTCAGCCGGCGCCTTTGGGAATATACATTCATAGCAAGGCCCGCCGCGCGCCGGATCAAACACCGACAACTGGCCCTCCCATTGCGCAAGCGCCCCTGAAACAAGCGGTTTGCCCAAGGCTACGGCACTGCGATTAACAAGGTATCGAGTGCTGAAATTGTCGGTGCCGTCGATGATAACATCGTAGTCGCCGAGCAACTCGCCGACATTTTCGCCCGTCAGCCGCCGCGCATAGGGCCGCACCTCAACAAAGGGGTTGAGCGCCCGCATAGCCGCCGCAGCAGACTGCACCTTTGATTGGCCGGTGTTTTCATCTCGGTGAATAATCTGCCGTTGCAGGTTTGTGTGTTCAACCGTGTCGTCGTCGATCACTCCGATCGTGCCGACTCCTGCGGCAGTCAAATACATCAAAACGGGCGAGCCCAGCCCACCAGCTCCAACCACCAAAACTTTGGATTGTTTGAGCTTTTTCTGACCGGCACCGCCCAGTTCCCTCAGGACAATATGGCGCGCGTAGCGTTCTAACTCGGTGTCGTTGAACAAGGGTTTCGGTGTTTGCGTTACTTGCGGCCTCGCTCGGGCCTTGAGCACTTTAAGCCCGAGAACATAGCCCGCAACCAGCGAAGCAAGCCCGCCTGCCACTGTCCAGAGTTGCACGCCGTATTCCAAGTGCCAAAGCCCGAAGCCAAGCAATGCAAACAGCGCCAAAGCGAAAAGCACACAAGCCAAAGCGCGTTGCCAACGCAAGTAGCGGTTTAGCGCCCACAAGATTGCAAGTGTTCCAACAAAGGTAACGCCAAACATCAGCTCGCCCCTGTCGAGCCGAAACCGCCCTCGCCGCGTTCAGTTTCGCTCAGACCAACTGCCAACTCAAACTGTGCTTGCACCACCGGCGCAACGATCATCTGCGCAATCCGCGCACCGTGTTTTACGACAAAACCCTCGCGGCCCGCATTGAGCAAAATCACCCCGAGAGGCCCGCGATAGTCAGCGTCGATCGTGCCAGGGCTGTTCGGCAAGGTTATTCCATGCTTCAAAGCCAGCCCGGAGCGCGGCCGTAGCTGAACTTCATACCCCTGAGGGATTTCAAGCCTCAGGCCGGTTGGCACCAACATCCGCGCGCCCGCTTCCAACCTGATCTCGCCACGATCCGGAAAATTGGCGCGCACATCTGCCCCTGCCGCCCCCGCACTTTCATAAGCTGGCAAGCCCAACGCGCGGTCGGCGTCTTCATCCCAGATGATCTTTACAGTGACCAAAGCCAACCCTTCTTCTCTTTCAAAACATCCCCACCAGAGGCACCCTTAGCTCAGTGCTTCGGCGATCCGGCTTGCAAGCTTGCGTGCAACCAAGTCTTTGCTCATGCGCGGCCAGTCTTCAACGCCAGCGTCTGAGATCAGATGCACAGCATTTTCCGCCCCGCCCATGATACCCGTTTCGGGGCTGACATCATTGGCAACGATCCAGTCACAGCCTTTGCGTTTGCGCTTGGCCGTGGCGTTGCTGATCACATCATCGGTCTCAGCGGCAAAGCCGACAACGAGCCCAGGCCTCCCCGACTTCATCTGACTCACTTGCGCCAGAATATCGGGGTTCTCCGCGAACTCCAGCACAGGCAACTCGCCCTTGTTTTTCTTGATCTTGCTGCTGCTCTCACGTTTCACACGCCAATCCGCGACAGCCGCTGCAAACACGCCAGCATCTACTGGCAACGCGGTCTCGACGGCTGCAAGCATTTCGCCCGCACTTTGCACAGCAATCACCTCAACACCCGCTGGCGGCGGCACATCGGCTGGGCCTGTCACAAAAACCACATCCGCTCCGAGCGCCGCCAATGCAGTAGCAACCGCCGTGCCCTGCGCCCCTGACGAGCGATTGGCAATGTAGCGCACCGGATCAATCGGCTCGTGGGTGGGGCCGGATGTTACCAATATCCGCTTGCCATTGAGCGGCCCGCCAGCCAGTGCCGTTTCAACCGCAGCAACAATCTCTAGAGGTTCGGACATTCGCCCGAAGCCAAATTCCCCACACGCCATATCGCCTTCATTGGGGCCGACAACACGCAACCCATCGCCTTGTAAAACCGCGAGGTTGCGTTGGGTGGCAGCATGTTCCCACATCCGCACATTCATCGCTGGTGCAATCAAAACAGGTGTGTCTGTGGCCATCAAAAGCGTGGTAGCAAGGTCGTCAGCGTGACCGCCTGCCATCTTGGCCATCAAGTCGGCTGTCGCAGGCGCAACAACCACCAGATCTGCGATGCGGGAGAGTTGGATGTGGCCCATCTCCGCCTCATCTGTGAGGTCAAACAGATCAGTATAGGCCTTCTCGCCCGCCAACGCAGACACTGACAGTGGCGTGACGAACTCTGTTGCCGCAGAGGTAAGAACAGGCGTCACCGCCGCCCCACGCTCTTTCAGGCGGCGTATTAGATCAAGGCACTTGAATGCAGCAATTCCGCCGCCAATGATCAGTAAAACTCTTTTGCCGTCTAGCACATGAAGCCTCCGCTGGGGTTTGTGTGTTACAGTTAAGCCAGCGCATGCTCAAACTCAATGCCGTGTGAGCAATCAGCATTCGGAATGAAGGCACGCACAAAACAACATTGGTCGTGCCGGCACCGCCGCGTTACCCTGTTTGCATGACATATGATCTTTACATTGGCGATCGCGCCTTTTCGAGTTGGTCCATGCGTGGCTGGCTTATGCTCGAAAAATTCAACCTGCCCCACCGCTCCCATATGGTCGGGCTTTATAGTGGAACGATGGCCGAAGATATGGCCGAACTTGCGCCTGCTCGGCTTGTTCCGACACTGCGCGATGCATACGGCAATGTGGTTTTCGAAACACTCGCCATGGCCGAAACACTTGCCGAACAAAACCCTGACGCGGGGCTTTGGCCTGCCGATGCAGCAGCCCGTGTCTTTGCCCGTTCGATGACCTCCGAAATGCACGCGGGTTTCAGTGCATTGCGTGGCGACTGCCCGATGCAGTTGTTTCATCAATGGGTCGGCTTTAAGCCTTCCGACGCTGTCGAGGCCGACTTGCGGCGCATAGAACAGCTTGTTGGCATGGCGCGCACGCGTTTTGGCAGTGGTGGGCCTTGGCTCTTTGGGCAGTATTCAGTGGCCGATGCGTTTTACGCTCCTGTCGCCGCGCGGATCGCGGGCTTCGGGCTTGAAGTTGACCAGACCTTGCAGGCTTATGTCACCACCACGCTGTCTGACCGGGCATTTCAGCAATGGCGTGCGCTCGGCATCAGCGAAGTATACGAGCCCTTCCCCTATCCGCTCGCCTTGCAAAAAGCACCTTGGCCCGCGACATAGCTTTGCTCGGTAGCCGCCGAATTTTAACTTATCTGATGGGCTGTTAACCGAATGTAAACCATGACTGCCTAACCGTTAACCATAGCGGGAGGCAGCATGGTTGCACGGACATATACTGTTGCGTTTGAGGGTGTCGAGGCGCGCACTGTCGAAGTGCAATGCGCGGTGACGGCGGGCTTGCCAGCTTTTGCTATCGTCGGCCTGCCAGACAAGGCTGTGTCAGAAGCGCGCGATCGCGTGCGCGCCGCGCTTTCCGCCATGTCGATCGCGTTGCCATCCAAGCGGTTAACCATCAATCTGTCTCCGGCCGATTTGCCCAAAGAGGGCAGCCATTTTGATTTGCCGATCGCGCTGGCGCTGCTTGCCGCGCTTGAAATCCTGCCCAAGGACGCTGTTGAAAGCATCACTTCGCTTGGTGAGCTGTCACTTGACGGGGTGCTGATGCCAGTGATCGGCGCTTTGCCTGCTGCCCTTGCTGCTGCAGAGGCCGAGCGCAGCCTGCTGTGCCCGGAAGCCTCAGGCGCTGAAGCTGCTTGGGTAGATGCTGCGCAGGTGATCGCACCGCAAAACTTACTGCAAGCAATTCAACACCTTACGGGGCAACGGCCGATTGATCCGGCAAAGCCAGGTGAAGTTGTTACCCAAGACAACCCGCGTGACTTTTTGGACGTGAAGGGCCAAGAGCGCGCCAAACGCGCTTTTGAAATCGCCGCGGCGGGGCGGCATCACTTGATGATGGTCGGAACGCCGGGCGCGGGCAAATCTATGTTGGCGGCGCGTATGCCGTCAATTTTGCCGCCGCTTTCGCCCGCCGAGGCGCTCGAAACCTCGATGATTCAGTCGCTCTCCGGGCTCATCGAAGCCGGAGGCATTTCGCGCACACGCCCCTTTCGCGAACCACACCACACAGCGTCAATGGCTGCGATTGTCGGCGGTGGACGCAGCGCCAAGCCTGGTGAAATCAGCCTTGCTCATAACGGTGTTTTGTTCATGGACGAATTCCCCGAGTTTTCCCGTGCAGTGCTTGAAACCCTGCGCCAGCCGATCGAAACCGGAGAGGTTGTAGTGAGCCGCGCCAATGCCCACGTGCGCTACCCCTGCCGATTTTTGCTGATCGCCGCAGCAAACCCTTGTAAATGCGGGTATTTGTTTGATCCGGCCCGTGCTTGCGCCCGCGTTCCACAATGTGGTGAAGACTATTTGGGGCGCATATCCGGCCCGTTGATGGACCGGTTTGACATGCGGCTTGACGTGCCGCCCGTCGCTCTGAGTGATCTTGATCTACCGACTGCTGGTGAAAGTTCCGCAGTGATTGCAGCGCGGGTTGAAACGGCCCGCAACTGCCAGGCCGAGCGGTTTGAAAGCCTCAACAACGTGCATTTGAACGCCGATGCCGAGGGAGAGTTGCTTGACGAAATCGCCGCACCTGATGCCGAGGGCCGAGCGTTTTTGCTCAAAGTCGCAGACAAGTTCGGCCTCACAGCGCGGGGCTATCACAGGGTTTTGAGGCTGGCGCGAACGATCGCTGATCTGGAGGGTGCTACAGATGTGCGAGCGCCGCATGTGGCTGAAGCGGTCAGCTTTCGGGTGACGGCGCTGAAAGAGAGTTGATCCAGATTGCGATAGCCTTCAGGCTCCGCTTGGCTTCAGGGAAGTAGTTGTGAAACATCGGCCAGACATGCGGCATATTGTGCGCGATTGTCTCTGTCACAACCACCCCTTGATTGCGAAGTCGCTCGGCCATGCGCTGGCTGTCATCAAGCAGGATTTCACTGTCACTCGCCGCGATCCAAACAGGACAAGCGCCTGCAAAATCGGCAAAAAGCGGTGAGGCGCGCGGATCTTTTGGATCTGCCGACAGCATATAGAGCCCCTGCAAGTCTTGAATCCGCTCAGCGGGTAGCACCACGTCAGAGCGCTTGTTCTCGATGATCGAAGCGCCCGAGAACGTGACATCAGTGAGCGGTGACAACGCGAAAACGCCGGCGGGTTGTGGCAGCTTCAGGCGGCATATTTCACCCAGCAGAGCGAGCACGATACCCCCTCCTGCGCTGTCTCCTCCAAGGATGATGTCTAGCGGATCTGTTGTCGTTAGCAGAGCTTTATAGGCGCTGATCGCATCCTCAACCGGAGCTGGAAACACGTTTTCCGGCGCGAGGCGGTAATCAACCAAGATGGCGCGGGACCGGGCAAAACCGCAAAGCACTGCGAGCATTTTGTGATGGGTTTTCGCAGAGCCCATCACGTAGGCGCCGCCATGAAAGTAAAGGATAACCTTGCTTGAACGGCTGTTGGGAACGCTCACATTTAGCGCGGGTCGCCCACCGAGGGTTGTGCGCTCGCTTACGGTTCCGGCAGGTTTGCGGAATAAATGTTTAGCCTTGAACTCAAAGGAGCTGCGCAGTTTGTTAACGTCAGATGTGCGCGCGAGATGTGTCTTTTCCGTAAGACGCAACCATTGGTTCATAACCAAAGCGCGCAAACTCAAACTCATGCGCGGCGTGCCTCGATGGCCTCCCAGATTTTCTCTGCGATATTGACGCCATCAAAGCGCTCGAGTTCCTGAATTCCGGTGGGCGAAGTCACGTTGATCTCGGTGAGATAGTCGCCGATCACGTCGATGCCAACAAACACCTGCCCTTTTTCTTTCAGCAGCGGGCCAATGCGGGCGCAAATTTCGAGATCACGCGGCGTAAGGCCGACTTTCTCGGGCCGTCCGCCGACATGCATGTTCGAGCGTGTTTCACCCTTGGCTGGCACACGGTTGATCGCGCCGACTGGCTCTCCGTCAACCAAGATAACCCGCTTATCGCCAGCTGAGACATCTGGCAAAAACTTCTGCATTATCAGAGGCTCGCGGCTGTTCGCGGCAAAAAGCTCATGCAGCGAGGCGAGGTTGCGGTCTTCCGGTGTGAGGCGGAACACGCCCGCGCCGCCATTGCCGTAGAGCGGCTTTAGGATCACGTCGTTGTGCTCGGCTTTGAAAGCTTTCAAATCTTCCAGATCCCGTGCGATCATGGTTGGTGGCGTGAGATCAGGGAAGTCGAGCACCAACAGTTTTTCCGGGTAGTTGCGCACCCAAAACGGATCGTTCACGACCAACGTATCGGGGTGAATGCGGTCAAGCAGGTGAGTTGTGGTGATGTAGAACATGTCAAACGGCGGGTCTTGACGCAGCCAGACCACATCAAACTCCGACAGATCAACCTCGGCCTCGTCGCCAAGTGTGAAATGATTGCCGACTTCGCGCCGCACCGTGAGCGGCCAACCGCGGGCAAGAACGCGCCCTTCACGATAGCTCAACCGCTCAGGCGTATAGTAAAACAACTCATGCCCACGCGCCTGAGCTTCTTCGGCAATGCGAAAGCTACTGTCAGCGTTGATATCTATCGGACCGATCGGGTCCATCTGGAAAGCGATTTTCATGGCACAGCCTCTTATGATGTTGAGACATATGTGGCCTAGTTGCGCGCGTGGTTCAATGGGCACAAGAGCAGATCAGGCCCCAAAAGCGTTTTCGATCACCTCGACTTGGCCTGTCTGGTTCACAAGTGCGACATCTATGCGCATGAGGCTTAGGCGACCCTGCGGCAGTTTACTGAGGTAGTCTTCGGCGCTTTGCGCAATGCGCTGCATCTGGCGCGGGCTGATCCGTTCGGCAGCGCGGGCAAAGTCCTTCGCTTTCTTCACTTCGACAAAAACCGTTTCATCGCCGTGTTGAAGGATCAGATCAATTTCACCAGCTGATCCGCGCCAACGTGCAACAACGAGGTTGTAGCCGCGTGCCTGATAGTCCCGCTCGACGATGCTCTCCGCGGCGAGGCCGGAGCAATATGCAACGGCCCCGCGCTCGGAGCGTCTGGAGGGAGACAAGTTTGGCACGGGTACTGACATTGGGACAGTATCACAGTGAAGTGTTGCTCAAAGATTAACCGCGCTGCAATTGCAGGCCCATCTGGTAGATCACGCGGCGCTTTTGCCCTGTATCCTGTGCCAAGGTATCGGCAGCATCCCGCAGGCTCATGGTCTCCATAAGCTCAGCAAGTTGCTTGGACATTTCTTCCTCGGTGATCGTAACGTCGGCGCCTTTGCCGATCAGAACAACGACTTCGCCTTTGAGGTTCTGAGTCGAAAGATCGTGGCTCAGACTGTCGAGCGTTCCCGAGATCACCTCTTCAAAGCGTTTGGTGAGTTCGCGGCAGATACGGGCTTCGCGCTCTCCGCCCAGCACGTCAGCAGCGTCTTTGATCATCGCTGCAACGCGCTTGGGCGATTCGTAGAAGACCAAGGTGCCCGATGTGCTCGAAAGCGCTCGCAGAGCGTTTTTACGCGCGCCTTTGGTGTTTGGCAGGAAGCCTGCAAAGGTAAACATATCAGTCGGCAACCCGCCCAGCGTGAGGGCTGTGACCACCGCCGAAGGCCCGGGCAATGACGTGACGAGATAGCCCCCTGCGCGGGCGTCTTGCACCAGATGATACCCCGGATCGGCGATCATCGGCGTGCCCGCCTCGGAGGCATAGGCGACAGATCGCCCATCCTCCAAAGCCTTTATTATCTTGGGCCGCGCGCGCTCTCCGTTGTGATCATGGTAGGCTATGATCTGCCGGTTCCCGAGGGGAACCCCATGAATTTCCATTAGTTTTCGCAGAGTTCGCGTGTCTTCAGCGGCCAACACATCGGCACTCGCCAGCACGTCTAACGCGCGCAGGGTAATGTCGCGCGCGGTGCCCAGTGGCGTCGCGACAATGTAGAGGCCGGCCTCTAGTTTCACTTCTTTATGATTCACCACTAGACCCTATAGCCTCGACGTTTATGATCGCCCTCGAACCAATCAACGCCGGATCGGGGCTATTGTTGCCTCACCTTACCAGAGCGTCCCAGGGAGAAGAAGTTACCAATGTTTGCTGTTTTGAAATTTGCCCACAAGCCGTTTGTCCGTCTTGTCATATTGCTCAACATTCTGTGGCTCGCCGCCTGTGAGCCGATTTCGCTGAGCACCGACGGCAACGGTGGTAAAGTGAAGGCCGGAGAGCCTGTTGCTGTGGCTCTGTTGTTGCCACGGGGCAGTGCCATTTCCGGTGACGATCTTATCTCGACTGCGCTTGAAAACGCGGCGCGGCTTGCGGCTGCCGACTTGCAAGGTGTCAAAGTTGATCTGCGGGTTTACGCAACAGCAGGCGACGCTGCGCGCGCGCAATCAGCTGCCAGACAAGCGGTAGCAGATGGTGCCCAGATCATCCTCGGGCCGCTACGTGCCGAAAGCGCTAATGCCGTTGCCGTTGCTGTAGCGCCTGAAGGCATAAACGTGCTGGCTTTCTCCAACAACACCACAATCGCCGGTGGCAACCTGTTCTTGCTCGGCTCCACCTTCCAGAACACCGCCAACCGCCTGACAGCCTACGCAAACCGCAACGGCAAAGGCCGCATTCTGGTTGTTCACAACGACCAGATTGGTGGGCAACTTGGCAAAACCGCAATCTTGCAAGCCATCTCGGCAACCGGTGCGACGCTTGCCGGAACTGTCAGCTATGAGCACAGCCAGCAAGGCGTAACAAGCGCGATACCACGGATCAAAGCCGCCGCGACTGCTGGTGCAGCTAACGCGGTTTTCCTGACAGCAACTTCAGACGGGGCCTTGCCATTTTTCGCGCAGCTATTGCCCGAAGGCGGTGTTTCAAGCGCCACGACACAGTTTATCGGCCTGTCCCGCTGGGACATTCCAGCGCAAACGCTGGCACTTCCGGGCCTACAAGGCGGCTGGTTCGCGCTGCCTGATCCGGCGAAATCGGCGCAGTTTAGCAACCGCTACGCCAGCACCTATGGCAACTCGCCACACCCGCTCGCAGCTTTGGCCTACGACGGTGTTGCAGCTGTCGGAGCTTTGGCAAAATCCGGCAAACGCAACGCTTTGTCTAGCGCGTCGCTCACACAAGGTGCGGGCTTTCAAGGCGCCAACGGTATCTTCCGTCTGCGCCCCGATGGCACAAACCAGCGCGGGCTAGCGATTGCCCAGATCAAGAACAACAGTGTTTCAATCATCGACGCGGCTCCAAGTGCCTTCGGCGGTGCCGGCTTCTGATCGGGTGCCTAGCGCCGCTCTCGCCCAGCCTCCGGAAGGCCTGATTTGTGCAGCCGAGCTGATCTTTGATCAGGCCGCGATGTCACAAAAACTCGCGGTAGCGACCGAAGGCGTGCATGACGATGGCGCCCTACGGGCTGCCGTTGTGCCGCTCCTGCTCGCCGCACGCAAGGAAGGGCTCGCAAAAATTGACACTGCATTTGCCGAGGCTCCGCTTGAGGCGGGCAAGGCGCGCATGTCCTATTGCTGGCTCACTGATTGCCTCGTTGTCAGTGCCTTTGAACTGGTTTGCAGCTGCCTCTACCCTCTCGACAAGCCCAAGCCAAACGAGGCATTGGCTGTGATGGCTGTCGGCGGCTACGGGCGCTTTGAGATGGCTCCGCAGTCAGATGTTGATCTGCTGTTCCTGATGACCCGCAAGATCACCGAACGTGCCGAGTCTGTCATCGAGTCCCTGCTCTATGTGCTGTGGGATTTGCGTTTCAAAGTCGGCCATGCGAGCCGCACCGTGAACGACTGTCTCACTCTGGGCGAGGAAGATTTCACCATTCGCACGGCTTTGCTTGAGCGACGTTTTCTGGCGGGCTCTCCTGCCCCCGCCAAAACCCTATCCAAGCGCCTCAGGACCGAGTTGTTTGAAGGCAGTGAGACCGAGTTCATCGACGCCAAACTCGCCGAGCGCGACATCCGCCATGAAAAGCAGGGCGAGCGCTATGTCGTCGAGCCCAACGTCAAAGAGGGCAAAGGCGGTTTACGCGATCTACAGTCGCTCTACTGGATCGCAAAATACGTGCATCACGTTGACAAGATTGAACAACTTGTAAAGCTCAAGGTGTTTCGCCCCGAAGAATACAAGATGTTCCAGAAGGCTGAAAACTTCCTCTGGGCGGTGCGCTGTCACTTGCACCTGATCACCAAGCGGCCCAATGAACAGCTCACGTTTGACCTTCAAGTCGAAGTTGCCGAGCGCATGGGTTACACCGATAAAACCGGCCGCCGCGCTGTCGAGCATTTCATGCAGGACTACTTCCGCAACGCCACCCTCGTCGGTGATCTGACGCGGATATTTTTGACCAAGCTTGAAGCGATCCACGCCAAGCCTGCCCCGCTTCTCCAGCGTATGTTTTCCCGCAAACCGAAGGTGAAACCCGGCTACGAAGTGGTTCACGGGCGTATGGCCGTTGAAAACGAAGCCGCATTCTTGCAAGACCCGCTCAACTTGTTGCGGGTGTTTGAAGAAGGCCTACGAACCGGCCTGCTCATTCACCCTGACGCCATGCGCCTTGTCACGGCAAACCTCGGCCTGATCGACGACGACTTTCGCAACGACAAAGAAGCGCGGCGCATTTTCCTCGATCTGCTGCTCAAACACGGCAATCCCGAGCGCGCTTTGCGACGGATGAACGAGCTTGGCGTGCTCGGGGCCTTCATCCCCGAGTTTGCGCCGATTGTGGCGATGATGCAGTTCAACATGTACCACTCCTACACTGTTGACGAGCACACCATTCAGGTGATCTCGCATTTCGCCCGCATCGAGCGGCTGGAGCTGGAAGAAGAACTGCCTATTTCCTCGGAAATTCTCCGGGAAGGTGTTGACCGTAAGGTACTAATGGTCGCCATGCTGTGTCATGATATCGGCAAGGGCCGTGATCAGGATCACTCCATACTTGGCGCTCAGATCAGCCGCAAAGTCGCGCCACGACTGGGCCTTTCGAAGGCCGACTGCGACACTGTTGAATGGCTGGTGCGCTATCATTTGTTGATGTCGGACATGGCCCAAAAACGTGACATCGCCGATCCGCGCACAGTGCGTGACTTTGCCAAGGCCGTAGGCAGCGTCAAGCGGCTTGATCTGCTTACACTGCTCACAGTCTGCGACATTCGCGGCGTCGGGCCGAGCACATGGAATAACTGGAAGGCTGTGTTGATCCGCGCGCTCTACCGCCAGACACGGCATGCACTTGAAGAAGGCATGGAAGCTCTGGGCCGCGAGAACCGCGGTGCTGTTGCCAAAAAGCTGTTGCGTCAAGAGCTTTCAGGCTGGGACAAAAAGGATATCAAGCGAGAAACAGCGCGGCATTATCCGCCTTACTGGCAAGGCCTGCACGTAACGGCGCATGTGGTTTTTGCAAATCTTCTCAAAGACTTGAAAGACAGTGACGTGCGGATTGACCTGCACCCTGATGAAGACCGCGACGCAACCCGCGCCTGTTTTGCCATGACCGACCACCCCGGCATTTTCAGCCGCATCTGTGGCGCGCTGGCACTGGTCGGAGCCAACATCGTTGATGCCCGCACCTTCACCTCAAACGACGGCTACGTCACAGCGGCCTTCTGGATACAGGACGCCGAAGGCCACCCATACGAAGCGTCGCGCCTGCCCCGCCTGCGCAAAATGATCGAGCGCACATTGGCCGGCGAAGTGATAACAACCGACGCCATGCAAACCCGCGACAAGCTCAAAAAACGCGAGCGCGCCTTTCGTGTGCCAACATCTATTACCTTCGACAACGAAGGCTCCGAGATCTACACGATCATCGAAGTCGACACCCGCGATAGAGCCGGCCTTTTGCATGACCTCACCCGCACACTCGCAGGGCTCAATGTCTATATCGCCTCTGCGGTTATTGCCACATATGGTGAACAGGCAGTTGACACCTTCTATGTCAAAGACATGTTCGGTCTGAAGTTTCACGCCACCCAAAAGCAGCAACTTCTGGAGAAAAAACTGCGGGAAGCCATAGAACAGGGCACCAAACGGGCCCGCGCCTAGAGCGCTTCAAAATCAAGTTGTGCCTCGACCCAATCTCAAAACGCTTCAGGCTTTTTCTTGGTCCAAATATCCTGGGGGGTTTGGGGGGCTAGCCCCCCGTCAACGTTGCAGGGCATTCCCTGCCTTCCTTGCGCGCGCCCTTTAGGGTATGGCTTGTCAAAACAACACCAGAGCAGCCTAATGAAACCCATTCGCCTAATCGCCAGCATCTTTACTGTCGGCTTCTGGACTTTGATGAGCCGGATCCTGGGTTTTGCACGCGACATCCTGATCTCGGCCTACATCGGCCCCGGCCCGCTTATGGATGCCTACGTCGTCGCCTTTCGTTTGCCCAATCTGTTCCGCCGCTTCTTTGCCGAAGGCGCATTCAACGCCGCATTTGTGCCAATGTTCTCAAAGCGGCTGGAAGCTGACGAAGCGCCAGAGGCTTTCGCCTCCAATGCGCTCAGCTGGCTTAGTTTCGCCGTTCTAACGCTCACGGGGCTGGCCTTGGTGTTCATGCCCGCTCTGGTTTGGCTCACGGCAGAGGGTTTCTCAAACGATGCACGTTTTGACTTGGCCACAGGCTTTGGCCGTATCGTCTTCCCCTATATCTTTTTTATCTCTCTCGCTGCGCTGTTCTCCGGAGTGCTCAACGCCACGGGCCGTTTTGCCGCCGCCGCTGCGGCGCCTGTGTTGCTAAACATCATGCTGGTCGCGGCAATGCTTTTTGCAGCCTATAGCGGCGGCGAAGTCGTTAAGGCGCTGATCTACACCATCCCTTTTGCCGGCCTTGCGCAATT
Source organism: Lentibacter algarum (assembly GCF_018860975.1). Classification (GTDB taxonomy): domain Bacteria; phylum Pseudomonadota; class Alphaproteobacteria; order Rhodobacterales; family Rhodobacteraceae; genus Lentibacter; species Lentibacter algarum_A. The sequence goes on from NZ_JAHKQI010000010.1 coordinate 351,580, forward strand.
GGCGCTGGTCTGGCTTGCTGCCGAGCGCGCCGGCATGCGCATCCGCCCGCACATCCCCCGCCCTTCAGCCGAAATGGCGCATCTCTTGCGTGTCGCCCTGCCTGCCGCATTGGCGATGGGCGTTGTGCAGATCAACCTCGTTGTTGGCCAGCTTGTCGCCTCGGATTTTGAGAAAGCCGTTAGCTGGCTTTATGCCGCCGACCGCCTCTATCAACTGCCATTGGGTGTGGTCGGTATCGCTGTTGGCATCGTCCTGCTGCCCGATCTGTCGCGCCGCCTCAAGGCCGGAGACGACACTGGCGCCCGCGCCGCCTACTCGCGCGCATCAGAGGTGTCTTTGGCACTCACAATTCCCGCAGCGATTGCCCTGATCGTGATCCCCCTTCCGCTGATCTCGGTGCTTTTTGAGCGTGGGAACTTCACCGCTGACGACGCCGCCTCAACGGCATTGGCCGTGGCGGTCTACGGCCTCGGCTTGCCTGCATTTGTCTTGCAAAAAACGCTACAACCGCTGTTTTTCGCCCGCGAAGACACCAAAAGCCCGTTTCGCTACGCGCTGGTCGCAATGGTGGTGAACCTTGTGCTGGCCTTTGGCCTCAAGCCCTATATCGGCTGGCTTGCCCCTGCGGTTGCGGCCTCGGCTGCAGCTTGGCTCATGGTGGCGCAGCTTGGCTTTGGCGCTCGCAAGTTTGGCACCGTCACCAAGTTTGATGCCCGTTTCAAATCGCGCATCTGGCGGATTATTCTTGCTGCCGCGCTCATGGGGGCCTTGCTGTTCTGGCTCAATCTCGCGCTTTCTCCGATGTTCGACGCGGGTGCGCTGCGCTACCTTGCCTTGGTCATCTTGATCCTTGCAGGGATCATCGGCTACTTCGGCTTGGGGCAACTTCTCGGCGCATTTCGTCTGGCCGAATTCAAGGCAGCAGCGCGGCGTGGCTAAGCCCGCCGGATACGCGCTCTGAGCCGTGCAAAGCCGCCGGGGCTGACAAGAAATGACAGCCCAAAGCCTGTGGCAAAACCTGCAAGTTCGGCGATCCAGGCTGTGCCAGCACCGAACAGCACTCCGAGCACAAGCTGTATGAAAAGCAGCATACCAATGAGCTGAAAGGCTTTGATCTGGCTTTCACCCATCGTTTTAAGCCGCCTCCATAGGATAAAACTGAAGGCTCCGATAAGGCCATACCCCCCCGGCAGCGCACCGATCAGGTAGGATTGATCCCCTGAAACAAGCCCCCAAACCAGCCCACCGGCAACACTTGCGCCAAAGAATATCACCACAACGGCGAGCGCATGGAAGCTGTCGCCAACGAACTTGCCCAGCGCCAGAGTGATCACTGCACCGAAGACCATGCCGATGAAATCACCATGCAAGAAAGGATAGGTCACAAAGCGTGAAAGTTCGGCCAAGGGCCACTCTCCCCGCTCAACCATTAGCGGCACCAGCCTGCCAGGCAGCCCGTAGTCTTGCACCGCAGCAAGCCGCCAGCCGATACCCAGCCTGCCGCCGATGACGCCCTGTTCGGCCAGCGTAAAAACGCCTTCAACAGCGACCATGACGCAAAATAGCGCGATCACCACCGGTGCAACTTTTCCGACTGCGCTGTCTTCGCTCATCTTGGTCTCCCGCGGGCCTCCGCTTGACGTTCTGAAACCTCATGGGTAAGCCAGCCGCAAGCAATTATCCAGACAGCTCTTTGATCGGAGAGACAGCATGAGTGACACGCCGCAAACACCACCAGGCATCCAGGGTTACACACCACGGGTTTTCTCGGGTATCCAGCCATCGGGCGACTTGCATCTTGGCAACTATCTCGGCGCGCTCAAGCGCTTTGCTGACTCACAAAACCAGGGTATCGAAACGGTTTATTGCATGGTTGATCAACATGCGATCACTGTATGGCAAGACCCTGCCGAGCTTAAGCGCTCGACCCGTGAGTTGGCGGCAGGTTTTATTGCCGCGGGCATTGATCCGGACAAGTCGATCCTGTTCAACCAATCGCAAGTTGCCGAGCACTCGCAGCTTGCTTGGGTGTTTAACTGCGTGGCGCGCATGGGCTGGATGCAACGCATGACCCAGTGGAAAGACAAGGCCGGGAAGAACTCGCAAAACGCATCGCTTGGCCTGCTAGCCTACCCCTCGCTGATGGCGGCAGATATTCTGATTTACCACTCCACACATGTGCCTGTGGGCGAAGACCAAAAGCAGCATCTTGAGCTGACGCGTGATATTGCCACCAAGTTCAACAACGACTTCGGCGTTGATTTCTTTCCAATCACCGAGCCAGTGATTGAAGGAGCAGCGACGCGGGTGATGAGCCTGCGCGACGGCTCAAAGAAGATGTCAAAGTCTGACCCGTCAGCTGCCAGCCGTATCAACATGACTGACGACGCCGACACGATTGCCAAGAAGATCCGCAAAGCCAAGTCGGACGCCGACGCCCTGCCCTCGGAAGCCAAAGGCCTTGAGGAGCGTGCCGAGGCGCGCAACCTTGTCAACATCTACGCGGCATTGTCTGATATGACGGTTGACGCGGTTCTGGCAGATGTCGGCGGCAAACAGTTCAGCGAATTCAAGCCCATGCTGGCTGACCTTGCGGTTGATAAGCTCGCGCCTATTTCAGCCGAAATGGCCCGTTTGATGCAGCACCAAGACGAGATCGACGCAACCCTGCGCAAGGGAGCCGCACGCGCTCGTGCTATCGCCGCGCCGATCCTTGCGAAAACTTATGATATCGTCGGGATGATCCGCTAGCACGTTTCCCGCTTTACCCTTTGCATTGGCCAGCCTAATCTTTGGCCAAACGAAAGGGACATATCATGGCTATTGGCACAAATATTCGCACTTGGTTTGAAGGCAAGTGGCATGACGGTGATGTGCCGATCATGCGCGCGGCTGACCACGGCTCATGGGTTGGCACCACGGTGTTTGACGGTGCGCGTATGGTCAACGGGCTGATGCCTGATCTTGACTTGCACTGCGCCCGCGTAAACCGCTCGGCCAAAGCGCTGATGCTCAATCCAACGGTGCAGCCCGACGAGATGGTTTTGCTCATTCGTGAGGGGCTTAAGGCCTATGCCGCCGATGCCGCCGTCTACATCAGGCCGATGTATTGGGGCATTTCCGGTGACGCGAGCGCAATTGTGCCCAGCCAGGAAGAGACCGGCTTTTGTATCTGCCTTGAGCAGATTCCCTTTGCACCGCCCGAAGCCAGCACCACGCTGACAACAACCCGCTTTCGCCGCCCCGTTCTAGAAGACGCCGTGGTCAACGCCAAGGCGGGCTGCCTTTACCCCAACAACGCACGCATGCTGGCCGAGGCGAATGCCAAAGGCTTTGGCAATGCTTTGGTCGCCGATGCCACAGGCAATGTCGCAGAAACAGCCACGGCAAATGTGTTTATGGCCAAGGATGGCGAGGTGTTCACACCCATCGCCAACGGCACGTTCCTGTCAGGCATCACGCGCGCGCGGCATATCTCGAACCTCACGGCTGATGGTTTCAAGGTGCATGAATCTGTGCTGAGCTTTGACGATTTTCATGATGCCGATGAGGTGTTCCTCTCGGGCAATATGAGTAAAGTCACCCCCGTCACCGCCTTTGATGGCACCAACTATCAGGTCGGCCCGATCACCCAGCGCGCCCGCGAGCTTTACTGGGAATGGGCCGCCAAATCCGAAGCCGCTAACGCCTAGTCGGCAAACGCCATTCGGCCATTGCACGCCCTGCGCGCTTACGGCATGCTCTGGTCTGTTACAGCGTTTCGCTTCAGGGAGAAAAAACATGCGTAAGTTTCTTGTTGTTCTTGATGACAGCCGCGAATGCCTCAACGCAATGCGTTTTGCGGCGATGCGCGCAGCCCATACCGGCGGCGGTGTCGAGATTTTGGCAGTCGTTGCGCCCGAAGAGTTCAACCACTGGATCGGTGTTGGCGACATCATGCGTGAGGAGGCCCGTGAGCGCATCGAAGTTCACTTTGAAGTCTTCGCCAAATGGATGCGCGATAAGAAAGGCATCGACCCCGAGCTTGTTATCCGCGAGGGCGAACCGATCAAAGAAATTTTGGCACAAGTGAAGGAAGACGGCGAAATCGGCGTGCTTGTGCTTGGTGCCAGCACCGACAGCAAAGCTGGCCCCGGCCCCTTGGTAACACAACTTACAAAGAATGCCGGTAGCCTCGACATTCCAATCACGATTGTTCCGGGCGACCTCTCGAAAGAGCGCCTCGAAGCGATTACATAACTCACCTAACACTCTCTCGATACAGGACAATTTTTTGATGAGCGACGATAAGAAAAAAGACGACGACAAGAAAAGCAGCGGTGTTGGCCAGAAGCTGTTTGACGCACGCCAGATCCTGATCTGCGAAGCGATCGACCAGAAAATGGCCTCACGGGTTGTCGGCCAATTGCTCGCGCTCGCAACGGAAAGCGACGACGACATCACGCTGTTTCTCAACTCCCAAGGCGGGCATGTCGAGGCCGGCGACAGCATCCATGACGTGATCCGCTTTATCAAACCCCGCGTGCGCATTATCGGCACGGGTTGGGTTGCTTCAGCGGGCACGCATATCTTCCTCGCTGTTCCAAAACAAGACCGCGTTTGTTTGCCAAACACCCGCTTTCTTATCCACCAGCCCTCTGGTGGCGTCGGCGGTAAAGTGACCGACATTGCCATTCAGGCCGAGCAGATCGAGATCATGCGCAAACGTCTCGCTGTGATCATCTCCGAGCAAACCGGCCAGAAGCTTGAGCAGGTGATGAAAGACATCGAACGTGACCACTGGATGGATACCGACGAGGCGATCAAATACGGCATCCTGTCGAAAGTGATCAAGTCTTCTAGCGAGCTCTAAGTTTCGCGCCTTGCTCTTTCGGGAGCGAGGCGCACACCCTATATGAGGATGAGCCATGATCTATTTTCTCATCCTCTTTGCCCTCGCGATCAGCCCTTTTGCGCTGTATGAGTTTCTCAAACGCCGTAGACGCCGCCGTTTGTTGAGCACCGCTCTCACCCCCTCTCAAACCGCCGAGATCGCCCGCGCCGTGCCGCTGACGCGTCAGCTTCCGCCCGCACTGCGTGCAAAACTAGATGGCAAAGTCAGCTTGTTTCTTGATCAGGTCGAGTTTGTCGGCTGCGAAGGGCTAGACGTGACCGAGGGCATGCAGCTTTCAATTGCCGCGCAAGCCTGTTTGCTGATCATCGGCAGCGACATGTGGTATGACAACCTGCGCACCGTGCTGATCTACCCCGGCGCTTTCAAGTCGCGCACCCAGAGGCACAGCGGATATGTCGTGCAGGAACAAGACACAGTTCGTTTGGGCGAAAGCTGGGGGCATGGCCGCATTGTGCTGTCGTGGCAGCACTCGGAACAGGGCGCAGCCGAAGCGCATGACGGGCAGAACGTGGTGTTCCACGAGTTTGCGCATCAGATCGACGATCTTTCAGGCCAGACAAACGGTGTGCCCGTTCTTGCTGACGGCCAGAGTTTTGCCGAGTGGGAAAACGCCATACTCACCGCGTTCACTACGCATGTATCAGAAGTCTCGAAAGGCCATAAAACCGTGCTCGACGCTTACGGCGCCACGGCGCATGAGGAGTTCTTCGCCGTTGCCGTCGAGCTGTTTTTTGAGCGCCCGGCCGCGCTCAAGGCCGATGAGCCGGCGGTCTACAAACAACTTGCCAAGCTCTTTCAGCTTGATCCCGCCGCATGGCCAGATGCGGCAGTTTAGAACAATTCTAAATATTGACTTTCCCACCCCGCAGGCCCATATCTGACAAAAGAGATAGGATAACGCGCCATGTTCATTCAGACGGAATCAACACCGAACCCCGCCACACTGAAGTTTTTGCCCGGTCAGACAGTTCTGCCCACAGGCACAGCCGACTTTCCAAGCCGTGACAGCGCCGATGTCTCGCCGCTGGCCTCGCGGGTCTACGGAGTTGAAGGCGTTTCGGGCGTGTTCCTCGGCACCGACTTTGTGACCGTCACCAAAGAAGACAGTGTCGAGTGGGATCACATCAAACCTTCGGTTCTCGGCGCGATCATGGAGCACTACCAGTCAGGCCAACCCGTGCTTGCAGACGCTGCGCAGCCGCAAGCCGGCCACGCAGAGCACAGCGGCGAAGACGGTGAAATTGTCGGCCAAATCAAAGAATTGCTAGATACCCGCGTGCGCCCGGCTGTGGCGCAAGACGGAGGTGACATCACCTTCTACGGCTTTGAAAAAGGCGTTGTTTATCTGCACATGCAAGGCGCTTGTGCAGGCTGCCCATCGTCAACCATCACCCTCAAGATGGGCATTGAAAACCTGCTGCGTCACTACATTCCCGAGGTGACAGAGGTGCGCCCTGTTGCCGTCTGAGGCAACAGGAATGCCCCCACGCACAACTGAACTTACCCTCGGCTTTGACACGTCAGGCCCGTACTGCGCGGCCGCCTTGTTGGCCGACGGCGAGATTTTATCCAGCATCCATGAGCCGATGAACCGCGGGCAATCCGAGCGGCTTATGGGCCTGATTGAAGAACAACTCGCGGCGCAGGGTAAGGGCTGGCAAGATATCACCCGCATCGGCGTTGGTGTCGGCCCCGGTAACTTTACCGGCATTCGCATCGGCGTGTCGGCGGCGCGCGGGTTGGCGATGTCGCTTGGCGTGCAGGCCGTTGGCGTCAGCACCTTTGAAGCAACTTTGCTGGGTCAGCCAAACACCGTGACTGCGCTCGTCCCTGCTCCGCGCGAACAGGCCTATGTGTATGCGAACGGCAATGTCACATTGACAGCCGACTGGGCCGCCAGCGAAACCGCCCTTCTGCAGCCGGAACCGGCGCAGCTCGCCGAAAACATCGCTCGCATTGCCGCCACATCGGACAACACCCAAGCGCCCGTGCCACTTTACATTCGCCCAGCCGATGCTGCACCTGCCTCTGATCCGCCGCCGGTGATCCTTGATGACGCCTGAGGCGCTGGCAGAGGTGCATGCATCCTGCTTTCCGCTGCGGCCTTGGCGCGCTGCAGAACTCCGCGAGCTGATTGCCAAACCGCAGGTAACCTGCCTGACATCTCCCTGCAAAAACGGCTTTGCTTTGGTGCAAACCGTGGCTGGCGAGGCCGAGATCCTCACTATTGCCGTGCATCCGGTTTCGCAACGCCAAGGTGTTGCAAGCGCGTTGATGCGTCAGCTCCTGTTGCTTCCTGCCGCGCAGGTGTTTCTCGAAGTTGCTGCGGACAACACCGCCGCCCGCGCGCTCTATCATGGCTTTGGTTTTGAGCAAGTCGGCCAGCGTAATGGATATTACCGCCGCAGTGGCGAGCCTGCGGTTGATGCTCTCATTTTAGGCCGTCAAACCCAATAACAGTGCATAATCATTTAAGAATCGGTTGACCATCCCCTCGGAAAGCGGCCTAATTTGCTAATGATCAAATGATCTGCTCGTTTTCGCGCTTGGCCGTTCTGGCACGAGCGCCAATAACCAACTTGGGAGAGACCAAATGACACTAATGCATAAATTCCTTGGTGCTGCTGCCACATTGGCGCTCAGCGCCGGTGCCGCGCTCGCAGAACCAGCCCTGATTTTTGACCTCGGTGGCAAATTCGACAAATCGTTCAACGAAGCGGCCTTTGGCGGCGCGCAGCGTTGGGCAGAAGAGACAGGCGGTAGCTTCCGCGAGATCGAACTGCAATCAGAAGCCCAGCGCGAGCAAGCCCTGCGTCGCTTCGCTGAAGCTGGCAACAACCCCATCGTGATGACAGGCTTTGCCTTTGGCAACGTGCTTTCAGAAGTTGCCCCTGACTATCCTGACACCAAGTTCGCCATCATCGACATGGTCGTTGACCTGCCAAACGTGCGCTCGGTTGTGTTCAACGAGCACGAAGGCTCGTATCTCGTCGGCATGTTGGCGGCAGAAGCTTCAGAATCCGGCACCGTCGGCTTTATCGGCGGCATGGACATCCCGCTTATCCGCAAGTTTGCCTGTGGCTACGCGCAGGGCGTTCTCGCAGCCAACCCAGACGCCAAAATCGTATCGAACATGACAGGCACAACCCCTGCTGCCTGGAATGACCCGGTGAAAGGCTCAGAGCTTACCAAAGCCCAGATCAGCCAAGGCGCTGACGTTGTCTATGCTGCTGCTGGCGGCACCGGTGTTGGCGTTCTGCAAACCGCTGCCGACGAGGGTATCCTCTCGGTGGGTGTGGACAGCAACCAAAACCACCTGCACCCTGGTAAAGTGCTGACATCAATGCTGAAACGCGTCGATAACGCGGTTTATAGCGCGATGACAGACGGTGTTGACATGGAAACAGGCTTCAACGTGATGGGCGTTGCCAATGGCGGCATCGACTACGCGATGGACGAGCACAACGCAGCATTGGTTTCTGACGAGATGAAGGCATCAGTAGACGCAGCAAAAGCCAAAATCGCCTCAGGCGAGCTGGTAGTTCACGACTACATGTCAGACGACAGCTGCCCAGCACTTAAGTTCTGATTGGCGGTCTAAACAACTAGGGGCCGCGCAGTTTTTTTCGCGCGGCCTTTGCTGCTTAAGGGCCATCAAAAGGCTCGGCACACGGGAGAGACAGATGACAGAACCAGCGATCGAGCTGAAAGGCATTTCCAAAGCCTTTGGCCCTGTGCAAGCCAACAAGGACATCTCAATTTCGGTTCAGCCGGGGACGATCCACGGCATCATCGGCGAGAACGGCGCAGGTAAATCAACGCTGATGTCTATCCTCTTCGGGTTTTACAAAGCTGACAGTGGCGAGATCTTTATCAACGGCCGCAAAACCAGCATCCCCGACAGCCAAGCCGCGATCGCCGCTGGCATCGGCATGGTGTTCCAGCACTTCAAACTGGTCGAAAATTTCACGGTGCTTGAGAACGTCATTCTCGGTGCCGAAGACGGACGCCTGCTGCGGCCGTCTCTGGCTAAGGCTCGAAAATCGCTCAAGGAACTGGCAGCCGAGTATGAGCTGAACGTGGACCCTGACGCCGTCATTCAAGACATCGGCGTTGGTATGCAGCAGCGGGTCGAGATACTTAAAGCGCTATACCGTAAAGCCGACATCCTGATCCTGGACGAGCCCACTGGCGTGCTCACCCCCGCTGAAGCAGATCAACTGTTTCGCATTCTCAACCGCCTTCGCGAAGAGGGCAAAACCATCATCCTGATCACCCACAAGCTGCGCGAGATCATGGATATCACCGACACCGTCAGCGTCATGCGCCGCGGCGAGATGACAGCAACCGTCAAGACCAGCGAAACCAGCCCAGAGCACCTAGCCGAACTCATGGTTGGCCGCAAAGTGTTGCTGCGCGTCAACAAAGCGCCAGCCAAGCCCGGTAAGCCAGTGCTTGAGGTGCAAAACCTCTCTGTCACCGACGAAAAAGGGGTCGAGCGGCTCAAGAACGTCTCGCTCACCGTGCACGCAGGCGAAATTCTTGGCATTGCGGGCGTCTCGGGCAACGGGCAGTCCGAACTGCTTGAGGTGCTTGGTGGCATGCAACAGGGCCGTGGAAAAGTATTGGTCAACGGTGCCGAGATAGACCTGACAGGCACGCTCTCTGACGGGCAGTCGCGGCGCGCACGCGGCATCGCCCATGTGCCCGAAGACCGCCAGAGTGAAGGCCTGATCATGGACTTCATGGCATGGGAGAACTGTGTTTTCGGGTATCACCGCGACCCTGACTACCAGAATGGCTTGCTGATGGACCGCACCAAGATTGTCGCCGATGCAGAGGGCAAGATGGAACGCTTTGACGTGCGCCCGCCAAACGTAAAGCTCACGGCAAAAAACTTCTCCGGTGGCAACCAGCAGAAGATCGTTCTGGCGCGTGAAATCGAACGCAATCCTGATCTCCTGCTCGTAGGCCAGCCCACGCGCGGTGTTGATATCGGCGCAATCGAGTTCATTCATCAACAAATCATCGCTCTACGGGATGCTGGCAAGGCGATCTTGCTGGTCAGCGTCGAGCTGGAAGAGATCCTTGCGCTCGCCGACCGCATCGCCGTGATGTTTGACGGCCAGATCATGGGCGAACGCCTGCCCGGCGAAACCGATGAAACCGCACTGGGCCTGCTGATGGCCGGCGTTGCTGACACGACTGACACGAATAATGGGGAAGCCGCCTGATGTTTCGCTTCCCCTTACTGGCCGTAGCATTGTTGTTACCCTCGCTGGCTCGAGCCAGCGATGTTCAGCTGGCTTGCACCTTTGAAAATCTTCCGTCTTTCGTGATATATTACGACAGCAGTACCAGTTCCGAGCATCGCATCTCGGTCAACGATCGCCCCTTTGTTCGTTTGACCGCTGGATCAGGAAGCAACCGCTTTGAAAGTGCTAGCGTTGACGGATACAGTTTCGTTTTCTCACCGAAAAACTCATTTCTGACGGTGCACCATGACAACACTCTTATCGGAACTGAAGCGGGCCAGTGTGTGACCCTTGGCGGCCCTCGAAATGAAACCCCTTTGCAGCTAATCAAAGAAGCGCCCCCAAGCACTGTTTCCGGGTCTGAACCAGAAACTCCGACACAATCGGCGCCCTCAGATACTAAAGGCATAGGCAGTTGGTCGGTCGTCAAATCGGAATCCGGCTTCGACGACAGTTCCAGAGTCGTGTTACGCCAAACATCAACAAACACAATTAGCGGGCGTTTTGGCGGCACGGCCAATCCAAGCCTCCTTGTGCGGTGTCAGGAAAACACGACATCACTGTTCTTGGTGGCTGGCGGACATTTCCTTTCCGATATTCAGAGCTATGGTCGCGTAGATTATCGCGTCGACGACCGGAAGGCAGGGCGTAAGAGCATGAAGACGTCTACAGACAACCAAGCGCTTGGACTTTGGGGCGGAGGGCAATCCATTCCATTCATCAAAGAGATCATGTCGGGGAAGCAACTTCTGGTTCGCCTCACCCCGTATAACGAAAGCCCACTAGAGTTTTCATTTGAAATTGATGGCCTAGATGAAGCGATAGAACCGCTTCGCAAAGCCTGTAACTGGTAAGGTAAACGCATAATGGACAAGATGCCAAAATGGGCTGACGCCTTTCTCGTTCCGCTGTTCAGCCTGGTGCTCGCGGCGGTCTTGTCAGCGATAGTGATTGTTGCCATCGGAGAAGACCCTATCGCAGCTTTCAAGCTCATGGTTGACGGCGCTTTGATGCGTTCGTCCGGTTGGGGCTATACGCTCTATTACGCCACCAACTTCATGTTCACAGGCCTTGCTGTTTCTGTCGCCTTTCATGCGCGGTTGTTTAACATCGGCGGTGAAGGCCAAGCCATGCTCGGCGGACTCGGCGTTGCGATTGCCTGCCTCTACGTGCCTTGGCCGCATTGGACGCTGGCACTCCTCGGCTCGGCCACTCTGGCGGCGGCTTTCGGCGCGGCTTGGGCGTTTATTCCTGCCTACCTACAGGCCAAACGCGGCAGTCATATCGTGATCACCACGATCATGTTCAACTACATCGCATTTTCTCTGTTGGGCTATGCGCTCGTCAATGTGCTGCGCCCGCCAGGAGCGATGGATCCGGCCACCGAGAAGTTTGCAGCTGCAACCCATCTGCCGACATTTCAGGATATGTTTTCGACAGCCGCCACACCTCTGTTTCGCGGTGCCCCTGCCAATGTGACATTCTTCGTCGCGCTCGCGGCCTGTGTGCTGGTTTACTTCCTCATCTGGCGCACACGGCTTGGTTACGAGATCAGACATTTTGGCCAGTCACCTACAGCGGCAAACTATGCTGGCACAAACGGCGTGCGCATTATCATGATCACCATGCTTATCTCTGGTGGACTGGCCGGAATGATGGCGCTTAACACCACACAGGGCGAAGCCGAGAGGCTGATCCTGAACTCGACAGAGAACGCGGGCTTCATCGGCATCGCCGTTGCCCTCATGGGCCGCAATCATCCTTTCGGCGTGTTGCTGGCAGCCCTGCTCTTCGGCTTTCTTTACCAAGGCGGCGCCGAACTTGCACTCTGGACAAAAATCCCCCGCGACCTGATCACTGTTATTCAGGCATTTGTCATCCTGTTCACCGGCGCGCTCGATAACATGGTGCGCATGCCGCTTGAAAAATTCTTCCTGATGCTGCGTAAAAGCTCTGGCAGTAAAGACAAGGAGGCTGTGTGATGGATTTCTTCACGCTGGTTCAAGTGCTCGACAGCACACTGCGCCTCGCGACACCTTTGTTGCTGGCCTGTCTTGCCGGGCTTTACAGTGAACGCGCAGGCATCTTTGACATTGGCCTTGAGGGCAAAATGTTGATCGCTGCCTTCTTTTCGGCAGGGGTTGCCTATACGACGGGCAATGTCTGGGTGGGCATGTGTGCGGGTATCGGCGCTTCGCTCGTGCTTTCGGTGATACATGGCTTCGCCTCGATCACCTTCCGCGGCAATCAGCTGATTTCCGGCGTTGCGATCAACTTTCTCGCGTCCGGGATTACTGTGCTTGTGGCGCAAAGCTGGTTCTCGCAAGGCGGGCGCACACCGTCACTTACCGGTGCGGGCCGCTTTGAGCCGATCGTGCTGCCCGGTGCACTGACCCGCATACGTGACATCGCCGATGCCAACCCCTTCATGCAGATTTACTCCGAGCTGCTGTCAGGTCACACCATTATCGTTTACATCGCCTTGCTGTTTGTGCCGCTAACATGGTGGTTGCTGTTTCGCACCCGCTTCGGCTTGCGTCTTAGGGCTGTGGGCGAAAACCCCGCAGCCGTTGACACCGCCGGCATTTCAGTCGTTTCGCTGCGTTACTCAGCGGTGATAATCTGCGGCGTGCTCTGTGGCATTGCCGGCGCATACCTCGCCACTGGCCTGCAAGCGGGCTTTGTCAAAGAGATGACGGCAGGGCGCGGGTATATCGCCCTCGCCGCGCTCATCTTTGCCAAGTGGCGGCCGTGGAGTGCGCTTGGTGCCTGCCTGCTCTTTGGCTTCTTGCAAGCCGTAGCTGTGCGCTTTCAAAACATCCGCATTGGCGAATTCACAATTCCGGTGCAATTTATGGAAGCCCTACCCTACATCCTGACGGTGGTGATTCTTGCGGGTTTCATCGGCAAAGCTATCCCGCCAAAGGCAGGTGGCGAGCCATATGTGAAAGAACGATAGGGCCAGCTAGGGGAAAACCACAGGCCACCTGAAAATTTGCCCGCAGGTCCCTTGCATTTGCACCAAAGGACGCTTTAGGAGAGACCATGCAAATTTACCTCCCCATCGCTGAAGTTTCGGTCAACGCTTTCTTGCTGCTGGGGCTTGGCGGCATGGTCGGGGTTTTGTCGGGGATGTTTGGCGTAGGCGGCGGCTTTTTGATGACGCCGCTGTTGTTCTTTATCGGCATCCCCCCCGCTGTTGCCGTCGCGACAGGAGCCAACCAGATCGTTGCTTCGTCGTTCTCGGGGCTGCTTGCACATCTAAAACGCAAAACTGTTGATCTCAAATTGGGAACGGTGCTGCTTGTCGGTGGGCTTGTCGGCGCAGCGATCGGCATGGTGGTGTTCAACTACCTCAAAGCTATGGGCCAAGTCGACTTGCTGGTGCGGCTTTGTTATGTTGTTTTCCTCGGTATTATCGGCAGCTTGATGTTCATCGAAAGCCTCAACGCCATTCGCAAATTAGCCAAGGCAGGCGGCGCACCAGCAAAGCGCAAACGTGATCGCGGTGTGCTTTCCAAGCTGCCGTTCAAAGTGCGTTTTCACACTTCAGGGCTCTATATCTCGATCATCCCGCCGCTGATCATCGCGGTGCTGGTCGGTATCCTCACCGCGATCATGGGCGTTGGCGGTGGCTTTATTATGGTTCCGGCGATGATCTATCTGCTCGGCATGCCAACCAAAGTCGTTGTCGGCACGTCCCTGTTTCAGATCATCTTCGTAACCGCCTTCACCACACTGCTCCACGCGACAACCAACTACACAGTTGATATGGCACTTGCGGTTCTGCTGTTGGTTGGTGGCGTTGTCGGTGCTCAAATAGGCACGCGCATCGGCCTTAAAATGAAGGCTGAGCAGCTGCGTATTCTGCTGGCCTTGCTGGTGATTGTTGTCTGCGGAAAGCTGGCGCTTGACCTCTTGCTTGAGCCGGGTGAGCTTTACTCTATCGGCGCGGCAGGCGGTCAATGATGCTGCGGATGTTCCTCCTATTAGCACTCTGCTTTCCCGCCCTTGCGCAAGCCGAAGAAGTCGTGCTTGGCCTCAGCCAGAAGCGCGTGCAAATCACCACCAACTTCGATGGGTCCGAAATCCTGATCTTTGGTGCCGTAAAACGTGACGGCCCTGCTCCGAGCGGCGCACCGCTTGAAGTTATCGTTGCGGTTGAAGGCCCGAGCACCGCGCTGACTGTCCGCCGCAAAGAGCGCCGCTATGGTATCTGGATCAATGTCGACGCCGTTGAAGTTGATGCAGCTCCGGCCTTTTACGCTGTCGCAACTTCTGTGCCGTTTGCCGATGCCATCACCAAAACTGAAGACCTGCGCTATAGTGTTTCGATCCCCCGTGCGGTGCGCTCGGTTGGTGCCCCGATGAACGTCAAGGATGCCCAGGGGTTTGCCAGCGCGGTTATCCGGATCAGGGAAAACAGCGGCCTCTACCAACTGCACGAAAACAGCGTGACGTTGACAGACCAAACCCTGTTTGAAACCCGTGTCGCCCTGCCCGCGAACCTCACCGAAGGCGATTACAAAGCGCGCATTTTCCTGACCCGATCTGGCAAAGTCGTCTCCGAATACGAGACGCTGATTGACGTTCATAAGGTCGGGCTTGAGCGGTTCTTGTTCAACTTGTCGCGTCAACAACCGCTGATCTACGGGCTGTTGTCATTGGCCATCGCGATTGCTGCAGGCTGGCTTGCATCGGCAGCGTTCCGCATCTTCCAGCGCAACTAGATCTCTTCTGATTGCAACTCTAGCGTTGGCGTCGGCACGATCAAATCAGCTGTCGTTAACGGCGCCGACGGCTTTGAAAGCCGGTTGCGCACCACCCAGAACAGCCGCTCTTCAGCGCGGGTGATCGCCACATAGGCAAGCCGCTTCCACAGCGGTTGGCCCGCCTCCATGCGACCCATGCGAGAAGCTGCAAACAAGTCTGGAGCGAAGACCTGCACGTTTTCCCATTGCGAGCCCTGCGCCTTGTGAATTGTCACCGCCGCGCCGTGCAAAAATGCGGCCCCCATGCGCGCAGCGAAGGGGATGAAAGGCTCTTCCTCATCGGGCATTTCGATCTTGACGATCGAGGCAGCAGACACTTGCGGGTCTTGCGCTCCGACGACATGCAACCGCGAGAAACCCGGCTTGCGGCCCGGCCCGAGGTAGATAACCTGCGCGCCTTTGATGAGGCCTCGCGCCTCCAGATCAAGCCGCTTTTTGCGGTGCTTGAGCGGCAGCTCCAAGCCATCACAGATCAGCGGTTCGCCCTCAAGCAGCATATCTTCAGGCGCGCCATAAACACGGCGAAAGGCGTTTATCAGCCGTATGCGCGTTGCATTACGCCAGACCAGCACCGGCGATCGCGCCATCAAGTCAACCTCGACGCGCTGCCCAAGCACGACCCTGTCATCACGCGCCGCGGCTTCTTCAACCATGCGCTCGAAATCACCAAAGCCTAGCTGAGGGTCGGCCAAGGCATGGGCCAAATCAAGGATCGGGTTTGTCGCCTCTTGCCGGTGTATGCGCTCAAGGCTGAGCACGGCTTTCTCGGGCAGCTTCTCAAACACCATCGCACCTGACTGTTTCACCGGCGCAAGCTGTGCCGGATCACCAAACAGGATCAGATTGGGGAAAATTTCCCTAAGGTCTTCATACTGCTTGTCATCCAGCATCGAGGCTTCATCGATCATCCCGACATCAAG
Source organism: Lentibacter algarum (assembly GCF_018860975.1). Classification (GTDB taxonomy): domain Bacteria; phylum Pseudomonadota; class Alphaproteobacteria; order Rhodobacterales; family Rhodobacteraceae; genus Lentibacter; species Lentibacter algarum_A. Next base: position 367,422 of record NZ_JAHKQI010000010.1, read on the forward strand.
CGGGTCTTCACGGCGCTTCCAACCCGTGATGAAATCGGACCCACGCAACCCAGCTGCCGCCATCGCTCCCGGGATCGACTTGTTGCCCTGGTAAAACGCATGCGCGCGATCAAGCGCAATGTCCGTGATCCCTTCGATTTCAGGACGCTCGCCCTGCCCAGTCAGCCACTCGGCGATGCGCTCGTATTCGGGGTCGTAAACCGGGGTGTAGAGAATTCGGTGAATTGTCGTCGCAGGAACGCCACGCATCCGCAACACACTCGCGGCTTTATTGGTCGGTGCCAAAATGGCCAGCGTGCGGCCATCCTTGCGCTTTTTGCCTTCGTAATCGCCCGACACGATATCAACACCGGCTTCTTCCATCGCTTCATAAAGCTGCGCCAGCAGCAGCGTCTTACCGCTGCCAGCTTTGCCCGTAATCGCCAAAACACGCGCCGGCTTGTCGCCAAGCGGCAGCGTCGTGCCATCCTCAAGGTCGATCCCGCTGGAGCGCAACATCTCGGTGACGGTGTCAAAGGCTTCGGCCTGATCTTCAGACAGCTGTGGGGTCAGTGCATTCATGCGCTGACCCTACCGCCTTTATACGCCGGGTTGAACGACGAAATGCCGCTTAAGCCGCCTTGCTTGCGCGCCCGAACTTGCGTTGATACCACCAGTTGACAACATCAGCAGATATCCCGGCTTTGCTAAGCAACTGCGCCTTAGACGCAGCAGTGTATGTCCAAAGGCCGATACTGGTTTTGGTACGCCCTTCACCGGTGCTACCAAGCACTTTAGGGGCCGAGCCGACCATCCGGTAAACTCGCGTCATCGGAGCATCAAACACTGCAATGAAGTGTTCGACACCCTGCCCTTTCATCAGAGCCGACCCCGCCAGCATGAGCGTAGAGGCCACGTCAGTGCCCGAGCCCGCCGCAAGGCAAAAGCGCGTGCATTCCCATGTATGCTCGTCCGAGACTGTTTGACCGTCGAGCAAATGCGAGAAATGCTCGTTGATCATGGTGCGGCCGGTGGTTGGCAGAAACCGCATCGAGCCGCCATGGCGGCCATCAGGGCGCTCCCAGATAACATATAGCGGGCGCAGCGACGGCGCATCATACTGGTCACGTTCTTCACCGTTTTCATCAACCGTAACATCCCACTTCAAGCGCTCCTTAAACTGGAAAGCGCGATCGCAAAACATTGTGTGGCTCAGCAACGGGTAGGCTTGTAGTTCATCTGCATATAGAAATCGTATCATGTTTTCCTCACTTTCTATGTAAGGAAAATTTTAACTAAATACGGTTAATAAGCTCTTAAAACGTTGTTACAAAACAGCGCGTTAGATAACTATCAACCCGTTCTGAAGCGCGCGCGCAACCGCATGAGTCGTGTTTGCTGCGCCAAGCTTATGTCGCGCTGATTCAATGTAAACCCGCAAGGTATGTTCAGATATCGACAGGGTGTCAGCAACCTGCGCGCGGCTATAGCCCATCGCCAGAAATGTCATTGCGTCTACTTCTCTCGGGCTCAAAGCCGCCGTCGCTTCGGGCGCACGGTCCGGTTCAAATTCCAGCGCCTTTTCATTAAAGTAATGCGCCACGAGGATCAGATTACGGCGGTTGTTTTCGATAAACTCGAACCAGGTATCGTCATCACTGTCATGGTTAACCGAGAACAGTGCAAACTGCCCGTTTGGCCCGTGGACAGGAACCGAAAATCCCTGATTGCCGACACCATGGGCCTGCGCATCTTCCAGAAATCCGCGAGCAGCCTTACTTGTCCAATTCAACTTTTTCCAGTCAACCGCGGTAAAGCGTTGAAAGCACCCCAGCACGACAGGGTCAACACGCAGGTAGTCTTGGTCGACATATCGTTGCACCCAAGCGTCATCATAGGTGCCACAACCGTATTGTGTGCCCGAGCCACTAACCCAATGATACACAATGTGGTCGACTTCAAAATAGTCACGGAGTTGTTCGGAAATTAACTGAAGCTGCGGCAGCTCAGTTGTTCGCTCGAGAGCTTTCAAAATCGTGTTGAACGCCGTTGCTGCCCGCCGTCGTTTCAAGCGCTTTCCCCCTTGAACTGCCAGACGCAAGCTCACATGCCGCCATCAAAGCGGTGTCTTCAAGCTGAACAGCCAAGCTCGGTAAGCCGTTAGCCTTGGCAAAGGCCTTCAGGTCATCGAGAACGTCCAGTATCCATTCATTCTTCATGAACTATCGCCTTTGGAGGATTAACAAAAGGTTAATCCAACCGTAGCACGCAAAAAATCTGGGAGACACTCGCGAGAATTCCCTCCCCCAAAATAGCGGGAACCTTGAATTGTAGCCTGCTGATAACTCTAATCAGCGCAAGGGCCACAGACCAAATCACTGATCTGCGGCCCTAACTGCAAAAATATTGATTACTTGCCGGCTTCGATCACGTCTTCAACCGTGCGCAGACCGGTTTTGGGCGCCTGCACCAATACCGCCATATTGCCGGGCTTGTGCTCGTTGCGCAGCATTTTCATATGTGCCGCGGGGATCTCGTCCCATGCGAACACTTCTGACATGCAAGGGTCCAAGCGGCGATCAACCATCAAGCGGTTGGCCGAAGCGGCCTGCTTGAGGTTGGCAAAGTGGCTACCTTGCAGGCGCTTTTGGTGCATCCACATGTAGCGCACATCAAAGGTGCAGTTAAAGCCCGAGGTGCCAGCACAGATCACCACGATGCCGCCCTTTTTAACCACCAAAGTCGACACAGGGAACGTCGCCTCGCCGGGGTGCTCGAACACCATGTCGACGCTCACGCCCTTACCGGTAATGTCCCAGATCGCCTTACCAAACTTGCGCGCTTCTTTTGTCCACGCGACATACTCGGGGCTGTTCACCGTGGGAAGCTGCCCCCAGCAGTTAAAGTCCTTGCGGTTGATCACGCCTTTGGCGCCCTGATCCATCACAAATTCGCGTTTGCTCTCGTCCGAAATCACCCCGATCGCGTTCGCGCCGGCAGTGTTGGCCAGTTGGATAGCATATGAGCCAAGGCCGCCAGATGCGCCCCATACCAGAACATTCTGACCTGGCTTAAGCTCGTGCGGGTGGTGGCCGAACAGCATGCGATAGGCCGTTGCGAGCGTCAGCGTGTAGCAAGCGCTCTCTTCCCAAGTCAGATGCTTGGGGCGTGGCATAAGCTGCTGCGCCTGCACACGGGTGAACTGGCTGAAAGAGCCGTCTCCTGTTTCATAGCCCCAAATACGCTGCGTTGCAGAAAACATCGGGTCGCCACCGTTGCACTCTTCATCGTCGCCGTCGTCTTGGTTGCAGTGGATAACGACCTCGTCACCGACTTTCCATGTCTTCACTTTGTCGCCCACGGCCCAAACGATACCGGCCGCGTCAGAACCGGCAATGTGATAGTCCGCTCCGTGCACATCAAACGGGCTGATCGGCTGGCCAAGGCCCGCCCAAACACCATTGTAGTTAACACCAGCCGCCATAACCAAAACCAGCACTTCGTGACTGTCGATAACCCATGTATCAACGACTTCCTGCTGGAAAGACTGGTCAGGCTCACCGTGGCGTTCACGGCGAATAGCCCATGAATACATCTTTTTCGGAACATATCCGAGGGGTGGCATTTCGCCCACTTCGTAGAGGTCTTTTTCCGGTGCATCGTATGCTGCAAAGCCAGTGTCAGTATCCAAAGCCATCGTCTCAAACTCCATTTCGTTGCTGTTTCAGCATGTGAATTTCGTCGCCATTACGCCGCAGCGCAGAATCTCTTTTCAAGCGAAAGGAATACCAGCCACGCGAAACAATGCAATAGCATTGAGTAACTTTTTGAAACTTTATAACCTCGCGACCGCAGAAAACTAGTCAGCTATCAGGTGCCTAACCGATGCTGCATAGTAAGTCACTAACGAGGCCCCCGCCTCTGTCACAGCAAAACCGGCCCCTGTCTGCTCAACCGCGCCGCGGCTCACAAGGTTTCGCAAGCCGTAGTCGGCGGCATAGTCAAAATCTTCGCGTGGCAGGTGAATATGGGCTTCGGGCATCTTGTCTGACAACACCCGCATCGCTTTTTCAAAGCCTTCTTTGGTAAGCGGCCCCTCGGCGCGCTCGAACACCAACGCCGCCAAAGGCACAGGCAAGACAGGAACCACCTCAGCAATGCGTCGCATCAGCGTTTCTGCAAGTGCCTCGACGTCTGCTTCCTTCTTGCGGCCCTTTTCACGGCGCAGCGAGATAGGCGCTCCGAAGCTCACCGCAGCATAGCCAAATCTGTGGTACCGCCCCCGCATCCACTGCCAAAGCAGCCGCAGCAAGTATCTCAGGATCACCGATATCTTGGCCGGAAACTTGCGTGTGCCTTGTTCGCCTGCTTGAATCAGAACTCTGTCTTCAAGCACACGATCGTAGTTTATCGCCACCGGAATAAACACAACATCGCGCTCTTTGGTATCGTGGCCCTCAGCGATGTATTTCAATATCCCGACTTTGGCCTTACCCAGTTTGCCATCAAGCGACAAGCCGCCTTCCGGAAACACCGCCTGCGTAACGCCGCCGTCGGTTGCCAGCCGCACATATCGCTGCAAAACCTTACGATAAAGTGCGCCCCGCGACTTGCGCCGGATAAAATACGCGCCCATCGACTTGATAAGCCTGCTCAGCGGCCAGACGCGCGCCCACTCGCCAACAGCATAAGACAAAGTGCTTTGCTCGGAGGCCAGATATGTCACCAAAACATAGTCCATATTGCTGCGGTGGTTCATCACAAACACCACAGTTGCCTCACGGTCGATTGTGGCCAGTGTTTCGCGCGCGTGATGACCAAGGCGAACGCGATAGAGCAGTCGGCTGATAAACTTGGTCAGCCTCATAGCCACGCCGTAGTATAGCGTCGCGCTAAATGAGGGCACAATCTCGCGCGCATAGCGACGCGCCCTCTCAAACGCGACGTTCTCCGGCACACCTTCTTTTCTGGCGTGTTCCGCAATCGCGCGCGACACTTCCTCGTCATATGTCAGCCTCTGGATCATGTCGTGCCTGCGGGCCAACTTGAAAGGCTCGATCGGGCGGTCAAGCTTCTCATTGAGCTTGGCAACAGCCTTCTCCATCCGCCGCCGGAAGAACCAACGCACGGAAGGAAACAGGAAATGCGAGGCAAACGTTATCGCTGCAAAAAGCAGAATAACACCCAATAGCCAGAGCGGAACTTCGATCACTTGAAACATAGTTTACATTGGCGAAACAGGCCCGTTCTTGCAAGCGCGATTGCCACGCAGCCTCGCCGACATGCCGCAACGCAGCGAATTGACGCGCCAGATAATTCCAAGTATCAGTCTTTCAACGTAAGATAATTACCGAAACCGATTCACGAGGCCCACCGATGTCGCAACCGCAGAAAACCGCTAAAACTGATCGCCAAGCAGATCGTCCGTGGCTCATTCGCACTTACGCCGGGCACTCAACCGCCGAAGCGTCAAACGCACTTTACCGCTCCAACCTCGAGAAGGGTCAGACAGGCCTCTCGGTGGCCTTCGATCTGCCCACGCAGACAGGCTATGACAGCGATCACACCCTGTCGCGCGGTGAAGTCGGCAAAGTCGGCGTGCCTGTCTGTCACCTCGGCGATATGCGCACGCTGTTCAACAACATCCCGCTTGAGCAGATGAACACCTCGATGACGATCAACGCCACAGCCCCTTGGTTGTTGTCGCTCTACATCGCCGTCGCCGAGGAGCAAGGCGCCGATATATCCAAGCTGCAAGGCACCGTGCAAAACGACCTGATCAAAGAATACCTCAGCCGCGGCACTTACGTTTGCCCGCCCAAGCCGAGCCTCAAGATGATTGGTGATGTCGCCGAATATTGCTACACACATGTGCCCAAGTGGAACCCGATGAACGTTTGTTCCTATCACCTGCAAGAAGCCGGAGCGACGCCCGAACAAGAGCTCTCCTTCGCTCTCGCCACAGCCATTGCCGTGCTTGACGAACTCAAGCCGCGTGTGCCCGCGGAAGACTTCCCCGCGCTTTGCGGCCGCATCTCGTTCTTCGTGAACGCTGGCATCCGCTTTGTCACCGAAATGTGCAAAATGCGTGCCTTCGTTGACCTCTGGGATGAGATCCTGCTTGAGCGTTACGGCGTTGAAAACCCCAAGTTCCGCCGCTTCCGCTACGGCGTGCAAGTCAACTCGCTTGGCCTCACCGAGCAGCAGCCGGAAAACAACGTCTACCGCATTCTGATCGAAATGCTCGCCGTGACGCTTTCCAAAAAAGCCCGCGCCCGCGCTGTGCAACTCCCCGCATGGAACGAAGCCCTCGGCCTCCCGCGCCCATGGGATCAGCAATGGTCAATGCGCATGCAGCAGATCATGGCCTACGAAACCGACTTGCTTGAGTATGACGACTTGTTCGACAACAACCCTGCCGTTGACCGCAAAGTCGAAGCGCTCAAGGAAGGCGCGCGCCACGAGCTTGCCAACCTTGACGGCATGGGCGGTGCTGTCGCGTCGATCGATTATATGAAATCACGGCTTGTCGACAGCAACGCCGCCCGCTTGGGCCGCATCGAGGCGGGCGAAACCGTCGTCGTCGGTGTCAACAAATGGACACAAACCGAGCCATCCCCCTTGATGTCTGAAGACGGCGGCATCATGGTTGTTGACCCAGCGATGGAAGCCGAGCAAGTCAGCCGCCTCAACGCATGGCGCGCCGAGCGCGACACTAAAGCAGTCGAGCAAGCCCTTGCTGCCCTGCGCGCCGATGCGCAAGCCGGCAAGAACATCATGCCCGCCAGCATCAAGGCCGCAAAGGCCGGCGCCACAACCGGTGAATGGGCCGAGCAAATGCGCGCTGTGCACGGCGAATACCGCGGCCCAACCGGCGTGTCCCCCTCGCCCTCAAACAAAACCGAAGGCTTGGAAGAACTGCGCGCTGCCGTTGACACCATGTCCGACAAACTCGGCCGCCGCCTTGCCTTCCTCATTGGCAAACCCGGCCTTGATGGCCACTCAAATGGCGCCGAGCAAATCGCCTTCCGCGCCCGCGACTGCGGCATGGATATCACCTACGATGGCATCCGCCTGACACCAGAAGAGCTGGTCGCCGCCGCCTTGGAGCAAAAGTCCCACGTCGTCGGCCTCTCGATCCTGTCAGGCAGTCACATCCCCCTCGTTGAAGAACTCATGCAGCGCATGGCTGAGGCAGGCCTCTCGCAAACACCCGTTGTGGTCGGCGGCATTATCCCCGACGACGACGCCGAGCGTTTGCTGGCAATGGGCGTTTCCCGTGTCTACACACCCAAAGACTTCGAGCTCAACACCATCATGGCCGATGTCATCACCCTTGCCGAACCAACGCCAGAAGCGGCCGAATAACCCGATCTGTGCACAGCACATTGCACAACATTGCACAGCACATTGCACTGCCTTTCGCTTTGACGCTATCCTAAGCACAACTCAGCGAAAGGCACGCAACATGACAGTCCACATTGGCGCAAACAAAGGCGATATCGCCGAAACCGTCCTCATGCCAGGCGACCCCTACCGCGCCAAATGGGCAGCCGAAACGTTTCTAGAGAAACCTAAACTCGTCAACGAAGTGCGCGGCATGCTCGGCTTCACTGGCACCTACAAAGGCAACCCCGTCACCATTCACGGCTCTGGAATGGGCATGCCTTCCCTGTCAATCTACGCCAATGAGCTGATCCGCGACTTCGGTGCCAAAACCCTGATCCGCATCGGCTCCTGCGGCGGGATGCAACCACATGTCAAAATTCGCGACGTGATCATCGCCATGACAGCTACGTCACTCAACACCCCCTCAATGGGCTTGTTCAAAGAGGTCAACTTCGCCCCCTCCGCCGACTGGACGCTGCTGCACAAAGCCTTCCATGCCGCTGAAGCGATGAAACTCACACCTCATGTTGGCGGAATCTACTCATCCGACGTCTTCTACGACGAGCGCCCCGACCTCACCGAGCAAATGACACGCCACGGCATCCTCGGAGTCGAGATGGAAGCTGCCGAACTCTACACCGTCGCCGCCCGCCTCGGTGCCCGTGCCCTTGCCGTGCTCACGGTCTCGGATCACTTGCAAACCGGCGAAGCCCTGCCCAGCTCCGAGCGCGAACGCAGCTTCGGTGACATGGTTCAAGTCGCTCTCGACGCCGCCTTCCCATCCTAGTTCTTTTTCTTGGCCTAAGTATCCTGGGGGGTTCGGGGGGCTAGCCCCACGACCGGTCGGATTTGCGCAAGCAAATTCGAAACCTCTAGCGCCCATGCCCTCCAAGATAGCCACTCCGCTTCGGGCTTTCCCAACCGTCCAGCGCACGTTCAACAGGGGAAAACATCTCGACCAGCAGCGGATAACATGCCGCCGCATCAGAGGTGTGCTCGCTCGAACAGTCTCCTCCGGGGCAAGCCGACAGCGAACCAAGCAGATCAATCTCGGCAAAAAACTCCAGATAGTCTCCGGGCCGCACAGGCGATGCCTTCATAAAATACTGGCCGGTATTCCGCGTGAACCCCGTGCACATGAACACGTTCAACACGTCATGCACATACGGCTCGGCCTCAGATAGACCTACGCCTAAGTGATCCGCGACAGCCCGCGTCAGGTTGGAATGACAGCAATGATGATACTGCGCGCCACTCAGCAAGTTGCCAGTGTATGGATCACAGCGCGTGCCTATCACATCATGCACCGATCCGCCGTATGCGTCGATGCCATACCAGTCAAGCGTGTCAGCAACGATCGTCGCCATGGGCCGCAGGTTCGGAAACGACGACCACATGCGCTCTCCGGTGCTGATATGCGTGCCATGCAGCGCACGAGTCTTGCCTGAGTAGAACCGCTCGCTCAAATCATGCAGGTTCCACAGGTTAAGATCGCCCACTTGCGGCCCCTCAACCGAGCTGATCCGAAAGAAACTGCCAGCCGGCACTTCAAAGCAGCAGGCCTCCCTTGGCTCCGCAACAACCTCACCCACCTTCACAGCCCCCTTACGGGCCGCTTGGTAAAGCGCCAAGGGCACCTCGGGCAGCGTTTCGTTGGGGTAGCATATCACCGGCTCAATAGCCCGCCTTGCGGCAGCATCCTCGGGTTCACGCATCGCCAGCCTCCTGCGGGTGTTCAAAATACCCTAACCGCGCCTCTTGCGAAACTTCAAGCCTCTGCCAGACAAACGCATGGTCAGCCTCTTCAAGCGGCGCATATTCAGCAGGCGTGAACTTGCCCTCCGTCGCGCGTCCACGCCGCGCTTCAACCGGCCGAAACTGCTCATACCGCGGCAACCCGCTCAACTGCGAGACGCATTCAACAAAACCCTCAGGGTCAGCGCTCACATCTTCATGGCGCACCAGCAAACAGCTTTCAAATCGCGCAGCCAGTGACAAAAACCCTGTCGTCTTGGCGTTACGCAAGGCCAGAATATTGTCAAACCCTGCCCCCGTCAGCGGGTGTCTGTCATATTGCAACTCAGCGCCCCAACGGGCATCGTCTCGCAAAACACCAAAGTTCTGCTCGTCAATCCGTGAGACCCACTCAGCCCTGATAAACTCGGCAAATGGCATCGCCGCGCGCTCGGGCGCGTGCCAGGGCCGCTTGTGCATCGAGCGCAACCAGGGTTCTGGCCCACGAAACAACACCACGGCCAAGGTGCTCGCCGGTGCCGCAACCATCATGGGAAACCCGTGCTTCCAGCCATAGCGAAAGCCGTGCGCTCCGATCCTGTCACCAGCAGAACGCGCGAGTGCGGGGATGTTTTTGATCAGCAGGCTATGCACAAGGTTGGTGCCGGTGTTGCGCTCGCCAAAAACGAAATGCTCGCTCGGCTCGACAACAGCGCGTTGCGCATGAATAACTGGAAAACCGCTATCCTGCATGACGCCCTGCCGCACGACCAGAGAACAAACACCCACCAAGGAAAGTGCCCTCAAGCGCGTTATAGCCGTGATACCCGCCGCCGCCAAAACCCGAGGCCTCGCCCGCTGCATAGAGCCCTTCGATGACATTACCAGCCCCGTCAAGCACCCGCCCATGCACATCCGTATGCAGCCCACCAAGTGACTTACGCGTCAGAACATTGAGCTTCACACCGATCAAGGGGCCGTGTTTGTCGTCAAGTATCCGGTGCGGTTTCGCTGTGCGAATAAGCCTGTCGCCACGATAGGCCCGTGCGCCGCGAATGGCTGTCACCTGTGCATCTTTGCTAAACGGGTTCTCGATCTGCAAATCGCGCGCCTCAACTTGCCTTCGGATCTTGCCCGCATCAAGCGGCACATCGCTCAGCTTGTTCATGCCTGCAACCAGCGCGTCCAGATCATCGGCGACAACAAAATCGGCACCGTTTTTCTTGAACGCTTCAACCGCCCGCGTCGCGCCCTTGCCGAGCCGCTCTTTGAGAACCGCGCTCCACTTACCTGCAGCCAGATCAGGGTTCTGTTCTGATCCCGACAGCGCAAATTCTTTCTCGATAATGCTCTGTGTGAGGATAAACCAGCTGTGTCCATGCCCCGTGCTCAGGATGCGCTTGAGTGTTCCAAGGGTGTCAAACCCGGGCAAATACGGCGCTTCCATGCGCTCGCCAAGCGCGTCAAACCATAGCGACGAAGGCCCCGGCAAAATGCGGATCGCGTGTTTCGGCCAGATCGGGTCCCAGTTCTGAATGCCCTCAACATAATGCCACATCCGGTCTTCGTTGATGGCCCCGGCACCTGCCGTCTTGGCAAGTTCAGCCATCTGCCCGTCAACATAGTTTGGCACGCCCGAGATCAAAAATTCAGGCGCTTGGCCGAGGCGTTTGGTCGGCCACATCTTGCGCACCAAATCGTGGTTGCCGCCAATACCGCCTGAGGTGATCACAACGGCATCCGCCTGATACGCAAAGTCGCCAACAACGTCACGGTTGCTCGCAGCCCCGCGCCGCGCGTCGTCGTCCTTCAGTATATCGCCCGCAACGCCCGTGGCGCGCCCGTCGGCTATATCAAGTGCCGTTACACGATGCCGGTATTTGATCACCAGCTTGCCGCTCCTTACATGCTCGGCCATGAGCGCCGCATAAGGTGCAACGATGCCCTCACCAACACCCCAAGTGATGTGAAACCGCGGCACCGAGTTGCCATGCCCGTGCGCTTGCGCGCCACCGCGTTCAGCCCAGCCAACCACTGGAAACCAGCTATACCCTATCTTGGAGAGCTCTTCGCGCATCCCGCCTGCGGCCCAGTCAACAAAGGCTTCTGCAACTTTGCGAGGGTTTTCATCTTCTGCGCGATCAAACTGCGCCGAGCCGAGCCAGTCATTCATTGCCAGCTCGCGGCTGTCTTTGATACCCATGCGCCGCTGCTCGGGTGTGTCGACCATGAACAGCCCGCCAAGGCTCCAAAACGCCTGCCCACCAAGCGACTGCGGGCCTTCCATATCAAGCAGCAAAACCTGTTTGCCACGCAACACGGCCTCATGCGCCGCCGTCATGCCTGCAAGGCCTGCCCCGACGACAATAATGTCATGCTTCATTCTACGCCCTCGTTTTAAGCCAAGGCTAGAAGGCGGCTTTGATCTTGTCTAGCGACTACGCGGCGACAGGCACTTCTGCATAGTGGTTTTGCGGCGCGTTTTTCGGGGTTTGGGGCGTGTAATAGGCGAAGGCTTGCTCAAGGTCAGCCAAAGCTGCAGCATTTGCCTCTTCGCGGGTGGGTGTCTGCATCGTCATGAGTTTGTTCCTTAACTGGTTTCAAACTCCTCCCGCCGCCCTTTTAACATGACATGCTCGCCTGAACAGCAGACGATTTTGCATAGCTACCAGCGCTGAAATGCATGCCACAAAAAGGGGCACAGCCCGTTACAGACTGTGCCCCTTTCAGATTTCGAAATCTCGTAACTTAAACGACGCGGTCAACCTGCATGCGCTTGATCTCTGCAATCGCTTTCGCTGGGTTCAGACCCTTAGGGCAGGTCTTGGCGCAGTTCATAATCGTGTGGCAACGGTAAAGCTTGAACGGATCTTCAAGGTCGTCCAAGCGCTCGCCAGTTGCCTCGTCGCGGCTGTCCACGATCCAGCGGTAGGCATGCAAAAGCGCTGCAGGGCCGAGGTATTTGTCGGAGTTCCACCAATAGCTCGGGCAAGACGTCGAACAGCAGGCGCACATCACGCACTCATACAGGCCATCAAGCTTCTTGCGGTCGCCGATCGACTGCTTCCACTCTTTTTGCGGGCGGTTGGTCTTGGTTTCAAGCCAAGGCATGATGCTCGCGTGCTGGGCGTAGAAATGCGTAAGGTCGGGGATCAGATCCTTGACCACTTCCATATGCGGCAGCGGATAGATCTTCACGGTGCCGCTCTTCACTTCGTCCATGCCGTAGATGCAGGCCAGCGTGTTGATACCGTCAATGTTCATCGCACAAGAGCCGCAAATGCCCTCGCGGCACGAGCGGCGGAACGTCAGCGTCGGGTCAATCTCGTTTTTGATTTTGATCAGCGCATCGAGGATCATCGGGCCGCAGGTGTCCATATCAAGGAAGTAGGTATCGACACGCGGGTTGGCCCCGTCATCCGGGTTCCAGCGATAAATATCAAACTGGCGCACATTCGTCGCACCTGTCGGCTTGGGCCATGTCTTGCCCGTCGTGATACGCGAGTTCTTGGGCAGGGTCAGCTGAACCATGGTTCGTTTCCTTTCAGTTCTCCAGACATGCGAGTGCCCTTGCCCAATGCGGCAATAAAGCTCTCGGCGGTCTGGCCCAGATGTGGATTCTTGCGGCCAAATTCCTTCACCTCCCCAAGCACGCTGTCAGGCAGCCCCTTGGTGAACGAATGGAAAATGCTATCTTCAGTCTCTTGAGCGACAATCAACCGGCCTTTGCGCGCCACGCAAATATGGGTGATGCCGTTCTCAAAGCACCACTTGGCAAAGCGAATATCGGTAAATTTCTGTGCGCTCTGCATAACCGCAAAAGGCGGCAGGTTGCGTCCCTTGGTGTAAACGGTGCCGGTGCCGACAAAATCAACACAGATCGAGCTCTCGAGCGGCTTGCGCATCTTGTGAAACGTCCGCCGGAAGCCACGTTCCTCAAAGCCTTCAACCATCGTCGAGCCATGCACACCCAGCACAACAGCCTTGTCAGCCGCCGAAGGCAAAACCGACATCATATGGTCAACATAGTCAGGCGCATAGTAAAGATCGTCATCAAGCAGGAAGACGTCATCATCATCCTCCGCTTCAAACACAAACTTGCCGATGTCTTTTAAGTCCTGCTCGGGCAGATAAGGCACAATATTTTTGTAAGCACTCAAAAACGCGGGCACTTCGGTATACTCGTTCAGGCACAAAAACAGCTGCTCAACTTGCGGCGCAATCGCGGCGAGTGTCACCTCGAGGTTGGGCTCACGCGCAGGATAAGTTGCCATATGACCGCGGATCATGCCGGCGCTCCTACAAACTCAGCTGGGCGACAGTCGCCTCAGCTATGCACTTGGTTGCAGCGGGTCGTTGCAACAGGTCAGTGACCAAAGCGATTGTGTCGGCATCAACACCAGCAACCGCATCGCGCGAGAGGCTGAACAACTCACTGCTGTTGGCGGCATCAATCAGGCAGTCTGAATAGGGCGTCACAAGCTTGGCCGGAACTGTGTTCGGTAAATGCGCGGTCAATACCTTTTCAACCGTCGCTTTCGCCGTCACACGGGCCGCATCGTCAACAGCCTCCTGCGCCGTGTCACAGCCTGCGAGCGCCAAAATGCCCACCAGATATGCAGCCCTCAAACGCATCAGAACGTGCGCTCTTTCGGAGCGATTTTCTTGAGGCTGATGCCGCCTTCCTTCTCGGTGGTCAGCGGTTTTTTCACCACATCCCGATGCGTCAGCTTAACCTTGGCGCCGTCAACACGGCTGATCGTGTGAACACGCCAGTTCTCGTCGTCTCGCTTGGCAAAGTCCTCATGCGCATGCGCACCGCGGCTTTCTTTGCGCGCTTCCGCACCGTGAATGGTTGCCAAAGCGTTGGGCATCAGGTTCGCCAGCTCCAGCGTTTCCATCAGGTCGCTGTTCCAGACAAGGCTGCGGTCGGTGACTTTCAGGTCATCCATCTTACCCGCAATTCCGGTCATCGCTTTCACACCCTGCTTCAGTGTTTCAGAGGTGCGGAACACAGCCGCATCGGCCTGCATGGTCTTTTGCATTTCAAGGCGTAGCTCCGCCGTGGCCACATTGCCCTTGGCGTGGCGCAAACCATCAAACCGCTCAAACGCGGCGTCAACACTGGCTTGGTTCATGGTTGGCACAGGTGCGTCGGCATCAACAACCTCGCCTGCGCGGATCGCCGCCGCACGGCCAAACACCACCAAGTCGATCAGCGAGTTTGAGCCAAGGCGGTTTGCCCCGTGCACAGAGGCACAGCCCGCCTCGCCCACAGCCATAAGGCCGGGCACAACTGCGTTCGGGTCTTTCGCCGTCGGGTTCATCACCTCGCCCCAGTAGTTCGTCGGAATGCCGCCCATGTTGTAATGCACGGTCGGAATAACAGGGATAGGTTCTTTGGTGACATCAACGCCAGCAAAGATCTTCGCACTTTCCGAAATGCCTGGAAGACGCTCGGCCAAGGCCTCTTGCGGCAGGTGGCTCAGGTTGAGGTGAATGTGATCACCCTCGGCGCCAACACCGCGGCCCTCGCGAATCTCCATCGTCATCGAGCGGCTCACATAGTCACGCGGAGCAAGGTCTTTATACTGCGGCGCATAGCGCTCCATAAAGCGCTCGCCTTCCGAGTTGGTGAGGTAGCCGCCTTCACCGCGTGCGCCCTCGGTGATCAAACAGCCCGAGCCATAGATACCTGTCGGGTGAAACTGCACAAACTCCATGTCTTGCAAAGCAAGCCCTGCGCGCGCAACCATACCGCCGCCATCGCCCGTGCACGTGTGTGCCGATGTGGCCGAGAAGTAGGCGCGCCCGTAGCCGCCCGTCGCCAACACAACCATCTTGGCGTTGAATACATGCATCGTGCCGTCATCAAGCTTCCAGCAGACAACGCCTTGGCATTGGCCATCGTCGGACATGATCAGATCAATCGCGAAGTACTCAACATAGAACTCGGCGTTGTTCTTGAGCGACTGCCCGTAAAGCGTGTGCAAAATAGCGTGACCTGTGCGGTCGGCGGCAGCACAGGTGCGCTGCACGGCGGGGCCTTCGCCAAACTCGGTTGTGTGGCCGCCGAACGGGCGCTGATAAATCTTGCCCTCTTCGGTGCGTGAAAACGGAACACCATAGTGCTCAAGCTCATACACAGCCTTGGGGGCTTCGCGGGCCAGATACTCCATCGCGTCGGTATCACCAAGCCAGTCAGAGCCCTTAACCGTGTCATACATATGCCACTGCCAGTTGTCCGGCCCCATGTTGCTCAGGCTGGCAGCAATGCCGCCCTGCGCTGCAACAGTGTGTGAGCGCGTCGGGAAAACCTTGGTCACGCAAGCGGTCCGCAGCCCTTGCTCGGCCATGCCCAATGTGGCGCGCAAACCAGCACCACCAGCTCCGACAACTACAACATCATAGTCATGCGTTTCATATTCATAAGCAGCCATGTTCGGTATCCTTAAAAAGCGGCGAGCCGGATGAGGGCAAAAAGACCTACGGCAATAACGGTGTAAGCAAAGCCCTGCGACGCGATGATGAGCAGCTTCTCGGCGGGGCCATGCACATAGTCCTCGATGGCCTCATGTACTTCACGCATCAAATGCAGCATGCCGACAATCAGCGTCAACGTAGTGACGATCAGCGGGAAAGGCTGCGCATAGTAAGCAACGACCTCCTCGAAACTGCCGCCAAAGGCACAGGCGAAAGTGATAACAAACAACGGCAGAAGCACTTGAAGCAAGACCGAGCTGACAAAGTGTTGCCAGTGATGGTGCGTGCCCTCTCGCGCCGAGCCAGAGCCTACTGCGCGTTTGCGGTCGGTGAGATATCTCATGTCTCGCTCCTCAAAGTATAATTGCGACGAGGACTGTCAGCACAGTCGCTCCGATGAGCATCCCGAGGCCCATCTTTTCGGAAACCTCGACATCAAGGCAATATCCAAGATCCCAGATGACATGGCGCAAGCGTCCGAGCATGTGATAAAAAATTGCCCATGTGGCACCAAACATCACCAAGCTACCGAACCAGCTTTGCAAAAAACCGTCGATGGCAGCAAATGAGCTATGTGAAGTGGCCGCTGCCGCCAGCCACCAAACCGGCAAAATCGCGAGCACAAACAAGGCAATCGCCGTGATACGCACCAAGATCGAGGTGCCCGATGTCAGCTGTGGTCGGTAAATTGTCAGATGCGGTGAAAGCGGGCGTTCAATTGGTTTGCTGCTATCAGCCATGAGCATATCCTCTCTTGCGGGTGTGCCGTTTGGTTACGCAAACGGTATACACTGGCACACGTTACCTCTTTGATAACGGTTTTAGAGCCAGAGTCACGCCTATCAAGGCAATTTTTGCGGGAAAAATTGCCGCATATGCCAAGAAAGCCAGTTTGTGATCACGCTCGCATTAACCGTGATCACAAATACCACAATAGCTTACAAAAACCCTCAGTAGAGGCTCTTCAGCACCTCTGTCATCGTGGTGTTGAAGTTAAGATAACCGACCTTCAACTCGCCACGTATCGGAGCGGCCAGCAAATACACCGACATAGGGAAGTCCTGCCCCTTGATGTTGAAGGTGGTCACTTCCTGCACCATCCCGCCACTATCGCGTCGCTGCACGATGGTCTGACAGCTCTCAAACCCGTCGGGGAACAAGCCCTCAAGCTGCGCAATTGGCTTCTCGAGCTTTTCGCTGGCCGTGCCCATGATCTCGGTTGTGATGTCTTTGAAAGCTTGAAAGTCACCCCTCAAAAATTCGGCCTTGGCCGTTTCCAGCAACTCGACTGGCTCAGCTCCGCCCATTTCACAGACAGGCGCTGCAAAGGCGGGGCTACAAAAAACCGCAAGGGCAAAAGGGTATACAAACTTCATGTTCGCTCCTGATGTGTAACGAGGTGCGTTAGCGCGCAGCGAGCTTAAAGGCGCTGCGCGCATATGCTTTTAGCGGCGAAGCGGCAGGCCGTCTTTGTCGCCCAGTGAGCCGGTGATCAAGCGCACAAAATCAATGATCGTCCAGATGCCGAGGCCGCCCAGCGTCAACAGCATCAAGATACCGGTGCCGTGCTTGCCAAGGTAAAACCGGTGAATACCAAGCCCGCCCAAAAAGAAGCAAAGCAGCACCGCGGGAACAAACCCCTTTTCGCTTTCCTGCCCAGCCATCGCACTCGGTTGTTGTTCGTTCATATTTGTCATTATCTGCTCCACTCTAAGTTTAATAACAATTTATAGTTTCACCACACGCCCTAACGAGTCGCGTGCCTGTTCGGTGATCAGTGCATAAAACACTATGATCGTATGCAGCGCGTCTGCCAACAAAACAAGCATGCCTAAGCCTTCTTGCCCGTTAACAAACAGCAATATAGCGATAACGAACAACCCGAAGTCAACACAACCATGGATAATGTTGCCAAGGTAGAAGTGATGCACTCCTACAACGCCGAAAATGCCGCACAGTATAACCGCCAGGCCATAAGATTTTGGTGATTTTTCAACAGTGTTCATCGGGTTCACTCTTTTGGTAATTCAAGCATCATTACAGCATCATTACAGCATCATTACAGCATCATTACAGCGGCATCAAAGCCCAGTAATCGAGATCAAGCAAGACATGCGGAAGGTATTTGCCATCCTCGCCTTTGAGCGTGAAAGCATCTCCTCCGCTCGTCGCCACAAGCCGCAAGCGCACCGCACCAACGCCCGGCGCTGACGTTTCAGCCTTGTCCAGCACCTCCGACCAAGCCTTAACCGTCAGCCCGCTAAAGCAGGGGTTTGCATGCGCGCCGCCGTTCAGCCCGACAATCATCTGCGCGTTCGCAAGGCCATTAAAGCTCAACGCCCGCGCCATCGAGATGATATGACCACCATATATAAGCCGCTGCCCGTCAGGCCGGAATGTCGCGTCAAAATGCACTTTGGCGGTGTTCTGCCAGAGCCGCGTTGCGATCATATGTTCGGCTTCTTCTATGGTCACACCGTCAACATGGTCGATCTGCTCACCAACTTCGTAGTCGCCCCAGCGGTGCGGCTCACCGGCCAGCGAAAAGTCGTAGGTGCTAAAGTCCAAGCCCTCGGGAATGACCAGCTCATCAGCCGGAATGACACCTTTAAGCTCAGGCACAACTGTCTCGGGCGCGGGTGCATCCAAGTCGCGTTTACGCACCATCACCCAGCGCACATACTCGAGCACAACCTCTTCCATCTGGTTCAGCCCGCGCGTGCGCACCCAAACAACACCGGTCTTGCCGTTAGAGTTCTGCTTAAGGCCAATCACCTCACTCACCGAGCGCAAAGTATCGCCGGGGTAAACAGGCCGCAGCCAGCGCCCCTCGGCATAGCCAAGGTTGGCAACCGCGTTGAGCGACACATCAGGTACCGTCTTGCCAAACACCACATGAAACGCCGCCAAGTCATCAATCGGGCTGCCTTCTAGCCCGCTATCAGCCGCGAACATGTCAGACGAGTAAAGCGCATGCCTTGCCGGATAAAGCGCATGATAGAGCGCGCGCTCGCCCTCACCAACAGTGCGCGGCACGGCGTGCTCGATCACTTGACCGATGCTGTAATCTTCAAAGAAATTGCCCGAATTTGTCTTTGCCATAGTCACTGCGCTCCTAGCTTCATATCGGGCGTGTAAGGCGTCTCGACATTCTTGGTCACAGCCTGTCCGCAGCGCATCACACCGCGCGCGCTGTCAAAGGCATAAGTCGGCGAGCCATACAGCTCCCAGCCCTTGCTCAGCGCATCCGAAACCTTGTGGCAAAACGCCGATGTGTCGTCTTCTGTCAGCAGTCGATAAATCAGCATATCAGCCTCCGAAAGGGTTGGGGCCAACAAGCCCGTGCACATAGCCGATCACGCCCACAAGCAACACCGAGATCGCTAGGAACATCGCATCTTTGCCGATACTGCCTCTGGGCTTTGGCGTAAACTCTGGCTCGCTCCGGTTGATCACGATCACCTCAAGCACCGCCCAAGCCAGCAGTCCGCCGAACAGCACAAACGAGGCCACATCAGGATTGACCAGCAAATGCGCGATCGTCCAGATCTTGAAGCCGATCAGCATCGGATGCCGCATTTTGTAAAACACAGCGCCTTTGCTCGGCCCGGGGCTGGTAAAGTAGAGCGCTATCAGCACCAGCAAAACGGTGATGTGCTTCATGAATGACGGCACAATCCAAAGATCAAAGCTCTCGGTCGCGCGATATCCGATCACCATCAACACAACCGAAGCGACGATCACCAAAGCCGAAACACCCTTGGCCTTAGCGCCCATCGCTGCGTGTTTTTCCGGCAGTGCGCGTTTCCAAAAGTGCCCGCCATACCAAAGCACCAAACCTGCGATCAAAATCGTCATTGCCGTCTCCTATTGTTACGTGCCGGAAATGGCCGCAGCCATCGCCAGAATTTTCTGCGCGGTTTCTACATGCAGGTTCTCGACGATCTTACCATCAACAACTGCAACGCCCTGCCCGCTGGCTTCAACCTCTTCAAACGCTGCAATCTGGCGTTTGGCAAGCTCGATCTCGGCCTCACTTGGCGAGAAGGCCGCATTGCACACCTCAACCTGCGCAGGGTGAATAAGCGTTTTGCCGTCAAAGCCCATGTCGCGGCCTTGGTCGCACTCAACCTTCAGGCCCGCGTCGTCCTTAAACTGGTTATACACCCCGTCGATCGCCACAACACCGTAAGCCCGCGCCGCGAGCAGCATCATCTGCAAGCTGGCCTGCATCGGCAAACGGTCAGCGCGGAAACGGCAGTTCAGCTCTTTGGCAAGGTCATTGGTGCCCGCAACAAAGCCCTTCATCTGCGGATGCGCCGCGATTTCTTTGGCGTTCAGCACACCAAGCGGCGTCTCGATCATCGCCCAGATTGCCTTGTCCTGTCCGACAATCGCCGCCAGCGCGTCAACATCGGCTGCCGTGTTCACCTTTGGCAGCAGGAAAGCATCCGCCTCGGCATCCTTCATCGCCGCCGCATCGTCCTTACCCCAGGCACTATCAAGCGCGTTCAGCCGGATGATCTTCGCCCGCGCGCCGTAACCGCCCTCTTTCAGAGCCGCCTTCAAGGTATCGCGCGCCTCAACCTTGGCATCAGGCGTCACAGCGTCTTCCAGATCAAATATGATCGCATCCACATCAAGCCCGCGAGCCTTCTCCAAAGCGCGGTCTTTTGAGCCGGGAATGTAAAGAACCGAGCGGTAAGGGCGTGGCATGTCCATTTTGATCTCCGAGTATGTCAGCAATAAAGTTGCGCAGACCTCGCATTTTTCGGGCGAAAACTTCAAGTGCAAAGTTGCTGCAATGCAGAATGGGCGCCTAAAACTGTAGCCCAAATCTTCAAACTTCCCTCACATTCGTCTTAACGCCCGCTTCGTTAACCAAACCTCAAACCCTGCGCGCAAGGCTAAGAACATTGCACATCCGTTAGGAAGAAAGGTTCTCACCATGCAACTCATAGCCAAAACGGCTCTCGTCATCGCACTCGTAATCGGGGCCCCCGCATTCGCATCCCAGAACTGCGCCCCGCGCGAGCGCATCGTTGAACGCCTCGCCGAAAAATACGGCGAAACGCGGCAATCCGTCGGCCTCGGCGCCAACAATGCGGTGGTTGAAGTCTTTGCCTCGCAAACCAGCGGCACTTGGACAATCACCGTCACAACCGCCGCAGGCCTCACCTGCCTCGTCGCCAGTGGTCAAGCATTTGAAACCTTGGCCGAAGCTCTGCCAGCCAAAGGCAATGACGCCTAAAGCCGCAATATCATGCCGTGCTTTTCATCGGCCTTGAAACCTACAGCTTCATAAAACCCGCGTGCCAGCGTGCCCGAGCACGGCTTCAAAAGCCGCGCGCCCTGCAACCGCCCCGCTTGCCGTCAACTCCCGGTAAAGCCCCTCGGCCTCGGGCCAGTCTTCAATCGTTAAAGTCCGCAAACTCATGTCAGCCCATCCCAGATCAGCTTGCAGCCTGTTGCCGTCAGCAACACATAGGTCAGACCGAAGAACACCCGTTCGCTGATCAGAAAATGCGCTTTGACGCCAAGCCAGGCGCCAAACAGCGCAAACGGGGCCAGCATCAGGTCAACCTTCAGCGTCTCTAACGTGAATATCCCCATAAACGCATAGGGCACGACCTTAACTATGTTGATCGCCCAGAACACCAGCACGGACGTCGCCTGATACTCGGTCTTGCCCGGTTTCTGGGACAGTAAGTAAACCGCCGCCGCTGGCCCGCCCGCATGGCTGATAAAGCTGGTAAAACCGGTCAAAACCCCGAAGAAAGCACCGCCCACGGCTCCCATCGGCCTCTGCGCAATCGGCAACCTGCCGCTGCGCCCAATGATCCGGTAAATCACAAACAAAACGGCAATCGCCCCGATCAGAAGCCGAAGCGTATCAGCATCGGCAACCTTGTAAAACAACGCGCCCAAGACAACACCCGGCACACCGCTGATAATCAACAGCCGCGCGTCCTCCCGACGCCAGCGCTTCCAGTAAGGCCTTAAAGTCGCCGCGTCCATCAGCATCAGCAGCGGTAACATGATACCCAGCGCCAGTCCCGGCTCAACAACCAGAGCCAGAATCGCCGCCGCCGCAAAGGCCGCCCCCGAGCCAAAGCCCGCCTTGGACACCCCCGCAAAGACCACAGCCGCACCGGCAATCAGCAAAAAACCAAGATCCACTGTAAACGCCTCCAAAGTCACGGTTTCTAAACCGAATTAGCGCTATCAGAGGGCCACAAGCAAGATCACTTCTCGCCGCGCCGCACCGCAGCGCTCTTGCTTTCGCCACGCAAAGCGCCTACGCCATGCGCAAATTTAACCTCGATTGGAGATATCCATGGCCCGACCCAAAATTGCCCTCATCGGCTCAGGTATGATCGGCGGCACGCTCGCTCACCTCGCAGCCATCAAAGAACTCGGAGACGTCATCCTGTTTGATATCGCCGACGGCATCCCACAGGGCAAAGCCCTCGACATCGCCGAGAGTGCTCCGGTCGAGCGCATCGACGCTGACTTGTCAGGCACGACCGACTATTCAGGCATCGCTGGCGCAGACGTTTGCATCGTAACCGCCGGTGTTGCGCGCAAACCAGGCATGAGCCGCGACGATCTGCTCGGCATCAACCTCAAAGTGATGAAATCAGTTGGCGAAGGCATCGCAGCCCACGCGCCAGACGCTTTTGTTATCTGCATCACCAACCCGCTCGACGCGATGGTCTGGGCGCTTCAGCAATTCTCCGGTCTGCCCGCCAACAAGGTTTGCGGCATGGCTGGTGTGCTTGACTCAGCGCGCTTCCGTCACTTCCTCTCGGAAGAGTTCAACGTTTCCAAGCGCGACGTAACAGCCTTCGTTCTTGGCGGTCACGGCGACACGATGGTGCCACTTGAGCGCTACTCGACAGTTGCAGGTATCCCGCTCCCTGACCTCGTGAAAATGGGCTGGACCACTCAAGACAAACTTGACGCGATCATCCAGCGCACCCGCGACGGCGGTGCCGAAATCGTTGGCCTGCTGAAAACCGGCTCAGCCTATTACGCGCCAGCCTCCTCAGCGATCGAGATGGCCGAAGCCTACCTCAAAGACCAAAAGCGCCTGCTGCCTTGCGCGGCAAATGTTGACGGTGCCTATGGCCTCGACAACTTCTATGTCGGCGTGCCAACCGTGATCGGCGCTGGCGGCGTTGAGCGGATCGTCGAAATCAAGCTCAACAAAGACGAGCAGGCGATGTTTGACAAATCAGTCGACGCTGTCAAAGGCCTCGTCAAAGCTTGCAAAGAGATCGACCCTTCACTGGCATAAGCCTCTGATATATTTACAAAAAGGCGCTCCTCGGGGCGCCTTTTTTTCGTTACGTGAGGCTGTCAAGCAGCTCGAAGTCTGCCGCGTAAAACTTGCGGATCGTCACTTGCATCGCCACGCTTACACCGACAGCCTCGCCGGTGCTTTGCAGTTTATGCGTAAGTTCAGGCCCCTCAACTCCGCTTAGCTCTTGCAGCCAGTCAGTCACCGCCTCAAGCCCGTCTTCGAGGCGGAAAAGTTTCATGCCATCACCAACAAACTCGGCCTGCGGGCGGATGTGATTGTCAAGAAAGTAAGGGTTGTCTTCATACAAGCGAAACGCCCTCTCAGCCCAGCGCTCGAAGCTCGGCATCTCGCGTTTGCCCCTGCGCTCGACTTGCCCGCGACGGTAGCGATACTCGCTCACCAGCCGCGCCGTCGGGTCACGTAGCACCGCAAAGCTCGCATCCAGAAAGCCGTTCTTGAACAACGGTTCAAACAACGCCGCATGCATGTGTTGCGGTGGGCAATGCATGCCCTCGATCGCACTGTTGTGCCGCAGCGCAACCCGGCCTGCGGCGCTCAGCCAGTCTTCAAGAGAAGAGCCTCCGGTTTTGGGGATATGCGCAAAGAAAACAAGCTTTTGGCCAAGCCGAACCAATGGCATCAAACCGCCCTGCTCTGTAAACTCGGCTTCGTCATTTCCGCCCTCCACGATTTCAAAACTGCCTTCAGGCGCTGCTCACTGCAAGCCTAAATGCCCGGCACCTCCCACAAACAGGTGATTCCCTTTTGTCCGAGGCATAGTTCGTCAACTCTCTGTATTTGTGATCACACAATTCAGCCTGTGATCACAAATCGCTCAAAATTGCCCGTTTCTACAAAAAACTGATCAAAACACCTTAGGTTTTCCGAAACCTTGTGCGACTACTTCTAGCAACCGAAGCAAATAAACGGGAAAACTTCATGAATATCCATGAGTATCAAGCGAAGGCCCTCCTTCGCTCCTACGGCGCCCCAGTTTCTGATGGTCGCGTTGTCCTCAAAGCCGAAGACGCGAAAACCGCCGCTGGCGAAATGGACGGGCCTCTTTGGGTCGTCAAAGCGCAAATTCACGCAGGCGGGCGTGGCAAAGGCAAGTTCAAGGAAGCCGACGCAGGCGAAGCAGGCGGCGTGCGCCTCACCAAGTCAGTTGCAGAAGCCGCCGAAGAAGCCAAGCGCATGTTGGGCCGCACACTTGTGACGCACCAGACAGGCCCGGCTGGCAAGCAAGTCAACCGCATCTACATCGAAGACGGCTCAGGCATCGAAACCGAGCTTTACCTCGCGCTGCTGGTTGATCGTCAGACATCCCGCGTGTCCTTCGTCTGCTCGACAGAGGGCGGCATGGACATCGAAGAAGTTGCAGCCAGCACCCCTGAGAAGATCCTGAGTTTCTCGGTTGATCCGGCCACAGGCTATCAGGCCTTCCACGGTCGCCGCATCGCCTTCTCGCTCGGCCTCAAAGGCGCACAAGTAAAGCAATGCGTTGCGCTCATGTCGCTCCTTTACAAAGCTTTCCTTGAGAAAGACATGGAGATGCTCGAGATCAACCCGCTGATCGTCACCGACAAGGGCGACCTTAAAGTGCTCGACGCCAAAGTCAGCTTTGACGGCAACGCGATCTACCGCCACGCCGACATAGCCGAGCTGCGCGACGTCACCGAAGAAGACCCGAAAGAACTTGAGGCTTCTAAGTATGACCTCAACTATATCGCGCTCGACGGTGAGATCGGCTGCATGGTTAACGGCGCGGGCCTTGCCATGGCAACGATGGACATCATCAAGCTCTACGGTGCCGAGCCAGCCAACTTCCTTGACGTGGGCGGCGGCGCGACCAAAGAGAAGGTGACAGAAGCGTTCAAGATCATCACCTCCGATCCGCAGGTCAAAGGCATCCTCGTCAACATCTTCGGCGGCATCATGCGCTGCGATGTGATCGCCGAGGGCGTCGTTGCCGCGGTGAAAGAAGTCGGCCTCAAGGTTCCGCTGGTTGTCCGCTTGGAGGGCACCAACGTGGAAGAAGGCAAAGCCATCATCAACAACTCCGACGTTGACGTGATCGCCGCTGACGACCTCAAAGACGGCGCCCAGAAAATCGTGAAAGCGGTTAAAGGGTAAGAGGCGTTCGGGTGATGGAAACCAAGAAACTCAAAACCAACGGTTCAGACATGAGCTTGATATGGTTCGGCCTTATCGTCTGCGTCTTTGGCGCAGGGCTGGCTCTCAATGTCATTGGGCTTCGCGGCTCTGGCAGCAGTGACCGCGAGGCGCTGCAAATTGTAGGTTTGATCTTTCTGAGCATCGGAGCAATCATGGTGCTCGGAGGGCTGGCTTTGCTGAGGCGGCCTAAAGGCATGTTGCTTCAGCCGACGGGTTTTAGCGATAAGCGTATGTTCGCCAACGAAATCCCTTGGTCGGCGGTTCAATCCGTTCAATACGGGGTGTCCGCTAATGGCCGTTGGGAGACAGTAGCTATCAAGGTTTCCCCTGAGGCTTACGCTGCGGCCAAGCTCAGGTTTACCGCCAAAGCTATCTCATCTTCGCCCGAAGCCGGCATTGGCTATTTGGTAAAGAAACTCGAACTTCCGAAGGAGGAATTCGTCAAAGAGTTCCTCGAATACGCCAATGCTGCCCTCGAAGCTGATCATGCATCAGCCACTTCAGGGGCCAAATGAATAGCCAGCGGGCCGCGCAGGCCCGCATCACAAATTGAGGTGGCGTTGCCACCCGACAAGATAACAAGGAGACTACCACGATGGCAGTCCTAGTAGACGAAAACACCAAAGTGATTTGCCAAGGCCTCACCGGCTCGCAGGGCACATTCCACTCAGAACAAGCTATCGCTTACGGCACCAAGATGGTCGGCGGCGTGACACCGGGCAAAGGCGGCACCACGCATCTTGACTTGCCGGTTTACAACTCTGTCCATGAGGCGATGCACGTCACCGAAGCGAATGCGAGCGTCATCTACGTGCCGCCCCCCTTCGCAGCTGACAGTATCCTTGAAGCGATCGACGCCGAAATGCCGCTGATCATCTGCATCACCGAGGGCATCCCCGTGCTTGACATGATGCGCGTCCAGCGCGCGCTCGAAGGCAGCTCAAGCCGCCTCATCGGCCCGAACTGCCCCGGTGTTATCACGCCGGATGCCTGCAAAATCGGCATCATGCCCGGCCATATTCACAAGCGCGGCACTTGCGGCGTTGTCAGCCGCTCCGGCACACTAACCTACGAAGCGGTCAAGCAAACAACTGACTTGGGCCTCGGCCAGTCAACAGCTGTCGGCATCGGCGGTGACCCGATCAAAGGCACCGAGCACATCGACGTGCTCGACATGTTCCTCGATGACGACGAGACACACTCAATGATCATGATCGGCGAAATCGGCGGTTCAGCCGAAGAAGAAGCAGCCGAGTTCCTGGCCGACCAAAAGAAGAAAGGCCGTTGGAAACCAACAGCCGGCTTCATCGCGGGTCGCACGGCCCCTCCCGGACGTCGCATGGGCCACGCTGGCGCCATCGTCGCTGGCGGCAAAGGCGGCGCGGAAGACAAGATCGAAGCCATGCGCTCTGCAGGCATCATCGTCGCCGACAGCCCCGCCACACTTGGCGAAGCCGTGATTGAAGCGATTGGTTAAGCATAGTTGCGGCGGCTCATTTAGCCGCCGCGATCCTTCCGGCCTGAGCGGGCCTTAAACGCCTCAAAACATTAGCTCGAGCGCATAGGTGTTCCCAATGACTGACCAACCCACAAACGACCAGCAGCACGCGTCTTCCTTTATGCAGGGGCATAATGCCGCGTATCTGGAGCAACTATACGGCCAGTATGCCGCTGACCCTGCTTCGGTTGACGACGCATGGCGCGCCTTTTTCGCTGATTTGGGCGATGCCGAGCTTGACGTGAAAGCCGAAGCGACTGGCCCGTCTTGGGCGCGCAACGACTGGCCGCCAATGCCTGCCGATGACCTCACTCAAGCGCTCACCGGCGAGTGGGTTGAAAGCGAGAGCAAAGCCGCCACCGACAAGATCAAGAAAGGCGCCGCAAGCGCTGGCGTTGACGCCACAAACGAGGCCGTTCGCCAAGCCGTGCTCGACAGCATCCGCGCGTTGATGATCATCCGCGCCTACCGCATCCGCGGGCACTTGGTTGCCGATCTCGACCCCCTCGGAATGCGCGATGCAACGCCCCACCCCGAGCTTGAGCCAAAGTCATACGGCTTTACCGAAGCCGACATGGACAGGCCAATATTCATCGACAAAGTGCTTGGCCTCGACTTTGCCACCATGCGTCAAATCATCGATATCGTGAAGCGCACCTATACCGGCACGTTTGCGCTGCAATACATGCATATCAGCAACCCCGAAGAAGCGGGCTGGCTGAAAGAGCGCATCGAAGGCTACGACAAAGAGATCACCTTCACCCGCGAAGGCCGCAAAGCTATTTTGAACAAGATGGTCGAGGCCGAGGGTTTCGAGAAATTCCTGCACGTTAAGTATATGGGCACCAAGCGCTTTGGCCTTGATGGTGGCGAAAGCCTCATTCCGGCGATGGAGCAGATCATCAAACGCGGCGGTGCTCTGGGCGTCAAAGAGATCATCATCGGCATGCCGCACCGTGGGCGTCTTTCTGTGCTGGCGAACGTCATGCACAAACCCTACCGCGCGATCTTCAACGAGTTCCAGGGGGGCAGCTTCAAGCCCGAAGATGTCGATGGTTCGGGCGATGTGAAGTATCACCTAGGTGCCAGTTCCGACCGTGAGTTTGACGGCAACTCGGTGCACCTTTCGCTCACTGCCAACCCCTCACACCTTGAGGCTGTGAACCCTGTTGTGCTCGGCAAAGTCCGCGCCAAGCAAGACCAGTTCGGTGATGCAGAGCGCAAGTCTGTTATGGGCATCCTGCTGCACGGTGATGCCGCCTTTGCCGGACAAGGCGTGGTTGCCGAGGGCTTCGGCCTGTCGGGCCTCAAGGGGCACAAAACCGGCGGCACCATGCATATCGTGGTGAACAACCAGATCGGCTTTACCACCGCACCGCACTTCAGCCGGTCCTCGCCCTACCCGACCGATATCGCGCTGATGGTCGAAGCGCCGATCTTCCACGTCAACGGCGACGACCCGGAGGCAGTGGTGCACGCCGCCCGCGTCGCAACAGAGTTCCGCCAGAAGTTCGGCAAAGACGTGGTGCTTGATATCTTCTGCTACCGCCGGTTTGGTCACAACGAGGGCGACGAGCCCATGTTCACTAACCCGATCATGTATAAAAAGATCAAGACCCACAAAACCACACTCTCGCTTTACACCGAGACTTTGGTCAAAGACGGGCTCATCCCCGAGGGCGAGATCGAAGACATGAAAGCTGGATTTCAGGCGCATCTGTCTGAAGAGTTTGAAGCCGGCAAAGACTACAAGCCAAACAAAGCCGACTGGCTTGATGGCAAGTGGTCACACCTTGATAAGCGCAAGGAAGACTACCAGCGCGGCGAAACCGCGATCAAACCCGAAACCTTTGCAGAAATCGGCAAAGCACTGTCTTCAGTGCCAGAGGGCGTGCCAGTGCACAAAACCGTTGGCCGCCTGTTTGACGCCAAAGCCAAGATGTTTGAAAGCGGCGAGGGCTTTGACTGGGCCACAGGCGAGGCATTGGCCTACGGCTCCTTGCTGACCGAGGGCTACCCAGTGCGCCTCTCGGGCCAGGACGCAACCCGCGGCACTTTCTCACAGCGCCACTCGGGCATTGTCGATCAAAACACCGAAGAGCGCTACTACCCGCTCAACAACATCCGTGCCGGTCAGGCGCAGTATGAGGTGATCGACAGCATGCTTTCGGAGTATGCCGTGCTCGGCTTTGAGTATGGTTACTCGCTCGCCGAACCTAACGCGCTGACACTCTGGGAGGCCCAGTTTGGTGACTTCGCCAATGGCGCCCAGATCATGTTCGACCAGTTCATCTCGTCGGGCGAAAGCAAATGGCTGCGCATGTCGGGCCTGACTGTCCTGCTGCCACACGGCTACGAAGGCCAAGGCCCCGAGCACTCCTCGGCCCGCCTCGAGCGCTTCCTGCAGCAATGTGGTCAAGACAACTGGATCGTTGCCAACTGCACAACACCGGCCAACTACTTTCACATCCTGCGCCGGCAGATTCACCGCACCTTCCGCAAGCCGCTGATCTTGATGACACCGAAATCGCTCCTGCGGCACAAACTCGCGGTCAGCAAAGCCGAAGAGTTCACCACCGGCTCAAGCTTCCACCGCGTGTTGTGGGATGACGCACAGCAAGGCAACTCCGACACCAAGCTTGTCGCCGACAGCAAGATCAAACGCGTCGTTATGTGCTCGGGCAAAGTCTACTACGACCTGCTCGAAGAGCGTGACGCCCGCGGCATAAACGACATCTACCTGATGCGCATCGAGCAGTTCTATCCCTTCCCCGCACAATCCGCGGTCAGCGAGCTTTCACGCTTTAAGAACGCCGATGTCGTCTGGTGTCAGGAAGAGCCAAAGAACCAAGGCGCATGGACATTCATCGAGCCAAACATCGAGTGGGTCTTGGGCCGCATCAAAGCCAAAACCGCCCGCCCGATCTACGCAGGTCGTTCCGCAAGCGCGTCACCCGCAACCGGCCTCGCCTCAGCACACAAAGCACAACAAGCCGCCCTCCTCGACGAGGCGCTCACACTTAAGAAGGGGAAATAACCCATGACAGAAGTTCGCGTTCCAACACTTGGCGAAAGCGTCACCGAAGCAACCGTTGCCACATGGTTCAAAAATCCGGGCGATGCTGTCGCCCAGGACGAAATGCTCTGTGAGCTAGAGACAGACAAAGTCACCGTCGAAGTGCCCGCCCCCGCCGCAGGCACGCTTGGCGAAATCGTCGCCGCAGAGGGCGAAACTGTCGGTGTAGACGCCCTGCTCGCAACCATCAACGCAGGCGAAGGCGCAGCCCCCGCGCCGGCCGCAGCCCCCAAAGCTGCCGCCGAAAGCGCAGGCTCAGAAGCCGGAGCCGCTGTTGACGTGATGGTGCCCTCGCTTGGCGAAAGTGTCACCGAAGCAACTGTTGCAACATGGTTCAAAGCCGTCGGTGACACTGTCGCGCAAGACGAAATGCTTTGTGAACTCGAAACCGATAAAGTCAGCGTCGAAGTGCCAGCACCCGCCGCAGGCACGCTCACCGAGATCATCGCAGCCGAAGGCGCAACAGTTGACGCCGCCGCCAAACTCGCGGTGATCACATCAGGTTCAGGCGCGGCAGTAGCCGCACCAGCCGCCGCCGCTCCGGCCCCTACCGCCGCCGCAGCAGCAGGCGCCAAAAACGCGCCCTCGGCTGAAAAACTGATGGCCGAAAAAGGCCTCAGCGCCGATCAAGTGCAAGGCACAGGCCGCGATGGCCGCATCATGAAGGAAGACGTGATGAATGCTGGCTCAGGAGCAGCCCCCGCCGCTCCGGCACCAGCCGCCCCCGCAGCACAAGCCCCGCGCGCACCCGTCTCGGCCGACGATGCATCCCGCGAAGAACGCGTGAAAATGACACGTCTGCGTCAGACCATCGCCCGCCGCCTCAAAGAGGCGCAAAACACCGCTGCCATGCTGACGACATATAACGAAGTCGACATGACCGCCGTGATGGCCCTGCGTAAGCAATACAAAGACGAGTTCGAGAAAAAGCATGGCGCGCGTCTCGGCTTTATGTCTTTCTTCACCAAGGCCTGCGTGCACGCCCTTAAAGAAGTGCCCGAAGTCAACGCCGAGATCGACGGAACCGACGTGGTTTACAAAAACTTCGTCCACATGGGCGTCGCCGCTGGCACCCCCACAGGCCTCGTCGTCCCCGTCATCCGTGACGCCGACCAGATGAGCTTTGCCGACATCGAAAAAGCCATCAGCGAGAAAGGCAAACGCGCCCGCGACGGCAAGCTCTCCATGGCCGAAATGCAAGGCGGCACATTCACCATCTCAAACGGTGGCGTCTACGGTTCGCTGATGTCCTCACCGATCCTCAACCCGCCACAATCGGGCATCCTCGGCATGCACAAAATCCAGGACCGCCCAATGGCGATCAACGGCGAAGTTGTGATCCGCCCGATGATGTATCTCGCCCTGTCCTACGACCACCGCGTCGTCGACGGCAAAGGCGCGGTGACATTCCTCGTGCGCGTCAAAGAAGCGTTGGAAGACCCACAGCGCCTGCTTATGGATCTGTAAAATTTGCGCCGAAGAACTCCCTACAAGCACAAGCGCAGCTTCCTCTCAAACGCGAGGGTGCTACGCTTGCAGTCAACTAACTGAGGAGGTTATTTCATGAAGGCTTTGGAAAAGAACGCTATCGTAATTTCTGCTATTCTCGCGAAACTGCTCGACATTGGGATCAATACTGAGATGGTCAATCATGTCGACTTCAAACTAGACGAAGAGTTTCTGGACACAGTGGAGCCCTGTATGAACTGGCTTGCTAACGAAGGAATCGTTACCTGGTCAAATACAGCTCACACTATGGGCTCTTGGACGTGGCTTGGCCCAACGCTCACTAGTCGAGGAATTGCAATTATGGGTGCTAAGCTTGAAGTTGACGGAAAATCCGTTACGGTCGCTGAGTATGTTGTCCAACCTAAAAACCAGAACAGAGATTTCTCTGCAATTGGTGATTTTCTTGGAAGTGCTATAGGTGGTTTCGCAAAATCTATGAGTTCGTAGGGTGCCCTCATTAGTAGGCACCGCCCTCACCGCCGCGATGCGCAATGAAGGGCCTTACTTGCTTGAATGGCTCGCCTATCACCGCGTCATAGGCTTTGAGCAGATTGTCATCGTCACCAACGATTGCATCGATGGCTCTGATGCGCTGCTTGACGCGCTCTCAAAACGTGGCCTCGTGACCCACATCAACCAAACCGTTGCCGAGGGCCAAGCCCCGCAAGACAACGCCATGCGCCTTGCACTCGCATACCTGCGCACCACCAACACAACTTGGCTCTGCCACATTGACGCCGACGAGTTCCTCAATATCCGAAGTGGCCAAGGCCGCCTCCCCGACCTTCTCGCCGATACCGGTCATGCCGATGCCATCGCCCTGCCGTGGCTCGCCTTTGGCGACAGTGGCCACAGCGCCCGCACTCTTCCGATCTTGCCAAACTTCACCGCCTGCGAGGTCACGCCAAACCCTGAAACCGTCAAGTTCAAATCCATGTTTCGCATCGATGCGTTCGAGCATGCCAACGACCATATGCCACAACAGCCCACCCGCGATGTCATAACCGTTGCCGCCGACGGCACGAACCTCGGCTTTCAGGCCGCCTTCACCCTCAAGCGAAGCCAGTATCGCCCTGTTAAGCGCGCCGTTAAGCCCGACGCCGCAGTCTTAAACCACTACACCCGCGCCAGCGACGATTTCCTGATGAAAAATCATCGCGGCGACGGGCAAGGCAAACGCTCCGAAAAGTATCACATCGGTTCGAAATGGCACCGGATGGCGAACCAGAACGCCCATCAAGACGACAGCATCCTGCGCCACTGGCCTGCCGTTCAAGCGCGCCTCACCGAGTGGCGCGATGACGCCGAAATCGCCGCGCTTGAAACCGCTTGCTGCGCCGCGGACACCGCCCTGCGCGCAGAAGTTCTCACTGCAGAAAGCCGCCGCGCCTGGAGTGTGGCAACATGAAACGCGCTCTAGCCCTCCTCGCCCTTATCGCCCTCATCGCAATCGGCGTCATCGGTTACACAAAGCTCATGGCGCGCATCGGCTCGGGCACACCGCCAGACATGGCCGCCGCTTCCGAGCAGGCCGACGAGATCCGCGTCTTCAAAGACAAGCGCGAACTTCACCTGTTGCGCAATGGCGAGGTGATCGCCAGTTACGACATCTCGCTTGGGGCCAACCCGGAGGGCCACAAAAGCGAGGAAGGCGACGAAAAGACCCCCGAAGGAACCTACACAATCGACTGGCGCAACCAGAACTCAGTCGCCCACCTCAGCCTACACATATCCTACCCCAACGCTCAAGACAGGGCAAAAGCCGAGGAACGCAATGCCTCCGCTGGCGGCAACATCATGATCCACGGCTTGCCAAACGGTTGGGGTGTTTTCGCCCGCTTACACTTGATGTATGATTGGACAAATGGTTGCATCGCAGTCACCAACGCCCAAATGCGCGAAATCTGGTCACTTGTGCCAAACGGAACGCCAATCACGATACAGGATAAAACATGACAACCGAACTTACAGTTCTCGCCCTCGCAGGCTTACTCCAAGTTGCGCAGTTCAGCCTCTATTCGGCGCTGTCAATTCGGCAAGTCGGGCCCAAGAAAGCCGCTGGCCCACGCGATGTTGCACATGTCCTCACAGGCACCGCCGGCCGCGCCCAACGCGCCATGAACAACCACTTTGAGGGCCTCATCCTGTTCACCCTCGCGGTTGTCGTCGTCACGCTCGGCGAAGCCGCCTCAAGCTTTACCGCCGCCTGCGCATGGGTCTATCTCATCGCCCGTATAGCATACTGGCCCGCCTACCTCCTCGGCCTCGCCCCTTGGCGCTCGCTGATCTGGTTTATCGGGTTGCTCGCCTCAACATTCATGATCCTCGCCGCGCTTTTCTAAAACGCTGCACATACAAAATAAGGAGCCAAAACAATGGCATCATATGACGTAATCATCATCGGCGCAGGCCCCGGCGGCTATGTGTCAGCTATCCGCTGCGCACAGCTCGGCCTCAAAACCGCAATCGTTGAGGGGCGCGAAACGCTTGGCGGCACCTGCCTGAACGTCGGCTGCATCCCCTCAAAGGCCATGCTGCATGCCACACATATGCTGCACGAAGCCGAGCACAACTTTGCCTCGATGGGCCTTAAAGGCAAAAGCCCCTCCGTCGACTGGAAACAAATGCTTGCCTACAAGGACGAAGTGGTTGGCCAGAACACTGGTGGCGTCGAGTTCTTGATGAAAAAGAACAAGATCGACTGGATCAAAGGCTGGGCGAGCATACCCGAAGTTGGCAAAGTCAAAGTCGGCGACGACGTGCATGACGCCAAAAACATCATCGTGGCATCAGGCTCCGAGGTGGCAACCCTCCCCGGTGTCGAGATCGACGAGAAGGTTGTCGTCAGCAGCACAGGCGCACTTGAGCTCAACAAAATCCCGAAGAAACTCGTCGTCATCGGCGCGGGTGTCATCGGGCTTGAGCTCGGCTCGGTCTATGCGCGCCTCGGCTCTGAAGTGACTGTGGTTGAATACATGAGCGCCGTCTGCCCGGGCTTTGACGCCGACGTGCAGCGCACCTTCAAGCGCCTGCTCGAGAAACAAGGCCTCACCTTCATCATGGACGCGGCCGTGCAAAAAGTCGACGCCACCAAGAGCAAAGCCAAAGTCACCTACAAACCGAAAGCAGGCGATGCGGAAGAAGTGCTCGACGCCGATGTGGTGCTGGTCGCAACAGGCCGCAAACCCTATGTTGACGGCCTCGGCCTCGAAGCGCTCGGCGTCAAGCGCACCGAGCGTGGCCAGATCGCGACAGACGCGCAATGGGCCACCAACGTCAAAGGCATCTACGCCATCGGCGACGTGATCGAAGGCCCGATGCTGGCCCACAAAGCCGAAGATGAAGGCATGGCCGTGGCCGAAGTCGTCGCAGGCAAGCACGGACACGTTAACTATGGCGTCATCCCCGGCGTGGTCTACACAACGCCTGAAGTGGCCACAGTCGGCGCGACCGAAGCGCAGCTTAAAGAACAAGGCATTAAGCCTAAGGTCGGCAAGTTCATGTTTATGGGCAACGCCCGCGCCAAGGCCGTGCACCAGGGCGACGGCTTCGTGAAGCTCATGGTTCACCCCGAAACCGACCGCTTGCTCGGAGCAGCCATCATCGGCCCCGCTGCTGGCGACATGATCCACGAACTCTGCGTGGCAATGGAATTCGGCGCCTCCGCCGAAGACATCGCCCTCACATGCCACGCTCACCCGACGTACTCGGAAGCCGTGCGCGAGGCCGCGCTCGCTTGTGGCGACGGTGCTATTCATAGCTAAAAAAGTGCAGCTTTGCCACAACCCCGGCGGTTAATGGCAAAGCTGCCGCATTTTTCCAAATCACGCATCCATCCCTGCTATTTGTCGGCCAAAACAAATACAGGATCCTTACAAATGCGCCTTATCTTTCCTCTCCTTCTCGCAGCAGTGACAGTCTTCACAGCCAACGCAGCCGAAGCCCGTCGCCGCGGTTCATCAAGCCAAGACCTGATCTTTGTCTCCGACACCAAAGTTGAAATCGACGGCACAAAATTCGCGCTCTGCCATTTGGTCGAAACCAACTCGATCTTCTTCGTCAACCTGTTCCGCAGCCTTGAAGGCTATGTTCTCGCGCCCAACAAATGTATCGCCGAACGCTACATGTCACTCAGCGACGCAGACCTCGCAAAAGCCAAAGCCTCGGGCGCGATCCCCGAAAGCGTGCCAGCCACAGCCAAACTCGCTATCAAAGACAAGATCATGGGGCATTGGGGCTGGCTTCTTGTGCTCGCTGTCGTCGCCTTCGCTGGCATGGGATATCTCAACACACGCAAGCGCCGCAAAGCCCGTGAAGCCCTGATGGGGGACGCTACCCCGACAGCGACAGCGATCCTCGACGCCATGTGCCACGCCGCCAAAGTCGACGGCGTCATCGCCCCCGAAGAAGTCACCGAAATCCAGAACGTCGCCCAGCAAATGACAGGTCAGACCTTCACAACTGAAACTGTGCGCCAAATAGCTGATCTCGCCGACGAAGATCTCTCAGACAGCGAGTTCAAGCGCTTTGCCAAGGGTCGTAACCCCGAGGAAAAAGAACTGATGATGAAAGGCGTTCTCATGGTCGTTGCCTCTGACGGTCAGCTAGACGGCAAAGAGCAAAAGTTCGTCGGCAAACTCGGCGGCGCACTGGCGATGTCAGGCGAGCAGATCAACACCATGCTTGCTGAAATCGTGCAAAAAAACCAAAGCAACAGCTAACAAGCTTCCCCCACGTCGCACTTTTCAAAGGCTGGCACATTGTGTCAGCCTTTTTGCATGAAGGAAGAAACTGTCACTTTCCCCGCCGGAACGGCAAGCCTCACAGGCACATTTTTCGCTCCGGACAGCCCCACCAACGGTGCCGTATTGATCAGCGCCGCAACCGGCATCCCGCATGGCTACTACCAGCATTTCGCGCGCTGGCTCGCCACCGAGCACGGGTTGGCCGTCCTGTCATACGATTACCGCGATTTCGGCGCCTCCCTCCACGGGCCGATGAAAGCCTCAAAGGCCACAATGGCAATCTGGGCTGTCGACGACGTGCAAGCCGCCCGCAGCTACCTTCTCAGCCGCGTCCCTGAAGGCGATCTCTGGATGATAGGCCACTCTCTCGGCGGTCTTGGTCACCGGTTTCATGCCCCCGAGCCGCGCCTCAAACGCGCCATCGCTGTGACCTCGGGCCCTGCGTATCAAAGCGAACATCCAATGCCCTACCGCCTCTTTGTGCTCAGCTTCTGGCACGTTCTCGGCCCGCTGTTCACAACAGTCATGGGCTACCTCCCCGGTAAGAAAACCGGCCTCGGCGCTGACATCCCGTCAGGTGTTTTCTGGCAATGGCGGCGCTGGTGCACCACCCGCGGGTTTTGTGACAACGACCCCGACAAGCGCCTCGCTAACCCGCAGTCGCTCACCTGCGAGTTGCGCACCGTTTCACTTTCGGATGACGAAATGATCCCGCCGCATGTCGTCCGGCAACAAGGCGACTGGCACCCCGACGCCAAGCAAACCCACGTTGTGCTGTCGCCGGCCGAGTTCGGTCTCGGAGAGGTCGGTCACCTCGCTGCCTTCCGCCGCAAAAATGCGGCCCTCTGGCCCGAGATCATCCAGCGCTAGCTGCGAAGTCCCGCGCCCTCATTCGAAGATCTTCAGCAGTTCTTTCTTGACCTTGTCCTCAACCTTTTCTTTCACAGCGTCTTCGACACTTTCGCCCTCTTCAAGGGTCACGCCAAGCTCCTGCTCGATCTTGGCCTTCACCGCATCCTTGGCTTTCTGTTCAACCTTTGCCTTCTCCTCGGCGAGGTTCAGATCAATCGCAGCGCTCAGATCGGGCAGGATCTTCGGATCAGCCCAAGGCCCGCGCACCCGCACCGGAATAGCCAACCCTTTGCCGCCCCGCGCCCGCAGCGCTGTCGGAACAAAGGT
Organism: Lentibacter algarum; assembly: GCF_018860975.1. GTDB lineage: Bacteria > Pseudomonadota > Alphaproteobacteria > Rhodobacterales > Rhodobacteraceae > Lentibacter > Lentibacter algarum_A. Next base: position 404,495 of record NZ_JAHKQI010000010.1, read on the forward strand.
ATAGTCAATGTCGCGCGCCCCAAGGCCGACACGCCCCGAGCCGGTGGTCTTGTAGTTTTCAAGCAGCATCTGGAGGTTGTCATTGCGCAATACACCGCCTTCGATCGTAAAGCTCGCGCCCATCTGGTTGAACACCGTGGTGCCGTTGGCACTGCCGCTGCTCATCAGCTTATCAAGGTCAAACCCCGCGATCGTGCCCTGCCCCATAGCCAGCCCACCGCTGCCTTTAAGCGAGTTCATAATCGCATTCAGGTTTTGCCCGACGCCAAGAAACTTGATCTGCCCGTCGCCCTTACCCGACAGACGCTCAACGCCTGCCAAATCCATCAGCAACGGCTTCACATCAGCCTGCAACACGCTCAGGTCACCGCCGACAGACAGCCCCGAGCGGTTGTTGATCACAAACTCACCGACGATTGTTCCGCCGTAGCCCGTGGCTTTGTTCAGCTTGAACACCCCGCGTGACTGCTCGAGCGTCACTGACATATCCGTCGCACCCAGCGTCATCATTCCTAGGTCAACCGAAGCCGCCGCAAGCCGCACCTTGGCGTTCACCGCTGCCAAGCCGCCTGCATCAATCGGCGTCGTGCTCCAACCGCTGCTTGCCTCGCCGCTTCCGCCTTCACTGCTCAGCGCCGCAAAGTCCAGCGCCCCCGCGCGCAGGTTGGCTGTCACCATCGGCACACTCCCGCGATCAAAGCGCACATCAACCTCGCCCTCGACGCGGTTGTTGTCCAGATCAAGCGCCATGCTCCGCAGGTTCACGACACTGCCGCCAGAGTAGATCATGTCAGCACTCAGCCCGATCGCCTGCCCCAGCCCCTGAGGCGGCGCACTCGCATCAAGCCCGAGCGCCGCCAAAAACTGTGCGGTGCTCTTGGCGTTAACTTGCAACTTGCCCTTAGCATCAAGCGCTTGCGTGGCTTGCCCGTTAAAGCTGGCACTCCCGCCCTGGGTTGTTACGCTCGCCTTAACACCGACCAACCGGCCGCTCAGAAACGCGCCAGCGTCGGCAATAACCGCCTCGATAGCCAGCGCCCCGTTGCCACGGCGCCCACTGCCACTCACCGTCAAAGGCCCGTTCAGATCAGGCAAGCTGACAACGGCATCAACCGCGCTCAACTGCTCGACAGTCCCGGTGCCCAAGTCGCGGTAAACTAGGCTGCCGCCGCTCACTTCGGCACGCTCAAGGCTTACCTTGCGCGCGGTGCTGCTGCCGCCCTCGCCGCTGTCGTCGCCAAACGCCCAGCTCTCACGTCCGTCCTTTGCCTTCACAAGCGACACTTCGGGGGCAACCAGAACCAGCCGCCGCACTTCAATATCGCCGCGCAAAGCCGCCGCAGCCGACACCCCAATGTTGAGCGCCTCTGCCTTGAGCAACGGTGCATCGCCCGCCCACTCGGGTGCCGCGACAAGCACAGGCCCGGTTTTCACGCCCAGCACCGGCCACAAGCTGATCCCGAGATCCCCGCTCAGCACAACGTCACGCCCAAGCGCTTTGCTCAACTCGGTGCTGGCAACTTTCGCGATCCGCTCTTTCGGCAGCATGAACAAACCCGCCACGACCAGCAGAACAAAAACAACAATTGCCAACAACAGTTTGCGAATAAGCCCCATGCGACCCTCCTTAGGTTTCGCCCCAAACCTATGCACTCAACGCAAGCACCACAACCGGACACACACAATCGTGCTTCCTTAAGCGCCGCACAGCCGTTATACGCCGCACATGTCACAAAATCCGCCCTCCCTGCGCCCCGATCTTGCAAACGCCAAGCTTTCTGAAACACGCCGTGATGGCCAGCCAACAATCGGCATGGTCTCGCTTGGCTGCCCCAAAGCACTGGTCGACAGCGAGCGTATCCTCACCCGCCTGCGCGCCGAGGGCTACGGCATCTCGCCCGACTACGCAGGCGCCGAGGCCGTCATCGTCAACACCTGTGGCTTTCTTGATTCCGCCAAAGCCGAGAGCCTTGACGCCATCGGCGAAGCCCTCAACGAGAACGGCAAAGTCATCGTCACCGGATGCCTGGGGGCCGAGCCCGACTACATCCGCGAGCATCACCCGCGCATCCTTGCCGTCACTGGCCCGCACCAATATGAACAGGTTCTCGACGCTGTGCATAACGTTGTGCCGCCCTCGCCAGACCCGTTCATTGACTTGCTGCCTGCTTCCGGTGTTTCCCTCACACCTCGACACTATAGTTATCTAAAGATATCAGAGGGTTGCAATCACAAGTGCAAGTTCTGCATTATCCCCGATATGCGTGGAAAACTCGCCTCGCGGCCGCATAAAGCCGTCATGCGAGAGGCAGAAAAGCTTGTGGATAACGGCGTGCGCGAGCTGCTGGTGATCTCCCAAGATACCTCAGCCTATGGCACCGACTGGGCCAGCGATATCCGCCGCGGCCTCACCGAGCAGCCGATCACAACCCTCGCCCGCGAGCTCGGCCAACTCTCGCCTGACATCTGGGTGCGCCTCCACTACGTCTACCCCTACCCGAACGTGCGCGAACTCATCCCGCTTATGAGCGAAGGCCTGATCCTGCCCTACCTCGACATCCCCTTCCAACACGCACACCCCGAAACCCTCAAGCGCATGGCCCGCCCCGCACACGCCGAACGCACGCTTGACCGCATTGAAGAATGGCGCGGCCTCTGCCCCGACATCACCCTGCGCTCAACCTTCATCGTCGGCTACCCCGGCGAAACCGAAGAGGAGTTCCAAACCCTACTCGACTGGATGGACGAAGCGAGGCTCGACCGCGTCGGATGCTTCAAATACGAAAACGTCGAGGGCGCGCGCAGCAATGCCCTGCCCGATCACGTTGCCGAGGAGATCAAACAAGACCGCTGGGAGCGCTTCATGGAAAAAGCCCAAGCCATCTCGGAAGCCAAACTCGCCGCCAAAGTCGGCCAGCGCATCGACGTCATCATCGACGACATAGACGAAGACGGCATCGCCACCTGCCGCACCAAATCCGACGCGCCGGAAATTGACGGGAACCTGTTCATAGACGAAGGCACTGAGGGGCTGAAGGTTGGACAGATCGTCAGCGTTGAGGTGGACGAGGCGGGGGAGTATGACTTGTGGGGATGTTTGTCAGAAACTTAGAACGCCCTATTTATTCGGAGAAATATTCCAGAGCCTCATATCCTAAGCTGGTAATTGCAAATCCTCCTCCAGAGTTCGATCCAACCAAACCTACGCCTTTCAAAAAACTCATCGTCGCCTGAGCTTCAAGAGTTTCTCGATGGCTTTCTAATTGGACGGCCTTTCCCCAGCCATTTAAGCTCGAGTACTTCTCTATCGTGTTGTTTTGTATTCTCACTGCACCATTGTCAGACTTAGCTGCACTCGCCAATATTTCGATAGCAAAAGAATAATCTTCTAGTTGTCCAAAATCTAGATCGCTTTCTTCAGCCAACTCCTTTTCTTCTCTTTCTCCAACAATCTCCGTAGCAGTTTCAGTGCTAACAGTCTGCGCTTCCTTCAGTCGCTTAGCTGCGTCAATTTTGGCGTTCTCCGTCTCAGCCGCAAGTTTTGCTTTTGCTCTTTCTTCATCCGCCAGTTTTCCTAAACGATGAATGCGGTGATCTATCGCAGAGTCTGATTGCATATTTCGAAGTTGCATGGTCGGCTTAATGGCGACCCATGCGCCCAACAAACGTAGCCAAGGCCAAGCAAGCGCGAGAAGAACTCCCGCGAGTAGCGGAAACGCATACAGGGATCCAAAGTCAGTAGACTTATCAAAGAAATCGAACTTTGCTTGAACTGGCTGGTCTGCAAAAAGCAGATACCAAATTGGCTTCCAATTAATCGCAAAAAAAGCGAACAAAATTGAGCCGAAAAATGGAGAGCGCACTCTTTGTGAGAGCGCATCAAAAGCGTCTTTCAAAATTTCCATCGAACAATACCTTTGAGAATTGCAGATACTATCTCAAGTTGAATTAAGAGCTTCAACCCAAAAGCTATGTCCAGCTTAATCTCCGATTGGGCCGCGCCCGTTCGGGGCTCCGCCCGTTTTCGGCTAAAACTGTCCTCGACAGTTTTCAAGACGCCTCAAACCCTCCCCCATGGGGAGGGCGCTTCGCACCATCCCCGAGGTCCAAGCGCTCCGCCTGTTGTTAACCATTGCGCCAGCCAGTTAACCAATTCAGTACCGCCAAAACTGTCAGCACGCATTATGCACTGTGGTATGCACTGCCATATGCACGCAAGTCACAGGCTCAAAACGCCCGTTAACCTTTCGCCACTTCATCCAAGTAAGCCCGCGTGCAATCTTGCACATGGCGAAAGCGGTCGCCGCCCAAGTGCTTGCCGCCATACCAGCGCGTCACCACGACGATATGGCCCAAAAGCCCCTCGCGTTCCAGCATTCTAACGATCACCATGCCAGCCCCCGCCTCGCCGTCATCGGCCTTGAGCGGCGTGCCATCGGGCAAGAGCATCGCCCAGGTATTATGCGTGGCCCTAGCGTATTTCTTGTTTCGTTTCAAAGCCTTAAGGAAAGCGTCAGCATCCGCACGGCTCTCGGCAGGCCCGCCCGAAACACTATACTTCGAGCCCCGATCCGTGATCACCCCTTCAAGCTTTATCAAAGCGCTGCCGCGGTTTTGCGAACAACTTCAATACGTTGTGCGTTCGGTGGGTGCGTTCCAAGGAACCGATCCCCAGGATCGGGGATACGCGAGAAAAACGCCGCGCCCTTCACAGGGTCATATCCGGCCTTCTTGCTGATCACCGTGCCGAGGATATCGGCCTCAAGCTCATAGTCTTTCGAGTAGGTTCTTGCTCCAACCTGAGCGCCAATATCCGTAGCGTTTTGAAGGGTTTGCGCGTCAGCACCAGCCAAAGCCGCAAGCCCTGCAAACACCAAAGCTCCGGTCGAAGCATTGCGCTGTTGGCGCTCCAAATGCCCTGCAATATGGTGCGCCGCCTCGTGGCCCATCACAAAGGCCAGCTCGTCCGCATTGCGCACATCTTTGATCATCGCGAGGGTGAAAATAATGATCGGGCGGCCATCTTTATCAAGCGTTTGCGCCGCATTTACAGGCTGCCCCGGGCGGTCATCCACAACGATCTTGTAATCGCAATTCATCCCTTTCGTGCGCGCCCGACATTCGCGTTCAGCCACCGGCTCAACCACGTCAACCACTCTGACAAACAGCTTTGCCGCAGTGCGCTCGGGCAAAGCTGCGCTTACCGCAGGTTTACTAACGGGTTCTTGAGGCACCGTGCTTTCAACGCAAGCACCTAAAAACAAAAGAGAAATGCCGGTTAGCCCACAGAGAATTCTTGTCATTTCAAACGCCATCTTAACCAGTTTCCAGCCCATCATAGCAGCAAGCCAAGCCCCGACCAGCCCCCTCACGCGCCTTTGATCACTTGCGCTCGGCAGGGGCTTGCTTATGGTTAACGCATGTTTTCAATCGAACACGAATTTGACAGCACCGTGATCACCCTCGTCGACGAAGGCTCAGCGCCTTTGGGCGAAGATGTGGTGATCAATGCCTTTGAGGAATGCATCACCCTCGAGCAATACGACCCGCGCACCAAGACCATGCAAAAAATCACACTCAGCATGTCGCAAGCACAGGACTTGGCCGCAGCACTTGACTTGCCTGAAGGTGTCTACACCTTGCGCCGCGGCGACGAAACCAGTGACTAACAATCTGATTCAACAGGATTTTTGCACATGACAACCGGCTTCTTTTGGGACGAGAAATGCTTCTGGCATGGCGGCGGCGACTATGTGCTCACCTTTCCTGCTGGTGGCCTCGTGCAGCCCTCAGCAACGGGCGGATTGCCCGAAAACCCGGAAACAAAACGCCGTTTGAAAAACCTCATGGATGTCACCGGCCTCTCGTCCGAGCTGGCAATGCAAACCGCGCCCGAAGCCAGCTATGAAGACCTCGCCCGCGTCCACCCCAAGAGCTTCTTAACCAAGTTTAAGCAAACATCCGACGCTGGCGGCGGCGAGCTTGGCCGCCGAACACCTTTCCTGCAAGGCGGCTATGAAATCGCCGCGCTTTCAGCTGGCCTGTCAAAATCCGCGCTTTCAGCCGTGCTCAAAGGCGAAGTCAAAAACGCCTATGCCCTCTCGCGCCCCCCGGGGCATCACTGTCTACCAGACTGGCCCAACGGGTTTTGCCTGCTGGCGAATCTCGCCATCGCGATCGAAGCCGCACAAGCCGCCGGACAGGCCAAGCGTTTCGCCGTCGTCGACTGGGATGTGCACCACGGAAACGGCACCGAAGGCATTTTTTATACCCGCGACGATGTGCTCACCATCAGCTTGCATGAAGATCGCAATTATCCCTTAGATACCGGCGACTTAGCCGACCAAGGCAAGGGTGCAGGGCTCGGTTACAACAAGAACATTCCACTGCCTGCTGGTGCCGGACATGACACTTACCTCGAGGCAATGGAGCGCATCGTTCTGCCCGCTTTGGCAGCATACAAACCTGACGTCATCATCATCGCTTGCGGCTACGACGCCAGCATTTTTGACCCGCTCGCACACCAGCTTTGCACCGCCGAAACCTACCGCCTGATGACCCGCCAAGTCATGCAAGCTGCCGAAAAACTCTGCGATGGAAAGTTGATGATGGCCCATGAAGGCGGCTATTCTGAGGTATACGTCCCCTTCTGCGGCCACGCCGTTTTGCAGGAAATGGCAGGTTCGAAAATCGACGCGCCCGACCCAATGGCCGAGATCGTCGCAGCGCGCCAACCCAACGCGCGCGTTAATCAATTTCACTCAGAGTTAATCGGTGAAATGGCCGCAGAGCTGCTCTAGTCCGCCGACCACAAGCTCGCCTTGGCCCGCTCAAGCCATGCGTCATCGTAGGGCTTGCCGCCCTCTTCGCCCGCGGTCTGCTCCGCCAGAATTTCGCCCGCAGTTGGCAGGCCTTCGCTTTGGTCGCCTGAAGTCCACAGCCCCGCGCGCATCGGGGCGCGTGCGCATTGCGTGTAGATCTCGCCGATCTTAACCACGATCACCGAACGCGGCACGCGGCCTCGGTCGTTGAACCGTGTGATCAGATCGTCAGATACACTGACCCGCGCCAGCCCGTTCACCCGCACTATCGTGTCAGAGCCGGCGACCATGAACATCAGCGAAATGCGCCCGTCGGCGACAATGTTGCGCAGACTGTCCATGCGGTTGTTGCCGCGCCAATCGGGCATCAAAAGCGTGTGCTCGTCAAGCTCGCGCACCACGGGGCCATCATCACCTCGCGGGCTGCCGTCGGTGCCATCAGGGCCAATTGTCGAGACCACACAAAAGCGCGAAGCCATGATCCACTTGCGGTAAAGCGGCGTCATCTGTTGCGCGACTTTGCGCAGGCTGGCACTCCCGGGCCTGCCGTAGAGCTCTTCTAACTGCCTAATATCGCTCACATAATCAGACATCAAAACCAGCTTCACGCATCAAATCATTTGACTTGGTTTCAACCACATCCTCAAGCTCGGCCATAAACTCGGCTTGCGCTTTTCCCGGTGCAATCGGCTCCAGAAACTCGACGACAGCAACGCCTGCTTTGCGCGTGATAGTGCCCTTGGGCCAAAACAGGCCCGCGTTTGTCGCGACAGGCACGCAGGGCTGTTTGAGCTGATCATAAAGCGCAAATGTGCCAACCTTATAGGGCGCCAACTCGCCCGGTTTGACGCGCGTGCCCTGACTGTAAATCACCAATTGTCCAGCCGTTGCAGCCCCGGATTTCACATCGGAAATCATCTTCTTGATCGCCTGCCCTCGCTTGCCGCGATTTACCGGAACACAACCGATACGGTAAGCATAAAGCCCAATGACAGGCGTCCAGAGTATCTCTCTCTTCATGATGTATTTGGCCTGCGGGGAGTGATAATAAATGACCATGATATCAAGAAATGACTGGTGTTTTGCCGCGATCAAAACTTCGCCAGAAGGCGGCGTGCCGCGCACTTCGACTTTCAGGCCGATAAGCCACTTCGCCAGCCAGATTACCCAGGCGCAATAGCACATGCATGCCGCCCGCGCACCCTTGGGGCTGATCAGGGCCCAAGGTAAAAAGATGATGCCGATCAGCAGCATCACAACGGCGTTAAGCACCACGTAAATTAGCGATAAAATCCAGCGAAAAGCAAGCATTAGCGAAGCTCCTTAAGGGTGCGCCGTGCGGCGGCGCGTGTGGCGGCAAAGGCAACAACCGCTGCTAGAGCAGGGATGATCAACGGCCAGAGCCAACCCGCCCCGGCAAAGCCGAGATCACTCAGAAAACCGGCCTCACCGCGGGCAGCAGGTAGCATGACAACTGCGACAACGCCAAGCACCATGCCGATCGCCGCACCGCTCAAAGTGCGCAACGTAAAGCGCCGCACAAAGGCGTCGACAATATAGCTGTCGCGCGCACCGACAAGCCGCATCACCGAAATAACCTTGGCGTTGGCCGAAAGCGCCGCATTGGCCGCCAGCGTGATCATCGCTCCCATGACAGCAAAGATCAGCACGATTGAAAGCCAACCAAGAAACCACAACCGAGAGGCCGCAGCCGCCAGCGGTTTGCGCCACCGCGTGTGGTCATCAAGCACAGCGCCGGGGGCTTCACCGGCAAGGCGCACACGCAACGCCTCTGTGTCAACTCCGACATCAGCCTCAACAATTTCAATGAGTTGCGGAACAGGCAAGCTGTCAAGCGGCACATCGGGCCCGAACCAAGGCTCAAGCAGTTTGCGTTGCTCGGCTGCGTCAAGCACGCGCGCGCTTTCAATGCCTGGCGTGGTTTCAAGCACGCTCATCGCTGCGTCTGTTTGGGCCTGCATCTGCCCTTGCGGAGCCGAAATGCGCAGCGTCGCTGACTGCGCCAACTCGGCACTCCAACGCTCGCTCAGCCGCCCTGCCGAAACAGACAAGGCTAAGGCAAACACTGCCAGAAACGCCATGACCGCCGCAGAAAACAGCGTCAGGCGCGCCGTAAAGCCTGTCGGCGGAACAGCGCGTTCGGCCTGTGCATCCCCGATGATAAAATCCATCACATGCGATATTTCAAAACGCTTCGCCATCACAGATCAGCCCCTACAGTCAGGTGTCGGTTGGCGATGCGCAGCACCCGTGCTTGCACCTGTGACTTGGCCGCACGGATGAGGCCGATGTCATGGGTCGCGATCACCACTGTCTTGCCCATCCGGTTCAGCTCGACCAGCAAGGTTAACAGGCGTTGCGACATCTCCCAATCAAGGTTGCCTGTCGGCTCGTCGGCAAGGATCACGTCGGGTGACATGATCACCGCCCGCGCCAAGGCCGCTCTCTGCCGCTCCCCGCCCGACAGCTCGGGTGGCAAGGCCGCGGCGCGTGAGCGCAAGCCAACCCAGCTCATCAGCTCGCTCAGGTTACCATCTTGAGAATGCACGCTCTTGCCTGCAACCGTCAGCGGCAAGGCAATGTTGTCGGCAATCGGCAAATGGTCAAGAAACTGGCAATCCTGATGAACAACACCAATGCGGCGTCTAATGTCGGCAATGTCGTCTCGTGTGAGGCTGCGCACATCACGATCAAACAGCCGCGCCTGCCCTGATGTCGGCACCAACTCACCGTAGCATAGCTTGAGAAAGGTGGTTTTCCCGGCGCCGGACGGCCCCGTTAGAAAGTGAAAAGACCCTGGAGTCAGCGAAACAGAGATGTCGCTCAACAGCTCACCTTCACCGTAACTATAGGCCACTTGTTCCAGCTCGATCACGCTTTGCCCTCACATTTACGACCAATACATGCCTCAGAGCGCGACAAGTTGCAATCAGCGGTAAACGGCACAGGATTGCTCTTTTCTGCAAACACGTTAAGACTTATGCTAACAGCGATAGATCGTTGAGATTTTGTCGAATTCGGGGGATCGAGATGCGGCTAACATGCCCAAATTGTGAAGCGCAATATGAAGTGCCTGATGCCGTAGTGCCGCTTAGTGGCCGCGACGTTCAGTGCTCGAACTGTGGTGATACATGGTTTCAGCATCACCCTGACAATGCTCCGGAACTCTCCACCGAGGCGCCCCTCGACGACGACATTGATAGCGACACTGATAGCGACGTCGATGAAAGCTATGATGATGCGCCAGAACAGGGCAGCTCTTTTCAGGACGAACCAGCGCCCGAACCCTCAGCAGCCGAAGAGCCTACCGCTGACTCTCAAGACGCCGACACACCCGATGAGGCACCGCAAGAGCACCAACACCGCAAACGCGAGCTTGACCCTTCCGTCGCCGACGTGCTGCGCGAAGAGGCCGCCCGCGAAACCGAAGCCCGTCAGCACGAAGCCAACACTCTGGAAGAGCAAACCGACTTGGGCCTCGCCGAGCCCGACGATGAAGCCGCACGCCGTCAACGCGAAGCCGAAGAGCGCAAAACCCGCATACGCGGCGAAGATGTAGCAGCGAGCGCCGCCGCAGTCACGGCCACTGCAACCTCGGGTTCGCGACGCGACGTATTGCCCGACATCGACGAAATAAACTCGACACTGCGCAAAGACGGTGGCCCGCGTCAAAGGCAGAGCGAAGGCGTTCAGCCCCGCGAAAACACGCAGCCCGCGAAAAAGAGCAGCGGCTTCATTCGTGGGTTCACGATCATCCTGATCCTGGCGATCCTGCTGATATTGCTCTATGTTTTCGCGCCAGCCATTAGCGCTGCCGTGCCCGCCCTGGAGCCTCTGCTCAGCGGCTATGTAAGCACAGTAGACAGCGCGCGCCTCTGGCTTGACGGGCAGGTGCGTGGCCTCATGGGCTCGCTTGATGGCATGGCCTCAGAGGCCCCTGCCGAGGCCGCTACCGAAGCGCCTTCAGAATAGCAAAGAACTTTAGGCACAATAGCGCTTTAGTTGGAGAAGCGCTCTAACAGGCGCTTGAGATAGCTGCGTTCGGTGTCCGAGCGCTCCGCCTCGCCCGAGCGCTTGCGAATTTCGTCAAGCAACTCGCGCGCGCGGCGGTATACATCTTCATCTCCGATCATCGCGTCATCACTGCCGGAAAAGCCGCGACGGTTGCGCCCCAGCGGGTCGTCATTGTTGCGCCCCGCTTGCTGGCCGCTTTGCCCTTCTTGGCCGTCCTCGCCTTGGCTGGCCTGCGCCATAGCCTCTCCGAGGTTGTCCATTCCCTCGCGCAGCTTTTCCATCGCCTCGGCCTGACTGTCGAGCGCCTCGGCATGCTGGTTCTGGCGCAATGCCTCCTCGGCACGTTCCATAGCCTCGCCCGCGCCTTTAAGCGCGTCGCGCATTGCCTCGCCCGCTTCTCCTGGCAGGTTGGGCATATTGCCTCGCTGCTCGGCCAAGCGCTTGCGCAAATCTTGCTGGCGTTCCGCAAGCGAGCGGGTGTCAGCACCTGCGCCTTGCTCGCCGCTCTCACCTTGCTCGCCGCCTTCACCTTTTTGGCCCTCGGCTCTTTCACTGCCTTGCGAGCCCTCGCGCCCTTCGCCCTGACCCTCGCCAGTGCCCTGCCCCTCGTGCTCCTCACCGCGCCCCTGCCCGCCGTTGCGGCCTTCGTTCTGGCCAGACTCACCGGCGCGCGCATTGGGGTTAAACTGCTCTTGCAAATCGCGGAAGGCTTGGTCCGAAAGCCCCTGTTGCTCGCGCAAGGTCTCCGACAGGCCTTCCATTGCCTGTTGGCCTTCATTCTGCCCGCTGCCTTCTTGGCTTTGGGTCACGCGCATGTTTTCCATCATCTCCTGAAACTCTTGCAGCGCTTGCTCTGCCTCGGCCATACGCCCCTGTTCCATCAACTCCTGAATGCGGTCCATCATGTCTTGCAGGTCTTGCTGGCTCAGCTCCATGCTCTCGCCTTGCGGCTCTCCCTGCTCGCCCTCTTCGCCCTCTTGCTGCTGGCGTTGTGCGAGCTGCTGCATGTAGTCGCGCGTTGCCTCCCGCAACTCATCCATCAGGCGCGCGATCTCGTCTTCCGACGCGCCATTGCGCATCGCTTCCGAGAGCTTCTCTTGCGCATCACGCATCTTCTCTAGCGCATCCGCGAGGTTACCCTCTTCAAGGTTGAGCGCCAGATCCCACATCGCCTCGGTCAACTCGTCGCGCGCTTCGTCGCTTAAACCACCAATGGCAATTTGCGCTTCCAAACCCCGCAGGATCGTCCGCAGCCGCAGGTAGTCGGTTTCGCTGTCAAAAAGCCCTTCGGGGCTGTGTGATATCGCCCTGAGAAGCTGCGCCACTCGGGGCGCATTGCCACGGTTCCACAGCAAATCGCGGCGCAGTTCAATAACCGCCGCCGCCTCGGGGTTGAAGAAATGCCGCGCCGCAAGGTCAAGTTCAAAAGCCTGCGAGCGGCCCTCGTTTCCGGCCTCGTCTTTAGCGCTGAGGGTGAGCCTGACAGGCAGGTTCGCCCATGCGTGCTTGCTAAAGTCCTCAACCAGCGTTTCCTCGAAATCAAGCCGCGATCCTGCGACCGGAAGAGGCACAGGCACTTCTATCGCCTCGGTGCTTTCCGGATCAATTTCAAGGCCGAAGCGCCGCGAGATCGCAGCCAGATCCAGCTCGATAACTGCCAGACCGCTTTCAATCCCGTAGTCGTCAATTGCTTCAAACGGGAGGGTGAAAGCGCCACTTGCCGTCGCTTCGGCAGGCCCCGTGGCTTCGATCATTGGGGCGATATCCGCAACCACAGTGATCTGCCACGCCCGCTCGCCTGCGCCGCCGGAAATCTTCAGCTCGCCTGATTGTTCAACCCGAAAGTTCTGCTCTTCGGCACTTGCCGACACCGCACCAAGCCGGCCCGACACTGTCTCGCTCACTGTCACTGCACCGAAGTCACCATAGAGCCTAAGGGTCACGTCACTTCCCGCAGGCAGTTCAAGCCTGTCGGCGTCAACGTCGGCAAGATACATCGCCGGAAGGCCGGTATAGAGCGGCGGTTCAACCCAGCCCTCCCACGAGGGGCCACTCGCCTGCGCCGCACCCGCAACCGGCACGCCGACCTCATGCACAGTTCCCAGCTTCCAGACAGAGCCAAACAGCAGCGACACAACCAAACCAAGCGCGGCCACAAAACGCAGCCCGAAAGGGTCGGCCCCCGCGAGTTTCACGTTCGGCGGAATGCTGCGTGCTGCGCGAATACGCAGAAACATCCGCCGCTGGTATTCGCTCCAAAGCGCCTTTGAGTTGGGGTTGTCCACGCCGACGGCCTGCTTGTCACGCACCGCGCGAATAGGCTGGCCCGGCAAGCTCGCATCAATCCGGTCAAGCGCTTCAAGCTTGCTCGGAGCCTTGAAACGCCGCACTGCAAACCACAGCCCATACAGCCCGCCAAGCGCTGCAAGCACAAATGCGCTCCAGACTATCTCTAAAGGCAGCACCTCGTGTAAGCCTAAGAAAATAAATGCTAAAGTGGCAGCGGCAACGGAAGCCAACACCCAAAACGCCGTGCAAATACGCTCGGCCCACAGGCCCCAAAGCGTTAGCCGTATCTGGCTGCGCAGATCAATGCGTTCCGGTTCTGGCGTTTGCTCGGCCAAGCCGCTTCTCCGCTCATCATTTGTGCTCAGGCGTCAAATCCTCAGAGCCACTGGGGTATGCTATCGCGTTTCAGCATATCCTCCAAGCTCGGACGTGGCCGAATGACAGCAAATTGATCACCTTTAACCAGAACCTCGGGGATCATCGGCCGCGAGTTGTATTCGCTCGACATCACCGCGCCGTAAGCCCCCGCAGAACGGAATGCGACAAGCTCGCCCTCGTTCATGCGCGGCATGTTGCGGCCCTTGGCAAAGGTATCACCGCTTTCGCACACTGGCCCGACAACGTCGTAGGGTTCTGGCACTTGCCCGACAGGCGGCTCCATAAGCGGCACGATATCGTGGTAGGCCTCATACATCGCCGGGCGGATCAGGTCATTCATCGCCGCATCAAGAATAAGAAACTTGCGGTCTTCGCCTTCCTTCACGTAGACAACTTCGCTCACCAGCACCCCGGCATTCCCGGCAATCAGCCGCCCCGGTTCGATCTCGATCTCGCAGCCCAGGTCACCCAGCACATCCTTCACCACCGCGCCGTAATCTGTTGGCAAAGGCGGCGCATCATTCGAGCGCTGATAAGGAATGCCAAGCCCGCCGCCGAGATCAAGCCGCTTGATGGTATGGCCATCTGCACGCAGCGCCAAAGTCAGTTCCTTGACCTTCTCATAAGCCTGCCGGAAAGGCTCCAAGTCGGTCAGCTGACTGCCGATGTGCACATCAATGCCGACAACGTCCAAGCCTTGCAGCCTTGCCGCCACAGCGTAAACTTCACGCGCACGCGAAATCGGAATACCAAACTTGTTTTCTTTCTTGCCCGTGGCAATCTTGGCGTGGGTTTTGGCGTCAACATCGGGGTTCACCCGCACGGTTATCGGCGCTTTCACACCAAGTTCCAAAGCAACTTCGTTAAGCCGCTGCATCTCGGGCTCGCTCTCGACATTAAACTGCCGGATGCCGCCCGTGAGCGCGAGGCGCATCTCCTCGCGCGTTTTGCCAACTCCGGAAAACACGATCTTGTCGCCGCTGACACCCGCTGCCTTCGCGCGCGCATATTCGCCGCCCGAGACAACATCCATGCCAGCACCCGCCGCCGCGAGCACTTTGAGAATGGCAAGGTTTGACGCCGCTTTCATCGCGTAGCACACCAAGTGCTCGGTGCCTTCCAAAGCCTCGTCAAACAGCCGGAAGTGGCGCTCAAGTGTGGCCGTGGAATAGCAGTAAAACGGCGTTCCAACACTGGCCGCGATCTCGCGCAGCGGCACGTCTTCGGCGTGTAGCTCGCCGTCTTTATATAGAAAGTGGTCCATCGCGCGTCATCCTTTGTTCAGCATCCCATGTAGCGAATGCCGAGCAAGGAGAAAACCCGCTTTTGTTGTCCCTAAAGGTGAATGCCGATCCGGATCGGCCCTTTGACGACGCCAACCGTCGCCGAAGTGCTCACGCCGTCAGTGCCCAAGCTCACATTCGCGCCTGCCGTTGGTCGCACAGGCTCCCCGTCGGCCCCGCAACCTGCCAGCACCAAAAGGACAATACTCAAACCCATCAAACGCGTCATAACAGCTCCTCTTCGGGCAAGTTTACCCTAGCCCAACAGCTTTTGCCAGCGCGCGACCTGCGCAAGCACCTGCACAGGCGCCGTGCCGCCGTATGACGTGCGCGAGGCAACCGAAGCCTGCACCGTCAGCACGCTGAACACATCTTCGGTGATATCCGGGTTCACTGTCTGCATGTCAGCCAAGCTCAAATCAGGCAAATCACAGCCCTGCGCCTCGGCCATCGCTACAAGTGAGCCCGTCACATGGTGTGCATCGCGAAACGGCATGCCCTGCGCGCGCACGCACCAATCGGCCAAGTCAGTTGCGGTTGAAAACCCACTGCCCGCCGCCGCCGCAAGACTCTCGCGGTTGGCCGTCATGTCGCGCACCATGCCCTCCATAGCGGCCAAGGCCAGCATCAGGTTGTCGGCGGCGTCAAACACCTGCTCTTTGTCTTCCTGCATGTCTTTTGAATAGGCCAGCGGCAGGCCTTTCATCACCGTCATCAAGGCCACATTCGCCCCGAATATCCGGCCAATTTTGGCGCGGATCAGCTCGGCTGCATCGGGGTTCTTCTTTTGCGGCATAATGCTGGAGCCGGTCGAAAAGCGGTCAGACAGCGTTACAAACCTGAACTGCGCTGACGACCAGATCACCAGCTCCTCGGCAAAACGACTGAGGTGCATGGCGCAAATGCTCGCGGCACTCAAGAAATCCAAAGCAAAGTCACGATCAGACACAGCATCAAGCGAGTTCGCCGAAGGCCTGTCAAAGCCCAGCGCCTTGGCCGTCATGTCGCGATCAATGGGAAACGACGTCCCCGCCAAAGCCGCCGCTCCAAGCGGGCTTTCGTTCATCCGCTTGCGTGCATCTCTAAACCGTGACGCATCACGCCCCAGCATCTCGACATAGGCCATCATATGGTGGCCCCAGGTCACAGGCTGCGCGGTTTGCAAATGCGTAAAGCCCGGCATCACCCAGTCAGCCCCCGCTTCGGCTTGCGTCAAAAGCGCGCGCTGCAAGGCTTCGATGCCTGCAATCGCGGCATCCATCTGATCACGCACCCAAAGTTTGAAGTCCGTCGCAACCTGATCATTCCGGCTCCGGCCTGTGTGCAAACGCCCCGCTGGCTCGCCGATGATCTCCTTGAGCCGCGACTCAACATTCATGTGAATGTCTTCAAGCGCCGCCGAAAACTCAAAAGTTCCGCCCTCGATTTCTGACAAGACCGTGAGCAGGCCTTCCCTCATCGCGTCCGCATCGCTATCACTCACAATACCCGTCGCAGCAAGCATCGCTGCATGGGCCCGAGAGCCGGCAATGTCTTGCGACGCCATGCGCTGGTCAAACCCGATCGAGGCGTTGATCGCCTCCATGATCGCGTCTGGCCCAGCGGAAAAGCGGCCGCCCCACATCTGGTTTGAGGTATCATTGCTCATGGTCATCTGGCCTCTGAAAAGGAAGTAACATGTCACGTTCCGCGCTGGTTTATACCGCCCTCGGCCTAATCGCAATCGTTGCGGGGCTGTTCATGTTTTCCGCGAGCGACGATGCAGCCAAGCCGGTTGACCCGGCGACCATTGCCAAGCTCGAAGCGCTCAAAGAGGGCGACATGAAAAAGCTTGTGCTGCACAGCACTGCAAAACCTGCTGGCAGCGCAGCCTACGACACAATCGAAGGCACCAAAGCCACTTTGGCCGACCATGCAGGCCGCATCGTCCTGCTCAACTTTTGGGCCACATGGTGCGCGCCCTGCCGTAAAGAAATGCCAATGCTCGCAGAGCTGCAATCAGAGCTCGGCGGCGACGACTTCGAAGTCATCACAATCGCCACAGGCCGCAACGAACCCGCCGCAATGGCACGGTTTTTCAAAGAAATCGGCGTCACGAACCTGCCCCTGCACCGCGACCCAACCTCAGCCTTGGGCCGCGAAATGGGCGTTCTCGGCCTGCCCGCAACCATCATCCTCAACCGCGACGGCGACGAGATCGCCCGCCTGCTCGGTGACGCACACTGGTCGTCAGACAGCGCCAAGGCGATCTTGCAGGAGCTTATCTCCACAGGCCAGTAAAGCTGCGCTCCACGCGGTTTTTCATCCTGCCCTAACCTGACGTCGCTTTCTTCAGTTTTGCTCTCAACTTTTCGCATTTGCCTGCGATAGTATTGCGCGCGCGGCGTTGTTTTGCGGCTTCTTGCTTTGTCTTGCGGAGCTGCGCTCTGGTTTTGGCAGATTTGCTTTTGCTTTGCTTGATCTTCATTTGCAGACGCGTGACCTTCGCGTCAGATGCCGCGATGATCTTTTTCAACTGGCGCGCACCCGCATCAGTCAACGGCTGGCCACGGTGATCCTTGCCTTGCTGCAACTGGCGACGATGCTTCTTGGTTTCGGTTTTTTCATATTTGACCCGCTGCGCATCTTCGCCCTCCAATACGCGCGAGAAATCCAGTTTGGACTCCAACAAGCCCACCTGTTTAATGCTCTTTCGAACCGAAGTTGTCGCGCTGGCCTCTTCAAGTTCGCAAGACGCTACATCGTGTCGCAAAGTTTGGATAGAAACCGCGGGTGCAAACGGGGTCGAGGGGCTCAAATTGCCTTCTGCTAACAGCGGCTTGGCCCCCGAAGCCAACCCGATCGCTACTATTCCCAAAAATGTCACCAATGAAAAACCTTGAGAGATGTGTCTGTCAAAACCCATGTCCGTAACCTTCCCTTGTTTTGCAAAACCGCCTCAAATATGACGTTTCGCATTTCGAATGGTGCCGATCCTACTCTACAGTGCCCGTTTTCCCAAATCGCCCCTCTGAGCAACAACTTTGAGCAACAACAAGACGCAGGCCAGTCACGAGCAGTTTCAAGCCTTCCCCTACGCCACCTTTGACAGCCCGCCCAGCGCCAGCATACCCTCTCTTCCCAACAACGGGAGGCGCGCAATGCCGCTAGAAATACTTGGCCCAATGGTCGTGCTTGGCATCGGCGGTATCGCCCTGCTCATGCACTTTGTCGGCCTCTCAAAGCCCTTCCAGCTCACAGGTGAGCACAGCCGCACCGCTTGGGTGCGCGAAGTGCCTGATGATGTCCCAACCCAAATTCTGATCGCGAACAACCAGGAAAACGCGCTCCTCAAACTGGCCTCCGGCAAGCTTGGCCTCGTGCACGTCATGGGTGCTGACACCACAGCGCGCTACCTGACTGGCGCAACCTGGCACAGCTCCAACTCTGCACTCACGATACACCTGCCGGATTTCGGCGCGCCCAAGTTCACGATCCCCCTCAGCCCACAAGAACAAGCCAACTGGACAGCTCTCAAGGACGCCGCATCATGAAAACCGAGCTCTCCTACCCCGACGTAACAACCTACGCCGTGCCGTTTTTCATTGCGCTGATCCTGCTTGAGCTTGGCTACATCTTGCTCAAACACCGCCGCTCCGGTGCAGCAGGCCGCTACGAAACACGCGACGCCCTCACCTCGCTGATCATGGGCGCAGGCAGCGTTATCTCCGGCATCCTGCTGGGTTTCATCACCTTCGGCTTTCTGACGTTCCTGTGGTTCCTCACCCCGCTTGATCTCGGCGCAAGCCTTGGCGTCATCATACTCTGCTTCGTGCTCGATGATCTGCGCTACTATTGGGTGCACCGCTTCGGTCACCGCGTCCGCTGGGTCTGGGCGAGCCACGTCAACCACCACTCAAGCCAGCACTACAACCTGACAACCGCGCTCAGGCAAACCTGGACAGGCACATTCACCTTTATGATGATCGTGCGCGCCCCGCTGATTCTCCTCGGTTTTCACCCCGCGCTGGTGCTGTTCTGTGGCGGCATGAACCTCGTTTACCAGTTCTGGATCCACACCGAGGCCATCACCCGCCTGCCACGCTGGTTTGAAAGCGTGATGAACACGCCAAGCCACCACCGCGTTCACCACGGCCGCAACGCGCGCTACCTCGATGCCAACTATGCTGGCGTCTTTATTGTCTGGGACAAGCTGTTTGGCACATTTGTTCCCGAACTCGATGAAGACAAGCCCGACTACGGCCTCGTCCAAAACCTCGGCACATTCAACCCGCTGCGCGTGGCCTTTCACGAATGGGTCGGCATTTTCAAAGACGCAACCCAGCGCGGCCTCACTTGGCGTGAGCGCTTCCTCTATTGCTTCGCCCCACCCGGCTACAGCCACGACGGCTCGCGCGACACCTCCGCAGCAATCAAGGCAAAGCACCTCGCCCGTCACCCCGAAGACGCTGGCACAGCGGGCTTTGAAAGCTAACCGCCCTGCTCTTTTTCTTGTCCTAAATATCCACAGGGGTGAGGCCGTCAGGCCGAGGGGCGCGTGCGCCCCTTTCTTCGGCGAGGGTTTCAGCCTATTCTGGCGAAAAACCGGAGCAGCCAAATGCCTTTCACCCGCCGCACATTCCTTGCGATAGCAACAGCCTTCACAGCAACCCCAACCTTCGGCAATACGGGCTACACCGCATGGCTCGCAGGCTTTCAAAAACGGGCTGCCCGAAGCGGCATCTCTCAGAAAACCCTGAGCACGGCTTTCGCGAAAGCATCCTTCCTCCCCAAAGTCGTCGCCTCAGACAGCAAGCAAGCCGAAGTCGCCAAGTCGCTCCAGCAATACCTCTCCTCAGCCGCCTCGCCCCAGCGCGTGTCAGGCGGGCGCAAAGCGCTCAAGCGTTACAAATCATTGCTCGGCAATATCGAGCGCAAATACGGCGTTGAAAAAGAAGTCGTCGTCGCCATCTGGGGCATGGAAAGCGCCTATGGCGGCTTTCGCGGCTCCGCATCGGTCTTCGCTACGCTCTCAACCCTCGCCTATCAAGGCCGCCGCCGCGAGCTGTTTGAAGCCGAGCTTTTAGCTGCGCTGAAAATCCTCCAGTCGGGCCAAGCCAGCGCCGCCCAGATGAAGGGCAGCTACGCGGGCGCTATGGGCCACACCCAGTTCATGCCCTCAACCTATCTGCGCCACGCGCAGGACTTTGACAAAAACGGCCGCGCCAATATCTGGTCGGACGACCCGACAGATGCGCTGGCCTCAACAGCCGCGCTGCTCAAGGCCGAGGGCTGGAAAAAGGGCCAGCCTTGGGCGCTCGAAGTGCGGCTTCCAGACGGGTTCAACCCCGCCCTCACCGGCCGCATCTACCCGCGCAAAGCCCGCGAGTGGATGAAACTCGGCCTGCGCGCCGCCAATGGCAACAGCCTGCCCAACCATGGCAACGGCGCGGTGATCTTACCCGCTGGCCCTGAGGGCCCGGCGTTCATGATCTACAAAAACTTCCACGTGCTTAAAAAGTATAACTACGCCGACAGCTACGTCATCGGCGTCGGGCATCTCTCCGACACTTTGGCAGGCCACGGCAAAATCCGCTCGGGCTTTCCCAAAAACCCTTGGGGCATGACAAACGCCGAGCGCCGCACCCTGCAACAGCGCCTCAACGCCCGTGGTTTTGCCGCCGGAAACCCCGATGGCGTGATCGGAGAAAAGGGCCGCGCCGCCATCCGCGCCTACGAGCAGTCCAAAGGGCTGGCCCTCACAGGTACCCCCAGCAAAGCCTTGCTCAACTCTCTGAAGTAACGGCCAAGCTTGACCGCGAGCCATGCCCAACCATCGCACGCTGCCTTAAGAACATCACGCAACACCTGCCGCTCAAAACTGTGCATACGCATTATGCACTGTGGTATGCACTGCAATATGCACCCGTTGTGCAGGCACTTTCCTGCGCGCAAAGCCCGTTAACCCAACCGTCCGTTGCTCTCGCATTTCACCTCTTCGTGGCGAAAGCAGCCAGTCAAATGATTGTTGATCAACCCGCAGGCTTCCATCCACGCATAAACGATCGTCGGTCCACAAAATTTGAACCCTGCTTTCTTCAAATCTTTGGAAAATTGCAGAGACATTTCATCCTGCGTCGTAACCTCCACTTGGCTGTCAAAACGGTTCACCAGAGGCTTGCCACCCACGTATTTCCAGCAGTAATTATCAAAGCCCTCGTCAGCCTCGATACGCAAGTAAGCCTGCGCATTGGTGATCGTCGCTGCGATCTTTCCGCGGTGACGTATGATGCCCTCATTGGTCAGCAAACGCTGCACATCATCCTCGCCCCACGTAGCAATCAACTTGGGGTCAAACCCTTGAAATGCCTCGCGAAAGTTGTCTCTCTTGCGCAGGATCGTGATCCAGCTCAGCCCCGCCTGAAACCCGTCGAGAACAAGCTTTTCCCACAGCGCCCGACTGTCATATTCCGGCACGCCCCACTCTTCATCGTGATAGCGCACATACTCTTCATCAAGCCCGTGCCAGCCGCATCTCTCAGTCATTTCGTATCCCTTCCCCCGCCCCTCGATGGTGTTTTTCTCAAACCGTTCACTTAAGGCCTTATTAGCATTTATAGGCAACCTTGATCAGCGGTGGTAAGATATTTTTGGGAAGTGTGAAAATGGTACGCAATCATAAAGACATCAAAGGCTTGTCTCAAGAACAACTAGACCCTCTCAGCTACGCAGTTGCCGAACGCGATCGCGCGGTCATACAAATGGTTGAAGCCGCGCTCAAGAGCAAACAGGTGTTACTGGCATTTCAACCCATCGTGCAGGCGCAAGCTCCTGATCGCGTCGCCTTTTATGAAGGGTTGCTGCGGGTTCTAGATGCTTCCGGCAGGGTTATTCCAGCCAAAGACTTCATCAACGAAATCGAGCAGACAGAGCTTGGTCGGATCATGGATTGCATCGCTTTGGAGAAAGGTCTGCGCACCCTCGCACAGCAGCCGGGTTTGCGCCTTTCGATCAATATGTCGGCACGCTCGATCGGCTACAAGAGATGGAACCGCACCTTGAAAACCGGCCTCCAGCGCGACCCGACCGTCGCCGAACGTCTGATCCTCGAGATCACAGAGAGCTCGGCAATGACAGTTCCTGAACTGGTCGTCAGTTTCATGAGCGAATTGCAGGCAAAAGGCGTCAGCTTTGCGCTTGATGATTTCGGCGCAGGCTTCACATCGTTTCGGTACTTCCGTGATTTCTATTTCGACATCCTCAAGATCGACGGGCAGTTCATCCGTGGCATCGCCCAAAACGCTGACAATCAGGTGCTCACGCGCGCCATGCTGTCAATTGCCCAGCAGTTTGACATGTTCACTGTCGCCGAGTTTGTCGAAGCCCCTGAAGATGCAGCCTTTCTCGCCGGAATCGGCGTTGACTGTTTGCAAGGCTTCTACTTCGCTGCGCCAACCATAAAGCCCGAGTGGGAACGCAGGGAGACACATGCCAGATCAGCCTGAAACAACTTTGTCAAAGCGCTGTCATTGCTGCGCCACGGCGGATGCGCTAAACCTGCGCAAAGCTCGGGTCGTGGTGAGCCTTTCACTTCACGCCAATTGAGCCGAAATTGGAAAGGAATTCACATGACAAATGTTGTAATCGCATCCGCCGCACGCACTGCCGTCGGCTCCTTCACCGGCGCTTTTGCCAACACACCAGCGCATGACCTTGGCGCAACTGTGCTTGAAGCTGTAGTTGAGCGGGCGGGCATCGAGAAGTCCGACGTATCCGAAACGATACTGGGGCAGGTTCTGACTGCCGGACAGGGCCAGAACCCTGCGCGCCAAGCACACATCAATGCCGGCCTGCCAATGGAAAGCTCGGCATGGGGTATCAACCAGGTATGTGGCTCAGGGCTGCGCGCCGTCGCACTGGGCGCACAGCACATTCAACTCGGTGATGCCGATGTTGTTGCCGCTGGTGGACAAGAAAGCATGTCACTCAGCACACATGTTGCACACCTGCGCGCAGGAACCAAAATGGGTGATGTCAAATACATCGACAGCATGATCCGTGACGGATTGTGGGATGCCTTCAACGGCTATCACATGGGCCAAACCGCCGAAAACGTCGCCGAGCAGTTCCAGATCAGCCGCGACACTCAAGACGCCTTCGCCGTTGCCTCGCAAAACAAGGCCGAAGCTGCTCAAAAAGCAGGGAAATTCGCCGATGAGATCACACCGTTTGTGGTCAAAACGCGTAAGGGCGAGACGGTTGTCGACCAAGATGAATACATCCGCCACGGCGCCACAATGGAAGCCATGCAAAAGCTGCGCCCTGCCTTCACAAAAGACGGTTCGGTCACTGCCGCCAACGCCTCCGGCCTCAACGACGGTGCCGCCGCCGTGCTCTTGATGAGCGCCGACAACGCCGAGAAACGCGGCATCCAACCGCTCGCCCGCATCGCATCCTACGCGACCGCCGGTCTCGATCCGAAGATCATGGGTGTTGGCCCAATTCACGCCAGCCGCATCGCCCTTGAAAAGGCAGGCTGGAGCGTTGACGATCTTGACCTTGTCGAAGCCAACGAAGCCTTCGCCGCACAGGCCTGCGCCGTCAACAAGGAGATGGGCTGGGATCCCGAGATCGTCAACGTCAACGGCGGTGCAATCGCGATTGGTCACCCCATCGGTGCGTCGGGTTGTCGGGTGCTCAACACGCTGTTGTTCGAGATGCAACGCCGCGACGCCAAGAAGGGCCTCGCCACGCTTTGCATCGGAGGCGGCATGGGCGTTGCCCTCTGCGTAGAGCGCCCTTGATTCCTTTCACAAAACAAGCTTCATGGGGCGCCTTTTGGGGTGCCCCTTTCTATTTTTGAGACCACTCACGCGATATTTTAGCCAACCGCCGCTGAATATTCGCGTAATAATGTTGCGAATTACCTCTCAAAAAGATAACACCATTACTTGACGGAGACACTGAAAGGGAGAACAACATGACCAGAACAGCTTTGGTTACCGGCGGGTCACGCGGCATTGGCGCAGCTATTTCAAAGGCCCTCAAAGCCGAAGGCCACAACGTCGCAGCGACATACGCCGGCAACGACGAAGCCGCAGCGGCTTTCACTGCTGAAACCGGCATCAAAACATATAAATGGAATGTCGCTGACTACGACGAAAGCGCTGCAGGTATCGCTAAAGTCGAATCCGAAGTTGGGCCGATCGATATCGTCGTCGCCAACGCCGGAATCACCCGCGACGCACCCTTTCACAAGATGACCCCTCAGCAGTGGCATGAAGTGATCGACACCAACCTGACAGGCGTTTTCAATACGGTTCATCCACTTTGGAACGGCATGCGCGAGCGCAAATTTGGTCGCGTTATCGTCATCAGCTCAATCAACGGCCAGAAAGGACAGTTCGCACAGGTGAACTACGCAGCAACCAAGGCCGGTGATCTTGGCATCGTGAAATCACTTGCACAAGAAGGCGCTCGGGCCGGTATCACCGCCAACGCAATCTGCCCCGGCTACATCGCCACAGAGATGGTTATGGCGGTTCCAGAAAAGGTGCGCGACAGCATCGTCGCCCAGATTCCAGCCGGCCGCCTTGGCGAACCGGAAGAAATTGCACGTTGCGTGGCCTTCCTTGCCTCTGACGACTCCGGCTTTATCAATGGTTCGACGATCTCAGCAAACGGCGGCCAGTTCTTCGTCTAAGCTCGAACATGAAGCTTCCTTTAAGGGCCGTGGCGCAAGCTGCGGCCCTTTTCTATTGAACAACACCGCGAGATTGCGCCCGATAAATGCAAACATTGCCGCGCGTTCTATATGAGCCTGTAAATAGCTTTCGTGAAGTTCGGTGGTTGTGGCTGTCTCAAGCATTTCGGCGTCCTTTGGTAAGTATTTCCTATCTCACTCAAACTAGCCCTTGCATTTTGCTTCGACAAACGAGACTTTCTGTTCATTCAGAACAGTTTTACTTATGTGAATGCCTACAATGCCCAGTCGACTTCCACCTCTCACAGCGCTCAGAGCCTTTGAAGCCGCGGCGCGACTTTTGTCCTTTTCTGGCGCCGCAAACGAGCTCGGTGTAACACCGGCCGCTCTCTCCTTTCAGATCAAATCACTAGAAGAGCATTTTGAAGCACCGCTCTTTTACCGTCACAACCGCGCCGTTACGCTGACGGAAGGCGGCGCAGCTTTACTTCCCGGGCTTGCCGACGGGTTTGCAAGCTTTGAGCGCGCATGGCAGCGCGCCCTTCAATCCAAGGACACAAACGTTCTCACCGTCTCAACCGGCCCTGCTTTCATGTCAAAGTGGATGGCACCGCGGATATTCAATTTCACTCAGAACAACAACGATGTGGAGTTGCGGTTCTCGGCCAGTTTGCGGCTACTCGACTTTGATCGCGATGGTATAGATGTCGCCGTGCGTTTCGGATACGGGAGCGACGCCGGCCTGCACTCGTTTACCCTTGGAGAAGAATGGGTCACCCCGGCGATGACACCCGAGATGGCCGAAAAGTTCACCACAGTTGAAAGCCTCACCAAGGCACCATTGCTGATCGACGATTCGATAGATTTCCTTAAGCCCCGTTGTGATTGGCCTGCTTGGTTCCAAGCCGCTGGCACTACAGAAAACAACGTTCGCGGGGCGCATTTCTCCAATGCGGATCACGCCATCGGGGCGGCACTTTCGGGTGCTGGTGTCGTCCTTGGTCGCGCCTCACTTATAGCGCGTGACGTGGCAGAGAGGCGGCTTGTTGCGCCGTTTTCTGTCGGGCTGGTCACACAGGGGCGCTGGCGGTTTTTGTGCCTTGAAGGGCAGGAAACACGCCCCGCGATCGCAGCCTTCAAAAGCTGGCTTATTGACGAAGCCAAAACTGTAGACTTTTTGCGAGAGGGGCGTGAATTTGTCTCTGTGGAAGCGCTTTCTAAGCCCTAACTGACGGCTTCTGTGTGTTTGGAAATCTCTTCCTTGATTCGGAGTTTCTCTTTCTTGAGCGCTGCAATTTCTGTGTCTGATGATCCCGGCGCGCGTTGAAGGGTTTCAACTTTGTCCGACAATATTTGGTGTTTTTTCTTCAGCTCTTCGACATGCGAATTGAGGCTCATGAACAGTCTCCTATTGATGAATGTGTGAGCCCAGTCGAGCATAGTTTTACAATTCTGTCACGCTGCAGATGCGAGAAAACCAAACTAATTTTAGCCTTTACTCTCGGGGAAAGGCAGAGCCGCTCCGTCCCGCAATACAGAGACGATTGATTTTGCATAGCTTTCCCCATCTTTCTCGTGTTGAGCGCCTTCGTGCATGCGCAACCCCTCGTGTAACCTAAACCGTGCTCGACCGCTGTGCTTAGCCCTAAGCAGCACCAACTCCGAGCTGCGGCCAGCACGCGGGGTGATCGGCCAGAGCTCAAGTGAGCCAAGATACGACGGCAACACACGCAGTAACTCGGGCAGCCGCTCGGCCCGGCATATCAGGGTAAACAACCCCTTTGGTGCAAGGCGCCTTGCGCAAGCTTCAAGCCAAATGCTCAGATCAGCACCACCAAGAGCTGTTTCGCGTCCCTCAAAATTAGCTGGCTTGCCAATCGCACGATCAAAGTAAGGAGGGTTGGTTATCACATGGTTAAAGCGCCGCGCCTTGAGTATCTCGGGCATGTCACCGACATCGCCTTCATGCACGGTCAGGCTTATCCCGTTGTCTTTGGCGTTGCGGCGCGCGAGGCCTGCGTAGAACGGCTGTAGCTCTAAACCGTGCAACTCAACGCCTGGCACACGTTGGCCTATGCAGAGGGCCGCCGCCCCAGCGCCACAACCGATATCAAGCAGGCTCTCTCCGGCCCGAGCGGGCACTGTTGCGGCCAGCAATACCGGATCAACGCCGGCGCGATACCCCTTTGCAGGTTGCCACAAATGCAACTGGCCGCCGAGGAAGGCGTCGCAGGTCAGCGCCTCAGTCACTCGGGTGCAAGCCATTGTCGCGCAGGATGCTGGCGGCATCGGCGTGGTCCTGATCAGCAACCATCAACCGTCGCGGCAAGACGCCAACGGACCCTTCAAGAATGCTAATATTTACGTCCATTTCAAAGACGTTTATACCCTCGCCCTGAAGCAACGCTTGGGCGAAGGCGATCTCGGTCATGTCATTGGTGCTAAGAAGCTGTTTCATACGATAAATATGACCATCTTGGCAGCAATGTCGAGTGAGGCAACGGGAGTGTGATCAACATGGGTGAAACCGTGAGCAAACCGCATGAAAAACTGGCGCAGCATTTGGCGCCGGCGATGGAGGCTGTGAACGTTTTGATCCGTGATCGCATGGCCTCGGAACATGCGCCGCGCATACCGGAAGTGACGGCGCATTTGGTCGAGGCTGGCGGCAAGCGCTTGCGGCCGATGCTGACGCTCGCGGCGGCAGAGTTGTGCGGCTATGACGGCCCTTACAATGTGCATTTAGCGGCGACAGTTGAATTCATTCATACGGCAACTTTGCTGCATGATGATGTGGTCGATGAAAGTGCACAGCGTCGGGGGCGACCTACGGCTAACCTCTTGTGGGACAACAAAAGTTCGGTTCTAGTCGGCGACTACCTGTTCTCGCGCTCGTTTCAATTGATGGTCGAAACAGGCTCCCTGCGGGTGCTTGATATCCTCGCCAATGCCTCGGCGACGATCGCGGAAGGTGAGGTTTTGCAACTCACAGCAGCGCAGGATCTGGCCACGACCGAGGAGATTTACCTGCAAGTTGTGCGCGGCAAAACGGCAGCGCTTTTCTCGGCGGCGACGGAAGTTGGCGGGGTGATTGCAGGCGCGCCAGAGACCCAGGTGAAAGCACTGTTTGACTATGGTGACGCGCTTGGGATTGCCTTTCAGATTGTTGATGATTTACTGGATTATCAAGGAGTTACCGGAGCAACGGGCAAGAACATCGGCGATGACTTTCGCGAGCGAAAGCTGACTTTGCCGCTGATCAAAGCCGTCGCGAAGGCCGACGCCGAAGAGCGCGCATTCTGGACGCGAGTGATTGAAAAAGGCGACCAACGTGAGGGCGATTTGGAGCAGGCTATTGAGTTGCTCAACACCCACGGAGCACTTGAGGCAGCGCGCCAAGATGCGCTTGGATTTGCCAGCAAAGCGCGGGCGGCTTTGGCGGCATTGCCGGAGCATCCGCTGCGCGAAATGCTCGACGATCTGGCCGAATTTGTGGTCTCGCGGATCAACTAGTTAACGCCCTCAGTAGCGAGGGTTTCGCATGTGACTCGGGTGCATATTTCAGTGCATACCGCAGTGCATAATGCGTATGCACAGTTTTGAATCCAAGGTTAACACAAGTTAACTTAACGCTGCGTACTCTGCTTGCAGCTCGGTTAACACTTCGGCGGCGATCTTGAAGGACGTCAGCCGCGCTTGGTGATCGTGGATCATCCCAGTGACCATCACCTCGTCGGGCTCATAGCGATCGATAATGGCTTTGAGGCCAGATTTCACCGTGTTGCGCGCACCGGATGCCGAACAGCCGAGCATGTGGTTGACCTGCGCAAGCAAGGCGGCTGGCACCTCTGCCGCAATATCCTCAACCGGATGTGGCAGTTTACCCGGCCGGCCAGAGCGCAGGCGCGCGAACGCGAGCTGTTGAGAGCTGCGCAGATATGCGGCCTCGGCGTCAGTTTCGGCGGCGCAAACACCGGCGGCGAGCATGGCGTGAGGCGCTGACATTGTGGCGGACGGGCGGAAGGTGCGGCGATACACATCAAGCGCCTCTTCCAGCATGTCGGGGGCGAAGTGCGAGGCAAATGCGTAGGGCAAGCCGAGCATAGCCGCGAGCTGCGCACCGTAGAGCGAGGAGCCAAGTATCCAGACCGGAACATGCGTGCCCTCACCGGGGAAGGCGCGGACAGCTGCACCGGCGTTGTCGCCCAGATAGGCGATGAGCTCCTGCACGTCCTGCGGGAAGCTGTCTTCGGGCGCCATGTGACGGCGCAGGGCGCGGGCGGTGTTCATGTCGGTGCCCGGCGCGCGGCCTAAACCGAGGTCGATGCGATTGGGGTGCAATGTCGCGAGGGTGCCGAACTGTTCGGCGATCACCAGCGGCGCGTGATTGGGCAACATCACCCCGCCTGCGCCGATGCGCATGGTGCTGGTGGCTTGCGCGACATGGCCGATAAGAACCGATGTCGCGGCAGATGCGATGCCCGGCATGTTGTGATGCTCGGCGAGCCAGTAACGGTGATAGCCAGCGGCCTCGGCAGTTTGGGCAAGGCTGACAGTGTTGCGCAACGCGTCGGCGGCCGTTTGGCCTTCGGCGACAGGTGCGAGATCAAGGAGGGAGAATTGTTTCATTTTGTATACTTAGGGCCGCAGGCGGCGGGTTCCTAGGGGAGATCTTGCAATGAGTATTTTTGCAAAAAGAAAAGCCGGAAGTTGGTTTGGCTTTAGAGGCCTTCAGGCTTGGCTTCGTGCGCCATATGGTCAAGCACGGCGTTGACAAAACTGGCTTCCTTGCCTTCGGGGAAGAAGGCGCGGGCGACATCAACGAATTCGCTGATCACCACTTTTGGCGGCGTATTGCTTTGTGTCATCTCGGCCCCAGCGGCGCGAAACAGGGCGCGCAGGGTTGGGTCGATCCGGCCCAGTGGCCATTTGGCGACAAGCGCGCGGTCGGTCATTTGGTCGATCGGCGCTTGGTAGTTGACGGCGTTTTCCATCAGCTCGGCAAACAGCGTCGGATCGCCTTCGATCATTTCGCCCTCTTCCTCATAGGTGGCCCCAAAACGGTGGTCTTCGAACTCGTTGATCACCACTTGCACGGTTTGACCGGAGTGCTCCATTTGAAACAGCGCTTGCACAGCGTAGAGCCGCGCGGCTGACTTCATTTTGCGTTTTTGGTTGCCTGAGAGCGTCATGCTGTGGGTGTTTCCTCGGTAGTCGTGCCTGCCAGCAGTATTTCTTCGGCGTCGGGTTTGAAGCCCGGTGCCGTGCGCTGGCCGCCCCACTTACGAGCGAGCGCGATAAGATGCAAGGCCGCAGCCGCCGCGCCGCCGCCTTTGTTCATATCATCGGGGTTGGCGCGCACTTCGGCTTGGGCCATGTTCTCGACTGTGAGGATGCCATTGCCGATGCAATGTCCTTGCAGGCCAAGCAGCTGCAACGCACGCGAGCTGTCGTTGCAGACTGTCTCGTAGTGGGTTGTCGCGCCGCGGATGACGCAGCCGAGCGCAACGTAACCGTCGTAGTTTGACAGGCGTTCGGCCATAGCAATTGTTGTCGGGATTTCGAGCGCGCCGGGCACCTCGACAAGATCCCAAGTGCCCATAGCGGCTTCGATCTCGCCGGTGGCCCCTGAGACGAGGTCATCGGAGATGTCTTTGTAGTAAGGCGCGACGACGATCAGCAGCTTGATGGGCTTGTCGAACACGGGGCGTTTGAGAATGTTGTGAGCAATAGTTCCGGCCATTGGGCTTACTCCTGCGGAATCGGACGGGTGCCGACGATAGACAGCCCGTAGGCGTCGATGCCGACATAGCGGGTTTCGGGCGAGTTTGTTAGCAAGATCAGCTCGGAGGCGCCGATGTTGGCGAGTATTTGCGAGCCGAGCCCCGTACGTTTGATGATCTGCGGGGTTTTGTCGTCTTCGCCGAAGTCGAGCTTGGGGTGCGGCTCACGGAAAAGTACGACAGCGCCGCGCCCTTCAGCTGCAACAAGGCGCATAGCGGCGTGCAGCTCGCCAGCGGGGCCAGGGCCAAGGCCGAGCACATCTTCGAGCTCGTTGAGCGCGTGGGTGCGCACCAAAACTGGCTCGGGCGTGGTGATGTCCCCTTTGATCAAAGCGGTGTGTTCTGTGCCGCTGATCTCGTCAGAGAAGACCCGCAGCTCCCATTCGCCGCCGAACTCTGACTGCACGGTCTGGCGTTTCACTTCGCGCACGAGGTTGTCGTGCTTGTGACGGTAGGCGATGAGGTCTGAAATCGTTCCGATTTTGAGGCCATGTTCTTTTGCAATTTCAATAAGTTCCGGCAGGCGGGCCATCGTGCCGTCGGCGTTCATGATTTCACAGATAACACCGGCAGGGTTGAGGCCAGCGAGGCGCGAGATATCAACAGCGGCTTCTGTGTGGCCCGCGCGCACAAGCACGCCGCCCTGTCGCGCGCGCAGCGGGAAGACATGCCCCGGCGTGGCAATCGCGGCCTCGGTGTTTTGCTCGTTGATCGCGGTTTTTACAGTCAAAGCACGGTCGGCGGCCGAGATGCCCGTCGTCACGCCTTCGCGCGCCTCGATCGAGACGGTGAAAGCTGTCTCGTGGCGCGAGGAGTTGTTGGTTGCCATCATTGGGAGGCCGAGCCGCGCGATGCGCTCGGATGTCATTGGCAGGCAGATAAGGCCGCGTCCGAAAGTGGCCATGAAGTTAATGGCTGCGTCATCGGCAAATTCGGCGGCGATGACAAAGTCACCCTCGTTCTCGCGATCCTCGTGATCAACCAGAATATACATCTCGCCAGCGCGGGCGGCGGCAATGATCTCTTCGGTTGAAGAAATAGCCTCACTCAGGCTTGCTTCCAGCGGTCCGGGGGTTGTGTATGTTTCACTCATGGGAGCCTCGTTATGGTGCAGGGGCTGGTTAGCGCAAGTGCTGCGGCTTGACCAGAGGATAGGCTCATAACGTTGGGTATTTGTAGGTGCTAGAACTCCGCTAGAACTGCCAGAGCGCTGGCACAAAACGATAGGCGTCAGCATCGCGTTGCACATGCCCGACACCGGGGAAAGGAAAGTGGTATCCGAGCAGCGAAATACGCTCGCTCGCGGCTTGGTCAAGCAGCTTCAGGCGGGTTTGCACCGTTTGCCCACCGTCATGATCACCTTCGTTAAACCATGCGGGCTGAGCAAAGTTTGTCCAGGCGTGGCTCATGCTGTCGCCAAGGGCGAGCAAAGTTTTGTCGCCCGACGAGACCCTAACAGACATATGCCCCGGCGTGTGCCCGGGCGTGCTGACGAGCGCCACACCTGAAACAACCTCGTGCCCGTCGCGTGCAAACACCCAGTCGAGCCCCTCGGTGGCGAAGGCGTTCAGCGCTCCGACAACAAACTGCTGTCGTTCAGGTGCAACACGGTCAACCAGCCCCTCTTGGCTCCAATAAGCGTGCTCGGCCTCGCCGATGATGTATTCGGCAGACGGAAACAACGGCTCGTCAAAGCCGTCGCGGATGCCCCAGATATGATCAGGGTGGGCGTGGGTGATAACCACATGGGTGATATCGTCGAGCCCGAGGCCGGCGGCCTCAAGGTTGCTCACCAGCTTACCGGTTGTCTCGAACCAGCGGTCACCAGAGCCGACATCAACCAGCACTTTGTGCTCACCGGTCTCGATCAGCAGGTGGTTGGTGTGCGAATAACCTTTGTCGACATCCAGATAGTAAGCTTGTAAAAACGCCTGCACCTCGTCACGCGGCGCGTTGATACCAAGGCCGGTTGTCGGGTTGGAGAAGTATCCGTCCGACAGCACAGTCAGGCGCATATCTCCGAGCGTAAACCGAAAATACCCCGGATTTTGCCCCTCGGGCGCGCCCAATTGGGCGGCCGCAGGCAGCGCAAAGGCCGGCATCGCGGCGGCAACTTTAAGGATATCACGGCGGGTCGGTTTGATCAGGCTCATGGCGGCTCCCTGTTTGAAAGGCAGACTAGGCCATACGGGCGTGAACGCAATCATTTTCGTGAATGTAATTAACTGACGGCGTTAACGTCGCTTTGAAAGCCATGTATATGGCTGCGGTGCGGACTTAGCGCCATTTCGCTGCAGCTGCTCTAAGGTCGGCTCTGTGCACTTCTAAACCGCAGTGGAAAGCAGGCCGCCGAGGCCGATGGTTGCCTAAAGTGCAGCGAGAGACTATCGCTACCTGTAAACACCGCCTGCAATGAACCAAGGTATCGATCCATGATCCCGAAAGCTGAAATTCACTGTCACATAGAAGGCGCTGCTGATCCGGAGCTTGTTCTCCAGCAGGCCCGCAAATACAATGTTGATGTTTCAGAAATCATTCAAAATGCGGCATTTGTCTGGAGCAACTTTTCCGAGTTCCTGAAGTGTTTTGATGGTGCGGCGAGCCTGTTTCGCACGCCAGAAGACTATGCGCTGCTGGCAGAAACTTATCTTGCCCAACTTGCTGCGGTTGGTTGCATATATTCAGAGGTCTTCATCTCAACCGATCATGCCCGCATGATTGGTATTTCGGAACGCGACTATATTGACGGGCTGGCCGAAGGCATAATCCAAGCCCGACGCAAGCACGGCATCGAAACGCGTATGATCGCGACCGGTCTACGGCACGAAGGCCCGGAATCAGTGCTTCGTGCAGCAACCTATATCGCCCAAAACCCCCATCCGCTTGTCACAGGATTTGGCATGGGTGGTGACGAGCGCATGTACCATCCAAAAGAACTTGCGCCCGGATTTGACGTGGCACGAGAAGCGGGTCTGGAGATTACGACGCACGCCGGTGAATTCGGCGGGGCAGACTCTGTGCGGGATTCCTTAAAGTACTTAAAGCCGAGCCGAATTGGCCATGGTGTCCGCGCGATCGAAGACCCGGAGTTGGTTCAAGAGCTTGCCGACCAACAGATCGTTCTGGAATGCTGTCCCGGCTCCAATATTGCCCTATCTGTTTACAACAGCTTTGCCGAACACCCTTTTTTGGCTCTGCGTGACGCTGGCGTCCCCGTCACACTGAACTCGGACGACCCTCCGCATTTTCATACCTCTCTGGCGCGTGAGTATGAGATCGGGGCAACTGAATTTGGTTTGACAGAAGCAGAGCTTTGCGAAGTTACCCGTACGGCGATCAAGGCGGCGTTCGTTGACGACGAGACGCGTATACGCTTGTTGCAAAGAGTAGACGGTTAAAGTTCTACCCGTACATCGTGCAGCCAGATTTTCGGTGGCCGGGACAGCATGAACACAACAACATCAGCCAGATCCTCGGGTTCTGTGAAGATGTGATTTGGCACGTCTTCGTTGGCTTTTGAGAACATTTGTGTGTTTGTGCCACTTTGATAGAGTCCGGCGACGCGAATGCTCGTGTCTTGTTCATCAGCCTTCAGGACTTCTGTAAATCCGCGAACGCCGTATTTGGTAGCCGTGTAAACAGATTGGCCTGCCTGGGCCACGACGCCGGATTTTGAAGCAACATTCAACACAATTGCCTCTGGTTTTTTGCGCATATCGGCAATCAAGAAGCGCGTTAGCTGCATCAATGCTGTCAGATTTGTCTGAACAGTGGCTTCGAGCATCTCAGCGTCAATCTCGTCCAGCGGGCTGGTCTTGTGCCAAATCCCTGCATTATTGATCAGGATATCAACACCGTTAAACGCCGTCAGGATGTCCTGGGCTGTTTGTTCCAGTTGCGCGACATTTTGGATATCGCAGGTAAAGGACCTAACCTGCTGCGCTCCTCCAGCTAGGCACCGTTCTTTCACGTCTGACAGCCGCTCGGCGTTCCGACCGATGATCGCCAAGTTGCAGCCTTGTTCAGCAAGTTTCAAGCAGATGTGCTTTCCAATGCCGTCACTGCCACCTGTAACCACGACAGTCTTGCCCATAAGGTTCATCGTCAGATTCTCCGTTAAAGTAAAAGGTTTCGATGAATGGCTATGCGCCAATCTGAGGGATATTGAGTATCTTCATCTTTTTAACCGAACCAAAATCAAATCAAAAGCTCGTACGCTTCCTGTCTATGTTGAAACTGAACCAATGACTGCTTTCATTGGCTCTGGTCATCCAGCCAACTCGCAGCATCCGTAACTATCGGCTCGAACCAGACTTTCGCTGCGGGCTGCTGTTGCTTATGAAAACTCGGCCAGCCGATCAACATAGCGCGCAACATAGCGCGCCATTGTGTCGATCTCGAGGTTCACGCGGTCACCGACTTGCGCCGCGCCCCATGTTGTCACATCCTTGGTGTGGGGGATGATGTTGACGCCGAAAATGCAGCCATCAACCTCGTTCACCGTCAAAGACGTGCCGTTCAAGGCCACAGACCCTTTGGGCGCGATGAACTTCGCCAGTTCTTCAGGTGCCTCGAACGTGAAGCGGGTGCTGTCACCCTCTTCAACCATCGCAGTGATCACAGCTACACCGTCAACATGGCCCGAGACGATATGCCCGCCGAGCTCGTCACCAACCTTGAGCGCGCGCTCCAGGTTGAGCTTGCCGCCCTGCTCCCAGCTGCCGATGTTGGTTTTGTCGATGCTCTCTGCCGAGATTTCGACATCAAACCAGCCTTTGCCCAGAGTGATCGCTGTGAGGCAAACGCCGTTGCAAGCAATAGAAGCGCCAATGTCGATGCTGTCGGTGTCATAGGCCGTCGCGATACGCGCACGCAGATCACCGCGCTGCTCAAGTTCGCTGATTTCGCCGATGTCAGTGATGATGCCTGTGAACATGCCACGCTCCTTGCTGATTGCCCTTGGCTTAACGAAGCCAGGCGACAGGCGCAAGAAACCCTGTTAATTTAGCAGCAAATCAACCATATTTTGACCACAGTCTGCGCATATCAAAAGGTGTAAAGTATCACGAGTTTTGCAAGACATATGACAAAGATCACAGGTGATAACCGCGTTTTCCTGTTTTTGCAGGGGCCGCACGGGCCGTTTTTCCACAAGCTTGGAAAGATGCTGCGCGCCGCTGGTGCGCAAGTCTGGCGCGTGGGCTTTAATGCTGGTGACCGTGCCTTTTGGTTCTCGCCCAAAACATACATCCCCTTTCGTGGCAGTCAGGACGCCTGGGCTGACACCTTTGAGCAGATCATTGCCGATAAAGGTGTGACCGATATCGTGCTTTACGGCGACACGCGGCCTGTGCATGCGCAAGCCGCCGCACGTGCGCGCGATCTTGGCCTTGGCGTGCATGTCTTCGAGGAAGGTTACTTGCGCCCATATTGGGTGACTTATGAGCGCGGCGGCTCTAACGGGCATTCAAAGCTCATGGATATGAGCCTTGAGGAAATGCGCCGCGGGCTTGAGCACTCGGACATGGACGCGCCGCTGCCGCCCGCCCGCTGGGGCGATACAAGGCAACACGTTTTTTACGGTGCGCTTTATCACTGGTTTGTAATGTTTCGGAACGGCGACTACCGCAACTTCAAGCCGCACCGCGCGCTGAGCGTCACCAAAGAGTTTCGACTCTACCTCAAGCGGCTTTTGCTGATGCCGTTTCAGGCTGCTGACCGTGGCATTGCGACCTTGCGCATCCGCTATGGCGGCTTTCCCTATCACCTCGCCCTGTTGCAGCTGGAGCATGACAGCAGCTTTCAAGAGCACTCGCCCTTTGACACAATGATCGACTTTCTTGATGTCGTAATTCGCGGCTTTGCCGAGGGCGCGCCAAAGCACCATCATCTTGTTTTCAAGGCGCATCCGCTGGAAGACGGGCGCGTGCCCCTGCGCCGCGAGATCAAGCGTATCGCGACCGAACTCGGCATTGGAAAGCGTGTGCATTATGTGCGCGGCGGCAAGCTCGCAGCGCTGCTTAACGACACCCGCAGCGCCGTAACAGTGAACTCGACAGCTGCGCAGCAAGTGCTCTGGCGCGGTATCCCGCTCAAGACTTTTGGTAAGGCTGTCTACAACAAACCCGAGTTTGTTTCGACGCAGCCTTTGGGCACTTTCTTCTCGGCGGCGCAGCGGCCTGATCACAAAGCCTATCAAGAATATCGCCGTTACCTGCTTGAAACGTCACAGGTTCCTGGCGGGTTTTACTCGGCACGTGGCCGCCGCCAGCTGATGCGAATGGTCGTTGATATGATGCTCTGCCCTGACGATCCCTACCAAGCATTGGAAACCGGAACCGCGGCTCCGCGGCAACAGTTACGGATC
Organism: Lentibacter algarum; assembly: GCF_018860975.1. GTDB lineage: Bacteria > Pseudomonadota > Alphaproteobacteria > Rhodobacterales > Rhodobacteraceae > Lentibacter > Lentibacter algarum_A. The sequence goes on from NZ_JAHKQI010000010.1 coordinate 441,133, forward strand.
GTCCAGTAACTTCTGCTCTTACTTACGCTTGATTTTTTTAAAACATCTGCGTTACAGTCACATCAAAATAAGCGCGCAAAGTGCTGAATCTGAGGCAGAATATAAATAGGTCGAGGAGACCGAGTAGTGAAACCCGTAACTCCTAGTTGGGCGCGTTTTGTCGCGCTTGTCGCCGCATTGGCGGTTGTTTCATCTTGTGGCCTTCCCGGTGTTGGCCCCAACAAAAAGCAAATCTTCGCAGGCTCCGTGCAGCAAGAAGGTGATGCTTTCGTTGTCTCCGTGAACGACCGCGTGACACGCGCAACCGGTGTTGTTCCGGCGCTCGGGTTTTCTGACACTTTCAAAAATGCAGGCCTCATCGGCTCTGACACCATCCGCCCAGGCGACACGCTTGGCCTGACAGTGTGGGAAAACGTTGATGATCCTCTGCTTGGGTCATCAGGCCCTGCTGGTGCCGGTGCTGCCGTCCTTGAAGAAGTGCAGGTTGACGGCGCAGGCTTCATCTTTATCCCCTATGCGGGGCGCATCAAAGCTTCGGGCAACACGCCAGAAGGCATCCGCCGCATCATCACACGCAAACTGGCTGACCAGACACCTGATCCGCAGGTGCAAGTGCGCCGCCTCGCAGGCGATGGCGCGAGCGTCAGCCTTGTAGGTTCGGTTGGCGGTCAGGGTGTATTCCCGATCGAACGGCCGACACGCACGCTGACAACCATGCTCGCAAACGCGGGTGGCATCACCATCGAGCCGGAAATCGCCCAGATCACAGTGATCCGCAAAGGCATGCGCTCGAAAGTCTGGTTTCAGGACCTCTACAAAGACCCACGGTTTGACATCGCCCTGCGTGACGGTGATCGCATCCTTGTTGAGGAAGACACCCGCTCGTTCACAGCCCTCGGCGCGACAGGCGCGCAGGCTCGTGTGCAGTTTGAAAGCCAAACGCTCTCGGCAATTGAAGCCATCGCACAGGTTGGTGGCCTTTCGGCAACAGCAGCTGATCCGACAGGTGTATTCATCTTCCGCAACGAGCCAGCTGAAATCGCCAACATCGTAATGGGCCGGCAAGACTTGCAGGGCGCGCAACGCCTTGTCTATGTGCTTGACCTCACACAGCCCAACGGCATGTTCCTCGCCCGTGACTTTTCAGTGCGCGACGGCGACACGCTCTACGTAACTGAAGCCCCCTTCACCCAGTGGAACAAAACCATCTCGGCTGTCACCGGCACCCTTGGTGCAGTTGGCACAGTCAGCACTGGCGTGACATCACTTTCAGGGGGCTAAGCCCTTTGTCTAAAACGACAAACCCAGAAGCCGCCGGAGCACATTTGCCCCGGCGGCTTTTCTATTACAACGCCGGCTTCTGGCGCCAAAAGCGGTTGCGTCGCATTCTTGAGCTGTCAGGCCACGAGCTTAGGCTCGGTCGCCCTCGCGAAGGGGATGGCGTGGTTGTCTGGGGCCGTTCCCCCTATGCCAAACGCGGCGAGGCTGTCGCGGCACGCAGCGCTGCACCTTTGGTGCGACTGGAAGATGCCTTTCTGCGCTCACTCAAGCCGGGCCGCGCAGGCGAGCCGCCTCAGGGCCTGATGATTGACGGGCGTGGTGTGCATTTTGACAGCTCGCAGCCGTCCGAAATAGAGCACATCCTTGCCAACACCCCACTGGACGACTCCGCAACTCTGGCCATAGCCAAAGGGGGGATCGAGCGGCTCAGAGAAGCGCATCTGACCAAGTATTCCGGCTTTGACACCAATGCTCCCCTGCCCGAGGCGGGCTATGTTCTGGTCATTGATCAAACCCGAGGTGACGCTTCGGTGACGCATGGCAAGGCCGATGCCAACGCGTTTCGCGAGGCGCTTTACTATGCCCAAGAAGACAACCCGGGCGCGCGCATCGTTGTCAAAACACACCCCGAAACAGCACAGGGCTTTCGCCAGGGCTACTTTTCCTCCAAAGACGCCAATGCCCGCATCACCCTGTTTGACGCCCCTGTCAGCCCGCATGCGCTGCTCGACGGAGCGATCGCTGTTTATACCGTCAGCAGCCAAATGGGCTTTGAGGCGATCATGGCGGGACACAAGCCCGTGGTGTTCGGCCAGCCGTTTTACGCCGGATGGGGCCTGACAGATGACCGATGTCCACACCCCCTACCCCGCCGTGGCCGCGCCCTCACGCCTGCGCAACTGTTTGCCGGAGCTATGGTGCTCGCGCCGACGTGGTATAGTGCCATCGACGACAAGCTTTGCAGTTTTGAGCAGGCGCTGGGCGAGTTCGAGGCCAACACCCGCGCTTGGCGCGAAGATCATCTCGGCTGGAAAGCCGCCCACATGCGCCTGTGGAAGCGCAAGCCTTTGCAGCAGTTTTTCGGCCAGCACGGCAAGCTGACGTTTCAAGACAAAGCCGAGGGCGAGCGCGCAATGGTCTGGGCTGGCAAAGCCACCGACACTGGTACTGGTACAGGCACTGGCACTGGCACTAACACTGACACCAACACTGACAGCCGCGTTCGGGTTGAAGACGGTTTTCTGCGCTCGCGCGGGCTGGGAGCCAAGCTGACGCCGCCGCTCTCTCTGGTGCTCGACGATATGGGCATCTACTACGACCCGACCTTTGAGAGCCGCCTTGAACTCTTGATCAAAACCCGCGCCAAGCTGCGCCCTGATCAAACCCTGCGTGCCCGCAAGCTGATTGATGAGATCACCGCAAAGGGCGTGACCAAATACAACCTTGAAGGCGCGGTGCCTGCTCTGCCGGAAGGCCGCAAGCTGCTGGTGCCCGGTCAAGTCGAAGATGATGCCTCGATCAAGCTGGGCGCTGGTGATGTGAACACCAACCTCAAGCTCTTACAGGCCGCGCGCAATGCCAACCCCGCCGCCATTATCGTGTTCAAGCCGCACCCCGATGTGGAAGCTGGCCTGCGCCAAGGGACGGTGCCAGCAGATCAGCTGGTTGGATTGGCTGATGTTCTGGTTGAAAACGCCAGCGCTGAAGCGCTCTTGGCCGCGGTTGACGAAGTCTGGACCATGACCTCGCTGCTCGGCTTTGAAGCCCTGTTGCGCGGCAAGAAAGTCACCACCACAGGCCGCCCGTTTTACGCCGGATGGGGGCTGACAACCGACAAGGGCGCGGCCTGCGAGCGGCGCGGGATGCATATACAACTTGAAAGCCTCGTGCATGCGGCGTTGATTGATTACCCACGCTATCATGACCCCGTTTCAAACCTGCCCTGCACAGCAGAAACCGCCGTCAAACGCCTGGCCAGCGGCGACGGGCTCTCGCGCGGCCCTGTCAACAAAGGCCTGTCAAAACTGCAAGGGCTGTTCGCCAGCTACGCACACCTCTGGCGTTAACGTGATTTGCGAAAGTATGGTCAAGCGCCTATCTTTTGAACATTGTAGCCCACAAGAGGTATCAGGATGCGCCGTTATTATTCGAGTTTTTTCCATTGTCTGTTTAAAGGGTTTGCCCTGACTGTTGCGCTTGGTGTCACGCTCGCGCCGCCCGTGAGCGCCTTTACAGCCGTCAACCGGCTTCATGTTCAGCCCACAGGCCAGCAGGGCCAGTTCGAGGTGATCTCGTCACAGGGTGCGGGGCCTCGTCAGATCTGGTGTGCCGGTGCAAACTTTGCCCGTTCCGCCCTTGGCGTGGCCGGTAACACGCGCCTCTACATTTCCAAGGGCTTGTCACCTAGCGCTGCTTTCAGGGGCCGTAAAAGCGTGATCTTTACAGTTGCCCCAAGTGCTGCGCTGCGCAACGGCCCGCGCCTAGGAGACGGTGGTAACTACTCTGTTTCATTGACTAAAGCAGGTTTCAACCTGTCGGCAAATCACGCCGAAGGCTTTTGTGAAGACGTGTGGACCGACTTTGACTAACCCCTCCCGCCAACAGGAAAACCCCGCAGCGCACTAGTGCTACGGGGGCTCATACGCCGCGGCGTAAAGCTTAGTCTTCGAGTACGAATGTGACCATCTTGAGGCTCTTTTCCAAGTCGAGGAAATCTCTGTTACGCGTGCAATTGACATAGGGAGTCGCCCGTTGGTGTTTCATTTGATCTTGCCGCAGAGTTAGCGCCAGCGACCAGAAAAGAGACAGGGGGGAACCAAACTGCAACATTCCCACTACCCTCTATGTAGCGGTTACAATTGCCCTCTACCCAAACCCTAGCGGAGCCCCTATAGTGCCTGTAGATAAGTGGGGTTAACCCACATCTTTGAGGCGGAACAAGAAAAGAAGGGGGACGGCCGATGCGCTGCCCGTTTTGCGGAAATGTCGACACACAAGTAAAAGATTCACGACCGGCCGAAGACCATGTGTCTATCCGGCGGCGGCGTTTTTGCCCCGCTTGCGGCGGTCGCTTCACCACATATGAGCGCGTGCAACTGCGTGACTTGGTGGTGATCAAAACCAACGGCAAGCGCGAGAATTTTGACCGCGACAAGCTTGAGCGCTCCATTCGCATCTCGATGCAAAAGCGCCCTGTTGAGCCTGAGCGCATTGATCAGATGATCTCGGGCATCGTCCGCCGGCTTGAAAGCATGGGCGAAACCGACATCCCCTCGACCGCTATCGGCGAGATCGTGATGGAGTCTCTGGCGCGTATCGACACCGTTGCTTACGTGCGTTTTGCCAGTGTTTACAAGAACTTCCAGGCAGCAGATGACTTTGACAAATTTGTCAGCGAACTGCGCCCGGAATTTTCATCCGACGATAAGTGAGCCGATCCGACATAGGCTTTATGCGCCTCGCGCTAAGCATCGGGCGGCGTGGGATGGGCCAGACTTGGCCTAACCCCGCCGTCGGATGCGTGCTTGTGAAGGACGGTCGCATCCTGGCGCGGGCTGTCACCGCCACGGGCGGGCGCCCGCATGCCGAGGTGCAGGCGCTTGCTCAGGCAGGCGCGGCGGCCAAGGGTGCCACGGCTTATGTGACGCTTGAGCCATGCTCGCATATCGGCGAAACGCCCGCTTGTTCGCAGGCCCTCATCGACGCAGGTATCGTCCGCGTAGTTGCCCCGTTTGAAGACAACGACAGCCGCGTTTCAGGGCGCGGTTTCGGCATGTTGCAAGCTGCTGGCATTGAAGTCACGCTCGGTATCTGCGCTGAAGAAGCGGCCATTGACCATGCAGGCTTCTTCCTGCGCAATGACACAGGCCGCCCTTTTGTCACCCTCAAACTCGCCAGCTCTTTTGACGGGCGCATTGCCACGGCGACAGGCGAAAGCCAATGGATCACGGGCGAGGCCGCACGCAAACATGTGCATGGGTTGCGCGCCTCACATGATGCCGTGATGGTCGGCGGTGGCACCGCCCGCGCTGATGATCCGATGCTCAATGTGCGCGGCTATGGCGCCCGCCGTCAGCCCGTGCGTGTCGTGGTTTCGCGGCGTTTAGACCTGCCGATGATGAGCAAACTCGCAGCCTCGGCCAAGGACGTGCCGCTGTGGCTATGTCACGCGCCGGACGCCGACAAAATGTTGTTGCAAACTTGGCAGGGTATCGGCGCAACATGTGTTGAATGCAGTCTCCAAGGCCAGCAACTTGATGTTGCCTCCACCCTGCAAGCCATCGGCAAAGCCGGCCTCACCCGTGTGTTCTGTGAAGGCGGCGGCGCTTTGGCCGCGTCCCTGCTCAAGGCTGACCTGGTTGATGAACTGGTTGGCTACACCGCCGGCTTGGCGATTGGCGCAGAAGGCTTGCCAGCGATCGGCGCGATGGGGCTTTCAAACCTCAGCGCTGCGCCTCGGTTCAAACTGGCAGAGCAGCAGACACTTGACGGTGATGTGATGATGCGTTGGCGGCGGGCTAGTAAGTAAACTTAGCGCTTCCCGCGTCGCATCTTAGTTCGCCCAGCTCTTTTTCGCCTTGGCGGACAACTATGCCAGCGACAGTCACAACCGTCACTTCTCCGTCGTCGTGGTCTGGGTAGTTTCGTTGATGTGCCCCGTAAACTGCGTAGCTTATACCGTTGTTTATAAAGATTAACTCTTCCCAGATCGTCGAGCCTATCCCCGGCCAGGGCCTGTAGATAAACTCGCCAACCTTGGCGGTAAGCGCCAGCTCGGCCTTTCCGTTAATGCTGCCAAACCAATAGCTTGCCGAGTGTTCATCACGGCAAACCTCAAGGCGCTTCGTGCCGCCCTTGAGCGTGCATGATACAAAATGCGAGTCAGGAGTGGCGCAATCGGCCAATGCTGCTACGGGAAGAAAAACCGCAACTATCAGAGTTTTGAACATCAGCATCTCTCCAAACGAAAAGAGCCCCGAAGGGCTCTTTGATCTATTGATCCAAGAAGGAGCGCAGCTTGCGGGAGCGGCTTGGGTGCTTCAACTTCCGCAGCGCTTTCGCTTCGATCTGGCGGATGCGTTCGCGTGTTACCGAGAACTGCTGGCCGACTTCTTCAAGCGTGTGGTCGGTGTTCATGCCGATGCCAAAGCGCATGCGCAACACGCGCTCTTCACGCGGGGTGAGCGAGGCCAGAACACGAGTCGTGGTTTCCTTGAGGTTCTCCTGAATGGCAGAATCCAAAGGCAGCACGGCGTTCTTATCTTCGATGAAATCACCGAGCTGTGAATCTTCCTCGTCGCCAATCGGGGTTTCGAGCGAGATCGGCTCCTTGGCGATCTTCATCACCTTGCGAACCTTCTCAAGCGGCATTTGCAGCTTGGCTGACAGCTCTTCCGGCGTCGGCTCGCGGCCGATTTCGTGCAGCATCTGACGGCCCGTGCGCACAAGCTTGTTGATGGTTTCGATCATGTGCACAGGAATACGGATGGTGCGGGCTTGGTCAGCAATGCTCCGGGTGATCGCCTGACGGATCCACCATGTCGCATAAGTGCTGAACTTATAGCCGCGACGGTATTCAAACTTGTCCACCGCCTTCATCAGGCCGATGTTACCTTCTTGAATAAGATCAAGGAATTGGAGGCCACGGTTGGTGTATTTCTTGGCGATCGAGATAACCAAACGCAGGTTGGCTTCAACCATTTCTTTCTTGGCTTGGCGGGCTTCTTTTTCGCCCTTCTGAACCTGCCCGACAATGCGGCGGAACTCGGAGATATCAAGCCCGACATATTGCCCGACTTGCGCCATGTCTGCGCGCAGTTCTTCAACTTTATCGGTCGATTTTTCGATGAACATCTGCCAGCCACGGCCGGGCTTTTCAGCCATCTCTTCAAACCACGTCGGGTCAAGCTCGCGGCCACGGTAGGCCTCAACAAACTCACGGCGGTTGATGCGCGCTTGGTCAGCAAGCTTCACCATCGAGCTGTCAATCTGCATGATGCGGCGGTTGATGCCGTAAAGCTGGTCGATCAGAGCTTCAATACGGTTGTTGTGCAGGTGCAATTCGTTCACCAACTCAACAATCTCGGAGCGGAGCTTTTGATACTTCTTCTCGGCCTTGTCGGTGAACGAGTCGTCTTCGTTGAGCGTCGCAGAAATGCGGCTGTCCTGCATTTGTGAAAGCTTCACATAGTCGTCAGCGATGCGGTCGAGCGTTTCCAGAACGCCGGGCTTGAGCGCGGCTTCCATCGCAGCGAGCGACATGTTGGCCTGCTCGTCTTCGTCATCATCATCGTCGTCATCGGTGTTGATCGGGTTGCCGTCAGCGTCGAGCTCTTGCGCCGCTTCGGCTTTGGGTGCTTCGACACCGCCCGCGGCGGGAGCAACAGCAGCGGTCTGGGTTTCTTCCTCACCCAACTGATCACCGAAGGTTGTCTCAAGGTCGATGACATCACGCAGCAGAATGTCTTCGCTTAGAAGTTCGTCGCGCCAGATGGTGATCGCTTGAAATGTCAGCGGGCTTTCGCACAGCCCGAGGATCATGGTTTTGCGGCCCGCCTCGATGCGCTTGGCAATCGCGATCTCGCCCTCACGAGAGAGCAGTTCTACAGAGCCCATCTCGCGCAAATACATGCGCACGGGGTCATCGGTGCGGTCAAGCTTTTCGGCGTTGCCCGAGCCTAGCGTCAGCTCGCCTTTTTGGCCGGCAGCAACAACATCGGTGACTTTGTTTTCGTCGTCTTCATCTTCATCTTCAATGATATTGATGCCCATTTCCGAGAGCATCGACATCACATCTTCGATCTGCTCCGAGCTAACTTGCTCGGGGGGCAACACCTGATTGAGCTGATCGTAAGTGATGTAGCCCTTCTCGCGCGCCTCGGCGATCATCTTCTTGACGGCGGCTTGGCTCATATCCAGCGAGCCGTCAGCATCCTGATCGTCTGGCTTACGGTCGTCGTTGTCTTTTGCGGCCATGGTCTGCTCCTTATGGGCAAATCGGGGAGGACGGATCAGCAAGATGATTCGTTTTAACGAATCATGCAGCGTTAAGAGTGATTCGAAAACCTGTTTACCCCGTTTTCGTTAGGGATTCCCCACCAAAACGTATCAATCGTGCGAATCACTGTGGCCGATTTGCTCCATAAGCTTGGCGAAGACCTCTCTTTCGGCCTTACTGATTCGCGCACCGTTCTTTGAGGTGTGGTATTCTGTCTTGTCTTCCTGCGCTCCATGCGCAGCTTTGTTGCGGGCTTCAGCGGCCTGTGACAGCCGCCATGTCATCGTCTCATCGGCGACATGGGCGAGGTCCTCCTCGGCTTCGGCGATCTCGGCACGCCAGCCGCGTTGGGCCTCAAGTTTGGCAAATTCTTCGGCAAGCGTCATGCGGGCGAGGTCTTCATCTGCCTCCGGCCGCAGCGCTGGCACGACTTTTAGGTGGGGCTGGGTCGAAAGGTTTTCAAGAGCATAGGGGCCGAGTGTTTCAAAGGCCGCATCTGCCGCCTCTTCGCGGGTTTTCGCCTGACAGCGCAGCAGAAATGCACGCAGGTCTGCCAAGTCTCCATCTGGGCAATCAAGCCGCTCGAGCGCGTAGTCAAACTCTTCACAAAGTTGCGGATGCCGCAGCAACACGGCAAGGATAGCACCAACACGCATGTTGTCTTGCATTTGCTCGGACGCCCCCATGAGCAGCGAGTTTTTCGTCTCGCTGAGCACGGCAGGTGTAGGTTTCCACTTGCCCTTGGTAAAGCTGCCAGTGCCGCCCGAGTTGCGCCGCTGGGGGCGGAAAAGCTCATAGCGCAGTTCTTTGATCGCCTCGCCGTAATGGGCGCGAATAGACGGGTCAGCGATCAGTTTGATCTTCTCGCGCAGGGCCTTGTCGAGTGCGGCTTTGCGTTCGGGGCTGTCATAAACGCGCCCCTCGGTTTCGCGTTGCCACAAGAGCTGCACCATAGGCATCGCGGCCTCAACCATCTGCCGCATCGCCCCTGCCCCTTGCTGGCGCACAAGGTCGTCGGGGTCTTTGCCCTCGGGCATCATCGCAAATCTGAGGCTCTTGCCAGCCTGCAAAAGCGGCAGCGCAATGTCGATCACCCGCATCGCAGCCCTGAGCCCCGCGGTGTCACCGTCAAGCGCGATCACCGGCTCGTCGGCCACACGCCAAAGCATCTGCACTTGGTGCTCGGTAACGGCGGTCCCAAGCGGCGCAACGGTGGCTGCAAGCCCTGCCTCAGACAGCGCGATCACGTCCATGTAACCCTCGGCGACAATCAGCGGTTCGCCCTTCCCTGCCGCCTCACGCGCAGGCGCGTGGTTGTAAAGCGTGCGTGACTTGTCAAACAGCGGTGTCTCGGGCGAGTTGAGGTATTTTGCATTGTCGGACGGGTCCATCGCACGGCCACCAAAGGCAATGCAGCGCCCGCGCACATCGCGGATCGGGAACATGATACGGTTGCGGAAGGTGTCGTAGGGCTTGCCGCCTTTTTGGCTTGCCTTCGCCAACCCCGCTTCAAGGATCAGCTCTTCCTCAACACCCTTTCCGCGCAGGTGCTCCCAGAGGTTCTGCCAGCCCTCCGGTGCAAAACCGATCTCGAAGCGCTCGACTGTCTCGGGCTTAAGCTTGCGGCCCTCAATATAGTCTCGCGCGTCGGCCCCCGCGCCTGTCTTGAGTTGCAGCTTATAAAACTGCACGGCCTGTTCCATGACCTCGACCAAAAGCGTGTTGCGATCCGCCTTTTGCTGCGCTTTCGGGTCGCGCTGAGGCATCGGCATTCCGGCCTCTCGCGCCAGAATTTCAACAGCTTCCATGAACTCGACATTCTCGGTTTCTTTGACAAACCCGATCGCGTCGCCCTTGGCGTGACAGCCAAAGCAGTAGTAATAGCCCTTGCGGTCATCGACATGAAAGGAGGCGGTTTTTTCGTGGTGAAACGGGCACGGCGCCCACATGTCACCCTTGCCCTGGTTTGACTTTCGCGCATCCCACATGACTTTGCGGCCCACAACCTGCGTGATCGAGGTTCTGGTGCGCAGCTCGTCTAAAAATCCGGGTGGCAGCGACATCTAACTAATATAGGGGCTATTTGTCAGGATCAAAGCCCGAGCATTGCTCGACAAAAGCAAGCTTCGGATCAGCGGCTTTCAAATCCTTGCGCGGCAAGGTGTAGATATAGCCAACCAGCAGCGGCACAGAGGTTTTATAATCTTCCTCGGTGCTTTCCATAATCTCTTCTTTTGCCTTGGCCTCACGCGTGCGGGCAAGCCGCGCTTCGGCGGCTTTGGCAATGATCTCGCCTTGTTTTTCACAACGCGCATCGCGCTCGGAAGCACTTTCGGCGGCGGCAGCTGATGCAAACGCCAAGCCCAGTAAAGTGACCAGAAGAATCTGTTTCATATCGTTCCCCTTCAGATGATTTAGCTGTGATAGCGCGTCTGGCCGCAAGAGTCTCGCTCAGAACCGCTGCTGGCCCTTAGCCATGTCCAAATGTGTCTTGATCGACGGCGCAAAGAGCAAAAGCCAGCCCGACGTATACCAAAGGTAAAACAGCGCCGGCCACCAGAGCACAGCAAACACCAGCCCGATCACGCCAGCAACACGCATTGCCGTGTTTTGCGAGGCAAAGCGCAGCAGCGTCAGTTGCAACAGCTTGCCCCCGTCAAGCGGCTGCACGGGCAGCATGTTAAACACAAACAGCGCGATGTTGATGCGCGAAAACAACCAGAGATACCCGCCGAATGTCGCCAACAACATGTTGCCACTGCTAAAGATATACCAAGCCCCCAGCGAGCTGAGGGCCCACAGCGCAAGGTTGACGATCGGGCCCATCGCCACGATCAGCTCTTGTTCGCGGCGTGTGCCCGAGCGTGCGTGCTCACAAAACCCGCCGCCGCCAAAGAGCACAATCCGCCGCACCGGAATGCCCTGCACCTGACAGCCCCAGGCATGGCCAAGCTCGTGCAGATAAATCGAAGCCAGCAACATCGACACTGTGATGCCAACCCAGATAAAGTTGCTCAGCCCCGACAAAAGCAGAAACAGCCCCGCCAACAAAATGAGCGACTGCGCAATTTCGACTCTGACCCCGAAGAGGCCTTGAAAGCTAAAGATCGTTGGGCCGGGCTGAAACATAAACTGACCATTACCGCAAGCATCCTGAGGGGCAAGAGAGAAACGACTTGCCACGCCGCGCTGCCGCGTTAAGCTGTTGAAATGACAGAAATGATCACCATCCTTACGGGTGCAGGTATCTCGGCGGAAAGCGGGCTTGGCACCTTTCGCGACGAAGGGGGCCTCTGGGCGCAGCACCGCATTGAAGATGTCGCCACACCCGAGGGCTTTGCGCGCGATCCCGAACTTGTGCACAGCTTTTACAACGCCCGCCGCGCGCAGGCTCGCGAGGCCACGCCAAACGCTGCGCATGAAGCGCTGGCTAAGTTGGAAGCCCGTTACAACGGCGAGGTTTTGATTGTCACTCAGAACGTCGACGGGCTGCACGAAGCCGCTGGTGCGCAAAATGTCTTGCACATGCATGGACAGCTTGAGGGCGCGCTATGTGGTGCCTGCGAGAAACGCTGGGCGGCCCCTTTGGTCATGCATCCAAGCGACACATGCCCGCACTGCAACGCGGCGGCAACGCGGCCCGACATCGTCTGGTTCGGAGAAATGCCCTACGGCATGGACACGATCGAAGACGCCCTTGCGCGCTCGACGTTGTTTGCTTCGATCGGCACTTCGGGCAATGTCTACCCTGCTGCCGGCTTTGTCGCCCAAGCGCGGCAAAACCGCATCCCGACCATCGAGCTCAACCTCGAAGCCTCACAAGGCGGCACCCTGTTTGACGAGCGCCGCCTAGGCCCCGCAAGCAAAGTTGTGCCTGCGTGGATTGATGAGCTGTTGTCAGCCTAGATTAACACCGGATCAATCGCTGTGGCTGTGGCTTTCGTCGTCGCCGTGCTTGTGCTCATGATCGTGGCCTTCCATCTTCATCTCGGGCTTGCGTTCAAGATCAACAGGAACTTCGACAACCATCTCGCCAGCTTTTTCAAACTGCAGCGTTACGGTGATCGTCTCGCCCTGCACAAAAGGCTCGTTGAGGCCCATGAACATCACGTGATAGCCGCCGCGTTTCATCTTCAGGCCTTCATGCGCAGGCACGGGCATACCGCCTTCGACTTCGCGCATTTGCATAACGCCATCATCGGCTTTGATATGCGTGTGAAGCTCGACACGTTTGGCCGCATCAGAACTGGCGCCGATCAGCGTGTCGTCTTCGCCATGGTTTTCGATGGTCAAAAATGCGGCACCGGCCTTGGCAACAGGGCTTGAAGAGCGCGCATAGCTGTCGGTGACCATGAGGCCCTCGGCATATGCCGGCGCAACGAGAGAAACAGCCGCAATGGCTGCGAGAATTGTGGTTTTGAATGACATGATATGTCCTTTGATTAGCTGATGTTTGAGTGGAAACCGTCAGATGATCAATGGTGGAGCGCGCGCGTTCTTGCGCAAAATGTGCTGCGTAGGAGCTTCAGTTCGTGTCGCCACGCTCAACAAAGTCGAGCCGCCGAGAACAAGCTCTGCCGCCACTGGCTGCTCTGTCAACAAAGCAGCAACCACAAGGGTGCAGTCAGGGCAGAGATGCGGCGCGCTCGTGGGCTGCCCCTGCGCGTCAACCAGCATCACTATCGGGCCGGAGCCGGAGCAAAGAACCATCAGCCCGGTCGCCGGGTTCACCATACGGGCTTGCACCATAGCACCGCCCGTCAGCACGAGGGCCAGAGACAGCACAATGGCGAGATATGAGCGAAGCGTGGTCATTCTGTTTTCGAGTCTACGCCTCTCATTGCGGAGTTCAAAGTGACAAAATGAAACAGGGCAAAGCCCGCCCATCCACACAAACAAAAACAGCCCCGCCGCTTGGGCAGGGCCGTTTCTAACTGTCAGCAAAGAGGCTTAAGCTTCGGCTGCTGCCGTCTGCGCCTTAGCAATCTCTTTTTTCAGCTTCAGGTTCTTTTCTGAAAGCTCGGTGTCTTTGGCTTTTGCCAAGAACTTGTCAAGACCGCCACGGTGATCAACCGAGCGCAGCGCCGCTGCAGAGATGCGCATCTTGAAGCCGCGGCCCAGTGTTTCTGACTGGAGCGTGACGTCGTTCAGGTTCGGCAAGAACCGACGGCGCGTTCTGTTTTTCGCGTGGCTGACATTGTTGCCAACCATCGGGCCTTTTCCGGTCAATTCGCATACGCGTGACATGGCTTGTTCCTCATCTTCTCATCTGCCGCTCGCCTCTTGGCAGAGACTGCTGGCAATAAACATGGGCGCCGTCGCGCAGCGCCCGTCAAATCCGTTGTCGGTCTTTAGGCGGAATCGCTTCGCCCGTCAAGCGCATAGAGCGCAGGTTTTGAGACAAGCCGCTCAGAGTTCCAGAAACCCGCCCGACTGATGCGCCCAGAGATCGGCATATATCCCGCCACGCGCCAGCAAATCATCATGGCTGCCCTCTTCCACGATCCGCCCCTCGCGCATGACAATCACCCTGTCCATCGCCGCAATCGTCGACAGCCGGTGCGCGATCGCCAGCACGGTTTTGCCCTTCATAACGGTCTGCAACGCCGACTGGATCGAAGCCTCGACTTCACTGTCCAAAGCGCTTGTTGCCTCGTCGAGCACAAGGATCGGCGCATCTTTCAAGATCGCCCGCGCCAGCGCAATGCGCTGCCTTTGCCCGCCCGACAGCTTGACGCCGCGCTCGCCCAAATGCGCCTCATAGCCCAAGCGCCCCTGCCCGTCTTCAAGGCTTTGGATGAACGCGCCCGCCTCAGCGGCATCAACCGCGCTCAGCAACTCTTGCTCGCTGGCGTCAGGGTGCCCGTAGGTGATGTTCTCGCGTGCCGAGCGGTTGAAAAGCGCCGTCTCCTGCGTGACCATGCCAATCGCGCGTCTGAGGCTCGGCTCGCTCACATCAGAGATGTCTTGCCCGTCGATTGTCACCTTGCCAAGCTCGGGGTCATAAAGCCGCAAAAGCAGCGAGACCAGAGTTGATTTGCCGGCACCGGATGCTCCGACAATGCCGAGCTTTTCACCAGCCTTGATGCGCAGATCAATGCCCTGAACGCCGCCCGCACCGCCGCCATAAGTGAAGCTCACATCCTCAAAGCTGATCGCACCCGCGGGCACATCAAGTGCCGCCCCGCTCCCCGCCTTCAAGCGTTTTGCAGGGGCCAGAGTGCGCATGCCGTCTTCAACTTCGCCAAGATGCATATAGATGGTCATCAAGACAAAGCTGATCCAACCCGACATCTGCGCCAGCCGGATGCTCACCGCGCCGATCGCCGCAATATCACCGGCGCTCACACCGCTATCACGCCAGGCAAGCGCCGCACCGACAAGGCCCACAGGCAAGAGCCCTGCGATCAGGATCAAGCCGTAACGAAATAGCGAAGAAAGCTCGCCAAAGGCCACCGCACGCCCGCGCAACACCTCAAGCACATCAGACGTTGCGGCTTCCTCGTGGGCGTCACCGGCAAACAGCTTGACGGTTTTGATATTGGTGATCGTGTCAACAACCTGCCCCGAGACCATCGCCTGTGCCCCTGCACGATCTTTTGAGCGCAGCCGGATACGCGGCAGGAAATAGCGCAAATAGAGGCCGTAAACCACCATCCAGACAAGCATAACGCCGACCAATCGCCCATCGACCATCGCCACCAAGATGCACGAGCCGATCACCGAAGCCAGCGCGAACAGGATGGCGTTGACCATCTCGATCACAACTTCCGTCAGCGAGCGGGTGGCTTGCACCTGTTTCTGCGCCAGACGGCCTGCATAATCGTCATCAAAATACCCGACAGATTGCCCAAGCGTCCAACGGTTGAGCCGCGCGAGTATCTGTTTGAACAGGTTCGGCCCCAAGACGACCGACTGAAAAACCGCATTGAGCCCGAAGAATACAGGCCGCAGCCCGATGAGCAGCAAAGCTCCGAGCGCCAGCAATCCGATGTTGTCTGTCAGTGGTGCGCCCGTCGCGGCGACGTCAACAACGCGGCCAAGCACATACATCGACAGCACTTCTGACGCACCGGAAAGCGCCGAGACAAACCCCGCCAAAGCGATGACAGGCCAGGCACCGCGCAGGCACCAAGCCGCAAAACGCCAAAGCGTTGTTGGCGGCGCGCCGATGGCGGGTTTCTCGGCGTCGATCATCCCCGCCGCGCGGCTGGCAACTTTCGCAAAAGCCTCGGTTGTGCTCATGTGGCCTCTCCTAAAAATCCGCCCGATTGACGTGCCCAGAACTCGGCATAAAGTCCGCCGTTTGCCAGCAACTCGGTGTGGGTGCCTTCTTCGGCAATCTTCCCCGCGTCGAGCACAACAATGCGGTCCATCTCGGCGATTGTCGACAGCCTGTGCGCAATCGCGATCACGGTTTTGCCCTCCATCATGCCATATAGGGTATCCTGAATGGCGGCTTCGACCTCGCTATCAAGCGCGCTTGTCGCCTCGTCGAGCAACAGGATCGGCGCGTTTTTGAGGATCACCCGTGCCAGCGTAATGCGTTGGCGCTGCCCACCCGAAAGCTTCACGCCACGCTCGCCAACATGCGCATCCATACCGCTGCGCCCCTCGGGGTCTTGCAACTCGCCGATAAACTCGAGCGCCTCTGCCGAACCAGCCGCCGCAAGCAGTTCTTCCTCGCTGGCATCAGGCCGCCCATAACGGATGTTGTCACGCAGCGAACGGTGCAAAAGCGAGCTCTCCTGCTGCACCATGCCGATCTGCCGGCGCAGGCTGTCCTGAGTGACTTGGGTGATATCCTGACCATCAATCAGGATTTGCCCGGCTTCAGGATCATAGAAGCGCAGCAACAGCTTCACGAGCGTCGACTTGCCAGCACCAGAGCGCCCGACAAGCCCGACTTTCTCGCCAGCCTTGATGCGCAGGTCAACGCCTTCAAGCCCACCGCTGTCACGCCCGTAGCTGTGTGACAACGCTTTGATTTCGATCTCGCCTTTGGCGATCTGCAAAGGCTTGGCGCTGTCGCTATCAACCAGCGCAATCGGCTGGGCGATGGTCTCCATGCCCTCGGCAACAACCCCGAGCTGGCGGAAAAACGATGTCAGCGCCCACATGATCCAACCGGTCATTGCATTAAGCCTGAGCGTCAGCGCCGTCGCCGCCGCGACGATGCCAACAGTGGCCTCGCCCTGCATCCAGAGCCAGACAGCCCAGCCAACAACGCCGACAATCAGCAAGCCGTTGAGCGTCACCAAAGCAAGATCCATGCGGGTGAATATGCGCATCTCGACCATGAATGTCTGGCGTGCTTTCTCGATGGCTTCATGGGCGAAATCAAGCTCTTGGCCTTGGTGGGCAAACATCTTCACCGAGTGAATGTTGGTATAACTGTCAACAACCCGCCCTGTAACCAGCGAGCGCG
Source organism: Lentibacter algarum (assembly GCF_018860975.1). Lineage (GTDB taxonomy): Bacteria > Pseudomonadota > Alphaproteobacteria > Rhodobacterales > Rhodobacteraceae > Lentibacter > Lentibacter algarum_A. The sequence goes on from NZ_JAHKQI010000010.1 coordinate 457,839, forward strand.
CATCGGAGGCCTCCTTGGAGGCGGGGCCAACACGGGCGATCACCCAGCGGATCAGCAATCCGTAAGCAACGAGCCAAACCAGCAAGGGCGCGACAAGCCGCACATCAGCGCCCCACAAAAGCACAGCTGCACCGATCACATAGGCCAGCGAGAATGTCAGCGCGTCAAACACCTGAAACACTGCCTCGCCCGCGGCGGGAGGGGTTTGCATAATACGGTTGGCGATGCGGCCGGCAAAGTCGTTCTCAAACCAGCCAACCGACTGTCGCAACACATGCCCATGCGCCCGAAAGCGGATGAGCGAGCCGAAGTTCGGCAGGATCGTCTGGTTGATCAGCATCACGTCGGCAACATGCAGCGCGGGGCGGATAAACACGATAAACAGCGCCAGATAGATCAGCGCCGTGCCGTGGTCTTGCCAGACTTGCTCGGGTGTGCCTGACAGCACGTCAACGATCCAACCCATGTAGTAAATCAGGCCAATCTCGACCAGCGCGACAACGACCGACAGAATGCCCGCCGCCCAGAACACCGCCTTAAAGGGCTTGGAATACCCGAGCATAAAACGCCAAAGCGTCTGCGGCGGCACATCCTCGGCAGGGTAGGCAATGTAAGGATCAACGAGGGCTTCAAAGTAGGAAAACAGCTTTTTCATCGGGTAGAACTTTCGGAGGTGTCCGTAGGGACAGAATACAAATGTAGCGGCGGCTGCAAACAGCGGCGCATCGGGTGGCCAGCGATGCTGTTAGTCGTGCCAGATCCCGTAAAACATTTGTCCCTCCTCACATTTGCCTAAAGCCTAGCGCAGCTTTTTGGTGCTGTCACCCCCTGCGTGGCCTCTGCGTCACCCCCTGCTTCACCTCTGCGTGGCTCAATCGCAAATGCTTTGCAGCGCGCTCCAGTCGGCATCACTCAGCACCGATGTCGTTGCGCCTTGGGTTCCGGCAAAACTGCGTGCCTTATTGGCGCGCTCAAGTGAGGGCGGGTGCGAGCGCAGGTAAGCCGGCGTCTCGAGGGCTCCTGGCAACTCGCTTTCCAGCCCGAGGACGTAGTCAAAGAAAGTCGCCAGCCCCTCGCCGCTCACCTCGGCCTTCTTCAAGGCTTCAAGCGCGTAGTCGTCGGCCTTGGCTTCAGCCTCACGGGTGTAGCTGGTCTCCAGCATTTGCTCGGCCAGTACGACAGCCAAAGCCCCGCCGGAAAAGTCGCCAAATACCATCGAGATCAAACCCGCCGAGCCCGCCGCCCTTAACGCGCCTCGCGTGGCATCGCGGTTCTCGACATGGCCGATCTCATGCGCCAGAACACCGGCAACCGCGTCAGCGCTGGTGGCGTCATCAAGCAGCCCGCGCATGATCACGATCTGCCCACCGGGAGCCGCAAAAGCATTGACCATCGGATGATCAAATACCTGAATGTCGAGCTCGTACTCCATGTTCATTTCAGCAGTCAAACGCACTTCCATCTGCTTGAGCGCCGCAAGCCCGTCAGGGGCTTCGCATACCGCGACATCTCCATGGCCACGCCTGACAAACCACTTAACCTGAGCAATCACCGCGCGGCCGAACTGCACTTCGCGCTCACGCGGCATCATCCGCGCCAGCGTGTCGGCCATCGCTGGCAAGATCACAAACAGCATCAAACACACCGCGGCGATGGCAGCTGCCAGCGTTTTAACAACCCGCATACCCGTGCCACGGTGCACATCGCGCTTCTTCAGGCGCGGAGCGATCTCGCGCAACCGCGCGTTCATCGCTCCGTCACGTACCGAAAGCCGCGCCTCATGTGAGAGCGTCTCGTCCTCATGCTCGGTATAGCGGGTGAACGTCAGCCAGCCCCCGCCGGGCTGATCGGCCAGCAAGCGCAAATCTTCCAGCCGCCAATGCTGGACAGCCTTAAGGCTTTCGCCCTCGAAAGTCAGGTATCCCGTCGCTTCGTCAAGCCTGACAACAACCTTGTGTTTGGCCGCGGACAGCCCGTCAAAATAGCTGCCCGCGGCCTCTTGCATCAGAACGCGCCGCCAACGTCGAGCGCATCGGCAAAGCCTTCAGCGTCAACACCGGTTTCGGCTGCGCGCTGGCTGATCGTGTTCAATCCGTCTTTGTTGTGCACTGTCAACTCGGTGACAAAATGTGACAACATCGGCTGAACGATAAACACCAGCGACAGCGCGCTGATCATCACCAGAAACGCTATGTAGAGGATGGCTCCTAAAACACCAGCAACGATCATCAAGGCCTCAGACCCAACCGCAAAGAGGCCACCAAAAACCAGAGATCCGACGATGGCGATGCCAAAAGTGATGCCTATGATGATCAGTGAGCCAAGAAACAATATCTTGATCAGCTCACCAGTGCGCGGCGTGGCGGTAAACGTCACTTCATCGCCCAAAGTGCGGTTGGCGGCCATATAGCGCATCGCGTGGACGCGGTAATAAATCGACCCAACGATCAGCCAACCATAGCCAACAATGACCAGCACCATGCCAAGAAACACAGAGGCCTGCGCGATAACAATGCCAACAATCAAGAGCGCAATACCAATGAACACATGCAGCATTGCGGCATAGAGCTTTGTCCACTTGCCGCCTTGCTCAAACTTCGCATCGCCATACCAGCTGCGATCAGCCATGTATTTCTCCAGCTTGAAGTTGGCCAGCGGCGCCAAAAGGCCGAGGCTGACGATCGTCAACAGCGTGTAGCCACAAGCGCGCAGAGCAAAGCCCCAAGCGCCCTGCTCCATGCCAAAGCGAACACCGCGCCAGCGCGTGCGCGCCATTTTGTAGCGACGTGCGCGGTAGGCTGCATAAAAGATCAGCGGAAACAGCGCAAAAAGGTTGATGTAGATCGCCGCGATCATCATGATCACTTCGGCTTGGCTGGTTGGCTCTGCGACAAAGCTGATGCCAAAGAAGAACAGCACCATCTGGATCACCCCGAGGTAGATCGCCAGAACAACGATCGCGACAAGGAAACCAAGAAATTTCTCCATGCCGGTGCCAGTGTATTCGAACGCATCCCCGTCACCCGAAACCGAGCTCCAGATGTATTTGCGAATGCGGGTTTTGGCCCAAAAACGGTAGATGCCAAGCGTCACGAGTGTGAGCAGTGATGTCACAAACGCGAGGTTAAACAGCTCGGATCGCGTGCCGCGATACTGGCCCTGAATGTCACTTTCTGTGCTCATAAGTTCTGTCCCTCAGAATTACTTTTGTTTGGATAATAATCGCCTGATAGTTGAATGAAACGCAACGATCAATCAAACTTCATATCACGCGGGAAGCCATAGGGCGGGCGTTTGCCAACGCCTGCGCGCTTGCCAAGCCATTCGCTCATGTCGGGCTCATTGCGGGTTTTGCCGCCGCCCATAGGCCAGCTAAGCCCCTGCTCCCACGTAAATGTCGTGAGGTCAGACAACCCGCCGTCAAGCTCAAGCGCGCCTTGTTTACCGCGCGCCATGTTATACTTTTGCAAGCGCACACCCTTGCCGCGGCCCATCTCCGGCAACTCATCCAGCGGGAAGACAAGGAACTTGCCGTTCTCGCTGACAATCGCCACATGGTCGCCGCTGACAGGCTTGCAAATCACCGCAGCCGCGTCTTTGACGTTGAGCACCTGCTTGCCGGTCTTTGTCTGCGCGATCACCTCGTCTTCGGGCACAACAAAGCCGTTGCCCTCGCTTGAGGCCACGATCAGCTTGCCGCCAGCCTTGTGAATAAACAGCGAGACGATTTCTGCCTCATTGGGCAGATCAACCATCAAGCGCAGAGGCTCGCCCATGCCGCGCCCGCCGGGCAGGTTTGCCGCGCCAAGCGTATAGAAGCGCCCGTTGCTGCCCATGAGCAAGATCTTGTCGGTTGTCTCGGCGTGAAAGACAAAACGCCCCTCGTCGCCGTCTTTGAACTTCAGCTCGCGGGTGAGGTCAATATGCCCCGACATTGCTCTGATCCAGCCCATCTTCGAGCAAACAACCGTGATCGGCTCACGCTCGATCATCGCTTCAAGCGGCACATCTTCAACAACGCCCGCCTCGGCAAACAAGGTGCGACGAGCGCCGCCTTCATAATCTTTGCCAAAGGTTTTCTTGGCATCTTTGAGCTGACCAGCGATGGCCGCCCATTGCAGTTCATGGCTCTCAAGCAAGTCTTCAAGCCCGGCGCGCTCTTCCATCAACTTGTCGCGCTCGGCCACAAGCTCCATCTCTTCAAGCTTGCGCAAGCTGCGCAGACGCATGTTCAAAATCGCATCGGCCTGCGCTTCGGTCAGCCCGTCATCACCGCCCTCGGCAGGCGAGCGATAGTCGCGCTCGTCTGTGGCGCGCACAAAATCCCGCCCCCAGTCTTCACGCATGAGCGCGGCCTTGGGCTCGTCGTCATAGCGGATAATGTCGATCACCCGATCAAGGTTGAGGAAGGCAACAATAAAGCCCTCAAGCACCTCAAGCCGCGCGTCGATCTTCTCCATCCGGTGAATAGAGCGCCGTTCAAGCACCTCACGGCGGAAATCAAGAAAGGCCCGCAGCACTTCCTTCATGCTGCAAACCTTCGGCGTCACCCCGTCGATCAGCACATTCATGTTGAGGCTAAAGCGCGTCTCTAGGTCAGAGTTGCGGAACATCATGTTCATCAACACATCCGGGTCGACGTTCTTTGATTTCGGCTCCAGCACGAGGCGGATATCATCGGCGCTTTCATCGCGCACATCGCCCAAGATCGGCATCTTCTTAAGCTGGATCAGCTCGGCGATCTTCTCGATCAGCTTTGATTTTTGCACCTGATAAGGGATCTCGGTGACAACAATCTGCCACTGCCCGCGGCCCAAATCTTCCACTTCCCACTTGCAGCGCAACCGGAAACTGCCGCGCCCCGTGCGGTATGCCTGCGCAATGCTCTCGGGCGGCTCGACAATCGTGCCACCTGTCGGAAAGTCAGGGCCGGGCACAAAGTTGAGCAGCGTATCATCGCGTGCGTCCGGCACCTTGATCAGATGCAAGCAAGCATCCACCAGCTCGGCAATATTATGCGGCGGAATGTTCGTCGCCATGCCCACAGCAATACCTGTTGAGCCATTGGCCAACAGATGCGGGAAGGTCGCCGGAAGCACAGCAGGCTCGTCCAAACGCCCGTCATAGTTGGGCCGGAAATCAACCGCGTTTTCCGCGAGGCCTTCCAACATAGACTCGGCAACAACCGTCATCCGCGCTTCTGTATAGCGCGAGGCCGCCGGGTTATCGCCGTCGATGTTGCCAAAGTTGCCTTGCCCGTCAACCAGCGGGTAGCGCACGTTAAAGTCCTGCGCCAAACGCGCCATCGCATCATAAATCGCCGCGTCACCATGCGGGTGAAAGTCACCCATCGTGTCGCCGGAAATTTTTGCGGATTTGAGGAACCCACCAGTGGCGTTCAACTTCAGGCGGCTCATCGCATACAAAATACGGCGGTGAACAGGTTTCAGCCCGTCACGCGCATCGGGCAAGGCGCGGTGCATGATCGTCGAGAGCGCATAAGTCAGATACCTGTCGCCAATCGCTCGGCGCAGGGGCTCGGACACTTCCGACCCGTGGGTATCATCCTCGTCAATCAAATCACTCATGCGACTGTCTTAAGGCCTTTCCCACTGAGTTTGAATCCTAAAAATGCACATGGCGCGTGGTAAATATATCAAACGGGGAACCAGAGGCGTTCTTTCTCCCTAATTTCGGGTGCGAATCGTGTATGGTGCTGACATTAGGGTTTTCATATTCGCTTAGGGGGTTTTGCGTTATGTGGCGGTTTATCGTTGTTACTTTTGGTCTATTGGGCTTTTCGTTTTACGAGCTCAGCGGCGGCGCCGACTACGCGCCGGCTGATGGCTCGCGTCAGGCTCTGGCCGCAGAACGCCATGAAGCCGAAGCCCAGCGCCTTCTGGCAGAAGCGCAGTCAAAGCCCACAGCTCCGACACCTGCGCCGGTCATCACAGCCGCTCAAGGCGAGGCCGTGATCGTGCTCGCCTCGGTTACCCAGCAAACCGAAGCGCCGCAAAAGCCCGAAGCGACAACACCGACAACCCCTGTGGTTGACCCCGACAAGCTCGCTGATGTGACAGCCCTAAGCCAAGCCGCAACCGACATCCGTGAAGTGACAGGCAACCGCGTTAACCTGCGCAAAGGGCCGGGCACCGACTACGCCGCAGTTGGCAAGCTCACACGCGGCCAAGCCGTGCAAGTGCTGGCCGACACAGGTGATGGCTGGCTCAAGCTGCGCGTCGTTGAGACAGGCCGCATCGGCTTTATGGCCGACTTCCTGCTCACTGCTTCAAACTAAGAAATCGCACACCGCGTGACAGGCACTATTCTCATTACCGGATGCTCGTCAGGCATAGGCTATGATGCCGCTCACGGGCTTGCCGCACGCGGATGGCGTGTCTTCGCCACCTGCCGGCAAGAAGCCGATTGCGCCCGCCTGCGCGCCGAAGGCCTTGAAAGCTTCCCGCTTGATTACGCCTCGACCGAAAGCATCAACGCCGCCCTCGCCAAGGTGCTTGGCCTCACAGGCGGCACGCTTGATGCGCTCTACAACAACGGCGCATTCGCCTGCCCCGGCGCAGTTGAAGACATCCCACGCGACGCGCTCCGGCATGTGTATGAAACCAATCTCTTTGGCCTGCATGAGCTGACTTGCGCTGTCATCCCCGTCATGCGCGCGCAGGGTCACGGGCGGATCATCAACTGCTCTTCCGTGCTCGGCTTGGTGCCGATGCAGTGGCGCGGCGCTTACTCTTCAAGCAAGTTCGCCCTCGAAGGCCTTACCGACACCCTGCGGATCGAAATGCGCGATACGCCGCTGCACATCATAACACTTGAACCCGGGCCGATCACCTCCGACATCCGCAAAAACTCGATCCCGCATTTCGAGCGTTTCATTGACTGGCGCACCTCCCCGCGCCGTGCGCAATATGAGAACAACCTGCTCGAACGCCTCTATAAAGACAGCGGCCCCGATCGTTTTGAGCTTCCTGCATCTGCCGTCACCAAAAAGCTCGCCCACGCGCTTGAAAGCCCGCGCCCACGCCCGCGCTATTATGTGACGACACCAACATATCTCATGGGCTTCGCCCGCCGTATCTTGCCGACACGCGCGCTCGACTGGCTTATTTCACGCGGGTAGCCGCCTTAAGCCGGCGCTCGCGCCAGACAATGAACAAGCCGCCAAAGGCAATCAGCAAGGCCCCGGGGAAGAGATCATCCCAAGGCGCTTCTCCAAAGGCCAACCAGCCAAGCCCGAACGCCAGCGGGATGCCAAAGTAGCTGAACGGTGCAAGGTTGCTTTGTTCGGTCATGCGGTAAGCAAACACGTAGAGCAACACAGCCACGCCGCCAAACCCGCCCATAAGCGCGATCAGCGCGAGGTCGGCCCAGCTCTGCAACGGGCTGAAAGCGCCGAAAAACGGCACAAGGATCAACGACCCTAAAAGCGCTCCACTGGCGGAATAGACATTGATAAGCGGCGTCGGCACATCGCTGTCAAACAAACGCGTGCTGATCGCCGCCAAAGCATAAAACGCCGCCGCCCCCAGCGGGACGGTCGCGGACCAGCCAAACACCTCACGGCTCGGCCCGACAACCAGAATCACCCCCGCAAAACCGATCAGCACCGCCAGCCAGCGCATCATGCCGACACGCTCGCCCAGCAAAGGCCAAGCCAGCGCCGTGGTAAAGATCGCCGAGGCATAAGACAGCGTCGAAGCCGTCGCAAAGGGCATGAACGTCAGCGAGAAGTAAAACAACAACTGTGCGAGGGCGATACAGCCACCGCGCAGAAAGCCAAGCCGCCACTGCCGTATCTTCCAGGCTCGGCCAGTGGCCTTCCAGCTTTTCGCCATATGCAGCGCAATCAGTGTCGGCACCAGACCAAACACATTGCGATACACCGACAGCTCGGCCGCCGTGTAACGCCCGCCAAGCGTCTTTATCACCAGCCCCATCAGGTCAAAAAACAACAGCGCTGTCAAAAACAGCCCGATCGCCAAGACAACATTATCGCCCTTCAGGGCCATGCGCGCATCACTCATAACAAGGTGAGTAGCGGCATTCCGCCCCGCATGCCAGTTTGCTATCGCATTCCCCGCAAAAGCCCCTAAAAGTAGGGCAGCACCAGCATAGGAACCACGCCATGACAGATGATCCACTCTTTATTCTCGTAATCCTGTCTTGCGCTGCCGTGGTCATCATCCTCATGATCGGCATCGGCGGCTTTGCCAAGGGCGGTGACTTTAACCGCAAACATGCCAACAAAGTCATGCGCTGGCGTATCGGCGCTCAGTTCGTCGCTGTGTGTCTGATCCTTCTGTTCACTTGGTTGCGCTCCAAAAGCTAACCTGAAAGACTGACATTATGGTCGTGCTCAACAAAATCTACACCCGCACCGGCGACAAGGGCGAAACCGCACTGGGCAACGGCAGCCGCGTCGCCAAGCACTCGGCCCGCGTTATGGCCTACGGCACCTCCGACGAGCTCAACGCCTTCATCGGCGTCGCACGTCTTTCGGCCACGGGCGACACCGACACAGCCCTCGCGCGCATCCAGAACGATCTCTTCGATCTTGGCGCCGACATGTGCACGCCCAACCCCGATGATGACGCAAACGCCGAATATCCGCCTCTGCGCATGGTCGAAGAGCAAACCCTGCGCCTCGAAGCCGAAATCGACGCGATGACCAAAATCCTCACCCCGCTCAAAAGCTTTATCCTGCCCGGTGGCTCGGCCTTGTCGGCGCACCTGCACGTCTGTCGCACCGTCGCCCGCCGCGCCGAGCGTTTGGCAACCGAACTCGCCGAGCAGGAAGCCGTGAACATGCACGCAGTCAAATACCTCAACCGCCTGAGCGACTGGTTCTTTGTCGCCGCCCGCATGGCCAACGAGAACGGCACAACCGACGTGCTCTGGGTTCCGGGGGCAAACCGTTGAACCCTGTCATGCAAGCCATCATCGAAGACGCCTACCAAGTCTTCAACCGCGCCAAGCCAGCCGACACCGAAGTCTGCAAAGCCTGCTGCCTTGATCCAAAAATCGAAGCCGATTTCTTCAAGCCCGACATCCGCGAACTGCCGCTCTCCTACTTACAAGGCTGGTTTGAAGCCGCAGCAACCCCTGCACAAGTCTCGCTCACCTTGTCGCGCTACTTGCTCCCGCGCGTGTTTGATCTCCTCGCACAGCGCGAAGAACTCACTCTTGTCGGAACCGAAGTCGCCTTGCAGCGCTTCGCCACAGGCGACACAAGCCGCTGGACTGAAACCGAGAACGAGCTCATCGCCAGTTTCACCCGGCTCCACCTAGATGACGCAGAACAATACGACACACTCGACGAGATCCTCTGCATGTTCAGTGCCGCGGGCCACAAAGCCCAAGACCTGATAGACCAAATCTGGGCATGGCCCGACGAGGAGGTTTTCTGCCGCCTTGCGGATTGTTGGGGCCCAAGCCCCGCCGTTATCATTCCCACAGCCTTCTGGAACGGCGGCTCTGGCGAAATGCCAATCCATGCCGAGAACGCCAAGACCATCGCTGACTGGTATCGCAGCGATGCCCTCAATGCCCGCGCAAAAACCGCCTATGAAACCGCCCCCGCCGGCTCACAGCTTCGCGACGACGCCCAGACCGTCCTAACCGCAATCGCTTCAGCATAGGGCCTTCGCGCGCCCGGCTTTTTCTTTTCGCAAAAATACTCGAAACAGCCCCGCCCACACGCTCCGCAACCGCAAGAATCCGTTAACGCGGCGTCCATGTGCTATTGCGCGACGTTTTTACACTGTTATAGCGTCCCTCAACTCGCTATCAAAGCCGTGTAATAAAGGGAGTCGCCGCAAGGTGCCTCAATTAAACCCAAGAGGAGAGACCGCAAATGAAGGTGCTTGTGCCCGTCAAACGCGTGATCGACTACAACGTAAAAGTGCGCGTCAAAGCGGACGGTTCCGGTGTCGATCTTGCCAATGTTAAAATGTCGATGAACCCTTTCGACGAGATCGCAGTTGAACAAGCGATCCGTCTCAAAGAAGCGGGCAAAGCCGACGAAGTGATCGCCGTGTCTATCGGTGTGAAGCAAGCGCAAGAAACACTGCGCACCGCTCTCGCGATGGGCGCTGACCGCGCGATCCTCGTTGTGGCTGCCGACGACGTGCACCAGGACATCGAGCCGCTCGCAGTTGCCAAGATCCTCGCCAAAGTGGTTGAAGAAGAAGCCCCCGGCATCGTTCTTGCCGGTAAGCAAGCGATCGACAACGACATGAACGCCACAGGCCAGATGCTCTCGGCCCTGCTCGGCTGGTCACAAGGCACATTCGCCTCCGAGCTCGACATCGACGGCGACAAAGCCGTTGTGACGCGCGAAGTTGACGGCGGTTTGCAAACCATCAACGTCAACATGCCAACCATCATCACGGTTGACTTGCGCCTCAACGAGCCGCGCTATGCGTCACTGCCAAACATCATGAAAGCCAAGAAAAAGCCGCTGGACGAGAAAACAGCAGCCGACTACGGCGTTGATGTCACACCGCGCCTCGAAATCGTTTCAACGACCGAGCCGGAAGCCCGCAAAGCAGGCGAAATCGTAGGTTCGGTTGACGAGCTTGTCGCGAAACTCAAAGAAGCGGGGGCCGTGTAATGTCAGTTCTTCTCCTAGCCGAAGTTAACAATGGCGAACTTGCGATGGACGCAACAGCCAAGGCCGTAACTGCCGCTGCATCACTTGGTGATGTCACCGTGCTTTGCGCCGGTGCCTCAGCCGCCGCCGCTGGCGACGCCGCTGCAAAAATCAACGGTGTGAGCAAAGTGCTCGTTGCCGAAGATGCATCACTGGGTCACCGCCTCGCGGAACCAACGGCAGCCTTGATCGTGTCACTCGCAGGCGATTACGAGCACATCGTTGCCCCCGCCACGACCGACGCCAAAAACGTGATGCCCCGCGTGGCAGCTCTGCTTGACGTTATGGTTATCTCCGACGCTTCCGGCGTTGTAGATGGCAACACATTCGAGCGGCCTATCTACGCAGGCAACGCGATCCAGACTGTTAAGTCTTCGGACAGCAAAAAAGTCATCACCTTCCGCACATCAACATTTGATGCCGCGGCCGAGGGTGGTTCTGCTTCTGTTGAAACCATCGGTGCGGCGGCTGACCCAGCCCTGTCATCATGGGTTGAAGACAAAGTCGCCGCAAGCGACCGCCCAGAACTCACATCAGCTGGTGTGGTTGTGTCCGGTGGCCGCGGTGTTGGCTCGGAAGACGACTTCGCGCTGATCGAAAAGCTCGCCGACAAACTCGGCGCAGCTGTTGGCGCATCACGCGCGGCTGTCGACTCAGGCTATGCGCCAAACGACTGGCAAGTTGGCCAAACCGGCAAAGTTGTTGCCCCTGATCTCTACGTCGCCGTCGGCATCTCGGGTGCGATCCAGCACCTCGCCGGTATGAAAGACAGCAAGATCATCGTCGCAATCAACAAAGACGAGGAAGCCCCGATCTTCCAAGTCGCCGACTATGGCCTCGTTGCTGACCTGTTTGAAGCCGTTCCCGAGCTTATCGAAAAGCTCTGAAGCCAAACTGACAAAACAAAAGAAGGCCCGCTCAACCAGCGGGCCTTTTCAGTTTGGCCCCCTGCTGAGTCGTCCCCCCCCAAAAAAAGCGCCCAATTCCAATGGTAGCAATGCGGACAAAGCCGTCGTTTGCTAAGCCGTGCATTGCCAGACCGTGGGATGGTGATTTGACGGAATTTCGGGCCACTTTATGTCAGCCAAACACTCCCTCGTTCAGTTGGTTGTGCTTCCGGCAGCCAATCACCAGCCCGCGGGACGGTCTGGCGATGCACGGCGGCCTGCGGCCTTGTTTCCGTGCAGTGCAAACTTCAACGTTAGCTTTGGCTCAAAGCCGACATTCCCAAAACCAAGAGCTAGCCCTTAAGCGCCAGCGTATGTTCACGCAGCCAAGCCATAAACCCGCGCGGGTCTTTGGACAGCAGTTCCATCTGCGCGTCAGTCAGCGGTTCTCCAACAACCGGTGCTTGGTTCTTGTTACAGCTCTTCACCACTTCATGCAGCAACAAGCCCTGACGCAATGTCGCCGAAATGCGGTTGGCGATCATATACAGTCGCGAATTCGAGCCTTGATAGAAAATCGGCACAACACGCGCGCCTGAGCGGCGGATCATCTGCGCGGTGAACACGTTCCACTCGCGTTCGATCACAGGGCCAAAAGCCGTATCCGACGAGGCAACAACCCCCGATGGGAACAGCGCCACAAGCCCGCCCTCTTTAAGGTGTGCCATCGCTTTTGAGCGCATCTCGACAAACTTTTTCTGCGCGCCGTCCTCATAAGGAAACGGCACAGGAATCATATACTCGGTTGCAGCCTCATCAATGCCGGTCAGCAAAGCGCGGGTCAAAATCCGGTAGTCATTGCGAACGCGGCCAATGAGATCAGCAAAGATCATCCCGTCAACAAGCCCGTGCGGGTGGTTGGCGACAACGACAACCGGCCCCTCAACAGGAATGCGATCAAGCTGCTCCTGCGGCGTTTTGAGCTCGATGCCCATCACCTTGAGCACGGCCGGCCAAAAGGCCTGCCCCGTCGGCGTGCCCTGCTTTTCAAACTTGCGCACAAGACGCAGGATTGTCAGCTTGCCAGTCAGCCACTCGATGGTTTTGATCACCGTTGACTTGCCCGCGCCGTCAAACGAGTTGGCATAGGTCAGCGAGCGCCGGTCATATTGTTGGGCAGCTTTGCCATCTCTTGAAACAAGGGGCTGTTTTTGTGTTTGGTCTACCAAGCGTTCCTCGATCATCTGCGCACCCTTGAGGGCTTACATATCTTCCCCGAACTTATCTGCCACAAGCGCTTCAAGCGCGCCTGCAAGGGCTTCGGCGTCCGGCCCCGAAGTCTCAACGTCAATAGAGCTTCCATTGGCCGCTGCCAACATCAAAAGGCCCATAATACTGTCGCCACTGGCGCTCATTCCGTCTTTGCTGACTTCTGCCCGCGCATCAAAGCCTTCAACAACTTCAACAAGCTTCGCCGAGGCGCGCGCATGCAGGCCCTTTACGTTGATAATCTGCAGTGTTTTCTGGTGTGTCTCTGACATCGCCTGCGCCCTGCCCCTTGCTCGCTTAAGTGTTCACATTTTGGCTGTCGATATATTTACGGCCCGCATCCAGCGCCAGACGCACCGCGTCAGGCACATCCTTATGGCGTGATTTTGCCAGCTTCACCAACATTGGTAGGTTCGCCCCGTAAAGAATGCGCCGGTTTTCAGCCTTGCAAGCCATAAGCGACAGATTTGAAGGCGAGCCTCCGAACATATCGGTCACAACTACGACACCGCCGCCTTGATCTACATCACTTGCGGCCAGGCAAATCTCGCGTTCCTTAGCGTCACGGTCGCAGTCAGCCTCGATCATAACCGCACGCACGCCCTGCTGGCGGCCAACAACATGCTCAACGGCGGCAAGATATTCCTGCGCCAATCCACCATGTGCAACGATCACAATACCGATCAAGATCTACTCCCGTGCTCCGGCTCATCGGGCTTTGGCCCAACAGCGCGGCGCTCCAATTCGCGGTGTCTTATTGACACCTGCCAGTCGTGCTCTGCAAGGGCTTTCGCAAGCATTTCTGCCAAAGTGACGGAACGGTGCCTGCCGCCACTACACCCAAAGGCGAGTGAAAAGTGCGCCTTGCCCTCTTCACGGTAGGCGGGCAACAACTCAAGCGCAAGCCCGCGCACCTGCGTAAAGAAGCTCTCGTAGCGCGCGTCGTCCTTCACATAGTCTTGCACCGCAGGGTCAAGTCCGGTCATCCCGCGTAGCTCTTCCTGCCAGTGTGGGTTGCGTAAAAAGCGACAGTCCAACACCATATCGACACCGCGCGGCAAGCCCCGTTTGTAGGAAAACGACTGCACCGATAGCGCCAGCCGCGGCGTGCCTTTGTCGCCAAACCAGCCCGAAAGCTCCGCGCGCAAATCATGCGGGCTTAGCTCGGATGTGTCGATCAGAACATCGGCCCGTGTGCGCACCGAAGCCAGCAAATCAAGCTCCCGCCGCACCCCGAGCGCGGGGCTCTCATGCGGGGCAAGCGGGTGCCTGCGCCGCGTCTCCGAAAAGCGCCGGAGCAGCACATCTTCGCGGCTGTCGAGGTATAGCAACTCGGCCTGCACATCAAAGCGCCGCGCGCTCGCGTCGATCGTATCCAACAATGCAGAAGCAGAAAAGTCGCGGTTGCGCACATCCAGCCCCAGCGCCAACGGCCGCTCAAGCGGCGGCCCGTCAAGCAGGCGCTCGACAAGGCTCAGAGGCAGGTTGTCGATCGCCTCAAAGCCGAGGTCTTCCAGCACCCCGATCGCCGTGCTGCGCCCCGCGCCCGAGGGCCCCGTGACAAAGACCAGCCGTTTTGGTGTTATGCTCATCTGGCAGAGCCCCTTTGGCCTATGGCAGGCAGTTCAGCCTACCCGCTCTCCCTTAACATAGAGCATTATTGCCGCAGCGAAATAGCTGCCCTCGATCTTGTGAAGACAGGGTAGTTCGACACCCCGCAACGAGCAGGTCCGGCGCGGCGGCAAACGCTCGGCTTCAATGTGGTCCATCTCTATCACCAGAACAACGGGTGTCGGCGCGGCAGGCTCGGCGCTGAGAATACCGACAAACCGCGCCTCGATCTGCCCTTCTAGGGCCTCCGGACAATGCGCCCAAAGCTGCCCGTCACGCGACCGCAGCTCAACCCCGTCGTCAGCAACCAGCTTTGCGCCAAGCGCCAAAAGCTCAAGCGCCAAGGCCGACTTACCGCTGCCCGAAGCCCCGCGGATAAGCACACCGCGCCCCGCGATCGAAACTGTTGTTGCATGAAGCGGCGCGCTCACCAGCGCTAGACCGGAAGGCCCACAACAAAGCGCGCGCCCAGCGGCTCGGAGGTGGCATCGATGTCTGTCGGGCGGATATTCTCGGCCCAGATCACCCCGTCATGTGCCTCGACGATCTGCTTGGAAATCGCCAGACCAAGGCCGGAATTGTTGCCAAACTGCTGCTCGGGGCGCTCCGAATAGAAGCGTTTGAAAATCTTTGTCAGCGCCTCGTCAGGGATGCCCGGCCCCGTGTCTTCAACCACAACCAGCACGCGGTTTTCGCGTTGCCGCGCCCAAACCCTGATTGCGTCACCGTCTTCACAGAAAGACACCGCATTGCTGATCAGGTTGACAAAAACCTGCGCCAATCGTGCTTCAAGCCCGTCGATCATTACCGGCTGATCGGGCAAGTCACTAATGAAATCAATACCCTTAGACTTCGCATCTTCCCCAAGGAACTGACAAAGGTTGCCGATCATATTGAGCAGATCAAACGGCTCCTGCTCTTCCTTGACAAGCTCGCTGTCAAGCCGCGAGGCGTTCGAAATATCGCTGACAAGCCGGTCGAGCCGGCGCACGTCGTGATCGATCACATCAAGCAGTTTTTCACGTTGGTCGTCGCGTTTGGCAACCCGCAATGTGCCCACAGCAGAGCGCAGGCTCGCCAGCGGGTTTTTGATCTCATGCGCCACATCGGCGGCAAACTGTTCGTTGGCGTCAATCCGGTCATAGAGCGCCGAAACCATACCCCGCAACGCGCCAGACAGGCGGCCGATCTCGTCAGGACGCGCCGTCAGGTCGGGAATGCGAATGCGCCCGGGGGCAACATTGCGACTGTCTTTGTCACGGCCAAGCTCGGCGGAAGCCGCCAAATCGCTCAGCGGATTGGCGATGGTCGAGGCCAGAACCGCGCTCAAACCGATCGAAATCAGAACCCCGACCAAAAACATCTGCAACAGCCGTTCGCGCTCAAGCCTAACCAGATAATCGATCTCGCCAGACGTGGTTGCCAAAACAACGACACCAACGACGTCTTCGCCCTGCCGGACTGGTGCCGACACAGCAAAGCCGCTCATGTTGTCGACACCGCCAATTTGCGGTTTACCACCCATCGTATCGGCAACAAGTCCGCGGGCCTGATTTTCGACGCTGACGAGCGGGGCGCTATCAGTCGCGCCGCCAAACAGCCCCGACACACTTTCCCAAACCCAGCTCAAGCCATTGGTTAGAATGGTGCGTTGGCGCACATCACTTTTGCTCTCGATATCAACCGGAAGCCCGCGCCCTTTGGTCTGTGCAATGAGCGTCTCGGCGCCATCAAAGGCGAAAACTTCAAGCCCTTCGCGCAGATGCAACCCATCAAGGGACGCAGCCACGTCAACGCCGTCAGCCGTTGCCAGATTCACCGGCGCACCTTGTGGCATCTGCACTTCAAGCACATTGGCGATCAACTCGACTTCGCCAACCAATTGTTTGGCGCGTTGCACGGCCAAACCGTCACGCGATGTGTTGAGAAAGAGAATGCCCGCCAGCAACAGGCACATGGCGATCAGGTTGAAAGTGATGATTTTCCGCGCCAGAGGCGAGCGCCGCAACGCAAAAAAGCCGCGCCGCTCACGGCGGGCGCGGATCGCATCATCAACGGTGTTGTGCGGGGCGATAAAATCATCGCCCAGCAGCACATCGCCGTCTCTCTCAGGTGCTAATTTCTGCACCACATTCCTCACTGCTTTTGCCAGAAAGGGCCCGACAAGGGCTTACCCTGTTTACTCTTCGTTATACCTGTAACCGATACCGTAGAGTGTCTCAATCGCCGAGAAAGTTTCATCAACACTGCGCATCTTTTTGCGGAGGCGCTTGATGTGACTATCGATGGTGCGGTCATCAACATAGACCTGGTCGTCATAGGCGACATCCATCAGCTGATCACGGCTTTTCACAAAACCGGGGCGCTGTGCGAGCGCTTGCAACAGCAAAAACTCGGTGACTGTCAGCGACACGTCCTGGCCCTTCCAGGCAACAGCGTGGCGCAGCGGATCCATACGCAGATCACCGCGGTCGATCACTTTTGTCTCTTCGGTTTCAGGAATGACATCACCTGAAATCGCATCCTGACGGCGCAAAAGAGCGCGGATGCGTTCAACCAGCAACCGCTGCGAAAACGGCTTCTTTACATAATCGTCGGCGCCCATGCGCAGCCCGAGAACTTCATCAATCTCGTCGTCTTTCGAGGTGAGAAAGATCACCGGCATCGACGTTTTCTGACGCAGCCTTTGCAACAGGTCCATCCCGTCCATCCGAGGCATCTTGATGTCAAGCACAGCCATATCAGGAAGTTTCTTGTTAAAAGCGTCCAGCGCTTGCTGGCCGTCATGATAGGTTTCAACCTCGAAGCCCTCGGCTTCAAGACACATTGCTACTGATGTCAGAATATTTCTGTCATCGTCCACAAGGGCGATCTTGGACATCTAACTGTTCCTTATACTGCTCTCTACTGCCGGCTTTATTGCCCGCTTTTTCTTTCACCATTGCCTTTTTTTCCAACCCAATCAAGCTCAAAGCGAATCAGTCGCTCCACTGAGTCGATTTTGTCACTCAAAACCCTGCGAAATGACTAAATTACCTCACTTTTCTGGTTTCGTTCCAAAATCACCGGCCAGATACCGGCCCAATACGCCCTCAGGTTGCGATATTCTGGGCTTGATTGCGCTAACTGCGTCATTCACGTCTGTTGCGTCACAAAACCGACATGCTATGACGCCTTCAAAGAAACCGTCGCGAACCAAAATGACCGACGGACAGGCACTGCTGAGGAGCACGACACATGTCTACAGGACGGGTAAACCCCAAATTCAAGCTGGAAGATCAAGGTATCACCGGGCTTGGCACGGTTTCATATAACCTGATGGAGCCCGCGCTGATCGAGGCCGCTCTCAAACGCGACGAAGGCACGCTTGGCAACGGCGGTGCCTTTCTGGTCACCACAGGCAAGTTCACCGGTCGCTCGCCCAAAGACAAACACGTCGTAAAGACGGCCTCGGTTGCCGACACCATCTGGTGGGAGAACAACGCCGAGATGAGCCCTGAAGGCTTTGACGCACTTTACAAAGACATGCTTGAGCACATGAAGGGCCGCGACTATTTCGTTCAAGACCTGGTCGGCGGTGCAGACCCTGCCAACGCGATCAATGTGCGCATGATCACCGAGCTCGCATGGCACAGCCTGTTCATCCGCCACCTCCTGCGCCGCCCGGAGCGCACCGAGCTTGAGGGCTTCCTCGCCGACTTTACCGTCATCAACTGCCCAAGCTTCAAAGCCGACCCTGCCAAGCACGACTGCCGCAGCGAAACAGTTATCGCGATGAACTTCGACAAGAAGCTGATCCTGATTGGCAGCACAGAGTATGCTGGCGAAAACAAGAAGGCTGTGTTCTCGTTGCTCAATTACCTGCTGCCAGAAAAAGGCATCATGCCGATGCATTGCTCGGCCAACCACGCCAAGGGCAACCCTGTTGACGCCGCGATCTTCTTTGGCCTCTCCGGCACCGGCAAAACCACGCTTTCGGCTGACCCTGACCGCACGCTGATCGGCGATGACGAGCACGGCTGGTCAGACAACGGCACCTTCAACTTTGAAGGCGGCTGCTACGCCAAAACCATCAGCCTCTCGGCCACTGCCGAGCCAGAGATCTACGCGACCACGCACAAGTTCGGCACCGTGATCGAGAACATGGTCTTTGACGAAGAAACCAAAGAGCTTGACTTTGAAGACAGCTCGCTGACGCAAAACATGCGTTGCGCTTACCCGCTGCACTACATCAGCAACGCATCGGAAACCGCGACAGGCGGTCACCCGAAAAACATCATCCTGCTCACATGCGATGCTTACGGCGTTCTGCCCCCCATCGCGCGCCTCACACCGGCGCAAGCAATGTATCACTTCCTGTCTGGTTTCACCTCAAAAACACCGGGCACAGAGCGCGGCGTTGTTGAGCCAGAGCCAACATTCTCAACCTGCTTTGGCGCGCCGTTCATGCCACGCCGCCCAGAAGTTTACGGCAACCTCTTGCGCGAAAAAATCGCCAAGCACGGCGCCACATGCTGGCTGGTGAACACCGGCTGGACAGGCGGCGCATTCGGCACAGGCCAGCGCATGCCGATCAAAGCCACACGCGGCTTGCTCACAGCAGCGCTCGAAGGGTCTTTGAATGACGCCACCTTCCGCAAAGACGAAAACTTCGGCTTTGACGTGCCAGTCACGGTTGAGGGCGTTGACGCGGCTTTGCTCGACCCGCGCAGCACATGGGCCGACGCAACAGCCTATGACGCACAGGCGCAAAAGCTGGTGACAATGTTCTCGGAAAACTTCGAGCAATACCTGCCCTTCATCGACGAAGACGTGAAGGCCGCTGCCATCAGCTAACGTTTTTTAGATATTGAACAGTTAAACGGCGTCTCAAACGAGGCGCCGTTTTTTGTTGATCTCCTTGAAACCACGATGTTCCAGAAAGCCGCCTTCGACAGGCATTTGCAAACCAAATTGTGAAAGTCCGCTCTGCGGGGCGAAGCTGCTGTTCGCGTCGGAGGCCAGCGTCAGCCCCTGGGGTGGCGATCCAACCGCAGTTTCGGAGCGCTTTATACCCGCCAAATGCTTCCTCAGAACGAACGACGCGCCTGCCTCAGAAAAATCGCCAGCCCATGGGAGGGGCTGACGCTGGCCGGGCCGCTTCGCGGCTGTTAACCGGCTGGGTGCTTAAGATAAGTAGCAACTCTGGGCTCAAACCCGCCGTCTCCGTAGCTCCACAACACACCCTACCCCATCAGCCCTCGCCGGATCAGGTTTAGCCCAGCCACAAACAGCACAATTTGCGTCAAACGCTTGAAGCTCTTCTGGTCAATCCGGTCATGGAACCGAAAGCCAAGCTGCATACCAATAAGCGCTGGCACCAGCATGATCGCCGAAAACGGCCAGGTGCGCGCGTTGAGCACGCCCGAGCCAATATGCGAGACCACCAAAAGCACCGCGCCCAAACCGTATATAACGCCTTGAATACGAAGCGAATCCCGTTTCTCAACATCGAGCGCGCTCAAATACATCACCGTCGGCGGGCCCCATATGCCGGAGACACCGCCGATCATTCCGGCCACGGCTGCCACCACCCCCTCAACCTTGGGTGAGCGCTCGCGCAATTCGGGTGAAAACCCAATGAGCTGCAGCGCGGTAAACAGGCTAACTGCCAGCCCGATCACGAGTAAAAGCACATGCGCCGGAATCACACTCACCATCTGCGCGGCGAGCAAAAGCATCACCCCGCCCACAATCAGAAACACCTTGAACGATTTCACCGAGGCCCAAGCCTCGTCCAGCCCCTGTCGCAAGGCTTGTTGCGCATTGGCCGCCACCGTCGACAACAGCAGCCCCGCCAAGGCAAGCTCGGGGGAGATCAGGCTCGAAAGCCCCGAGATCATCACCATGGGCATAGCGAATCCGACCATGCCTTTGACAACACCGGCCACAAACCCAACGCCCAAAGCCAACAAAAATACAGTGGGCGTCAGCCCTGACATAAATGCATCCATGCATTCGTCATACGCGCGCGCGCGCCTGCTTGCACTGGTAATTTTCGGTCTTTTTTCTGCGTTGCGGCGTATCTTTGTTGCGCTGCACCTGCAAAGTAGATAAATCATTCCCAACGCCCCAGTCAAAGCCCCAGTGGCTGATTCATCAATACACGGAACGGACAAACCCATGGCTCAAAGCGCTCTTCTCCCCGATCTTCTTACGCTGACAAGAGCCGCCATCGGCCCAGTTGAGGCCCTGCTCGAAAAAGCCCGCGAGGCCGTGCGTGAGACTGTCTCAAACGAAGGCCGCGTTTCAGCGCAGCTCTTGGAGGAGCACCAAACAGCCGCCCACGGCCTCGCTTGGCTCGCCACCTACGTCGAAAGCCTGCGCCAGATGCAAAACTGGGCCGAGCGCCTCACAGAGAACGGCCAGTTCGGCCCGCTCGAGCAGCACATTCACCAGATCGCTTTCGGTGAATACCTGCATCACATTGCAGGCGGCATCCCGATGAACCAATCCGAAGTTGTCAAGCTGCGTGACATGGGCCTCGGCTGGGACGCACTGCAAGGTTTTCACTGTGACGAGGTGCAAACCCTGATGAACAGCGGCAACACCCAAGAAGCCCGCATGGCCCTCGTTGCGCTCATGCAAGACGGCAAAGCCGAGATCACCTTTGGTAAAACCGGCCTCGACGACGAGCTCGAAATGATCCGCGAGCAGTTCCGCCGCTACGCCGTTGATAAGGTTGCGCCTTTTGCCCATGAATGGCACCTCAAAGATGAGCTGATCCCGATCGAGATCATCAATGAACTGGCCGAAATGGGCGTGTTTGGCCTCACCATCCCCGAGGAATACGGTGGCCTCGGCCTTTCCAAGGCCAGCATGGTTGTCGTCTCCGAGGAACTCTCGCGTGGCTACATCGGCGTCGGCTCGCTGGGCACTCGCTCCGAGATCGCCGCCGAGCTTATCCTCGCCGGTGGCACCGATGCCCAAAAAGAACAGTGGCTGCCCAAAATCTCCTCGGGCGAGACGCTCCCCACGGCCGTATTCACCGAGCCAAACACCGGCTCCGACCTCGGCTCGCTGCGCACCCGTGCCATCAAAAACGCCGATGGCGACTATGAGGTCACCGGCAACAAGACATGGATCACCCATGCCGCCCGCACCCATGTGATGACACTGCTTGCGCGCACCAATAGCGACACAACGGACCATAAAGGCCTCTCGATGCTGCTGGCTGAAAAGACGCCAGGAACAGACGAAGCTCCTTTCCCCACCGAAGGCATGACCGGCACCGAGATCGAAGTGATCGGCTACCGCGGCATGAAAGAATACGAGCTCGCCTTTGACGGCTTCAAAGTGAAAGGCGAAAACCTGCTCGGCTCCGAAGAGGGCCAAGGCTTCAAACAACTCATGCAAACATTCGAGGCCGCCCGCATCCAAACCGCCGCCCGCGCCATCGGTGTTGCCCAATCCGCCCTCGACGTGGGCCTGCAATACGCCGAAGACCGTAAGCAATTCGGCAAAGCCCTGATCAACTTCCCCCGTGTCGCCAACAAACTGGCAATGATGGCGGTCGAGATCATGGTCGCCCGCCAGCTCACCTATTTCTCGGCATGGGAAAAAGACAACGACCGCCGCTGCGACTTGGAGGCAGGCATGGCCAAACTCCTCGGCGCACGTGTGGCATGGGCCTCAGCCGACAACGCCCTGCAAATCCACGGCGGCAACGGCTTCGCGATGGAGTATCAAATATCGCGCATCCTCGCCGACGCGCGTATCCTCAACATCTTCGAAGGCGCTGCCGAAATCCAGGCCCAAGTCATCGCCCGTCGCCTGCTCAGCAAAGCAAACTGACCGCCCGCTTATCTCTCTTTTTCTTGGGGTAAGTATCCCGGGGGTGTGGGGGCTGGCCCCCACTTAAACCCGCGTGTGGGGGCTGGCCCCCACTTAAACCTGCGTGTGGGGGCTGGCCCCCACTTTGAAATCCCGCTGAGTCCGCGCAACAAGTGCGCTCTATCAGCCTACGCGATTGCTTTCGCAATACGCTTGCTCAGCGTTTCTTCAAATCCTGCCAAGGCTTGGCCTTCACCCCACGGTATTTCACCGTCAGCTCAGCGTCCATATCGCCCTCTTCCGGCACTCCAATCACAATCCCCTTGGTGCTCTTTTGCAGCCGCCGCGCCAGTATCTGATCATGGCTCACCGTCACCCGCTGCGACACCCGCCGCGCCCAGCGGTGTAGCTTCTCATACATCTCGGAGATTGCCCCGGCATGCTCGGCACTCTCGCCGAGATCATTCAGCTCATCCGGATCGGCAACCAGGTCAAACAGCATCGGTCGGTCGCCGCTTTCAAAGTGAATGAGCTTCCAGCGCTTGTCCGCAACCATATACATCTGCGCCTGTTCAACGCTGTTCCCGAGCCGGTTGGCCAAAGGCGCGCCGGAATAGTCGTATTCGCAAATCACAAAATCCCGCTCGCTCTCGACACGCGCCCCATGCAAAATCGGCACAAGGCTCTCGCCCTCAAGAATATGCCCAGCCACATCACCGCCTGACATCTCGACAAAGGTCGGCGCCAGGTCGATACTCTCGACAAGCGCATCGCTCACCGTCCCGCGTGTGGCGTCAGCGTCAGGCGACGGATCATAGATAATCAACGGCACCCGCACGCTTGGCTCAAAGAAGAACGTCTTTTCGCCCAACCAATGATCGCCCAGAAAATCCCCGTGATCAGAAGTCAGCACGATCACAGTGTTGTCCCAGCGCCCCTCCGCTTTAAGCCAGTCGAACAAGCGGCCCATCTGGTCGTCAACCTGCTTGATCAGCCCCATGTAAGCCGGAATAACCGCCTCGCGCACGTCCTCACGGCTAAAGCTCTGGCCGACAGGCGTATCCTGAAACGCCTTGAAAACAGGGTGCGCATTCTGACGTTCACTGTCAGAGCGCACAACCGGCATCACATGCTCGGGCCCATACATGCTCGCGTAGGGTTCCGGCACGATATAGGGCCAATGCGGCTTGATATAGCTGAGGTGACAGCACCAAGGCGCATCCGTGCTTTGCATAAAATCCATCGCCCGCGTGGTCAGGTAAGGCGTCTCGCTGTCAGGCTCGTCAATGTTCGCCGCGTAAGCCGAGTTCTTCAAAAACCAGCCAGAGATCACATTGCCCTCTGCATCCAACCCCGAGTTGGCAAAGTCGTGCCAGGGGTTGTCGCTCTCATAGCCCTTCTCGCGCAGCCACTCGTTGTAAGCCTGCGCGCCGCGTGGGTCATAGCTGCCCTCTGGCCCCTCGGGCTTCATCCCGTCGTCGCGCTCGAACACGTCAAAACCGCACTCGGCCACGCGCACACCAATGACGCTATCCGGCTCAAGCCCCAAGCGCGCCATGCCCTCGGCATCAGCCTCCATATGCGTCTTGCCAACCAGCCAACAGTCAACACCCTCGCGGCGCAGATGGTCGCCCATCGTCTGTTCGCCAACCTTGAGCGGCACCTTATTGTTGCTCGCACCGTGGCTGTGCACATAGCGCCCCGTATAGGTGCTCATCCGCGAGCTGCCGCAAATCGGCGACTGAATGTATGCGCGGTTGAACCGCACCCCCTGTGAGGCCAGCCAGTCGATGTTGGGTGTCTCAAGGTGCTTGTGCCCGTAACAGCTCAGATAGTCCCAGCGCAGCTGATCAAACATAATAAAAAGGATGTTTTTCTTGTCAGACATGACGCGCCTCTTTTTGTTAACGTGTTCAGTAAACCTTAAAGCAAATAAAAAGGGCCGCAAGCTTTCGCCCACGGCCCTCTGAAATTCAAAGCAGGTTTGGCTTAGCCAACCCACTCCCAAGGACGCGTAAATGCACCCAGCACTTTGCCAACATCTTCCTCAGAAGCGCCGTTGGCATCAAGTTGCGCGACAAGCCCGCGCTTTTTGTCGTCAATCACAACATTCACCCGTGCCGCAACGCCGGCCTTTTCAAGCGCTGCATTGTAAATCCGTGTGATCGCAGCCTTGCGCAGATCAGGCTTGAAGATCTTGCCAACGGCCGTCTTTGGCAACTCGTCGAGGACTTCAACATACTTCGGAAACGCCGCGCGCTCGTGAATGTGGCGCTGTGCATGCTCCAGCAACTCGTCTGCCGACACACTCGCCCCGTCAACCAACTCGACCGAGACACAAGGCACCTCGCCCGCATGTGCATCAGGCTGTCCGATGGCACCCGCAAAGGCGACATCCTTATGCGCCAGCATCGCATCTTCGATCTCGGCAGGGTCAATGTTGTGACCGCCGCGAATGATCAGGTCTTTCGCCCGCCCCGTGATCCAGATGTAGCCATCGGCATCAATGCGGCCCAAGTCACCTGTGCGCAGGAATTTCTCGTTGTGATAAAGCTCCCGGTTCTTCGCGGCTTCCGTATAGGTGTTGCCCGCCCAAACACCGGGGCCGGATACACATATCTCGCCGATCTCGTCAGCCTTACACTCAACGGGGCCGTCAGCCGTGTTGTTGTAAATCTTCACTTCAGTATAGGGAAACTGAACCCCGACCGAACCAACCCGCTTCTCGCCGTCAAGCGGGTTACAGCTGACCAGAACAGTCGCTTCCGTCAGCCCGTAGCCTTCAAGAATGTTGATGTTGGTGGCCTTGGTGAAGCGCGTGAACAGCTCAAGCGGCATCGGCGCCGAGCCGGAGAATGCGTTCTTTACTGTCGATACATCAGCATCAACGGGGCGCTGCATCATTGCCGAAACAGCCGTCGGAACCGTGATGATAAACGTGGTCTTCCAGCGCTCACAAAGCTTCCAGAAGTTGTCAAACACACCGTCGCCGCGGTAGCCCTGCGGTGTCGGGAAAACAACATGCGCCCCCGACATCACCGTCGCCATCAAGATCACGTGGCAGGCAAAAACGTGAAACAGCGGCAGCGGACACATGACGCTGTCTTCCTCGGTGTAAAGCAGCGTGTCGCCGATCCAACCTTGATAAATGATGCCCGAGTTCTTGTGCTGGGCGACCTTGGGCATGCCCGTTGTGCCGCCCGTGTGAAAGTAGGCCGCGACGCGATCAACCTTGCGGTCTTCAAAATCAAGCGTCTTGTTTTGCCGCTTCAGCTCTTTGGCGTAGCTCTTCACATCGGCATGGTGGCCCGTAGGGTTCTTGGGGCGCACCAGCGGCACGATCCAGCTTTTGGGCGGGCTCAGATAGCGATTAAGATCAATTTCAAGCACAGTGCTCACGTTCGGCGCATGACGCACGGCCTCGGCTGTCTTTTGGGCCAAGTCGGTTTTGGGGAAGGGCTTGAGTGTGATCACAACTTTGGCGTTGGTCTCGCGCAAGATCGAGGCGATCTGCTCAGGCTCCAACAGCGGGTTGATAGGGTTGACGATTCCGGCAACCATACCGCCCATCAGCGCAATCGCGGTTTCTGTCGCGTTCGGCAAGACCAACGCAACAACATCTTTTTCGCCAACACGGAGTTCGCGCATCAGGTTGGCAAACTGGCAAACCTGCTCATGCACCTCGCGCCAGTTCAGCGTCTCGGCTTTGTCTGTCGGGCCGGAAAGCAACTGATAGCTGATCGCCGGGCGCTCCGGAAATTTCTTCGCCGTTTTGTGCAGCATTTCATAAATCGTTGTCGGCACATTACGTGCTTCCCACGGCATTTCGTTGGTCATGTCCAGGCTGTCCTGAAGCGAGCCGAATGTCATAGTCGTCCTCCCCTTTTGTCTGCGATTTTGCAGGCCCCTCTTGACGGGCATACTGCCGAGAAACACAGCTTCACGCAAGGGTAGGTGCGTAACGTCAACTGCTTCTATTTGTGGAAAATATACTGGTTTTGCGGTGTTCTGCCGCCCGCAGCGTTAACCTTTCAGCGCGGCGCAAACTGTCAGCACGCATTATGCACTGTGGTATGCACTGCAGTATGCACGCAAGTCACAGCGCTTTTGCCCCATTAATCATTCGATCCGGCAACTCAAACCGCTTTTCAAGTCACACCCCGCGAACAAGCCACAGTTAGCCCTTGTAAAACCAGTGCAAAAGGCTCATTTAAGCCGCGTCTGCACCTAAGCAGGCATAACTCTAGGAGAGACCATGGCCAAGGAAGAACTGCTCGAATTCCCCGGTGTCGTAAAGGAACTCCTGCCGAACGCGACATTCCTGGTCGAGCTGGAAAACGGCCATACGATCATCGCTCACACGGCAGGCAAGATGCGCAAAAACCGCATCCGCGTTCTGGCTGGCGACAAGGTGCAAGTCGAAATGACGCCCTACGATCTGACAAAAGGTCGGATCAACTACCGCTTCAAGTAAGCACATGAAACTGATCCTCGGCTCAGGCAGCCCGCGCCGCAAGGAATTGCTGGCGCAAATTGGCGTTGTGGCCGATGATATCCGCCCGCCCGACATTGACGAAACGCCGCTCAAGGCCGAGCTTCCGCGCCCCTATTGCGCGCGCATTTCTCTTGAAAAAGTGCAGGCAGTTCAAGCGGATAGCGCAGATATCGTGCTTTGTGCCGACACCACTGTCGCACTCGGGCGGCGCATTTTGGGCAAGCCCGAAGATGCCGATGAGGCCGCAAAGTTTCTACGTTCAATGTCTGGTCGACGTCACCGTGTGATCACCGCAATTGCCCTGCGCAAAGGCACGCAAACCTGGCAGCGCGACGTTGTGACAACCGTCAAAATGAAGCGGCTTTCCGAGGCCGAGGTGGCTGGATACATCGCCACGAACGACTGGCAAGGCAAAGCCGGAGGCTACGCCATTCAGGGCCCCGCAAGCGCGTTCATCCCTTGGATACAAGGCTCGTTCAGCGCCGTCGTCGGCCTGCCCCTCGCCGAAACATCACAGCTGCTGCAAGCCGCTGGCTACCCCCTATGGAGGCGCCCATGAAAGGCCGTCAAATTATCCTCGATCACCTGAACGGGCGCGAAGCAGCTGCTCTCATGGTCGATGGAAAGTTGCATGACTTCCTCATCGACGCCGACGCCCCCCGCCCCGGAACGATCTATCGCGCCAAAGCGCTAAAGCCGATGAAAGGCCAAGGCGGCATCTTCCTTGAAACGCCCGACGGCAACGCTTTCTTGCGTCAAATCAAAGGCATAGCGCCGGGCGATATGCTCAACGTGCAGCTGACTGGATATGCCGAAGAAGGCAAGGCCCTGCCCGTCACGGCCAAGCTCTTGTTCAAATCCCGCTATGCGATTGTCACGCCCGACGCCCCCGGCCTCAACATCTCCCGCCAAATCCGCGAAGACGACACGCGCGATGAGCTCATGCTGATCGCCAAGGACGAAATGCAAGGCAATGACATGGGCCTGATCCTGCGCTCCTCCTGTGTCGAGGCCGCTTCTGAAGACATCGCCGAGGATATCCGCGCTATGGCCGCTCTCGCCCACAGCGTGGTGAACGAAGCCGGTAACACCGCCGAGACCCTCACAGAAGGCGATGGTCCGCATGTGCAAGCATGGCGCGACTGGGCAGAGCCCGCAGATGTTGTTACCGAAGCGGGCAGCTTTGAAACCCACGGCGTGCTTGAGGCGCTTGAAGCCCTGCAAACCGCCGAAGTCCGCCTCTCTGGCGGTGCTAAACTCTACATCGAGCCCACCCGCGCGCTTGTCGCGGTTGATGTCAACACAGGCAACGACGGCTCTCTCGCGGCGGGCCTGAAAGCCAACTTCGCCTGCGCCAAAGAACTGCCGCGGCAACTGCGTCTGCGCGGCCTCGGCGGGCAAATCGTGCTTGATCTCGCACCGATGCCCAAGAAAGATCGCCGTGGCTTTGAAGCGAGCTTGCGCGCTCAACTCAAGGCCGACGGTATCGACACCGTGTTGGCTGGCTGGACGCCCCTTGGCTGCTACGAGCTCCAACGAAAGCGCGCCCGCCTCCCGCTGAGTGAGGTGCTCACTTGAGCTGCCCGATATGCAACAAAGACACGGCCGAGGGCTTCCGCCCGTTCTGCTCCAAACGCTGCGCTGACATTGACTTATCCAAGTGGCTCGGCGGCAGCTACGCCATCCCGTCAGACGATCCGGATGACCTCGAACAGGTAATCGACGAACTGCAAAACAACAAACCTTTGCCGCACTGACAATTTCGCACAAATCCCTCTGGACACCGCTCGTCCCCTCGCCTAGAACCGCGCTACCCAGAGCGAAGCTTTCGTTCTTTCCGTGCCCGGGTAGCTCAGGGGTAGAGCAGTGGATTGAAAATCCTCGTGTCGGTGGTTCGATTCCGCCCCCGGGCACCATTTAAAACTCACACAACCCTGATTTTAAAAGAAAATATTTCGGCCGGCCAAAATTTATCCACCTAGATGTACACCCATCTTGTGTCGGTCAATGCTGCACCTTGCTTCTAGGTGTGTTGTAAGAGTTGCATCTGGCCCCCACTAGTGAGTCTTCACACACATATATCGAAGGCACATATTGACGCGTAGCGTCAATATGGGAACGGAGACTTAGGCTCTTTCGGCCCCAACCAGCCGTTCGCAAAGGGTCGCCACGCCGCGCCGTAGCATCCCCAAAGTGGACATTGGCGAGTGAGCGCAGCAATTTATTGACGCATTTTCAATCTTCGAACTAAGCGGCAGCCATCCCATCATCTTGGTTGCAACAGCGGTAGGTGGTGTGTTCAATGTTGTTGGTTGCTGCGTCGACGCTTGTTGCGTTCGATAGCGAGCCGTAGTTCGAGGCGCCTATCAGTCCATTTGGCCAGGTCTGCGATCCGAACCGATCTTTGCATCCTGAATCCGAGATAGGAAAATTCAACATGAGCACCACTGGCAAGCAACTCTTCACGACGCTCGAAAGCAATGGGACGCTGACCGTTGCCATCGAGGACGTAACCTTCCCCGCCCCCACCGGCAATCAGGTGCTTGTCAAGATGGAGGCCGCCCCGATCAACCCTTCGGATCTGGCCATTCTTGTCGGTGCTGCTGATCTGGAAAACGCGGAATATTCGCCGGGCAAGTATGTCGCCACCATGCCCGAGCCGTTCAATTCGGGGTCAAAGGCGCGTCACGGGTTGAAACTTCCGGCCGGTAATGAAGGTGCGGGCACCGTTGTTGCTGTCGGTGATGGCGACAAGGCCAAGGCGCTGATGGGGCAGCGCGTCGCTTGTGTGCCTGGCAACGCCTACAGCCAGTATTCTATCGCCGACGCCGGTATGTGCCTGCCGCTTGGCGATCACACGGCCGAAGACGGCGCGAGCGCTTTCGTCAATCCGATGACCGCCCTGGGATTTGCAGAAAATGCTAAGGCGGACGGACAGAGCGCGCTCCTGCACACAGTTGGCGCATCGAATCTTGGCCAGATGCTGACCCGCATCTGTCAGGAGGACGGGCTTGGACTGGTTAATCTTGTGCGCAAAAACGATCAGGTGGAGTTGTTGAAAAAGTTGGGCTCAACCCATGTGGTGAACACTTCCGATGATGATTTCATGACGCAGCTTAAAGCCGCAATCGACGAAACAGACGCGTTCTATGGCTTTGATCCGATTGGTGGTGGCAAGACGGTCGACAGCGTGTTCAAGGCGATGGAACAGGTGGCGGTCACCAAGATGGACGAATATTCGCGCTATGGGTCTAACCAGCAAAAGCGCATGTTCATCTATGGGCGTCTCGACACGGGTGCTACGATCCTGTCGCCAAGCTTTGGCTTTGGCTGGACGCTGTCTGGCTGGTTGCTGTTTCCTTTCCTGCAATCGGTCGGCGGGGAAACCGTGGGACGGATGCGCAAGCGCGTGCTCGAAAATCTAACGACGACCTTTTCCAGCAGCTACAAAAAGCGCGTTGATCTCGAAGAGATGCTGACCAAAGAAGCCGTCATGGATTATCGCGCGATGAAGACTGGTGAGAAATACCTCGTCATGCCTTGGAAATGAGGGATTCAGCACCCTTCGCAGTGAAGGTGCAGTCTCTTTTTCCAACGGTGGTTCAAACGTCGTCGCGTTTAAGCAGTAGGCGAACGGCCCAGTCCAGTCATTGACCATCACTTCAAGATGCTGCAATGCGGTCCGCCATTGCGGCCATTCGTGCATCTCGCAGCATCTCTGCCCCTCGAATGACAGCAGAACCGGACGGCGCCGATGGTCGCGTCCTTATCGTCTGGCTGTTGTCAGAGATGCATCATCGGCGCGAGTGTTCAGCCGGGAAGCCCGTCGATCCTTTCGATGGAGGCCAGGGCTTCGTCCCAGTCTGCGCGACTGGAACAACAGATATGCGCGTCGGGTCGAATGTCGATCGGGCTGTCAAGCGACCCTGCCGGAACCACAAGCAAACCGATCTCCGGCTGGGAGATAGGCAGCGCGGATCCGCAGTCGGAGCAAAAGTTCTTCATGTGGCGTGATCCGGGGAGACGGAACGTCTTGATCTTTGCCTCGCCTGAAACCCAGATGAGTTTGGCCGTAGACGAAAACAGGTTTGCCGAATGGGCCGAACCGCTGTCCTTGCGGCAGCGGGAACAGTGGCACAGGAAAAAGCTCTCAAACTCTCCTGATATGCGGAATTTCACAGCGCCACAAAGGCATTGTCCCGTGATCGGATTGTTGTCCATTCACACTCCTCACGACCGGCAATCCCTGCCACCGGTCAAACGCATTTCATTGTTCCCTTGTATCCGCGTGTTGGATCTCGGTCAAAACGGGCTCAAGGAGAGAGAGTCTCGGCGCCGCAGAGCATCAGCGAATTGAAAACTATGCCTTCCGTCGTTCACGGCCCTGACCTGCCGTTCGCAGAGGCTCAAGGCGCTACATTACAGCTTCCCCAAAGCTGCCGTTCGTCGATCATGCAGCATTTAAGCTCGTCGGATGTTCGCTACGCGGACAAAGCGGGCTTGTGCAGTTGCGGCTAATGCTAATGCAGCATCCGTTCACCCATGCCGCGCAAACAATCCCGATGGGCTGTCGATATCGTTAAAGCGGTCATTCAAAGCGATCAAAGAATTAGCAACATGGTTCGTTCCTTGCGTGCATTTTTTTCGTATTTGACGGACACTTGGCGAAGTTGCCCCCAATGGCCGTCTGTCGCCCGGCAAGGCCCAAGGTGTGGTCGATTTCGCATATGGCCGCCAATCAGCGTCTAAATGACCAGCTTAATGGCGTAGGCCACCACACCAAGGACGATGACACTGGCGAGCCATAAGGCCAAAAACCACGCCCATTTCGACAAAAGAGGGTATTTCATCAGTGATACCCTTCTGCCGGGTCAATTTTGCCACGGAAGACCCAATAGGCGTAGGCTGTGTATGCGAGGATGATCGGTACTAAGACAACAGCCCCAACCAGCGCAAAAGCGAGGCTGCTATCAGGGGCGGCGACTTGCCAAATGGTCAGCGAGGGTGGCACCATCATCGGATAGAAGCTGATCCCGATGCCGATGAAGCTGACGACGAAGAAACCCAGTGCGGACAGGAATGGTTGCAAATCCTTGCCGTCGTTTAAGCTGGTAAAGAACACCCAAACAAGGCCGAGCATGACAACTGGAACCACCATTGAAACCAAACTACCAGGCAGGTTGAACCAACGCTCGAAATAGATCGGGTCCAGGAATGGGGTGATCAGGCTGACAATGCCGATGAGGCCAAGCGTGCCTGCCCCAAGCCACCACGCGTAGCGACGCATCTGAACGTTCAATTCTCCTTCAGTTTTGAGTACGAGCCACGTTGCTCCAAGCAACGCGTAGCCGACAACAACGGCAAAGCCTGTGAGGATCGAAAATGGGGTAAGCCAGTCAAACCAATCGCCCGCATAAGCGCGACCAGAGATCTCAATTCCTTGGACCAATGCGCCAAGTGCGATGCCTTGTGCAAAGGCCGCTACAATGGAACCGCCGAAGAACGCGTAGTTCCAGAAGCCTTTCCAGCGGACTGTACGCCAGCGATATTCAAAAGACACACCACGAAAGACCAGCGCAAGGAGCATGATAGTGATCGGCATATAGAGGGCGGGCATAATGATGGCATAGGCGAGCGGGAAAACGGCGAACAATCCGCCGCCTCCTAGGACAAGCCAGGTTTCATTTCCGTCCCAGACAGGGGCGACAGAATTCATCATCAAGTCCCGATCTTTTTCAGACCTAGCGAAGGGATACAAAATCCCAATGCCAAGGTCGAAACCATCGAGGATGACATAGACGAGCACGGCAAAAGCAATGAGGCCGGCCCAGATAAAAGCAAGATCGAATATCATAGCGGTCTCCTTATCTGCCAGGAATAAAGTCGGGATCGACTTGAGGAGCAGGCGTGATGCCTGCAGTTCGAATGGGGCCGTCGTTGAGGCCAACGTTCGGAGTTGCCGGTCTCTTGTTCATCATCCGTAGGATGTAGAATGTGCCCGCGCCAAAGACGAAGAAGTAGACAACGATGAAAGCGATGAGCGAAGCCGCAACAGCCGGTGCTGCAACCGGCGCAAGGCTATCGGATGTGCGCAGCAATCCGTAAACTGTGAAGGGCTGTCGCCCGACCTCAGTTGTGATCCAGCCTGCCAACACGGCGATGAAACCGGTAGGGCCCATCAAGATTGCGGTGCGGTGCAACCATGGGGCGGTGTAAAGATGACCTCTCCAGCGGGCGAAAAGTGACCACGCCCCAAGGCCCAACATCGCAAAACCAAGGCCGACCATAATCCGGAAGCTCCAGAACACAATTGCGACGGGCGGCTCATCTTGGTCGGGGATCGTGTCGAGCCCGTCCATAGGCGCGTTCCAGTGGTGTTTGAGGATCAGCGAGCTCAGATAAGGAATTTCGATTGCGTAGTCGATGCGCTTTTCTTCAGGGTTCGGAATACCAAACAAGATCAACGGCGCACCTTCTGGATGACTATCGTAATGGCCTTCCATTGCCATGATCTTCGCGGGTTGATGCTCTAGCGTGTTCAGGCCATGCAAATCACCTGCGTAGATTTGCAAAGGGGTCACAATGGCCAGCATCCACATCGCCATGGAAAACATGCGACGTGCTTCTTTATCCGCCTTGTCGCGCAGCAGATGAACAGCACCGACGGCGCCAACTACAAGCGCGGTCGTCAGGAAAGCCGCGATGACCATATGCACCAACCGGTATGGGAACGACGGGTTGAAGACGATCTCCCACCAATCTTCGGGGACGAACTGACCAACCTCGTTGATGCTATAGCCAGCGGGCGTTTGCATCCAGCTGTTTACCGACAAAATCCATGTGGCTGATATCAATGTCCCGAAGGCGACCATGGCTGTGGCAAACATATGCAGGCGTTCGCCGACCCGCTCCCGCCCAAATAGCATGACACCTAGGAAGCCGGCTTCGAGGAAGAAGGCCGACATCACTTCATAGGCCATCAGCGGCCCCACGACGGGCCCGGCCTTGTCAGAGAAAACGGCCCAATTGGTCCCGAATTGATAGGACATCACGATGCCGGACACGACGCCCATGCCAAAGGCCACCGCAAAAATCTTCTTCCAATAGGAAAATAGCGTAAGATACGTCTCGTCCCGCGTCTTTATCCAAAGTCCGTTAAGCACGGCCAGATAGCTGGCGAGGCCAATGGAAAAACACGGGAAGATGATGTGAAACGACACCGTAAACGCGAACTGTACGCGGGCAAGTGTTTCTGCAGAAAAACTTTCCAACATGGCTGGCCTCTTGTTTGCTAATTAAGTCTGCGGATCAGCCTGCACCAATGTCAACAGTGCGCAGGTAAGGGCGGATTTCCTCGAAACCCTGCGGGAATTTGGCAGCAGCTTCGGCATTTGAAACCGACGGCGGGATGATCACGCGATCGCCGGGTCGCCAGTCGGCAGGCAAGGCCACGCCTTTGGCATCCCCTGTTTGAAGCGCATCAATCACACGGATAATTTCATCGAAGTTGCGACCAACGCTCATCGGATAGGTCATCGACAGGCGCAGCTTTTTTTCTGGATCAATGATGAAGACAGATCGAACAGCTGCTGTAGCCGACTCACCCGGATGGATCATTTCGTAAAGTGCGGCGACCTTGCAATCTGGATCAGCCACGATTGGGAACCGCAAGGTTGTGTTTTGCGTATCATTGACGTCTTCAATCCATTTGAGGTGCTCTTCGGTGGTATCGGTGCTAAGACCAATGGGCTTAACGTCCCGCGCGGCAAACTCGGATGCCAGCTGTGCGGTGCGGCCCATTTCCGTGGTGCAAACCGGCGTGAAGTCCGCAGGATGGCTGAAGAAAAAAGCCCATTCATTTCCAATCCAGTCATGAAACGAAATCGGACCTGTTGTTGTGTCAGCGGTAAAGTCTGGAACGATGTCCCCAAGAAGCAATGTCATTGTATTCTCCTATTGTTGTCTTAACCTCATATAGGTGGTGCCGGTGCCAGCTTCAGTGACAATGTCACCTATCTTGCATAAAGATATAAAGTAAATATAAGTTAACGACAGGAGGCACAATGAAGCTCACTTCATACACCAATTTCGCCATGCGCTCTTTGCAGTTGGCCGCGCTGAAAGCACCGGATTTGATTCGTGTTGATGATGTCGTTCGTATCCATGGACTTGCACGTCCGCATATTGTGAAGATCGTGCATGAACTGGGGCAAGCCGGTTATATCAAAACGCAGCGCGGGCGCGGTGGTGGGTTTCGGCTCGCGAAGCCAGCCGAGGAAATCATCGTCGGTGATGTCGTCCGTCTGACAGAAGGCCCCTTGGATCTGGTCGAGTGTTTCAATCCGGAAAACAACACCTGCCCGCTGATCGACATCTGCAAACTGTCACGCGCTTTGCAAGAAGCAACACGCGCGTTCATGGCGGTCCTCGACGATTTAACGCTGGCCGATATCGCATCAAACCGGAATGATCTTTTGGCACGGATTGCCCCCTTGGAAGACGGCATCATTGCCCCTGTCAGGAGTGCCAAATGACCATCTTGGATTGGACCGAACGATTTAAAGGAACAGCCGCCCTCCCGAAAGATGTTCGGGAACGGTTGAACAAATCCGCGCGCATCACCCATTTGAAAAAGGGCGATCAGGTGTTCGGGCCGATGAACATTCCTGATAGTCTGTTCTTCCTTTATGACGGGCGCATCCGTGTCTCCCAAACCTCGGAAGCCGGGCGCGAGATTGTGCTGTACCGGATCGAAGCGGGGGAAAGCTGTGTTTTGACCACTGCCTGCATGTTGGCCGAAGAGGCGTATAATGCGGAAGGGATTGCCGAAACCGACGTGACCGTCGTGGTCTTGCCCAAACCTGCGTTTGATCGTTTGTCATCCGAAGAAGACGCGTTTCGTAACTTTGTCTTTGCCGCCTATTCACGCCGCTTGATCGATCTGCTGCGCGTTGTGGACGACGTCGCCTTCGGGCGCATCGATGTCCGTCTGGCTGAACGGCTTTTGACCCTTGGTGACGTGCTGAAAGAAGTGCGTGCAACCCATCAGGACCTTGCAAGCGAACTTGGCACCGCCCGTGAAGTGATTTCGCGGGTATTGAACGACTTTCAAAAGCGCGACCTGATCGAGCAATCGCGTGGATTGATTACGCTCAAAGACAAGGCTGGGCTTGAGGCGATCGCGCACTCCGCCTAACAGTTTTTTCGTGTTTCTGTCGGTTAGGTGACATTGTCACTGACGATCCATTTTTGAAGTTATATCGTAATCCTAACTTTAAACGTTAGGAGATCGTTATGACACCCAATGTAG
Organism: Lentibacter algarum; assembly: GCF_018860975.1. Taxonomy (GTDB): domain Bacteria; phylum Pseudomonadota; class Alphaproteobacteria; order Rhodobacterales; family Rhodobacteraceae; genus Lentibacter; species Lentibacter algarum_A. Next base: position 493,895 of record NZ_JAHKQI010000010.1, read on the forward strand.
GCACCATCGACCGCCTCTTTCGCGCAGCTTTGGGCGCGGTTCTGTTCTATCTTGCATTCGCCAGTGGCATGCAGTTTTTTGCGTCACCGCTGTTTAAATACGGTGCAGCACTTGTCGGTATTGTAATGCTCGCCACGTCGGCGTTCAAGATGTGCCCGATCTATTCGATCCTCGGCCTCAAGACCTGCAAGGACTGCTAAGGTGGAGACGTTGTTCACACCTTTCACGTCTCTTGGCGGCGGTTTGTTGATTGGTCTTGGCGCTGTGCTGCTCATGCTCGGCTTGGGTCGTATACTTGGCGCAACTGGCATTATGTCGGGCATTGTCTTCGCTGAAAACGGGGGTGAGTTTGCATGGCGCGCGGCGATGGTTGCAGGCATGATCCTCGCACCGGGTTTTATCTTTCTGGTCACAGGCGCGATGCCAGAGCTGTCTGTTCCGGTCAGCCCGGCAATGATCGTCATCGGCGGCGTTATCGTCGGGTTCGGCGCAAGTCTTGGCTCTGGCTGTACGTCAGGCCACGGCGTGTGTGGCCTCTCACGATTGTCGGTGCGCTCTATCGTGGCCGTTCCGACGTTTATGCTGACCGCCGCAATCACAGTCTATCTCATCCGTCACGTTTTTGGAGCGTAGTCCATGAAACTAATCTTCGCCCTCGTAACCGGCCTCGTCTTTGGCGCAGGCATTGCCATTTCTGGCATGATGAATCCGGCCAAGGTTTTTAACTTCTTTGATGTGGCTGGCACATGGGACCCCAGCCTTGCGTTCGTGATGGGCGGTGCGGTTATCATCACGTTCATTGGCTATCGCTTGGTCTGGCGCCGCGATGCACCGCTTTATGACGACCGGTTTCAGGTGCCCACTTCAACCGCGATTGATGCGCGCCTGATTGGTGGATCGGCCATCTTTGGTATCGGGTGGGGGATCGCGGGCTTTTGTCCCGGTGCCGCAATTCCCGCACTTGGAACGGGCCGCTGGGAAGTCGCCCTGTTCTTGGTTGCGGTCACCGCAGGGTTCTACGCGCGCCGACTGATCGGGGCGACCCAAACCTCAGCAAAGGCAGCGTAAAGCGTTCACGACATTTTGGCGGCTGACAGTCGCTTGCACTGAAATGGAGGACACAATGAACTATCCCGTAGATATGAACATCACCCCAGAGGTCGAAGCCTTTTTTGATGAGCCGACCAACACGATCAGCTATGTTGTCAAAGACCCAAGCTCTGACGCATGTGCAATCATCGATAGCGTCATGGATTTGGACTATGCCGCTGGCCGGATCACACATGTGAGCGCCGATCTGATGATTGGCCATATTAAGTCACGTGGTCTGAAGTTGGAGTGGATCATCGAAACCCACGTCCATGCGGATCACTTGAGTGCCGCGCCCTACATCCAGCAGGAATTGGGCGGCAAAATCGGCGTTGGTGAAGGCATTATGATTGTCCAAGAGACCTTTGGTAAGGTCTTCAACGAAGGCACGGAATTCCAGCGCGACGGGTCGCAGTTTGACGCGTTGTTCAAGGATGGCGACACCTATCAAATCGGCAACATGACAGCTTTTGCGATGTTCACCCCCGGGCACACACCCGCCTGTATGGTGCACGTTATGGGCAATGCCGCCTTTGCGGGGGATACGTTGTTTATGCCAGATGGCGGCTCGGCACGGGCGGATTTCCCAGGTGGGGACGCGGGCGTTCTTTACGATTCAATCATGAAGGTTCTGAGCTTACCCGACGCGATGCGCCTGTTCATGTGCCACGATTACGGTCCGGGTGGTCGCACAATCGCGTGGGAAACCACAGTGGCTGAGCAGAAAGCCAACAACATTCACGTCGGCGGCGGCAAAACCAAAGAAGACTTCATCAAGTTCCGCACCGAACGGGATGCGCAACTGGCGATGCCCAAGCTCATCATTCCGTCGTTGCAAGTGAACATGCGGGCGGGCGAAGTGCCGACGGATGAAGATGGCAATCCGATGCTCAAGGTGCCAATCAACAGTCTGTAATTTAGGGGAAGATCATGGAAATCAAAAAAATCACAGATAAGGTTTCTGTCTCTCCGCAAATTGCAGCAGCGGATATGGCCGACATTAAGAAAGCCGGTTTTCGGGCAATCATCTGCAATCGTCCCGATGGCGAAGGCGCAGACCAGCCCAGTTTCGAAGAAATTGAGAAGGCGGCGAAGAAAGCGGGCCTTACCGCAGTCTACCTTCCAATTGCAGCTGGGATGGTCACAGATGAAAACGTAGAAGAATTCGGTGCGATCCTAAAGGAACTGCCACGACCCGTTTTGGGCTATTGCCGATCCGGCACCCGTTCAGCGACGCTCTGGTCCTTGCACGAAGCACAAAAACGCCCGTTGCCTGAAATTCTGGCGGCCACAAAGGCCGCGGGCTATGACATGAACGGTGTCGCGCGCCGTGTCGCAAACGGAGGCAAAACGCCAACCCAACAGGGCGATGCGAAGTTTGATGTCGTGATTGTGGGTGGTGGGGCTGGCGGTATCGCTACCGCGTCTAGTTTGCTCGCCCGTAAGTCGGGACTTTCGATTGCTATCATCGACCCCTCCGACGTCCATTACTATCAACCGGGTTGGACCATGGTTGGCGGAGGGGTGTTCGACGCACGCGACACCGCGAAGACGATGGGATCGCTCATCCCGCGTGGCGTGAGGTGGATCAAAGCAGCGGTCGCCGCGTTTGAGCCAAAGAACAACGCGGTCATTCTCGACGGTTGTACAGTGGTCACCTACGATCGCCTTGTTGTGGCTCCGGGGCTGAAGCTTGATTGGGGTGCAATTGAAGGGCTCGAAGACACGCTGGGCCGCAATGGCGTGACGTCGAACTATCGCTACGATCTTGCGCCCTACACGTGGCAGCTTGTTCAGGAATTGAAAGAAGGCCGCGCACTGTTTACCCAGCCGCCGATGCCTATCAAATGCGCAGGTGCGCCGCAAAAGGCGATGTATCTGTCAGGTGATGCTTGGTTCCGTAACGGAGCGCTCAAAGACATTGATATTCAATTCATGAATGCGGGCGGGGTTCTGTTCGGGGTGAAGGAATACGTTCCAGCATTAATGAAATACATCGAGAAATACGATGCGACGCTGAATTTCTTCCATACGCTGACATCCGTTGATGGTGCGGCCAAGAAGGCGACGTTCAAAGTGGCCAAGCCGGACGCCGATCCGACGGAAGTTACCGTCGATTTCGACATGATGCATGTTTGCCCACCGCAGGTTGCACCAGATTTCATTCGCGTTTCTCCTCTTGCCGACGCCGCCGGCTGGGTCGATGTCGATCAAGCAACGCTGCGGCATAGGACCTTTGACAACATCTGGGCCTTGGGTGACGTGATGAACGCGCCAAATGCCAAAACGATGGCCGCCGCCCGCAAGCAGGCCCCGACCGTCGCCGAGAACATCGTGGCCGACATCAATGGCGGTTCGCCGGTGGCGCAATATGATGGCTACGGGTCCTGCCCTCTGACAGTCGAGCGCGGTAAAATCGTACTGGCCGAATTTGGCTATGGCGGCGCGCTCAAGCCGAGTTTTCCATCTTTCCTTCTGGACGGTACGAAGCCAAGCCGCGCGGCATGGTTCCTCAAGGAAAAGATACTCCCGCCGATCTACTGGCAGGCCATGCTCAAGGGCAAAGAATGGCTGGCCAAACCCGAAGAGATCAAGGTTTCCGTTGAATAAGCGACTGCCTTGAATGGTGCCGCAGTCCGTCTGGTTGTCCTTGCCACGGCGGTCTGCGGTCATAAAATTTACCGACGCCCACGCGAGATGTGCCAAGCGCCGCCATTTCTGGACCAACTGCCATGAGAACACTTCGCCAATTCCTCCCAATCCTTGATTGGGGCAGCCGCTATGATCGCAATGCTTTATCAAATGACATGATTGCAGCTGTGATCGTGACAATTATGCTGATCCCGCAATCTTTGGCCTATGCTCTGCTGGCCGGACTGCCGCCTGAGGCGGGTATCTATGCGTCCATTGCCCCCATCGTTCTTTATGCGATCTTTGGCACAAGTCGCGCGCTCGCGGTTGGCCCCGTCGCAGTCGTGTCGCTTTTGACGGCGTCGACCATCGGTCAAGTGGCCGAAACTGGCACGGCCGGGTACGCCATTGCTGCTTTGACCCTGGCGTTTCTGTCTGGTGGATTTCTGGTGCTGCTTGGCGTCTTTCGGTTGGGGTTCTTGGCCAACTTCCTGAGCCATCCCGTCATCGCAGGCTTCATCACAGCCTCCGGTATTCTGATCGCCACGAGCCAGCTGAAACACATCCTGGGTGTTGATGCGCACGGGCACACATTGCTGCAGATGCTTGGGTCGATCTTCGAACACCTGGGACAGATCAACTGGATCACCGTTGTCATCGGGGTTGTCGCAACTGGGTTCTTGTTCTGGGTCCGTAAGAACCTCAAACCCTTGCTCAACAAACTGGGTCTGTCCCCACTAATGGCGGATGTACTGACCAAGGCTGGGCCTGTCGCGGCTGTTATTGGCACCACATTGGCTGTCTGGACTTTCAATCTTGGGGATCGCGGTGTCAAAATCGTCGGCGACGTCCCGCAAAGCCTGCCCCCGCTGACGATGCCCAGCCTATCCCCTGATCTCATAGAGTCGCTCTTGGTGCCAGCGATCCTGATTTCCATCATCGGGTTCGTCGAAAGTATCTCAGTTGCGCAAACCCTTGCAGCCAAAAAACGTCAGCAAATTGACCCCAATCAAGAATTGATCGGATTGGGCGCGGCCAACCTTGGTGCGGCTTTCACTGGAGGCTTTCCTGTGACGGGTGGTTTTTCGCGCTCGGTGGTCAATTTTGACGCAGGCTCTGAGACACCAGCTGCCGGAATCTACACTGCCATTGGCCTTGCCATTGCCGCGTTATTCCTGACGCCGTTGGTGTATTTCCTGCCCAAGGCGACGCTGGCTGCCACGATCATCGTGGCTGTGCTGAGCCTTGTGGACCTGTCGATCCTCAAAAAAACGTGGGCCTACAACCGCGATGACTTCGTGGCTGTGCTGGCGACTATCGTGCTGACGCTTGCCCTAGGGGTCGAGGTTGGTGTGGCCAGCGGCGTCACCATCTCGATCCTGCTACATCTTTACAAAACATCACGGCCTCACGTGGCCGAGGTCGGGCTTGTTCCCGGTAGCGAACACTTCCGCAATATCCTCCGCCATAGCGTTGAAACGGATCCAACACTCTTGTCGTTGCGCGTCGACGAGAGTCTTTACTTCATCAACGCGCGCTTTTTGCAGGACTTGATCCAATCGCGCGTCACAGAGGGCACGAAAATCCGCAACGTTGTGTTGATGTTCTCTGCTGTAAACGAAGTGGACTACTCGGCTCTCGAAAGCCTCGAGGCGATCAATCTGCGGCTCAAGGATATGAGCATCGGGTTTCATCTGTCTGAGGTGAAGGGACCCGTCATGGATCGCTTAAAGACATCGCATCTTATTAGTGACCTGAATGGCTGGGTATTTCTGTCGCAATACGATGCGGCCAAGGCTCTCACATCTAAATCCGCAGTGAGTGGTTCATAAGTTTCTGTGCCTTCGTCCAAGGCAGATCCGCCAGTTATACCGCAGCTGCGAGTGAATGCAGCTTGAGCAGTAGCTGTGCTAATAAAAGACGATTTTGACTGCGACTTGTGAATTCGACATTTGATCTCCGCTGCGGTTCTCATGAATGACCGCTTCGCTTGCTGCAAAACGGTACTATGTTTTCTGCCCACGCGGTATTTCTTACGCTGCGTGCGCGCGCAGCACAAAATAACAATGGCGGGGTTGGGCTCAAACCGGACTTGCGGCGGTGCGGCACACAAATCTTGACCTTGCAGGCTTCGGCGCGACCAGCCGGATGACTGGTCCCAGCCCATAGCGGGCATTCATGTTGTGAATTGGGTCAAAAACCGTGCCCGCAATTCCTCAGTCCAAACATTAAACATCTGGCATTTTGAAAGGATTAAAAACCTAGCTACTTGCTGGCAATTGTAGACCTCATAGGGGCCAAGAAGCGCGGTATCGCCATTGAAAGCATGAGCGGTCAGAAAATTTCTTAAGTATCCACATGAGTTAATAGCATCAGGCAAGGATAACTCGACGTCTCGCACTCTCTGACCATCGCTATAACTTGTCAGAGAGTTCCTTTTAGGGTGAGGTTTAACTTCGGTCTCATCTCCTCTAAAAATCCAATCGATTGTTCTGTCTGGATCAATGTTCGCAACTGACAACCGCGTTCGGATGTCTTCCAAAACCCTGGGGTTCCATTCAAAAGTTTCCTTATCGTTTCACCTTTGGTTCTGGGCGCTTGATCGAATATCTAATCCCAGCTCCTCGATTGCAGAATAGACAAGGGTTACCGCAACAGACGTTCCGACATGAGATGAAAACTCGCAACTATGCTTTTCAAAAATCTGACCATGTCGCGGATGCATCGAATGTGGGGAAACACTCTCTGTCGAAATGCTGTGAGCAAGCTTATGAATTGCATATACTAATTTTTTGTCGGGCCATGCTTTTGCTGCTATCGCTACAGCGGCTACAAGCTCTTCACGCCAGATGAATTTTTGAAAGTACCCGTCGGTTCGAAACACATTTTGAAATAACGTTTCGCGTTCAATTGGGTCGTCCGGTATCGGGAAACCACTTCCACTAAGCCCAAACCGATCTGGAAAACTGTCTGTCGTCATATAAAGTTGGACATCAAATCGGCTTGAGCACAGGAGGCTCTGGTTCGTTCGTGTGATTGATTATGCTGCTTGTTTTTGATGCTGCAAGCGGCGTTGCTCACTGCCCGACAGGGTTATGCGTAGCATGATCCCGAGAGGGGATTGTCTGTTTTTTGATCTTCTCCCTTTCCATCAGGATAGCTTTGTCGCGCCCGAAGTAGACGTCAGCGGGTGTGACGTTGTTCAGGCTCTCGTGGTAGCGCTGGTTGTTGTAATACTCGACAAAAGCCCCGATCTGGCGCTCGAGATCTCCGGGCAAGTAATAGTTTTCCAGCAGAACACGGTTCTTCATGGTCTGATGCCAGCTTTCCACTGCCCGGCAGTGGTTTGCTCGCAAACCATGAGAGGGATCTTGCCTTGCGTTTGCGGATGGAATGGTGCGCCACGGACATTGCCACGCCTGATGTGTTCGCTCCGAGCAGGCTCGCGCTCAACGATCCGACAACAAGCGCTACGACATAGCCAGGTAATCGGCGGCTGATGCGGGTGCAGACGATCAGGCTGGCCAGCGTCACTGCCGCAATGATGATCGCATCGGGATTTACCCCGCCTATGCCCGCGACAAGCTGCCCGAGCCTGTGAAGCACACCGCCTTCACCGCCCGAAAGGCCCAATGCGGGCCAACTTGCGAGACGCCGATCAGCACAGCTGCGGCGGCGGTGAACCCGACGATCACCGAATGCGAGATTGCAGAATTAGTGCAACCATCGATCATGGTTGCACACGACACCAAACTCTTACTTTTTCAATCAACCAAACGGCTCCAATTAGGGGCCGGTCAGCGTCCGAAAAACTCTTTGCTCGCGCGGTAAGAGTATTTCTATGGAAAACTAACTACCATTCATTTCAAAATACCTGACTAATTCGGGCCACCCCTGACCAAGGAACAGCCCTAACGATTGTAGCCGCAATAGGTTAGTCACGCACAACCATAACTGAGCAATGTGCATGCCGTACAACGCGCGCAGCGGTCATGCCGAGCAAGAATTCCTTCATGCCTTCTTTATGCGCTGCCAGCATGATGAGGTCCACGTACATTTCCTTGGCCACATCTACAACCTTGGAATAGGACCTGCCGCTCGCTACATTGACTGTACTTGAAATTTCCGACGGCACTTTCTTGGCGATCAATTCTTGCAACTGCTTCTCGGCCAAACCGGCATAATGCGCTTTCACATCGTCGAAGCGATCTATCATTGCACTGTCCAGATCAACATCAATGACGTTAAGAAATGCCAATGTCGCGCCAGTGTTTTGCGCCATCTCGACTGCTGACTCAAGTAGAAGCGCGTTGTCTTGCTTTTGATGAATATCCAATGGAACTAGTATTTTTTTAGGTGTCGTCATTTTGGTCCCCTTTGCTCTTTGGCTTTGAGAAATCGGAAAGGCCCCGCATTTTGCATGCGGGACCCCATGTTTAGCCGAGATTGAGTGCCGATGGCTTGACCAGGCTGCCGGGCACCATGACCCCGTCGATCAGGACGTTCTCATCGAGCTCTTTCCATTGAGCCAAGTCGCCCTCGGTCGATTTGGGGACAAATGCTCCCGTGAATGCATAGGCTATGTCAATCACGATAGAAGCCCAACACGCAATTGCCCAAGGCAGATAGGCCAACGTGGCCACACCCAAGGTGGCTGCGACGAAAACACCGCCTGAAGACCAAGGGATAAGCGGAGCCGTTAGAGTGCCACCATCTTCCATGGTGCGCGACAAAGTCGAGACGTGAATGCCTTTACCGCGGAAAGCAGGTGCGAACATCCGGCCCGGAATCGCCATCGCAAGATATACATCCCCTGTGCTGACATGAAGGCCAAGCACCGAGAACAAAGAGGCAAGCATTAGTTGCCCACGCGTCTTAGCAAACGACACAATCTTGTTGAGGATTGTCTCAAGGCAACGTGTCGACTCTAACAAGCCCCCAAAAGCCAACGCGACCAAGATCAAGGTCACGGCCCAGTTCATGGACATGATGCCGCCTTTGGACAGTAAAGCATCGACTTCAGCGACGCCTGTATCTGCCTTATAGCCGAACAGCATTGTGTTAAAAACGTCGTGAAGCCCGGCACCTTGCAGAGCCATCGCACAAACCGCACCAGCAAGCACACCAGCAAAAAGACCCGGAAGAGCAGGCATTTTTTTGAGTGCCAGGACAGCAACAACCACCGCGGGCAATAACGCAAGGAAGCTCAAAGAATACTTGTCTCGCAAAGTATTTATTGCGACATCCAATTTTACTTGATCAATTGCTCCATCCGCAAAGCTTAGCCCGAAGTATAGATATGCAGCCAGCGCAAGAAGCATAGCGGGAACCGTCACGGGCATCATGTTGCGAATATGTGTGAACAAATCAGTCCCGACAACAGCAGGCGAAAAGTTCGTCGTGTCTGATAGCGGCGACATCTTGTCACCAAAGAATGCGCCAGAAACAACTGCACCGGCCGTCATATGAGCAGGAACGCCCAGACCTTCGCCGATGCCGATCAGGGCCAGACCCATTGTACCGGTCGTACCCCAAGATGTCCCCGTTGCGATGGAAACAACCGAACAGATGATACAAGCAGCAAACAGGAAGTAGCCCGGATCAAGCACTTGTAGACCGTAGTAGATCATCAAGGGCACAGTGCCCGCATGAATCCAGGTGCCGATGATCATGCCAATAGTGTAGAGAATGAAAATAGCGGGTAGTGCGACGTGGATCACGTTGAACATGCCGTCTTGCATTTGCTTCCAGCGATATCCGCGCCACCACCCAAAGGCGGCAGTTATGAACACACCAATGGTGAGTGGAATATGTGGCGACACGTCGCCGTAATAGAAAACCTGCAGCGCCACCAAGGCGATTGTGATGAGCAAAGGCGCGACCGCAAATGGAAGCGTAGGCCTTTCAATTTCCTGGATTTCAGTAGTCAATTCGTCCTCCTTATTATCGTAGATCGTTCATTGGGCTTTAGCGGCCAATTGGGTTTTGGATTGCTGCGCTCAAACTGCGCTCTTTGCGGAGTCACCGACAAACAGGACACATCGAAAAAACGTATCTCGCCCTGCCCCAAACTGATAACCGCTGTGATTCGTTCGCACCTTCCAGCCAACGCTGAAGTGGCGAAACTTCGCGTCGCAGTTTGACGGGCAGAATGTCACTTTAGTTGTGGGAGACACCATAACAATGCTCGCCGATAGGGTCGCAAAAGTGGCAGGCGATCAAAGCCTCCGATGTGTTTTGGCACAGGCATCATAAAAGCTCGCGCCGTTTGAAAGGCAGCAGAGTCACGAAAAGCAGATGCAATCAGAATGGTGCCAGACTTCACGTTTTCACCCCCCTCGTGAAATGTTCCGTGTTAATAGAAATTTGCCGGGCACTGGAACAAGAGCATTGTCGGGAGACATGTATTCCGTTTGGTTACCAATATTTTTTTGGGGGGGGGAAACGGTTTGCTTTAGATTGCACTGAATCGTAGCAATGTAGTGCGCACCTCGGCCTTCGAAACATTCTGTCTAGTCAACTTGCATTGACCATAACGTGAGTAATGGGGGTCGATTCCGGTTGGGGGCGGAATCGTATCATAAGCTCTTTGGGTCAGGCCAATCTGGGCACGCCGCTGCATGTCGGCATCAAGCAACCAGTCTATAATGAAGAGCGAGCGCTCGATGCGGCCGATTTCCCGAAGGGCTATCGCCAACTCATGCTGGCGGGGATAGGATGCAAACTTTCGCAGGATCTGGCTGGGCGGCATGATGCCTGCGACCATGGTGGCCGCGCTTCTTAGGATATCCGGCCAGTTTTCAATGATCGTGTTTTCTCTAATTTTGCCACCAATCAATCCCTTCAGTTCTTTCGGTGTAGATGCTGGATCGAAGACATACAGACGTTTGGACGGCAGATCGCGAATGCGTGGGATGAACCGATAGGTCAGAAGTGAAGTTACAGCAAAAACGTGATCTGTGAAGCCGCCTGTATCTGCATATCGCTCGCGTATTATTCGACCTGTCGGGTTCATCAAAAGACCGTCGAGAATATAGGGCGCTTCGCTGACTGTCGCGGGAATGTCCTGTGTTGCAAAGGGGCTGAATTGATCCGAGACATGGGTGTAAGCCTTCAGCCCCGGATCGTTACCATATTTCGCATTGATGAGATTCATGGCTTCCCCCTGGCGGGTCGTTGAGAAGAATTGACCGTCGCTCGATGCGGTCACATCGGCACCCCAAAAAAGTGCCATAGGCAAATTTGATTGCGCCTCAATCACCGTCGCCAAAGCTTGATTGATAGCATCGCTTTCAATGTGTCAGCGCGACAAGCGTGAGAGCTGGAAATACTCATGGGTATCTGCCCTCTCCAGTGTTGTCGTAACCGGCAAGATGATTTTCGCATGGCGTGCCGTCGCATTCCAACATATTTCATTCACAATGATCATGTCTGGTTTGATCCAGGCCTGCCGCAATCTGTTGAGATCTTGATGATGGTGAAATGGATTCCCCCCCTGCCTACCAGATAAGATGCGTATCTGGATAGGTATGTTGGCCCCCATTGTAGCCAAAAGTGCCACCGGGGTTTTCAAGCATATCCGCGATCCGTGGTGCGGGAATAAAGCTGGTCACATTGTTCTTTTCTTGCGGAAATGCTGCAATCTTGATCTGCCTCCGGCTGGTGTCTGTGGCGTTTTCTGCTGAATACCCAAAACCAATGCCGGTTCCGGGTAAGCCTATACCGCCCAACAACGCCGCGAGCGCAATCGCAGCCCAATACGGTTGTTCGCCGTGATCTTGTCTGTTCAAGGACCACGCGATCGATATCATCGTTTTCTGGGTGCCCATGCGCTTTGCGAGATCGATGATCGCATCCGTAGGGAAATCGCAGATGCCAGACGCCCATTCAGCAGACTTAACAATCCCGTCCTGATCTCCCATCAAGTAAGCGCGGAACGCATCAAACCCGACGGTGTTTTTTTTGCCAAGAACGCCTTGTCGTGAAGGTCTCGAGAACAGATTTCATACGCTAGCGCCAAAAGCAGTGCCGCATCCGTGGAAGGCCTCGGCGCGAGCCACTGCGCATCAACCTCTTCTATCAAATCCGACCTGAGCGGTGATATGTTGACGAAACGCACTCGGGTCTACCCCGCTGCACGCAACCCGTCCCGTTGGACATGTCGACCCGTGCCGCCCGGCGATATCTGACCGTTCTTAAAAGCGACCCCTCCGAATGCGACAAAGAGCTCGCAATCTGTTGCAATCGTCTCCTAGCCAGTCATTGTATCAAGGTGCCCGTGAAAAGTGCCTAAAACATGAGGCACAATCGTCTGGGCGGCACGAAAGCTATAGCCACCAATGGAATATGTGAAACCGCCGATACAATTCAGAAACCGTTTGAGTTGGCGTTGCGCATGGTGAAACCTACCTGCACTTGCCCATCCGTAAGAGCCTGCATGAATTGCCTCGTTATCATGCTCACGTATGACGCGTTTGAGTTCCTGCGAGACAAGGCGATAGGCGTTGGGCCAACTCACCTCTACAAACGATTCCTTACCTCGCCCATCACCCGATTTTCCGATTTCATTTCGAAGCCACCCTTCGCGGATCATTGGTGCCCTGATCCGCGTTGGGCCGTCGATTGCCGCAAGCATGCCTTCGCTTATTGGTGAGGGGTCGGGGTCATCACTAGTCGGATGCAGCGTACTGATACAATCATCGTGCTTTTCGACGGTGTAGGCACCCCAATGGCTGGTGGTTCGTAGTGCGCGGTATTTCTTTTGCATTGGCACCCCCCTTCGGTCTATGCGGAAACCGAGCCCAATTTTCAAAGACAAATTGCTGTCTATCGTCGGCATCCGTCACGCCACAATCATCTATTGGGTCGGTAAGTAATCCAAACGCTCATGAGAAAGCGACGTTCAAAACTTGAGGTCGGACAGAAATTGCCAATCCCAATGCAGGAAAATTCTCGCCACTAATTACCAAATGTCATGATTGAAGCCAAAGTATTCATTTGTGCCATCATCTGTTCGTCCACACCCTAAAAAGATCAGTCCATTTGGGGAATCAAAGCAATGATGTTTACTACCAGACAGAACAAGATCACGGCCCGCAGCACGCTCACCGCAGTTCTATGCTCTTTCACGGCATTCGCGGCGTCACCCGCCATTTCAGAGACATGGGAGATGGCGACGCCCTATGCTGCAACAAACTTCCACACGCAGAACATCGTTCAATTTATCGATGACATCGCGCAAAACACCGGTGGAGAGATTGAAATCAATCTGCATCCGGGTGGGTCGTTGATCAAACATCCCGAAATCAAGAACGCCGTTCGCAGCGGTCAGGTGCAGATCGGCGAATTTGCGTTAAGCTTGCTGTCAAATGAGAACCCAATTTTTCAAGTTGATGCGCTGCCGTTTCTTGTTGGCAGCTACGAGGAGGCGGCCGAATTATGGAAGGCTTCCCGCCCCGCGACGGAGGCCGCACTAGCCGAACAAAACATCAAAGTACTCTATGCGGTTCCTTGGCCTCCTCAAGGACTTTATGCGCAGGAAGAAGTGACCGACCTCGCGCAAATGGCGGGGCAGAAATTCCGCGCCTACAATGCGACCACAACCACAATTGCCACGCTCATGGGTGCCGTCCCTGCCCAGATCGAGGCCCCCGATCTCGCTCAAGCCTTCGTGACGGGAAGAGTGGAATCTATGATCACCTCTCCGACAACCGGCGTGACATCCAAAGCGTGGGACTATGTCGGTCATTTTCACCACATTCAGGGTTGGTTACCCAAGAACATCGTGGTCATGAACCTCGACGTCTATAACGGGCTGTCCGAGGAAACCCAGATGGCCATCATGGAAGCTGCCGAGGCGGCCAATGCCCGCGGTTGGGCAGAAAGCGAAGTACAGACCAATGACGCTCTTGCAACTCTTCAAGAGAACGGCGTTCAGGTTCATCAACCCAGTGATGAGCTCAGATCTCAAGTGCGGAGCATTGGTGATCAGATCGTTGCGGAATGGCGCAACCGCGCAGGACCGGAAGGCGAAGAAATCCTGAAGAAGTTTGAAGAGTAAGCTGGATGACTTCTGACCCCATGCCAGTTGTCCGGACGGACCGCGGACTGATTGCAGCGTTGGTTACAGCAGGCGGTTGGGCATCTGCCGCCTGCATTGTACTCATTACATTAATCGTTTTGACGCAAGTCGGCTTCAACGTTCTGAATTCGGCGGCTGGTGTGTTTGGCAACGGACGTGGAAGTATGCAAATCCCCGCATACGCCGAATTCACCGGATATCTGTTTGCAGCCGGATCCTTTCTGGCCTTCGGTTACGCATTTCAATCTCATTCCCATATCCGGGTCGAGCTTCTTGTCAGCCGTTTGTCTACCCCGAACCAAGATCGTTTTGGCATCTGGGCGCTGTTCTTGGCTGGCGTAATCTGCGGGCTCTTTGCGTGGTACCTTTTGGGACTGGTTCGCGCGTCGTACCGGTTTGATGACACATCCATGGGGCTTATTCCCGTGCCGCTTTGGGCGCCGCAAGTGCCACTGTTTATCGGCATGCTTATGATGACACTCGCGATCGCGAGGGCGTGGTTTGTCATGCTGTCCACCCGACCGAAGCCAATACTAGGGCGTCTTGTATTCTGGGTCCAGATGGCTTTTCTCATCTGTCTTTTTCTGATTATCACATCCGAAAATCTAGGCACAACAGACATTCTCAAGGCTGTCAGAAACGTGACGCGTGAAAGCACATTGATCTGGGTCAGCCTTGGCATTGGCGGTTGCCTGCTGGTGTTTCTGGCGGCTGGCGTGTGGGTCGCAATCGCCCTTCTGGTGACCTCTGCCATCGCCTTGTTGTTCTTTAGCGGGACGCAAGTTGGTGCCAATCTGGCGCTGCAAAGTTGGGGGGCGGCAAACAGCTGGTCGCTTGCCGCGTTGCCTTTGTTCATCTGGATGGGAGAGATCCTGTTACGGTCCCGCATTTCTGAGGACCTTTTTGAAGGGCTGTCGCCGCTGCTGAGCCGCCTGCCCGGCGGGCTGGTTCATGTCGGCATATTGGGGTCGGGCATCTTCGCTGCCATCTCAGGTTCTTCGGCGGCCACGGCGGCAACAATCGGTAAGGTGACGATTCCCCGTCTGCTAGAGCGCGGATACAACGAAAAGCTGGTGATCGGTGTTGTCGCCGGATCGGGCACGTTGGGCCTGCTTATTCCGCCATCCATTATTCTCATTGTCTACGGCGTCGCGACAGAGCAATCTATCTCGCGGCTTTTTGCTGCGGGAATTTTACCCGGCATTCTGCTGATGGGGCTTTTCATGTGTTACGTTGGCATACACACGACCCTGTTCCCCGCCTATACCAAGCAAGCTCGCACTGCTGAAAAAGTTGAGTGGAAAGCCAGCCTGCGGCTTATCCCCATTGTGTTGATCATTGGCTCAATTTTTGGCGTAATCTACACGGGTTGGGCCTCCCCAACGGATGCCGCGGCCGTCGGTGTTTTCTTTTCGCTGATCTTCGCCATTGCAAGTGACCGCCACGAAGGCCGCACGAGCATAGCGCCCTATATTGAAGGCCTTATGGGGGCCGTCAGGACTAGTGCAATGATTGTTCTGATCTATATCGGTGCGTCGTTTCTAACGGTTTCGATGGGTTATACAGGTATCCCACGAGAGTTGGCTTTGTGGATCAACACGCTTGATCTAACACCAGCCCAACTGCTAATTGCCCTGACAATCTTTTTTGCCATTGCTGGCTGTTTTCTAGATGGCGTGTCCATCGTTCTTTTGACCACGGCCGTGATGGTTCCGATGGTACAGCAGGCTGGGTTCGATCTGATCTGGTTTGGCATTTATCTGGTGATCGTCGTAGAGATGTCGCAGATCACGCCCCCGGTGGGTTTCAATCTGTTTGTGATGCAAGGCCTGACTGGGAAAGATATTATTTACCTGTCAAAGGCCGCGCTGCCATTCTTCATGTTGATGTTGTTGGCCGTTGTGTTGATCTATGTTTTCCCACAGATCGTGACGTTTTTACCTAATAGCATGAACTAGAGTGTTTACTTGGACAAAATCTATTGTTCGAACGATCAAACCTAGGGCGTTTAGCGCATATCCCAACGGACAGGAAGCTGCCAATTAAGCAATTGTAACACAAGAGAAGAATCAAATGATCTATGATCATCGAACTTATACCTGTCGACCCGGAACCATCAAAAAGCAAATGGCCTTATACGCCGAACATGGCTGGCAAGCCCAATGCAAGATTTTGGGGTTGCCGATAATGTTTGGTGTGGTCGAGACCGGAGACGTGAACTCTTATGTTCACATCTGGCGATATGAAGATGCAGGTGATCGCGCGCAGAAGCGCGCTGCACTCGCTGCCGATTCCGCGTGGATTGCCTATTTGAAATTGAGCGCAGAAGCAGGAAATCTGGTCTCACAAGTCAATCAAATTTTGACGCCCACCGATTTCTTCAAGTCACGGCCGGATTAAAAACTACCGCCGTGACCCTGCAAAAGCATTTCAAAAATATGCAACCATAACGAACCACACTGAAAACAAAAAATGAGACAAAACACATAGTTTGGATCATAATTAGAAGGCGATTACGCGTTCAGCCGTGATGTCGTTGTAGGCAACATCTGCAATCTTTCTGGAGTCAAAGGCGCTGACCAAACGACATAGATAGCGCCAGAAAGTGTGACTGAAGTAACATCACATCTAAAAAGCAGCCCTTTTGGGGGCCGCTTTTAGGGTGTTCGTCAGATAGCGATCTGTCGGCCTGACTGTTAGCATCAAGTTACTCAGATGATAACCGGACCATCATAAGCCCGAACCGCCGGGGCCGGGTCTGGCGCAGCCGCAATTTCAACCAAACAAGTAAGTGCGCTCGGCCCTTGTGCCAGACTCGATGTGCCCTTGTCCGGTGTCAGGACGTTTGGATTGCCATTGCGACAAAGCTCACCGTCTGGATCATACCAGGCGCCAGTGGGCATCTGGACGACACCTTTGCGTAGCCCATCGCTGATTTGCAGCCCCGCAATGCAGGCTCCGCGCTTATTGAACACGCGCACAAGTTGCCCGGATTTCAAGCCACGCGCTGCGGCGTCTTCGGGGTGCATGTATACCGCTTCACGCCCTGACACCTTCGCCGCGCGGCTGACCGAGCCGTGATCAAGTTGCGAATGCAACTTCGTGCTAGGTTGGTTGGATACCAGATGAAGCGGACAGTCGGTTACTTTACCGAGCCACTCGAGAGGCTCCAACCACGCCGGATGACCGGGACAATCCACATATCCAAACGCCGCAACAGTCTCTGAGAATATCTCGATTTTGCCGCTGGGAGTCGAAAGCGGGTTGGCCACTGGATCGGCGCGGAACGCTTGTAACAATATTGTCGGTTTAGCTGGTGCTGCAACTTTGAACCAACCCTTGTCTTGAAAGCTGTCCCAGTCTGGCATGTCGATTTCTTCACGTGCTGCCGACTGCCGGGTGACTTCATAGATCCAGCGCTGCCAATCTTCGGGCGATTTGTCTTCAGTAAAGGCATTTTCCACGCCCATTTGCGCGGCGATGCCTTTACAAATGTCGTGATCCGATTTTGCCTCTCCGACAGGTTCGATCGCTTGATCCATGACCGTCTGATAAGGATCGTGCGGCGTCAACGCGATATCCGCCCGCTCCAATGTCGTGGTGGCGGGCAACACAATATCGGCATGTCTCGCGTTGGAATTCCAACACCATTCATTAACGATGATCGCTTCAGGTCGCGCCCAGGCCGCCCGTAGGTTGTTGAGGTCTTGATGGTGGTGAAAGGGATTGCCGCCCGCCCACCAGACAAGTTTGATATCAGGATAAGTAAGCCGCTTGCCATTGAAGTCGATTTCAGCACCCGGATTCTGCAACATGTCAGCAATCCGTGCAACGGGGATATGGTCTGCAACTGAATTCCGCCCCTGCGGCATGGCGGCAACGGGCAGTTTCCGCATGCTCAGACCAACCTGATTTTCGGCACCATAACCGAATCCGATACCACCGCCGGACAGGCCAATCTGGCCGAGCATGGCAGCAAGAGCTATCCCAGCCCAATATGGTTGCTCACCATGATCCTGCCGCGTCAGTGACCATGCAACGGAAATCATCGTGCGGCCACTCGCCATACGACGAGCCAAATCGCGGATATCCTGTACCGGTAAGTCACAGATCTCGGCCGCCCATTCCGCCGACTTTGGTATGCCGTCATTTTCACCGTTTAGATAACTTGCATATATATCGAAACCAACGGCATAGTTTTCTAGAAAATCTCGATCATGCAGGTTCTGCGACATAAGCTCGTGCGCGAGGCCCAGCATCAACGCGGTATCAGTCGAAGGCCGCAGGGCCATCCAGTCTGCCTCGACTTCTGCCATCAGATCGCCGCGCACAGGCGAGATATTTACGAAGTCGACACCTGCCGCTTTTGCGCTGCGCAGGCTGGCTTGCTGAATGTGACACCCTACACCGCCAGCCGCAATTTGTCCGTTTTTCAGGGCGACCCCACCGAAGGCAACAAAAAGCGTCGAATCCTTAGCAATCGAATCCCATCCGGTCGTATCGGTGAACATGGCTTTGAAATTGCCGAGTACATGAGGTACGACGACTTCGGCAGCGGCATAGCTATAGGTATTAACTGACTTGGTGAAGCCGCCGATGCAGTTCAGAAGCCGTTTCAGTTGGCTTTGTGCGTGATGAAACCGTCCGGCACTTGCCCACCCGTATGACCCTGCGAAAATCGCCTGATTGCCGTATTCGGTGCGCACCCGCTCCAATTCCTGGGCGACAAGCGCGTTTGCCTGTTCCCAGCTGACTTTGACGAAAGGCTCGTCACCCCTGCCCGTCTTCCGGCGACCTTCTAGCCAACCTTTTCGTACCATTGGTGACGTAATTCGGGTGGGCCCGTCGAGCACATCCACAATGCCCGATCCAATGGGCGATGGATCAGTGTCCTCGCCAAAAGGCCTAAGCTTGCTCAATACTCCATCTTTGACTTCAGGATGGTATGCACCCCAGTGATTATTCGTTAATAATGGACGGTTTGGCTTGTTCATGTTTCTGTTCCGCATCCGTTAGCGTCATTTATCCGCCTTTACTACTATCGTTGGGCCCTAGTGCCCCAACACCTGCGACAGAAAGGTTTTCGCACGTGCCGTTTTTGGATCCTTAAAGAACTCTTCAGGCGGCGCTTCTTCCACGATCTCTCCTTCAGCCATGAAAACCACCCTGTCCGCGATTTCGCGGGCAAACCCCATTTCGTGTGTCACGCAGACCATTGTCATCCCATCCCGCGCAAGCGACGCCATGACGTCAAGCACTTCGGCGATCATCTCGGGGTCCAACGCAGATGTCGGTTCATCGAACAACATAATCTTAGGGTTCATCGACAACGCCCGCGCAATCGCGACGCGTTGTTGTTGGCCACCTGAAAGCTGCCCGGGAAATTTATCGGCCTGCTCAGGTATCTGGACTTTCTCCAGAAAGCCAAGCGCAATCTTCTCAGCCACGGTCCTTGACATTTTGCGCACCAACATGGGCGCAAGCGTACAATTTTCCAGTACTGTCATATGGGGGAACAGATTGAAGTTCTGAAAAACCATTCCTGTTTCACACCGGATTTCGTCGATGTTGGACAGGTCATCATTCAGCTCGGTTCCGTAGACCGTGATGGTCCCGCTGCGATGCTCTTCAAGCCGGTTAATACAGCGGATCATCGTTGATTTCCCTGACCCCGAGGGGCCGCAGACGACGATACGCTCACCAGTCTTAACCTTTAGATTGATATCTTTCAGCGCATGAAAGTTGCCATAGAACATGTTCATTTCGCTGATCTCGATCGCGATTTCTTCGGGAGCTGTGGTCATGGGTCACCTACCTCGTGGCAATTGTGTGGCGTCGTTCCAGATAAGCGCCATATCGGGACAGACAGAAGACAAAGGAAAAATAGATCAAACCGATGAAGACATAGACTTCAACGTAGGCGAAACCCCATTCGGCTGACCCGAAAGCAGCAGCACCAGATGCCAAAATTTCAAAAAAGCCGATGATCGTGATGATCGAGGTATCCTTGAATGTCACAACGAATTGGTTGATCGTGGGCGGTAAGGCGGCGCGAAATGCCTGTGGCAAGACGATGCGCGAGACACGGTGCCAATAGCTAAGCCCAAGTGCCTTGGCTGCCTCTTCTTGTCCAGCAGCGACGGCTTGCACACCGCCGCGCAGAATTTCTGCCTGATAGCAGGCGAAGAACAATGCAAACCCCAAGATGACCCGATAAAGCTTGTCTCCGTGCATCCAACCAGGAATGACAAAGGGCAACACCACTGCTGCAGCGAACAGGATTGTTAGCAATGGCAACGCCCGAACGACATCAATAATAACGCCGGTGGTTTGGCTGATTATTGGCATTTCAGAACGTCGCATCAGCAACAGAATAACTGCCAACGGCATCCCAATAACCGCAACAGAAGCAAAGACAAACACGGTCAAGGCCAGGCCGCCCCATTGATCAATGGAAACTGAGGAAAGTCCAAAAATGCCGCCTTGCATCAGGATATAGAACGATCCGTATCCAAGCAGCCAAATCGTACCGATTTTCTTGGCGCTCCAGAAACGGGGAATACATGATAACACAACCGTTAGAACGACAGCGAAGCACCCCAAGGCGGATCTCCAATGTTCGTCATAGGGGTAGAGCCCGAATAGGATCAACCGCCAGCGAGCTGCGATGACAGACCAGCACGCACCGGCATCGTCCAATTTGCACAATTGGTGATCTTCAGCCAGCCAAATGGCACGCAAAATAGCCCAATCGAAGGCTGTCCAAAGGACAAAAATCAGGAGCGTAAGCAATAAGAGTGAGACAGTGCCACCAATTTTGCTAGAAAAGAAGTCGCGTCGTAGGTTCAGAAACGTCGACTGAAAGAACGAAGCGGATTGCGATGATGTCATAGTTGTCTCCATCAGATTCGTAGCTGCGTGCCCTGCAGCTTGATCGCGTCATTCAAACGGTTTAAAGCCCAAGCAATAAAGTAATTGACCAGAACAAACCCACCCATCAACAAACCGATCAGTTCAAGTGTTTGACCGCTTTGGCTAATGGACGTCGAGATAACCGCAAAATAGTCTGAAAAACCAATGGCGACCCCCAAAGTCGTTGCTTTCATGAGCCATACATATTGGTTTATCAGCGTCGGCATTACGATCCGCACTGCCAACGGCAGGCGTATGCGCGAAAAGATATTCCATTCCGAGAGACCCACTGCTCTGCCAGCTTCGGCCTGACCTGAGGGAACCGCATTAAAGCCTGCGCGAATGATTTCGGCAATATAGGCCCCGCCATAGACTGAAATCGCAAGGATCATAGCCGAAATTTCCGTCGTAAGATTAAGACCACCACGGAAGTTCAATCCTTTAAGCGAGGGAAAAGTGACTAAGGGCAGCCCGGCCTCGCGGGTGGCTGTAATAATACCGGCAGCCACGACGAGTCCGATACCTATGATGGCCAACGACCCATTGCGTTTTGTTTGGGCCGCAACATGATAAAAGCGCCGCGCTTTTCGAAACCATTGCATGACAAACAAACTGGTGAGCAGAATTAGAAAAGCGGCTATTGTCCAGAGCGCTGGTACATTGAAACCTGGCATAAAGATGCCTCGACCTGTCAAAAACACGCTTTCGCCAATAGAAATTGCAGAACGCGGAGGCGGAAGCGCTCGCAACAACGCGTACCAAACGAGAAGTTGAAGAATGAGAGGGATGTTTCTGAAAATTTCGACGTAGGTCGTGCCGACGATACGTGACATCTTGTTGTCGAGGGTCCGCATGACCCCCACAATCACACCGAGCACTGTCGCCAACGGTAATGTAATTGCGCCAAGAAGAAGTGTGTTGAGGAACCCGACGAGAATGACCCGACCATAGTTGTCCCCGGCCTCGTAAGGGATCAGCGAAAAGCCGACTTCCCAACCGGTTGTTCTTTGCAAAAAGGCAAACCCAGAGGTAATCCCTTGTGCGGCAAGATTATCCCGTGCGATTAGTATCGAGAAAATGAGAAGAAAAAGCAGTGAGCCCAAAAATCCATATTGGATGAATAGGCGTTGCACCTTTTGGTTTCGAATGGTTTTCATCGCAGCGGTCTCTTCCAGTTCTGCTAATTATCTACGCCTCTGGGTACATCCAGAGGCGTAGAACAGGTTTTCCGCCTTAGGTTCAATCGAGAACAAGTGCGTAGAAAAGTCCGCCGTCGGACCAAAGACCATTCAGCCCTCGATCAAGTCCGTATACGCTCTCTTGGCCAAGGGAGCGTTCAAAGATTTCACCGTAGTTTCCCACTTCTTTGATCATGGTGTATACCCAGTCATCCGATAGACCGAGCTGCTCGCCCATTCCTGGCGTCACACCCAACAATTTGGCCAAAGCAGGGGTTGGGGGGTTCGCTCTGATTTCGTCAACATTGGCTTGCGTGATACCGTTTTCTTCGGCCATCAACAAAGTTGAGAACGTCCAGTTCACCACATCGACCCAATTGTCATCGCCTTGACGCATCGCCGCGGCGGTTGGCTCCATTTCCAGAACATCGGGCAAGATCATGTGGTTTTCTGCGCCATCGGGCGCTTCATTACGAACCACAGCGAGGTTTGGTCCCCACCCAGCGTACGCATCGCAACGCTGACTGAAATATGCCGCAAGGGTTTCTTCAGATTTTTCAAACGGCACCATGTCGACTTCGATACCTAGCGCTTGCATGTGGTTCGTCACTGTACGCTCAGTGGATGTGCCCCCTTCAACGCAAACGGTTCCGCCATCCAGATCGGCAGTGGACGTGGCTCCAAGTTCCCGGCGAACGACTAACTGAGTGCCACCGATAAAGTATGGTCGACTAAATTGCAGTCCGACATCTGTATCACGTCCGAGCGTCCACCCAGTAACCTTGATGATGACATCAATGTCGCCCGATTGAATTGCTGGAAATCGCTGCGCCCAGCTGATCGGAACAAACTGCACCGCTTCCGCTGATCCAAGAACTGCGGCAGCAAGAGCACGGCACAGGTCAATATCAAGGCCCTGCCAATTCCCTTTGTCGTCTACTTCTGCGAAGCCCTTGAAGCTGCCGTTGTGGCCGGTACACAAAAGCGTTCCACGCTCTTGCACCATTTTCAAGGTTTCTCCGGCCTCAGCCATTACCTGGCTGGGTAAAACCATAGCGCCCGCAACCGCCAACGTCGCCAAAGTCCGCTTCATTCTTCTCATTTTGGAATCCTTCCTATTGTGGTTCGTGGCTTTCAACGCACACTTGCTGAAACAGTAGGGTGCGTTTCGGATCGCGGACAATTTACATCGACGCAACAAACTGTTCCGATAGATCATGAGACGACTCGAGTGGAGATGAATGCACGCAATCAATCTCTCTACAGCGCTTCCACGCTCACCGATAATATGACGCGTAGGCAAGCTCTGCCGGGGTGCCGGGTGAAATGTGCTGTGCTGGTCACAGAATGCATGAATCCATCGGAGAAAATTAATGCCTATAGATGTGATTCAAAGTGCCTTCCCAACGTCACCTCAAAACAAATTTCTATTTTATAATTAGTTAAGGGATGGGCATATGGGTTTCAAAACTGGACGTAAGGAATGTCGGGAAGCGATATTTCAAAAAACCCCCTTCATTCATTCCATTCAGTACTATGTTAGTGACAAGGCACCTAATGTTGATGTAGAGCTTTAGCGTAAATATTCCCCGCTCCTAAGGCCGGAGGTTCAGATGCTTGATCGACAACATATACCTTCACTGAGTATTCTTTTCGCTTTCGATGCGGCAATGCGGCATCAGAGTTTTACATTGGCCGCAGAAGAGCTGAATGTGACTCAAAGTGCGATCAGCCGCCAGATCAAGCAACTTGAGGCCATTCTCGGAATGCAACTCTTCTTGAAGAGCGGGCGTAATGTCCGATCGACTGATGCTGCGGCGCTTTATGCAAAAAGAGTGCATAGCGGTTTAAAGGAAATCGCTGATGGCACAAAGTTCATCATGGGTCATCAAGGCGCAGAAACCGTCAAGCTCGGTGTTCTGCCAACGACATCCAGCCGTTGGCTTGTGCCACGGCTTTCCACATTTATTGAAGAGAACCCACGAATTTCAGTAGTGCTTTCGGTCCAGACCCGCCAATTTGACTTCTCAAATGCCAATATCGACTCCGCGATCCATTGCGGCTTACCTGATTGGGAAGGCGTTGAGTATGATTTGCTCGGCGAAGAAGAACTGCTTGTTGTTTGTTCGCCCGACCTCATCTCTAACCGAAAGGTCAGGTCGGTTGAGGATCTTTCACGCCACACGCTTATTACAACCAACACACGGCAAGATGACTGGCACCGCTTTTTCCCGAAAGGTGTTGGAACACCTGAAGGCAATCGTCGGCTAGAGTTCGAGACATTTTCATCCGTCATCAAAGCCACGATGGCGGGACTAGGTCTTGCTATCATCCCGACATTCTTGATCCGAAATGAGTTGGCGGATCGGCGGCTCGTGTCAGCATACGGCAAGAAATATCTTTCAGGCCGCGGCTACTATCACGTCTACCCCAAGGACAGGTTGGACTATCAGGCATTTCGGTCGTTTCGAATGTGGCTCTTGAAACAGGCCCGCGAAAGCCTTCAACCGACGCAGTGATACGCGCAAGAAACGCTCAGAACAACATCTTCCCAGAATGCAGTCTTACTAAGAAAGCCAAGAAATCTATGCAACTTCAGAAAAATGAGTTTACGCACGCAATTACAGCCGGAAAAAAGCAGTTGGGTCTTTGGATAAGCCTTTGCAGCCCATTTGCTGCCGAAATAACGGGTCCCGCCGGTTTTGATTGGCTGCTTATCGATATGGAGCATTCGCCTAACGACTATTTCAGTGTACTTGGGCAATTGCAGGCATTTACAGCAACAAATTCCACTGCGATCGTGCGGCCTGAATGGAACGATCCAGTCATAGTCAAACGTCTTCTAGATCTCGGCGCACCCGGTCTGTTGTTCCCGATGATCCAAAACGTAGAAGAAGCGGAAAAAGCTGTGGCCGCCACACGCTATCCACCGCACGGCGTACGCGGAGTTTCTGGTGCGACCCGCGCCAACAAATTCGGACGAGTCAAAGACTACGTTGCAAAAATCGAAGAAGAAACAACCGTCATTTTGCAGCTTGAAACGCGCCACGCAATCGAAAATGCCGAACAGATCGCAGAAGTTGAAGGCGTTTCCGGCATCTTCTTTGGTCCAGCCGATATCGCAGCGGATATTGGAAAGGTCGGTAAACCGATGGACCCCGAGGTATGGGATCTTATTAAACCGGTTGCTCAAAAGCTGATCAAAAAGGGAATGCCCGTTGGTACGTTGGTGCTTGACCCTGCGTTTGCCGCAGAACTTTTGAACGAGGGATTCACCTTTGTAGCCTGCGGCACGGATACCGGATTGCTGGCAAAATCTTCGGATAACCTGTTGGCAGATGTTCGCGGAAAGTTGTCCTAATACCGGGGACCATGCCACCACGGTGATCCCAAATTGGATTCATCAAAACGCATCACCGCGCTGCCAAAAACAAAGTAGGCAGCGCGGCACACGCACCAAAATAGCATCTAATACTTGTGGCATTCTGGCCGTTAACAAGACATTCCCCAGAACGATGTATGCGCAGCCGTGCGATTCCGCTATGGCCAAGCGGGTTAAATGGCCCTGTTTTCGGACCATGTTCCGGCAAGTTTTTGAAACCCTGTTAGCTGGCCATCCAGGAAACAGCAGCACGCTTCCCAGATAACACTGCTATGGTGATCTTACCCGCGGTCTGTAACAAACTGCATCGCAGCACTGCCAAATTCATAATAAGCAGAGCGCGCCGTACGCATTCCAACCGTACTCAATTCATGCAACGGAAGCGGGAAGTCAGACAAGGGTGCCCCTTGCACATAATCTGCGCAGGCTTTGCCAATGACCGTTCCGTTGCCGATACCACGCCCATTATATCCCAGCGGAATGATCAGCCCTGCTTCAGGGCTGTGCACTCTTGGCAAATGATTGGGCGTAAATCCAACAGTGCCGGACCAGTGGAAAGACCACTTTGCGCCCTTAACCTGAGGATAAAGACGATCCCGTGCACGCGTGACCCATGCTTGCTTGATCGCTTTGAAGGCCCACTTGAGGGATCCAGCGGAACACATTATCAGACGTCCTTTGGGATCAATGCGCGTTGAAAGCATCACAGTTCTTGTATCCCAAACGCCGTGACGTTCCGGCACGATAGAGGCTGCCACTTCGGGATCAAGAACATCCGTAGCAACGTGAAACATCCCAACAGGAATCGTTGCTTCGCGTGTTTTCGGCAATACATTGTCTGAATACGCGTTGGTCGCGAGAATAACTTGTTCGGCGGAAATGGTGCCGGTGCCATGCGTGGCAACCCATTTCCCCCCAGATTTAGCAAGCGAGCCTATGCGAGCGTTCTGAAAGAGCCGCGCACCGAACTGTTGAGCCACCCTTGCCATTTCTCGGGTATAGGACATCGGGTGGATCGTGCCAGCGCGGGGATCAAACAGACCTCCGTGCCGATAAAGCTGTGATCCGGTGAGACGTACTGTTTCCTCACCCCCAACAACCTCGCAAGTAGCGCCACGCTCCGACATTTGGGCATGGCGTTGTTTGAGATAATCAACTTTGCCCGCATTATGCGCGAGATAGATCGTCCCGCCGTTGTAGGCATCGCAGTTCAGATTATGTCGCTTAACAAGTCCAAAGACGGCCTCTGGCCCTTGGTCCAGTGCCGCGTTCAGCTTGTCACCGGCTTTTGCACCGATCCGTTGGTCTACTTCTTGCGGGGTCAGCCAGACACCGGGATTAACAAGTCCGGCATTCCGTCCTGATCCGCCAAAACCAAATTCTTCGGCCTCGATGACGATGACGTCGGCGCCGCCCTCCGCGAGGTGGAGCGCAGCAGAAAGTCCTGTATATCCAGCACCCACGATCAAAACATCCGCGTTTAGATCACTTATTAATTGCGGC
The DNA here is from genome assembly GCF_018860975.1 of Lentibacter algarum. Classification (GTDB taxonomy): domain Bacteria; phylum Pseudomonadota; class Alphaproteobacteria; order Rhodobacterales; family Rhodobacteraceae; genus Lentibacter; species Lentibacter algarum_A. The sequence goes on from NZ_JAHKQI010000010.1 coordinate 520,671, forward strand.
GTTTCAACCCGTGGGACAGCTGTATGCGGCCAGAGAGGTATTTCATTTAGTTCTGACGGCATCAGATATTCTTTCGACGTTATGATTTAGATTGAAAGTGGGACATCGAACGAAAGGCCGGCTCTGGCAATTGTTCGCTCGAACTCATCGATGGTGTACTGATCAACCGGACCTGTTGGGGGGCGGATATAATCAGATGTGAAGATGCCACGTTTCTTGTAGACATGCTTGCGGAATGCAAGACCGGGGCCAGGCTGGAACTCATAGCGTAACAAAGACACGTATTTGTCGAAACACTCTGCGGCACCTTCGCGGTCGCCTGTTTCAAAAAGGTTGTAGATTTTGACCAACACTTCCGGGAAGGAGAAGCCAGACATGATCCCTTTGGCGCCACGCTCCATTTCTTCTAGCATATACATGGCTCCAAGCCCGCCGAATACACCCATTTTGCCATCAGCCAACGCAAGAGTCTTGGACGTCTTTGGGCCAGTAGGGATCTCTTCGAGTTTGATATAGTTCGAAACATCATCTTTCGCCATCCGCGCGATCAATTCAGGTGACATCACGATGGCATCAAACATATCTGGCAAGTCATGCAGTGCTACGGGTATGTTCACCGCGTCGTTGATGGCCTTATAGTGTGCATAGATCGCATTGTCGTTTTGAATGCTGACCGGAGCAACGAATACAGCATCCGCGCCAAGCGCCTCTGCTTCGATGGCTTGCTCAACCGCGCCCATCGTTCCCATCGTGCGAATGCCGACCCAAACTTCCAAACCATCGCGTTTGGTGTCCATCGTCACGTTGATGATGTCTTTGCGCTCAGCGTTGGCTAACTTATGAGATTCACCCATGAACCCCATGATGTTAACACCATTGACACCCACTTCATTTTGAAATTTGATGAGCCGCTCCATGCTTTCCAGATCAACTTTGCCGTCATCTGTAAAGGGAGTGGGTAGAATTGGATAAACGCCTTTAGGGTCCATTTCAGAGATACCTTTTGATTAGTTGTTTTTGACAGGAACGGTATAACCAAGAGCCAATCGACCCCCGTCCGCATAAATAGTTTCACCGGTAATATAGCTGGAATAATCGCTAGCCAGATAAAGCGCGATATCGCCGATCTCCGATGGTTCTCCCAAACGACCCAATGGGGTCCTTGCGAGAATCCCGGTTAGGTTTTCAGGGTTGGCTTTGATCGCAGCCTGCAACAACTCTGTTCCGATGGAACCGGGGCCAATTGCGTTGACACGAACCCCCTCTGCGGCAAGCCGCACGGACATTGCACGGGTCATTTGCGCGATGCCGCCCTTGGCCATGCAATAGGCAAGCTGGTTGGGCAGTGACATCACCGAGTTAACAGAGGACATGTTGATGATTGAACCCTGCTTGCCCGCTGCTACCATTTGCCGGGCGACTGCCTGAGCCATCAAAAATGCACCACGTAGGTTGACGCCCATTAGTTTGTCAAAGTCGGCAACCTCCAGCGTCAGAATATCGCCCGCAATAGCAATGCCCGCGTTATTGACTAACACGTCCAGACTACCGGTTTGCGACACGATGCTTTCAACCAGCCTGGTACAAGCGTCAGCGTCACTAACATCCGACTGCATGGCAATCGGCTTCACCGAGGCACCGACAGCCAAAGTATCAGCTGCCTTTGTCACCGCTTCGCCGTTAATATCCGACATGCAGACAGTCGCGCCATGTTTTACAAAAGCCTCTGCACAAGCATAGCCGATACCCTGCGCAGCACCTGTAATCAGAACCGTTTTGCCCGAGAAATCCATCCGGTTTTCCATACTTTAAGTCCTTTCCATTTTGGCACGCGCCGCTTCGGTGGCTTGCACATCAACGTTGCCTAGTTTGTCAGAGATCACACCATAGGCATCGCGAGCTTCTTCTACGCTCACAAAACCAAGCCGGACATCTTCGCCAACAGCTTCAGGTGCACGGGTCTGTGCTTGGCCGTAACCACCCCCACCAGGAGTGTGGAGCACAAGGCGATCGCCCGCTTCAACTGTCTGCTTGCCTTTAGACCTCAGGGTCTCGCCGTTAACTGTAAAGACCCGACCACGGTGTCCAGATGCGCCGCCTGCTTGTCCGCGCGCAGGATGATCGACCCGATCAAACATTGCAGAAATCGCAAACGGTGCTTCTTCACGGTGAGCAACTTCAATGTGCTGTCCGGCACCACCACGGTACTTACCTGCGCCGCCTGAGTTTTCCAGATAGACCTTGCGCCAAACCACAATCGGAGCGAGTGCTTCGGAAATCTCAACTGGAACACTACGGATACCTGTCGGAAAGCCAGTCGTGTTCAAACCATCCAGCATAGGACGCGCGCCAGTACCGCCGGTATTAAACATAGTGACTGTGAAGTTTTCGCCACGTTTGTCACTGGCAGACGTTCCGTGCCCCCCCATCAAAACAGGTGCCCAAACACTGGACGCCCCTTCTGCTGGAGCCAATGTAGGATCAACCTGATGCAAACAGCCAAGCATCACGTCGGGCAACATTTGCCCAATCACGTGGCGTGCGCAAACGGCACAGGGTGGTTGCGCGTTTGTGATTGTTCCTTCTGGTGCAGTCACAGTGATGACACCCAAGGAACCGGAGTTGTTAGGCACTCGGTTCCCGACAACGACGCGGATACCGAACGAAGCGTAGGCCTTGGTATAGCAAAGTGGCACGTTGATACCGAAGGACGACACGCCAGATGTTCCAGCAAAATCAACACCAACCTGGTCACCCTTGATGGTCAAGGTCGCCATGATTGTGATCGGGCTTTCATATCCGTCAGTTGTCATTGAATTGGTATAAACGCCATCGGGCAACGCACGCACAGCATCTTGCATAGCAGTACGCGAGGTCTCGATGATTTTGTCGCCCAACCCATCAATCGTTTCGAGTTGGTATTCCGCCATCATATCTATCAGGCGGCGTCCACCGTCTTCGTTACAAGCAACCAGAGAATAGAGATCACCAACCACCTGCGCGGGTTCGCGCACGTTGGCATTTACCATTTCCAGCAAGTCCGCGTTCATTTGACCGTCTGAGGCCAAACGCATCAAGGGAATATAGAGACCCTCCTCAAATACCTGCCGTCCATCAGCGGTAAAGCCCAGACCGCCAACGTCAACGACGTGGGTTGTACAGGCAAACAGGGCCACTGGCTCTGTGCCCCGGAAAACCGGTGTGACAACTGTGAAATCGTGCAGGTGGCCCGTACCCTTCCAAGGGTCGTTGGTCATATAGCTTTCACCGGGCTTCATCGTTTCGATCGGGAACTTATCAAGAAAGTGCCCTACCGATTCCGCCATAGCGTTCACGTGACCCGGTGTACCGGTCACAGCTTGAGCCAACATCTGTCCGCGAGTATTGTATACCCCGGCAGACACATCGCCCGCCTCACGTGTGGAGCTTGAAAATGCGGTGCGGATCAGCGTTTGAGCCTGCTCTTCGACCACAGCGATCAAGCGATCCCACATGATCTGCATTTGAATCTTGTTCAGCGAAGATGAGAATGTGTCGCTCATTGTGCTGCCCCTTCTGTTTTGCGCCGAATATCCAAGTAACCAAAATCGTTAGTGTAAGCCGTAAAGCGTTTGGTCAGGATCGTCGTGGTTTGGTCTTCGACAATTGCGGCGGGTCCTTCGATCTTTTGGCCAGCACTCAGCTCTGTTCTGTTATAGACCTGTGCTGTTAGGAACTGCCCGGTATCGGCATCGAAAATCTCGCGAGTTCCTTGCGATTGCGGCACCACTGATTCAGATTTAGTGGGATCTTCCGCAGTTCTGATGCTGTCTGTGCTGGCAGTTCTGACGGTCATCGTCCATGTCAGTGCTTCTGTCCCGACTGAGGGTACTGAGCGGCTATAGTTTTTCTCGTATTGACGATCGAAACTCTTAGCCAAATCAGCCACGTCATCTTCGGTCAGTGTGCGCGCAGGAAACGAGACCGACAATTCGTGGCCCTGTCCGATGTAACGCATAAGAGCAAAGCATTCCGCTTCAAGAGGTGCCCCGAAAGAACCCTGCTCTACCACGGCTGTCGCTTCTGCACGCATGTCCTCAATCATCGTATTGATTTCAGCGATATTCGGATGAGCGAGATTCACGTGACGACTGCGAACAACTTCGTACGCAACAGGCGCGCGCAAGAAGCCGACTGCGGAACCAACACCCGCGTTATTGGGAACGATGATACGATCAATACCAAGCTTTTCGGCCATGCGTGTCGCGTGCAAAGGTGCGCCGCCGCCTGTCGCAACGATGGTACAGGTCGCGATGTTTTTGCCGATTTCGATGGCATGTACGCGCGCTGCGTTCGCCATGTTCTCATCCACGACTTCGCCAACCGCAAATGCGGCCATAGGAGTCTCGAGGCCAAGTGCGGTGCCAATTTTTTCGTCCAAAGCACTGCCAGACTTAGAGGCGTCCAGCGTCATACGGCCACCCGCAAAGTTTGACGGGTCGATCCGGCCCATGATGACATTTGAATCAGTCACAGTAGGTTCTGTTCCGCCAAGATCATAGCAGGCCGGTCCCGGTTCTGAGCCAGCAGACTGTGGTCCGACTTTGACCCGTGCAAGTTCATCAATATGCGCGATTGAACCGCCACCAGCACCGATTTCAACCATCTCGATTACAGGGATTCGAATTGGCATACCTGAACCTTTGAGAAAGCGATACTGGCGGTCAACTTCAAAGGCACGTGACGTGGTTGGTCTGCCATCGTCGATGAAACAAATCTTGGCCGTTGTGCCGCCCATATCATAGGCCAGAACACTGGGCAGATCACACTCACGCGCGATTTCCGCACCAAGGATCGCGCCACCGGCCGGTCCTGATTCCACCAAACGGACAGGGTACAATGACGCGGTCTCTACTGTGGTCAAACCACCACCAGAGGTCATCAACAGAAGTGGGCACGTCGAACCCAAGTCACGCAATGCAGCCTTCAACCGCATCAGATAACTTTCCATCATCGGCCGCACATACGCGTTGGCAACGGTTGTGCAGCTGCGCTCATATTCCCGAATTTCCGGTGCCACGTCGCTGGACAAGCTGATCGGCATTCCGGGCATAAGTTTGGATAGGATTGCGGCTGCCCTGTCTTCATGTTCCCGGTTGGCATACGCATTCAAGAACATGATGGCGACGCTTTCAATTCCTGCGGCCTTCAGTGTTGGCACGACGGCAGCCACTGCTGCTTCATCGATGTCCATAAGCACATCGCCTTGCGCCGACATCCGCTCTGGGATCGGCAGGCGCAGAGTGCGGTCAACCAATGGTTTTGGCTTCACAATATTGATGTCATATTGTTCAAATCGGTTTTCCATCGCCATTTCAATGACATCAACAAAACCATCCGTCGTGATCAGCGCCGTCTTCGCCCCGTTGCGTTGAATCAGCGTGTTCGTGGCAAGCGTTGTGCCATGAATCACCAAATCCACGTCCTTGATTGTCAGCCCTGCTTGATCCAAGACGATGCCGACGCCTTCCATCAACCCGCGTTCTGGCGCATCATAATCCGTCAGAACTTTGGTTGCGCGGATACCTTGAGGTGTCTCGAGAACAACATCTGTAAACGTGCCTCCAATATCTGCAGAAAGTTTAATTCCCCCTTTATCGCTCATTCTGGTTCTCCCGCGGCCAACCATTCTTGGTATTCAAGCTGAACTGCCTCGTTTGGCGGATAAGTACCAAGTGCTGGGCGCCCGTCTTTTTCGATCAATTTACGTACGAAGCGCTCTAGCCTCTCCTGCTCAAACGCTGCGTCAGCAACGTCGTTAGCCATTGCTCGTGGAATAAGAATAACACCGTCTTGGTCACCCATAACAATATCGCCAGGGATGACAGCCGTGTTTCCGCAAGAGATTGGGTTCTGATAATCAGAGCTATAATGAGCATGCAGGCTGGCAGGCGCCGCTGGGCCAGTGCAATAGACAGGCAACGTGCCTTCACGCAGATCGCGCACATCACGCATCGCGCCATCAGACACAATCGCCTTAACACCCCGGTCCGTCAGTCGAATGCCAAGGATACCACCAATAGTACCAACGTCAGTTACGCCGCGCGCATCGATAACCAGAGCGTGGCCCTCACCAACCTCTTCGATCAATTTGCGTTGTGCGTATTCTGGATCTCCAAGAACTTCCGGCACACTCAGGTCTTCGCGCATCGGGATAAACCGCAAGGTAAATGCCTCCGCAACAAATTCGCACCCTTCAATCACCAGCGGCATTGCACCACTAATATGGCAAGCACGAATGCCACTCTTGAGGAGAATAAGCGAAACAGTAGCAGTTGATACTGCGGCAAGTCGCGAGAGAGTAGTTTCTTTCAAAACAATTTTTTGATTTGCGAGTACGAGACGGTCAGTCATGATATTCCCTTAATTTAGATTAGCGATAGCAGCGGCCATACGATCCAAGCCCTTAGAGAGCTCTGATTGACTTGCCGCAAAAGACATTCGGAAATGGTGCTCCGCACCAAAAGGCGCACCGGGCACGATAGCGACTTTTGCCACATCCAGCATGTAGCGAACAAAATCGAGATCGGTATTAATAGTGTGCTCACCCGCGGACTTGCCAACCAATCCGGCCATTGAGGCAAACAGATAGAAGGCGCCTGCTGGGGCTTGGCAACTTAGGCCCGGCATGGCGCGGATTCGATCCACCACCATATTCCGGCGGGATTGATATTCGGCGCATTGCTCTGCCAAGATATCCTGCGGTCCTGTCAACGCGGCAATCGTGGCCGCTTGGCTGATCGAACAAGGGTTCGTGGTCGATTGACTTTGCAGAGCAGCCATAGCCGACACCAGGTCTGCTGGGCCTGCGCCATACCCAACGCGCCAACCCGTCATGGCATAGGCTTTGGAAACCCCATTCACCAAAAGGATCCGCCCAACAAGATCAGGCGCAGCTTCCACAAAAGAGACAAACTTCTTATCATCAAAAATGATTTTTTCGTACATTTCGTCACTCAGGACCATAACCTTTGGGTGCCGACGCAATACTTCAGCCAACCCCTCAAGGTCCTGTCGGCCATATACTGCACCTGTCGGATTATTGGGCGAGTTGATCATCAGCCAGCGGGTCCGATCTGTGATCGCCCGCTCAAGATCCTCAGGTTGTACCAGAAAGCCATCTTCTGCGCGTGCAGGAACTTTGACAGGTATCCCGCCAGCAATCTTAACCATCGCACCATAGGAGCCCCAAACTGGCGTTGGGACAACAACCTCGTCGCCTTCACTCAAGGTGACAGAAAGCGCATTGAACAAGAGTTGCTTGGCACCGGCGCCAACGCAAATTTGATCAATTGCATAGTCAACGCCTTGGTCATGTATAAATTTCTGACGAACAGCTTCTCGCAGTTCCAGTGTTCCATGTACGGAAGTATACTTTGTTTGACCGGCGTGAATTGCTGCTATGGCAGCTTCCTTTACATGCACTGGCGTGTCGAAATCCGGTTCACCAGTGACAAATGCTACAATATCTTCGCCCGCAGCTTGTCGCATCGTCGCCATCTCGAGGATGGCCATGATTGGCGACATGGGGCGTTCAGAAAATCGCACATTCAACTCCACCGATATTTGGTCAAAATCTTCGAGCATCGCCAGCTTCCTCCATTAGCAACGGTCCCATAGATGGGCCCTAAAAGCTTGGAGAAACAAGCGAGAAAGCCGCAAAGAACCATTCCGAATGGTCATGAACGGAGGCCTGAAACAAGTGCGGTCGCTAACCATTATTTGGGGTGGCGATCCCATGACGTTCTTCTCCCATAATGCTTCCTTCCATTCCAAAGAATAGTCCGCGCCATCAAACGATGGGATCAAACACCTAGTCGATTTCCTTTGCAACCAATCTGAGAAACTCGTTAGGGTCAGGGCTTCGGTAACGGGGGTGGTTCAGTCAAGCCCTTTCTTGCAAACGATTTGATCCGCTAGGTCGGGTCGTTCATGTTTCTTGCTGCCCCAAAATTCTGTCACAGGTGCCGCGTGAGGTCTTTCGGGTGCATGCTTCGGTTCGTGGTCAACGCTTTGGTTGCCAACATGATGCTAGTTCGATGTAATTCCGATGTGCCCACCTCATAGGCGTGCTCGACAAAGGCCGGCGACGGTCCTGACCGCGGCATCATCGGAACCACGTCCTCGTAGGACCTCATGAACCTGCGTTCAAACAGGTAACGGTTGGGGTATCATTTCATCAGGCCGCTTTTGGTGCGGCACCTGATTGGAAGACAGTGCCATCGATCCAAATCCGATGGAGTATGACCGCGATACGGCGAGCCAGGGCGAGCATGGCAATCTTGTTGCCCCGGCGCCGTGCGAGCTCGCTCCCCAAGTTCTCAGCCAGATCGACCGACCACGATTCATCATGACAGTTGCAGCTTGCCACTATGCCCGCCTCAGGTTGACATCACCGGCCTTGGTAATGCCGCCAGATACATCTCGCTCACCGGATTGGTTGCGCGAAGGCGTCAGACCGATCCAAGAACCAATCCTCTTTGAAGACCGGAAGAGTACCGGATCATCGACGGCTAGCCTGGCAGCAGCGTCTCTGACGCCAACTCGGTCACCAGTTCTAGGGGCTGAAACACAATGCGCTGTGGGCCACCTGAATAGGGTCCATTGGGTCGCTGTTTGATCCACGGCCAAGCACGCGCTCTTGATCCGCGACGCATTGGTGCAATCCTGTCCGAGAAACTTCAACGCAGTTGCGGCAAGATCGCCCACGCTTCGGAGCGCCTCTTGGCACGCGGCAGCGATGGCGGGTAGGTTGCCGCTGATCAAAGAACTTCCTGGCCAGAGCGGACTTTTTCGGCATTCGGGCACAGCCACTACGGATCAATGACCTGTCAGATTTTTGCAAGCTTGGTTACCAAAACACATATTAATCAGAACATCTCGAGATTCGAGGGCGACCATATTCTGGAGGAATATTTCAGGCTCGCGGGATCTTTCTTGCAAAAGTCAGAAAGCATGCCCGACCGATAGATGCCAACAATACCAACAACCGAGCTGATTGATTCAATCCAAAGTGTGTTTTCACACCCATAATCGATGATCAACCTTGACTGCTCCCGACTACGGCCATCGCCTCTATTTCGACAATCAGGTCTGGTGTAGCCAAAGCCGAAATGCCTACGGTCGAGCTCGCAGGAACACCATCAGGGAAAATCTCTGAGCGTGCGCGTGAGTATTCTTTGTAGTCATCCATGCTAGTTAGATAGGTTGTGATCTTAACAACTTCGTCAAGGGAGGAGCCGGCACTTTCGAGTGCTGCTTTGATGTTCTGAAAAATCTGTATGCTTTGAGCGTAAGCATCATTCTTGCCAACGACGTTGCCCGACTCATCAAACGCCACAAGGCCCGAAAGCTGTACGGTATCGCCCATCTTCCATCCGGCATGAAAATTGAATTTCTTAGTCCAGCCCCATCCGGGATCAACGCGCTGCCAATTCATATTTTTCTCCACTGTTTTACACATCATACAACATCAAAGTACTGATCAGCTCGAAGACTAGGATTCCGACTAGTCGAGAACCAGTGAATTATCTTGCGCGATTGGTGCCTTCTGCTCATGTTGCTGGTGGTCATTACTAGGTGTGCTGCATCGAACTCATCAAATTCCCCTGCAGGGGAATAGGCAACGGCCACTTGAATTGCCCTGGAGCATATGATGCAGCATCATTGTAGATATGGACAGACCCTCAGGACACTTTCCTCGTTATTGTAGCTTGTCTCTGAGCGCTTCGTAAGGGGTCTGACCGTTATGCGCGCCGTGGGGTCTGGCGAAGTTGTAGAACCGCTCCCATTCGTCAAGTTTAGCCTCCAGATCGACGTCGCCTTTGTAGCTAAGAAGTTGATAGAACTCTTGCTGATCAGAACGGTGGGATCGTTCGACTTTGCCGTTGAGTTGAGGAGTGCCGCGTTTGGTGTAAGCGTGCCTGATCCCGAGATCTTCGACATGCCAATGGAATTTGGCTTGGAACTCATGACCGTTGTCAGTTCGAACCTCGCGAATGCGGAATGGGAACTTTTCGATGATGTGGTCAATGATGTCGATGGCGTTTGCCTGCGTGTGTTTCTCGTATATCTTGAGGGCGCGAACTCTGGTGGCATCGTCGATCGTTGTGTATTGGAACCGACGAACCTTTTCGCCCATTTTTCCTTTGAAGGTCAGAAACTTAACATCCACTTGAATGTGGCGCCTGGGACCTGCTTCTGATAACGTTTAGTGTGCAGCTTGCGCATTCGTGTGCCTCTGGGCAACCGGTTAAGACCGTTGCGTTTGAGGATACGGTAGACACCAGCATCTGAGATTTTGATGCCGTGGTAGCGTGCCAAGTACCAGACGATCCTGATCGGCCCCAGATGATACTTCCGGCGCAGATACAGAACTTTCTCAACGATCTCGGGTGGCGTTTGATTAGCTGGGTTCTTGGGAATTGGCCTGGCATTCTTCAAACCCGCTTCGCCATCCTTTTGATAGGCATCGCGCCATCTATAAAAGCTGGATCTGCCAATTCCAAAATACCGGCACACCTTACGGACGTTGCCGATCTTCTCGGCGTGCTGGAGCACTCTAAGCTTGCGTTGAATGTCGCGTTCTTCGTTCGTCATGAATACTTCCTCCATCCCAAATTAGGGAATATACAGGAAGTGTCCCGAGAGTCCGGACATATCTACAACCAGCGAGGATCGCGGCCCCCATCAAAATGGAGGTGCCAGATGTGGGCAACACAAGAGGCGTGGCTTGCCAGATTGTGATGAGAATACCGGCAACGACCACAGAGAGGAAACCGTAAAACCCCAGCACAAGTGCGCCCAGAGATTTCGGGGCTGCCCTGCTCGCAAGGTCGCGCCCGGCGAAGCCGATCTTGCCGATAACCGCGAGGATCGACAGCATTGAAAAACTGTCGCTGCTCGGTTGGCTAATGACCAGCCCCCCCGCAAGCCCCAGAAAGATCGCGCCCACCTACGCCAGCCAACGCGTTCACCAAAGAACAACGATGCCCCTGCGACAACAATGAGCGGTGTGGCCTGCAAAATTACGGTGGCGGCAGACAGGGCCGACAACGAGATCGCCAGGACATAGAAAAGCCGGCCGATGATCTCGAACACCACGCGGATGCACATCGGTTTTGACAGTACATCAGGGGTCCACAGGCGTGCGCCCATAAGCAGGGCAAGACAGGCAAAGATGATGCTGCCGCCAAGCCCGAAGAGGATCAAAATTTGCCCTACCGGCAGGCTTTGCGAGACAGCTTTGACAAAGGCGTCCTCAATGGCGAACGGGGCCATTGCCCCCACAATCCACACGCTGCCCACGCGGCTCGCCTTGGTATCTGTCGCGATGTCATTGCGCACAATTCTATCCAAAGGTTTGAAGGTTTAAGGCCCTGGCAGGCAAAACAAGGAGCCTGAACTTATGCCTTGGTGTTTGCATTTCTTTGAGTCTCTACTGGCCTCTCGTTGTGGTGAGGAATAACGCGCGCACTGCAGCTGGGCAATGTATCTTACGCGCGGTACTAATGAGTTTATGGTAAGCATTCCTTTTCAGATCTCTAGCTTCGCATCCGTGCGTAGTCGGGATCATATGGTGACGGCGCGATAACCTCTGCCGCGACCAGTTCACCGCAGAGGTCCAACTGCATCAAAGGAAGGCCTCAATTTTTTTACCTGAGGCGTGATGTGCCTCTTATGAGGAGTAGCCAGTGCAGCAGAAGAAATGCACCGCAGGCCACAACAAGCATGTTGCTGAGCGGCTAAGAATACCACCTAGGAATGGCCCTTGTTGAAAAGGCGGGACAGAGAAATAGACATTTTTAGTCTTTCCGAAGCTCGTCGCCTGCGCACCGTTTATTGCCATATTCTTGTACCGGAAGAGCCACATTGTTCTTTGGGCCAACGAAAAAAAGAGTTCAACGGACCTTGTGACTTTTTCGATAAGAGGCGAATTTGTTAAAGATAGAGACCTTCTGCAAACGTCGAGACGCTGAGTTCTGAGCTATGAACCCTTCCAAAGGGGTTCTCGCTTTTCGGCGAAAGCTATCGCCCCTTCTAGTTGGTCTTCCGACGTATATAGCGTCCGAACCGTCTTAAGCTGGCTCTTAGTTACACGGTTCATGCTATCTTGAAAGGTGCGGTCTTCGGCATCCCGCACAATCTCTTTGATGGCGGCGTAAACCAAAGGCGGACCGCTCGCCAGCAACCGTGCTAGGCTCCATGCCCGATCTAGCAGTTCACCGCCAGCGACAATCTCGTTCACCAATCCCCAACCCTGCGCCTCCTTGGCATCAAACCAACGGCCCGTCAGCAGCAGTTCCATCGCGATGTGATAGGGAATGCGTTTGGGCAGTTTGATGCTTGCAGCATCCGCAACTGTGCCGGATTTGATTTCTGGCAGTGCAAACGTCGCATGATCTGCCGCCAATATCATGTCAGCGGATAAGGCCAGCTCGAGCCCGCCACCGCAGGCAATGCCATTAACAGCCGCAATGACGGGTTTGTTCAGGTCGGGCAATTCCTGCAAGCCGCCAAAACCACCAACCCCATAGTCTCCATCAACCGCATCGCCACCTGCGGCGGCTTTCAGATCCCAACCAGGGCAGAAAAACTTATTGCCGCTGCCCGTCAAAATGGCAACGCGCAGCTCAGGGTCATCTCGGAAATCGCGGAAGACCTCGCCCATTAACCGGCTTGTCGCGAGATCAATGGCGTTGGCCTTGGGGCGATCTAGGGTGACTTCCAAAACAGCGCCCTCGCGCTTGATTTTAACAGGATCCATGTCAGGCCTTTCTAATAAGCGCATCGACCGCAATGGCACGGTCCGGAGTGCAGAGTAGCGGGTTAATTTCGACTTCACTGGCTGCTTCAGCATTTTCTAGAACGTAAGACTGGACTGCAAGTACCGCATCAATGATTGCTGCCATATTGGCGGCCGGCCTTCCACGATAGCCGTGTAGCAACGGGGCACAGTTCAAGCGGTTCAGCGCTGCCACAATGTCATCGGCATTGACGGGTAATAGCAATGAGGTCGTGTCGCGCAGTATTTCGGTCAGCACGCCACCGGCCCCTAAGGTCAATACATAGCCATGGGCCGGATCGCGGGTCACACCGACAAGCAATTCAGCGACCTGACCGACGATCATTTCCTCGATCAGTATTTCATCGGTCCCAATTGCTTTTGCGATGTCTGCGACATCCTTTGCCGCGATGCCAAGACGCACGGCTTCATGCTCAGACTTATGCGCCAACCCCACTCCCTTTACGGCAAATGGCGCGTGCAGTTCAGTGACCGCTTGGGATATTTCTGCATCGCCTCGCACAGAACGGCTTTGTGGAACCTGCAAACCATGTGCGGCCAAAGCCTCTTTGGAAACGGCCTCTGTCAGGGTCTGGGTTGCAGGCAATGTGCCGGGCAAACAAACGGGTTCCTGCTGGGGCGGACGCAGGCGTGCGGCGGCCTCTGTTGCGGCAAGGGCTTCGTTCAATCCAAGGAATGGGACAACGCCACCGGCCATCAATTCCGCCGCCACGTCTTGCGACAATAGCTCTGGCAATGTCGCCACTACGCCAAATCTGGCAGCGGTCTGTTTACGAACTTTCAATGCCGCATTTGTTGCACAGGCCCAATCGGTAGGATCAGTGGTCGGGTAGTCAACAACTGAAAACGTCATCGTAATGTCCCCGCCCGTCATACCGGACCACGCCCGTGCCATCGCGCCCTGATCACGCCAAATGTAAGTGTGATAATCCAGCGGATTGTTCAGTGCGACCATCGGGCCCAATGCCGTGCGCAACTGGGTTTTTTGATCCGCGGACAGTTTAGGGAAATTCAACTTTTTCCCCACAGCCATGTCGGCGATCAGGCTCGCCTCACCGCCCGAGCAGCTGATGGATGCAATGTTGCCATTGGGTAGCGGCCCGTAGCAATGCAGAACCTTAAGGGTTTCCAATAGGTCAGGCAGCGTTTTCAAACGGGGTACGCCCAACCGTTCCAAAAAGGCTTGCGCACCTGCGTCGCTTCCTGCAAGCGATGCGGTATGTGACACCGTGGCCTGCCGTGCCTGTTCAGACGCACCAACCTTCAGCGCAACCAGCGGCACACCTTTCGCATGAGCTTTGGCCGCAAGATGTTCCCATTCACGCAGATCAGAGAACCCTTCGATATGTAATCCAACAGCCGTGACACGCGGATCATCAATCAACGCGGATGCGATTTGCGCCTGCGAGGTTTGGGCCATGTTGCCACAGGTCACCATATAGGCAATCGGCAAACCGCGTTTTTGCATGGTCAGGTTGATCGAGATGTTGGAGCTTTGGGTCAGGATGGCCACCCCAGTTTCTACGCGGGTGCATCCGTGTTGGTCGGGCCATAACAACGCACCATCCAGCGCGTTGACAAAACCATAGCAATTCGGGCCAAGGATCGGCATGGCACCTGCCGCCGCAACCAATTGCGCCTGCAGATCATTCCCTGTTTCGTCTTCTGCTACCGCCTCTGAAAACCCAGATGCAAAGCAGACAGCGCCCCCTGCCCCTAGTTTCGACAATTCGGCGACAAGCGCGATGGTGGCGTGACGGTTCACCCCAATAAAAACGGCATCGGGCGGAGATGGCAATTCTGCGACGGATTTGAACGCAGGGTATTCGCAAACCATTTCGGCCCATGGGTGCACCGGCCAAATATCACCCGCATACCCCATTTTTGCCGACTGACGGATGACTTGCTCACACCATGCGCCACCACCAATGACGGCGATGGATTTTGGTTGAAGCAAACGACCAAGACTTAGCGACATTCTGCCTCCTTGAAGAACTGTGAAGAAACTGAAGAGGAACGGCTATCAGGCACCAAGCGGGCGTAATAAATCGCGAGAAATGATGTGACGCTGGATTTCAGACGTCCCGTCCCAAATGCGTTCAACACGCGCATCGCGCCAGAACCGCTCAATCGGAAAATCGTCCATCAAACCCATCCCGCCGAAAATCTGCAGGGTGGTATCCGTCACCCGCGCCAGCATTTCTGAGGCATAAAGCTTGGCCGAGGCGATCTCCCGGTTTGCGGGCAACCCTTGATCCAGACGCCAGGCTGCGGCCAATGTCAGCCAATCTGCCGCATCAATTTCGGTGATCATATCAGCGATCTGAAATCCGATGCCCTGGAATTTGCCGATCGCTTGCCCGAACTGTTTACGCTCCGCCGAATAGTTTAGCGCATAGTCAAAACACCGACGCGCACGGCCAACGGAAAACGCCGCAACCGTCAGGCGGGTGGCATAAAGCCATTCATTCATCACGGCAAAACCACCGTCCACCTCGCCCAAAACCTGTGCATCAGGCAGTCGGCAATCATCAAACGTAAGGATGTAATTCTTATAGCCTTTGTGGCTGACCGATTTGTACCCATCGCGTACCTCAAAACCGGGCGTGCCCCGATCTACGAGGAAGGTGGTGATCCGGCGCTTTGGACCTTTGGGTGTTTCATCAACGCCTGTCGCTATGAAGACGATGAAAAAATCGGCATGCTCCGCCCCGGAGATGAAATGCTTAGATCCGTTGACGACCCAATCGCCGCCATCGCGCACGGCCTGACATTTCATCCCGCGCACATCTGATCCCGCGTCGGGTTCCGTCATCGCCAACGCATCCATACTTTCGCCGCGCACCGCAGGCAAAAGATACCGTTCACGCTGTTCGTCGTTGCAGGCCATCAGGATGTTCTGGGGCCGCCCAAAGAAATGGGTAAGCGCCATGGAGCCGCGCCCCAGCTCACGTTCCACAAGGGTGAAATCTATGTGGTTAAGACCCGCGCCGCCGACCTCTTCGGGAAAGTTGCAGGCATAAAAGCCCAGATCTAAGCACTTCTGCTTGATCTCTTCACCCAGCTCATGGGGCACATGACCGGTTCTCTCCACTTCCGCTTCATGCGGATAAATTTCGTTTTCCACAAAGCTGCGGACAGTCGAAGAGATCATCTCTTGTTCTTCGGATAGGCCAAAATGCATTTCTCAGGCTCCTGTCATGCGTTTCGAAGATGAAATACCAACTTGCTCTTTCACAGCATGCGGTATTAGTATTTGATCATGCAGAATTGGAAAATTGAATCTCCCCCTAAGCAGGTCTTCGACATTCTTCTGTTTGATCAGTTTTCCAACCATTGTCTGGCGAATACAGTTGAACCCATGCGCGCGGTCAACGCTATAACGCGGGAAACGCGGTATAGCTGGCGGTTTTTGTCGCTGGACGGGACCACCGTGGAAAGCTCCAGCGGGATGCAGATTACGCCGCATGGATCGCTGAATAACGAAATTGGTAACATGCTATTCATAATGCCATCTTACGGTTTTCGCGATTTTGGGAATTGGAATACGTCGCGACATCTAAGATCTGCTGCACATAGGTATGACCGCCTGGCCGGGCTCGATACGGGCAGCTGGCTTATGGCCCAGGCGGGGCTACTGGACGGTCATCGTGCCACGATCCATTGGGACGAGTTTATAAATTTTGCCGAGACGTTTCCAAATGTTGATGCGCGACGTGAGCGGTTCATCATTGACCAAAACCGCATCACCTGTTCCGGGGCGACGGCAGCATTTGATCTGATCATGCATCTGATTGGGCAGGCCCATGGCCAGCGCCTAACAATGGAGGTTGCCCAACTGTTTATGACGCAGGATAACGCGCGTACATATGCGCCCTCCAACAGGAAAAAAAGCAAACTTGTTGATAAAGCGATCTCTGTGATGCAGGAAAATCTCGAAAAGCCACTGACCATTGGCGATGTTGCCCGCCGCGTGGGCGTGTCCCAGAAAACTCTGGAAAACCGGATGCGGGTCGAACTGAATGCCACGCCACAGATCGTCTACCGCACGCTCCGGCTTAATCTGGCGCGCAAACTAGTTTTGGATACCGACCAATCTGTCTTGGAAATCGCCAACCGCTGCGGGTACGATAACGCAAGCGCCATGACCCGCGCCTTCAAAGCGGAATTCAACCAGACACCCCGCGCTATGCGAGGCCTTTGACGGCCGATGGCCCCGCATCAGACTGCGGGCCCCGCCAGAGTTTATTGGGCTGTCGCAATTCGCGGATCGAGACGCCAAAGGTGTTGGACAGCGATCTGGCAAGGGATGAGGCCGTTGAAAAACCGCATCGCATCGCTATCTGCTCGGCGCTCAGTTCAGTTTCTTCGGCAAGATAACGCGCCCGCTGCAAGCGAAACATCCTATAGTATTTGCCTGGCGTGATCCCGAGTTCCCGAACGAAGGTCCGGTTGAACGCCCGCTCTGAGAGAGAGACCTTTGCAGCAAGTTCAAAGGTCGTCAGCGGGGTTTCCATGTTTTCAGCCATCTCATTCAGAGCCATCAGGACTTTGGGCGAACATTTATGCTGTAAACGTTGCGGCCCCTGATTGATTTCCGTTTGCTTTTCGCGATCAAAGACAAACATATTGGATGCCTCAAACGCCGCGGCTGAGCCAAACAGTTGGTGAATGAGGTCAAGCATCATATCCAGCGCTGCGCTTGCACCACCACAAGTGAGAAAACGGCCAGAGCGCACGTATCGTGTGACCGAGGTTTTCACTTTCGGAAACCCCTCTTCAAAAGCATCCAGTTCTTGCCAGTGGATCGTCGCCGTATGGCCATCCAAAAGGCCAGCCGCCGCCAGCAGCCAAGGCGCACTATCTACAGCGATGACCATATCTACGTTACGCGCCGCACGTCGAAGTTTTCCAAGCAGATCCGGCGCAATCAATTCCCTAACCTGATAGCCCGCGATGAGTATCAACTTCCGTCCAGATTCGTCGGGATCGAATGCGAGATCCGGCGATATTTTTAGACCGCTGGAGCTAAAAACCGGCCCGCCATCCAGTGTTGTAACGCGCCACGAGAAATTTGCCCCCGGTGAGCGCAATTTCACATCGCGCAGGGGTTCCATCGCATTTGCCAACACCATGTTGGAAAAACCGTTGAACAAGAGAAACTCAAACTCAGGGGCAAATTTTGACGACATTTGTTACCTTTATGACGATAAATGTGGCGAAGCAATCTAGTTGTTACGTTAGAGCTTCCTAAATCAAGCCTTCGGCGTCCTTGCCAAAACGCTTGTCCCTTATGGTGTGAATGTTCAATGACCGTAACCCGCGCACTTTGGCAACCGAATCTGACTAGTCACCGTGCCCCCCTTTTATCTAGCTTTCACGCCCGTGCGCGGGAGGTCAGCGAATTGGCTTTGCCCAACTTTGAAGACCTGCATGACTGGTCGATCCGCGAAACCGGCGCTTTCTGGTCATCGGCATGGGATTTCTGCGGATTGAAAGGGCTGCAAAGTGAGCCCCACTATGAGCACTCCGTTGACGCCATGCAGGCGCGGTTTTTTCCAAACGCGCGGCTTAACGTTGTCGAGACATTCTTGAAGAATGCTGATGATCGCAACGCAATTACCTTTATCGGCGAAGACGGCCGACATCAGCGCTGGCGTCGAGCACGCCTAAAGCGCGAAGTCGAGCAGCTTTCGGCGGCCCTGCGCCGCGAAGGCGTTACAAAGGGCGATCGTGTGGCTGGATATGCGCCCAACAGGCCCCAGACCGTCGCAGCGATGCTTGCGACGGCGTGCATCGGGGCGGTGTGGTCATCCTGCGCGCCAGACAGCGGACCGGATGTTGTGGTCACTGCTGACTGCGTCGTCCTAGATGATGATCTTATTAAACACATCAAAGAGTGCATCCACAAAAATGCTTCCCCTCGGCATGTACCCGCATTGATTGTCTCCGTCGGCGAGATACCTCGCACAAAATCCGGCAAGATCGCTGAACTAGCGGTCCGTGATGTCGTCAATAACCAACACATCCGCGATCTATCCGGCCTCGCCAATCCGCAAGCGCTTGATAACTTTGCGAACCTTCCCGAACTACTTATCTGACCAAAAGGAACACCTCATGCCTCTCACAATGAACCGCGAAGTCTTTATCACCGCAGCCATCACAGGATCAGGCGGCACGCAGGACAAATCCCCCCACGTGCCCCGCAGCCCGGAGCAGATTGCAAATGCGGCCATAGATGCGGCTAAGGCTGGTGCGGCGATTGCCCACTGCCATGTGCGTGACCCAGAAACCGGTGCGCCCAGCCGCGATCTGGCGCTTTATCGTGAGCTGACCGAACGCGTTCGCGATTCAGGAACCGATGTGGTTCTTAACCTGACAGCTGGCATGGGCGGTGACATCGTTTTTGGCAATGCCGAAGCCCCGTTTCCGCTGAACGAAGCGGCGACTGACATGGTCGGTGCAACAGAGCGGATGGCCCATATCGCCGAATGCCTGCCTGAAATTTGCACGCTGGATTGTGGTACGCTGAATTTTGCTGAGGCTGACTATGTGATGACCAACACGCCGGCCATGTTGCGCACGATGGGTCAATTGATGACTGATCTGGGTGTAAAACCAGAGATCGAAGCCTTTGACACAGGCCACCTTTGGTTTGCGACCCAATTGGTGAAAGAGGGTATTTTGACGTCACCTGCCTTGGTGCAGCTTTGTATGGGCGTGCCTTGGGGGGCACCCAACGATCTGAACACCTTCATGGCGATGGTTAACAACGTGCCGTCCGATTGGAACTGGTCTGCGTTCTCGCTTGGCCGCGATCAGATGCCTTATGCCGCTGCGGCAGTTATCGCGGGTGGCAACGTGCGTGTCGGTCTTGAGGACAATCTGTTCCTTGAGCGTGGCGTTCTGGCGACCAACGCCCAGCTGGTTGAAAAAGCAGTGGGCATCATCGAAGGCATGGGGGCCAACATCATCGGACCCGATGCGGTTCGTGCAAAACTGGGTTTGACCAAACGCGCTCCGGTGGCGAAATGAGCGCGGCAACCAAAAAGGCCACAATCGTTGGCGGCGGTGTCATTGGTGGTGGTTGGGTTGCTCGGTTTTTGCTTAACGGTTGGGACGTTTCGATATTTGATCCCGATCCACAGGCCAAACGCAAGGTTGGGGAAGTTCTGGCAAATGCCCGCCGCTCCCTGCCCTCGCTCTATGACAAAGCGATGCCCACCGAAGGCAAGCTGACCTTCCATGATACGATGGCCGAGGCGGTCGCAGGCGCGATTTGGATTCAGGAAAGCGTTCCTGAACGTCTGGACCTGAAACACAAGATCCACAGGCAAATTCAGAACCACGCACCGGCGGACGCGATTCTTGGATCATCCACGTCGGGATTTAAACCTTCGGAACTCCAAGACGGTGCGCTGCGCCCCGAACAAATTGTGGTCGCACATCCGTTCAACCCGGTTTACCTGTTGCCCTTGGTTGAATTTGTACCGTCCGCAGCGACCCCTGCCGAGGTGACACAACGCGCCTCTGATTTGCTGGTTTCGGTTGGCATGAAACCTTTGGTGGTTCGCAAGGAAATTGACGCTCATATCGCTGACCGGCTGTTAGAGGCTGTCTGGCGTGAAGGGTTGTGGCTGATCAAGGACGGCATTTGCACAACCGAAGAACTGGACGATTCCATCCGCTATGGTTTTGGCCTGCGGTGGGCGCAAATGGGTCTCTTTGAAACCTATCGTATCGCTGGCGGCGAAGCGGGTATGAAGCATTTTATGGCGCAATTCGGTCCGGCACTGGAATGGCCTTGGACCAAACTGATGGACGTACCGGAATTTACCGATGAGCTGGTCGATCTGATCGCGAACCAATCCGACACACAATCTGGCCACATGTCCATTCGGGAGCTTGAACAACTGCGAGACGACAACCTTGTCGGTATAATGCGTGCTCTCAAGAAATCCGGCAGTGGTGCTGGCGGCACAATCAACACCCACGAGGCCACGCTGCCAAACCCAGCCCCGGTCGATCTACCGATTACTGTTCATCGCCAAGTGCCGCAAAGCTGGACCGATTACAACGGCCATATGAATGAGGCGAATTATTTGGAAGCTTCCGCTCAGGCAACCGACCGTTTCATGGAAATGATCGGGTGTGATGCAGCCTATATCGCGGCGGGGAACAGCTATTTCACGGTCGAAAACCACGTTCGGTTCCTGGATGAGGTGCACGAAGGTGACCCGCTGATCATCACCACACAGGTTCTGCAGGCCGAGGGAAAAAAGATGCATCTTTTCCATCGATTGTCCGGGGCGGATGGGAAATTGGCGGCTACGGTCGAAACTCTGCTTTTGCATATGGACTTGAATGTACGCGGCACATCGCTGCCCTCAGATGAAGTGGCGAGAAAGCTGCGGGATTTTGCTGACGGTCATGCCGCCCTTCCCATTCCAGAGGGTGCAGGCCGCTATGTGGGACAAAAATAGTCAATTTCTTGGCTGGTTATGCTTCCTCTTCTCGCAGGAGGCATGGCCAACCCTGATGGCACCTAGGAAGTTAACTCAGTGGAATCGAGGGGCGTGTTTGCGCTGGCCAAGTCAGTAATTACATCGTGTCAATTGGGTCTTCTCCCAAAAGCGTTTGAAACGCGTGAACAACATCAGTAGCGCGATATTGTTGGCCAAATTTTGCACTATGTAAAAACATGCCTTCAAGGACATACATTAACAGGCCCGCTTGCATGCGTGGCAGATATTCAGACAGCATCACTTGGGTGTCTTTGGACCATTCCATGCACATTGGTCTTAGGTCGGAATCGTCCAGCCCCGACAAGTAAAAATCATAATCAACCATCATCTCGGCATGAGAATGGCAAGTGATGTGTTCCAACACATTTGCGAGCACCGCAGAAAGAGTGCCCCCCTCCTCTGTATCATCAAGTGCAGCCCGGAACCGGTTAAAGTACCTTTCGCGCGCGGCAATAGTAGCTTCACGTATGAGTTCTTTGCGACTCTTGTAGTGGTAAGTCAATGTACCCAAACCAATGCCGGATTCCTTTGCCACCGCGCGAAAAGTAACGTTTGCAGCGCCATCTCTCTGTGCAACAGCATGTGTTGCGGCAGTAACCGTTATCCTTGAGAATGGGACTGAAGCCTTCAATGAGGTCACCTTATGGGTCGGGTTACAAACTTCAAGGCCGACATAACAGCCTCCACAATCTGGGTCGAACAAGCGGGTATCAAGCCTGTTCAAAGCGGCCAAAACTTCGATCAAAATAGAGCAGCGACTTGCCGGCTTCACGAAGCCTTTGATCAACGATATGTCCGATGAAAATATTGTGTGTGCCTACCGTTTGCACTTCAGCAATCTCGCAATCGCACGATACCAAGGATGTCCTCAAAGCTGGAGATCCAGTACGCAATGTTTCCCACTCCGCATGAGCATAGCGCTCGTCCATATCCTGAACCTTGCCAGCGAATACCGATGCAAGATCGGTGCTGTCATGGCGCATCACATTCACGCAGAAGCAGCCGTTGTCGACAAAGGTCCGGGTCTGCGCCGACTTTGTATTCATACAAACCAACAAGGTCGGCGGATCATCCGTCACACTGCACATGGCGGTGGCGACAAAACCGCCACGCCCCGCGGATCCATCGGTGGTAATCAGATTTACCGACCCGCAGACCCGCGCCATGCCCTCGCGGAACTGATCTATACTCAGCTCCATTGCCACTACCTCCGCTTGACTGTTGAGACATCATTCGGGTTGAACATGTCATCAACGGTCCAGCCCTGCAGATCATATTCGCTCATGCAGGCTTCGACCATGCCACGTGCATGATCAAGATATCCATTCTGGCGCGCATTCGCGAGACCCAACATATGACTGACTTCAGGTTGACCAAAGTAGTTTAATTCATACAATTCGTGCCGCGCACCAAACTCGCTCCCGATCGCATCCCACAGCAGCTTCATGGTTTTGGAACGGTCATACACCGTATGACCATCGCTACCTCGCAAGTATTTTTCAAGGTCCGGTGTGATTTCCGGGTTTTGGAGATCGACCGCATGGCTGTTCAAATAGATGAGGCCTGATGCAACCACACTTTCGATCAGGTGACGAACACGGCTGTACAACTGCGGAGCCAAAGCCGCGTAAGCGCGTCCATAGGCTTTTGAAGGAACAAAAGAATCACCGGGCCCCGGGCGGGCGTCTTCGATCATTCCGTCCCGAATAGCTGTCAGTGCGTTGCGCCAGCTCAGAACTTCACCCAAAGAAGTTTCAACGCCGCGGAATTGACCGGCACCAGTGATGTCCAGCGCCTTGCTCAGCGCGCCAACCAGAAAGTCGAGTTTGACGCTCATACGGGTAGATGCCTGCATCAAAGCACGCCCTTCCCAAGCGGTGCCAAATTCCAAGTTATTGATCGTATCTACGTCATACACGATCACATTTTCCCAAGGGATCAACGCCTTATCCAACACCAGCACCGCGTCGTTTTCATCGCAGCGGCTAGACAGTGGATTGTCGAACGGACTGGTCGCGACAGCAGCGTTGTACTCATACGAGGACCGGCAGTACATTTTGACGCCTTGCCCGTTGGTTGGGCAGATGAAGGCCAGCGCAAATTTCTTATCCCGTACCGGCGCACCTGTGTGAGAGATAAACAAAAACTGAGTATGGGGTGATCCAGTTGCCACTACTTTGGCACCGCTGATAACCAGCCCTGCGTCGGTTTCCTTCTCGACATGCATGAAAACATCGCCAACTTCTTCGATAGGCTTGGAACGGTCCACCGGAGGATTCACGATGGCATGCGCCATATGCAGCACATTTTCCTGCGCCTTTTGGTACCAGTTCAAGGCGTTGTCTTTGTACTCACCAAAATAGTCAGAATTCGTGCCCATCCCGACCAACAGTGCAGCTTTGTAGTCAGGTGTCCGCCCCATCCAACCAAACGACAGTTCCTGCCAAGCCTGAATGGCATCGCGCGACTTGCGCAGGTCATCTTTATTGCGCTGGACGCGGAAGGAAGCATGCGTCAAGCCGCCATTTCCAGTATCGGTAGGAACCAAAATGCGCTTGCTGAGGTTTTCGTCATGCATGGCATCGTAGAGGCGGGCCATGGATCGAGCAGAGTTGCGAAAGCCAGGGTGCGTTGTAACATCGTCAACACGTTCTCCGTGGAACCAGACTTCACGTCCATCGCGCAGAGATTCCAAGTAGTCTGCCCCTGTTGGCAGTTTTAATGTGTGAGTGTTCATGCAGCCCTCCTTTGGCCTAAATAGCGCGTTCGTACAGATGTACAGTACATGACGATTTGGAATCTGCATGGTGCAAAATACGCACCATACTGGTGCTAGAAAAGGACAGGTGGCCTGGAGGGGTAATCCTCCCTAAAGGGGATTGAGTTCGTCGCGCGCATCGAACATTGTTGTCCAAAGTGAACAAAACAAAGTTAGATATGCATCAAGATGGATACGGTTGAGGCTATAAGAACCCTAATAGCGGTTGTTGAACACGGCAGTTTTTCTGCAGCCGGGCGCCGCATTCGCGTTAACCGCTCAGTAGTTAGTCGCAGCATTGAGGCCTTGGAAGCAAGCATCGGTGTTCGCTTGGTCAACCGCACGACACGGTCTCTTAGCTTAACTGAAGCTGGGCGAATCTATTATGAAGGTGCCAAAAAGATTCTATCCGAATTGGATCAGCTGAAAGATTCTGTCGTCGAAACAAAGACCCGGCTCAAAGGATCAATGCGAGTTTCCGCTCCTGTTCACTTTGGGGAATGGCAGTTGCTTCCGATCGTCCAAGAATTCTTGAAGCGGCATCCCGGTATCAATATGCGCTTGGAGCTAAACAATGAACACGTTGATATCATAGATGGTAGGTACGATTTGGTCGTGCGTACAGCGCCGCTTCTCGAAGATTCCTCATTTGTCGCGCGCAGAATTTCAATGAACAGCTTTGTACCCTGCGCGTCTCCTGCATATTGTGAAAGATATGGTCAACCCAAGACACCCGATGAACTGTCCAAGCACTTTTGTATCGCTTCTATCGGTCACTCGGGCTCAAAAAATTGGGTATTTTCCGGACCTGACCAAGTCCTCGTGTCAGTCCCTATTACGCCAAGATTGACGCTCAACGCGGGATCCGCACAAATTCGCGCTGTGAAAGAGGGAATGGGCATTGCTCTGCTGCCTGAGTATGTTGCCAAAGCTGGCGTATCTTCAGGAGAACTCGTATCTTTGTTGGAAGACTTCGAACATCAAAATTATCCGATATTTGCCATATACCCGCACAAGGACATGCTACCAATTCGGACACGCAAGTTTCTAGATGTACTCAGTGAAGCGCTCCGATAACCTCCCCTAAAAGGTTCGTCCGACAAGCTGTGCCGGACGAACAGGTGGGGCGAGATCGCCGTCAGGGAGGTAAGGTTAACTAAGTTTACTTAAACTGCCATCTTTATGTTGATGATGGTGGCCGAATATATCATCGGGATAATATTCAGATTGCGGCTTGGGACCGACATTGCCGCCCCAGCCCATTTCGATCAGCCAGTCCGAGGGCGTATGCACATAAAACGACACCATGTTATCATTTGAGTGGCGACCTGGGTGGAAGAAGAAGCCCACACCTTTTTCCATAGCTGTATCGTAAGTCAGGCCAAAGTCGTCGAAGCTTTCGAACTGTAAGCCCAAATGATAGATGCGATGTTCGTCTCCCATACCAAAAGCAATTGTATGATCACGGTCATTGCAGCCCATGAATGTTGGGCCGTTCTCAATCCCACCCTGCTCGTTGGGATACTCAACATCGCCGCGCATGCCCAACGCCGTGTAAAAACGATAGGCCGCCTCAACATCCTTTTGCCCAAGAACAATATGGCCAAGACCCGCAGTCCCCAACACATAGTTGTGGTGCATCCTGCGTCCCGGATGGAACGGCTTGTGCCTTTCAACGCAGGGCCCATGAAAAATTTCGACGTTATATCCGTCGGGATCCTTCATTTTCAAAATCGCAGTGACCTTGCGTTCTTGAGCCTCCTCGACTGTGCCGACCCGAAAATCGATGCCAGCGGCAGTAAGCTGATCCTGCATTTGTGAAAACTCTTCACGCCCCGCGACGCGAAGGCCAAAGTAAGCAATGTTATCCTCACCAGTGGCAACAAGATCAATCCGGCGATGCCAATAGTCAGCGCGAAGTTGGCAAAGTTGATCCGTGGCGCCTTCAGCGATCTCCATTGCGAGAATATCTGTTGCAAACGCTTTCCAAGCGGGCATGTCGCTTACGCTCAACCCTAGATAGCCAAGTTCTGTTACCTGAACCATTTTTTGCCTCCCGACTTTACGAATTGCTGTTACAAACAAACTATGTTGCCGCAGGTCACATGCGTAGCAGAAATTCGGAACCACTGCTGCACGATCATCGCAACAATCGATTTCGAATGTACTGCTATACTTGACAACAACACAGTAGGGATACGAAATTTGACACTTAGCAACCAACAGCGGCAAGCCTATGCGAAACAGCTTTATGAGGCTGAACTGACGGGCAATTGGATCGACTATCCCACAAAGGTATTTCCAGAGGTCGACATTGAAGACGCCTATGCCATCGGTCAGCACGTCACGGACCTCAAGGTCGCGGATGGACGAGTCATCAAGGGTCACAAAGTTGGATATACTTCCGCTGCGATGCGGCGGGCATTTGGTGCGGTTGAACCCGATTATGGCACTTTGTTCGATGACTGGTTCGTCGACGAAGGCACCATGATCGACAAGTCCCGGTTGAACTTGCCTTGGGTTGAAATCGAACTTCTGTTTGCACTGAAAGCCCCACTTGGCGGTCCGCATGTCAATGCGATTGATGTGATACAGGCGACCGATTTTATCGTTCCTGCGATCGAAATATGCGACAACCGTTACAAGACGGATGATTACACAGGCGTCATCGATTCCATTGCTGATGCGGCTTCTTGTGGTTTGGTCGTCGTCGGCGGCAACCCTGTCCGGTTGACTGACGTAGATCCACGGGCACTATCGGGTGCCCTATTTATCAACGGTGAGCCCGTCGAAAGTGGCGCCGCCGCTGCCGTCATGGGGAACCCTGTAAATGCGGTTGCTTGGCTTGCACGCAAGTTGCATTCATTTGGTGTAACGATGCAGCCTGGCCATTCAATCCTGTCAGGCTCATTCATCGCTGCGCGTTCCATCAAACCTGGGGATGCGATATTGGCCGATTTCGGGCAACTTGGCCAAGTCAGCTTTGGTGTAACATCCTGAGGATACCGATATGAACAAGTCTTTGTCACTGTTAGACCGAATCGAAACCGAGCAGACGGTTTTGGGCGCTTGGATGTTCTTTCGTGAACCGGTGATCGCCGGAACGGCCTCCAAACAGGGGTATGATTTCGTCTGCATCGACATGCAGCACGGTATGCAAAGCTTCGGCGACATGACCAGCATGATCAATGCTGTACGGCTAGGCGACGCATTGCCGCTCGTGCGCACAGCATCAGCGGATGAAGGACTGGCAGGGCGGTATCTGGATGCAGGTGCCGCCGGTGTCATCTTCCCCATGATTGAGACACGGGAACAAGCCGAAGCCTGTGTTAGCGCATGTTTTTACCCGCCCAAGGGAGCGCGCAGTATGGGAGCCATTGGGGCCACGCTGCTCTACGGTGATGATTATTTTGATGTCGCCAATAGCATCACCAGTGCCATCCCGATGATTGAAACCCGCTTGGCTGTGGAAAACCTAGATGAGATTCTCGCAGTTGAGGGGGTGGATATTATTTTCGTCGGGCCATCAGATTTGGCGATTTCCTATGGTTTGCCGCCCGCCAATGACAGCCCCGATCCAGAATATCAGGCAGCCCTCACCCGGATTGTTAACCGTTGCCGTGCCCACAATGTTATTGCGGGTATCTATAGCTCGGCTCTGCTGGGCCCACAACGAATCGAACAAGGGTTTCGACTGCTTTCAATCACAACTGATTGGGACAGTGCGGTTGCTGGTATCACCGCAGATTTGAATGCAGTTCGACGTTAGTACCGAGACGCAACATCAGCATGCCGGGCGTTTCGTCCTAATATGTTTCTAATTTCCTTGAACCGGCATTTCAGGCTATTTCACATGCGTGGTCGAGAGCACGCTGAGGCCCGGCGGCCCTTGCACAGGTGCTGTCCTAATCATGCACGCATCTGCAATGATCTAACAACAAACATGCCGAGTTTTTGCAACAAGTTACGGTTAATGATCGGTGAACTTTAGGGAGAAAGAGAAAATGAAATCACTTTGTAAATTCGTAGTCGGATTGGGTGTGGCACTCGGCGCACCTTCGTTCGCGTTGGCGGAAGGCTATCCAGAAAAGCCCGTGTCATTTGTCGTGCCATGGGCACCGGGGGATCTTGAAGACCTGCTGACAAGAATGATCGCTGAGGAATTCCAGAACGAATATGGCGTGGCGGCGGCCGTGGTCAACAAGCCAAGTGGAGGCGGCGGCCCGTTCCCGGGTGCTGCCGAAGTCGCCAAGGCACCAGCTGATGGTTACACTGTCGGTTCCTTTGTATCTGGCGTTCCGCTTGTTGGCCCTTACGTGGGCATCCCAGAACTGACACCTGATCCGTTTGATGCTATCGGTATTTTCCTGACATACCCCTTTGTCATAGCTGCAGCAAAAGATGCACCGTATAGCAATATGGAAGAACTGGCTGCCTATTCACAAGAAAACAAAATAGTCTTGGGTCACTACGGTAACTTCCTTCTGCCAACAAAAGTGACGAAGGCGCACGCGCAACGTGCAGGCATTCGTTACTACACAGACGCCGCTTACGATGTTCTGGACTGCAATTCGATCAGGTCCGGCGACGTGGATGTTATGAACACCACAATTCCCGCGATATTGCCCTGCCTCGACAAAATTCAAGTTTTGGCAGCCATCACCGAAGAGCGCACCAGTTATGCACCTGACGCACCGACCATTGGTGAGGTTTATCCAGATCTGACGCTCACACTTTGGAATGGTTTGTTTGTGCACAAAGACACACCACAAGACGTGCGCGACAAGATCGCTGTAGTCGCCGAACGAGTGATGGCAGGTGAAGCCGCTCAAAAATTGGCCGCTGATACAGGTGCCGGTGTTTACTGGCAGGACGCTGAAACCTCTCTTGCACGGATACTGAAGGACGGCGAAACCAGCGCGCAGGTCGACGAAGCACTCAAAGAGTAAGCCTCACACCATTGCCAAACACGGCGTTTGCGAGCCCGTGTTTGGCCCAACTACCTTACAGAAGTGGGAGCATCAGATGACGGAAAAAATCAAATCTAAAACTCTTGCGGTGTCAGATATTTTTCAACCGAAGTTTCATTCTTCGGAGATCGTATTCGCAACGGTAATTGTCTTGCTTTCGTTGTTTCTAGCTGCACAATATAACACACAAACCAAGATCCTGGACAATCGAGAGCTGCTTGGCCAACCAGGCTTTTGGTCTTGGCTAAGTGTCTTTGGTATGGTCGTATTTGGCCTGCCCTATTTCGGGACGGTCTTGAAAAAGTTCCGCACTATCGACAGCCCGGAACCAATTGGCAAAGAAATTATCTATTGGTTCTTGAGCCTCGAGTTTGCCTTGTGGTTCCTCGCGTATGTCATGCTGGTACCGATCGTAGGTTACATTCTTGCGACCATCCTGTTTAGTCTCGCGCTGACGTTTCGCACGGGCTACACAGACAAGCGCTTCTATTTCTGGGCGGTCGTATTTTCTTTTGCGAATGTGATCATTTTCAAGGGTTTCCTCAAAGTCAGCATCCCCGGTGGGCAACTGTATGAGCTACTTCCCGCAGCACTCCGCAATTTCATGATCACATACTTCTGAGGGAACTATGGAAACTTTATTTTCCAGTATCAGCATTATCGCAAATTGGCAGGTGATGGCTGCTCTTGTCGCCGGTTCCATCGGTGGGGTTATCATCGGGGCTATGCCCGGCGTTGGCCCTGCTATGGCCATTGCGATCCTCTTGCCTGCAACCTTTTCAATGGAACCAATCGTCGGTCTGACTTTGTTAATGGGGGTATACGGCGCGGCCATGTTTGGCGGCGCGATACCCGCGATCTTGATGAATGTTCCAGGGACAGCCGTTAACGCTCTTACCACCTACGACGGTTACCCGATGACCCAGAAAGGGCAAGCGGGTCGCGCGCTGTCTCTTGCCTATGGTGCTTCGTTTGTTGGTGGTGTGTTCTCGATCGTCTGTTTGATGTTGTTCTCCCCCGGACTGGCGGAAATTGCACCGTTGTTTGGCTCACGGGAAATTTTCATGGCCGCGTTGCTTGGGGCCGTGCTGGTCGTCGTTGCACATCCGGGACAAGCGCTTCTTTCCGGTCTCTTGTTCTTTTTTGGGATGTTCTTGGCATCGGTAGGGCTTGAGAATTTTCAGATGTCGCAACGCTACACATTTGATCAGCCATGGCTCTCGTCCGGCTTCGACATGATTGTTGTTATTCTGGGCCTTTTTGCTTTGAGCCAAGCGTTCTATTTGCTGATGTCCAAGGACAAATCTTTGGAAAGCCTTGAAACGCCCAAAAATTTACGCAGCGGTTTGTGGGAAGTTTTTCGCCTTCCTAAGGCCAGCATAATCTCATCATGCTTTGGTGTGGTCATGGGCGTTGTACCGGGCGTTGGTCAGTTTATCGCTCAGTTCTTCGCTTACACAGTTATTCAAGGTACATCAAAAAAACCCGAGACTTTTGGTGCCGGTGCTCCAGAAGGTATCATCGCATCAGAAGCGGCCAATAACGCCGTTCCTGCGTCTGCGATGATCCCACTGCTTGCGCTTGGTATCCCCGGAGAAGCAGTGACTGCAATGATGCTAGCAGTGTTCTACGTCCACAATGTTGTCCCCGGCCCCCAGCTTTTTGTCGAAGAATTTGACTTTGTTCTGGCGCTTTACCTCTGCCTGCTGCTGGCAAATGTTATCACTCTTCTATTCTTGTTGGTGTCGACTGGCGTTGTCGTCAAGATTGCGAAAATTCCAAATCGCTACCTTGGAATGCTGACACTCACCATGTCGTTCATCGGGGTGTATACACTCCGGAATTCATTCACGGACTGCATCATCGCGTCAGTGTTTGGATTTATCGGCCTGATTCTAAAGCGTATGGAACTGCCGACCACGCCAATCGTTTTGGGAATGGTTCTCGGCCCGATCATGGAAGCGAAGTTCCGGACCTCAATGGCCCGCGTAGAAACGCCTCTCGATTTCATCAATCGGCCGATTTCGGGAACTATCTTTGGCATCATCGTTCTTTGCATTGTCGCTCAGATATTTTTGAAAGTTCGTGCCGCTAGACGCCAGAAGGCTGCACAAGCCTAACATCAAGTGGAGTGAGAAATGAGAGCAGACACAACCGCACAGGGTGTTGCCGATACAAAAATGGCAAGCCGCTACCTTCAGCAGCTATGCAAGCATTGGTCGCACAAGGCTGAAACTGCATTTGACGCTGAAAAGGGTACGATTGTCTTTGAGAGCGGAGAATCCGTATCGTTGAAAGCAGCGTTTGATCAACTCCATGTCGAAGTAACAACCAAGGACAGCGCAGGACTTGATCCTTTTTGTAAAGTTGTTGCAGAACATCTTGAGAGGTTTGGGTTTCGAGAAGATTTTTCTGTGACTTGGCAGACCGTCTAGTATCCATAAACTACGATTACAGGACCATCAAATGAACGTACTTTGGATCATGTGTGATCAGCTGCGCTATGACTATCTTGGCTGTACAGGGCACCCCCACATCAAAACACCGAATATTGATGCGCTGGCAAATGACGGATTGTTGTTTTCCCATGCGTATGCGCAGTCAACGATTTGTGGTCCCAGCCGTATGAGCGCGTACACAGGACGGTACATGCGCTCGCACGGATCGACGACAAATGCCTCGCCATTGCGTGTGGGAGAGCCAACTCTTGGCGATCATCTGGCCGATGTGGATGTGGCGGCCGTGCTGATCGGAAAGACCCATATGACACCTGATGTGGAAGGTATGCGTCATTTTGGGATAGAAGCAGATAGCCTCATTGGTGTCAGAACAGCAGAATGCGGATTCATACCCTATCACCGCGACGACGGGCTGCATCCCGCAACGTCCAATCCGGACCCGGATACCGATTACTTCAATCACTTGCGCGATAATGGGCTTGAGGCTGACAACCCTTGGGAGGCTTTTGCCAATTCCGTCGAAGGTGAAGATGGCGAAACGCTGAGCGGGTGGTTTATGCGCCATGCCGGCAAGCCTGCGAAGGTGCCGGCAGAACTTTCGGAAAGTGCATATCTGACGGATCAAGCCATAAACTTCATGGATCAGGCAAAAGGACCATGGGTTGCGCACGTAAGCTATATCAAACCGCACTGGCCCTACATTGCGCCCGCGCCTTATCATAATATGTACAGTGTAGATGATGTCCTGCCAGCAGTACGGACGGTGGCAGAACGGCATGAAAAACATCCAGTCATAAAGGCGTATCAGGACGAACGACATTCGCGGGCTTTCTCACGTGATGAAGTACGCGACACCGTTGTTCCAACCTATATGGGCCTGATCTCCGAAGTTGATACCCAGATTGGCCGCATTATCTCGCACCTAAAAGAGAACGATCAGTATTACAAAACGATGATCGTGTTCTGCTCGGACCACGGTGACTATTTAGGCGATCACTGGTTGGGTGAAAAAAGCCTGTTCCACGATCCTTCGGTTCGGATACCTTTTATCGTGCGGGACCCCCGTATAGAGGCAAATGTTACACGTGGGCAGATATGCAATGAGTTGGTCGAGATGATAGATATCGCGCCGACAGTGCTCGACCTATACAACTCCGAGCCCAAGGATCACATTTTGGAAGGGCAAAGCCTGCTCCCGCTCCTTGAAGGCCGCAACTATCAATTCACCCGGTCACATGTCATTTCTGAAAGTCACTATGTAGAAGATCGTGCCGGTTGGAGCCTAAACCACCCAATTCAGACCTCGATGGCGAGGATGGTCGCGAACAGGCGTTGGAAGCTGATACATTTTGAGCATGCCAATCCGATCCTGTTTGATCTAGAAGCAGATCCGGATGAGTTGCTTAATGTCGCATTGGACCCCAAAAATGCAAATATCCTGCAAGAATTGCTCGACGTTCTTCACACATGGAGTCGCAATCCTAAATCGAACATCTGTACCCCTTATGCCTATTTTGAGGACTATCAGGAACTGCAGCGGCATTACGACGAATGTGCGATGCTCGGCTACAAGATCGGCTATTGGACAGAGGATGAGTTCAAGGAAGAGCACCGCAAACGTGATGTGTATCGACGTGGTCGATCCAAAATTGCCGATCAAGAAGGCTAAGGCAAAAGACCACGGACATGATTGCGAACAAAAGAACTGTCAGGGTTTTCAACTATGGAACCCCTGACTAGATTTAGCACCTTCCAAACGCCAACGCGGCGAATTGCGGCTAAGGCACAGACTACTTTTTGATATTCTTGTCCACAGGTTTGACCACAACACCTGCCAATTCATTCGGATGGTCAATGTTTTCCCACCGTTTATTGCTTCTGCGGTAATGAAGTATTAACTGGTGAGCGGCACAAGATAGGTGTGCCACGATGCGCCGATGGCATCCTTTTGTTAGGCCTCTAGCGTAACCATTTCACAGTTTCCGGATTTGAAGACGAAACTCACCTCAAAATTTGCCATCTAATTCTCCTCTCAAGCATCTCCTCCGTCTGGTACCAGGAGATGTTCAGTTATCGCCGTCGCTTAACGATGAACGGCCTTCACTTCGAGAAAGTCATCCAATCCAAATGATCCACCTTCGCGGCTGTTGCCAGACATGCGATATCCACCGAACGGGCTTCCGTATTTAAATTCGCCGCCATTCACATGAACCATCCCGGCGCGCAAATTCCGGATCAGACGCTCCTGCCGGACTTCATCAGTGGTATGCAGATATGCCGCCAGCCCGTAGGGCGTTGTATTGGCAATCTTCACAGCCTCGTCTTCGGTTTGGAATGGAATGATGACCAAAACCGGGCCAAACACTTCTTCCTGAGCAATACGCATGTCATTGCCCACTTGGGCAAAAACCGTTGGCTCGATGTAATAGCCAGCCTCGATGGCGTCAGGAGCTTTAGGCCCACCTGCAACTAGTTGTGCGCCTTCTGCGATCGCTACATTTATCAGGGTCAGAACACGGTCTAGCTGCAGGTCACTTACCAGTGGCCCAATATGTTTACCCATCATGCTTGGATCACCAATTTCAATAGCAGAGGCCATTTCGGCCGCCATAGCAACAACTTCGTCATGCACGCTTTGTTCAACCAAAAGACGCGTTGGCGCGTCACAAGATTGGCCGGTGTTGTTCATGCAATCGTTGACTGTGCTGGCGATCGCCGCTTTCAGATCGGCATCTGCAAATATCAATGAGGGTGACTTGCCGCCCAACTCAAGCGACACACGTTTTACCGTCTCGGAGGCGGCTTTGCTGATGGCGATGCCGGCACGGGTCGATCCTGTGAAGCTGACCATGTCGACTTCTGGGTGTGTTGTCAGTGATGTCCCGACACCGACGCCGTCACCTTGAATCAAATTGAAGACACCGGGTGGCACACCAGCGGCATCCAACATCTCGGCATATACCACCGCAGACAAAGGCGTAATTTCAGAGGGTTTCAGGATGCAGGTACATCCAGTTGCAAGTGCGGGAATAACCTTGAGCGCAATCTGATTGACCGGCCAGTTCCACGGTGTGATTAGCGCGCATACCCCAATTGGTTCAAACAGAAGCGTGTCGCCGTTTGCCAAAACCTCACGATCTTCGTGCGCCTCAAGAGCATCGATAAATGCGTCTAAATGTCCCAAGCCTGTTTCTGTTTGTTGTTCGCGCGCCATATCTATTGGAGCGCCCAATTCAGCAGAAATAGTCTGTGCCATCTCTTCATACCGCTCAACATAGGCTGCGCGGAAACGTCGAAGCAGGTCCAAGCGTTCTGATTTTGTGGTTTGCTTATACGTGGCGGATGCAGCCGCCGCTGCGGATACTGCCCGCTCCACGTCGCTGGAATTGCCAAGGGTAATTTTGGCAATCTCAACTTCTGTCGCCGGATTTATGACCGGAATGATCGTATCACCCACCGGCTCACACCATTCTCCGTTGATGTAGAATCGGCGTGCATTTCCCAATAAGTCAGTCATCGCGGCGGGGATTTAGAGGGAAACTTGCAAACCGGGTTTCAGTGTAGAACTCGCGGCTGAACATGCCGCCTTCACGGCCCTGTCCGCTGTCCTTCACTCCCCCAAACGGCTGGCGCAAATCGCGGGCAAATCCAGAATTGATCCAGATCATGCCGGTTTCCAGCCTAAGGGCCGCATTGTGCGCGCGCTCTATTGAATTTGACCAGATGTACCCCGCAAGACCAAAGGGAGAGTCGTTTGCCATACTCAACGCCTCAGCATCATCCTTGAAAGGCAAGATCACAGCAACAGGCCCAAACACCTCTTCCTGACAAATCCGGGAAGAATTCGGGGCATCGACAATCGCGGTTGGTTCAATGAAGTAGCCTTTGTCCAATCCTTCGGGACGGCCGCCACCGAAAAGCACGCGACCTTCACCCCGTGCGATATCAATATAGCTCATCACGCGGTCATACTGGCCTTCTGAAACCACAGGTCCCAGTGTTGTTTCGCTTTCCAAAGGATCGCCGATGGTCCATGTTTTTGCCTCCGCTTCAAATTTTTTCAAGAATTCGTCGTAGATGCTTTCCTGAACTAAAATGCGCGATCCTGCGACACAGGATTGCCCCGTCGTGGAATAGATCGCAAGCGAGGCTTCTTTTGCGGCGAGGTCAATGTCGGCATCGTCAAAGATGATGCAAGCCGATTTGCCCCCAAGTTCGAACGACGTACGCTTGAGCTGTGACGCAACACGCCCAGATATATCGCGAGCCGTGGCAGGAGATCCGGTAAAGGACACCCCCGCGACATCTTTGTGACTGACCAGCGGCGGGCCTACCTCTGCGCCGTACCCCATGAGAGAGTTATAAACGCCGTCTGGCAGACCTGCCTCCTGAAATATCTCGCAAAGCACCTGAATTGACAGCGGCGACAGTTCGGATGACTTGTGAACAGCAGAGTTCCCGTAGGCGAGACAAGGAGCCATCTTCCATGTGGACAGCATAAACGGTCCATTCCATGGCGTAATCAATGCATAAACCCCCACAGGGTCTGTCATTGTGTACGTCATCAACCGGTCTTCATGGTTGAATGCATGGTCCCCGGCCTGTGCCTGCTCATCTGCAAAAAACCGAAAGTTCTGTGCCGAGCGTGCGACATAAAATGCAACCTTGCCAGAGCTGTCCAAGACAGGTTCACCCATCTCCTTTGCCTGCAAATAGGTGATTTCATCAGACCGTTTTTCAATCAAATCTGCGACCCGGTACAACACTTCTTTGCGGAACGACGGTTTCGCACGGGACCAATCACCACGCATGAATGAATCCTTGGCCGCCTTTACGGCCAGTTCAGCATCGGCGGCATTGCCGCGCTCCACTGTGCTGATGGCTTCCTCCGATGTCGGGTCTATGACCTGAAAACTTTCGCCAGACACGGAATCGCAAAACTGACCGTTTATGAAATGTTTGGCGTATGGCACTGAAAAGAAGGGAAATGTGGTCATCAGAATGACGTCCTTGATATTGAACTTGAGCTGCGAAAGTGTGAAACGCCTGAGGTATCAAACATGCAAGCGAAAGATAGACCACCTATTGTTGCAGATGTTAGGCAAGTATGTTGTTTATCCTAGTCTTTTCGCCCCCCCAAACGATCACGTATAGTTTCCTTTGTAACACGCGGCGAAGTCTCGGCGCCAAGTCTGTGGAGAATAGGATGTCTGAGAATACTAGTTCGGTGCTAACGGCTGAAATCAAATCTAAACTGGCTCGTGTAACAACGGCCTCAATCAGTAGCCAATTGCAGGCGCGTGGGTACCTGAACTGCGTTATGAACAAGCTCAAACCATTGCAGGAAAACCAACGTATGATCGGTATCGCCCATACTTTGCGCTACCTCCCTGTCCGACCTGATCTCAATCAGTGGCACATCCGCGACGTTCAGCGTGAAACTGTCGAGGCCATAAAACCGGGCGAAATTCTGGTTATTGACGCACGGAACGAGCCTGATGCAGGCACGGTCGGCGATATCTACGCGCTGCGTGTCACAAAACTGGGCGGAGAAGGCGTCATCACAGATGGCGCGATCCGGGACACGCCAGCAATCAAAAAGCTAGGTGTGCCAGTTTATCATCAGGCATCGAATTCGTCGACGCTTGGCCGCCGCCATGCCGCTGTAGATTCCCAAATTCCGATCGCATGCGGTGGCGCGGCTGTTGTGCCCGGTGATGTCATTGTCGGTGACGGCGAAGGTGCGATTGTGATTCCAATCGCCATGGTTGAAGAAATCGCCGACGCCGCCTTGGCGATGGAAATCGAAGAGGAATTTGTGATCACACGGATTGCGGTCGGTGGCTCTACCGTTGATTATTTTCCGCTGACAGAAGAAAAGCGCGCAGAATACGAGGAATGGCTGGCTGCCAAAGAAGCGGCAGAATAGTTAGGTGCGTCGCTCCATCAATATAGCTGGTCTATCGCATTTGACCCCTATCCCTGCGGCAACGCGGGTGGGTCCTATTATCACCTGCTCTATCACCGCACCGTACACGCCCGGGACACGCGACTGTCCCGAAGGAGCCGAAGCGCAGGTGAAGACAGTTTTTGGTCATGTTGGCGAAATGTTGGAGGCAGCAGGAGGCGATTTTTCCAACGTGGCAAAAATGACCTTTTACGCCCCCGACCCTTCAGCGATTTTCGCTGCTTTGAATTCCGTCTGGGTGGAGCATTTCCCTGATCCAGCTTCGCGCCCCTCACGTCACACAATGAAGGTGGCAGAGGATTGGGGCGACATGCTGCTGTGCGCTGATTTCTTGGCATATGTCGAGGAATAGGTAATTGGCTGCCGATACGGCTCAGCTCACCACATTGTCTTTTATGGGCGCGCAGAAGGTGCTTAGCGCTGCCATACAACATGCACAGGAAATTGGAGTGCCGATGTGCATCGCAATAGTAGATGTACGTGCCGTACCAATTCTGACCGCCCGCATGGATGAGGCACCCTTTGGAGCTGTTCCGATATGCCTCAACAAGGCACGCACGGTTGTTGGCTTCAATGGATTTGCAACGGCTGAGTGGTGGCCTTCTATTCAAGACGATCCAGCCATGGTGCACGGAATCACGCATACTCCGGGCCTTGTTATTTTTGGCGGTGGTGTAGGGCTTTTCAAAGGCGATATCCTGTTGGGGGCTATCGGGGTCAGCGGCGGCGAATCATCCGAAGATGAAACAGTCGCAGCAATTGGTGCTTCTGCATTGCCTTGAGAACCACGTGCTTTTTTGGCCGCGCAATTAGTTTGGGTATTCTTAAACGACTTTTCTTGACACCAAAAGTACCAGAGAGCCGCGATCAGTAATGACAAAAAAACCTTCCATCCCTGAACCCCATTCGCGCGTCTGAATCTGCTGGACGTTTGGGCAGTTTTACCCGTGCGGCCGAAGAACTGAACGTCATCCATTCTTCAATTTCCCGTCACATCCGTGGGTTGGAGAAACGTTTGAACGCAAAGCTCTTTCTTCTACATTAATCTGGCGTCGCCTTGACCGGTGAGGGGGAACACAATCTTGCTCAGATCACCACAGCCCTAGATCAGATTGCCATCGCAACTGATGCGCTGACCGCTGCACCATCAGGTGTAGTCACGTTGGCGATTGAGAGTACAGAGGCAAGCACTG
Organism: Lentibacter algarum; assembly: GCF_018860975.1. Taxonomy (GTDB): domain Bacteria; phylum Pseudomonadota; class Alphaproteobacteria; order Rhodobacterales; family Rhodobacteraceae; genus Lentibacter; species Lentibacter algarum_A. The sequence continues at coordinate 559,388 of NZ_JAHKQI010000010.1, forward strand.
TCAGATTAAACTTGCTTGAGGCGGGCAGGTCGAGCAATTAGCGTCTCCGGATGACAAATCACTCTCCTTTCCGCTACTTCAAGACGCGCCCAGAGATCATCCGCTTGGCCGTTATGATGTATCTTCGGTTTCCGCTTTCGCTTCGGAACGTGGATGACCTTCTGAACGAACGCGGCATCGACATCAGCCACGAAACGGCTCGATTTTGGTGGAACAGATTTGGCCCTCTGTTTCCCGCAGAGATCCGCAAGAAAAGGGTCAGCCAGATGCGCACATATTCAAATTAGCAGTGGCACCTGGATGAAGTGTTTGTAAAAATAAATGGGGAGCAGCACTACCTTTGGCGCGCTGTTGATCACGAAGGGGAAGTCCTGGAGAGCTTTGTCACAAAGCGCCGGGATCGCAAGGCAGCATTGAAATTCCTCAGGAAAATCATGAAACGCCATGGTCGCGCACATATCTTCGACACCGACAAGCTACGTTCCTACGGTGCGGCGATGAAGGTAATTGGCAAAGTGGACAGACAGGAAACCGGCCGGTGGCTCAACAATCGAGCCGAGAATTCACACCAGCCATTTAGACGAAGAGAGCGGGCCATGCTGCGCTTCCGCCGAACACGAAGTTTGCAAAAATTCGTCTCGGTCCACGCCACGGTCCACAACCATTTCAACCAAGAAAGACATCTCTACTCACGTGCCAATTTCAAACTCAACCGCACCGCCGCTCTGTCTTGGCCCCTTAAAAGTGTGCCACTAATTGAGTGTCACAGGAGGAAGAAGGGATGGCTCGGAAACGGTATTCGGACGAGGATGCGCTTAAGATACTGCGCGAGATCGATGTGCATTTGCATGATGGATTGGATGTTGTAAGCGCGTGCCGAAAAGCGGGGATTTCGGATAAGACCTATTACTATTGGCGCAAGAGGTTTGGAGGCATGGGACGTCCTCAGCTTTCTGAGATGCGCGCTCTGCAGAAAGAGAACGAGCGACTAAAGAAGATCGTCGCAGAGCTGCAGCTCGACAAGTTGATCCTGAAGGAAAGCCTGGATCATCTAAAGCCGAAGGCCTGACGGTTGATGGGTTGCGTCAGGCCGTGATCCACACCCGTAAAAAGCTGAACACATCAGAACGCCGCACATGCTTGGTTTTGGGGCTATCGCGTTCCAGCCTTCGGTATCGGGCGCAACCAACAAATGATGAGCAATTGCGCCTAGCTATGATCCGATTGGCCAAACAGTATGGGCGATACGGTTACAGGAAGGTCACTGCGCTATTGCGAATGGAAGGCTGGCGGGTCAATCACAAGAAGATCGAACGTTTATGGGGCGAAGAAGGCCTGCAGCTCCCCCAACGACACAAGAAGAAGCGGCGGCTTTATCACAAAGACAGCTCCATCATCAGGCTACGCCCCACACACCGGAACCACATCTGGGCGATAGACTTTGTTCATGACAAGCTCAGCAATGGGCGCAGCTATAAGATGCTGACGGTACTGGATGAGTATACCCGCGAGGCGCTCTGCGTGGCGGTGCGCCCCAGAATGAACGCAAACGATGTTCTTGATGCGTTGCACAGGCTTCTCATGAAGCATGGAAAGCCTGAGTTCATACGTTCTGACAACGGCCCGGAGTTCATAGCCGGGCATCTGCAGGGGTGGTTGAAAAAAGTCGGCATCCAGCCGATGCAGATCTACCCCGGGAGCCCCCGGGAGAACGGATACAATGAACGCTTCAACGGAACATTAAGACGGGAGGTTCTGAATGCAGAGTGGTTCCACAGCACAAGACAGGCGCAGGTCGCGATCAATGTTTGGCTCAAGCAATACAATCGGATCAGGCCCCATCACGCATTAGGTATGCGCCCTCCGGTGCCTGAAACCCTAATAGAGAAAACGAAAATTACTGGTACTGAAATTGGGGGCTAGACA
>NZ_JAHKQI010000004.1 GCF_018860975.1 Lentibacter algarum
ACTTTTAAGGGGCCAAGACATTAGCGAAACTGCACTACTTGTCGCCTCCCACATAAAGCCTTGGAGAGATTGCCGCGACGATCCCGACGATTGCTTGAATCCAGACAACGCTCTTTTGCTCTCACCAAACTGGGATGCCCTGTTCGATAAGGGCTTCATCAGCTTCGCGGATAGCGGCTCGCTTCTGATTTCCAAGCGTTTGTCGGAAGTCTCCCGACGATCATTAGGGGTTGAGGCCCTGAACGTTTCTCTGAGCAAGCGGCAGAGGTATTACCTCATTCATCACCGCTCGCTGCATGGTTTCGAATAGACTTAGCGATCGGCCCAGAGCTGCCGTTGGTCGCATTGGTCGACGCCGCGCCGCAACTTTCCCGAAGAGGCCTCGGAAGCAACGGTCGGATCATCGCAGCCTGCGTTACACTACACGGTTGTCGGGTTTGTCGGTTGTACGTCGAAGCTAGCGATGTCCGATCACCCTCTAATATCCCATTTCCATCGCGAGATTGTGTTCCTGTTGTGCCCTCAGTTCCTCCAACGAAACGGTGATCTGAGAAAACTCCAAATGGTACATTGGCATCTGCCAACTGTGATATAGTGTACCAGCTTGGTTTTCTTTGGCATTTTCAGTAATCAAACCCGCAGACTGCGAAGCCACCAGCATCTCTTCAACGCAACCTTTCGCATCATGCCACGTTTCTTGGTCGCAGAAGTCTATTTTACTCCATGCATCTGACATGATGCCAAGCCCTTCGCGGGTAAAAAGACCAAAGTCCCGCAGAGCCAAACATATCTTCCAAGGCCACGGGTCTCTATCATTACTGAGAAAGTCGAGGTCGGGATCAGAATTGCGATGCGTGTCATTAGGATCATGCCAATGCAAAGTGCCATCTTCCTCACATAGGATATCGGCGTACATGTCGCTCTCTCGCTTGAATATTTCAAAATTTGGGGCAATATACTCGTCAATTGCCCCCTCGAGATAGTGGGAAGGGCGGTGCGTATCGACGTACTCTTGGAGCTGCTGAACGGTCATGGGCTTCCAGCTTTGAGCATCCACATAGATGAGGCGTGCCAGATGGCTGTAGAACCATTTTATCATTACCCCAGTCTTTGAGGCGCGTAATTGATTTGGGCATCTGACAAGATCGAGCAATATGAGAATTTTGGCGATCTCTTCTGTTGCGTGACGATTTAGAATTGCTGCGCTTCGTGGATTTTCTGACAAAGCCTTCGACGCACTGAGCAGTTCTTCGACGCTTCCCATAAGGGCGGGGAGCCCCTCGTAAATCAGGTCTAACTGTTGATCGAGGGTCAAGTTCGCGAGGGCTGCGGCGCGGCGCATGCCGATGTGTTTTGCATTTTTAACTTCAGGCATTGTTGCTCCGTTACTGTTTGTTCAGCCCTATCACCCGCCAGTATAGCTGGAGCTTTCTGTATCTGCGCAAGTTGGACGACAAAGGTCTGCTTTGGTCAATACCACTATTTGATCTCACGACTTCAGCGAATGGCTGCTCTCCGCCCACCCTTCACGGTGTAATTTTTAAGTATACTCAGTCCAGACCTGCACAAACTGCCCCAAGGTGTCTTACTGGAGCTTCGAACCACCTTAACTGGCACTGCACATTCAGCGGACGGTTAAATCTGACAGAATGAAGCGTCCATCTGTGCCTTTGTTGATTAGACGCGGGCAGTCCACCCTTCTGATGCTCCTGTGCGGGACGTATCCAGCTATCAATAGGCACATATCTAAAGATGCGCTGATAGTAGGCGGCATTCACTATCACATAGTCCTGGATTGCATCCTATTGATAAGCTATCATAGGCTCTAGAATCACTTGGTAAAATTGGAGTGGATGATGGAAAATTGGGGATACGCACGGGTCAGCACAAATGCCGACAAGCAAGCCGCGACGTGGAACAATCAATCGGACCTGCTGACGCAGGCAGGCGCTACAAATATATTTAAAGAAGAAAGCAGCGCAGGGCATCACCGCCCTGTCTTCGAAGATATGATAGAGCAAGCGATGGATCGGGCAGAGCAGACTGGAAAATCTGTGAATATCCACATCACAAAGATGGACCGTGCATTCCGCGATATCGAACACGCTATCAAGACTGTAAAGCGGTCACACAAGCATGGTGTGCGCTTCACGCTGCATGATATTGCCAAGACACCCTTGGACCCCACTGACGCGGCGCAATCGCTGCACTTCCATGTTCTTGCAGCTATCGGACAATTCGAAAAAGACCGTTTCGCGGAACGCCGGACGATTGGGATAGCGAAGGCAAAAAAAGAAGGTAAATACAAAGGCAGGGCACCTACAGCCCGCGCTAAAACAGCGGATGTGCTGGCACTTCATGCACGTTCGTTCAAAGCGCCGGAAATCGCAACACAGTTGGGCATAGGCGTGGCCTCTGTATATCGCATCCTAGCTGACCACAAAGCCGCACAATCGGCCTGAATCGTGCCCTACAGCCCGCTACGCGGGTGCATACAGCAAGACAACATCACACATCCAACCCACACAGAAAGCTGTACTTATGTTCAGATTATCCGACGTAATATTACTTTACCTCCTAGTCACGCTGCTTCGATACTTCTGATCTTTCAGGCTTTCCCGACGTAATGGGCTGATCGTTCTGAATGTTGGCTGTGTGGTGGCACGGCTGTAAGGCGGTGTGCCCGCGTAGCGGGACGAACAAAGTAGAGTCTCCTGTTTCTCAATTCAGTTTATTTACAAATTATCATTATATATCAATAATTTAGGGTCCAAAAAGTGGGGTACCACCTTGATTTTGAGGGGCTGTTAGTAACTGCGGGCCTGTCCTAGAGTTGAAATTATAATCGCAACCCCCGCCACAATATTTTTTCAGAAATTTCCGAGTTGTCATCGCCCAACCGAAACTTGAAATCCGCCTGAGCTAGTGCTATGCTGCGCTTAGGAACCGATGCCTTGGCTATTAGCGACCAAAAAGACGGTGAAGTCCTTAAGCTACCTTCGAAGCAACTCCTTTAGAATTGTGGGCATGGTGGCAGTTAAACGCTTTTTGTCGCCGCGTTAGTCCCGCAAGGATTCAGGAGAATTCCTATGACTATTTCTAAAGTATGCACAGAATTTCTGCGCAACCATCACCTGTCTGAATATGGACAAAAATTGAAGGCTACCCACGCTCGTGAAATTGTGGCCGCGTTCTTTGGATATAAGAGCCATACAGGGCAACTTGCCGAAGTAGACTACCCACTTGAACAGATCGAACAAGCCGCAGTCATGGTGCCAGATGTTGCACGTATTGGGTGGCGATTAGCTAGACTAAATGGCCTACCAAGCAATTTACCTTCCGCATATGAACTAGCTCGCATCTTGGCAGAGTTCCTAGTCGAAGAAGGTTGGTTTGGCGGTAACGTGTGGCTGTATGAAACCGTCGAAAATTATGTATTGGAAGTCTACCTACCAGAGAATGACTACAATATCTCCGAGCAACTTTCAGGCGTAATGGCTGAGACCAACGCTTACTTTGAAGAAGCCTATTTCGACGAAGCTGTAGTTGATCGTAATGACGAAGGAATGACCATCTCATCAAGCGGCACCTACTCTGGCTCTAGCGATCAAGACCGTATGTTTTCAGGCGATACAATCGACATGAATGCAATCATCACCTTGAATCGTGTTGCTGGTCACATTTGCTTCTATGAAGAAGACTTTTCCGTTGGCGGAGAAGTCAACGATGATTGGTATGGTCCCGACGAAGAACCACAAGTGACCGCTGCCGAATGATCTCTTTGCGCTTGCCCAACCACTGCGTTTGGCAAGCGCTTTAGGGCGTTTTGTACAGCTATCGGGAAGTAGTGCTTGGACTTCTACGTTAAGGTTAGAAAACCTCTCACAGTCAAGACGTTACCAACTCCAGTGTAACTTACCTATCAGGCGTTCGTGGCTTTCTATCGCTAACACAACAAAATCTGTGTCGCCCCGCCCAAATCCGCCATCCGTTAACGCCCTCAAGAAATCTGCATTTTCGAATTTTGGTTTAATTTTTTGGCGGAAATTTCTATCCCAACCCGCCCTACGAACCGGAGACCAGATATAATTCCTATCTGTTTCGCTTTCGTGAGCACTACGCAAAGCTGCGATATCGTTAGTTTCAAGGTATCTGATAGCGGTTAAGGTTTCAATCATCAGACAATCAATGACGATTCCACCTGTTGAAGAGCGAAATGCTTTCCCCCATGTTTCAAATAGGTCGTCTGCAAAGTGATCACTTAAAGGCGTATGACGCCTTTCGAAATCTGGCAAATTTTGCCAAAGCTCCTTTTTCTCGCCTTTCCACAAAGACGGTGAAACGGCATCAATCATGCGCATGGTGCCGTCATATCCGGTATCCAACTCTACCCCCATAAACGCATGAAGTTGGGACCAGTTTTGTACATTTGTCATACCTAGGGCACACGCTTGATAACTTAGTACAGCGGGATAAGTGCGCATGTTTAAGAAAACTGTGCTACCATTGTTTACCAACCCAGCATGATCCACCAGTGATCCAATGGCATCCACTACAAATTGGATTTGTGCGGCATCGCCCCACCGGCCCACTAAACCACAAATTTTAGCAAGACCCTCTGTTGCCCCTTCGTATACTTCGACCCTGCGCTGAAATTCTTCTGCTGAAAATGTTCCACCCGACCCCATGTCACTTTTCTCAAGCCGCTCGACAATACGTAGCACTTCGTCGGAAATAAGATCAGACAATTGGATGCGGTGCTCAGGCTTAGCCAAATATCGCTTTGCACGGTTTACCAGCATTTCCACCCCAACAGGGTTTTGTCGTTTACTTTGAGCCAGCGTCTCCACCTGCTCTACCAGCTTTACAAAGAAGGTGTCCGCGTCAGAAATAGGGACTGTTAAGCCCTTTCGGCTTTCACATAGTTCTTTTCCACGCCCTTTGAGATCACCGCGTACCGCCCAGAAGAGGGGATATCGTCTATTCCTGACGCGTGAAATTGCAGCGCGTAAAGCGTGATCCCATTCACCTGACCAGCCGCAAACAATCAGACCATGCTCATCAAATATTCGATCCAATAACGTGTTATATGCATCAGGATAAGCATCTAACTCATCATCGGTATTGAGAATGCGGGCATCTTTATAGTCGCCGTGAACTTTCAAAATATAGCACGCGCTATGAGTAAGCGGCTCAGCACCCTGTAGAACGTCAGGCGATGTAATAACGGTAGGTTCCACCCCAACATCACGCAGTGCGTTTTCCATAAGTCTATCAAAATTCGTCGTTACGATTACCCTGATGTGTCCATCACGAACCAACTTGGCTATCGCTTTGTGACCAGAAGTTGGAACTTTTCGCCCCTCCTCACGGTCCTCTTCATCCGGTTCAATATAGCTATGTAAAATGGCACGGCGTTCCGCTGGCGTCGTTGCGAGCTGGGCCAAAAGTTCAGAGTAATTTGGCACTTTGCCTTCCTTTTCGAAGTACCACTTGCCCCAGTCGTCTTGTGGCTCGACACCCTGAGCGGTGGCCATGCGCCTAACTAAGTCAGTGGTTATTTCCCACCCTGTAGGAATTTCCGCTGCACGGGACAGGCCTGAACCCAAAAGTAGAGCAAAGACCCCCTTATTCTCATGGACTGAAAAAGCCATTTGGGTCGCAGGGTCACCAAAAACAGACATTAAAAATACTCCAGAAACAACAGATAGGGTTTCGGAAATCTAACACTAACGCCCATCAGAGTGCCATTGAAAACCCTATTGTTTTTGAACTCAAAATTTGAATTTTGACCGTTATGCAACTACGTATAGCTTATTGTAGAATAGCAGGAGAGCAGACGATGGTACTGACTTGGAAGGGCAACGAAGCACCAACAGAAATTGGGGTAAATCGTTTGGCCGAAGATATGGATGGCAACCGTGTTGTTGTAAGTGGTAGTCACGAAGCAATTACAGACTTTGGTTGGGGCACCATCTGGCAAACTGCCGAAACCAAATATGCACGCGGCGAGTATCAGGAAACTGAAAGTAATCGTTTTGTCAGGGTGCAAACAGACGATTGCAAAGCTCAGGTCGGTGTCTGACCGTGTGGCTTGGCTAACCGACCACAGACCCTGCTACCACCGAGACAGCACTAACGCGCTGGGAACTCTAAAAACGTTCCATACGAGGACAACGTGTTATTGTCTTGGCCCCTTAAAAGTGTGCCACTAATTGAGTGTCACAGGAGGAAGAAGGGATGGCTCGGAAACGGTATTCGGACGAGGATGCGCTTAAGATACTGCGCGAGATCGATGTGCATTTGCATGATGGATTGGATGTTGTAAGCGCGTGCCGAAAAGCGGGGATTTCGGATAAGACCTATTACTATTGGCGCAAGAGGTTTGGAGGCATGGGACGTCCTCAGCTTTCCGAGATGCGCGCTCTGCAGAAAGAGAACGAGCGACTAAAGAAGATCGTCGCAGAGCTGCAGCTCGACAAGTTGATCCTGAAGGAAAGCCTGGATCATCTAAAGCCGAAGGCCTGACGGTTGATGGGTTGCGTCAGGCCGTGATCCACACCCGTAAAAAGCTGAACACATCAGAA
>NZ_JAHKQI010000007.1 GCF_018860975.1 Lentibacter algarum
ATACCAACGGACGGCGCACAGAATGATCGCATGCGGAAAGCGATGGTGTTTGAACTGAGATTTGCGTCGCATGCTCGACCTCAAAAACCAAAACTTGCCGCGCGCAGGCGATTAATCCAACAGTCCCTTTCAAAGCGTTTAGCTACCCTTTTCACGCGAAAGCCAGACACGACGAAATCGGCGGCTATGACCTCACTATTTGGTAGCTAAAGAAGCGCGTGAACGAATGTCATCTGACTGCCAAAGCGCCCAAGAGAGCGCTTTGGTGGCTTGCGATCTACATTTCAGTGCGGATTTCCCAAAGCTCAGGGAATAACCTGTGTTCGGTGACATGCTGCAGCCAACCCACCCCAGCGGAGCCACCAGTGCCGGGCTTGTATTCGATGATTTTGTGGACAGAGGTATAGTGGCGCCAGCGATAAAACGAAATCTTTTCATCTATTCCAACCAAGGCTTCTGCCAACCTGTATTCGACATTATCAGAATAAGGTTTTTCATATACTTTGAGCCATGCCGCGCGGACGGAAGCGTTCGAGGCGTAGGGTTCGGACCAATCGTGATCTAGCGCGTCGCTGTCAATATCATGGCCAGCACGATGAAGGGCCTTAATGACTTCGTCGTAAAGTCCGGGGGATTCCAACGCTTCTTTCATCGCCGGCCAAACGTGAGGAACGTTTTTATGCGCTGTTGCCAGGCGTTTTGATTTGTTCCCCAGTATGAATTCCACATGGCGGTACATGAAGGAAAGCTGCCCAGAGGCTGTCGAAAGGTGGTCACGGAACTGATTGAAGCCTTCGGTCGTGATGGTCGACAGCACGTTCCAAGAGTCGGCGATGTAATCGACATATTTTCCGGCCCGAACCATGATCGTCAGCGCGTCCTCGAATTTGTCTTGTTTGATTAGTTCACGGGCATTGAACAGTTCAAAGTGTAGGCCCCTGAAAAGCAGCTCTTTGACCTGACCCATGACGAAAAAGCCCATCTCGTCATACCCATCGCTGCGCGGGTGTTGCAGGGACAAGAGTATGTCGATGCTCTGGTAGTCGATGTAAGGATTGGCGTTACCAGCGTATTCAACCAAAGGCGTGCCACCGGTTTCTTTGACCGTTGCCTCACGGCTTTCGTTGGTTGTCTTACCCATGGGGCGCGGGTCAAGCGAAGTGTTAACTTGGCTTGCATCAATAAGGTCAGGGAACACGGGCTTAAAACGTGGCATTTCTGGTCTATCCTTTCATGAGGGCGGAGGTGTGCCGTCCGAGTTTGCTGTCATTTGCGAGATCAAAGACAATATCGAAGTGGTTGCGTGCATCCACTTCAAGGGTTTCAACAGGTCGCTTTGCCGACTGCAGGAGCGAAGCGAAATATCGGCTTTGGCGTTTGAATTCCTGAGTTTCTTGAACACCCCATGCGACTACTGTTTTTGGAAAATCGCCAAGGTCGTGTAAGGCAGGGCTGTTACGTTTTGCCTCGGCTAAATCCATTCCAACGGCATCGTTCACATAGGTTCCAAGAAGGGGCTCCAATTCGTAGACACCCGATAGAAGTACAACGCCGCACGGTTGCTTATCTGCCGGCAGCTCCAAGCAGCACATGGCTGCCAGTTGCGCACCAGCCGAGCTACCAGACAGAACAATGCGCTTGGGGTCGACGCCTAGGTTGGCGGCGTTGTCCATCAGCAGAGTTATCGCCCTGACGCATTCCGCCACGATTTTGCTGATGCGGGCATCAGGTGTGAGGGTGTAATCGATGGCCGCATACCCATAACCTTGCGCCAAGGTTTGGGTGGCCGCAAAGAACGAGTCCTGTTTAGAGAGTTGCTGCCAATACCCGCCATGAATGAAGACGTGCAGTGGCACGGGGCCGCTTGCCGTTGGCATGACTATGTCCAATGTATTGGCCGGCTTTGGCCCATAGCGGAGCGTTTGGAACTCTGGATGCGCGCTGTAGGCTTTTGCACTTTCGTCGATATAGCGCTGAATGAACGGCGTCAGGTCGCCATCTGGCAAAGCTTTGCTAGGAGAGTACGCATCGGCGCGGGTCTGATCATCCATCCCGCGCCATTGTGGGGTCGCGTTGCCCATGGGTCAGGTCACTGCCGAACGAACTTGGAAACGATCTTCTTTCCACGTCTCATTTTTCAGAATCTCTTCAAGAATTTCTACGGCCTTAAGGATGTCGGTTTCATCAATGAACAAGGGCGTGATCCCAAACCGCATGATGTCTGGTGCGCGGAAATCGCCGATCACTTTGCGTTCGATCAGGGCCTGCATGCACGGATACCCGTTTTCGAAGCGGAATGAGACATGGCTGCCGCGCTCTTCTGGATTGCGGGGACCTGCGAAAGTTACGCCAGGGCATCGAGCTTCGACTTCGCGGATGAACAGTTCCGATAGCTCGATTGAACGGGCGCGCAGATCATCCATGTTGACATCATCCCATGCATCCAGCGCAACGCTGAGCAGCGAGAAACTTGCGATCGATGGCGTTCCGATCCGCATACGATCAATTTTGCCGGGCATCGGGCGGAAGTCGGTGTCAAAGGCGAATGGTGCCTCATGAGCATACCAGCCGGACAACGCAGGCTCGACGGTGTCGATTAAACGCGGGGCGACATATATGAACGCTGGCGCGCCGGGGCCCGCATTGAGGTATTTATAGGTGCAACCGACAGCGAAATCGACGTCTGCGCCTGCCAGATCAACAGGGACCGCACCTATGGAGTGAGCCAAGTCCCAGACGACAACAGCTCCAACCGAGTGGGCCTTTTAGATAACGGCTTTCATGTCGTGCTTGCGACCTGTGCGATAATCCACTTCGGTCAGCATAACGACGGCGACGTCCTCGGTAATCCCTGCCACGACATCTTCAGGTTCGGGGATACGCAATTCGTAGCCTTTGTCCTTTAGGTTCATCAGCCCCTCAACCATGTAGAGATCTGTGGGAAAGTTTCCGCTGTCAGACAAAGTCACGCGGCGGTCAGGAACCATAGCAAGACCAGAGGCCACGGCCTGAAAAACCTTAATCGAAAGGGGACTGTTGGATTAATCGCCTGCGCGCGGCAAGTTTTGGTTTTTGAGGTCGAGCATGCGACGCAAATCGCAGTTCAAACACCATCGCTTTCCGCATGCGATCATTCTGTGCGCTGTCCGTTGGTATTTGCGGTTTCCGCTATCCTATCAGGACGTGGTGGATCTGCTCGCAGAACGCGGGATCACCGTTGATCGGTCGACCGTGTATCGATGGGTGATCAAGTTTGGGCCAGAGATCACCAAACGAACGGAAAAGTACCTGCGCCGGGCCAGCGTCGATTGGCACGTTGACGAGACCTATATCCGCGTCGGCGGTAAGTGGCGCTATCTGTGGCGTGCGATCGATGCAAACGGGCAAATGGTCGACTTCCGGCTCACCGCAAGGCGGGATGCGAAAGCGGCCAAAGCCTTTCTGAACAGGGCGATTGAGCGCGCCCGGCTACACAGACCGGTCACGATCGTAACGGACAAGGCCCACTCATATCGACGGGTAATCCGCGAGATCAATCACCACTATGATCCAGATTTTGACAGCATCCTGCACATCGATAGAAAGTGGCAAAACAACCTGATCGAGAGCGACCACGCCTCGATGAAACGCCTACTGGGATACCGCCAAAGTTTCCGACCTTTGCGAACAGCCAAGGCGACGCTCAGCGGCATCGAGACCATCCGAACAATCAAACGCGGCCACATCCATCAAATACAACCAGGTGTCAAAGGGGAGATCCAGTTTATCGGCCAACTGTTCGAAGCTCCATGACCAACCACATCCACCCAACAACAAACTGACCTAAGCCGAATAACGCAACAGTCCCGTTCGGAGGCTGTGGGCAACTTAAGAACCGAGGGAAAGCCTTGACCCAAGGACCGACATGACCATCCGTTCCACCTCGTCAATGTGGTGCAATATTTGTTGCGCCGCTTGCGCGGTATCGCCAGCCTCATAGTGCTCGACGATCGCGGAATGCTCAAGCTGGGCTTGTCGCCCGTAATCAACTGTTGTCCAGAGCATACAGGAATATCGATCGGCTTTTCGATAGAGGCCGTTGATGAAATCCAGAAGGATATCATTGCCACAGGGCTTGTAGAGGCACAGGTGAAATTTCCAGTTTAGATCGACAAGCACCATATTGTCGGTCTCGTTGGCTGCCTGTTTGATAATCTCTTTGGCCTGCACAGCTGCTTCGCTGACCGGGTTTTCCATCGCTTGCTGAACGGCCATAACCTCAAGATTGCGGCGAAGCACCCAAATGTTCTTGAAATCATCGACACCGATGCTGGCAACGAATGCGCCGCGATTTGCGATCTGTTCGACCATGCCTTCGAAACTTAACCGCTGCAATGCTTCGCGAACCGGAATGGGGCTGACGTTAAGCTCGTTTGCCAGTTCGGTCTGGCGCAGCTGCATACCAGCCGGATACGACCCCTCCAAAATGCGTGAGCGGATGATCTGGGATATGCGACTTGCCGTCGATTCCTTGGTAAAACCAGATGGTTGTGCCGTTGGAACACTCATGTGACAGGCACGTTCAACCGAGTCACGCCAATCATGCTGTCGCGGGTCACAAGTCCTGCCAGCTGCTCTTGTGTCATGCCATCGGATCCTGCGGGGCGCTCGGGCAAGACCAGATAACGACAATCCGCGGTGCTATCGACAACTTGCAGCTTTTTGTCCTGCGGCACAGTTGTTCCGAATTCGGCCAGAACATCACGGGGTTCCACAACGACACGTGCGCGGTAATTGCGCGATTTGTACCAAACCGGCGGCGGGCCGAGGATGGGACGTGGATAGCACGAACACAATGTGCAGACGACGACGTGGTGCACGTCACCCGTATTATCAAGAAGCACAAATTTCGGATATGCGGGCATCGCGATACCCACCTGCCCAGCGGCGGCCTGTAAATCAGTGCGCGCCAGATCAAGATAGTCGGGATCATCCCAACACCGCGCGATAATCTTGGCGCCCTCGGTCGGGGTGCGACCATCCATATCTTCGATTTGTGCTGTGACCTGCGCGGTCGTCAGAATATCTTTGTCATCAAGCACTTTCAGAACTTGATCCAGTAGGGCCGCGAAAGCAGGACGTGGTTCGCTATGATCGCGCGAGACGGGGTGGTCGTGGGGGTGATCGTGGGGCATGGGTCAGTTTCTCTTGTCGGAATGTGTGGGGGAATGGGTCAACCAATGTTCGAACACCTCGACCAACAGGCTGTCGGTGGCGTCCTCGGAATAGGATGTCCAGATATCGGACAGCTTGATTTCAACCCAGTAAAGTGGCGAGGCCGGCAAACCAGAGCCGCCATAGGCGAGGTCTTCTGGATTTCGAAAATGGCCAATTGACGACGTGATCCGACCCGCAGCACCACGGACATATTGCGGTGTGCGGCAATGGCCCAACGCAGCGTCATCCTTGATCATAACCTGTTGCCCGACGTGAAACTTGGGTTGGCAGCCTGGGTTTTGCATTGAAACTCTCAACTTTTTGCCTGCGGGATATCAAATGTCCCGTCTTCAACGTAGCCCTTTTCAATTAGCAAAAGCGACATCGCCTTCAGCCATCTCTCATAATAGCTCAGTCCGAAATAGTCGGCTTCTGAAAAACTCTCCACGGTTCTTCGCACTTCGTCCATCGTAAAAGCATTCGCCTTTGGGCCAGTCAGCAAAGCATACAAAGCATCCACACGTTTGTCGAAGAATGTCGGCTCATGTTCTGTCTGATCAATCTTGCCAGCGGGCAGACCGCCTAGGTCATGGGTTCGCGACATGCGTAAATTCTCCTCTTTCATCGGTTTAGGTGCCCAAGAAGGCATCATTGCCATTCTGCGTGAAACTATTCAAGAAAATTGCTTGATACAATATAATATATAATATTTAGTCTCATTATTGATGGGCACATATGGCCCGTCGCAACACTGTCGACAGCGAGGCAAAAGTTGAAAAGTAGCCCAGAAAACCCGGATTTCGAAGCAACGGAGGCAACGCTGAGGGCATTTGTTTTTATCGCGCCCGAGCGATCCGAACCCACCGAAACGGACCTACCGCTCGCAGGATGTACACTGGCAGTAAAAGACTTGTTTGACGTCCAAGGAATGCCGACCTCTTACGGCTCGCCCATTTATGCGGATCGTATCGCGACCCAAACGGCAGATGCGGTAAAACGCGCGCAAGCCGCTGGTGCTACGGTGGTCGGCAAAACCGTCACGACCGAATTTGCAACCTTCAAACCCGGCCCGACAACAAACCCTCAAAACCCGGCCTATACCCCAGGAGGATCCTCCAGCGGATCAGCGGCGGCAGTGGGTGCGGGGTTGGTCAGCCATGCGATTGGCACGCAAACCGCAGGATCGGTCATTCGACCTGCCGCGTTTTGTGGCGTCGTCGGCTTTCTGCCGTCCATGGGGCTGGTTAGCCGCGACGGGTTAAAGGTCGTCTCCCCCACCCTCGACAGGATCGGTGTTTTTGCCCGTTCAGTTACAGGCGCACATGATTTAGCCGCGGTGATTGCAGACCTTCCCGCCACAGGCCGCAGCAACACAGGCCCCAATCGCGTCGGATTTTTCGCTGATGACACGTGGTCCGATGCTGACAGCGCAACCAGAAATGCAATGCGCGCGCTACGGGACACCGTGACAGCCACCGGCGATGTCATTGTCGATCTGGGGGATGGGCGGCGAATTCACGATCTGATCGCGACGCAAAGCGACCTTATGCAATGCGAGGTCGCCCGCTCTCTCGCGCCAGAACTGCGCAATCACGCTGACCTGATTTCTGACCAGCTTACAGCGTATTGCGAGGCGGGCGCAAAGTTGAGCGACGCACAATATGCCGCGGCCTGCCAAATTGGCGAAGCTGGCCGTGCATGGATCGCGGACCTGTTCGAAACCGTAGATGTCATCGCATCCCCGTCTGCGCGCACCTTGCCGCCATTGATGCAAGACGGAACAGGCGATCCTTACGTAAATCGCGCTTGGTCACTTCTTAACGTGCCGTGCATCACAATGCCCACCGCGCCGCATGACAGCGGGTTGAAGGGTGCGATCCAGCTTGTCGGGGGCATTGGCCAAGACCTGCACCTCATTTCCATCGCCGAACTCTACGAAGAACGAGTCTTACTAATAAGACCTTAACCCAACAGAAAGGACATAAAATGAACAGAAGACAGATAATAACCGGAGGTGCCGTCGCGCTTGGCGGGGTTGCCTTGGCCGCCCCAAATGTCGCACGCGCACAAGAGACATTTAACTGGAAAATGACGACAGCCTATCCACCCAGCCTGCCGATGTATTCGGTCGGACCGGGAAGCCTGACGGACCTGACTGACCGCATTCGTGCCATGTCAGGCGGGCGGCTCAACATCGAAGTGTTCCATGGCGGCGAACTTGTCCCCGCGTTTGAAGGGTTCGATGCGGCGCAGGCCGGTATCGTGGAATGCAACGGCTGGGTGTCCTATTTTGGTGCGGGCAAACGCCCGTGGGCGCAGTTCTTTGGCGGCGTGCCGTTTGGCATGAACTATCAAGGCCAGAACGCGTGGATGTACGAAGGCGGCGGCCTGGAACTTTGGCAGGAGCTCTATGCGGATGTCGGCATGGTGCCCTTTCCGTGTGGCAACACCGGCGTTCAGATGACTGGCTGGTTCAAGGAAGAAGTCAACACGCTTGCAGACCTGCAAGGGCTTCAAATGCGCATTCCGGGGCTGTCCAGCCGCATCTACGCCGCCGTCGGCGTCGACGTGAAGCTGCTGCCCCCAGCCGAGATTTTTCCGGCACTTGAGCGTGGCGTTATCCAAGCCGCCGAATGGGTTGGTCCCGCACAGGACAAGATCCTCGGGCTGCATAACGCTGCGACGTATTACTACACCACCGGTTGGTCCGAGCCGAACAACGTGGTGGAATTCGCGGTCAACAAAGCGGCATGGGAAACCTTGCCAGAGGATTTGCAGCATATCGTGCGCAATGCCTGTGCGTCGACCAACGTTAGGTCACAGGCATGGTCCGAGGCCGTGAATGGCGAGGCCCTTAAAGATCTTGTCGAGAACGAAGGTACGCAGTTGCGCACGTTGTCCGACGAAATTCTTGAAGGTTTGCGCGCGGCTGCGCCCGGTGTGCTTGAGGAATTGGGGGCAGGCGATCCATTGTTTGCGCGTGTTCGTGACCACTACTTTGACTTCAAGGCGAAACACGACGCGTGGACCGATATCAGCGAAGGCCAGTGGCACGCGCGCGTGCGAGGGTGATGGGTTTGCAGATTTTTCTGAAACTCGCTGATCTATGCGAAATCATTGTGACCTTCCTTGGGAAGGTCGCAATGGCTTGCGTTCTTGGCGTCATCTTTGTCGTCGCTTCAAATGTGCTGGTGCGCTACTTTTTCGGGACTGGCACGGTGTGGACCCAAGAACTGGAATGGCATCTGCTGGCGGGCGTTGCGACCTTGGGCATGGCCTATACCTATCAACAGGGGCAGCACGTTCGCGTTGATATGATTTACAAACCCGCGGGTCCGAAGACCAAAGCCGCAATTGATCTCGCGGCCGCGATTGCAACGTTCGTGATCGCTATTTTGATCTGCTATTATGCTGTGCCTTATATCCTGCAATCTTGGTCGGGCCGCGAAGGCTCTGCTGATCCCGGCGGTTTGCCGATGCGCTATGCGTTAAAGGCGATGATCCTTGTCGGGTTTATCAGCCTCGCCCTCCAGGCCTTTGCAGAAATCGTGCGCAAAACTGACATCTTGATAAATCGCGAAGGGGCGGCGGGCTGATGGATTACCATATCTTATTGATGTTGGGGACGTTCTTTGCCCTGTTGATTGCAGGCTTTCCCGTGGCGGTGGCCATTGCCACAGCTGGGTTTGTGTTTGGATTTATGGGCCTTGAGGGCAAATTGTTCAGCTTGATCCCGCACCGCATTTATGGCGTGATGACCAAATATGAATTCGTCGCCATTCCGCTTTTTGTGTTCATGGGCGTCGCCCTTGAAAAGTCCCGCATCGCTGAAGATTTGCTAACTGTCATCGGCCTTGCCATGGGCGGTCTTCGTGGCGGGCTGGGCATTGCGATCGTTTTGTGTGGTGTGATCCTTGGCGCGGCGACGGGCATTGTCGGCGCAACGATTGTGACGCTAACCCTGCTCACACTTCCGGTTCTGCTGTCGCGCGGATATTCCAAAAGCCTGTCGTGCGGTTTGATCTGCGCGTCCGGCACATTGGGTCAAATCATCCCGCCTAGTCTGGTGTTGATCCTAATGGCCGACATCGTCGGTCTGTCTGTTGGTACATTGTTTGCGGCGGCTGTCGTTCCGGGCATGCTGCTGGCTGTATTGTTTGTGGGCTACCTCCTTCTCCTCGCCGTGATTAACCCCACTGCTGTCCCCGCGATCAACGCCGCCGAACGAGCCGAGACCAGCCCGATGCAGTTGATCAAGAAACTGTTTTTGGTGGTCGTTCCGCCCGCTGTTCTCGTGGTTTTCGTCCTTGGCTCTATCATCGGGGGCGTTGCCGCCCCGACCGAAGCTGCTTCAATCGGGGCTGCGGGTGCGCTGGTGATCGCCGCGATCTATGGTCGTTTGAATTATGAACTTGTGCGTGCGGCAACCAAAACCACGCTGATTATCTCCAGCATGATATTTTTCATTCTGCTGGCAAGTCAGGTGTTTTCCCTTGCGTTTCGCGGTTTGGGTGGAGAGCATTTCGTCAAAGGACTGTTTGACGGTGTGCCAGGTGAATTGACAGGGGCCATCTTGTTTTTGCTTTTGATCATCTTCGTGCTTGGCTTCTTCATGGAATGGATCGAAATCAGCTACATCGCGCTGCCGATCATGTTGCCGTTCTTTTACGCGCAGGGCGTCGATATGGTCTGGCTGTCGATGCTGATCGCAGTGATCCTGCAAACCTCTTTCCTAACCCCGCCGTTTGGTTGGTCGCTGTTCTTCTTACAAGGCGTCGCCCCCAAAGAAATTGAGATGTGGGATGTCTACAAAGGCGTTATCCCTTTCATCCTGATTCAGCTTTTGGTGGTGGCGTTGGTCTTTATGTTTGATGAGCTGGTTCTTTGGCTTCCGAGGGTGATAGGATGGTGAGCGTGAATAAACCAAGGCTGGGGTATGAAGTGCCTGCCCAAATCGGCATGGCCGAGGCGGATGTCGAAACGCCTGCGCTGGTCATTAATCTAGATGCGTTTGAAAGAAACCTGCGCAAGATGCGTGACATTGCCAAAGCGCACGGCGTCGCCCTGCGTGCCCATGCAAAGGCGCATAAATCTGCTGGTGTCGCGCATCAACAAATGAAAATCGGCGGCGCGCATGGGTTCTGTTGCCAGAAGGTGTCCGAGGCCGAAGCGCTGGTCAACGAAGGCATCGATGATATTCTTATATCAAACCAGATCGTCGCGCCCGCCAAGATTGATCGCCTGATGCAGCTGGCCAAACGCGCAACCCTTCGGGTCTGTGTAGATGATCTGCGTAACGTCAAAGATTTGTCCACTTCGGCGCAAACACATGATGTCACGCTGGGCTGCCTTGTCGAAATTGACGTGGGCGCGGGCCGTTGCGGGGCCAATCCCGGTGCCGCTGCAGGCCGGATCGCCAGCGGTATTGATGCCGCCCAAAACCTGCGGTTTGACGGGCTGCAAGCCTACCATGGGCCCGCCCAACACTTCCCCCAAGCAGCCAAACGCGAAGCCGCCTTTGCTGAGATGCTCGACAAAGTAAAAGCCACCATTGCGGACATCAAAACCCGTGGATTGGACTGCGCGATTATCAGTGGCGCGGGCACAGGGACGTTTGAGATGGAGGCCGCATCGGGCATTTATACCGAGCTTCAGGCCGGCACCTATTGCTTCATGGATGCCGCCTACATGGGCGTTCGAACCCAGGACGATCAACCTGCCGTGCCCTTTGAAAATGCGCTGTTTGTGGCCAGCACCATAATGTCAGCGGCGCGCAGCGGAACGGTGATCTGCGACGCGGGCCACAAAAGCCACGCGGTTGATTCCGGTCTGCCCCTTTTGTTTGACGCAGACGGGGCACGTTATGTCGCATGCAATGACGAACACGGCATGATCGACGATCCAAAAGGCGTGCTGGATTTGCACGACAGGATACGCTTGATCCCCGGTCACTGCGATCCAACCTGCAATCTGCACGATTATCTCATCGGCGTTCGCAACGGCGTCGTCGAAACAGTTTGGCCCGTGACAGCACGCGGCAAACTGCTCTGAAACAGTCGGGACTGTTGCGTTATACGGCTTAGGTCAGTTTGTTGTTGGGTGGATGTGGTTGGTCATGGAGCTTCGAACAGTTGGCCGATAAACTGGATCTCCCCTTTGACACCTGGTTGTATTTGATGGATGTGGCCGCGTTTGATTGTTCGGATGGTCTCGATGCCGCTGAGCGTCGCCTTGGCTGTTCGCAAAGATCGGAAACTTTGGCGGTATCCTAGTAGGCGTTTCATTCAGGCGTGGTCGCTCTCGATCAGGTTGTTTTGCCACTTTCTATCGATATGCAGGATGCTGTCAAAATCTGGATCATAGTGGTGATTGATCTCGCGGATTACCCGTCGATATGAGTGGGCCTTGTCCGTTACGATCGTGACCGGTCTGTGT
>NZ_JAHKQI010000011.1 GCF_018860975.1 Lentibacter algarum
TTCCTCACGATCCAATGAATACCGCTTCCTCGCTCACTGACTCGCTACGCTCGGTCGTTCGACTGCGGCGAGCGGAAATGGCTTACGAACGGGGCGGAGATTTCCTGGAAGATGCCAGGAAGATACTTAACAGGGAAGTGAGAGGGCCGCGGCAAAGCCGTTTTTCCATAGGCTCCGCCCCCCTGACAAGCATCACGAAATCTGACGCTCAAATCAGTGGTGGCGAAACCCGACAGGACTATAAAGATACCAGGCGTTTCCCCCTGGCGGCTCCCTCGTGCGCTCTCCTGTTCCTGCCTTTCGGTTTACCGGTGTCATTCCGCTGTTATGGCCGCGTTTGTCTCATTCCACGCCTGACACTCAGTTCCGGGTAGGCAGTTCGCTCCAAGCTGGACTGTATGCACGAACCCCCCGTTCAGTCCGACCGCTGCGCCTTATCCGGTAACTATCGTCTTGAGTCCAACCCGGAAAGACATGCAAAAGCACCACTGGCAGCAGCCACTGGTAATTGATTTAGAGGAGTTAGTCTTGAAGTCATGCGCCGGTTAAGGCTAAACTGAAAGGACAAGTTTTGGTGACTGCGCTCCTCCAAGCCAGTTACCTCGGTTCAAAGAGTTGGTAGCTCAGAGAACCTTCGAAAAACCGCCCTGCAAGGCGGTTTTTTCGTTTTCAGAGCAAGAGATTACGCGCAGACCAAAACGATCTCAAGAAGATCATCTTATTAATCAGATAAAATATTTCTAGGCACCAATAACTGCCTTAAAAAAATTACGCCCCGCCCTGCCACTCATCGCAGTACTGTTGTAATTCATTAAGCATTCTGCCGACATGGAAGCCATCACAAACGGCATGATGAACCTGAATCGCCAGCGGCATCAGCACCTTGTCGCCTTGCGTATAATATTTGCCCATGGTGAAAACGGGGGCGAAGAAGTTGTCCATATTGGCCACGTTTAAATCAAAACTGGTGAAACTCACCCAGGGATTGGCTGAGACGAAAAACATATTCTCAATAAACCCTTTAGGGAAATAGGCCAGGTTTTCACCGTAACACGCCACATCTTGCGAATATATGTGTAGAAACTGCCGGAAATCGTCGTGGTATTCACTCCAGAGCGATGAAAACGTTTCAGTTTGCTCATGGAAAACGGTGTAACAAGGGTGAACACTATCCCATATCACCAGCTCACCGTCTTTCATTGCCATACGAAATTCCGGATGAGCATTCATCAGGCGGGCAAGAATGTGAATAAAGGCCGGATAAAACTTGTGCTTATTTTTCTTTACGGTCTTTAAAAAGGCCGTAATATCCAGCTGAACGGTCTGGTTATAGGTACATTGAGCAACTGACTGAAATGCCTCAAAATGTTCTTTACGATGCCATTGGGATATATCAACGGTGGTATATCCAGTGATTTTTTTCTCCATTTTAGCTTCCTTAGCTCCTGAAAATCTCGATAACTCAAAAAATACGCCCGGTACTGATGAATCCCCTAATGATTTTGGTAAAAATCATTAAGTTAAGGTGGATACACATCTTGTCATATGATCAAATGGTTTCGCGAAAAATCAATAATCAGACAACAAGATGTGCGAACTCGATATTTTACACGACTCTCTTTACCAATTCTGCCCCGAATTACACTTAAAACGACTCAACAGCTTAACGTTGGCTTGCCACGCATTACTTGACTGTAAAACTCTCACTCTTACCGAACTTGGCCGTAACCTGCCAACCAAAGCGAGAACAAAACATAACATCAAACGAATCGACCGATTGTTAGGTAATCGTCACCTCCACAAAGAGCGACTCGCTGTATACCGTTGGCATGCTAGCTTTATCTGTTCGGGCAATACGATGCCCATTGTACTTGTTGACTGGTCTGATATTCGTGAGCAAAAACGACTTATGGTATTGCGAGCTTCAGTCGCACTACACGGTCGTTCTGTTACTCTTTATGAGAAAGCGTTCCCGCTTTCAGAGCAATGTTCAAAGAAAGCTCATGACCAATTTCTAGCCGACCTTGCGAGCATTCTACCGAGTAACACCACACCGCTCATTGTCAGTGATGCTGGCTTTAAAGTGCCATGGTATAAATCCGTTGAGAAGCTGGGTTGGTACTGGTTAAGTCGAGTAAGAGGAAAAGTACAATATGCAGACCTAGGAGCGGAAAACTGGAAACCTATCAGCAACTTACATGATATGTCATCTAGTCACTCAAAGACTTTAGGCTATAAGAGGCTGACTAAAAGCAATCCAATCTCATGCCAAATTCTATTGTATAAATCTCGCTCTAAAGGCCGAAAAAATCAGCGCTCGACACGGACTCATTGTCACCACCCGTCACCTAAAATCTACTCAGCGTCGGCAAAGGAGCCATGGGTTCTAGCAACTAACTTACCTGTTGAAATTCGAACACCCAAACAACTTGTTAATATCTATTCGAAGCGAATGCAGATTGAAGAAACCTTCCGAGACTTGAAAAGTCCTGCCTACGGACTAGGCCTACGCCATAGCCGAACGAGCAGCTCAGAGCGTTTTGATATCATGCTGCTAATCGCCCTGATGCTTCAACTAACATGTTGGCTTGCGGGCGTTCATGCTCAGAAACAAGGTTGGGACAAGCACTTCCAGGCTAACACAGTCAGAAATCGAAACGTACTCTCAACAGTTCGCTTAGGCATGGAAGTTTTGCGGCATTCTGGCTACACAATAACAAGGGAAGACTTACTCGTGGCTGCAACCCTACTAGCTCAAAATTTATTCACACATGGTTACGCTTTGGGGAAATTATGAGGGGATCTCTCAGCGCCCGGTAGTGATCTTATTTCATTATGGTGAAAGTTGGAACCTCTTACGTGCCGATCAACGTCTCATTTTCGCCAAAAGTTGGCCCAGGGCTTCCCGGTATCAACAGGGACACCAGGATTTATTTATTCTGCGAAGTGATCTTCCGTCACAGGTATTTATTCGGCGCAAAGTGCGTCGGGTGATGCTGCCAACTTACTGATTTAGTGTATGATGGTGTTTTTGAGGTGCTCCAGTGGCTTCTGTTTCTATCAGCTGTCCCTCCTGTTCAGCTACTGACGGGGTGGTGCGTAACGGCAAAAGCACCGCCGGACATCAGCGCCATTCGCCATTCAGGCTGCGCAACTGTTGGGAAGGGCGATCGGTGCGGGCCTCTTCGCTATTACGCCAGCTGGCGAAAGGGGGATGTGCTGCAAGGCGATTAAGTTGGGTAACGCCAGGGTTTTCCCAGTCACGACGTTGTAAAACGACGGCCAGTGCCAAGCTTGCATGCCTGCAGCCGGCCAGCCTCGCAGAGCAGGATTCCCGTTGAGCACCGCCAGGTGCGAATAAGGGACAGTGAAGAAGGAACACCCGCTCGCGGGTGGGCCTACTTCACCTATCCTGCCCGGCTGACGCCGTTGGATACACCAAGGAAAGTCTACACGAACCCTTTGGCAAAATCCTGTATATCGTGCGAAAAAGGATGGATATACCGAAAAAATCGCTATAATGACCCCGAAGCAGGGTTATGCAGCGGAAAAGCGCTGTCTAGATTACTTGTACAGCTCGTCCATGCCGCCGGTGGAGTGGCGGCCCTCGGCGCGTTCGTACTGTTCCACGATGGTGTAGTCCTCGTTGTGGGAGGTGATGTCCAACTTGATGTTGACGTTGTAGGCGCCGGGCAGCTGCACGGGCTTCTTGGCCTTGTAGGTGGTCTTGACCTCAGCGTCGTAGTGGCCGCCGTCCTTCAGCTTCAGCCTCTGCTTGATCTCGCCCTTCAGGGCGCCGTCCTCGGGGTACAGCCGCTCGGAGGAGGCCTCACAGCCCCTGGTAGTTGCATGTTATAGGG
>NZ_JAHKQI010000002.1 GCF_018860975.1 Lentibacter algarum
ACACAGACCGGTCACGATCGTAACGGACAAGGCCCACTCATATCGACGGGTAATCCGCGAGATCAATCACCACTATGATCCAGATTTTGACAGCATCCTGCATATCGATAGAAAGTGGCAAAACAACCTGATCGAGAGCGACCACGCCTGAATGAAACGCCTACTAGGATACCGCCAAAGTTTCCGATCTTTGCGAACAGCCAAGGCGACGCTCAGCGGCATCGAGACCATCCGAACAATCAAACGCGGCCACATCCATCAAATACAACCAGGTGTCAAAGGGGAGATCCAGTTTATCGGCCAACTGTTCGAAGCTCCATGACCAACCACATCCACCCAACAACAAACTGACCTAAGCCGTATAACGCAACAGTCCCATCTCAAGCGGGTCACAGGTCTAGAGCGACCATTCAACAGCGGATTTACCCAGCACCACCCTTAACTGGGGCGATGTGACACGCCGCCGATACTTTGCGTTGCCTGTTTTCGACAGCTTGAGGTGCGGTAGGTCCATTGAAAGCCTCATGTTCTTAACGCCATCTTGTGTAGCGTTTGTGAAGTGGTTTGCCCACTAACACCATGTAAACATAACGAAATCAACGAAATTTGGTGCCCAGGAGAGGACTCGAACCTCCACGTCCTTACGAACACTAGCACCTGAAGCTAGCGCGTCTACCAATTCCGCCACCTGGGCAGGTGTCGTGAAACGCGATTTAAGGTGGGGTTCGAGCACTGTCAACGACATTCGCGGCATTTAGGTGCAAACTGTCATATCACCTTGCCGATTTTGCTATTCAAGCGTAACAAAAGGCTAGTTTTGAATTTCGGAGGCCTCGCATGACCAAGCTTGTAACTATTTTCGGCGGATCAGGGTTTGTCGGGCGTTATATTGCGCAAAAGCTGGCGGCGGATGGCTGGCGGGTTCGGGTTGCGGTGCGCCGTCCGAACGAGGCCTTGCATGTGAAGCCCTACGGTGTTGTCGGGCAAGTCGAACCGGTGTTCTGCAATATCCGCGACGATGCGAGCGTAGCCGCTGTTATGACGGGCGCCGATGCTGTGGTGAACTGTGTTGGCACGTTCGACCGCAAAGGCCGCAACAACTTTGACGCCGTGCAGCACGAAGGCGCCGAACGTGTGGCTCGGATTGCTGCGGCACACAGTGTTGGCACGCTGGTGCATATCTCGGCACTTGGGATCGAGGCTGACGAGAAGAGCGAATATGCAGCCTCTAAGCGCGCTGGCGAGGAAGGTGTTTTGCAACACTTCCCGCGCGCTATGATCTTGCGCCCTAGTGTTATCTTCGGGCCGGAAGACGGATTTTTTAACAGGTTTGCCAGCATGACACGTATGGGGCCTTTCCTGCCTTTGGTTGGTGGAGGTACAATGTTCCAGCCCGTTTATGTTGAAGATGTAGCTCTTGCCGCCGTGAAAGGTGTTAACGGAGAAGCACATGGCACTTTCGAACTTGGCGGGCCAGAAGCCAAGAGCCTGCGTGGGTGGGTCGATCAGGTGATGCAAGAAGTGAACCGCGAGAAGATCGTGATCAAGCTGCCGATGTTCATGGGCCGGATCATGGCTTGGGGTTTTGATCTGATGCAGACACTTTCGCTAGGATTGTTTAGAAACGGTTTGATTACGCGCGATCAGGTTAAACAGCTGGGTTCGGATAGCGTTGTTTCGGACAGTGCAAAGACACTTGCGGATTTGGGCATAAAGCCAGTTGCAGCCGAGTCGGTTATTGACAGTTATCTATGGCGTTACCGTCCGTCGGGGCAGTATGATGCCATCCGTGATTCCGCCAAAAACTTGAAGATCTAACTATAAGCCAGCCCTAACAAGATGACTCCTAGCCCGATGCGGTAGATGACATATGGCGTGTAGCTGACCGTGCGTAACAGGCGCATCATGATGCCCAAGGCAAAGAACGCCGCTACAAAAGCGAAGGCCGCGGCGATTGCGCCATCGCGAGCAACCTGTGCATCGGCCGTTGCTATTACCTCAGCCCCCAGGAGCGCGCCCGATGCGATGATTGTCGGGATCGACATAAGCATCGCGATTTTGGCGGCGTCTTGGCGAGAGTAACCCAACATGCGCCCGGCGGTAATGCAAATACCTGAACGTGACGTGCCCGGAATGAGCGCCACTGCTTGCCAGAGGCCCATTTTGATGGCGTCGCTCAGTGTCCAGTCTGCATCGGTTTTCTCGGTGCTTCCACGACGGTCTGCCCACCAAAGAAGGAGGCCAAACAGGAGCATTGTCCAACCAATCACTGTCATCGAGCGCATCATATCGCTAATACCTGTGAGCTTTAGAAACAGGCCAAACACGATTGCTGGAATTGTAGCAATGAGCAGCAGGAATGCGAGTTTTGAGCCCACTGTGTCGATACGACCAGTCAGCATTCGTGGTATGCCCGCTAGGCCAAGCGATACGTCTCGCCAGAAATAGAGGGCAACAGCAAAGAGTGTGCCGACGTGCACGGCTACGTCTATGGCTTGGCCCTGATCCTGCGCTGTGCTGAGCTCGGAGATCAGGATCAAGTGCCCTGACGACGATACGGGCAAGAACTCGGTGATACCCTGCACGAAAGCGACGAGAATCAGAAGATAAAGGGGCATGCGGACGCCTGCTGTTATGACTTTTCAGCAGGTATAAACGGGTTCACGCGGAAGGGAAGTTTGATATTAAGTCCGATTCGGAACTTTAATTTGAGAATTTTTTCCTGATTGTTGAGTTTCGCATTCATTTTCTCGACATTATGTCAGTAGTTATGACTTTTATTTCTCTGGCTGGTAGACTAGACCAACTGAACGGAAAAAGGAGACGGGCTGTGGCTAAGCAACCGATGTTGAAGTTTGTTACTGTAGAACGGGACATGCCTGAAAAGAGGGCGGCACGAACACGCAATGCGGATTTCGATGAGATCTATGCGGAATTCGCCAAGGCCAAGGCCGCCGAACAGGCGAGCCGGTGCAGCCAATGTGGAGTTCCTTACTGTCAGAACCACTGCCCGCTTCACAACAACATACCTGATTGGTTGAACCTTACCGCAACCGGACGCCTTGAAGAGGCATACCAAGTCAGCCAAGAGACAAACACCTTCCCCGAGATCTGCGGCCGCATTTGCCCGCAAGACCGCCTGTGTGAAGGCAATTGCGTGATTGAGAGCTCGGGCCACGGCACTGTGACCATCGGCGCTGTCGAAAAATACATCACTGACACCGCGTGGGAAAATGGTTGGGTGACACCCGTCAAGCCAAGCGTTGAGCGCGAAGAGAGTGTTGGCATCATCGGCGCCGGGCCCGGCGGCCTTGCGGCGGCAGAGCGACTGCGCGCTCAAGGTGTGCAAGTTACGGTTTATGACCGCTACGATCGCGCTGGCGGTTTGATGACCTATGGCATCCCCGGCTTCAAGCTAGAGAAAGATATCGTCATGCGGCGGATCGACCAGCTTGAGCAAGGCGGCGTGCAGTTTGTTCTCAACTGCACCGTCGGTGTCGACCTGAGTTTTGACGATATCCGCGCCAAGCATGAGGCTGTTGTTATCGCCACTGGCGTCTATAAAACTAGAGACTTGCAAGGGCCTGGAGCTGGCGCGAAGGGCATCGTCAATGCGATTGATTATCTCACTGCATCCAACCGGCTGAACTTTGGAGACACCGTTCCCGAGATCGACAGTGGTGAGTTGTTTGCCAAGGGAAAGAACGTTGTTGTTATTGGCGGTGGTGACACAGCTATGGATTGTGTTCGCACAGCTATCAGACAAGGAGCGGAGAGCGTGAAGTGCTTGTATCGTCGTGACCGCGCAAACATGCCCGGCTCGCAGCGCGAAGTGCAAAACGCCGAAGAAGAAGGCGTTATCTTCGAGTGGCTTGCGGCGCCTTCAGGCTTTGTCGGTGATGCTGTCAGCGCTGTTAAGGTGCAAAAAATGCGCCTTGGTGCGCCGGATGCGAGCGGACGGCAAAGCCCAGAAGTTATCGAAGGGGCCGACTATAACGAGAAGGCTGATCTGGTGATTAAGGCTCTTGGCTTTGAGCCGGAAGACCTTCCGATGCTCTGGGGATGCGCTGATTTACCTGTGACCCGCTGGGGCACGGTTAAGGCAGCTTTCACCACTGGCGAGACCGACCTCGACAACGTTTATGCAGTTGGCGACATCGTGCGTGGTGCAAGCCTTGTTGTTTGGGCGATCAAAGATGGACGCGACTGTGCAGATGCTATCATCGACCGTCTGTATAACCGCAAGGATATCGCCGCTGAATAGGCCGGAAGGCTGGATTTGTGCTAAGGTTACGGCGCGGTAAGCCTGCCGTGAATGGTGAAAGGAATTTGAACATGAAACGTATCGCTACAGTTTTATTTGCCCTCATAGCCGGCGCACCAGCTATGGCCGATGTGAGCTTTCCTGAGGGTTGTGTTCCGATTGCAAACGTACTGAAAACCAACTGCACCGCGACGATTGTGATGAGGTGTGGAAGCGGCTTCACCGAGGACACCTACACAAACGGCACTCGTGTTGACCGCCACATCTTTGGCCACGGCTGGGACTTGCGAGGCTATGTCTCTGAAGCAAACTCATTTACCGCGTCCATAGATACCACAAGCGGCCATGGTATGACGCTTGAGGAACTGGCCGAAACCGGTACAGCCACTGGCAAACGCAAAGGCACCTTCAAGACCCGCGTCGTAAGAGACCGCCCGATTGGCGTTGAAAACACGTTCACCCTCAGTGACGAGACCGTCACTTTGAGCGGCGTCGAAATGCGCAAAGGAGTCGCCAAGCGGTTGTTCATTGTGAACCCGAACAACCGTGACTTAGATTCGGTTTGGGAGATCGAAATCTTTGTTTCAAAAGAGAAAAACCTCTTCTTTGAAGGGCGCAGCACCCAGAGAATGATGGGCCGTGTTGGCATGCGCGAACAAGACCCCAAGGAAATTGTCTTTCCCGGAGATGACGGGTTTGGCTCGGTAACTTCACCATATGGATGCGGTGAGCAATGAGCAGAAACCTGTTAAAAGGACAGTGCCTATGCGGAGCCGTCAAAATCACGGTGCGTGATCCGGCAGGTTGGGTTGGTGTGTGCCATTGTGACATGTGCAAGCGCTGGTCGGGTGCGGTGTTTTCCAGCTTCCCCGCCAAAGACGTAACTGTTGCCGGTGCTGTAGAAACCTACCAATCTTCACCGACTTCGACGCGCTCGTTTTGCCCGAAGTGCGGCTCGCATTTGTATATGCAAGATGCGGGCGAACCAAACTATGACATGATGCCAGGCCTGTTTGACGCAACGCGCGACTGGCCTTTGACATCAGAAATATACACCGATCACGCCCTGTGTTGGGCGCACCTTGCCGGCCCACACAAACGTGCCACGCAAAACGAATACGAAGCCGAATATCCTTCGCCAATGGGAGACAAACCATGACCAAATTTGATGAGAACTGGGCCGCCGCCGAAGAAGCCAAACGCAAGTGGATGACCGAGAACGGGCTCTATAGCGAAGAAGAAGAGCACTCTTCTTGCGGCGTTGGACTAGTTGTTTCTATCGACGGAAAGCCGAGCCGGCAGGTCGTTGAAAACGGTATCGCGGCGCTTAAAGCGATCTGGCACCGAGGGGCTGTTGATGCTGATGGCAAGACAGGTGACGGCGCGGGCATTCATGTGCAAATTCCGGTGGACTTCTTTTATGATCAGATCAAACGCACCGGACACGAGCCACGCCTTGATGAACTGATGGCTGTTGGGCAGATCTTTTTGCCACGCACCAACTTTAGCGCGCAAGAAGCTTGCCGCACGATCGTCGAAACTGAAGTGCTTCGCTTGGGCTACCATATTTACGGCTGGCGGCATGTGCCTGTTGAAGTGAGTTGCCTTGGCGAAAAGGCCAATGCGACGCGCCCCGAGATCGAGCAGATCCTGATCTCAAATGGCAAGGGTGTTGATGAAGAGCAGTTCGAGCGAGAGCTTTATGTTATCCGTCGCCGCATTGAAAAGGCTGTGACGGCGGCTGGCATACAGGGGCTATATGTGAGTTCGCTATCCTGCCGCTCGGTGATCTACAAAGGCATGATGCTCGCCGAGCAAGTCGCGGTGTTTTACCCTGACTTGATGGATGAGCGCTTCGAGAGCGCCTTTGCGATTTATCACCAGCGGTATTCGACCAACACATTCCCGCAGTGGTGGCTCGCGCAGCCTTTCCGCATGCTGGCGCACAACGGCGAGGTAAACACGCTCAAAGGCAACGTGAACTGGATGAAGAGTCACGAAATTCGCATGGCGAGCAGCTTTTTTGGAGAGCTGGCAGAAGACATCAAGCCGATTGTGCAGCCGGGATCGTCAGATTCTGCCGCGCTGGATGCGGTGTTTGAGGTGCTCGTCCGCGCAGGCCGTGATGCGCCCATGGCCAAGACCATGCTGGTGCCTGAAAGCTGGAGCAAGCAAGCGGTTGAGTTGCCCCAAGCGTGGCGCGACATGTACAGCTATTGTAACTCGGTGATGGAGCCGTGGGACGGCCCTGCTGCGCTGGCGATGACAGATGGCCGGTGGGTGTGTGCGGGACTCGACCGCAACGGCCTACGCCCCATGCGCTATGTGGTGACAGGCGACGGGCTTTTGATCGCCGGTTCCGAAGCAGGCATGGTGCCGATTGACGAAGCAAATGTTGTCGAGAAAGGCGCGCTTGGGCCTGGGCAGATCATTGCGGTTGATATGAAAGACGGTGCGCTTTTCCACGACACCGAGATCAAGGACAAGATGGCTTCGGCACAACCTTTTGGAAAATGGGTCGGTAGCATCAACGAACTGGAAGAAGCGCTTTCTGGTGTAACAGAGACTGTTTTGTTTGAAGGCGAGGAATTGCGCAAACGCCAAATCGCCGCTGGCTACAGCATGGAAGAGCTGGAACAGATCCTTGCGCCAATGTGTGAAGACGGTAAAGAAACACTGGCCTCGATGGGCGACGATACCCCCAGCGCCGTGCTGTCAAAACAGTATCGCCCACTGTCGCATTATTTCCGCCAGAACTTTAGTCAGGTGACAAACCCGCCGATCGACAGCTTGCGAGAGTTTCGGGTGATGAGCCTGAAAACGCGTTTTGGTAACCTCAAGAACGTGCTCGACCAGAGCAGCTCGCAAACCGAGATCTTGGTTGTAGAAAGCCCGTTTGTGGCCAATGCGCAATGGGCCGAGCTGACCAAGCATTTCAACGCCGAGCTTGTTGAGATCGACTGCTCCTTTGATGCCGATGCAGGCGCAAACGGGCTGCATGACGCTCTAACGCAAATACGCGAGCGCGCTGAAGATGCTGTTCGCTCTGGCGCGGGGCATCTTCTGCTGACCGACGAACACCAAGGCGAAGGCCGTGTTGCCATCCCGATGATCTTGGCGACGAGTGCTGTTCACTCTTGGCTAACACGCAAGGGGCTACGGACATTCTGCTCGCTCAATGTGCGCTCTGCCGAGTGTATTGATCCACATTACTTTGCTGTTTTGGTCGGCTGTGGCGCGACTGTTGTGAACCCCTATCTGGCGGAAGATAGTGTTGCTGACCGTATCCGCCGCGGCCTGCTTGACGGCACTTTGACGGAAAACATGGCGCGCTACCGCGAAGCTGTTGATCAGGGCATGCTCAAGATCATGGCCAAAATGGGCATCAGCGTTGTTTCCTCGTATCGTGGTGGTATGAACTTTGAAGCTATCGGGTTGAGCCGCGCGATGTGCGCCGAGTTTTTCCCCGGCCTTACAAGCCGGATCAGCGGTATTGGCATTCGAGGCATTCAGGAGAAGGCAGTCTCTATTCATGCTCAAGGCTGGAAAAATGGTGCAGATGTATTGCCGATTGGTGGCTTCTATAAAGCCCGTAAATCGGGCGAAACACACGCATGGGGTGCGAGCAATATGCACCTCTTGCAAGCGGCTTGTAACAGAGCCAGTTTTGCGATGTGGAAGCAATACTCAAAGATGATGCAGAGCAATCCGCCGATCAACTTGCGCGACTTGCTGGCGATCAAACCGCTTGGCGAGGCCATCCCGCTGGAGGACGTCGAGAGCATAACCAGCATTCGCAAACGCTTTGTGACGCCAGGCATGTCGCTTGGGGCATTGAGCCCCGAGGCGCACAAAACACTGAACGTGGCGATGAACCGAATTGGGGCAAAGTCAGATAGTGGTGAGGGTGGTGAAGACCCTGCACACTTCTTCCCCGAGGCAAACGGAGACAACCCGTCTGCGAAGATCAAGCAGGTTGCCTCTGGGCGGTTTGGTGTTACAGCCGAGTATTTGAACCAATGCGAAGAACTTGAGATCAAGGTTGCGCAGGGTGCAAAGCCGGGTGAAGGCGGGCAGCTGCCGGGCATGAAAGTGACTGACTTGATTGCTCGCTTGCGGCATTCGACAAAGGGCGTGACGCTGATCAGCCCCCCTCCTCACCACGACATCTATAGCATCGAGGACCTTGCGCAGCTGATCTATGATCTCAAACAGATCAATCCGCGTTGTAAGGTGACTGTGAAGCTCGTTGCGCAAAGTGGTGTTGGGACGATCGCTGCCGGTGTTGCGAAGGCCAAAGCCGATGTGATCTTGATTTCGGGCCACAACGGCGGCACGGGTGCCTCACCTGCGACCAGCATCAAGTTTGCTGGCTTGCCTTGGGAGATGGGCTTGACCGAAGCGCACCAAGTGCTGGCGATGAACAAGCTGCGTGATCGCGTAACTTTGCGCACTGACGGCGGGCTGCGCACTGGGCGTGACGTTGTTATGGCCGCGATGCTCGGTGCTGAAGAATATGGCATCGGCACAGCTGCACTGATTGCGATGGGCTGTATCATGGTTCGTCAATGTCAAAGCAACACCTGCCCGGTCGGCGTGTGCACACAAGACGAAGCACTGCGCGACAAGTTCACTGGCAACGCCGACAAGGTTGTGAACCTGATCACATTCTATGCGCAGGAAGTGCGAGAAATCTTGGCCGAGATTGGTGCCAAGAGCCTTGATGAAGTGATCGGCCGTGCCGACTTGCTCAGTCAGGTTTCGCGTGGGTCGGCGCACCTTGATGATCTGGATTTGAACCCCCTGCTCATCTGCGTGGATAGCGCTAAGGAGATCAAGTATAACCGGACGCGCAAACGCAACAAAGTGCCGGATACGCTTGACAAAGAGATCGTGCGTGACGCTCGCCGCTTTTTGGAAGACGGCGAAAAGATGCAGCTTTCTTACGCGGTTCAGAACACCCACCGAACTGTCGGCACACGCACCTCAAGCCACATTGTGCAAAACTTTGGCATGCGTAACGACCTGCAGGAAGACCACCTGACCGTGAAACTTACAGGCAGCGCGGGCCAGTCGCTTGGCGCGTTCTTGGCGCCTGGGCTTAAGCTTGAGGTTTCTGGTGATGCCAACGACTATGTCGGCAAGGGCCTTTCTGGCGGCATGATCGTGGTGCGCCCACCTATGAACAGCCCGCTGACGGCGTCAGACAATACTATCATTGGCAACACCGTGCTTTACGGCGCGACCGACGGCAAACTTTTTGCTGCAGGTCGTGCCGGAGAGCGGTTTGCTGTGCGCAACTCGGGCGCGAGCGTTGTTATCGAAGGCTGCGGCAGCAACGGCTGTGAGTATATGACAGGCGGCATTGCTGTTATTCTTGGAAGCATCGGCGCAAACTTTGGCGCTGGGATGACAGGCGGCATGGCCTATCTGTACAATCCGCTTGGTGATGCCGAAAAGCTGATGAACCTTGAAACGCTGGTAACTTGCCCTGTGACGGTTGCGCACTGGGAAGATCAACTCAAGGGGCTTGTTGAACGGCACTGCTCTGAAACTGGCAGCATGAAAGCCTATGATATCTTGCAGAACTGGGATGTTGAAAAGCACTTCTTCCTGCAAGTTTGCCCTAAGGAAATGCTCAACAATCTCACTCATCCTTTGAGCGACGAGAGCCAAGCTGTTCCTGCTGAGTAGGCGCTGTAACAACACCAACGATGGGGCGCATCTACATGCTGGATGCGCCCCTTTTCGTGCCGGTGACAAACACGTATAGAGAAACCGTGGCTAGGAAAACGACCAAGAAAACACCTGAACGAAAGTTCCAACCGCTGAGATGGCTCAAGCGGTGGTTTTGGCGCATGCTGCTGATTGTCGTTGTGATCGTCGTCGGAGTTGTTGCTGCACATAGTGTTTTCAACCCCGGACAGGGCTACTACATGCGGCAAGAAGCGCGGAGGTTAGGCGGCGTTGATCATCTCTGGGTTCCGATAGCAGATATCGCTCCGGTTGTCGCACGCTCTGTTGTTGCGGCCGAAGACGCCGGCTTTTGCGAGCACTGGGGTTTCGACATGACAGCCATAAGAGCTGCATTGGCCGAAGGTTCAGGCCGCGGAGCTTCCACGCTTAGCCAGCAAGTTGTGAAAAATGCCTACCTCTGGCACGGGCGCAATTGGAGTCGAAAGGCGCTTGAGGCCGTGATCACTCCGCTTGTTGAAGTTTTCTGGAGCAAACGACGTATTCTTGAAGTCTATCTAAACCTCGCTGAGTTTGATGAGGGCGTATTCGGAATTGAGGCTGCGGCACAGCATTACTTTGGCGTGCCGCCGTCAAAGCTAAGCCCTCTTCAGGCTGCACGTTTGGCAGCAATTTTGCCCTCCCCCAAGCAGCGCTCAGCCTCAAAACCATCGGGATACGTGCGCAAACGCACCCGCCAGATTTTGGACGGTGCTGAGACAATCCGCCGAGACGGGCGTGCGAGTTGTTTCGAGAGTTGAAGTTTTGCTCGCAAAGTTGCATTGAGAGACATACGCAAAGATGAGTTGATCTATGGCCAAGCTGTTTCACGTCCCGCTTTCCCCTTTCTGCCGCAAGGTTCGGTTGAGCCTCGCTGAGAAGAAGATTGAGTGTGAACTCGTGGAAGAGCGCTACTGGGAGAAAGACGCTGATTTTTTGCGCCGCAATCCTGCCGCCAAAGTTCCCGTTATCAAGATCGACGGGCGCACCATGTCAGAGAGCGCGGCGATTTGTGAGTATCTGGAAGAGCTTTACCCCGAAGTTTCCCTTATGCCTACCGACCCAGAGAGCCGCTATGAAGTGCGCCGGTTGGTTGGTTGGTTTGATGACAAGTTCCACAATGAAGTCACCTCGAAGCTGGTTTACGAACGGGTGAACAAAAAGGTGATGGGCCAAGGCTATCCTGACAGCAAAAATGTCAAGGAAGGCGCGAAAGCAATCAAGTTTCATTTGGATTATATGGCGTGGCTGCTTGATGAACGCCGTTGGCTTGCTGGTGACAAAATGTCGCTCGCCGACTTTGCCGCTGCTGCGCATTTGTCGTCTCTTGACTATATCTCCGATGTTGACTGGAACCGCTCGGAAACAGTGAAAGACTGGTATGCGAAGATCAAGTCGCGCCCTGCTTTCCGCAGCATTCTCGCAGATCAGGTTCCTGGCTTTCCCCCTCCTGCACATTACGCTGACCTCGACTTTTGATAGGTTGGCAGC
Organism: Lentibacter algarum; assembly: GCF_018860975.1. Lineage (GTDB taxonomy): Bacteria > Pseudomonadota > Alphaproteobacteria > Rhodobacterales > Rhodobacteraceae > Lentibacter > Lentibacter algarum_A. Next base: position 11,489 of record NZ_JAHKQI010000002.1, read on the forward strand.
GCGATGGAAACGCTTGCCAAAAAGCTGAAACAACAGGCTTTTGAAGAGGGTTTTGACGCCTGCATGATCTGCGCACCTACAGATGTGCCGCATGTTCCTCCGCGCCTGACCGAGTTTCTTGAACATGAGCGTCAAGGCCAGATGAGTTGGCTCGCCGAACGAGCGCATTGGCGTGGCAACCCTGCTGCTCTTTGGCCTGAAGCACGTTCGGTTATCATGCTTGCTGTCAGCTATGCCCCCGAGGGCGACCCCCTTGTAGCGCTAAAGCATAAGGACGCTGGGACAGTCTCTGTTTATGCCCAAAACCGCGACTATCATGATTTGGTGAAGAAGGGCCTAAAGCGCTTGGCGCGTTGGCTTATCGCCGAGGCCGGCGGCGAGGTTAAAGTGTTTGTTGACACCGCTCCTGTCGCGGAAAAGCCGCTTGGGCAAGCCTCGGGCCTTGGTTGGCAGGGCAAGCACACTAACCTTGTTAGCCGTGACTTAGGTAACTGGTTTTTCATCGGATCGGTGTTCACCACGCTCGATTTGCCTAAGAACGAAGCTGAGGTTGACCATTGTGGAAACTGCACGCGGTGTCTTGAAGTTTGCCCAACTGATGCCTTCCCTCAACCCTATCAACTCGACGCGCGGCGCTGTATTTCTTATCTGACGATCGAGCATAGCGGGCCAGTGGACGTCGCCTTGCGCCCTGCCCTCGGAAACCGGATTTATGGCTGCGATGATTGCCTTGCGGTATGTCCCTGGAACAAGTTCGCGGTTGAAGCCCGCGAGATGCGACTCAAGCCTCGTGATGATTTGCAAAAACCCCCACTGGAGAAGCTTGCGCGGCTTGATGATGCCGCTTTCAGAACATTGTTTTCCGGTAGCCCCGTTAAACGTATTGGCAGAAACCGTTTTGTGCGCAATGTCCTCTACGCGATTGGCAACTCGGAAGCGCCACACTTGCTTGAGGTTGCCACCGAGCTGCTAGCTGATGACGACGATACAGTGCGCGACGCGGCACTTTGGGCTGTTGAACGGCTGACAACCACATAACGAGGACAAAATGGCGATACTACTCGGCGTCGATACGGGCGGAACTTACACAGACGCAGTTTTGATGCGCGATGAGGACGAGGTTTTGGCCTCTGCGAAGTCTTTGACTACACGCCACGACCTTGCAGAAGGCATCGGCAAAGCTGTGCAGGCCGTTTTGCAAACCGCCGCGATTGACCCTGCTGACATCGGTCTTGTCTCTCTTTCAACGACCCTTGCGACCAATGCCTTGGTTGAAGGGCAAGGCGGCCGCGTTGCGCTTGTCTATATCGGTTTTCCCGAGAGCGACCTTGGCAAGCACGGTCTATCTGATGCTCTCAAGGGGGACCCATACATCGTTTTGAACGGTGGACACGATCATTCTGGAAACGAAGCCTCTGAGCTTGATGAAACAAGCCTTTTAGCTTGGTTAGAGACTGATATTGGTGCATCGGGCTTTGCTGTCGCAAGTAAATTCGGAACCCGAAATCCTACGCATGAACTGCGCGCGATGGAGATGATCCGCGAAAAGACGGGCAAGCCTGTGTCTGCGTCTCACCAACTGTCCGCCAAACTCAACGGCCCAAAACGCGCGCTTACTGCATTGCTGAATGCACGGTTGATCGGGATGATCGACAAATTGATCACCCGTGCTGAAGACGGTTTGCGTGAGCTTGATATCACCGCACCCCTGATGGTTGTGCGTGGTGATGGTGCGCTTATCTCTGCTGATCAAGCACGCGAAAAGCCGATCGAAACTATCCTCAGCGGCCCCGCCGCTTCGATTGTTGGTGCGCAATGGATGACCAATGCGCAAGAGGCTTTGGTGAGTGATATTGGCGGTACGACGACCGATATTGCGTTGTTGCAGGACGGAAAACCCAAGATTGACCCAGATGGCGCAAGAGTCGGGCCGTTCCGCACGATGGTTGAGGCCGTTGCGATGCGCACAACTGGCCTTGGTGGTGATAGCGAGGTGCATTTCGTCGCCGAAGGGCTGAAAGGCGGTGTTACACTTGGGCCGAAACGGGTTTTGCCGGTGAGTCTTGTGGCGCTCGAACTGCCTGATCTGGTGATCAGCACGATGGAAGCGCAACTGCGGGCTCCGGCACCGGGGGAATTTGATGGAAAGTTTGTGCGTCCCGTTAAAGGCGCCAACCGCGAGGGGCTTTCGCAACGTGACCTAGACATTTTGGAACGCGTCGATGGGTTGCGTCCGCTTGGAGACGTAATACGCACGCGCGTCGACACACAATCAGTTCGTCGGCTCGTTGAGCGCGGCATCGTTCAAACCTCTGGCGTCACGCCGTCGGATGCTTGCCATGCTTTGGGAACACAAAAAGGGTGGAATACCAAAGCTGCGGAACTTGCGTTGAAGCTCCTTGCTCGCAGGCGTAGGGGCGATGGCGATCGGCTCGCCAAAACCGCTGAAGAGATGGCGGAACTGATTTTGAAGCAGATGACATTTCAAACCAGTTTGGCTTTGTTAGAGACTGCTTTTTCTGAAGACGACGCTTTTGACAACCAACAACCATCCCAGCTTGCGCAGCATACTTTGCTAGAGCGCGGACTTGAAAAACACCGCGGTATCATTGCGTTGAACGCCGCTTTGAACGTGCCTGTTGTGGGGCTTGGCGCTTCGGCGAGCACTTACTATCCCGCCGTTGGGAAACGGCTCGGATGCGAAATGATTTTACCAGAACATGCCGGCGTTGCGAATGCGCTTGGAGCTGTTGTTGGGCGTGTGACGATGCGGCGGAGTCTAACGATAACCAGCCCGTCGGAGGGGATATACCGGCTACACACAGACGCGGGAACAACCGATTTTGTTGATTCAAAAACTGCACTTAACGAAGCAGAAGCTTTGCTCGTCGCGATGGCTTTGCAAGACGCGAAAGATGCTGGAGCTGTAGATGCGAAAACCTCAACCGAGATCGACATACGCAGTAGCGCTGTCGAGTCTCGTGAGGTGTTTGTAGAAGCATTTGTAACAGTCGAGGCCGCTGGGCGGCCCCGAATTACGGCTTAGGATTTAGGCGTTGATGATACGCCGACTTGCGCGGGGCGCAGCAGGCGGTCATGCAGCATAAACCCTTCTGCGGAGACTTGTATAATGTCGCCGGCATTGGTGCCAGGCAGGGGGGCCTCAAACATAGCTTCGTGCATGTTCGGATCAAACTTGTCGCCAACCTGGGGTGAAACCACCAGGATGCCGTGCTTTGAAAACACGTTTGTCAGTTCACGCATTGTAAGCTCAATACCTTCAAGCAAAGCACCGGCTGCGGCGCGCTGTTCTTCGGTTGCAGCCTCAAGCGCTCGCTTCATATTGTCGTATACGGGCAGCATGTCGCGTGACAGCTTTGAGCCGCCGTATTGCTCGGCATCGCGGCGCATTTTGTCACCACGCTTACGGGCATTTTCGGCCTCGGCCAACGCGCGCATGAACTTGTCGCGATAGTCGTCACGTTCGGCACGCAACTCGTCAAGCTCGATGGCTTCTTCATCCATCTCCGCGGCTTCTTCAGCCTCGGCTTCTTTTTCAAAAGCCTCGATATTGTCGAGAAATTCTTCGTCTCTCGGATCCATAGTTCACCTCTAACTTCGGTTGGAGATCAGCTTCCCAACCAACTGTGCTGTATAGTCAACGATCGGAACAATGCGCCCATAGTTGAGTCTCGTGGGTCCGATGACCCCAATTGCACCGATAATCTTTCGATCAGCGTTCATATAGGGAGAGACGACCAAAGAGGAACCCGAAAGTGAAAAAAGTTTGTTCTCAGAGCCAATAAAAATGCGCACACCTTCACCTTCCTCTGTCAGTTCGAGAAATTCGACGATGTCACGCTTGCGCTCGAGGTCATCAAACAGCGTTTTGATGCGCTCAAGTCCTTGCTCTTCCTCTGAATCAGCTATCAAGTTTGAACGTCCACGAACGATTAGCCGCTCATTGCTTTCTCCTTGCGCATCCCAAACCGCGAGTCCGCTGTCGACAAGAGCGCGCGCAAGCGTGTCGATCTCTTGTCGCCGGTTTTTGATCTCGCGGGTGATGGTTGTTGAAAGCTCGGTCAGCGTGCGACCCTCAGCCAGGGCGTTGAGAAAGTTAGCGGCTTCACGCATTGAACTTGGAGTTGCTCCAAGTGGCGGTGTGAACACCCGATTTTCGACGTGACCATCAGAGAACACAAGCACAACCAAAGCGCGGTCATGGGCGAGGGGGACGAACTCGATATGTTTGATCGCGGCTTCATGCTTGGGTGCGAGGACCAATGAGGCGCCTTGTGTGACACCCGAAAGTGCCGAGCCGACGCGATCAAGCAGGCCTGAGACATCGCCCGAGTTGGCGCCCAATGTTGCGTCGATCTTGGCTCGATCTGTTGTGGTGACATCGTCAACCTCAAGCAAACCATCGACAAACATGCGCAAGCCTTGTTGCGTAGGGATGCGGCCAGCGCTTGTGTGCGGGCTGTCAAGCAGACCCATAAACTCAAGATCGGACATAACATTGCGCACGGTTGCGGGGCTTACTTTTTCGCTTAGTTCACGCGTGAGAGACCGCGAGCCAACGGGGCCACCTGTTGCGAGATAGCCTTCAACAACGCGCCGAAACACCTCGCGCGTTCGCTCGTTCATCTCGTCTAACAAGTTCGGGTTGCTGCTCATCACGTTACGCCTTCCGGTCTGCATTAGAGGGTCAGGCGGCGATAAGGTCAATCGGGGTTGTATTTTGACACCTGTGAGATGTATTTCAGTGCCAACATCAAACAAAGGAATGATCATGCGACCTTCAGGAAGAACACTCGACCAAATGCGCGAAGTCTCCATCGAAACCGACGTGACAAAACACGCTGAAGGCTCTTGCATGATTCGCATGGGCGATACCCATGTCCTGTGCACTGCATCACTTGAAAGCCGCGTTCCGCCGTTTATCAAAGGCTCGGGTCTTGGCTGGGTTACAGCTGAATACGGTATGCTACCGCGCTCGACATCGTCACGTATGCGGCGTGAAGCTGCAGCAGGCAAACAGGGCGGACGCACCGTTGAGATTCAGCGCCTGATCGGCCGCTCGCTTCGTGCCGGCGTTGATCGCGTTGCTCTTGGCGAACGTCAAATCACTGTTGATTGCGACGTTATCCAGGCCGACGGCGGCACGCGCTGTGCTTCGATAACTGGTGGTTGGGTAGCTCTGCGTTTGGCTGTGAATAAGCTGATGAAAGCCGGTGACGTGATCACTGATCCGTTGGTTGATCCTGTTGCCGCAGTGTCATGTGGCATCTATGCTGGCCAGCCGGTTCTTGATCTGGATTACCCCGAAGACAGTGAAGCCGGTGTAGACGGTAACTTCATTATGACAGGCACCAAGAAGCTGATCGAAGTGCAGATGTCGGCTGAAGGGCAAGTGTTTTCGCGTGAGGAAATGAACCAACTCATGGACCTTGCCGACAAGGGTGTTGGCGAGCTTGTAGAAATGCAAAAGGCTGCGACCAGTGCGTAAGTTTTCTGGTGATAAGCTGGTTATCGCCAGCCACAATGCAGGAAAGCTGCGAGAAATCTCTGCATTGTTGGCGCCTTTCGGAGTTTCCGTCAGCTCGGCAGGCGACCATGGGCTAGATGAGCCAGAAGAAACCGAAAGCACCTTTGCTGGCAACGCCCGCATCAAAGCGCATTTTGCAGCGAAAGCAACCGGCTTGCCCGCTTTGTCAGACGATAGCGGCATCACAGTTGACGGGCTAGGCGGTGAGCCCGGGGTTTACACAGCAGACTGGGCCGAAACACCCACGGGCCGCGATTTTCCGATGGCAATGGAAAAAGTCTGGAACAAACTGGAAGCCTGCGACGCGCCTTACCCTCGCAACGCAGCTTTTAACGCAACTCTGTGCTTGGCTTGGCCTGATGGACACGACGAAGTGTTTGAAGGACGTGTTGTGGGTGAGGTTGTCTGGCCAATGCGTGGCGAACACGGTTTTGGCTTTGATCCTGTTTTCTTGCCAAAAGGTGAAGTTGAGACTTTTGGCGAAATGGACCCGGCAAAAAAACACGCGATGAGCCATAGAAGCGATGCTTTTTCCAAGCTCGTGAAGGGCTGCTTTGAGTAGCGACTGGGAAAACGGCGGGTTTGGTGTCTATATTCACTGGCCGTTTTGCGAGAGCAAATGTCCTTACTGCGACTTTAACAGCTTTGTTTCTGCCAAGATCGACCATGCTCGCTGGCGAGCTGCGTATCTCTTAGAGATCGAACGCTATGCCGCACAACTTTCGGGGCGCGTTGTTTCCAGTGTGTTTTTCGGCGGAGGCACTCCTAGCCTGATGGAGCCTGAAACCGTTGCCGCTGTGGTTGACAAGATCCGTGCGACATGGGCCTGTGCAAATGACCTGGAAGTTACTCTGGAAGCAAACCCAAGCTCTGTCGAGGCTGGCCGTTTTGCTGCATTCAAATCTGCAGGCGTTACGCGTATCTCGATGGGAATTCAGGCCCTAAACAACCGTGATTTGCAAAATTTGGGGCGGCTTCACACTGTTGACGAGGCCTACGCTGCCTTTGATATTGCGCGAAATGTGTTTAACCGCGTTAGCTTTGATTTGATCTATGCGCGCCAAGGCCAAGCTCCTGACGACTGGCGCAAAGAATTGCACGAGGCCACACAGCTCGCGGTTGATCATCTTTCACTTTACCAGCTAACCATCGAACAGGGCACAGCCTTTGGTGACCGCTATAACATCGGAAAGCTACGCGGTCTTCCGAGCGATGACGATGCGGCAAAGATGTATGACATCACACAAGAGGTCTGCGAATCTGCGGGCTTCGAGCTTTACGAAGTTTCAAACCATGCCAAGCCTGGTTCTGAATGCAGGCACAATCTCGTTTACTGGAATTATGGCGACTATCTTGGCATTGGTCCAGGAGCTCATGGAAGATTAACTGTTTTGAATCAAAGACTTGCGACTGAGTCATTCCTACAACCGAATGCTTGGCTGGAAAATGCTGAACAGGCTAGCGGTGAAAAGTTACGTGAGCCATTGAGCTCGAATGACCAGGCAACTGAAATGTTACTCATGGGCTTGCGGCTTGAGCGCGGCATATCTATTCCCCGATGGGAGCGCCTTAGCGGCAAGCCGTTCGGGAAGCCTGCGTTAAACGAATTGTTGGAACTGGGTATGATAAAAATTTCCGATGATCAGCTACAAGTAACTGAACGAGGGCGGGTGTTGCTTAACTCTGTTCTACAAAAGTTATTGCATGTTTAGATGAGAGTTATCTGGCTTATTGCGGGACTGCTTAGCCTTGGCGTTGGCTTTATTGGCATTGTTTTGCCACTTGTTCCCACCGTTCCATTGGTTTTGCTTGCTGCATATTGCTTTGCCAGATCATCAGAAAAACTTCATCAATGGCTCGTATCGCACCCAACCTTCGGCTCCTCTATCAGTGATTGGCACACTCATGGCGCAATTTCAAAAACCGGAAAGAGGCTAGCAACAGTCTCTGTTCTTGTTGTTCTGGGCATTTCATTGATCGCCAATCTCGCGATACACATATTGCTCATTCAAGCCGCGACGCTTTCAATCGTTCTCTGGTTTATCTGGTCGCGACCAACTTCCTAGGTGAGACGTTGGCATAGATCATCGAGATCATCGAGTGAGCTGTAACTGATAACCATTTTTCCAGCTTCGCTTCCTGATAGATGACTAATTTCAACCTTCATTCGAAGATTCGCAGACAGATCATTTTCGAGGGCAACTGTGTCAGCGTCTTTGACCTTCTGAGGCTTTGTACTTTGTGGCCTTTTCGGAGCGGACGGATCTTCTTTGGCAAGTCGTTCTGTTTGCCTTACCGAAAGTCCCCGCTTTACGACATCACGCGCCAAAGCAGAAGGGTTGCTAGAAGTTATCAAAGCTCGGGCGTGGCCGGCTGAAAGCTTACCGTCCGAAAGAAACCCAAGCACATCCTTAGGAAGGCTCAGCAAACGCATTTGGTTCGCAATATGGCTACGGCTCTTTCCGAGTGCTTTTGCCAATTTTTCCTGAGTATGTCCAAACTTATCAATGAGTTGTTTGAATCCCACCGCTTCTTCAACTGGATTTAGATCATCTCGCTGAATGTTTTCGATGATCGCTATCTCTAACAGTTCGGTGTCGTCGATATCTCTGACAATGACCGGAATTTCGTGAAGTTGAGCCTTCTGTGCCGCCCTCCAGCGGCGCTCCCCGGCTACGATCTGATAGGAACCCGCGACATTAGGGTCAGGCCGAACTATAAGTGGCTGAATGATACCTTTCTCACGGATCGAGTTGGTTAGATCATCTAGTTTTTCTTGATCAAACTGCCTACGTGGTTGATCCGGATTTGGCAGAATGCGCTCGATTGGGGTGCGCTGCTCGGAAGCCGAGGCACGTCCATCTCTTTCATTTCTGATGTCCCCAGATGTTTCCGCCATGAGCGCTGAAAGGCCACGTCCTAGCCCGCGAGATTTGTTCTTTTTATCATTCATTTCAGGCTCCTAACTGGTGTTTACGTTATTGTTTACAACTTCGCTTGCCAATGCCCTATAAGCTATCGCCCCCTTGGATGTGCTGTCATAGGCCAAAACTGGCATCGCAAATGATGGCGCTTCAGAAACCCGAACGTTGCGAGGGATCACGGTCTTGAACACAAGATCACCCAGATTATCTCGTGCATCTTGTTCAACCTGAAGTGAAAGATTGTTTCGGCTATCAAACATCGTCAACACAATGCCTTCAATTCTAAGATCCGGGTTTGCCAACTCTCGAATCTCACGAATTGAGAGCATTAGCTGAGAAAGTCCTTCAAGCGCGAAAAACTCGCTTTGTAGTGGCACCAGAACAGAGTTAGCTGCGACCATGGCATTGATGGTAAGGAGATTTAGTGACGGCGGACAGTCTATCAGTATGAAATCAAAGGAAAAGTTGCTCATATCTGGTTGGCGCAGCGCATCTCTGAGCAGATGGTTGCGTTTTTCGTTCGAATAGAGCTCGATGTCTGCAGAACTCAGGTCAACGGTTGCTGGAACAATTGAGATGTTGTTAGTCTCGGTGTCTTGAACAATCTCTGACAACGGTTGATCATCAAGCAATAGATCATAGGTCGTTAACGCACGCTCAGAAGCGCCTATTCCCAGGCCCGTTGACGCATTGCCTTGTGGGTCTAAGTCAACGAGCAATACTTTTTTGCCGTTTTCGGCCAATGCCGCTGCGAGATTGATTGTTGTTGTGGTTTTTCCAACGCCGCCTTTTTGATTGGCTATAGCGATAATTTTCGGAAAATGGGAGTGCAGTAAGTTAGGCACGTGAGATTTCCCCTATTTTTAATAAAGCGGCTTCTGGATTCGTCTTACTTTCTATCGCATCCCATCGGAAATGCCAGACTTCCTCCGCGGCATTGATTTCCTGCCGCCAGTTTTTTCCTTTGAGGAAAAGGCATGTGCCGTCTGGTGTTAGGTGACGTTCAGAGTATTCAAATAGCTGCAATAAACTTGCCAACGCTCTGGCGGTTATGACATCTGCGGCCTGTTGAGGTACCTTCTCAACGCGCTCCACCAAAAGCGACGCCTGGGTATCAGTTTCTCTCAGAACAGTCCGTAAAAAGGCCGCTTTTCTCTGGTCACTCTCGATCATGGTGACTTTTGCGGGGTTGAGAGCTTCTTTTGCCGCAATAGCAACAACGAGACCGGGAAAACCTCCACCACTACCCATATCAACAAGGTGTTTGGTATTGTTCGGGAGGTAAGAAACTAGCTGCAGTGAATCTTCAATATGACGACTCCAGAGCTCATCCAAGGTCGATCTGGAGACTAGATTAATCTTCGGATTCCACTTTTTGAGTAGTGCCGCATAAAGCTTAAGTTGGTCGATTGTTTCACGTGAAACACCTGTCGATGGCATCATGCTGACTTTTCCCGATCTCTTTGTCGTAGCTTTGCCAAAAGCAACGCTATTGCCGCTGGTGTCATTCCATCAATTCGTCCTGCCTGCGCAAGGTTCTTCGGTCGTCCTACGTTCAGTTTAGTTTTAAGTTCATTTGAAAGCCCTTGTAACGAGTCGTAGTCAAAGTCAGATGGTATTATGTGCATCTCGTCGCGCTTCATAGCTTCAACGTCTCGTTTCTGACGTTCGATGTAGTTCGCATAAAGCGCATCTTTTTTGAGTTGAACCCGTGTCTCAGCATCGATATCTGCCAACTCTGGGTCTAGTGCAATAAGGGTTTCAAAGGTAGCGTCTTGGAAAGATAGCACTTGGTATGCGGTTCGTTTTGTCCCGTCTTTGTTGACTTGCAAGCCAGCGATTTCAAGATCGTTTGGACTAAATTTGGCATTTTCCAATCGACCACGACTCGCGTCAAGTGTTTGAATTTTAGTAGAAAAAGCGCGCTCTCGGTCTTCTGAAACACATCCTATCCCGATCGCTATCGGTGTGAGACGTTGATCCGCGTTATCCGCTCGTAGGGACAAGCGAAACTCGGCGCGAGAAGTGAACATCCGATAAGGCTCAGACACACCTCGAGTGACAAGATCATCAATCATAACACCAATATAACTTTGAGACCGGCTGAATAGCACTGGCTCTCGGGATAGCGCTGCCGAAGCCGCGTTCAAGCCCGCAACAAGACCTTGGGCTGCGGCTTCCTCGTATCCGGTTGTTCCGTTGATTTGTCCGGCGAGAAAGAGACCTCCAACAGTTTTCAGCCGCAGTTCGGCCGTTAGAGCGCGCGGATCAACATAGTCATATTCGATCGCGTAACCTGGCTGGGTTATAACGGCGTTTTCCAGCCCACGTATTGACCGAACGTACTCGTGTTGAATTTCTTCGGGTAGGGAGGTCGAAATTCCGTTTGGATAAACGGTATTGTCACTAAGGCCTTCTGGTTCAAGAAAAATTTGGTGAGAAGATTTGTCTGCAAACCGCACGACCTTGTCTTCAATGGAAGGGCAGTAACGAGGGCCAACACCATCAATATGACCACCATACATTGCTGATCGTTCAAGATTCTTGCTGATTATCTCGTGAGTTCTCTCATTCGTATGGGTGATGCCACACGACACCTGCCGAGCCTCAGGTTTTGTTGATAGAAACGAAAACATGGTCGGATCTTCATCACCTGGCTGCATTTCCAGCTTTGCCCAGTCAATAGTTCCGCCATCTAGGCGCGGAGGTGTGCCGGTTTTCAGGCGTCCTTTAGGTAAGTTAAAGCCATCCATCCGCTGTGCGAGTTTGATTGAAGGTTTATCTCCCATTCGCCCGCCCGAGTATGAAACGTCACCAATATGGATAGTGCCACGCAGGAACGTTCCGGTTGTGAGGATCACTTCTTGTGCAGAAATTTCGCTTCCGTCAGCAAGAACCACACCGCAGACGCGATCCTTTTGCATGAGAAAATCAGTCGTTTCGCCTTCGATGATCGTCAGTAACTTGCGGGTCTGCGTTTCTGCGAGCATTGCAGACCGGTAAAGTTGTCTGTCTTGTTGTGCACGTGGCCCTTGCACCGCGGGCCCCTTGCGCCGGTTAAGTAAGCGAAACTGAATGCCGGCCTTGTCAGAGACGCGGCCCATAACACCGTCCATCGCATCGATTTCTCGAACTAGATGGCCTTTTCCAAGCCCACCGATAGCTGGATTGCAGGACATTGTGCCGATGTCCATCATACGCAATGTTACCAGTGCTGTGCGAGCACCCATACGAGCCGATGCGTGTGCTGCCTCGGTTCCAGCATGCCCACCGCCTACAATAATGACATCAAAATCAGAATGTTTCACGTGAAACACTCCCTATTTACCAAGACAGAAGTTTGAAAAAATTTCATCGAGAATGTTTTCGACATCGACACGTCCAATCAACGAGTTTAGCGCGCTCACTGCGTCACGCAGTTCTTCGGCTGCAATATCGGTGAATTCGCCGTCAGGCGCAACATGTGGACGGGCACGATCTATCGCTGCGACCGCGCGTATCATTGCATCCTTGTGGCGCGCACGCGCAGCCAATCCGGCTGTTGATACTTTTTCAAGTAGTCTGGCAGCCATGCTATCAACCAGATCAGACAGCCCTATGCCAGTTCTACCCGAAATTGCGCCGGTTTGATTTTCCAAAAGATCAGCTTTTGCGGTGACAACAACATCGCCCTTCTGCGGTTTAAAGTCCGGAAGATTTCCTTGCTCGATCAGAAAAACACGTAAATCGGCTGCTTCAGCCCGCTGTTGCGCACGCTCAACCCCCATCCGTTCGACGATATCGGCTGTCTCTCGAATGCCAGCGGTGTCAAGCAAGGTGACTGATAACCCGGCAATATCCATGCGAACTTCTATCACATCACGGGTAGTTCCCGCGATCTCCGAGGTTATCGCCGCGTCGCGGCCAGCAAGCGCGTTGAGAAGGGTTGATTTTCCTACATTCGGAGCACCAACAATCGCGACTTCGAAGCCGGTTCTGATACGTTCAGCCGCGCCAAACCCGTTGATCTGATCGGTTAGCTCAGCTTCAACAGCGTCAAGCAGCGAAATCACCTCAGGAGAAACGTCAACGGGAACGTCTTCATCGGCGAAGTCTATCGTCACCTCAAGAAGAGAGGCGGCGCGAATGAGCTTCTCCCGCCAACCTTCGGCGCGTTCACTTAACCGGCCACTAAAGAGCTTGAGCGCTTGCTGTCTCTGGGTTTCGGTTTCTGACTCGATCAGGTCAGCAAGGCCTTCAACCTGCGCCAGATCAAGCCGCCCGTTTTGCAAGGCGCGGCGGGTGAATTCTCCCGGTTCGGCAAGGCGCAAACCATCGTGTTTAGCCAGTTCGGCCAGCACAGCGTTGACGATTGCTATACTACCATGCAGTTGCAACTCAACGGTTTGCTCTCCGGTGAAGCTCGCCTTCTCAGCAAAGCAAAGAACCAAAGCTTCATCTAGAATTTCACCTTTCTCAGACCTGAGCGTTCGCAGACCAGACTGCTTCGGATCAGGCAGATGACCACACATAGACGCTGCCGCCAAAAAGGCTTCAGGGCCAGAAACCCTGATCACAGATACACCGGCTTTCCCCGGCGCTGTTGCTTGCGCGAAGATCGTACTCATAGTAGTTAACCTGTTGAATTACAACGGTTTTTAGGTGTTCATAGAGTCAAAGAACTCAGAGTTTGTCTTGGTTTGCTTAAGTTTACCAAGCAGGAACTCGATTGCATCTGTTGTGCCCATCGGGTTGAGAATACGGCGCAAGAGATAGGTTTTCTGCAGATCTTTTGCATCCACCAGCAACTCTTCTTTGCGCGTACCCGACTTGAGAATATCCATCGCTGGGAAGACGCGTTTGTCTGCGACTTTGCGATCGAGAACGATCTCGGAGTTGCCGGTGCCTTTGAATTCTTCAAAGATAACTTCATCCATACGCGAACCTGTGTCGATCAGAGCAGTTGCGATGATTGTCAGCGATCCACCTTCCTCGATGTTTCTCGCGGCACCAAAGAAGCGCTTCGGGCGTTGCAATGCGTTGGCGTCAACACCACCTGTCAGAACTTTACCTGACGATGGAACTGTCGTGTTGAAAGCACGGCCGAGGCGCGTGATTGAATCAAGCAAGATAACAACGTCGCGTTTGTGCTCAACGAGCCGCTTGGCCTTTTCGATAACCATTTCGGAAACAGCGACGTGACGTGTTGAAGGCTCATCGAATGTTGATGAGATCACCTCGCCTTTAACAGAGCGCTGCATGTCGGTCACTTCTTCCGGGCGCTCGTCGATCAAGAGAACGATGAGATAGCACTCAGGATGGTTCTTTTCGATGCTATTGGCGATGTTTTGCAGCAAAACGGTCTTACCCGTGCGCGGCGGCGCAACGATCAACGAACGCTGGCCTTTACCGATCGGTGAAACGAGGTCAATTATCCGTGCTGATTTGTCTTTGATCGTTGGATCTTCGATTTCCATATTCAAGCGCTCTTCAGGGTAGAGCGGTGTCAGGTTGTCAAAGGCGATCTTGTGACGAGCTTTCTCTGGATCTTCAAAGTTGATCTTGAGCACATCTGTCAAAGCAAAGTAGCGCTCGTTTTCCTCAGGCTGCTTAAGGTGGCCTTCGATCGTATCACCAGTGCGCAGCGAGAACTTTCGCAGAATTTCGGGAGATACATAGATATCGTCTGGACCTGGCAAGTAGTTTGCCTCTGGAGCACGCAAAAATCCGAAGCCGTCTTGCAGCACTTCAAGAACACCATCACCACCAATTGTCCAATCATCTTCAGCGCGCTCTTTGAGGATCGAGAACATAATCTCGCCTTTGCGCATTGTGGTGGCGTTTTCGATCTCGAGATCCTCCGCCATTGTAACGAGATCTTTGGGGTGCATCGCCTTAAGATCAGCGAGGTTAAGGTGCTCTTGTGTCATGACATAGCCTTTTGCCCGCAATGCAGGCAGTTTTCGTTTCTATCTGGAAAAACCTTTAGTGCCCGGACGGGCAGGGTTGCCTTTCAATACGCTTGAGGGTTTGCTGAGTCAATCAAAAGACAATGCTGATCATTCTCAGCTTTTTCGAAGATAACCTATCCACCAGAACCGAGTTGGCCCTTTCTTAATAAATAGAGAAAGAAGAAAGGATGATGTTTATGTAGGGCTCAGGGTTCTCTGTGGATTATAGAGATATCCGCAGAAATGCTCACAGGAAAACGCGGAGTTGCGCATCATGTGGACCATTTTAGCCCACGCTTTCAAAACAAGCAGCTTCCGGCTGAAAGTCGATTGGAAAAATCTGTGGACAACAGTGTATGAGAGAAGCCCAGATCGGGACATCCACAAATTGAAGTTACTCTTTTCCACGGTGGAATATTCTTGGCAAACATAGTGAAACGCGATCAACTTCTCCCCAAAGGACAGAATGTATGGAAACCCTCCATTCCGTGCATTAACTGTTCACTAAGTTTTCTACGGGGTTATCCACATGTCGCGAAAGTTTGTTCTGGCTTCCGGCTCTGAGACCAGAGCTCAGTTACTTGCCAATGCTGGCTTCGAATTCGAGTGCGTTCGCCCACGTGTTGATGAGGAACAGTTAAAAGCAGCGCTCGATTCGGCAGGGGCCAACCCGCGTGATATTGCCGATACTTTGGCCGAAGCGAAAGCGCGTAAAGTAAGCTTGAAGCAACCAGCGGCTTTGGTGCTTGGATGTGATCAAGTGCTTAGCTTTAACGGCAAGGTGTTTTCCAAACCCGCGACCATTGACGAAGCGCATGAGCAGTTAACTGCATTGTCGGGGCAGAAACACATGCTGCTTTCCGCTGTAGTTCTCTATCATGAACAACAACCGGTCTGGCGGCATGTAGGGCAGGTAAGGCTGCAAATGCGTGAGCTGTCGGAAGGGTACCAAGAGCGCTATCTAGAAAGAAACTGGAAGAGCATCAAAACCTCTGTTGGTGGTTATAAGCTTGAGGAAGAGGGCGTGCGGTTGTTTACTCATATCGAGGGTGACTATTTCACCATTCTTGGTTTGCCGCTTATTGAGTTGATCAATTACCTAACGCTGACTGGCGAGTTGGAGGCCTGATGCTAAACAAAATACCACTGGCGGGGGTTATCGGCTCGCCCATTGCGCATTCCAAGTCACCAGCTTTACATGGCTATTGGCTAAAGAGTCTCGGCTTGCGGGGGCACTATATCCCGATGGATGTAAGTGCCGATGATCTGGCTGATGTGATCAAGATGATGCCTAAGATGGGGTTTGTCGGTGCAAACATTACCGTGCCACACAAAGAAGCAGTCATGGGTATCGCTGACTTGATTTCTGATCGCGCGGCACTGATTGGTTCGGCAAACACGCTTATCTTTCGCAAAGACGGCAAGGTGCACGCTGATAACACCGACAGTTACGGCTTTATCCAAAACCTCAAACAAAATGCCCCGGATTGGGATCCGAAGGCAGGGCCGGCTGCCTTGCTTGGAGCTGGCGGAGCTGCTCGGGCAGTTATTTCAGCGCTGCTAGAGTCTGGTGTTCCACAGATCATGATTTCTAACCGCACTAAACTACGGGCAGAAAAGCTACGTGATGACTTTGGCGGGCGGCTCAAAGTGGTTGACTGGGTGCAAGCGGGAAACATGCTTGAAGACGCTGCGACCGTTGTGAACACGACATCACTTGGCATGCACGGAAAGCCAGAGCTGCGGGTACCGCTTGACGGGCTGCAGAAGGGAGCGCTGGTGAATGATCTTGTCTATGCGCCGCTTGAAACGAACCTGCTTGCACATGCCAGACAGGCCGGTTGTGTCGCGGTTGACGGGCTCGGTATGCTACTGCACCAAGCCGTTCCCGGATTTGAGCGCTGGTTCGGTGAACGGCCGGAAGTGACAGAAGAAACCCGAGCGGCGGTATTGGGCTGATGGCATTCTGGCTTGGACTCACAGGCTCGATTGGCATGGGGAAATCAACCACAGCCAAGATATTTGCTGAAGAAGGTTGCGATGTTTGGGACGCCGATGCAGCTGTGCATAGGCTTTACAGTAAAGGCGGTGCAGCGGTCGCTTCGATGCAAGCCGTCTTTCCGGAAGCTGTTGAAGGTGGAGCGGTTTCGCGTGAGAAGCTAAAAGGCTTGATCGCTGCGCAACCGGACACTCTCAAGAAAATCGAAATGATTGTTCACCCGCTGGTCGCGCAAGATAGGGCCGATTTCATCAAGGCGTCCGGGGCAGATATCATCGTATTTGATATACCCATCCTGTTTGAAACCGGTGGAGATGCTGCGATGAAAGCTGTTGTTGTGGTGTCGATCGACGAGGTAGAACAGCGCCGTCGTGTGCTTGAGCGCGGAACGATGACCGAAGCGCAGTTTGAAACGATAAAGGCCAAGCAAATGCCTGATGTAGAAAAGCGCGCGCGGGCCGATTATGTTGTGATCACTGACACGAAAGAGCACGCCAGAGCGCAGGTGCTTGAGATATTGTCGCAGATAAGGGCAGGGCTGAGCGATGCGTGAGATTGTTCTAGACACCGAAACAACCGGCTTTGAGCCCGAGCAAGGCGACCGGATTGTCGAGATCGGTGCAGTTGAGTTGCTCAACCACATGCCGACGGGCAACACCTACCACCAATATATCAACCCCGAGCGTGGCATGCCTCAGGAGGCTTTTGCTGTACATGGGCTAGGCGATGAATTTTTGGCCGACAAACCGAAATTCAAACAGATCGGGCAGGCATTTCTTGATTTTGTCGGCACGTCAAAAATGATCATTCACAACGCGTCGTTTGACATGAAGTTTCTCAATGCCGAGCTCGGTTGGATGGGTCTACCCAAGCTTCCGATGAGCCAGGCACTTGATACTTTGGAAATCGCTAGGCGGAAGTTTCCAGGTTCGCCTGCGTCACTTGATGCTTTATGCAGGCGCTTTAACATCGACAATTCGTCGCGCACCCTGCACGGAGCTTTGCTCGATTCCGAGATTTTGGCTGAAGTCTATCTTGAGCTGATCGGCGGCAAACAACCAGATTTTGCGCTGTCTGCTTCGGCTGGTGAAAAGACAGAAACTGATGGTGCGGACAACTGGCGCCCAAGCCCGCGGCCAGAAACGCTTGCAAGCAGGCTGAGCGAAAAAGAAGCCGCCGCCCATGCAGCGTTTGTTGACGCATTGGGCGACGGCGCGCTTTGGAAAAAGCTTTAGGCCTAAGAGACAGGCTGGCCTTCGCCCTCGGCCTGTCGGCGTTGGATCTCGTTGCGATACAAAGCCATAAAGTCGATGTTCTCAAGGTTGAGCGGCGGGAAGCCACCGTCGCGTGTAACGTCAGAAACAACACGGCGCAGGAACGGGAACAACAGGCGCGGGCATTCGATCAGCAAGAACGGGTGCAGCTGATCTTCCGGCACGTTTTCGATGTTGAACAGGCCGACATAGTCGATTTCAAGCAAGAACAATTTGGTCGCGGCATCAGCTTTGTTTGTTGAGGTAACCACAAGCTTGATCGCAACTTCATAATGGTTCTCGGTTTCGCGTTTTTTCGCGTCGAGGTTTACCTGAACGTTCACATCAGGCGTCACTTCGCCTTCGGCACCTTTTTGAGCCAGAATATTCTCAAACGACATGTCGCGAATGAACTGGTTGATAACGTTCAACTTAACGGGTTGCTGCTCGGGGGCTGCGCCATTCTCGGCCATGATATTCTCCATCAGAAATAAACTTGCGTGTGGCATAGCACTGCCGCGCGTAAGCCTCAATGCTTGCTTTGATCAGTGTTTTGTCCAACCTGACGTGTCATGTGTTGGTTTCTTGGGTGGTTTGACTTCGTGATATTCCGCATTGATCACATCACCCTCGGCCTCTCGCTGGTAAGGGTTATGGGCTTGCGAGGAACTGAAGCTTTGCACATTCATTCGTGCGCGCAGGTATTTGAACATGCCGGTGCGCACTGCAGGTATGAGAAGTAAAAAGCCGACAGTATCAGTGAAAAACCCGGGCGTGAGCAGCAATGCGCCTGAAAACAAGATCATCGCGCCATGAGCTAGTGGCTCTGTCGGGTCACGCAACTCACCGAACGAACGCTGCAAGTTGCTAAGCGCCATAAGCCCCTGCGTGCGCAAAAGCCAAGTGCCCAACACTGCTGTCAGAAGCACAATAGCGAGGGTTTGCCAAAGGCCGATAGCCCCGCCGACCTGTATAAACAGCCCGATTTCGATAAGAGGCACCGCAACAAACGCGAAAAGCAGCCACATATATAAAACTCCTGTGTTCATTCAGGCGCGGTAGACTTGACCCCGCCCATCACATACATAAGTGCTGTTAGTGTCTTTTGCTACGCTCACTTATGAGGTCTTCATGAATTCGCCTATTCTCCAACTTCTGGTTCTGGCAGGTATCGCCGTTTTTCTTATCCTGCGCTTGCGCAGTGTTTTGGGAACGCGCGAGGGCTATGAAGCACCGCGCCAACAGCCTCAACAGCGGGCAAACAACAAACGCAAGTTTGAGGTGATCGACGGTGGGCCCGATGAAGACATCACTGATCATGTTGACGAGAACAGCGAAGCGGCCAAAGCCTTCGCGAAGATGAAGCAAAAAGAGGCTTCTTTTGGTGTGGGCACCTTCTTGCAAGGCGCACGCGGTGCATATGAAATGATCCTGATGGGTTTTGAACGTGGTGAGCTGGCCGAGATCAAACCCTTCCTCGCTGAAGAAGTTTACGATGTGTTCGCTCAGGTTGTTGAAGCGCGTGAGAAGAAAGGCCTGAAGATCGAAGCTGACTTTGTGGGTATCCGCGAGATGTCGGTTCACTCGGCCTCGTTCCATGAAGCGAGTGGCACAGCCGAGATCAGCATCAAGTTTGTGGGCGATCTGACATCAGTTGTGCGCGACAACTCTGGTGAAATTGTCGAAGGTGAAGAGGGCAAGGTAAAGACCCAGAAAGACATTTGGACATTCGAGCGTGAAATGGGCTCGGATGATCTGAACTGGCTTCTTGTTGCCACGGGTGAATGAAACGCAGAATTTTAGCAGCACTCTTCGCGGGGCTTATGATGGTTGGTCCGACAAACGCCGCTGAAGAGATTGAATATCGGCTGCTAGATTTTGCCGAACTCGACGGTTGGGAAAACGACGACCACCAAGCCGCGCTTGATGTGTTTTTGAACACCTGCCAAGACATGAAAGACCCTGACTGGCGCGCCTTGTGCAAAGCCGCCAAGCACCAAAAAAACGCCAAGACCTTTTTCGAGCTGTTTTTTAAGCCGGTGCAGATTTCCGACGGTAAAGACGCACTGTTTACAGGTTACTACGAGCCTGAGCTTGACGGTGATGTGCGGCCATCGGATCGCTACAAATATCCGATCTACAAACTCCCCCCCGAGGCGCGCGGTGTCAGCAAATGGTTGTCGCGCCGCGAGATCCTTGATGGACCAACAATGAAAGGCCGTGGGCTCGAGATTGTTTGGGTAGATGATCCTGTGGAGCTGTTCTTTTTACAGGTGCAAGGCTCGGGGCGAGTGCGCTTGCCCAATGGGCAGTTTATTCGGGTGGGCTATGGTGGCAAGAACGGGCATGAGTATCGTTCCATCGGTGTCGAGCTTGTTCGCCGTGGTGTTTACAACGCGCATCAGGTTTCTGCTCAAGTGATCAAGAACTGGGTCCGTCGCAACCCCGTAGAGGGGCCGGAACTGCTACGCCACAACCCTTCATATGTGTTCTTTCGTGAAGTCAGTGAAGTGCCCGCTGACAAGGGGCCGCTCGGCGCGATGAACCGCTCGATAACAACCATGCGCAGCATTGCAGTCGACCGGCGCTACACCCCGCTCGGGGCACCTGTTTGGGTTGAGAAAGACGGCGAAAACAAGCTGCGCCGACTAATGATCGCGCAAGATACCGGCTCGGCTATCAAGGGCGCACAGCGCGCTGATGTGTTTTTTGGTACAGGTGACAAAGCGGGGCTGGCGGCTGGCAAATTGCGTGACCCCGGGCGCATGATAGTGTTGATGCCGATCCAACGCGCCTATGCTTTTTTACCGGTTGATGCTCCATGAGCCGGCGTAAGCCGAACAAAGACGAGCTTGAGCTTTGGCGGAAGGTTGCTGACACGGCAGTGCCGATGCACCCGAAGCGCAAGGTGCCCTTGGCCGAACAAGTGCGCAAAAGCCCGACGCGCGCAAAAGCGATCGAGCCGATCATGCAGTTTGAGCTTGGCGTGAATGCGAAAACCTACCAACCCTCGCATGATATCACGGGTGACATACGCAACTCTGTCGCCAAGGCACCGGTGCAGATGGACCGTAAAAAGCACACCACGATGAAGCGCGGAAAGCTTAAACCTGAAGCCAAACTTGACCTGCACGGAATGACTCAAGCGGAAGCGCACCCGCGGCTGAACGCGTTTATTTTGCGTGCCTGTAGTGATGGAAAGCGGCTGGTTTTGGTTGTCACTGGCAAGGGCAAAGCTCGCGATGATGGCGGGCCTATTCCTGTTAAACTCGGGGTATTGCGGCATCAAGTTCCGCATTGGCTTTCGACACCGCCGCTGGCGCAGATAGTGATGCAGGTGTCTCAAGCGCATTTGCGGCATGGCGGCGGCGGAGCATATTATGTCTATCTACGTCGACAACGCTGAGGCTACTTCAGCAGGCCGAGCAAATATTGCCCATAAGAGTTTTTCGCAAAATTTTCGGCACGTTTTTGCAATTCAGCAGCCGAGATCCAGCCGCGCGAATAAGCGATTTCTTCGGGTGACCCAACTTGCAGGCCTTGGCGCTCGGAAAGTGTGCGCACGAAGTTTCCGGCATCAAGCAATGACCCGTGAGTGCCCGTATCAAGCCAAGCGTAGCCACGGCCCATTTGTTGAACCGAAAGTTGACCATCGTGCAAATAGCTTTCGAGCAGTGAGGTGATCTCAAGTTCGCCGCGCTCGGAAGGCTCGACTTTGGCAGCACGCTCTGGTGCGGTTTCATCCAGAAAATAGAGGCCAGTTACGGCGTAGGGAGACGGCGCAACCTTAGGCTTTTCGATGATGGCTTTCACAGTCCCGTCTTGGGCAAAATCAACAACGCCATAACGCTCAGGGTCGGCCACGCGATAGCCGAAAACTGTGCCACCTTGGGTGATCTTGTCAGCCGCAGCGAGCACTTCGGGCAGGCCGTGACCGAAAAAGATATTGTCACCCAGAACCATTGCGCTGGGCGCACCATCAAGGAAATCTGCCGCTAAGAGATAAGCCTGCGCCAACCCGTCAGGTGAGGGCTGGGTGATGTATGTGAGCGACAAGCCCCACTGCGAACCGTCACCAAGTGTGCGCTGAAACTGTTCTTGGTCTTGAGGCGTGGTGATGATCGCGATTTCACGGATACCGCCAAACATGAGCACAGACAGCGGGTAATAGATCATCGGCTTATCATAGATCGGCAGCAACTGTTTGGACACACCAATGGTGATCGGGTAAAGCCGCGTGCCGGAGCCGCCTGCGAGGATGATACCTTTGCGCTGAGTCATTTCAGTTCTTTCAATACCTCTGCTAAACCGTGTTTCCAACTCGGGCGTATAACCCCGAAATCTGACATGAGTGAGGCACAATCAAGCCGCGAGTTGAGCGGGCGCTTGGCGGGTGTAGGGTAGTCGGCGGTTTTGATGTCGGTGACGGTTACATCGCGGCCTGCCTGCGCAAATATCTCGCGGGCGAAATCAGCCCAGCTAACATCTGGCGCGCCGGAAAAATGATAGGTTCCACTTGTCTTCAAGTTTCTCGCGAGCAAAGCACAGGTGCTTGCGATGTCTGCTGCCGGAGTTGGGCCGCCGATCTGATCTGCCACTATCCCAAGCTCGCTGCGGCTTTCAGACAGGCGCAACATTGATTTGGCGAAGTTACTTCCGTGCGCAGAAAACACCCATGACGTACGCAAGATCGCATACTTCACGCCGCTATTACGAATAGCGGTTTCACCAGCGAGCTTCGTTTGGCCATAAGCGTTTACGGGAGCTGTTGGCTTATCAGGACTTTGCGCATCTTTGCCCGTACCATCAAACACATAGTCCGTCGAGATATGGATGAAAGGGACCGAGAGCGCCGCGCAGGCCTTGGCCATAGCTTCGGGGGCTTTGGCATTGATGAGCAGCGCCAGTTCCTCTTCTTCCTCGGCGCGGTCGACTGCAGTATAGGCCGCTGCATTGATAACGGCGCTGGGTTTGAGTGTTTTGATCGCTTCAGCACAGGTTTCGGGGTTTGACAGATCGGCGTCATCTCGCCCTAGATAGATATACTCGGGGTGCGCGCTCCAAAGTTCTTGCGCGACTTGTCCGGTTTTGCCGAAGACAAGCACACTCATGCTTTGCCGAGCCTTTCACCAACTCCAGAGCGATCGAGCAGTGGCTTCCACCAGGCTTCATTATCAAGATACCAACGCACGGTTTTCTCGAGTCCTTGCTCAACAGTCACCGATGGCCGCCAACCGAGTTCTTCGCGAATGCGAGATGGATCAATTGCGTAGCGCATGTCGTGGCCGGGGCGGTCTGTGACAAACTTGATTTGATCGGCGTAGGGCTTATTAGCGGGCCTAAGCTTGTCGAGAATCGTGCAAATCATCTGCACCAACTCTAGATTGCTCAGCTCATTTTCGCCGCCGATATTGTAGCTGCGATTAAGCATGCCGTCTTGCAAAACCAGCAGCAATGCGTCGGCGTGATCTTCGACATAAAGCCAATCGCGCACATTCTCGCCCTTGCCATAAATCGGAATAGGTTTGCCGTGCAGAGCGTTGAGGATAACTACAGGAACAAGCTTTTCAGGGAAATGAAACGGGCCGTAGTTGTTGGAGCAGTTTGTCAGCACGACAGGCAGGCCATAGGTTTCGGCCCAAGCACGCACAAGGTGATCTGAGCTGGCTTTCGAAGCGGAGTAGGGCGAGCGGGGATCGTAAGGCGTTTCTTCGGTGAACTGCCCTTTCGCTCCGAGTGAACCAAACACCTCATCGGTGGAGATGTGGTGAAAGCGAAAGCTTTCAGGCTTGCCGTTGCCCTCCCAATAACCGCGCGCTGCTTGCAGCATGTTGTAGGTGCCGATCACGTTTGTTTCGATGAAAGCTCCCGGACCATCGATGCTACGATCAACGTGGCTTTCAGCGGCAAGGTGCATTACAGCGTCGGGTTGGTGTTTGGCAAACGCGGCCTCAAGCGCCGGCATGTCGCAGATATCAACCTGCTCGAACGTGTAGAGCGGGCTGCTGGCAACGCTAGCGACATTATCCAGGCAGGCAGCATAGGTAAGCGCGTCAAGGTTGACGACGTCGTGCCCACGCGAAACAGCCAGTCGCACAACAGCCGACCCGATAAAGCCAGCGCCGCCAGTGACGAGAAGTTTCATGTCGAGCTCTCCATCACAAACGGGCTTTCGAACCTATCAAATGGCATTGCATCAGCGTCTTTTGCGCTGAGCTCCGGCGAGCCGCTAAAGCCCCAGTCTACGCCGCAACTGTTCCACAATATCGCGCCGTCGGCTTCAGGCGAGTAGTAGGCGTTGCATTTGTAGATGATCTCGGTGTCAGGCTCGCGGGTGATGAACCCGTGCGCATACCCCTCGGGAATGTAGAGCTGTTTACCGTTTTCAAACGACAAATCGACACCAACCCACTTGCCGTAGGTTGGAGAGCCTCTGCGGATATCAACCGCGACATCAAACAAAGAACCGCGACCGCAACGCACCAGCTTGGCTTGCGCAAGCGGGGGTGCTTGAAAATGCAGGCCACGCACGGTGTTTGCAGCCGAGGACAGCGAATGATTGTCTTGCACAAACTCGGCCTCAATGCCGTGCTCTGCAAGCCGCGCCTTGTTCCAGCTTTCAGAGAAAAACCCGCGACTGTCGCCGTAGCGTGCCGGCTCAAGAATAAGCACATCAGGCAAAGAAGTAGGCGTGACTTTCATCTAGCTTTCCTTGCTGATCGCATCATAGCGGGCAAGGTTGCTAATGAGGTCTTGCATCTGATCAATCGGGATCATGTTCGGCCCGTCGCAAGGCGCATTGTCGGGGTCTTGGTGTGTTTCGATAAACAAAGCCGAGACGCCAACAGCCACTGCGGCGCGCGCCAAAACCGGCGCAAATTCGCGTTGGCCGCCAGATGTTGTGCCGTGACCACCGGGCTGCTGAACCGAGTGCGTCGCGTCAAAAACTACTGGGTAACCCGACTGTGCCATGATCGGTAGGCCGCGAAAGTCGCTGACCAAAGTGTTGTAACCAAATGATGTGCCGCGATCGCAAAGCATGATACGTTCGTTGCCCGTGCTGGCGATTTTTGTTGCGACATTGGCCATCTCCCAAGGGGCGAGGAACTGGCCTTTTTTGACATTGAGTGCAGCACCGGTTTCACCAGCGGCAAGCAGCAAGTCAGTCTGACGACAAAGGAAAGCAGGGATCTGGATCACATCAACCGCTTGGGCCACGGGGGCGCATTGATGAGTGTCGTGAACGTCGGTGATAACCGGACAGCCAAACTCTTCTCGTATCTTCGAGAGAATTGTCAGCCCTTCCTCCATTCCGGTGCCACGACTGGTATCAAGCGAAGTTCGGTTGGCTTTGTCGTAGCTCGATTTGTAGATGAGCTTTGTGCCTGTCGGCTCACAAGCCTTGAGGATTTTCTCGGCCATCATGCGGGCATGATCAAGTCCTTCGATCTGGCATGGGCCAGCGATAAGCATGAAGGGTTCTTTGCCGCCGACTTTCACACCGTTGATATCAATTACTTTGGTCATTGCTCTGCCAATACCTTTTCTATCCGCGCGACATCTTCTGGGTTGTTGAGTTCCCAAAAAAGGCGGCCACGGGCTTCAACTTCGACACATTTTACAGGAACACCATTGTAAAGAAAGCGTAGCTGTTCGAGGCCTTCGAGCTTCTCCAAACCACACTCTGGCCAGCTTATGTAGGCCTTAAGCGCCTCCGGCCGGTAGGCGTAAACGCCGACATGGTGATAGACGGGAATGTCAGCACCCGGCACTTTCGCGGGGTCGATAAACGGTAGAACTTCTTTTGAAAAGTAGATCGCTCTGCCTTTGTCGCCGAACACAACTGTAGTTCCGCCCACGCGGCCATTGGCACGGTCTTCTTTGAACATTGCGTAGGTTGTTGCGTCACATTGTAGAACAGGTGTTGCCATTTGCGCGCTCGCGTCAGCGGCCATTCCGGCGATCAGGTCTTCGACAAACCAAGGCGGTGTCAGCGGTGCGTCGCCTTGGAAGTTGATGAACAGATCGGCTTCAAGCTTCGCGACCTTCACAGCTTCTGCACAACGCGCTGTGCCGTTTTCGCGCTCTGGGCTGGTCATGATAACCGGCGCGTCAAAACCCTCGGCAGCGGCGCGGATGCGATCATCATCGGTGACGACATAAACCTCGGAAACACCCGCGATCTGGCTTGCGGCTTCAAAGCTCATCTGGATCAAGCTCTTACTGCTGCCGTCTTTTTGCTTGAGCTCGACCAGAGGCTTTCCCGGGTAGCGAGTAGAGGCAAAACGAGCGGGTATGAGAACGATGACTTTCATGCGACACCTGCCCGGAGAAGATCGTGAATGTGAACAATTCCGGCGGGGCGCCTGGCGTCGTCAACCACCATAAGTGCTGAGATCTTTTTCTCGTTCAACAATGCAAGCGCCTGTGCTGCGAAGAGATCAGGGGTGATTGTCACCGGATCAATTGTGGCAATTTCACCTGCTGTTTTTTCCATAAGATTGCCCATATGGCGGCGCAAGTCACCGTCAGAAATAACGCCGATCAGCGTGCCGTTTTCCAGCACGCCGGTTATGCCAAAGCCTTTTGATGTCATAGACAAGAGCACATCCGACATCGGTGTATCAGTTTCGACTGTGGGGACTTTCTCGCCTTTGTGCATGAGGTCAGCAACACGAGAAAGCTGCGCGCCGAGCTTACCGCCCGGGTGATTTTTGAGGAAGTCATCACTGCCAAAACCGCGTTGCTCCATGACGGAAACAGCCAGCGCGTCACCGAGAGCAAGCGTTAGAGTTGTCGAAGTTGTCGGCGCCATGCCGATCGCGCAGGCTTCGGGTAGGTTTGGCAGGTTGAGCTTGTAATCGGCCGCGTTCATCAAGGTGCTACTGATGTTCGACGAGATCGCCACCATCGGGATATTGAAGCGCCGCGTGTGCAGCAGTATGTCGCTGAGTTCTTTGGTTTCACCGGAGTTTGAAATCAGCAGACAGATGTCATCATCGGTGATCATGCCCAAGTCACCATGGCTCGCTTCCGAGGCGTGAACAAAATATGATGGCGTGCCCGTGCTGGCAAAAGTCGCTGACATTTTGCGCCCGATATGGCCCGATTTACCAACGCCGGAAATGATCACCCGACCCTTGGTTTTCAGGACAAGCTCGACTACATCGGCGAAGTCTTCTGGCAAGGCCTCAACCATTTCCAAAATGGCGTTTGCTTCAGTCTTCAGCACGCGCCTTGCGGAGCGCACGATGGGGAGATCATCTGCTTGGGTCATCTGACCTCTTTCACTGTTCAAACGGGCTTTCCCGCCTGTTTTGTTCTAGTGGTCGTGAGCGGTTTTGACAAGTTCAGGCAAGTCGACAGCTGCTCGTCGCACTCCTATCCACATAAGCAGGCTTGAGCCAATAAAATAGAGGGCTACGGCTAAATATTGCGTCTCCAGCCCGATACCAGCATCGATGCCCCATCCGGTGATGCCTGGGCCAATAGCTGAACCGAGCACCATGATCGCCGCGGCAAGCGCTTTGATCGAACCGATGTGTGCGGTGCCGTAGAACTCGGCCCAGAAGGCGCTGGGCAGAGTGGAATGTGCGCCCGACGACATGCCGAAAAGCACGAACCCAAGCAGCAAGCCCCAAGGGCCGCCGGCAAGCGCGAAGACGACGAAAGCGAGCACAGCAGGGAGGTGCATAAATGGGATCAGCCGTGCGGTTCCGATACGGTCAAGCGCCCATCCCGTGAGCAACATCGAGATGATCGTGGCGGCGGTATAGACAGGGAACATCGCCACGAATGTGACATGCGCGATGCCTTTGATCTCGGAGTAATGCACTTGATGAAACATCAGCGCAGTGCCCCACGCGGCGGGGCCGAGAAGCGTCGGAACCATGCACCAGAACAACCGGTGCTTCACGGCTTGGTTTCGTGTCCATTGGCGAGCGTTCATGCCCAGAGATTGCGAAGAATGTGCGATAGATTGCGGCGTGCGCTCTTGCCGCAATAGCCCTGTTAAAATAGGGATGCCAGCCAAGACAGCAAGCGCCGAAACAACCCAAAGAATGCGCCAGTCATAGACCGTAAGCAAGAACACAAACAGTAGGGGTAAAAGGGCTTGTCCGACACTTACCCCGAGTGAGGCGATAGAGAGCGCGCGGCCGCGTGTGGCAGTGAACCAGCGGGCCATCGCAACCACCGCGATGTGGTTTGTCATGCCTTGCCCGGTGATACGCAGAGAGAAAATGACAACAGGCAAAAGCCATAGCGCCGAGAGGCTGGCCATGAAGATGCAAGCGCTTGCAAGAAGCACCAAAATGACAGGGCCGAGGGTGCGAACGCGGTAGTGATCAGTAAGCCCGCCAGCCCAGACCATGACCAAGGCGGAAGCGAGGGTTCCGAGGGCATAAATACCGCCCCATTCACCATGTGACAGGCCAAACTCTGCACGGATTTCTCCGGCGAAAACCGAGATGAAAAACGTCTGACCGAAGCTCGACATGAAGGTGAGCAACGCGCCAGCAAGGAGCCAGCGAAGGTTACTTTTGAGGAATGCGATTGTGCTCATGCATCAGGTTTCGGGCAGCAGCACCGAAAAGGAAAGGGCTAATTTGGCAGAGCACCGTGCGGTGGGGTTAACGGGTGTTTGTTGCGAGAAAGCGCGCTGCACAACCCGTGCAGCAAATAGTGCATACCACAGTGCATAATGGATGCAGACGGTTCTGGAGCCGCGTGGCCTGCGAAATATGGTTAATGCACCGCACGCGGTGAGGGAGGCAAAGGGTTACCGAAGTCCGAAAACATCAAACACTTCTGAGAGATAAGCATAGCGGATTTTGCTTTTACCTGAGTCCAGAATGAAGACCTGTCCGATAGCCACGTCTCGAATATTTTTCTCGGCGCGATAAGCGGCCAAGAGCGAACGTGAGATAGAGATGTTAGCTCTGACTGTTTTGATGTCGCTGTCGATGCAAGGAACGTAACTAGGGTCTTTCCATGATGTGCCCTCATCATAGGCCAGCTTAACTTTGGCGCTCAGACCGGCAGAACTATTGTAACACTCAAGTTTGCCACCGACAAAATCATTGAGCTTAACTCGGGAGTCTTTGAATGAACTGAGGTCTTTAAGAGTCCTTTGTTTTGGGTCGTAGAGAATTGGCCAACTGGTAACGACATTGTCGGGAGCTTCAAAAGCATAGGAGACATGAATACGATCAGGATCGATACCGCTTTCATACAGCTTCTCGGTGTAGCATCGGGCGAAAAAAGTCTCTTCGTCTGCTTTACCGGAAAAGCTCTTTTGAGCCTTTTTGGCCAAGATACGCAACGCGCATTCACGGCTATTGCGAGTTACATTTGGCGAAAGGCCACGAACATACCCGTGTTCATTCATAAGTTTATTGAGGGTTCTATAGTTACCCAGTCTTGGATCACGCTTTATCTCTCTAAGCGCCTCGCTGATCTCTTTTGTAAATGAGGCGGTGATAGTTAGCTCTTCGCCCGGTTTCAGGGTGGGTGAACTATAATGATAAGTCTTGCCATACTGGGTTTGCGGGTCACCCAATGTCCAGTGTGCCTCTTGAGCAAACGCAAGTGTGGGAAGGCAGCAAAAAAGCAGAGCGAGGCGTGTTGTGTTATGTGGCATGGCGGTGGTCTACCCAGCGGTTGTTTCGGTTTTTCCTTGAAACGTGACTGATGGGTCGTGTTGGCGTCAAGAGGTGATAATAGATACCTGAGCATTGCTTAGAAATGTGATGCCGGTTTTGTCCGAGAGCTGGGGAGCCTCCGGCGGGGATATTTGGAACAAGAAAAAGTGCGGGCGCTGATTTAGATGCGCATGCGGGGGACATCGAGGGGGTCGAGGCGGAGCTCTATGAGGATCGGTTTGCTGCGGGTCTCAAGTGCTGTGAGCGCGGCTTCAAGCTCTTCGTTTGAGGTGACTTCAAAGCCCTGACCGCCAAGTGAGGTTGCGGTGTCGGCAAAGGAGGGCCAGTGAAACTCCGACAGGCCCGGATCCATTTTGCGATCAAGGAACTGAATGTGTTCGGCGCCGTAGGCTGAGTCGTTGGCGACGATTACGATTAAGTCGAGGCCGAGGCGCACGGCGGTGTTAAACTCGTTGATGCCCCCCATCATAAACCCGCCATCACCCGTGAACAAAACGACAGGGCGCTCGGGCGCTGCGACACCGGCGCCGATGGCTTCCTGCAAGCCGATGCCGATTGAGCCGAAGTTTGTTGTTGCTACGAAACTGGCCGGATCATTGACCGAGATGCGCACCCAGGACTCTGTCATGAAGCGGCCGCCGTCTGTCACAAGCAGGCGGTCTTTTGGCAGGGCGTCTTCAAGGCGCTGCAAGGCGTGAATGTAGTTGATGCAACCCGCTGCGGTTTTGTCGGCGGCGATCGGGTGATCTGTGAGAGTTTTGACATCAAGCTCGCGGGTGAAACCACTTGGGGTGATCTCGGCCTCATCAAGCCAATAGAGGATCGTTTCGGCGGTAAGGGCAGCGTCTGCCACCAAGGCAGCGTCGGGGTGCAAACTGCCGCCGATAGCTGTTGGCTCAACGTCGATTTGCACGATGCGCTTGTCTTTCATCAGCTTGCCTTGATCGGTGGTAAAGGCATGCAGACTGGTTCCGAAGCAGATGATGCAGTCGGATTGCGCGATCAGATCATAGGCGGCGGGCGTTGAGAGCGTGCCAAAAATCGCGATGTTATAGGGGTGATCGTTGAACAGGCCCTTGGCTTTGAGCGTTGTCGCGAGGGGGGCTTCAAGGCGGTCAGCGAGTTTGATCAGCTGTTCTCGTGCGCTGATAGCACCCGCACCGGCGAGGATCAGGGGGCGGCGCGCAGAGGCGATCATCCCGATGGCTTGATCAAGAATGTCACCCTCGGCAACGCCGCCGGGAGCAGTGAAAACATCGAGCTTTTGCGCAGTGTAGCTGGCCTCTTGCCACATGTAGTCGGCTGGCATGTTGAGCACGATTGGCCGCCGTTCGACTTGTGCGCGGTAGAAGGCGCGGGCCACATCCATCGTTACGGTTTCAGGCGTGCGCATTTGTTCAAAGCCGGCACCTGTTGCTTTGATCACTTCGCGTTGGTCGATGCTTTGCAAGTGCCGAGGGTTTGCCGAGGGGGTGTCGCCGGCAAGCAGAACCATCGGGATATGCCCGCGCGCTCCTTCTGTTAGGGCTGTCATGCAGTTTGTCAGGCCGGGGCCGTGGGTGACAGTTGCGACACCGACTTTACCAGCGACATGTGTGTAGGCCAGAGCCATGAGCACCGAGCTACCTTCATGTGCGGCGGGAACGAACGCGCCTTTTTGTTCGCGAACGAAACTGTCGACCATAAAGAGGTTTGCGTCGCCCATGAGGCCGAACATTGTTGTGACGCCGTGATCGCTGACAGCGCGGGCGATGTTTTGGTAGACGGTTGTGCTCATGGGTTTGCTCCTGTGGTTGCAGGAAACCTATCGCACTTTACGTGCGTGTTTTGCGCATACTTCATGCAAATAGAAAAAAATATGCGACAAATTTACTAATCGGGTGAAAACGATGCGCTTAAAGCACGTATCCTGACAGATCAGCCGATTTCATCAGCTCGCCGAGATGCTCCTCAACAAAGGCGGCATTGACTGTGACGCTCTCTCCAGCACGGTCGGGGGCGGTGAACGATAGCTCTTCGAACACACGCTCAAGCACGGTGTAGAGCCTCCGCGCACCGATATTTTCAACAGTCGAGTTTACCTCGGCGGCGATCTTGGCGAGGGCCTTGATGCCTTCCGGCTCGAAGTTAACGGTGACTTCTTCGGTGGCCATCAGAGCGGTGTATTGCAGCGTCAGAGCGTTGTCGGTTTCGGTGAGGATGCGCACAAAGTCATCTTCTGTGAGCGCACGCAGTTCAACGCGGATCGGCAAGCGGCCTTGCAGCTCGGGGAGCAAATCAGACGGCTTGGCGATGTGGAAAGCACCGGAGGCGATGAACAGGATGTGGTCGGTTTTCACCGCGCCATGCTTGGTGCTGACGGTTGTGCCCTCAATCAGCGGCAGCAAGTCGCGCTGCACACCTTCGCGGGAAACATCGGCGCCTTGGGCGCTTTTGCGGGCGCAAACTTTGTCGATCTCGTCCAAGAAGACGATGCCATTTTGTTCAACATTCTCTAGTGCAGCTTTGGTGACGGTTTCATCATCGAGCAGCTTGTCGGCCTCATCGGAAATAAGCACATCGTAGCTTTCGGCAACGGTGAGCTTTTTGCGCGTGGTGCGCCCGCCCATGGCTTTGCCGAACATTTCGCCGAGGTTCATCATACCCGGTTGGCTTCCGGGCTGGCCGGGGATGTCGAACATGCCGCCCATCGGGTTTGAAGTGTCGGCGATGTCGAGCTCAATTACGGTGTCGTCAAGCTCGCCGGTTTTGAGCTTTTTGCGGAACATCTCGCGGGTGCCATCGCGGGCATCTTCACCGGCGATGGCGGTGATAACACGCTCTTGTGCGGCCTCAAAGGCGCGGGCTTTCACGTCTTCGCGCATCAGCTCGCGGGTTTGGATGATCGCGGCATCAACAAGGTCACGGATGATCTGCTCAACATCACGACCAACATAGCCAACCTCGGTGAACTTTGTCGCTTCCACCTTGAGGAAAGGCGCGCGCGCGAGCTTGGCGAGGCGGCGGGAAATTTCGGTTTTGCCGACACCAGTCGGGCCGATCATCAGGATGTTCTTGGGGTAGACTTCATCGCGCAGGTCGTCAGACAGTTGCTTACGACGCCAGCGGTTACGAAGAGCAACAGCAACAGCGCGCTTTGCACCGGACTGGCCGATGATAAAGCGATCAAGCTCAGAAACGATTTCGCGGGGTGTTAGGTCGGTCATGCTGGTTATCCCTTGATCGTTTCAACGGTGAGTTTGCCGTTGGTGTAAACGCAGATGTCAGAGGCGATGGCCATCGACTTACGGGCGATGTCTTCGGCGCTCATGTCGGTGTCCATAAGTGCACGCGCGGCCGCGAGGGCGAAGTTGCCGCCAGAGCCGATAGCGGTGACGTCATGTTCCGGCTCAAGCACATCGCCAGCGCCGGTGATCACGAAGAGATCTTTGCCGTCGGTGACGATCAGCATTGCTTCAAGTTTTTGCAAATACTTGTCGGTGCGCCAGTCTTTTGCCAGCTCGACACAGGCGCGCATGAGTTGGCCGGGTGTGGCTTCAAGCTTGGCCTCAAGCCGCTCAAGTAGCGTGAAGGCATCAGCCGTCGAGCCCGCAAAACCAACCAAACAGTCGTGCCCACCCGGAGATATGCGCCGCACTTTGCGGGCAGTGCCTTTGATCACGGTTTGGCCGAGCGAAACTTGCCCGTCGCCTGCTATCACAACCTCGCCGCCTTTTCTGACGCCGACGATGGTCGTGCCGTGCCAACCGGGGAAATCTGTATCTGCCATGCGGGCCTCCTGTCTTGAAAAGATATATGGCGGCTTGGGGGCGGGGGCGCAAGGTTTGGCTTGTTTGCTGGGTGTTTCAGGCGTAGCAGGCGGCATGGATAAACATGTTACGATCTTTCTTGAGCCTGAAATGAAAACCAGCGCTGCGGCGGGTGAGCACAACTTTGTTGGTAAGGTTGAGGCGGTGCTGCGCGGCGGCGGATATGCGGTGTCATACGCTGACGAGGCCACGCGCGATGAGCCGTTTGAAGGCCATGCCTTGGTTCACATGAAAGCGCCGATGAATGCGCACACGCTCGTGATGCGACGTGCTTATGCCTACCCGTTTTGGGCGATTGAGGCGAGCGACAAGCGCTGGGAGTTTGACGTTGCCAAGACGCGGTTTAACCCTGAGATCGTAAAGATAACCAAGGCGCAACGCTTTGTCAGGAACAAACGCAACAAGATGTTTCCTGATGCTGTGACAAGCCGTGAGGGCTTTGTTTACATCCCGCTTCAAGGGCACATCTCTGAGCAGCGTTCGTTTCAGGCGGCGAGCCCGCTTGCGATGATCGAAGCCGTTTTGAAGCACGACAGCGAGCGCAAAATTGTGATCGGGCTGCACCCGAAAGAAAGCTATTCTAACAGTGACCTGGCTGCGCTTGAAGCGATCGAGAAAGCGCATGAGCGAGTGCAAATCGCGATGGGTGAGATGGAAACCTACCTACCCAAATGTGATTATGTCGTGACACAAAATTCGTCAGCGGCGTTCTTTGGATATTTCTTTCACAAACCCGCGGTGCTGTTTGGCAAGATCGACTTTCACCATATCGCGGCCAATGTGCATGAGCTTGGAGCTGAGGAAGCTTTGCGCCAAGCACCAGATATGACGCCGGAATTCGAGCGCTACATTTGGTGGTTCTGGCAAGAACAGATGATCAACGCCGGACGGCCGGAAGCCGAAGCGCAGATTGCCGATAGGTTCCGCAAGCAGGGCTGGTTTTAGCTGATCAGCATGTCGCCCAGCAGCCCAAGCTGAAAGCCAGCGACCGCACCGAGGGGCGGGGCCCACTGCCGCTCGAGCCTGACTTGCGGAGCGATATCTTCAAATAGCAGGTAGATGATACCGCTAGCCGCGAACAGCATAAGAGCTCCGAGCAGTTCGGGCTGTCCGGCTGCATATTCGTGCCCGAGCCAAGCCGACACCGCACCAACGAGGGGCAAGCATGAAAACGCAAGTAGCAAGTTACGTGGCTTATGCGTGCCCTTCGCGATCATCTCGCGATAGGCATTGAAGCCTTCGGGAAGGTTTTGCAGTGCGATCAAAAGCGCCAGCAAATAGCCAGCCGAGCCACCAACCGCAAGCGATGCCCCAAGGGCTATCGCCTCTGGCACATAGTCGAGCATCATCGCAAAAAGCTGAGCTGATCCTCCGCCGCTCTTTGCGATCATCCTATCAAGCAAGAAGAATGCGAGGCCGCCTGATGTGAAGGCCAAAGCCGCCCAACCAGCCGAGAGCCTTTCAGCCCCTTCCGGCACCAGAACGAGGGCTACCGCGGCAAACAGGGCGCCGCCACCGAAGGCAACAACGCTGTGCCGAAATTCCTGATCAAGCCAGTGCGACTGAAAGCTTGCCTTCGTTGCCAGAGCGGCTCCGAGGGGAATCGTGACGCCAGCAAACGTGGCAAGGAGAACAGCTGAAAGGAGATGATCCATGGGGAATGTTACCGCATGTCGGGGGGCACTGCACTAGGCGGGCAACAAAAAAACCCGCCTGACTTTTGAGGGCCAAGACGGGGTTTGTGTTTTGATATGACGAACGGTTTAAAGCGCGTCTTCGATCCAGCTTTGCAGAGCGGCTTTAGGACGCGCGCCTGAGAGGTTTGAAACTGGCTGACCGTCTTTGAAAACGAACAGGGCAGGGATGCCACGAACGCCCATCGCGGCGGCTGAGTTGGGGTTTGAGTCAACGTCGATTTTGACGATCTTCACTTTACCGTCCATCTCGGCTGAAAGCTCTTCAAGTGATGGGCCGATTTGCTTGCAAGGCCCACACCATTCTGCCCAGAAATCAACCACGACGGGGATGTCTGAGTTTTTAACTTCGGCTTCAAATGAGTCGTCTGTGACTGCTACGGTTGCCATGAGGCTTCTCCTAAAGGGGGTTTCGGTTGCTTGATCAGAACCTATGAAGCCGCGCGCCTAACGTCAAGATGTGGTGTGTCTCTGAGGGCTTTGATCACAAGATCATGATCAAGAGGCATCAACTCGGCTGTCTTGGTCCACAAGATAGCGGTGCTGATCGTCTTGTTTGGCCATATCTGGGCGGTTGCCTCAGCGTATGCCCCCATTTGCCGCAGGAGGCCTTGCGGCGTGTCGGTGGCATTGGCGGGAAGGGAGCGGTTGGTTTTGTAGTCTACAATAAGGACTGCGTTGTCGCTGATGACCAGCCTGTCAATGATGCCGTGCATACGGGCGCCCAATGTCTTGCTAGGCGCGCTGAGCGGCACTTCTCCGAGCGTTCCATTGGCGAAGAGATGGGCGAGGTGTGGTGCCTCAAGTGTTAACCTGGCCTCCGTCAACTGCTGAGCGTAGCTCTCTCCCAAAATACTTCCGGCGACTTGTTCCCATTGCGCAGCTGGAAAGCCTGGCAAGACCTCAAGCAGGAGGTGAACTTCGGTTCCGTAGCGCAACGCTGTTTCTTCATCTTGTCCGGTTTCTCCGGCGAGGGCCTTTGCACCGCCAAGATCGGAGGGAGACAGCGGTTTGGGGCCTTCGAGCCCCTGCGGTGCGGGCAGCTGAAAGTAGCCTTCCAGTGCCGCATTTTCAATGCTTTTAGCCTGATTAGAGACAGTTTCAATGGCGCCCCAATCTCCGACCTCATACCGTTTGAACGCGGCGTTCGTAGTGCTGTCAAAGGGCAATTGCTCGGCCGCCAACAGCACTCTGTTCATCCAGCTGTCCTCTTTGTCTACTGCACCGGCAGCGGCTACTATGAGCCACTTTTCTGCACGGGTCATCGAGACATACAGAAGCCTTTCGCGCTCGGCGACCAAGGCGGCCTCCTTTTGTTTCACAACCTCTCGCAAAATCTCGGGCCGCTCGGTTTTCGGCTGCTTCCAGAGCGCGGTTTCGTTTGAGGCGAGGACATGATCGCTGACTTCGGTCTTGCGATCGGCGGTGTCTGGCATGATCACGATGGGTGACTCTAGCCCTTTGGAGCCGTGCACCGTCATCACCCTGATGCGTTTGCCGCCTGATTCCATCTGCCGTTTAACTTCCGGATCGTCGGAGGCAAGCCAGCTGAGAAAGCCTGTGAGAGACGGCACTGAAAAGCGCTCGAATGACAGGGCTTGTGAGAGGAAGGCGTCGATGGCGTCTTCTGCTTCATGGCCAAGGCGTTTGAGGAACCTTTGCCGCGCGCCGTGACGGGTAAGCATGCGTTCGATCAACTCATAAGGACGCGCGAAATCGGCCTGATCACGAAGATCTTTCAGAATTTCGAACGTTTGGGGGTGTTTGTCAGAGGCCTTGCGCAAAGCCTCCCAAAGCCCGCCTTTACGTCCGTGCGCAAGCGTGAACAACTGTTGTTCGCTCCAGCCAAAAATCGGCGAGCGCAGCGCGGCTGCGAGAGAAAGATCATCACTTTCCGTAGCGAGAAATGACAACAATGCTGTGATATCTTTCACGGCGATTTCTTCACCGACTTTCAGCCTGTCGGCTCCAGCCACATCAAGCCCTTTGGCCTTACATGCGCGGATGATTTCATGAAACAGCGGAGAGCGTCGTTGCATCAGAATGAGGAAGTCACCTTCATGCACAGGCCTGCCTTGCCAAGTGCCGTCCTTGGCCTTCTCTGTCGGAATGAGCTGTTTGTCATCAATCATCGTGCGGATATTCAAGGCGATGTTTTCCGCAAGAATAGAGACTGGATCAGCAGGGCTTAGAAGATCAACAGGGTTATACCACGGGGTGCCATCATCCTTGGCCGTCTTTTCGACCACCGGCCAGATATCGACCCGACCGGGCATGTCATGATGAAAGGCAATGTGGCGCTCGTTGTCAGCAACGCCAAACTCCGGACGATCTGCA
This sequence comes from Lentibacter algarum, assembly GCF_018860975.1. Taxonomy (GTDB): domain Bacteria; phylum Pseudomonadota; class Alphaproteobacteria; order Rhodobacterales; family Rhodobacteraceae; genus Lentibacter; species Lentibacter algarum_A. The sequence goes on from NZ_JAHKQI010000002.1 coordinate 48,646, forward strand.
AACACCTGATCAACCAACGACAGGATGGCTGGCGACGAGCGGAAACTGTATGCAAGCGAGCGCTCGTTAAGCGGCTTGGAGCGGTGGGCAAGTTTCTTGGAAAACTCTTCGCGCATTCTGTCAAACTCACGGCTGTCGGCACCCTGAAAAGAGTAGATAGATTGTTTTTTGTCACCGACCACAAAAATTGTTCGCTCATCGGCTTCACGAGCGCCGTCGCCCGAGGTGATCTCGCGTGCAAGCTCCTCGATCACTGACCATTGTTCGGGTGAGGTGTCCTGCGCTTCATCGACCAAAATATGATCGATCCCGCCATCAAGCCTGTAAAGCACCCATTGCGCGACATTGGAATCGGTTAGCAACTCTTTCGTTTTGTGAATTAGGTCATCAAAATCGAGCCACCCGCGCTGAGCTTTGAGTGTTTCGTAATGCCAGAGGAACTGCCGCGCAAACTTGTGTAACGCCAACGTCTTTTGCACAGAAACGAGAGCCAATTGCACGTGCTTTGCGTCATGCACCCGATCCATTAGAGCATGCAGCTCTTCGATTACGGGCTCAAAAACCTTAACCGCAGCCGTATGTCTGGATTGCGGAAAGTTGCTGGACTTCGAGTCATGATTCGAGTTGCTGTAGAGACAAATCTTGTAAAGAGCCTCGAGCGTTTGTTTGCTGTCGGGCAAAGCTACGGCGCTTTGGAGCGCATCAATAAACTTTTGATACATTGATGTTGTCTGGCCACGGATCGAAAGGCATGCCTCAACGAGACTCTCTTCACTGCCGTCAAGCGCGATGCTTGCAGCATAGTTTTCGTCGGCCTGTGCTGGCAACTGAAACAACTCGTTTGCCATAGCCAAAGTCATAGGTTTCTCAAACTTAGCCTTGTTAGAGACTATTTGCTGGGTGAGCTTCTCTGGCTCGCTACCGCCCAAAACCTGTGCCATGCCACGCACCAAAGAGGCGTCGGTGGCGCTGGCGGCCATTGTGTCGAGCACCTGTTCACGCAGCTGTGCAGCGGTTCTGTCGTCGAGCTCGGCAAACTGGGGAGAGACGCCGGCTTCGAGCGGAAAGCGCCGCAGGAGAGCGGCGCAAAACGAGTGAATCGTCTGGATGCGCAATCCGCCCGGTGTCTCGATTGCGCGTGCGAACAGTCGGCGGGCATTTGCCAGCGTCTCAGCATCGGCGGCCACTTCACCCAGCTCTTCAAGCTCTTTACGAAGAGTCTCATTCGGCCGCATCGCCCAACTTCCGAGGCGCTTGAACAGCCTGTTCTGCATCTCGGATGCGGCCGCTTTCGTGTAGGTGAGACAAAGCACGTTTTGCGGGCTTACTCCCTTGAGCAAAAGCCGAGCAACACGATCGGTGAGCACGCGGGTTTTGCCTGATCCGGCGTTCGCTGAAAGCCATGTCGAAAGTGATGGATCGGCGGCGACGATTTGGGCAACGCTGGCTTCGTGTGGGAGTTTTTTCATGTTAGAACCTCCTTCACAGGGGCATCTGTTCCAGACCATTCGCCGTATCGCGCGAGGTGATCATAGTCGCCCTCAAAGCTCACTCCTTCGACAGCGCGACGAGACGGAAAGCCCTTATCAGGCGCAAGGTAGGCAGCGATGAGTTCGCGTAGGCGTGCGAGAGTTTGGTCGGATTCAAACTCTTCGGACTCCAAAGGTGCTTGCCCGGCGCCAGAGCCAAGACCGATATAGGCCGCTTGCGAAACCGCCATAGGGGGCATGCCACTGAAAGCACCGTTTTCGGCGAGCATTGCTGTGAGCGGCAACTGCTGATCAAACTTATCGCGTACTGCCTTTGTCGGAGGTATGCCAGTTTTGTAATCATAGATCGCGAGCGTATCGTCGGATAGAAAGTCGAGCCTGTCGGCTTTGCCTGTCAGTGTGAACACCGGCATGCCGAGCTCAAACTTCGCCTCGCGCTCAAGGGCGCTGTGCGCAACGTTTTGAACACGGGTTTGCTCTTCGGCTAGAAAGGCATCAACGATGCTTTCAAACCGCGAAAGCCACATCAACCGAGCGGCGGGCCACGGCACTTCGGCGGCTGCGATGTCTTCGGCGAGGGCAAGCAAGGTTTCGCGGTTTCGCGTTTCGGGCGCGGTTTCTACTTCGGCAACGAAGCGCTCCATAACACCGTGCAAAACGATCCCTCGTAGCAAGGCATCGGGTAGTTTTTGCAGGGGGCCGAGCGGGCGTAATTTCAGAACATGCTTGGCGTAAACCGCGTAGGGATCGCGCGTGAGTTTTTGAATTTCGGTGATCGAAAGTTGACGCGGACGAGCGGCGACAGGCGGACAAGGAGCGGGGCGCACAGCGGGGGTTTGTGGGCCTTCGGGCGCGTCGATAAGCCGGGCGCGCGAAAGCCAGCTTTGCCCACGGGCGCGCATTCTTTTAAGGGCGATTGTTCCGGTGTCGTCGGGCATACCCTCAAGCAAGTTTGTCAGACGGATCACCCATCGGGAGGGCACGGTTTCGGCGTCATCGGATTTTTGCGAGCGGCTGAGCCATACCTCGGGTGCCGAGGCCGCTTGCTGAAAATCATGCGCGGACAGGCCGATTTTGCGCTCTGGCAAAAGCAAGCCGGCCTTCAGGCGCATCGCGCGGTTGAGCCAGGGATCGGCGGGCAATGCTTCGGGCCAACTGCCTTCGTTCAAGCCCGCCAGAATGAGCAGATCGACGCCCTGAACCCGTGCTTCAAGTGTGCCCCAAATGAGTATGTTTGAATGCGGTGTAACAGAGCGGCGGACTTCGGTTGAGGACATCAGCCTGTCAGTCAGGTTGGCATAATCCTGCACAGTCATTTCGCTCTCGGACGGCGCGCAGTTGTTTAGATTTTCGAGCAACTTTTGGGCTTCAACTCCGTCAGGACGTGACCATAAAAGGCTGGTGTCAACGCCGATCGCTTCAGTCAGAGTGATGTGCTTTGAAACCAGATCGGCGATTGGGAGCGAGCCGGACAGCGTGGTGTTCATGAACACTGCTGACACCCAGCCGGCCCAACTTGCCACGCTTTCATCCTTTGCCTTTTCGGAGAATGCCAAGAGCGAACCAGCGTCTGGATGAGGAATACCACGCCGCCGAATAAACAGCTCAAGGGCGCCGGTGTTGAGCAAGTGTTGGCCGCGCGCTTCACCCATGTGACAAAGCGGATGTTTGAGCAGGGTGATGAGTAGCTCGGCACTTACGGGCTGTTGCATCAGTTCAAGCGTGTGGCGCATGAGGCGGCCCAGTGGCGAAAGGTGCAACGGCTCTCCTGCACTATCATCGGGGATAATACCCCAGCGGCCCAGAGCGGCACTAACTTGACGTGACAGGGTTCTGTCGGGGGTGATCAACGCGGCGCGTGTGCCCGTTTCGGCGGCGGCACGCAGGCGCAATGCGATGCTGACTGCTTCCTCACGCTGGGAGTTGGCTTCAAGCAGGGTAAGCTGGTTGGTCGCATCGTCAACAACCGGGGCGAGCTTTGGCCCATCGGTGATCCATTGATCGGTAACAGGCGCAGGGCGCAGGGCGAGTGACAGAAGCTTGGTGCGGGCGTCGGGCGTCGGGCTTGTATCGGGCCAAGGACGCACATCACGGGGGCCAAGGCCGAGGGCTTTCAGATAGGCATCAAAGCGATATTGCGGATGATCTTCCGAAAGCTCGCCTTCGCTGAGATCAGACCACGACCCCTGAGCAAAATCATAGTCGTAGCCCGGCAAAACAACCGCGCCTTGCGGTAGTTGGGCGACGGCCTGCATGAGCAGTTGCGTGAGGCCACGAGAGCCAGTCGAGCCAGCAATAATGATCGGATGATCTGGCGCTTTTTGTTCCCAGCTTTCAAGAACTTTCTCGACGATCAGACGCTGACGGGCGGCGGTATCGAGATCATCTGAGGTGGCGTCGAAGAAGCGGTTGGCGATGTTGAAAAAGTCTTGTGCACGGGCCCAGTGACCAGATTGATCCGAGACATCGAGCTTGGAAATCTCGGCAGGAGACACCCCTTCTTCATGCATCTCGGAAATCAACCCCACGAGGCTTGAAGCCAGATCATAGACTGCCGAGCGCGGGGCAATTGTTGAGTCACCGTCGATCAGCGCGTGAATGAGCGGTGCGACCTCAAGTTCACGCTGCATGGCTGGAATGGCAGGCGCAAAAGTGTTCGCGACGGAGAAAGTTTCACTTTCGGAGATCAGCGAAATGCGCGGCAAAAGAAGCGCTGGGCTTTGGTCAAACAGCTCGCCAATACGGCGGCGCATACGGCCTGTGTTGACAACAAGCTGCACACGCGCGAGCGCTTCTGGGGGTTGGCCGGCATAGGCTTTGAGCAAACCGGACACCAGCGCGCGGGGAAAATCAACACCGAGCGGCATGCCAAAAACATTGGCGCTATGCGGGCTATCAAACAGCATCGGCGAGCATCCTTTCGGCGAGGGTTATTCCTTCGGGTGAGCCAACGTCACACCAGCGGCCTTCGTAGGGCAGGCCAAAAAGCGTGCCGCGATCAAGGAAAGTATCCCATAGTTTGTTGAGGGAAAAGGCGGCCTCGGGGATGTCGTATAGCAGCTCGGTTTTGATGATCTGGGCGCCGGAGTAAACGAGGCCAGCACCTCGCGAAGCCTGCCCATTGTCACTTAGCAAAAAGTCGCCTTTGCCCTTGTGGCCGAGCGCAAATTTTGGCGGGACACACATGAGGAGCGCATCCATTTTGCTAGGATCCCATGCTTTGCCGAGAGCTTGCAAGGGGTTCGGGCCTGACCAGACAGCATCGGAGTTGAGAGTGAAAACCGGATCTGACCCAAGCAAGGGAAGAGCGTTGCGCAACCCGCCGCCTGTTTCGAGAACTTCGGGGAGCTCGACCAGAGTTGTGACACCAGACCATGCGAGATGATCCTCTAGGATATGCGGAAAATAATGCAAATTGACGACAATTTCCCGCAGGGCGAGTGGCGCGGTGAGCGCGAGTGCGTGGTCGATCAACGGCTTGCCAGCCACCGCTATCATGGGCTTTGGCTTGTCGGCGGTCAAAGCACCCATGCGGGTGCCAAAACCAGCGGCAAAGATCATCAGAGCGTCGGGACTGTTCCGCATTTTTCTTTCAGTTCCTTGAGAAGGGTTTCGCTTGGAGCAGGCAGGTCTGCGAGAAGTTGGTAACGCAAATCAGCGAGCACGGGGTGCTCAAGATCGCGCATGAGATAGGCCCAAACCCTTGGGATGAAGTCAACATAGTGAGGCTTATTGAAATGCAGGCTGAGGCGCGCAAACACCCCCAGAATACGCAGATTTCGCTGCGCACCGAGCAAGGCATAAGCGGCTTTGAAGCCTTCAGCAGACTGGCCTGAAGCGCTGATGTAGCGGTTGAGCATCGTGACTTCGATATGCGGAGGAACATCGCGGCGGGCGTCTTGTAGAAGCGACACCAGATCATAGGCCGGATGACCGAGCATTGCGTCTTGAAAGTCAAGCAGACCGACGCGAGCGGGGCCAACGCGTTCGGGCAACCAAAGCAGGTTTTCAGCGTGATAGTCGCGCTGGATGAGCACCGAGAAATCGGTGATGTGGGTTTCGAGTAGGGCGCGAAATGCGGGCAAAAAACTGTCGGCGCTGGTGTCGGCATACCAACGGTGCGCGAGCGCGGCCATGTTGGACATGACTTCAGCGTCATAGGGCTTCAAGCCCTCAAGGGCGGGTGCTTTATGCAGCGCGAGGAGCACATCGGTTGCGGCTTCGTAAAGCGGTGTTTCGAACGCAAGTTGATCAGGAATAACGCGGGCAAAGAGCGCATCTCCGAGGTCTTCAAGCAGCAAGAAGCCGTTTTCGGCGTCGACGGCGAGGATGTCTGGCGCAGACAGGCCGACCTGCGTCAGGTGCTCGGCGACTTGCACAAAAGGGCGGACATCTTCGCCTTTCTCTGGCGGCGCATCCATCAGAACAGCGGGCTGACCGCGCAATGAAAGCCGCTCGTAACGACGGTTTGAGGCGTCACCGGCAAGAGGCGATCGGGTGGCTTCGGACCAACCCGATTTCGCTAGAAATGCTTCGATCTTTTGAGCGCGGTTTGTCATGATGTGGCAATGTCTTTCAGAAATGCCCAACGAGGAGAAGACGCTTGGATAGTGAGGTGTCGCGCGTCATCTTCGTCGCCGAGTTTGAAGGTAAGGTGAACTGCGTTTTGAGGTGTAATAGAGCCTAATCTATCGGGCCATTCTACAAGACAAACCGCATCTTCAAACGCATCTGTCAGACCAAGCTCGACGAGCTCGGAAGGATCGTTCAGGCGGTAAAGATCGGCATGCCAAAGCTCGCCTTTGATGGTGTCATAAGTCTGAACCAGAGTGAAAGTTGGCGAAGGCACATCTTCGGGCACCAGCAAGAGAGATTGAATGACAGAGCGGGCGAAATGGGTTTTGCCTGCACCGATACCACCAGAGAGCAAAACAACGTCGCCTGGAGCAAGTTTTGCAGCCAGTTGCCGCGCAAAAAGAGCCGTATCTTCAGGGCTAGAAAGGGTGATTTCGGCGAGGAAGTGATGCATGCCTGAAAGATGCCTACTGGCTGCGAGCACTGCAAGCGGTTTTAACCGGCGGGTGCCAGCTTTGGCTGTGTCTTTCGGGCAGCGCTGGATACGGTGTTGAATGTCACGATTGCCGAGGTCCCGTCATGCGTGCGCAACTGGAATGTAAGCGCTTCTCCATTGCGAAGCTTCAGGCTGCCGTCAGTTGAGCTGCTGCCGTGCAGCTTGCGCAGAGCTGATTGCAACGCTTCCAAGCCTTCGCAAGCCTCAAACTTCTGACGGCAGCTTTGTAAAAACTGCGGCACGGTGTGCTCTGCCGTAGATGCGCTGTCTGAAATATTGAAAAGCGTTTTGAAGGTGGAGTTCCAAAACACGACAGAACCGTCAGGGCCGAATATGACAACGGCACTCTTCAATGTTTCAAGCGCAGTGTTGCTCAATTCGATCTGGCCTTTGAAGCGTCTGGTTAGCGTTATCTCGGCGGTGATGTCTTCGATCAAGAGAGCAATGGCGCCGTCAGGGTGCGGTCGGCCTGAAACACGGTAGGTAAGCCCGCTCGGCAGGCTCCAGGTTTCCTGATAGTTTCCGCCGACAGACTTCACGACAAGATCGGCGATCTGGCTGCGCCATGATGCATAGTCTTTTGGCTCGGGCATGATCCGGTTTTCGCGCAATTGGTCAAAGAAGCTTTGCAAGTTTGGTTGTGCAGAAAGGAAGTGGGCCGGTAGAGCCGTGAGGTCTACCAAGGCGGGGTTGAACAGCACCAGCCGTCTGTCGCGGTCAAAAATAGCCAAGCCGATCGAGAGCTGGGCAAATGTTTTTGCGAGGGTCTGAACAAATTTGCGCTGAGCGACTTCAGCGGCGATGAGCCCATCGACGTTGATCGCATAGTTGAAGTAACTGTCATATTCGAGCTCGAACATCGAAACATCAAACCAATGCGTTTGGCCGTTTTTCCTTGGGTGCATAAGAGAGACCCGGTCGCCGGAGTTTTGCATCGCTTTGATAGTGTCGAATTCAAACACGGGCGCCTCGGGCGATTGTGGTGACCCAAGCATTTTGTATGCCTCGTTTGCCCAGATCAGTTCGCTTTCAAGCGACGCGATCCAGACCGGGTGTGGAAGCTTGTTAAGCGACTCGAAAGTCAGCTCACGGTGGGCGCGACCAGTCATAGCGCGGTGCCTGTCGGCAAGGTTGGGAATGGCATTGTCGCAGACATAAAAGCGACTTCTATTGTCCTCAAGTATAACATGAAGGCGAGCACTGTCATGAGACACAGAAGAGGGCAGAATCTCGTCGACTTTGACTGTCGCGTTGCGCGCTTCGTTTAGCAAAGCGGGTAGAGAGTCAAAGCGGCTGGCGAGGGCACTTTTGACATTACCAAGCGTAACATCATCCGGACTGGTCTTGTTGACAAGCTCAAGCGCGCTTTGGCTCGCGTCTGTGCAGCGGTCGGCATTGAATGTGAAGTAAATCTCACCGCTTTCGAGCCGCTTTGAGCCGCCTTTTTGTTGTGGAGACGGGGCCGTGAACCGGACCAGGGCAAAGGCAGCAATAACGGTAAGGCTGCTTGCTGCAAGCACGAGGGCAATATCGGCAAGAGAAATCAAGTTTAAACACTCCAAAGATAGGCGGAGTTTTTTCGCAAATGGTTAACAATTGGTTAATCTAGGTCTGAATAAGTTCGTTCTGGCCGATTGGTCGGCGTTTGTCTTCTGCGGAGACAGTTATCGCATCGTTCGCCCAGCGGACAACCACGACCGCGCCGGTGCGGTGCTCTTTCAAATCGTCTTCGAGCAAACTGTCATGACCGTTGGCAAAACTAAGCTCGGCGCCGCTGCGTTCAAGCAAGGTCTTGGCGATGAAGAGTCCAAGGCCCATACCTTCGTAGGCAGTGTTATTGGCCCGCTCCTGAGAGTTTTTTCTGCGGCGCATGAACGGATCCCCGAGCCTCCCGATCATACTCGCCGGAAATCCACTTCCGTCGTCAGAAATGCGAACTGAAATACTGTGTTCTGTCCAGCGTGTTTCAACCCAAACGACCTCACGAGAAAAGTCGACAGCGTTCTGGATGAGGTTTCGAATTCCATGAATGACTTCGGGTTTTCGGTAGACAAGAGGTTGCTCAAGGTTGTCGGTTCCGACTTGCGAAAAGAGGATGCTTTTGCCGCGGTCAAGGTGAGGGCCGGCGGCTTCTTCAATGACAGCGGTAATCAGGCCGCGACGCAGGTATAGATCATCTTTTCCGGCGCGGCCCATTGAGCGCAGGATGTCGCGGCATCTGTCTGTCTGTTCGGCGATGAGGGTGATATCCTCATAGGGATCGCTGCCTTCTTCAAAGTCCTCAAGCATCTCTGAGCTTGTCAGCTTGATTGTCGCCAAGGGCGTGCCCAACTCATGTGCGGCGGCGGCAACGACACCGCCCAAATCTGTCAGTTTCTGTTCTCGCATCAAAGCCATTTGAGCGGCTTGAAAGGCTTCGGACATGGCGTTTGCTTCAGATGCAATACTGCGCACATAAACCCCGAGAAACCCGATCGCGATAACCAGAGCTGCCCACATGCCGAAGATGAAGATGTCTGGCATGCGCATGACCAGCCCCTGATCTGTGCGCAGCGGAAGATGATACAATCCAAGCAGAGTTACGATGGCGAAAGCGATTGCTCCGAGCATCAGCGTCCGGCGCGACGACAAGACAGCCGCCGAAATAGCCACGGGCCCCAGTATCAAGATAGAAAACGGGTTGTGAAGCCCGCCAGACAGAAACAACAGAGCGCCGAGCTGTAGGAGATCAAACAGCATCACAAAGAAGTTTTCTCTCTCCGAGAGTCGGCGGTTTTTGGGGAAGATCGACATCGACACAAGGTTTGCGAGCACAGAGGCTCCCACGACCAAAAAGAACAACCCGACTTCAAGTTGAAGCGAGTAAACTTGAACTGCGACCACAAGTGCGGCAAGTTGCCCCGTTATCGCGGCCCAACGAAGCCATATAACGGTGCGCAAGCGGATGTATCCGCCACGGTTGCTGTAGGGTGAGTCGGGTTGCATGTCGGCCAGTTAGCTATACCAGTTGAGAGTTGTCGAGCTTACCCACAATGCTTAGATTTCACAAAGAAAGGAAGCCATATGTCAAAGAAACCTCTTTTGAGCAGCGCGGCGGTTGTAACGCTTGTTCTGGCAGGCGGGCTGGGCACGCTCCTTGCAGGCACGTTTGCTTACACGCAGTTTGCCAACTCTGGAGACAAATTTGCTGACTGCCGCGTTGGAGCGGTTGCTGGCGGCGGCGGAGACATCGGCGGGCCGTTTGAGCTTGTAGATGAAACAGGCAAAACAGTAACTGACAAGGATGTGATCACCGGCCCGACTTTGGTATACTTTGGATACACGTTTTGCCCTGATGTGTGCCCGCTCGATGCCTCGCGCAATGCGGAGGCAGTAACGCTACTTCAAGAGCGCGGCTACTCGGTGAAACCTGTGTTTATCTCGATTGATGCGGAACGAGATACGCCTGAAGCCCTTGCCGAGTTTACCGACGTTATGCACCCGGACATGCTCGGCCTTACCGGCACCGAAGAACAGTTGAAGCAGGCAAGCCTCGCCTATCGCACCTACTTCAAGAAACAGCCAGCGGACGATGGTGACGATGATTACTATCTGATTGACCACTCGACCTTCTCATATTTCATGCTGCCGGATGCAGGCTTTGTTGACTTTGTCAGACACGAGGAACCCGCTGAAGCCGTTGCCAAGCGGTTGCAGTGCTTTCTCGACAAGGGCTGAGAAACACGCATCTGTTTGACGCGGTGTCGTGAAGCGAGCTATGAATTGATGGCACGCAGAGGGGGAGCAGGCTATGCCGGATGCACAACTGGAAATTGGCGAAGACAAGACCCTGCTGTTGCTTGACGATGATGAGCCCTTTTTGCGGCGGTTGGCTAAGGCCATGGAAAAGCGCGGCTTTGAAGTGGAAACTGCTGGTTCGGTTGCGGCCGGAGTTGCTATCGCGACAGCACGACCACCAGCTTTTGCGGTATGTGACTTGCGGCTTGAAGACGGCAACGGGCTTGATGTCGTCGAGGTGCTGCGAGAAAAACGCCCAGATAGCCGCATAGTTGTGCTGACGGGTTACGGCGCGATCGCGACAGCTGTAACGGCCGTAAAAATAGGTGCGACTGATTATCTCTCAAAACCTGCTGACGCTAAGGACATTACAAATGCGCTGCTGGCCTCGGGAACCGACTTGCCGCCGCCGCCTGAAAACCCGATGAGCGCCGACCGTGTGCGCTGGGAGCATATCCAGCGGGTGTATGAGTTGTGTGACCGCAATGTGAGCGAAACTGCGCGGCGCTTGAATATGCACCGCAGAACCTTGCAGCGCATTCTGGCCAAACGCAGCCCCAAGTAAGTGAGCAGTGATCCGACAACTTCGCCCAGCCCGCATGGTGGTTGGTCCCAGTCGGTTGTTGTGTTGGAAGATGCGGTGGTTGTTCCGCCTTCGACATCAGCCAAGTTGGTTGTTAAAGCCGGTGTATTCAGCAGTAATAGAGACTATTGCAGGCATGCAGCAATGTGGCGGCGTGACAAACTGATCACGGCAGAACCAGTCTTTGAAACACCCAGATCAAAGCTGCAAGGTAAGTGGCTTTGGGGTGGTGTGCTTTACCATCATTTCGGGCATTTTCAGGTTGAAAGTACCGCGCGCCTTTGGGCTGTGAAGCGTTTTCGAGACGAGATTGAAGGGGTGGTGTTTACGCCCCGTGACGTAAAAAACGGTGCGGAGGTGTTGGCTTACGAGCGTGATTATCTGCAACTGGCAGTGGGTGATTTGCCCGTGAAGTTGCTGAGCGCATCTACAGAAATTGAGGCACTTGTCGTGCCGGGACAGGGCTTTGGACTTGGGCGTATTGCTGGCGGCACACGGGTGTTTCGCCGCTTTATTGATCAGCAGTTTGCACAGGACGTCGCGCCGGACGGGCCAGAAAAGCTGTTCATTTCTCGCTCCAAGCAAGGGCTCGGGCAAGGCGGGTTTGTTGGGGAAGAAGTGCTTGATAGACGGATGCACAAGGCGGGTTACACCGTGTTCTGGCCTGAGGAACACAGCATCGGCGAGCAAGTTGCGCGCTATAAGGCGGCACAACGGGTTGTGGCGCTTGACGGCTCGGCGTTGCATTTGTTTGCGATGGTTGCGCGCAGGCCTCAGACGGTCGCGGTTATCCTGCGACGCGAGCGTATTGCCAGCCGGTCTCTCAGGCAACATCTGCACAAGTTCATGGGGCGTAAACCGCTGGTGATTGACGCTTTGAACGATACTTCCGAGGCCGAGCACGGCAAAAAGCGGCTTATTTCAGCGCTCGATTTCGACATGATCGGAAAGGCGCTGAAAAAGCACGACTTTATTGAAAAAATGGAACCGTGGGGAGGGTTGACCGCCAGTGAAGTTAGCGCAGATTGAAGCGGGTTGAAACGCGCTCGGCGTCGCGCTTGTATGGCTCAAAGCCACGCGATTGATAGTAGGCAATGCCGCCGGAGTTTTCAGCTTTAATGGTGGCGTTGATCCAGGCAAAGCCGAGATCTCTAGCTGCCTTCTGTGTCTGCTCAAACAACGCTGAACCGATACCAAGCTGTGCCTTACCGACACGGGCAAATGTTGCGATGCTGCACGCCTCATCGGGGAGCGAATGATAGGGGCTGATTTTCTGGAAACCCAGAACCTCGCCTTTGTCGTTCTCGGCCAAAAACCAAGCTGAATTGGCCTTATTAGACTCTATCCAAGACACCATATCATCCCGTGATTTGGGGTCTTTGATCGCTGTGGTGCCACCAATTGCGATGATCTCGTTGAGAAGCTCGGCGAGCTGGCGGGCGTCGTGTGATGTGACGCGCCGAATGTGCATTAGAGCTGCTCCAGCAAAGCGTTGTGACGGGCCGTAAAACTGTTGCGCGCTTCAACGGGAGGGCGCAGTTGCAGAGAGAGGCCATCAAGCAGGGAGGTATCCGGTTTGCCAAAGAACTTGTCGGCCTCTGCAACGGTAAAGCCGGCGATTTGGGTTGCCTCGAGCCAAGCAGAAATCTTGTCAGCGCTTTTGATCTGCTTTTTGATTGCAGTCGGGATCTTGGCGGGCAAGCCAAAGCGAATGTGAATGGCGGCGGCGAGTCGCTCGTCGAGCTCTTCATAACCCGGACCGACCGAAGCTTTGACTGGCGAGATCATATCACCGATTACGTATTCGGGCGCATCATGCAACAGTGCGGCGAGGCGCCACTTTGCAGGAGCGTTGGGCGCGATACGACCAAACAGCGCTTCGACAAGCAAGGAGTGCTCGGCAACGGAATAGGCAAAGTCGCCTATTGTTTGTCCGTTCCAACGCGCCACAAAGGCAAGGCCGTGGGCGATATCTTCTATTTCGATGTCAATTGCTGTTGGATCAAGCAAGTCAAGCCGCCGGCCGGACAGCATGCGCTGCCACGCGCGCACTTGTTTTTGCGATGATTTTGCCATTTTTGAGCCCGCCTATAGTGATGCGCCCTTTTCTTGCCACATTTAGCGCGCATTGTAAGCGTCAGGATCAGAAAAACTGACCGAAGAAGCGGCCACGCTAGAGGGCCGGCATATTGAGAGTAGACATCGAGGAGCTTGGCATGATCGAGCGATTTTTTACAATGCGCGTATTTGCGTTGATGATACTGGCGTTTGGCGCTGTTTTGACATCGCTTCCTGCGCACGCCGAAAGCTGTGGCGTTCGCGCTGATGTGGTAGCAAAACTCCAAGGCAGCTTTCAGGAGCAACTGACGGGTGGCGGGCTGCACGGGCATAGCGCCGTTGTTGAGGTTTGGACCTCGCCCAAAACAGGCACTTTCACTGTTATCACTACGGATACGGCGGGAATGTCCTGTATTCTGGCGACCGGCACCAACTGGCAAGACAGTGCGAAAGTGACGAGAACAGGCGCGCAAACGCTGTAGTCATTCGCACAAGTTGCACAAATTTAAATGAGGTGATATCGCCACGGCAAAGCCAGTATTCTGGTTAAAGCTATGAAAAGGTATCCCCATGTTTGACGACTATATTGTTAAAGATATCGCCCTTGCGGAATTTGGCCGCAAAGAGCTTGATATTGCCGAAACCGAAATGCCGGGCCTGATGGCTTTGCGCGCCGAATATGGCGATAGCAAACCATTGAAAGGCTCGCGCATTGTTGGCTCACTTCACATGACTATCCAAACCGCGGTTCTGATCGAAACGCTGGTTGAGCTAGGCGCTGATGTGCGCTGGGCCTCATGCAATATTTTCTCGACACAAGACCACGCTGCTGCCGCGATCGCCGCGGGCGGCACGCCTGTCTTCGCGATCAAAGGCCAGACATTGACCGAGCACTGGGACTACCTTGACCGCTCGTTCATGTTCCCCGAGGGCGCGAACCTGATCCTCGATGATGGCGGCGACGCGACGCTTTATGTGCTGCTCGGCGCACGTGTTGAAGCGGGTGAGACAGACTTGATCGAAGTGCCAACGTCGGAAGAAGAAGAAGCGATTTTTGCGCAAATCAAAAAACGCATGGCGGCAAGCCCTGGCTGGTTCACAAAAACACGCAATGACATTCAGGGTGTTTCCGAAGAAACCACAACTGGCGTTCACCGCCTTTATGATCTGCACAAGAAAGGCCAACTTCCTTTCCCCGCGATCAACGTCAACGACTCGGTCACCAAGTCAAAGTTTGACAACAAATACGGCTGTAAAGAGAGCCTTGTTGATGGCATCCGCCGCGCCACCGACACGATGATGGCTGGTAAGGTTGCTGTCGTTATGGGCTACGGCGATGTTGGCAAAGGCTCGGCGGCTTCGCTTTCGGGCGCTGGTGCTCGGGTGAAAGTAACTGAAGTTGACCCGATCTGCGCGTTGCAAGCCGCAATGGACGGCTTTGAAGTTGTGCTGCTCGAAGATGTTGTTGCTACGGCTGATATCTTCATCACCACAACCGGCAACAAAGACGTGATCCGCATCGAGCACATGCGCGAGATGAAGGACATGGCGATTGTTGGCAACATCGGCCACTTTGACAACGAGATTCAGGTCGCGAACCTGAAGAACCACAAGTGGACGAACATTAAAGAACAGGTCGACATGATCGAGATGCCAAATGGCAACCGCTTGATCCTGCTCTCGGAAGGCCGTTTGCTCAACCTCGGCAACGCAACGGGCCACCCGAGCTTCGTTATGTCGGCGAGCTTCACCAACCAAGTGCTGGCGCAGATGGAATTGTTCACCAATGGCGACAGCTACGAGAACCAAGTTTACATCTTGCCTAAGCACCTCGACGAAAAAGTTGCGCGTCTGCACCTTGATCGTATCGGCGTGAAGCTCAGCAAGCTCGACAAAGAGCAAGCCGACTACATCGGCGTGAGCACAGATGGGCCGTTCAAGCCCGAGCACTACCGCTACTAAAGCGTGAAAATATTTATTAAAGGGCTCCGTTTGGCTATGCGCCGCGCGGGGCTCTTTTTGTTTGTGGTGTTGGGTGTGGTTGGCGTCTGGCAGGCACTAACACACCCTGAAACACCGTTGCCGCGGGCTTGGAACCCGACAAAACCGCTGCGCGTTGCTGATGATGTTTCGCCTTTGACCATTTGGAAGTTAAGGCAAGCCTTGGCCAGTCGTGAGCTTTGCCGAGATATTTTGGCTGCCGCTGCCGATATGCAGCCAATGAGCGACCATATTGAAAGCGAGCAGTGTCATATCAAGAACCGCGTAAAGCTAAGCCGTGTTGGGGCGGTGCAGTTACGGCCGGTTGAAACAACATGCAACACAGCGCTGAGGCTTGCTCTTTGGGAAGCACACGGGATTCAGGCAGCGGCAAAACGGCATTTGAACGAGTCGATCAGCAAGGTTGCGCATTTTTCGAGTTACAACTGTCGGGCGATGCGCACGGGCACTGGCGGGCCAAGCAGGATGAGCACACATGCGACGGCGTCTTCTATCGACATTGCAGGATTTGTCAGCAAAAGCGGCAAGGTGATCGACTTAAAGCGCGACTGGGGCAAAGACACTGCAGAAGCGGCGTTCCTCCTCGAAGTGAACGAGGCGGCTTGTAACTGGTTCCGTGTGGCGCTTGGGCCGCGATACAACAGCTTGCACGCAGATCACTTTCATCTGCAAGGCCCGGGGTGGGGCTTGTGTCGCTAACACCCGCCGAGGGGGAGAAACGGAAAAGTTTCCCCTTTGTGTTCGCCAACTTAGACGGTAGACTTCCCAGTGTATCTATTTAGATAATATGTTAACGGGCGGAAACGCCAGCAGGTGGGAGACGAAGACTATGGGAAAACGTGATGATCTTATCGCGCAGTATGCGGATGATTTGAAAAACAAATGTGGCATGCAGCCAGATATGGACCTTTTGACGAAGGTGACTATCGGATGTGGTCCGGCGATTTATAACGCTGACGCTTCAACTGTTGCGGCATCGCAGCCAAGCGAGATCGAGACAGTGAAAGAGAATTTTCTGATCAAGAAACTCGGCCTTTCAGACGGCCCTGAACTGGCAAAGGCGATTGACGCTGTGCTTGAAACCTATGGCCGCTCAGAGCGCAACAAGTACCGCGCTGTTGTATATTATATGCTGACAAAGCACTTCGGTAAGGAAGCGGTTTACGGTTAAACCCGACCCACAAGATTTTGAAAGCGCCTGCTTGCAAGAGCGGGCGCTTTTCATTTGAGACGCTTTCTAAATAGTTTGGGTTTGCTCGAATCTGCAGCTTCAAGTAGCAAGGACGAGACCGAGCTAGGATGGCCGGACCTGAATTTAAGTTTGCGTGTGGTGTATGGGAGCACGCGGGGTGAAAGAGGGTTCTGTCCGAATAGCGCGACAGAACCCTCTTTTTTTAGAACAACGTCAATACCAAGCCGATAATGGCGCAAGCAATTGTCGCGTAGCCCGCATCAATTAACGTGAGTTTGAGCGGCCGCATTCCATACAAATTGTTAAGTGCAATCCACGGTGTGATGAAAAACAGCCCGATGCCAAGGCCCGAAACAAGACCCTTGCCAGTAGTGGTAATCGCCGACAGTTCAAACACATGGCGCATCATGCCGGCGACGATCAGCACCAACACAAATGATACTGCGAACATTGCCGGGCTCTGGCCGCCTTCGGGCTTGCCTGTCTCGTCACATTTAACTCCTGATGCTTCGACCCAAGGCTTTGAAAGCAAGCCATACCAGAGAGCGCCAAGCCCCCAACCAGCGGCGGCAGCGACGAGAACACTGAGCATTTGCATGTGATTTCCTCCTGTTTTACCTGACTGTAGGACATTTTGTGCGTCAGACAAACAAAAGCCTAAAGGCCAGCAAGCGTGCAAACTATCTTCCATTCTTGCGGCGTGACAGGCTGAACAGACAGCCGCGAGGTTTTGACAAGCGCCATCTCGGCTAGGCGCTCATCAGATTTGATCTCTGCCAAAGTCACAGGCTTCACCACTGACTTGACAGCTTTGATGTCAACGCATTCCCAGCGTTCGTCATCGGTTGTGCTGTCGGGGTGAGCAGTTGCGCAAATTTCAACGATTCCGACAATCGCCTTCTCTTTTTGGGAATGATAAAAGAACCCGCGATCGCCGAGATCCATTTCTCGCATGAAGTTGCGGGCTTGGTAGTTGCGCACACCGTCCCATTCTTCACCAGCTTCGCCCTTGGCAACTTGGTCGTCCCAACTCCAGGTGGAGGGTTCGGATTTGAACAACCAATAGCGCATCAGCCAATAACCTTTTTCCAAGCCTGAATGCGCACATCAGAAAACAGACCTGCCTTTGCGTAGGGGTCATTGTCGGCCCAAGCCTGTGCGTCCGACAGGGACTCCACGTCAAGCACAACCAGTGATCCGGCCATGTCACCTGCTGCGTCAAGAAGGGGCCCAGCCATGGCAACCACACCAGTATCTTTGATGTAAGCAAGGTGAGCGTCTCGGTTGGATTTGCGCACATCTAATGCGCCGGGTTTGTCTGTACAGATAAGAGCGATAAGCATGTTATTCTTCCTTAAGTGGGCGTGAGAGCAGTGCTTGCAAGGCCTCGGAAACGCTTAACTTTCCGTCACACAGTGCTGCAACAGCTGTGCAGATAGGCATTTCTACGTCAAGTTTTTTGGCCCAATTCACAACGGCTTTGGCGGTAGGAACGCCTTCAACGGTGATGGATTGGTCAAACTCTTTCCCTCGTCCAAGGGCGAGTCCGAAGCGGTAGTTTCGCGACAGTTCGGATGTGCAAGTGAGCACCAGATCTCCAAAACCTGATAGGCCTGTGAGAGTTTCAGGCTCTGCTCCTTTTCGCAAAGCAAGGCGCTGCATCTCGGCGAAGCCACGGGTCATCAGAGCTGCGCGCGCGCTGTCACCCATGCCGTTGCCAATGCACGCGCCACATGCGATAGCGATCACGTTTTTCAAAGCACCGCCCAGCTCTGCGCCTGCGGTATCAATGCTACGATAAATACGTAGGTTTGGCGTTGTTAGAGACTGTTGCAAACGTTCACCAAGCTCTGCATCTGCGCAAGCAAGCGTGAGCGCTGTCGGCAAACCGCAGGCTATATCAGCAGCAAAGCTCGGCCCTGTTAACAAGGCCGGTCGGGCGCTTGGAACAACATTAGATATTGTTGCTATCGGACCAAGCCCTGTTTGCAAGTCGATACCCTTGCAGGCCGCAATGAGGGAGCGGCCTGCGAGAGACCCGGCGTGTTCATTTAGGAAGCCATGCAGTTTTTGCATAGGCACCGCAAGGATACAGGGGCCGCCAGCTGCGGGTGCGCTGATGCTGTCCAAAATCTGAATCGACTCTGGCAAGGAAGCACCTGGCAAGCGCAACGCATTGACGCGAGTCGCCTGCATTTCGGCGGCATGCTCTTTACTGCGGGCAACGAGAGCAACGGCTTTGCCACCCTGCGACAAGGAAATAGCGAGACTGGTGCCAAACGCACCGGCGCCAATAACTGTGATCATGCCTTTGCTCCCTTCTTGCCAGATCCAAGCATGGCGGGGCTGGTTGTGTCCAGCGGCCATCGAGGGCGAGCGCCGAGTGATAGATCATTGCGCTGGCCTAACTCAAAAAGCTCAAGCCCTGTGTATGCAATCATCGCTGCATTGTCGGTACAAAGAGCGAGGGGTGGCGCTGTGCAAGCAACATCAAATTCAGCAGAAACGTTCTCTAATGCTGCGCGAATGGCTGTGTTTGCGGCAACACCTCCGGCGATAGAAAGTGTTGGAACGGCTGGAGTTTCGGCCAAGTATACTTGTAACGCACGCCGCGTTTTCTCTGCTAGAACATCAACAACTGCAGCTTGAAACCCTGCGCACAGGTCGGCTCTATCTTGTCTTGTTAGACCGCTATTTGCAGCGATCACACCGTCGCGAGCGCGCAGCAAAGCTGTTTTGAGACCGGAGAAGGACATGTCGCAACCAGCCCGATCAAGCAGGGGACGAGGCAGCTTAAAGCGCGTAGCGTCACCTTTGAGGGCTTCTGTTTCGACGGCAGGGCCGCCGGGCTGTGGCAAGCCAAGCAGTCGCGCGGTTTTGTCAAAGGCTTCGCCCGGGGCGTCGTCAATTGTGCCGCCAAGCCGAGAGAACTCTTGCGCAGAGCGGACCAGCAAAAACTGACAGTGCCCGCCAGATACAAGCAGCATAAGATAGGGGTATGGCGTTGCATCGGTGAGACGGGGTGTGAGAGCGTGGCCTGCAAGATGATTTACCCCAACAAGGGGCTTGCCTGTGCCGGCACTCAAGCCCTTGGCAAGCATAACACCTGACATAACACCGCCAATCAGACCCGGGCCAGCTGTGACAGCGATGGCGTCGAGGTCATCAAGCGCTACATGCGCTTCTGAAAGGGCTTTGGCGACGCAACCATCAAGCCGCTCGGCATGGGCGCGCGCGGCTATCTCGGGAACGACGCCACCGAAGGCTGCATGCAGTGCATTTTGGCCTTGCACGATAGAAGACCGCACGACAGCGTTGCCTGACGTGCCTTCAACAATTGCCGCGGCAGTGTCGTCGCAGCTGCTTTCGATACCAAGGATGAGCTTTGATTTTGTCATAAGCCTTTTCGTTGCAAGCGGGTTTGAGGGCAGGTAACACCGATGTCATGCTCAAAACAACCATGCCTCACATTGTTCTTACGCGCCCGCAAGCCGCCTCCAATCGGTTTGCAGAGGCGTTGCAGGCGGTGCGCCCAGATGTTTCGGTGATCATATCACCTGTTTTGAGCATTACTTACTTGAAGAACGTGCCTTTGCCTGACGCCAAGGCGCTTGTGTTAACTTCTGTGCACGGGCTTGAAGGCTATCTGCGGCAGGGCGGTGAGCCGACTTTAGCTTACTGTGTTGGCAAACGAACGGCGTTGAAAGCCCGTGAACGCGGGTTTCAGATCGTTGCAATCGAGGAGAGTCTTGCCAAGTTAGAGCCTGTATTGCGAAAGATTGATGCCACCGGATTGCTGCATGTGCATGGCAAACACGTTACGGGCAATTTGAGCAACCAGATTATCGGGATGCAGGATGTTGTTGTCTATGACCAGCCCGCACAAGCCCTGACCGGCGAAGCTCAGAAGGCGCTTTCGGGTGAAAGAGCGGTTGTTCTTCCCCTTTTCTCACCACGTTCGGCACGCGAAGTTGCTAGGCAGATAGAGCCAAAGGCGCCCGTCTTTGCTGCTTTCATTAGCGACGCGGCGAAAATGCAGTTTGCCGATGTTACGCTCAGGGGCGGTTTGACCGCTGAAAGACCTGACGGGGATGCGATGTGCAACGCAACGTTGACCTTACTTGAGGCCGCATGCGCGCTTGAGGCTTGTAAGTAGGGCGACTAAGCTCAGGGAAACGATTAGGATTCGGGGGTTGCGCGTTTATGGCTCGTAAGAAAAGTAAAACGGCTGAAGCAAAAGCGGCTGAAACTGCCGAGACAGCTGCGGAAGTTGTAACAGAAGATGTTGTCGAGGCGGAAGTTGTTGAAGGTGCCATTGAAGATGTGGCCGAGGAAGCAACAGAAGCACTTGATGAGCCAGAACCTTCAGAACCTGAAAACGAAGCGGACGAGGAGCCGCTTCAACCCCTTGAACCCGTGCAAACTGTTATGCACCGCAAAAGCGGGTTTTTCCCGATGCTGCTCGGTGGCATTGTCGCTGGTGCTATCGGGTTTGGCGCGGCGCTGTATGTGTTGCCGGAGTTGCCAAAAAGCTGGCTGCCCGATGCCGCTGAAGACCAGAGCGCAGAGTTGATCGAACGCATTGAAGCGCAAGACAAAACGATTGCAACTCTCAAGGCTGAGATCGCGACAGCAAGCGATAACACCGCGGTTGAAGATAGTCTTGGCGCAGTAAAGGCGGGAGTTGATTCGCTCGCGGCAGATGTTGCTTCATTGAAAACGCAGGTTGGCGGAATTGCTGCATTGAGCGAGCGAATGACGACACTTGAAAAGGCACCGATGGCTGATGCCTCGCCAGAAGCAGTGGCAGCCTTCAAACGTGAAATGGAAGCCTTGCAAGCTGCTTTGGCTGCGCAGAGGGCCGAAGTTGAAGAGATGGCGGCCGCAGCGGAAGCGAAGAATGCAAGTGCCGAGATGACGGCTCAGGATGCTTTGAAGCGCTCGGCGATGAGCCAAATTTTGACTTCGCTTGAAACCGGTTCGGGCTTTGCGGATGCAACCAATAGTCTGACAGCGGCAGGCGTTGACGTTCCGGCGGCCTTGGCGGCACAGGCTGATGGCGTGCCTTCACTTGATGCTCTGGCCGAGAGCTTTGTTGAACCGGCGCGCGCCGCTCTTGCAACGGCACGTGACGCGGAAAGCGGCGGCGGCTTTAGCGGCTTTTTGAAAACCCAGCTTGGCGCGCGTTCGCTTGAGCCACGGGAAGGCGACGATGCTGATGCCGTGTTGAGCCGTGTTGAAGCTGCAGTAAGAGACGGACGCATCGGCGATGCATTGGCCGAAGCCGAAGCACTGCCCGAACCAGCGAAAGCCGAGCTTAAAGACTGGACCGATGCGGCAAGCGCCCGTCAAGCCGCGCTCAAAGCCGCCGAAGCTTTAAGCCAGCAAATAAATTCGAACTGAGGGTTATTGTATGTTGTGGTCATTGATTAAAATCATTCTGTTTTTTGCCCTCATCGCGGCTGCCAGTTACGGCGCTGTGCAGTTGCTTGCGCTTGAAGGCGGGGTGCGGATTGCTTTTGCAGGGCAGGAATACAACCTAACGCCGCTGAGCACGGTGATCGCCCTCGTGCTGCTGGTGATCGCAGTGTGGCTGCTGATCAAATTGGCAGGAATTTTGCTGGCAACTTTCCGGTTTCTCAACGGCGATGAAACAGCTATTTCGCGTTATTTTGATCGCAACCGAGAGCGCAAAGGCTTTCAGGCTTTGGCTGACGGGATGCTGGCTCTTGCTTCGGGTGAGGGGCGTCTGGCTATGGCGAAGGCGGCCCGCGCCGAGCGCTATCTTGACCGACCTGATCTGACCAATTTGCTGAGCGCGCAAGCGGCTGAGCTTGCTGGCGACAAGCCCAAGGCTGAAACGGCCTACAAAAAGCTGCTGGGCGATGACCGCACGCGGTTTGTTGGTGTTCGGGGCATTATGAAACAACAGCTTGTAGCCGGTGAAACCGACAAGGCGTTGAAGCTGGCGAAAACAGCGTTTGCGCTGAAGCCGACACATGTTGAAACGCAAGATACGTTGCTTAAGCTGCAAACCGGACAGGGCGACTGGAGCGGTGCGCGGGAAACCCTGAATGCCAAGCTCAAGCACGGTAGTATGCCACGCGATGTGCACAAGCGCCGTGACGCTGTGTTGGCACTTTCCGAAGCGAAAGTTGTGATCTCGGAAGACAGTGACATCGGCGCGAAAGAACGAGCGATTGAAGCCAACCGCTTGTCGCCGGATCTGATCCCCGCGGCTGTGATGGCGGCCGAAAGATATATTGAGAAAGACCAAGCGCGCTATGCAACCCGGGTTCTTGCGAAGGCATGGGAAGCGCAGCCGCATCCTGATTTGGCAGCCGCTTTTGCAGCGATCGTTCCTGATGAAACACCAGCCAAACGTGTGAAGCGGTTTCGCAAGTTAACAAAGCAACACACCGACAACCCCGAGACAAAGATGCTGCTTGCTGAGCTGCACCTCGCGGCAGAAGATTTCCCTGAAGCGCGACGTGCGTTGGGAGATTTGGTTGAAACCGACGGTGATGCGCGCGCGATGACGATCATGGCGGCTGTTGAGCGCGGTGAAGGAAAGTCTGACGCGGTTGTACAAGGCTGGCTTGCCAAAGCCTTGAGTGCCCCGAGAGCGGCACAATGGGTTTGCGAAAACTGCCAACACATTCACTCGGAGTGGACGCCAACATGTGAAAACTGTGAGGCACTGGACACGCTGAGCTGGAAGCGTCCGCCACAATCTGAGGTGAGTATGCCAACAGGAATGGCGATGCTGCCGTTGCTTGTAGGACAACCCGAAGATGGCGGTCATGATGTTGTCGATGCAATCGAGGTGAGCGATGCATCTAAGGAAGATGCTGCCCCGTAGTCTGCTCGACAGCAGGCTGCGCCAGTGATACGCCGAGCGCCATGTCAAACGGTAACAAGAAATCAGACCCCAACTATAAGGTGATCGCCGAAAATCGGCGCGCGCGCTATGACTATGCGATCGAGGATGACATCGAGTGCGGTATCATGCTTGAAGGCTCTGAAGTTAAGTCGCTGCGCATTGGTGGCTCAAATATTGCCGAGAGTTACGCAGCCGTGGAAGACGGCGAGCTGTGGCTAGTGAACTCGTATATTGCCCCCTATGCGCAGGCCAAGAGCTTCAAGCACGTTGAGCGGCGACGGCGTAAACTGCTGGTGTCGCGCAAAGAGCTTTCTAAGCTTTGGTCAGAGACCAACCGCAAAGGGATGACCCTTGTGCCGCTGGTGATGTATTTCAACCATAAGGGCTTTGTGAAGCTCAAGATCGGTATCGCTAAGGGCAAGAAGAACCATGACAAGCGGGCCAGCGACGCAAAACGCGACTGGGGCCGCCAGAAGCAGCGCCTGTTGCGGCATGGTGACTAGGTTTCACCCTAGGGGGAATAGCACCGCCCTTTTTCCCGTTTCGCGATTTCGTAAACATGAGATAACCTGCCCATGATCGGAGTGGGGGGTGCTTGCTTCGGTGTCAATTTATAGATTCGACTCGGAGGGTCACAAATATGGAAATGATTATTGGTCTGATTTCAGGCGCAGTAGGCGGTAACGTTGCTGGCGGCGTAATGAAAAACCTCAACCAAGGCACGCTGATCAACTCGATCTCGGGCATCGTTGGTGGCGGCCTTGGCGGCTCTATCCTGAGCATGCTTGGCGCTGGTGGCGTTGCAGATGCGGCGGCTTCAGGCGGTTTGGATATTGGCTCGATCGTGAGCCAAGTAGCTGGTGGCGGTGTTGGCGGCGGCGTTGTTCTGGCTGTTGTCGGTGTTATCCGCAACATGATGAACAAGTAATATAGTTTTGGCCGGGTGCTACGTGCGCCCGGCCTTGCTCATCTAGCCCCTGCGCGCTAGAAATTTGCCTAAGCGACATGCGAGGGCAAACATGGCACAGGACGACCCCAAAACATTGGTATCAACAGAGTGGCTTGCCACTCACCTCAAGAATCCTGACTTGAGGGTTCTTGACGCGACGTGGGTCATGCCCGGTGTCGAGCTTGACCCAATTGCAGGATACAACGACGCACACATTCCGGGCGCGCGGTTTTTTGACATCGACGGTATCAGCGATCATCGCTCCGAGCTTCCTCATATGGTTCCGCCAGTCGAGAAGTTTATGAGCCGGATGCGCGCCATGGGCGTGGGCGACGGGCACCAGGTTGTTGTCTACGACCAACAAGGCGTGCGCTCGGCGCCGCGGGTATGGTGGCTGTTCAAGCTGATGGGGCAAAGCAACGTTGCTGTGCTTGACGGCGGTCTGCCCAAGTGGCTTGCCGAGGGACGCGAAGTTGAAGACTTGCCGCCAATGATCCGCGACAGGCACATGACAGTGCGCCGCCAGAACCACCTTGTTAAGGACGTAACGCAGGTGTCTGCCGCTTCAAAGCTTGGCGACTACGAGATCATTGATGCGCGCTCGGCGGGCCGATTTTCCGGAACCGAAGACGAACCACGCGAAGGGCTGCGCGGCGGACATATCCCAAATTCGAAATCGGTTCCTTTTACGGATCTGATCGGCAAAGACGAAACCCTGAAAAGCCCCGATGCCTTGCGAGCGGTATTTGAGGCGGCGGGTGTGGACTTGAGTAAACCCGCGATCACAACCTGCGGCTCGGGTATCACTGCGGCTGTTTTGTCGCTGGCGCTTGAGAGGATCGGTAAGACAGACCATGCCGTTTATGACGGCTCTTGGACAGAATGGGGCGCCTTCGCGACCTTGCCTGTCGAAACAGGAGAAGCGTAATGTTTAGCAATCTGACCAAACAGCCAACTGACAAAATCATGGCGATGATGGGCAAGTTCAAGGCTGACCCACGTGTCGGCAAGATTGATCTTGGTGTTGGTGTCTACAAGAACGCCGAGGGTATCACGCCCGTAATGCGCGCAGTGAAGGCTGCCGAGCACAAGCTTTGGGAAGAGCAGCAAAGCAAGGCATATGTCGGGCTTGTTGGTGATCCTGCCTATGCGGATGCGATGATAAGCTTGGTTCTGGGCGAGGCTGTGTCGCGTGACAAGATCGCCGCCGCCGCAACGCCGGGGGGCACGGGCGCAGTGCGTCAGGCGTTTGAGATGATCAAAATGGCCAACCCCGAAGCGCGTGTTTTTGTCAGCGACCCGACATGGCCGAACCACATTAGCATCTTGGGTTATCTTGGCATTGAGGCTGTGAGCTATCGCTATTTTAACAGCGAAACTCGCGGCGTTGATTTTGCAGGTATGCAAGAAGATCTGGAAGGTTTGAAACCCGGTGACGTGGTGCTTTTACACGGTTGCTGTCATAATCCAACGGGCGCAAACCTGACGCTTGATCAGTGGCAATTGGTGATTGATCAACTTAATGCCAAGGGTGCGATTCCGATGATCGACATCGCTTACCAAGGTTTCGGTGACGGACTTGAGGAGGATGCGCAGGCAACAAGGCTTGTGGCGTCGAGTGTGCCGGAGTGTCTGATTGCGGCGAGTTGCTCAAAGAACTTCGGTATCTATCGCGAGCGGACAGGCTTGCTATTGGCGGTTGCACAAGATGCTGACTTGCAGGCGCTGACACAAGATAACCTCTCTTCGCTCAACCGGCTGAATTATTCCTTTCCGCCTGACCACGGCGCGCGCGTAGTGACGATGATCTTGAACGACGATGCCTTGCGAGCTGACTGGAAAGCCGAGCTGGAAGCCGTGCGCCTTGAGATGCTGGCTCTGCGTGAACAATTGGCAGGTGAGCTCAAGCGGCTCTCGAACTCCGACAGGTTTGATTTTATCGGTCGGCACCGTGGGATGTTTTCCTTGCTGGGCACAACACCTGATATGGTCGAAGTTCTGCGCGCCAACAACGCGGTTTACATGGTGCCTGACAGCCGCATGAACATTGCTGGCCTTGATACGGCGACTGTGCCGATACTTGCCAAGGCGATCATCGACGCGGGGATTTGAACCCAATGATACGGAAAGAAACCCGGCCTTAGTGCCGGGTTTTCTTTTGCCAATGAATGACAGGTCTTTCAGGTTTGTTTTGATAATCAGGGCGAATGAACTAGCCTACAAGAGATCAACCTAAGGACACTGCAAATGAACCGCTACCCCAGAAATATGATAGGCTACGGGCCAGATGCGCCGGATGCGGCTTGGCCGAATGGTGCCAAAATCGCTGTGCAATTTGTGCTCAACTATGAGGAAGGCGGCGAGAATTGTGTGCTACACGGCGACGCGACTTCCGAGGCGTTTTTGTCGGACATCGCAGGCGCTGCGCCTTGGGAGGGTAAGCGCCACTGGAACATGGAAAGCATGTATGAATATGGCGCTCGCGCAGGCTTTTGGCGGCTGCACCGTTTGTTCACTGGGGCTGATATTCCGCTAACAATCTACGGCGTAGCAACCGCTTTGGCGCGCTCGCCCACGCAAGTGCAAGCCATGAAGGATGCTGATTGGGAGATCGCCAGCCACGGCCTCAAGTGGGTTGAACATAAAGACATGGCTGAAGCCGATGAGCGTGCAGCTATTGCCGAGGCGGTGCGCCTGCATACCGAAGTTGTCGGTACGCCTCCGCGTGGTTGGTATACGGGGCGGTGCAGTGAAAACACTGTGCGGCTTGTGGCTGAGCAGGGCGGGTTTGACTATATCTCCGACACCTATGACGACGACCTGCCCTATTGGCTTGAAGTTGGTGAGCGCGATCAGTTGATCATTCCCTACACGCTCGAAGCCAACGATATGCGCTACGCCACCGCACCGGGATATATCGAAGGCGAGCAGTTTTTCACTTACCTGCGTGACGCCTTTGATGTGCTCTATGCCGAGGGCCAAGACGGCGCGGCTAAGATGATGAGCATCGGCTTGCACTGTCGTTTGATCGGTCGGCCCGGCAAGATCGCTGGTTTGATGCGGTTCATTGACTACATCAAGGGCTTTGACGGTGTTTGGACGCCGACCCGCGCGCAGATCGCCGAACACTGGGCCAGTAAGCACCCGCACACTCGACGCGAGCGCGCCAGTGAGATGAGTCTTGAGCGTTTCGTAGAGAAGTTTGGCGGTGTGTTTGAACATTCGGCTTGGATCGCGGAGCGCGCGCACGAGCTTGAGCTTGGGCCAGCGCATGACACGGCGGCCGGTGTTCACAATGCTTTGGCACGGATGTTCAGGAGCGCAACACAAGATGAGCGGCTTAGCGTTTTGACGGCGCACCCTGATCTTGCAGGCAAGCTCGCTGCCGCCAACCGACTGACGGCCGAGAGCACCCATGAGCAAGCCAGCGCCGGGCTGGATTCGCTCACAGACGATGAACGCGCTCGGTTTACCGAATTGAACGAGGCCTACGTGAGCAAGCACGGGTTCCCGTTTATCATCGCTGTGCGCGACCACGATAAAGCAGGAATTATGGCGGCGTTCGAACGGCGGATAAGCAATGCAACCGAAGTTGAGTTTGACGAGGCTTGCAGACAAGTTGAGCGCATTGCGCAAGTGAGGTTGGAAGACATCGTATGACTTACGCATTCCCTATGGGCGGCTTGCCCGAGCAGCATGTAAACCCTGAGGGAGCGGCTGTGTTTACCGAGGCCTATGCCTTGATTCCGGCGATCACCATGCGTGATATCGTGGTGAGCCTTTTGCCGGGTTGGAACAAAACTCATGCGTGGATTATTGCCCGACCGATGACAGGCTTTGCCGAGACGTTTGCGCAATATGCTGTCGAGGTTGAGCCACAAGGCGGGAGTGAAACGCCGGAGCCTGACCCAGGCGCCGAGGCGGTGCTTTTTGTTGCTCGCGGGCGTGGACGCCTCACAGTTGCAGGCGTCGTGCATGAGTTAGGTGAAGGCGGATATGCCTACATTCCACCAGGGATCGCATGGAGCATTTTCAACCATAGCGACGACGTGTTGCAGTTTCACTGGATACGCAAACGTTATGAAGCGGCGCCGGGCTTTTCGGCACCAGAAGCTTTTGTGACACGAGAGCAAGACGAGCCGCTGAACACTATGTCAAACACTGACAAATGGGGCACGACACGGTTTGTTGACGTGGAAGATTTGCGCCACGATATGAATGTGAACATCGTTACGTTTCAACCGGGCGGGCGGATTCCATTTGCCGAGACACACGTTATGGAACACGGGCTTTATGTGTTGCAGGGCACGGCGCGGTATCTGCTCAATCAAGATTGGGTTGATGTCGGGCCGGGTGATTTTATGTGGTTACGTGCGTTCTGTCCGCAAGCATGTATTGCGACAGGCGACGAGCCATTCCGCTATTTGCTATACAAAGATGTGAACCGCCACGCCAAGTTGGGGCTCGGGGAATGAACGAAATCTTTGTTGAGCCTCTGACGCAAGATGCCTTCGCTCAGTTCGGTGATGTGCTTGAGGCCGTCGGCAAGCCTGACAAGATTATCAACGCTGGGTTTTGTGGCCGCTGGCATGACCGTGCGGCGCTTGATTTTGGCGCCGACGGCCGCGCCGGTATGAGCGTGTTCAAAGCCGAGCCACGTGCGCTGCCTTACAAGCTTGAAATGGTTGAGCGGCATCCAGACGGTTGCCAAGCCTTTGTGCCGATGAGCATGGACAACTGGCTTGTCACGGTTGCGGAAGACGAGGGCGGTAAGCCTGTGCGCTTGCGGGCATTCCTTGCGGGGCCTGGTCAGGGTGTTAACTACCACCGCAATACCTGGCACGGTGTGCTGACACCGCTGAGTGCCCCGGGGCTGTTTGCTGTGGTTGATCGTATCGGAGAGACGCCAAACTTAGAAGAGTTCCGCCTCGATCCACAATATGTGGTATTGGAGAAGTAAGACTTGCCACAAAGGCAGGCCAAAAGGGACAACAAGGAGTAACACAATGAGTGCAAATTCAGTCGGAACACCGGAACAGCTGCGAGATCCGAACTACACACCCCCGATGGCGCAAGCTATCCCACTTGGTATTCAGCACGTGCTCGCGATGTTTGTGTCAAACGTCACGCCGGCGATCATTATTGCAAGCGCCGCCAAAATCTCGTTCGGGCCGACGGCGGATCCGGTTGCTATGGTCTATCTGATCCAGATGGCAATGATGTTTGCTGGCGTTGCGACGCTTATTCAAACCATCGGTTTCGGCCCTGTCGGCGCTAGACTTCCAATTGTTCAAGGCACGAGCTTTGCGTTCTTACCGGTGATGATTCCGGCGATGGCCGGAGCAGGAACGGCAGGGCTTGCAGGCCTGATGACGGGCGTTGTCATCGGCGGTTTGTTTCATGCGTTCCTCGGGCTGTTCGTTGGCAAGATCCGCTTTGCCTTGCCGCCTTTGGTCACGGGCCTGATCGTGCTGATGATCGGCCTCGCACTAATCAAAGTCGGTATCGAGTATGCAGCTGGCGGCGCGGGAGATTTTAACCGCGGCAAGGAAACATGGGGCGGTTTGACCAACTGGTTTCAGGCCAGTGTTGTGCTGGTTGTTACGCTAGGCTTCAAGTTTTTCACACGCGGCATGTTGTCGGTTTCCTCAGTTCTGATCGGCCTTGTGGTTGGCTACATCGTTGCCTACCTGATGGGCGATGTGAACATGAGCGGTATGTCGAATGCGGGTTGGTTTGCGCTTCCCGCTCCTTTCAAGTTCGGCTTTGCCATCAATTGGGCGATCATCATTGGTATGTGTCTGATGGCAGTCATCTCGGCGATCGAAACTGTCGGGGATGTCTCGGGTATCACCAAAGGCGGCGCGGGGCGTGAGGCAACTGACGAGGAAGTTGTCGGCGCGACATATGCCGATGGCCTCGGCTCGGCGATTGCAGGTGTTTTTGGCTCGCTTCCCAACACATCGTTTAGCCAGAATGTTGGCCTCATCGCGATGACGGGTGTGATGTCACGACATGTTGTAACTATCGGAGCAATTGTTCTGATTGCTTGCGGATTGGTGCCAAAAGTCGGCGCACTCATCAATACCGTCCCGATTCAAGTGCTCGGTGGCGGTGTGATAGTGATGTTTGGCATGGTCGCGGCTGCGGGTGCAGCGATGCTTGCAGATGTGCATTGGAACAGCCGCAACATGGTGATCTTCGCAGTTTCGCTTTCGGTTGGCCTTGGTCTTCAGCAAGTGCCTGATGCGATGGTTTTCCTCGGTGATACGGCACGCATTTTGCTGACTTCGGGTCTGCTGCCTGCTGCGTTTCTGGCGATCATTCTTAATCTGGTGCTGCCAGACGAGATCGGCTGAACCAAAGGCCTATGTGCAAAAGAAAGTCCCATCATCACGGTGGGGCCTTTTTACTTCAGGCATGCTTGAAGTGCTGAATGAACACCCGACCCCGCGGCAACAACACCGTTAAGGCGCGGGTCTGCATTGTTGAACTTGAGCGGCTTGCCTTGCCTGTCGCTAATGGCCCCTCCGGCTTCACTGAGCAAAAGCGCACCTGCGGCAATGTCCCACTCCCACGAGGGGCGCAACGTCAGCATCGCGTCATAGCGGCCCTCGGCAACCAGCGCCAAACGGTAGGCAAGCGACGGGCGATAGGCGCGAATGAGGTCTGGCACAGTGCCGTTTTTCCAGTGCTCGGGCTTGTATATCGGCTTGGTGGCCAGCATCTCGGCACCAACAAGCCCTTGTCGGGAAGAGGCGCTTATTGCCTCACCATTGAGTGTTGCGCCTTTGCCTTTTGCAGCTGCATAGAGCTTGTCGAGCAACGGCAGATAAACGACCGCGGCAGTTACGTCGCCGTTCTCAACCACAGCAAAAGAATGCGCCCAGGTTTTGGAACCTTCGATGAAGCTGCGCGTGCCATCTATCGGATCAATGATAAACAACCGCTCCTTACCGAGGCGTTCATTTGAATCGTCACTTTCCTCGGACAGCCACCCATAGTCAGGGCGCGCATTGCGGAGTTCGACTTCGAGAAAATTGTTCACCGCAAGATCGGCTTCTGTCACAGGGCCTGCGCCATCGGGCTTGTCCCACTTCTCATGCGGTCGTTGAGCAAAGTCGGACGCGATTTCACCAGCGGTCTTAGCAGCCTCAATCAGAAGATCACGATCATGCTCCGGCAAGTGTGAGCCCCTCGACAAGCAAGGAAGGTACAACGCGTGACAGGTGCGTGCGTGCGTCATTTGCTGGCGTCACCGAGCGCAACATGTCGCGCAGATTGCCCGCGATTGTGACTTCGTTTACGGCGTGCGTTATGGCGCCGTTCTCGACCCAAAACCCGGAAGCGCCGCGCGAGTAGTCGCCTGTATTCGGGTTAATCGTTGAGCCAATAAGAGAGGTCACGAGAAAGCCGGTGCCCATGTCAGATAGCAAGGCATCGCGACTTTGTGTGCCTTGAGTCAGGCCGATATTCCAAACGCTCGGTGACGGCGCGGAGCCTGTTCCGCGCGCCGCGTTGGCGGTTGACTGCAGGCCGAGTTTGCGGGCATTGGCGAGATCGAGTGTCCAGCTTTGCAGCACACCGTTTTCAACAATGTAGCGGGGCTTGGTTGGTAGGCCTTCAGCATCAAAAGGGCGCGAGCCCGAGATGCGAACACGATGAGGATCTTCCAGTATCGACAAGCCTTTTGGGAGCACATCCTCGCCCATCGCATCACGCAGCCATGAAGAGCCGCGCGCCACCATCGCGCCACTGACGGCAGACAGTAGATGCCCGACAAGCGTGCTTGAAATGCGCTCGTCAAACATAACGGGATAAGCGCCGGTTTTTGGTTTTTGCGGATCGAGGCGCTCAACGGCGCGCTCGGCGGCGCGTTGGCCTATCTCTTCGGCAGAGCGCAAATCTGCTTGAAAAATGCGCCCGTCGCCGTCGTAGTCTCGTTCCATCCCGAGGCCTTCGCCCGCGATAGCGACGCATGACAACGAGCGACTCGTGCGGGTGTATCCGCCCGAGAACCCGCCGGATGTTGCGATGTGAACCTTGTTCTTTCCGTAGCTTGCGCTGGCTGATTGCACCTGTGAAACGCCTGCGATCGAGAGGGCTGCTGCCTCGGCGCGGCTGGCATCATCTTGCAAGGCTTCAGGTGTTGGCTCGGGCGAACTATCGGCAAGCTCTAGTGCGGCAATGTCCCAACTGTTCGCCAGATCAGCAGGGTCAGCGAGGCCGATGTAGGGGTCGTCCGGCGCAATACGAGCCATCGCAACGGCGCGCTCGGCCATCTCTTTGAGGGTCGCTTCGGAGGTGTTTGACGACGATACAATCGCCTGCTTTTGTCCTATCAAGACGCGCAAACCAATGTCAGTGCCTTCTGCACGTTCGGCGTGCTCAAGGGCACCGGCGCGCATGTCGACAGCGACGGAACTGCCCTCAAGGGTGATTACATCGGCGGCCTCTGCTCCTGCTTTGAGAGCAATATCAAGAGCGGTTTGGGAAAGGTGTTCGAGGGAATTTTTCATAATAGCTATGTGGGCCATATGAGCCCCGCAATCAAGCCGCGAGTGATAAACCACAAAAAAGGGCGCCGCAGTTAACAGCGCCCTTTGGATTTTAACGCAGCAGAAGTTAGCGCAGGCGTTGGCCGTTGGCGAGAACGTGGCCTTCTTCGTTCACTTCGATCTTGGAATTGAGCGTGTCTTCGCCTTCACCCGCGACGGCAAACAGCCCCATCATCATCCGAGCGCCCATAGCTTGCTCATCTTGCACGAGGCCCATTGCGACAAGTTTGTCGAGCAAACCGTTGCCGCCTGTGAGTTTGAGTTCAACTGCGCCAGTTGGCTTTGGCATTCCGGGGATGGTTTCCATATCGGAGTTATCAAATGTGAATGCGCCTTTGCCTGTCAGATCAGCGCCGGCGGCCTTCAGTTGCAGAGCGCGAACTTCGAGGCTTTCGACCTCACCAGGCGCCGTACCAGCTTCCATTTTGGCTGCTTCTTCAGGGTTGAAGATGTCGATCAACAGTTTGGCCTTACCGGCTAGATCAATGTTCAAAGTCGCAGGGTCACGCGGCAGTTGGGCCGTAGGGTCAACCATGCTCCAAAGCATTTCCGAAGTTGTGAAGCCGCCCAGAAGAATACCGAACTCGAAGTCTTTGGCTTCGTCAGACGTTCCCACGGGCATTTTGAAATTGAATGAGCTGTTCTCGGCGTTGATCTCGACTGGCAGCGGGATGCCGCCGCCTGTCATGTTTGATGTCAGGCCGGTAGCTGCGGCTGTGTAGTGCAACTGATCGGCATCCATCGCCACTTTCAAGCTGCCGCTTTGGGTTGTCGACTTGCCTTGCATCGCTTCGCCGTCGATGAGCCCGTCAAAGTCTATGTTACCGCCTTGATGTGTGAACATACCTGTAAAGGCAAAGCCAGCTTTGAGCATCGCTGACATATCTTGTGGATCAAATCCGCCCATCGGATAGGCGCCTGTGCCATCAAAGTTGAGGGCGTTCATGCTGCCGACCAATTTGAAGGTGTTGCCATCAATCGGCGGAATGTCGATGTCGTATGACAGGCTTGCCGCCGCAAAGCTTTGCACGACTTCACGCAGGTTGCCGATCTTCATTTCCATTTTACTGGTGACATTGCCCAGCTTCATGTTGACAGCATTGAGCGGAATTGTCGTGCCAGCAACTGTCACGGTTCTAACAGCGAGCGCGAGCTCTGCAGCATTGGTTTGATAAGTCATGTTGGCGGGATCGCCAGAGACTTTTATCGACAAATCAGAGTTGGTGTAATCAAGAACGCCTTCAATAGGCTCGTCTTTTTCGGTGTTAAACTTGAAGCTGATTGGCATCGTCTCGGGAATTTTGATCTCGACCGAGCCGTCAGACATGTTGGTGAAAGTTACACCGGTCAGGTCGATGCTTACAGAGCCTTCTTCGTCAGGAAGGTCCACCATCATTTTCATTTCGGAGATGGTGAGTGTGTCGCCTGATGTCGCTTCAGACCCTTCAACATTATAACCGAAAGCTTGCATGTAGCTCTTCCAGTCTGACCAAACATCTTGAGCTGATACATCGGCAAATGCAGCGTGTGGAGCTCCTATAAGCGCCATTGCGGCAGTTGAAAGCAGGGTTTGACGAAAAGTCATGTGCGAAATCCTTTTTAAAGTCGATATTATCAATGTCGGTGCGCTGGCGGCAATGGTCAAGCGCGTTCTAGCTGGACGTCAGCGTAACAGATGATTACCACAAAGGGAAAACAGGAGATCGTTATGACATTGGTAACTGGCAAAACCGTGCTCATCACCGGTGCAAGCCGCGGAATTGGCGAGGCTGCAGCGCGGCTTTTTGCGGCAGAGGGTGCAAATGTTGTGCTGACAGCCCGCAGTAAAGGCGCGATTGATGCGATTGCCGAAGACATAGGTGACAGCGCATTGGCGATCGCTTGCGATGTATCGCGCTATGACGAGGTTGAAGCCGCGATCAACAAGGCTGTTGATCACTTCGGAGCGCTTGATGTCTTGATCGGCAATGCTGGTGTTATCGAGCCAGTTGCGCTGCTTTCGGAGTCTGATCCGGAAGCGTGGGGCCATGCGATAGATATCAACCTTAAAGGTGTTTACTACGGGATGCGCGCGGCAATGCCGATTATGCAGAAAGCCGGGGGCGGCACGATTATCACCATAAGCTCTGGCGCTGCTCACAACGCACTTGAAGGCTGGAGCCACTATTGCGCATCTAAGGCCGGAGCGGCGATGCTAACCAAGGCTGCGCACGTCGAAGGTGCCGAGCATGGTTTGCGGATCATGGGCCTGTCGCCGGGCACTGTTGCGACACAGATGCAGCGCGAGATTAAAGCCAGCGGTGTGAATGTTGTGAGTTCCCTCAATTGGGAAGACCACGTGCCGCCAGAATGGCCTGCGCGCACGCTCCTATGGATGTGTAGTAAGGAAGCGGATCAGCATCTTGGCCAAGAACTTGCCCTACGGGACGAAGGCCTGCGAAAGGCCGTTGGCTTGCTATGATAGAACTTGAAAGAAGCGATGCGCTCTGGACGGTGACTATCAACCGGCCCGAAAAAGCCAACTCGCTAACTCTGGCGATGCTCACAGAGCTTGCTGAAATTGTTGAAGGCGCAGACGCGGCGCGGGTGCTTGTTATCACGGGGCGTGGCAAGGTTTTTTCAGCAGGAGCCGATCTTGACGAAGCGCGCGCTGGCCTTGCTGTCTCGCCGATATGGGAGCGTCTCTCAAGCGCGATTGTGAACTTTGAAGGCCTCAGTATTGCTGCGCTAAACGGAACACTGGCAGGTGGGGCAATGGGCATGGCGCTCGCTTGCGATATACGGCTCGCAGTTCCGAACGCTAAATTCTTTTACCCGGTCATGAAGCTCGGGTTTTTGCCGCAGCCTTCGGACCCGGCGCGCATGTCAGCGCTTATCGGGCCGTCACGAACCAAGCTGATCTTAATGGGCGGTCAGAAAGTGCAGGCTCAAGAGGCGCTTGCCTTTGGACTAATTGACAGAATCGTCGAGCCTGAAAACCTGCTTGAGCAAGCCGGCGAAATTGCTGCTGATGTGATGGCCGCGAAGTATGAAGCTTTAAGCGGGATCAAGGCGCTTATTGTGTGAAACACTTGTGAAACGGATCAGAAAACGGCAATGAGAACCACAACCTTGGCTTAGGCACAAAAAAGGCGGCTGCAATGGAAGACTATCCGGAGATCGTTCAGAAAGGCATAAGCTTGGCTGAGCAAGGCGTTGACCTCGCGAAAAACTGGTTGCTTAGCCCTGCTGCATGGTCGCAGTTTGCCCTTTTGATCGTGGCGTTTCTCCTGGCGATTTTCATTGCACGTAGGCTTCGCCCGCGGTTGAGCGACCTGCTTACGCCACCTGAAGACCAGCAAAACATCATCGCTACATCCCGGCGTTTTGTGTTGATTTTCATTCCATTGCTGCTGCCGCTTATGGCCTACCTATTCACTGGTGTTGGCGAAAGCGTTACGCGGTCGTTTTTTGGTTCGGGTGCGGTTATTGCCTTCGGCAAACGGGTGTTCCTGCTCCTTGCTGCGCGCATACTCGTAAACGAAATTCTGCGCGATCCATTTTTGAAACTGCTTGGCCGCTATGTGCTGATCCCGATTATGGCGCTCTATGCGCTCGGCTTTCTTGATTTTGCCAGTGCATGGCTTACAGCAACTGTTGTCAGCCTCGGAAACATCAGCTTTTCCTTGATGTCACTCGTGCGGGGCATCATAGCCGGCTCGCTGCTATTCTGGCTTGGGCGTTGGTCAAACGATCAGTCACATGCCTTTATTTCCAAGCAAAACGAGATGCCGCCTGCAACGCGCACGCTTGCTGCCAAAACGGCTGAAATGGTGATCTTTGGCGTGGCCTTCCTGCTGCTGATGAACATTATGGGCATCTCTCTCACCTCACTTGCGGTGCTCGGTGGTGCGATCGGTGTTGGCCTCGGGTTTGGCCTGCAAAAGATCGCCTCGAACTTTATTTCTGGCGTTATTTTGTTGCTCGAAGGACAGGCGACTGTTGGCGACTTTGTCGAGCTTGACGGCGGCGAGGCAGGCACGATCGTTAAGATGACTGCACGCGCTGCAATACTTGAAACATTCGATGGTCGCTGGATCGTGGTGCCCAACGAGGACTTCATTACAACGCGCGTGGTGAACTACTCGGACTCAGGCAGCGCCAACCGGTATGAAGCCGACTTTTCAGTTAGTTACGATACCGACATCAACAAAATACCAGCAATCGTTGAGGCCGCCGTTGCCACGCATGAGGGGGTGCTTGACGCGCCCTATCCGCCCGACTGTGAGCTGCGTGGGTTTGGCGAAAGCGGTGTCGACTTCTGTGTCGAATTCTGGGTGAACGGGCTTGACGACGGTAAGAACAAGTTCACCTCGGATGTGCTGTTTTTGATCTGGAATGCGCTGCGTGATAACAACATCGAGATCCCTTATCCGCACCGTGTTGTGGAACTTCGCGACAAGGCTGGCAAATGAAACAGGCACTCGTAATTGGCGCGGGGCCTGCGGGGCTTATGGCGGCGCAGGAGTTGGCAAACGCCGGCTTGAAAGTGACGATCGCCGAGGCAAAACCCTCGCCCGCGCGCAAGCTTTTGATGGCAGGGAAGTCGGGCCTGAACCTCACCAAGGACGAGCCAAAAGACGAGTTTATCGAGGCCTTCGGAGAGAGCGCCAATGAGCTGCGTCCGATGCTCGAAGCTTTCGGGCCGCAGAACGTAAAAGCTTGGGCCAACTGGCTTGATCAAAGTGTTTTCACGGGCAGTTCCGGCCGGGTTTTTCCAGAAGCAATGAAGGCCTCGCCGCTTTTGCGAGAGTGGTTGAAACGTCTACAAGAACAAGGTGTTACTCTCAAAACGCGCTGGAAATGGCTGGGCGGTAACGACTTTGAAACGCCCGAAGGCCGTGTTGAATTTGCGCCTGATGTCACGGTGCTGGCTTGCGGCGGTGCGAGCTGGTCTCGGCTTGGATCGGACGGGAAGTGGGCCGAGCATTTTGCTGACAGTGTAGCGCCGTTCAAGCCTGCGAATATGGGGTTTGAAGTGAGCTGGTCGCAGCATATGACACCGCATTTCGGCGCGCCTGTTAAGGCTGTTCGCTTGATCGCGGGGGAGCAAGAACACCTTGGTGAGTTCGTGATTTCCCAACGTGGCATTGAGGGCAGCGGTGTTTACGCCATGTCAAAAGCGCTGCGCGAAGGGGCTGAATTGCGGCTTGATTTGCTGCCAAAAACTCCGCTTGAAGAAGTAGAAGCACGGCTGAAGAAGGCAGGCAAACAAAGCTTGCCCAATGCATTGAAGCGGCTGAAAATTCCGGCAGCGAAACGCGCGTTGTTCTTTGAGTTTGGCAAGAATGGAGATGGCTCCACCGCTGAAAAACTCAAGAACCTGCCGATCAAGCTCGACCGCCCACGACCGCTTGATGAAGCGATATCGGTTGCGGGCGGACTGCGCTTTGAGGCGCTTGATGACGGCCTCATGCTTAGGAACCAACCAGGTGTTTTTGCGGCGGGTGAAATGCTTGATTGGGAGGCTCCGACTGGCGGTTATTTGATTACCGCGTGCCTCGCGACAGGTAAGTGGGCGGGGCAACATGCAGCTGCGTGGGTTAACAAAACGTAAAGCCGCGTTTGTAGCGGTTAACGGTGAAACCCGGGAAAAAGCAGCCTGCGCAACGGGTGCATACC
Organism: Lentibacter algarum; assembly: GCF_018860975.1. Classification (GTDB taxonomy): domain Bacteria; phylum Pseudomonadota; class Alphaproteobacteria; order Rhodobacterales; family Rhodobacteraceae; genus Lentibacter; species Lentibacter algarum_A. The sequence goes on from NZ_JAHKQI010000002.1 coordinate 86,869, forward strand.
ACAGTGCATATTCTAGTGCATAACGCGTGCATACAGTTTTGCAGCCGAGTGTTAACCGAAATTAACTTAACAGAGCGCGCGTTGCTCTTAATGCGCTTCTGCCCAGTTCGCGCCCTGGCCAGCGTCGACTTCCAGCTTCACGTCGATTTTTACGGCTGGCTCGGCAGCACCTTCCATCACATCGCGCGCGCGCGCAATTGTCTCGTCGATGGCGTCGTTTTCGACTTCAAACAACAGTTCATCGTGGACTTGCAACAGCATCTTGGCTGGCAAGTCAGCAATCGCATCCGGCATTCTGATCATCGCGCGGCGGATAACGTCGGCGGCTGTGCCTTGGATCGGGGCGTTGATGGCAGCACGTTTGGCAAAACCTGCGCGCGGGCCTTTCGCAGCGATCTCGGGGGTGTGGATTTTGCGGCCAAAGAGCGTTTGCACATAGCCATGCTCTTTGGCGAACTCGACGGTCTCGTCCATGTAGGTGCGAATGCCGGGGAAGCGCTCGAAATAGCGGTTGATGAAGTCTTGTGCTTCGCCGCGCGGGATACGCAGATTGCGCGCAAGGCCAAAGCCCGAGATGCCGTAGATAACCCCGAAGTTGATCGCCTTGGCGCGGCTTCTCACTTCGCGGGTCATCTCGTCGAGCGGGACATCAAATATCTCGGAAGCGGTCATGGCGTGGATGTCTTGCCCGTCGCGAAAGGCTTGCTTGAGCGTCTCTATTCCGGCGGTATGCGCCAAAATGCGCAGTTCGATCTGGCTGTAGTCAAGGCTGATCAGAGTCTTGCCTTCCTCGGCGATAAAGGCCTCGCGGATGCGGCGGCCATCTTCCGAGCGCACGGGGATGTTCTGCAAGTTCGGATCACTTGACGCGAGACGACCGGTGGTTGCACCTGTCTGTACATAGGAGGTGTGGACGCGGCCGGTGTCTGGGTTGATGTGCTCTTGCAGGGCGTCGGTGTAGGTGCTTTTGAGCTTTGAAAGCTGCCGCCAGTCGAGCACCCGCGCAGGCAAGTCGTGCTCTGTCGCGAGGTCTTCCAAAATATCAGCGCCAGTGGCATAGGCGCCCGTTTTGCCCTTTTTGCCGCCCTCAAGGCCCATCTCGTCAAACAGGATTTCACCGAGTTGTTTCGGGCTGCCAACGTTGAAGCTGCGGCCTGCGAGCTCATGAATTTCAGACTCTAATCCAGCCATTTTCTGGGCGAAGGCGTTGGACATGCGACTCAGAGTGTCGCGGTCAACTTTGATGCCGTGCATCTCCATTTGCGCAAGCACGGGGGATAGGGGGCGCTCAAGCCGCTCATAGACAGAAGTGACGTTTTTGACATGCAGCTTGGGCTTGAACACCTGCCAGAGGCGCAGGGTGATGTCGGCGTCTTCCGCGGCATATGTAACGGCGTCGTCGATACCGACTTTGTCAAAGGTGATCGCAGCTTTGCCAGTGCCGAGCAGCGTTTTGATCGGGATCGGGTTGTGGCTGAGGTAGCGCTCGGAAAGGGCATCCATACCGTGGTTATGCTCGCCTGCGTGCAGGGCGTAGGACATCAGCATCGTGTCATCATATGGCGCGAGAGAAACACCGTAGCGCTTGAAGATTTTGGCGTCATATTTCATGTTCTGGCCGATCTTGAGGACGGCCTCATCTTCCAGCAGCGGTTTGAGCATTTTTAGGCACTGTTCCAGCCCAAGTTGGCCTTCCTTGAGGTCATCGGAGCCAAACAGCGCGCCCTCTTCGCCGTCTTTGTGGCCGAGCGGAATGTAGCAGGCATGCCCCGCCTCAACGCAGAGCGAAATACCGACAAGCTCGGCGATCATCTCGTTGAGCGAGGTTGTCTCGGTGTCGACAGCGACAAAGCCACGGGCGTTGGCGAGGTCGATCCACTGCTGTAGCTCTTCGACGGTGCTAACTTTCTCGTAAGTTGCCTCTTCAAACGAGGGCGCATCGGGGGTGCTGGCAGCGGCCTCAACTTCGACAATCTCCGGCGCTTCGGCTCCGAGTTGTTCAGCGACACGTTTGCTGAGGGTGCGGAACTCCATCTCGGCCAAAAAGTTGAGCAGGGTGTCTGGCTCGGGGTCGCGCACTTCCAAGCTATCAAGCGTGAAGTTGAGCGGCGTGTTGCAATCAAGCGTGACCAGTTTTTTGGAAAGCTCGATCTGGGCACGATTGTCGATCAGCGTCTGGCGGCGCTTGGGCTGTTTGATCTCTTCGGCGCGATCAAGCAGGCTCTCGAGGTCGCCATACTCGTTGATCAAAAGCGCGGCGGTTTTGATGCCGATACCAGGTGCGCCGGGCACGTTGTCGGCGGTGTCACCAGCGAGGGCTTGCACGTCGATCACGCGCGACGGGCCAACGCCGAACTTCTCTTCGACGCCTTCGACATCAATCCGGCGGTTCTTCATCGCGTCGAGCATTTCAACACCGCCACCGACAAGTTGCATCATGTCTTTGTCAGAGCTGATGATCGTTACCCGCCCGCCAGCGTCGCGCGCTTGGCAAGACAGCGTGGCGATGATGTCGTCGGCCTCATAGCCTTCCATCTCTTCGCAGGCGATGTTGAAAGCAACAGTCGCGCGGCGGGTGAGCGGCATTTGCGGGCGCAAGTCTTCTGGCATGGCCTCGCGGTTGGCTTTGTAGAGGTCATACAACTCGTTGCGAAAGGTGTGGCTGCCTTTGTCGAAGATCACCGCGACATGTGTCGGCGCATCGGCGCCTGTGTTGCCCTCGATATAGCGGTGCAGCATGTTGCAAAAGCCCGCAACCGCGCCGATGGGCAGGCCATCAGACTTGCGCGTTAGGGGCGGCAGAGCGTGATAGGCACGAAAGATGAAGGCGGAGCCATCAATCAGGTGCAAGTGGCACCCCTTGCCAAACTGTGTCATCGCGCATCTCCCTTATGAGTTGCCCACAGGTTTGCCACGTTGCGGCGGGGGCATAAAGGGGGAACTCGGCTTAGTCGCCTGTTATCCGCACCTGCCAGCAGTTGTTGCGTGATGAGCGGACATCGACGAAGGCAACATCATCGCGCGCAAGCAGGCTCGAAGCGTAGCTTTCGAGTTCGGATTTCGCGGTGATCTGCCCTGTGCCGTAAATGATCCGCTCGTCATGTGAGTAGGCTTTGAGCAGATAGTCGGGTGACGTCGTTAGCACGGGCGGCAAAAATGTGCCTTTTACTTCGCAGTGATCAGCGCAAAGGAAGATAGGCCCTGTCTCGGCGTAGGGCTGATTGGCGGTGAAAGGCTTGTGCGCGCAGATCAGCATTTCCGCGCCTTCGGGCACATTTTGCAAACAACAGCGGCAGGGGTTGCCTGCTCCGCTGGATATCGAGCGCTCGGCTGGGGTTCCGTAGGCGTCTGGCCCGCCTGCGCGTAGGGCGTCGGCCTCGGCTTGGGGCATTCCTGCGTAGGTTGTCATGTCTGTCTCCTTGTTGAAGGCCAAACAAACAAAAAGGCCGCCCGTGGGCGACCCGTTTCTTGCTCAAATGTAGCTGGCTTCAGACTTTGCCTTCAAAGTCTTTATGCACATATTTGCAGTCGCAATAGGGGCATTCAACCCAACCGTGCTCGCTGGGGATTTGCAGCCAAACGCGCGGGTGGCCGCCTTCGCCGCCGTCACAGGCAAAGCGGTATGTATCAACAATCTTGGTTTCGGGGGCTTGCGTTGTCATGCGGGCTTCCTTTTACGGGCAGTCTTGTGTTGCTGCGAATATGAAACATGTGCCGCGCGGGGGCAAGCAAGTTCAATCGGCAAAGAGATGTTCGATATTGGCGATCGCATAAGCTTTTTCCGGGCTGGTTTCCAGAAAGTAGGAAAGTGCGATGGCGTTGTCTTCAACACTGGCTGACTGACGAATGCGATAATGATTGTCAAAGTTGGCGTCGCGGATCATGTCACTTTCGAACAGCATATCGGCTTTGATCGTTGGCAGGAGCCTTTCAAGCGTTTCGCGCGGCGTCTTTTCTCCGGCGAGTCCAACGCGCATTGCGTGGCCCGTCAGGTATTCATCGGAAAACTGACTGTCGATTTCAAGCAGACGTGTCTTGGCGCGGTCGCTGCAGAAATCATTGAGCAAATCGAGGTTGCTGGGATCAAGACAGATCACCAGTTGGTCGGTTTCATAGTAGTCAAACAGCATCCGAATAAGCGCGCGACGGTGCCGATGCCGCTTGCTCATGGTTGACTGGATGCCGCCGAGGTCAGGCAGCTCAGTCGCGTCTTCGTTGAACAGATACTCGATGCAGGGCACGTTTGTCATGGAGCGGATACGCTCGACAAGGCGCTTGGCAACATGCCATTTTTTACTGACGATGATCAGCAATTCACGTTCACGGCCTAGCGAGCCTTCATTCTCCCAAAACCTGAGACCGAAACGGCGGCCGACACGGCCACGGTTGGTGAGAAACTTGAACAGGCTTGCGCCCTCATTGGAAATTTTGAACTCCCAACCGCGTGTCGCATAGAGCAGCCCGAGCCTGCGTTTCAGCTCCTTGGCCTCAGGGCTGATCTTGCGCGCGAACAGGTAGTCTTGACTGAGCAGCAGGTCATAGTGATCGTTATAAAATGTCACTGGCATGCCGTAGTCGGTGAACATCAAGAACGTCAGTGTGCGGGTTTTGATCTCGTGTTCAGGCACCAGATGCCGCACCAGCGTTTGAAAAAACGTCTCGTCGGGGATCCAGGTTGTGCGAAAGAATCGCATGACGTCTTTTCGCTTCTTGGTGAAGTCGATGATCCACTCAACCGTGCGCCGCCGTAAACACCACCACTGAGAGCCGATTTGAACCTGAATATCTTCAGGTACTTTGCGTGTCAGGCCGAGTTTGCGTTGCAAATTGAAGGCCGCATAAAAGCGCCGCTTCTGCGTGCGCTCGTTAAAGAAGTGACGGTATATCAGCCGCTCTTCTTTCATGCCGGTTTTGATCCAGTCACTTTCGAAATAGTCAAAACTCTCGATATAGTCGACATCGGCGCGATCAAGCAGCTCGTGGGTATACTCGGCTGACTTGATGGCCATACAGTCGCCGGACAGCATGTAAAAATGCGTGGCGCGCGGGAAGGCCTCAACTGCGGCTTCGACGGCATGTAGCGAGGCCTGCACAAGGCTCCACTCGCCCCAGCCACATTTGATCCGTTTTTTGGCGAAAGTGACGTTCGGATTGCTATCAAGCGCCTCGCGCACTTGCTTGTAAAGTTTGGGGTCAGCGCTGGCATCAAAGTGAACCGACATGTAGTCGCCTACAGCTGTAAGGCGTTCTGCCTGCTTGATAATCGCCTCAGGGTCTTTGTGGCAAAGCAATATGAAGGCGATTTTTGCCATTTTGGAAACGTTTACCCCTAGTTTGCACTATTGTTTACTTGATAAAGGTGAACTGCCGTTGAATAAACAGGAATTAATCGGAATTTGTTCATAAATTGTGGATAGAACCGCAAAGGCACGATTTGGAGGAAGAGTAACATGGGTTTTCCCGGAACATGGATGACTGAAAGCGAGAGCGTAGTTTATCGCGTTGTGCCCAAGTGTGCCTGCTCGACCATTGGTCAGATCATGTATTACTCTGATCACGGCGAGTTTTTTGATGGCGACATTCATGACGCCAGCGAAGGCCTGCACAAGTGGGCCCGCGAAGACAGCCAGCCGCTGATCAACGCCAATGTCAAAACCCACAACTCCTATGCCTTCACCTGCGTTCGCAACCCTTACACGCGGATTCTCTCAAGCTTCTTTGACAAAATCTGCGGAATTCAGCGCAATGGTCGCCGCTATCGGGGCAACCTTGTGCCGCTGCTTATCCAGAAATACGGCATTGAAGTTGGTGGTGAGGATGGCAAGGAAGAGTTCGACCAAGTTAAAAGCTTCCGCCGCTTTCTGTTGTTCGCGCGTGACACCATCAGATGGCGCCGCCCGATGGACCCTGACATTCACTGGAGTGCGATGTCGGGCCATGTGAGCACCTTTATCGCCAACGGCGGGCGCTACGACAAAATCTTTTGGACAGAGCAGTTTAACGACGGCATGCAGGACGTGCTTGATGCGATCGAGACGCCGCATAAGGTTTTGCTCAAAGACATCCCCCGGTTTAACGAATCTGAAGGGCACGGGCCGAAGCGCTTGCACCCTGTCGAGGACTACTTTGATGATCTTTCAAAGCACCTCGTTTACGAGATTTTCAAGCGCGACTTTGACCTGTTCAAATATGATTTCCACGATCCTGCGAACAAGATGCCGATTGGTGAGATCGACCTTGATGAAGTGCACGCGAAACTCGGTGAATAAACTGACAATTTAAGGCTTTTCAAATAGCACAACTCTGTCACTGTTCATCTGAGCAAGTGGAGTGTGCTATGACTGTCAAGTTCGAAGAGTTTGCTGCAGGCCTGAGTTACGCCGACATCCCCGAAGAGATGCGCGCGCTATTGCGTGTCAGCTTTGCCGACACAATGGGTGTTGCGGCGATCGGCTCTCGCAGTGACATGTCAAATGCGGCCAAGGCGAGCACGGTTCGGCTTTTTGGCGCGGGAACGGCGGGCGCTAGTCGCATGCTACTGGACGGGCGCAAAGCCAGCCCCGTTGGTGCGGCGATGGCGGGGGCGTTTACTGTCGACAGCATTGATGCCCATGACGGAACCACCCCCAACAAGGGCCACGTCGGCTCGGCGGTGTTTCCGGCGCTTTTGGCTGTTGCCGATGCGCTGCGCTCGGAAGGCCGCGTTGTTACCGGCGCTGACTTCGCGCTTTGGCTGGCGCTCGCTTATGAAGTCAGCAGCCGTGCTGGCAAGGCCCAACACGCGACATGCCCCGACTACCACACATCCGGCTCGTGGACGGCTGTTGGTGTTGCCGTCGCAGTTGGGCGCATGTTGGGGGCCACGCAAGAGCAACTCAGACACGCCGCAGGGATTGCCGAGTATCACGGCCCACGCAGCCAGATGATGCGCTGTATTGATCATCCGAGCATGGTGCGTGACGGTGTCGGTTGGGGCGCGCCAACGGGCGTTACGGCGGGTTATCTCGCGCTTGACAGCTTTACCGGAGCACCAGCCCTGACTTGCGAAAGCGATGAGGCCGCGCCCTATTGGGAGGGTCTTGGTGAAAGCTGGATGACGCTCGCTGACACGCATTACAAGAAGTATCCTTGCTGCCGTTGGGCGCACCCGTCGATGGATGCGGCGATCGGCCTGATGCAAGAGCACGGACTTGCACACTACGAGATTGCCAAGGTCGAAATCAGAACATTTCACTACGCCACACGGCTTGCAGGGCACCGCCCAACGAGCATGGACGAGCTTGCCTATTCGATCGCATTTCCTGTCGCGACGGTGATCGTGCGGGGCGGTTTTGGTGCTGATGAAATGCACGACAGCGTGCTCACCGATGCTGATATTTTGCGGATTTCCGAGGCGACCGAGCTGATCGACGATGACGAAATGACTGCAATCAGTGTCGACAAGCGCTGGGCGCAGGTGACGTTAATCACCAAGGATGGTAGGCGCTATAGCGCAGAGCCACAAAGCGCACGGGGTGATGTTGATAACCCGCTGAGCGCTGCGGAAATGGACGACAAGTATCACCTGTTCGCTGATCCGGTGCTTGGAAGGCCTCGCGCCGAAAAACTCAAAGCCCTCTGCCAGCGCTTTGATACGCTCGATGCAGAGGGCTTTGCTGAACTGCTTGATTTGGCGCTTGAGGCGCCTTAGTCAACAAGGCCGTCGCGGCGGAACATGTTGAGCATCGGCACCTCGGGGCGTGGGCCCATGTGGCTGATCACCTCGGCGGCGCAGATATTGCCCATGCGCCCGCATGTGGCCATGTCGCGGCCTGTTGATAGCCCGTAAAGAAAGCCCGCAGCGAACTGATCACCGGCGCCTGTGGCGTCAACGGGAACAACTTTTTCAACCGAAATATCGATGCGCTCGCCGTTGTGAATGATGCTGACGCCGTCGCCCGAGCGGGTGCAAACCACCAGAGGACAAACAGAAGAAACACGCGCAAGATCGGCATCGAGATCACCGAGTTGATAGAGCGATTTGATCTCGTCTTCGTTGCCGATCACATAGTCCATCTCGTTCTCGATCAGGCTGATAAAGTCGTCGCGGTGACGTTCGACGCAGAAAGGATCAGAGATCGCGATGCCTGCTTTTCCGCCTGCTGCACGGCAAGTTCTGGCGGTGCGGATGAAGGCTTCTTTGCCTTTGTCTTTGTCAAACAGATAGCCCTCAAGAAAGACGATTTCGGCGTTTGAAGTGACCGCTTCGTCAACGTCATCTGGGCCGAGTTCGGCTGAAATTCCAAGGTAGGTGTTCATCGAGCGCTCGCCATCGGGCGACACGAAGATCATCGAACGTGATGTTGGCAGCTCACCGCCGGCGACAGGCGCGTTGACGAAATCGGTTCCGTCTTTGGCCATCGCGTCAGCGTAGAATTGCCCCAAAGCATCGTCGTGAACGCGGCCGATGAAGCCTGTCTTCAGGCCGAGGTTTCCAAGGCCAGCAATGGTGTTGGCAACCGAGCCACCGGGTGTTTGAACACGGCTTTCCATCGCGGCATAGAGCAGCTGCGCGCGGTCGGTTTCGATCAACTGCATGATACCTTTATCGATGCCCATTTGCTCAAGAAAGCTGTCATCAGACTGGGTTATAACGTCGACGACAGCATTGCCGATTCCGACGATTTGATAGGTTTTCATAGGTTCTTTTCCTTGTATTCGCAGAGATCGCGGATGATGCATGTTCCACACAAAGGTTTGCGGGCTTTGCAGTGATATCGGCCATGTAAAATAAGCCAGTGATGGGCGTGGAGTTGAAAGTCTGTCGGGATGTTATCTTCGATCGCACGTTCAACGGCGTCGACGTCCTTTCCCGGGCAAATACCCGAGCGGTTTCCGACGCGAAAGATGTGCGTATCGACGGCCTGAGCAGGGGCACGCCACCACATATTGAGCACGACATTTGCTGTCTTTCGGCCCACACCGGGTAATGAAATAAGGGCTGCGCGCGAATTTGGAACCTCGCTGTTATACTCGTCAACAAGGATGCGCGAGAGCTTGATCACGTTCTTGGCTTTGTTGCGAAACAGCCCGATTGTCTTGATGTGCTCAATGACACCTTCCTCGCCGAGAGCGAGCATTTTCTCGGGCGTATCGGCGATCTTGAACAGCTCGCGCGTAGCCCTGTTTACGCCGACATCAGTTGACTGTGCAGAAAGGGCAACAGCGACGACGAGCGTGAAAACATTGACATGGTCAAGTTCGCCAACAGGTGCGGGGTCGGCCTTTTGAAAGCGGGTAAATATCTCGCGGATTGTGTGGTAATCAAGTTGCTTGGCCATGGGCGGGGTATGCCTTTCGGAGCCGCGTTTTTCAAGCGTAAGATTTGCGCATGAAACGGGTCGCGCATAGGCGGCGGGTTGGCTAGGCTTAGGTCAGGAGGACATGCTATGACCATGCAAGAGCCCGAGGGCCAGTATCACTACCAAATGATGCGCCGCGCGTTGGAGATCATCGACGCCGCTGAAGAGACGCTATCGCTTGAAGGTCTGGCCAAGCAGATGAACATGTCTTCGGCGCATTTTCAGCGGGTTTTCTCAAGCTGGGTCGGGGTGTCTCCAAAGCGTTATCAGCAGTATTTGCAGCTTGGGCAGGCCAAGGAGATGCTGACTAACCGTATGACAACACTTGATGTTTCGCACGAGATCGGTTTGTCGGGGTCGGGGCGTTTGCACGACATGTTCCTGCGCTGGGAGGCAATGAGCCCCGGCGAGTTTGCCCGCAGGGGAGAGGGGCTGACAGTGCGCTTTGGCTGGTTTGACAGCCCCTTCGGAGAAGCGCTTGTGATGGGCACGGCGAAGGGCATTTGCGGCTTGGCTTTCGTTGCAGAAACGGGGCCGGAAGAGGCCATGCGCGATATGCGCAGCCGCTGGCCGAATGCGGTGTATGAGCAGGACGAAACAGCGCTTGAACCTTGGGTGAAAGCCGCGTTTGCGCAGGACGGCGAAACGGCTTTGCACCTCATTGGCGCGCCTTTTCAGATCAAGGTTTGGGAGGCGTTGTTAAAGGTGCCGACGGGGCATGTGACAACATACTCTGAGATCGCCGGAGCCGTTGGCAGCCCCAAAGCAGTGAGGGCAGTGGGAACGGCTGTTGGCCGCAACCCGGTGAGCTGGCTCATTCCGTGTCACCGTGCTTTGCGAAAGTCGGGTGCTCTTGGCGGGTATCACTGGGGCTTGCCAGTGAAGCGTGCTTTGCTGGCTTGGGAGTCGGCGCGCGAGGATAGCCTTGCAAAATAGGGTTATCATGAATTTCCGAAGGCCGAATGACGCCAGCGTTTGAAGACGTTAACCTTGTTTGCTGCGAGCCATTCGCAGGTGACTTGCGTGCATACCACAGTGCATACCATAGTGCATAATGCGTGCAGACGATCGCGCCCGGCGTCTTAAGCGATATTAACTTAACCGACCGTTCGCTGCTGGGTGTTGCAGGCGGCCAAGATGGGCGAATTGCTGCCGATCACGTTTGTTTGAGTGTTTGGAGCGCGCAGGTTTTAGCATATACTCAACAAGGAAGTCGCCACGATGAGCGACCAATGTAATGAGGCATAGTATGAAATTTTTGAACAAGTTTACCGGCGCTCTTTGCGCGCTTTCGATTTTTGCAGTTGCGGGTTGCACAGAAGGGCCGCTTGTCAGCCCCGACGACCCCAACCAGAAGACCAAAAACGGTGCGATGATTGGTGCTGCCGCGGGTGCTGTTCTTGGCGCGCTGACCAGCAGCGACGAAAAGCGCGGTGCTGTTAAGGGCGCGCTGATCGGTGCGGGTGTTGGCGGCATCAGTGGTGCGCTGCTCGACAAACAGGAAGCCGACTTGCGTCAGGAACTGGGCAACGGTGCCACCATCCAGAACACCGGTGACCGGCTGATTGTAACGATGGCGCAGGACATTCTGTTCGCCACCGGAAGCGCAACGCTGCGCCCCGACATCAACCGTGATATCAGAGCCGTTGCCGGCAGTTTGCAGGCCTACCCGAACTCGACTGTTCAGGTGATCGGCCACACCGACAATGTCGGCGATGCTGGCTACAACTTTGATCTGTCGCTGCGCCGTGGGCAAGCCGTGACGCAGGTGCTTGCCAGTGAAGGTGTAACAACCAGCCGGATGCAGGCAGTGGGCCGCGGTGAAGACCAGCCTGTCGCCAGCAACCTGACGCCGGAAGGCCGCCAACAAAACCGCCGGGTCGAGATTGTGATTGTTCCGACCAGCTAGGTTTGGTGAAATTTGTTTGAAGAAAGCCCTGCCTGTTTGGCGGGGCTTTTTTTGTGCACATCGAGTGTGCGGTGATGCGAATTGCGCTGTGCGCGGACTGTGCCTAGGTTGACGCAACAATCAATGGAGGCCGATATGGCGACGATAAAACTTCTCGGAATTTCAGGGGCGCTGCGCGAAGGCTCGACCAACCGGATGCTGCTGAAAGAAGCTGCACGGCTGGCTGGCGATGTAGACTATAGCGAGGCCGACTTGCAGCTGCCGCTATATGACGGCGACGATGAGGCCAAAAGCGGGGTGCCTGCGCGCGTTGAAGCGCTGGCAAAGCAAGTCAGCGAGGCCGATGCGGTTGTTATTTCGACGCCGGAGTATAACGGCGCGATCAGCGGTGTTTTGAAAAACGCACTGGATTGGGTGAGCCGTGTCGAGGACAACCCGTGGGCGAGCAAGCCGGTGGCGCTTATGTCGGCGGCTGCGGGGCGCGGGGGCGGCAACCAAGCACAGGTGATGTTGTTGTCATGCATGACCAACTTTGCGCCGCGCATTGTCAGCGGGCCGCTGGTTGCTGTTGCCGGGAGCTTTGAGGCGTTTGACGACGCGGGGCAGCTTAAGGGCGAGATGTATGTGAACAACCTTACGGCGCTGATGGAAAAACTGCGCGCGGCTGTTTGAAGAGTATCGAATTTTGCTTTGCAAAATCCGATGTAAGCGAGGGGCCAGCCCCTCGCGCTCCCCGGGATATTTATACCAAGAAAAAGAGTGGAGATGTGTTTCCGGTTTTGCCGCTAGAGTACTTGGATAACGTTTTTGTCGATGCTGAGGATATAGCCGCGGCGGGCGATGTTTTTGACCAGCAGTTCTGAAACCAGCTGATTGCCCAACGCGTCGCGCAGGCGTTTGATGCGGGTGGCACCGGCGGCTTCTTCGCAGTCAACCGCGAGGCGGCCTGATATCACGGCTTCAAGCTCGGCACCTGTCATCACGTCGTCGTCCATGCGGGCCTCGGCGAGGACAGAGAGAGTTTCCATTGCTGCGGGTGTCAGGGTGAAGCCCATGTTGTTGAGGTAGACGGCGTTTTCCTCGCGACTGATGAGCAGTGAGTTGACTTGAATGCCGGAGCGTTCGATGGCTGTCATGCGGCGGGAGAAAGCGGCGAGCAGCATGAGGAACACAAATGCGGCGATGAGCATGCTTGCGGCGAAGACCAACAGCACGAAGATGATCAAACGGTAGCTTGCGAGCGTATCGGAGAATGTTGTGCCGGTTTGGGCGAGCAACTCGAGCAGCTTGATTTCGGCTTGCTCGGTGAGGTCGTCATTTTCGACAAACAACTGCTCGACGCGGGCGTTAAAGGCGTTGGCGTCGGGCAGGGTGAAAAACAGCACCAGCGCAACGACAAGCAGGATAATCACGATTGCCGCGATGCCGAGGTAGACTGTGCGGCTCGGGTTGATCATGCGCTCAGTAGCGGAGGAAGTATTGTCCGGCACTGGCTTTCCTTTGGTTGAGGCCGCTGTCGTCGAAGACATTAAGCACGTTGAGGAGTGTCCAACCTTTTGAGGCGAGACGGGGGGCAAGCGAGGCGCGGGCAGACTTTTTGTTGCAGGCACCAGACACGCTGGCCACGCCGTAATGCAGCTTGAGCGGGTTGTCTTGCTTGGCTTTATAGTCGGCATAGCAACCAGCGTGAAGCGGGGCTGTCATAAGTGCGAGCACAGCGCATGAGAGGATGATCTGTTTCATCCTGCCAACCTGCGCTTTTTGTGGCTGCTATTCAATATCCAATGGGGTTTGCGGGGGCTGATATCCGATAGCACGGCGCTGTTATTGCCTGTCTTGGGGGAGAGGCTGACTTTGAGTTTATCAAAGGCTCCGTTCTGCCAGAGGGGCCGCCAACCCAAGAAAGGAAACTCTCTTATGTCACGTCAATTTATCACTGCTATCGCGCTTTCTGCTGTTGTTGCCACTGGGCTTAGCTCGGCTCAGGCCCGGGCGGGAGAGCATGACACTGCCCGCGCTCTTGTAGGCATCACGGCTGTTCTTTTGCTTGGCAAGGCGTTGAGTGATCGCAAAGATGACCGCAATGTTCAGGTGACGCGCGGGCATGGCTACATCCGCCATCACGGGAACAACAACGGGCACAACAGCCACAACAACGGCCACGGCAATGCGCACAACAACGGGCCGGTGCGGGTTGATCCACGGCCACTTCCGCCACGGGTGCGCAGTAAGATCTTGCCAAGGCAGTGTTTGACGACGCTGAGATCTCGCAGCAAGAACATACGCATTTTGGGTGCACAGTGTTTGCAGAACAACTACCGGTTTAGCAACACCCTGCCGCGCAAGTGTTCGGTTAAGGTGAAAACCAACCGTGGCAACCGTTTTGGTTTTGCGCCGAACTGTTTGCAGCGTCACGGTTACAGCATCCGCGGGTAAGCCACGCTTTTAGAGCTTGATCGGGGCCTGTTATGTCTGTCATCTGGCAACATGACGGGCCCTGATTATTCTTACGAGCAGGCAGCGCTTGAGCGCGGCTTTATGCGTATCGCCGGTGTTGACGAGGTTGGCCGCGGGCCGCTCGCGGGGCCGGTTATGGCCTGTGCTGTGGTTTTGGACATTGCCAATATTCCCGACGGGCTGAACGACAGTAAGAAACTGACAGCCAAACGGCGGGAAGTTTTGAACGAGGCAATTTGGGCCTGTGCCGAGGTGAGCATCGGGGAGGCGAGTGTTGAGGAGATCGACGAGATCAACATTCTGCGCGCTTCGCACTTGGCTATGGAACGAGCAGTTGCTGGGCTTGCCGTGCCGCCTGACCATTGTTTGATTGACGGAAACCTGCTGCCCAAGGGGCTTAAGGTGTCGGCGGAAGCGATTATCAAGGGCGACAGCAAATCACTGAGCATTTCTGCGGCCTCAATTGTGGCCAAAATCAGGCGGGATTATGTCATGTCGACATTGGCGCAACACTACCCTGGGTATGGCTGGGAGACGAACGCTGGATACCCATCAAAAAGTCACAGGTTGGCGCTTCAACAACTTGGTGTGACCCCACACCATAGACGTTCGTTCAAACCGGTGCACAACATCTTGTATCAACAAAAAAATGTAAGTGGTTGATTAGATAAAGAATTTGACCGCGAATCGGTCTTGAATCATCCTAGGTCTCAACAAGTGAGTGCAAAATGCACCGATGATGAGGCGGACTATGAAAACCAAACTGACCAAGACGAAAAGCACGAAAGCAGACACTCCTGCGGTGCTTCCACTTAACACTATTTTGGATGGGGACTGCATTGAGCGCATGAACGCGCTGCCGGAGGAGAGCATTGATCTGATCTTTGCTGATCCGCCCTATAACCTGCAACTCAAGGGTGATTTGCACCGCCCTGACAACAGCAAGGTTGACGCGGTTGATGACCATTGGGACCAGTTTGACAGCTTCAAGGTTTACGACAAGTTCACCCGCGAATGGCTTGCCGCTGCGCGCCGTCTGCTGAAGCCGAATGGCGCGATCTGGGTGATTGGTTCTTATCACAACGTCTTCCGCATGGGTGCCGAGCTTCAAAACCAGGGTTTCTGGATTTTGAACGACGTTGTTTGGCGCAAGTCAAACCCGATGCCGAACTTTCGCGGCAAACGCTTTACCAACGCCCATGAAACGATGATCTGGGCCGGCAAAACCGAAAGCAGCAAATACACGTTTAACTACGAGGCGCTTAAAGCCTTGAATGAGGGCATTCAGATGCGCTCTGACTGGGTTCTGCCGATCTGTAACGGCGGCGAACGCCTGAAAGATGACAACGGCGAGAAGGCCCACCCGACACAAAAACCGCAGTCGCTTTTGCACCGCGTTTTGGTTGGCTCGACCAACCCCGGTGATGTGGTGCTTGATCCGTTCTTTGGCACCGGCACAACAGGTGCGGTCGCCAAGATGCTGGGCCGTGAGTTTATCGGCATCGAGCGCGAGGAAGAATACCGCAAGGTTGCCGCAAAACGCATTGCCAATGTGCGCAAGTTTGACAAAGAAGCTTTGCAAGTATCTGTGAGCAAACGCGCCGAGCCACGGGTGCCTTTCGGGCAGCTGGTGGAGCGTGGCATGCTGCGCCCGGGCGAAGAACTTTATTCTTTGAATGGCCGCCATAAGGCAAAAGTGCGCGCCGACGGCACGTTGATCGGCGACGACATCAAAGGCAGCATTCACCAAGTTGGTGCTCACCTTGAAGGTGCGCCAAGCTGCAACGGCTGGACATACTGGTGCTTCAAAAAGGACGGCAAGCGGGTTCCGATTGATCTGTTCCGCCAGCAGATCCGAGCCGAGATGCGCAACTAACCTATACCTAACACCGCCGGTGCCTGCGGCCTGACTCTGCGGCACCACAACTTAAGCCCCCGTTCTCCTCCAGAGACGGGGCTTTTTTTGTTGTTGGTGAAGTGTTGTTAATCGGAATTGGCGGGACTAAGTGTAGCCTTACCGCCCAAAGCGCAATCAAAGATAGTGTTAACTGCGGTGTCTACCCGATCTAGGACGATGCGATGGCCTACCAAAAACCAGACTCAGAACCCGAGCAAGCTGGAGCACGGTTTAACGTTGTTAGAGTTGTGCCAAGGCTTGCTCCGCTCAAGCTGACAGCTTTGATTGCTTTTGCGCAGGCATTGGCTTTGCCTGTTGCCGCAGACGCGCCGCTGACAGTTGAAATTGTTACAGCGACCACCATCGCGGAAAGCCAGAGCTATTCGCTGACAGGCGAGATCACTGCACGCAATACGCTGAATGCATCGTTTCCAGTTGGGGGGCGTGTGGCTGATGTGTTTGTTGATGAGGGCGATGCCGTCGCGAAAGGAACACCTCTGGCCAAGATCGAGTCAATCCAACAAGAGCAGGCATTGCGGGCTGCCCAAGCTGGTGTATTGACGGCGCAAGCAAACCACCGGCAAGCAAGAGAAGACCTGACACGGCAGGATGCTTTGCTGGAACGAGGCGCGACGACGCGCATCAACCGAGACAACGCCGCTGATGCCGAGCGGATTGCCGAGGGGCAGCTTATCCGCGCCCGATCTGATCTTGAGCGCGCCTCTAAAGCGCTGACAGACACAATGTTGCTGGCACCGGCTGCGACAGTGGTTATCGACCGGACGGTTGAGCCGGGACAGGTTGTTGGCGCGGCGCAAACCGTTCTGGAACTGGCGCTTGGTGACGGGTTTGACGCTGTGTTCAACGTTTCGGAAGTGTTGATGACTGTCCCACGCCCGAAGCTTGGCATTGACCTTGAGTTGATAGAACACCCCGGTCAGCATTTTGAAGGCGAGGCCCGAGAGATCTCACCTTTGGTTGATGCTCAAACCGGCACAGTTGCAACGAAAGTCACGGTTATCAACCCGCCTTCATACCTCTCGTATGGTGACGCTGTGCGCGGCACTGCGAGCTTTGAGGTTAAGCAACAAATCAACCTTCCGTTCACGACGATGACGGCGACGGCGGATGGCCCTGCTGTTTGGGTGGTTGATCCGGAAACCATGATGGTTTCACTGAAGCAAGTGACGGTTGACAGGTTTGAAACCGGACGCATCATTCTGGCTGGTGGGCTTGAAGAGGGCACGCTTGTTGTCGCGAAGGGGGCGCAACTGCTTTACCCGGGGCGGGTTGTGCAGCGCGCGGAGGCAGGCCAATGAAGATTGCGACTTTCCTGCTGCCGCTTGTGTTTGCTATGCCCGCTATAGCCGTTGCCAGCGACGCCGATACAACCACGCCGCTGACCTCTCTAGCACCACGCCCGGTGCTTTCGGAAATCGTGAATGCGCAAAGTGGCGAGAGGACATATTTTGTCGGAACTGTTGTCGCACGCGCCGAGACAGATTTGGGGTTTCCGATGAACGGCACCATTGCAGAGCGCCCTGCCGAGACAGGTGATCTGGTAAGTCGCGGTGATGTTCTTGCATTGGTTGACCCTGAAGACCTTGAGGCTGATGTGCGCGCCGCTGAAGCCGGTGTGTCTGTTACCACTGCGCAACTTCGTGCGGCCCGAGACAACGAGAACAGAGCCCGCGAGCTGTTGCAGCGCGGTGTCGACAGTGCGACCCGTCTTGAAGATGCGGCACGCGGGTTGACCTCGGCTGAAGCCCAGCTTGAGCAGGCGCTCGCGACTTTGCGGCGCGCTGAAGACATGCGCAGCCTTGCCACTTTGACTGCTCCCCAAGACGGGGTGATCACGCAGGTTTACCACGAGGCAGGAGCATCTCTTACGGCTGGCCAGCCTGTGGTGCGCCTTGCGGGCACATCAAACCGAGAGATCATTATTGACATGAGCGAACATAGCGTTGCCGGCCTGAAAAACGGAACCGTTTTTGAAGCTACGCTTGCGGCCAACAACAGTGTCACTGCGCAAGCGACGCTGACGCGGATTGACCAAGTAGCGGCGAGCGCCACGCGCACACGCCGTGCCCATCTGACGATGGCTGCGCCTCCGGTCGGGTTTCGGTTGGGGGCGTTGGTGCGTGTCAGCCCTGCCGCAAATGCCGAGATCGGTGTTAGCCTGAACCGCAGCGCCATCGTTGATCCTGAAGGCACACCGGCTGTCTGGATTGTAGACCGCAATACCAATGCTGTGCACCTCAAACCTGTCACGCTCGGCGGCACTTTCGGATCGCGTGTCCGGATAACGGACGGCGTCGGCGAGGGAGATGAGGTCATCATCAAGGGCATCAATTCACTTGAGGATGGGCAGATCGTTGGCCCACGTGTGACGAAATGAGCAAGTTCAACCTTTCAGACTGGGCCTTGAACCACAGATCATTTGTCTGGTTTCTGATGATCATTTCGCTGGTTGCGGGGGTGATTTCCTATGTGAATATCGGCCGCGAGGAAGACCCTGACTTTTCGATCAAGGTGATGATCATCGCGGGGGCTTTGCCGGGGGCCGATGTTCAGGAAACCCTGACGCAGGTGACTGACCGCATTGAAAAGAAGCTTGAAGACCTGCCGGAACTTGACTTCACCCGCTCTGTAACCCGACCGGGTGAAACCCTTGTTTATCTGGAGTTGCTGCCAACCACCAAGGCAAGCGAGTTGCCGCGTATCTGGCAAACTGTGCGCAACATGATGGGTGACATAAGAGGCGACTTTCCCGAGGAGTTCGCCGGTTTTCAGTTCAACGATAATTTCGGCGATGTGTTCGGCAATTTATATGCCTTTACCACAGACGGTTTTACGCCGCGTGAGGTGCGCGACTATGTCGAACGCACCCGTCGCGCCATACAGGCGCTAGACAGCGCTGGTAAGGTCGAGCTTTTTGGCGTCCGCGAAGAAGTTGTTTATCTGGAATTCGACACCGAGAAGCTGGGCGCGCTTGGCCTTAACCAGCAAGCGGTGGAGGCAACCCTTGCGGCGCAAAACGCGATTTTGCCCTCGGGTGTTATTGACGCGGGCGCCGAGCAAGTGCTTGTCCGCATTGGCGGGCAGTTCACCGATGCGAGCAGCCTTGAGGAAATTAACCTGCGGGTCGATGATCAGTTCTTCCGGCTCGCGGATGTTGCTGAAATCCGCCGTGGCTATGCCGATCCGCCATCGGAGTTGTTCCGCTACAATGGCGAAGAGGCGATCGGCCTTGCTGTCGGGATGCGCAAAGGAGCGAATATCATCGAATTCGGAGCTGATCTTGAGCAGGTGATTTCACAGGCTCAGGCTGAATTGCCGATCGGTGTTGAAATTCACCAAGTTGCTGATCAGCCGCATGTTGTTGACGAGGCGGTGAACCACTTTTTGCAAGCCTTGCTAGAGGCCGTGCTGATCGTTCTTGCTGTCAGTTTCATTTCGCTGGGGCTGCGTGCGGGGCTGGTGGTGACGCTGACGATACCGCTGGTGCTGGCGATCACTTTTGTGGTGATGGACTATGCCGGAGTGACATTGCAACGCATCTCGCTTGGCGCGCTCATTATCGCGCTGGGGCTGTTGGTTGACGACGCGATGATCGCGATCGAGACCATGATCACGCGGCTGGAGAAGGGCGAGAGCCTGGCAAAGTCGGCGTCGTTTGCCTGGACTTCGATTGCCTTTCCGATGCTCAGCGGCACCTTGGTTACGGTTGCGGGTTTTATTCCGATTGGCCTGAACACTTCGGCGGCGGGCGAGTTCACGTTCTCGCTGTTCGTGGTGATCGCGGTGTCGCTTATTGTGTCGTGGATTGTGGCCGTGCTGTTTGCACCGTTGATCGGGGTGACGTTGTTGCCTGCAAAGATGAAACACCACGACGGCGAACCGGGGCGCGTTCGGCGCCGGTTTCACAACATTTTGCGCGCGGCGATGCGTTATCGCTGGGTGACAATCGGCCTGACGGTTTTGATGTTCGGCGGGTCGATCTTCGGGATGCGATTTGTCGAGCAGCAATTTTTCCCGGTCTCGGACCGGCATGAGCTGATGGTTGACGTGACGCTGCCCCAAAATGCCTCGATCGCGGCCACCCGCGCCGAGATGGACCGGCTGGAAGCGCATCTTGCTGACAATGAAAACGTGTTGTTCTGGTCGTCGTATGTGGGGCGTGGTGCGCCTCGGTTCCTGCTGGCGTCCGACGTTCCAACACCGGGTGTGAACACCGGACAGATCGTGATTCAAACGCCGACGATTGCCGCACGCGATGCCCTGCGAAGCGAACTTGATGCGATTGTCGCAAGCGACTTTCCCGGGGTTGATAACTTTGTGAAGCTGCTTGAGATCGGGCCGCCCGTTGGCCGCCCCGTGCAATACAGGTTGAGCGGGCCGGATATCGACACGCTGCGGGACCACGCGAGAGACCTCGCGGCTTTGGTTGCACAGGACAGCCGGCTGAAAGGCGTGGTGATGGACTGGAACGAGCCGGCCCGCGTTATCCGCGTCGAGATATTGCAAGACAAGGCGCGCCAGCTTGGCATTTCACCACGCGACATCGCGGCGTCGCTGAACGCGATCTATGACGGGGTTACGATCACGCAGCTGCGCGATGCAGCCTATCTGGTTGATATCCTCGGACGCGGTGATGAAACGGCGCGCCAGTCTGTTGAGGCACTGGCTGATTTGCAGTTGGGCGCCTCGGACGGAAAGGCTATTCCGCTACGGGCGGTTGCGACCTTTGGTTTTGACACCGAGCAACCGGTGATCCACCAGCGCAACCGTGCACCGACTATTACGGTGAAGGCGGCGATCGCGAGTGACGACCAGCCAGCTACAGTTGTTGCTGATTTGCAGGAGAGCATCGACGCGTTCAACGCTGGTTTGCCGCTTGGGTATCATGCTGAAGTTGGTGGTGCCGTTGAGGCCAGCACTGACAGTCAGGGCCCGATTGCTGCGGTCGTGCCATTGATGCTTTTGATCATGCTGATGTTGATAATGGTCCAGATGCAGAGCTTTAGGCTGATGTTTGTGGTGCTGTGTGCCGCACCTCTGGGCTTGATCGGTGTGGTTGCTGCGCTTGTTCCGTCAGGTGCGCCATTGGGCTTTGTTGCGATCCTTGGAGTCTTGGCGTTGATCGGGATTTTGATCCGCAATTCTATCATTCTTGTGCATGAGATCGAAGTGCTGCGCGACAAGGGATACACGGCGTGGAACGCGGTGTTTGAGGCCAGTGATAGCCGTGCGCGCCCGATCTTGCTGACGGCGGCGGCGGCCAGTTTGGCTCTGGTTCCGATTTCGCGGCAGATATTCTGGGGGCCGATGGCCTTTGCAATGATGGGCGGAATCATTGTTGGCACAGTTATCACGCTGATGTTTGTGCCGGCGCTTTATCTGGCGGTCTTCAATGTGAAGGAAGACGAGGATTCTGAGGCACAAGCAAGTTAGGGTATGCCAGCGGATCTGTAGTATGGCTTGTGTGTGGCTTGGCATAGGTTACACAAAGGTATGACGCGAGATTATTCACAGTTTTCCCTTGGAGAACCGGCAGAACCGGCGCCGCTGACGGTGTTGCAAAAACTTGGCTGGCAAGCGTTTTTTGCCCAGCAGACCGATGCCGACACGATGGAGAAGACGCCACCTGTTCGGGTGACGCAAGTGCACAGAAGTGCGCATCAGGTTGTTGGTGAGGGCATAGATAAACTCATTCCGCCGCGCCATGACGCCACTGTCGGTGACTGGTTGTTGCTTGATCAGGACGATCTGGCCGCCAGTGTTGTGCTTGAGCGCAAGAGCCTGATCAAGCGCCGTGCTCCGGGGCGTGTGCGGGCCGTGCAGATGATCGGGGCGAACCTTGATACGACATTTATCGTCACCTCCTGCAACGACGATTTTAACATTGCGCGGCTTGAGCGTTACATCGCCCTGGCTTTTGAGGACAAGACCGATCCGGTGATTTTGCTGACCAAGGCCGACTTGTGCGATGATGTTGAAAGCTATGTTGAACAGGCGCGTGCGATCTCGGATATGGTGCCGGTGGTGACGATTGATGCGCGCGGTGACGAGCCCAAAAGCAAGCTTGCCGAGTGGTGCAAGCCGGGCAAGACTGTTGCCTTTCTTGGCTCGTCGGGTGTTGGCAAGTCAACGCTGACCAACGCACTGGGAGGCGGGCTTGATATCGACACGCAGGCGATACGCGAAAGCGATGCGCGCGGACGGCACACCACAACGACACGGCAGCTGCACATCATGGAAGCGGGCTTTTGTGTGCTCGACACGCCCGGCATGCGAGAGCTTCAGCTGACGGATGTTGCGAGCGGGCTGAGTGATGTGTTTGCTGACTTGCAGGAGCTGAGCACTCAGTGCCGCTTTCGCGATTGCGCCCATGAGAGCGAACCGGGCTGTGCTGTGAAAACGGCGCTAGAAGCCGGAGACGTAGATGCTGCGCGCATCGCCCGTTGGAAAAAGCTTGTCGCGGAGGACAGCTT
Organism: Lentibacter algarum; assembly: GCF_018860975.1. Lineage (GTDB taxonomy): Bacteria > Pseudomonadota > Alphaproteobacteria > Rhodobacterales > Rhodobacteraceae > Lentibacter > Lentibacter algarum_A. The sequence goes on from NZ_JAHKQI010000002.1 coordinate 108,967, forward strand.
TAACTCGGAAAGCCTGAGTGCGCGCAAGGCTAAGGACAAGAGCCTTGGGCGCGTCATTAAGCAGGTGAAAAAGCACGGTAAGAAGTGAGCTTACTTGCCTGTGCGGAAGTCGTTGAATGAGTCGAGCACGACTTGCCAGTAGTCAAACGTGTCCATGAAGTTTTTGTCGGTAACGCCATAGTCCAGATTGACGTCCATTTGGATGAACGGGTTGTTGTCATCGTTGACGTAGACTTTGCCAAACCGCTTTTTGCGGTTCCACTCGTTCACTTTCGCGAGGGTCATGCCGTCTTTCATCTCGAAGCCCGCGGAAAACTGGATCGAGTTGCAGCCTCTTGAGCTTTTGCAGCCGTAAAACCAGATCGAGAAGTTCACACCTTCTGCGGCACTGCGAATGCGTGGGGCGCCATCGTTGGAAGTCTCCATTTGGGCACGATACCCCGCGTCGCCTATCAGTTTGGCGATATACTGTGGGCTAGAGCCTGTTATCTCGGCAAATGCTGGAGTGCTGAAAGCCAGACTCGCGGTTAGAAAATAGATAAAGTGGCGCATTAAGTAGTTCCTTTTCATCAAATGTTCGGCCCCCCTAACGAAAGGAATGAGGCTTGAATTGTCAAGCATTCTGCTGAGGAGATATCACCGCGGCGAAGGGTTGCTGCCTTTGTTATAGGCCTTCCAGTCGGTTATTTCGGGGTAATACATCTCGCGCCATTTGCGCACGCGCGGGTTCATCCTTGCGCGCCAGAGCGGGGGAATAGAGGCGAGCATTGTCATCACCGGGTAGCCGTAGGGCAGTTGCGGTGCTTCGGCTTGCGAGTAGTTTTGCAACAACGGATAGCGGCGATCAGGCTTGTAGTGATGGTCGGAGTGACGTTGCAGGTTGATCAACAGCCAGTTTGACGCTTTATGCGCGGCGTTCCAGCTATGATGCGGTTGAACGTGTTCATATTTGCCATCACCTAGGTGCTTGCGGGTCAGGCCGTAGTGCTCGACGTAGTTGACCAGCTCAAGCTGCCATATCGCCACGAAGGCTTGCAGGATAAAGAGGCCAAGGCCAGCCCAGCCAGACAGCAGAACGGCGAGCAAGAGCATGACGCCTTGCAAGGCCCAGTAGCGGAAGAAAGGGTTTGAGGTGTCTGTCCACTCGGCGTCTTTGCGCGCCAACATGGCTTTTTCGGCGGCGAAGGCCGAGTGCCATGACTGCTTGAGAACGCGTGGGAAAAAGCGGTGAAACCCCTCGTTGTAGCGCGCTGTGACGGCGTCGCGGGGCGTGCCGACGTAGCGGTGATGCACCAGCATATGCTCGCTGCGGAAGTGCGAATAGAGCACCATCGCCAGCAGGATATCACCGAGCCAGCGCTCGAATTTGTTCTTTTGGTGCATGAGTTCGTGAGAGTAGTTGATGCCAACCGTGCCGGTGATAACCCCGACGCCAAAGAACAGTACGATGCTTTCGAGGGTGCCGAGGTGTTCGGCGCGGGGCACGTAGTAGATAAGCCCGAAGAGCATGAGAAACTGAAGCGGAGCCCAGAGCTTTGTGACCAAGGCGTAGGTTTGCAGATGCTCGTCGCCGATCTCGGGATCGGCGTTCTCGGTGTTTAGCCCGAGCACAGCGTCGAGGCCGGAGAAGAGATACCATGTGGCGATTGGCAAGAGGATAACTGTCCAGCCGCCGTTAAGCGCACCGACCCAAGCGAGGGGGATGAGCAGGAGCGACAGGAAGAAGGGCAATACGCGGCTTAGGTTTGAAACTTGATCAGCGTTTAGCATAGTGTCCTCTTACTCATTTAGGTTCGTCGAAGGCGCTTTGAGCGAGATCAAACGCCTTGCGCATGACTGTCGGAAGCGACGACGGCTTGAAGCTGTGCCTGTCGATAAACTCGCACCCTTGAGCGCGCGCCTCAAGGGGAAGATGCGCTATCTGGACATCAAGACGCAGATGAAAATGCGTGAAAGTGTGGCGGGCTTCTTCAGGAAGCAGTTGCCAGTTTGCTTTTAGTGGCGGTTGGGCGATACGCTCCTCGCCCCAAGGCGCACCGGGCCAGCCGAGCATGCCGCCGAGCAGGCCCTTGTCTGGCCGACGCTCTAGCAGCCAAGCGCCGTCAGCACGCTTGGCGATGTAGGCGATGCCGAGGCGGGTTGGCTTGGGCGCTTTGGGCTTTTTGCGTGGCAGGGTGTCGGCGATGCCTTGCTCGCGGGCCAGACAAGCGGTGCTCCAAGGGCAGAGACCGCATGTTGGCGAACGCGGCGTGCAGACGGTTGCGCCGAGATCCATCACCGCTTGCGCGTAGTCACCGGCGCGATGATTTGGCGTTAACCTGGCAGCAAGCGCTCGCAGGCTTTCTTTTGAATCGGGCAGTGGCTCAAGCACCGCATAGAGCCGCGACATGACGCGCTCGACGTTGCCATCAAGCACGGTTTCGGGGTGATCATAGGCGATCGCCGAAATTGCTGCCGAGGTGTAGGGGCCGATACCGGGGAGCTTTTGCAAGCCATCCCGGGTGTCGGGAAAGCTGCCCAGCTCTGTAACTTCACGCGCACATTTTAGCAGGTTGCGGGCGCGGGCGTAGTAACCAAGGCCTGCCCACTCGGCCATAACGTCTTCGTCGCGTGCTGCTGCCAAGGCCTCGACTGTTGGCCAGAGCAGCATAAACCGCGTGAAGTAGGCTTTTACGGCGGCGACAGTTGTTTGCTGCAACATGACCTCGGACAGCCAGACTGCGTAGGGGTCAGGCTGTCTGCCAGCGCGGCGATCAGCGGGGCTTGTGCGCCAAGGCAGCCTGCGCGCATGAGCGTCATACCAAGCGAGCAAGTCGGATGAGGTGGCATTCTCACGCATTGTTTATACCTTGTTCACTTTCTCACCTGTGCAACGACGCACAGCAGGGCTAACATGTGCGCGATGAACAAAGCTACCAACAAACGAGGCCGCGGCTTCAAGCGCGCTGTGACGCTGATGAACGGGCAGATCAAATCTGTTTCGCAACAGCGCGGCTTTGCTGTGTCGCGGCTGTTGACTCATTGGGAGGAGATCGCGGGCAGTGATATTGCCGCGATCAGCCGCCCTGTTGAGGTGAACTATGGCAAAGGTGCGCTGGGAGCGACACTTTGCTTGCTGACCACCGGCTCAAATGCGCCGCTGCTTGAGATGCAAAAGGTGAAGCTGCGCGAGAAAGTAAACGCGACCTACGGTTACAACGCGATTTCCCGCATTCGCATAACTCAGACGCACGCACGCGGCTTTGCCGAGGGGCAAGTTGACTTTGTGCACCGCAAGGGCGCTGCTGCTGTGAAGGCGGTTGACCCGGAAATTGCGCGTGAAGTGAACGAACATGCAGCGCAGGTTGGCGATGACGGCCTACGAGAAGCGCTTGCGGCCCTTGGCCAAAACGTCTTATCCAAACACAAACGAAAATAAGAGAGTATCTTCATGAACCGGAATTCTATCATAGCCTTGATCGTGCTTGTCGCGGCACTTGGCATCGGCGCTTACATGTATTTGGGCGCAGGCGAAGAGGCTGCGCAAGGCGCACCCTCCGAAGAAACATCTGCCGCGGCCCTGTTAGATGTTCCTGAAATGACGCTCGGTGACGCGGATGCACCAGTGAAAGTGATTGAGTATGCCTCTTTCACCTGCCCACATTGCGGGGCCTTTCACGAGGACAGTTTTGACAAGCTCAAGGCTGACTACATCGACACAGGGAAAGTGCAGTTCACTTTCAGGGAAGTCTATTTTGATCGCTTTGGTCTCTGGGCATCTATGATCGCGCGGTGCGGCGGCGAAGAAAAGTTTTACGGCCTCACCGGTTTGATCATGAAAGGCCAGCAAGACTGGCTTGGTGACGGTGATCCGAACAATATCTCGGCTGCTTTGCGCAAGATCGCGCTCGTTGCGGGCCTGACTGAAGAACAAACGGATGCGTGCCTCAATGATGATCTTCAAGCGCAGTCCCTTCTTTTCTGGTTTCAAGAAAACGCAGATGTGCATGCTATCCGGTCAACGCCGAGCTTTGTTGTTGGTGACGAGCTGATTGCCGGAAACAACTACGCCAAAGTCAAAGCTGCGATTGACGCCCAACTGGGCGAGTAATCCATGAATGCGCCGCTTGAAGGACTAAAGGTTGTTGAACTGGCACGCATTCTGGCTGGGCCTTGGGCCGGGCAGACGCTTGCTGACTTAGGCGCAGAAGTGATCAAGGTTGAGGCCCCGCAAGGTGACGACACGCGCCAGTGGGGCCCTCCCTTTGTTGAGCGTGATGGCGATACTTCGGCTTCCTACTTTCACGCCTGCAACCGTGGCAAGGCCAGCGTTGCGCTCGACTTTCGCACGCCTGAGGGGCAAGCGCAGGTGCGTGAGTTGGTCGCTGATGCAGATATCCTGATCGAGAATTTCAAAGTTGGCGGACTGAAGAAGTATGGCCTTGATTATGAGAGCTTGGCGGAAGTGAACCCGCGGCTGATCTATTGTTCGATCACCGGCTTCGGGCAGACGGGACCTTATGCGCATCGCGCGGGGTATGACTACATTATTCAAGGCATGTCGGGCCTCATGTCGATCACCGGAGAACCTGACGGACAACCGCAGCGGGCCGGCGTGGCGATCACAGATGTGTTCACAGGTGTTTACTCTGTTGCTGGTGTGCTGGCCGCTTTGTACCAGCGCGAGCGCACCGGGCGTGGGCAGCATGTTGATATGGCGCTGCTGGATGTGGCTGTATCGGTGTCTGCGAACCAAGGGCTGAACTATCTGACGACCGGCACCGCCCCGAGCCGCACGGGGAACTATCACCCCAACCTCACGCCTTATCAGGTGTTTGATTGCGCTGACGGGCATATCATTATTGCGACGGGAAATGACGCCCAGTACCAGCGGCTTTGCGGGCTTCTCGGGCTCGACTGGATGAAAGACCACGCTGACTATTTGCACAACTCTGATCGGGTGAAGAACCGGCCTGCTATGATAGCGCTCCTGATGGGTGAAACTGCGAAGCTGACCAAAGCGAAGTTGCTTGCTGGCTGTGAATCTGAAGGAATTCCCGCGGGGCCGATCAATGATATGGCTGAGATGTTTGCTGATCCACATGTGCAGGCCCGGGGGATGCAGTTCGAGCTTGATGGCGTGCCCGGTGTGCGAGCACCTTTCGTGTTTTCGGATGCAGAACTGGCGTTGAAACGACCTTCACCGAAGCTGAACGAAGACGGGTAGGGCTGCTTTCGAATTTTGCTTCGCAAAATCCGATCAATGCGAGGGGCCAGCCCCTCGCGCTCCCCGGGATATTTTTTCCAAGAAAATGAACTTAGGTATGGCTTTCGAGAAGTGCATTCAGGCCTTCGGGATTCTGGAGTTTGAGGCGGACGGGGAGTGTGAGCACCTCCTGTCTGAAAGCCTTGGGAAGCCGCACTGCATCTTTTTCTGTGGTGACAAGGCGCGCGTTGTGGCGCTGAGCGTCGGCGAGCAGGCGGGTCATGAGGGGTTGCGAAAGTGGCTGGTGATCGGCGAGGGCCTCGGTGTGAACAAGAGTTGCGCCGAGGCTGCGTAGTGTTGCGAAAAACTTTTCTGGATGGCCTATACCTGCGAAAGCGAGGACGCGGGTATCTTGCCAGTCCATTCCGGTAGAAAGCGGCTCTAACATTGCATGAAACAGAGGTTTGCCGGTGTTTGGCTGTGGACCTTCGCCGATCAGAACGAGAGCCTCGGCGCGCGCTAAACCAGTTGTGACAGGCTCGCGAAGGGGGCCGGCAGGGATGCAGCGTTGATTGCCGAAACCACGTTTGGCGTCGACCACTACGAGCGATATATCCTTATGCAGGGACGGATCTTGAAAGCCGTCATCCAGGATGATGTGAGATGCGCCCGCGTTAACGGCGGCTTGTGCGCCTGCTAACCGGTTTTTTGACACCCAGACGGGGGCGAAAGCTGACAGCAACAATGGCTCGTCGCCAGCTTCGGACGCGGAGTGCTGACGCTCAACGACTTGCACGGGCCCTACGAGTGATCCGCCGTATCCTCGCGTCACGACATGGGGTGTGTGGCCCTGCCCGACGAGGTGTTGCAGCAGATAGATAACTGTCGGCGTTTTGCCGGTGCCGCCTGCGTTGATATTGCCGACGCAAATTACGGGTATTGGAAGTTTTTGTGGCGTGCCGCGCGAGAGGCGGCGGGCAGTTCCCCATGCATAGAGCTTGCCGATTGGGGCGAGCAACGTGGCTTGCCAACTTGACGGGCGAAACCAGAAACTGGGGGTTTGCATTACGGAGCTCCCAAGTTATCGAGAATATCATGAACGAGGGCAGTGATCTTGTCAGTTACTTCGGCACCCTCGGTCGCGATTTCCCATGCTGACATAGCCATTTGCGCCGCGCGGTCAGGGGCGGAAAGCTGTGTGACGGCGGCGGCGAGTGTTTCGGTATCACGGACAATTCGGGCGCCGCCTACGCTGGCGAAACGCGAGTAGCTTTCAAGGTGACGCCCGACATTTGGGCCGTATAGGATCGCTGATCCAAGGTTGGCTGGAGCGTAAGGATTGTGCCCGCCGAAGCCCGGAACGAGCGAAGCCCCCATAAAGGCAACAGGTGCGAGACGTAGCCAGAGGCCCATTTCGAAAGGGTCTTCAGCGAGTAAAACCTGGGCTGTTTCATCGGCGATTCCGGCAAGGTCGGGCCAGACTGAAAATCGCAAGTTATGCCTTATTAGAGACTGTTTGAAGCCGGAAAATTCGTCTTCATCGTCGGGCACAAGCAGCAGTAGCAGGCGATGTGCTGCGCGATTGGCTTTGGCGTGGGCTTCAAGCACGGTATCAAGCTCTTCGAGCCGCGCACAGGCCGCGAGCCAAGTCGGGCGGGACTTAACTGCACCGCGCAGCTCTTCCAGATCGGTTGCGTTATAGGGCAGAGCCGGAATGCCTTCCTGCATACGGCCGGCGATAGTGACATCGGCGGCATCGACGCCGAAGCGCTCTAGCAATAGTGAGGCCTCTGCATCGCGGGCAAAGTAGGATGCGAAGGCCTGAACCGCCCGCTTTTCGGCGTGGCTAAGAGACCGCCAGCGACCTGTTAACAAGCCTTGTGACTGAGCGTCGATCATCAACAAGGGTGTGCCCCGCTTGGCGGTTTCGCTGATGAGGGCGGTTCTTAACCAGCCACCGGCCCAAAGACAAAGGCGAGGATTGTATTTCTCGAAGAAACGGGCGTTTTCAGAGGGCTTGTCACTTGTAAACACATGCCAAGCGACGAATGGATCGAAGCCTTCGGGCTGAAGCACGCTGCCGTCGGTGGTGACGAGGCAGCTAAGATCGGGCCGTTCGGCAAGCAAGGCGCGGCGAAGCTGCAAAAAGGCCGGCAAATGCGCAGGTTCTGTCGCGTGAAACCACAGATCAATGACCTGCGCGTCCGCGCTTCCCGAAGTCGACGACTTTTGACTGCGTCCACCACGAGAAAGCAGGCCTGTTAGCAGTGGTTTTACCATTGGGCTCTTGGCACGTGATTAACCTCTTTGCGCGATTGCGTTAACCTAAGGCATTGCCATCTATGGTCAAGCCGATGCATTTAGTGAAGCGAGTATGGAGCCCGGTATGAAACCATTTTTGATCTTGCAACTGCGCCCTGAAGCAGCGGCTTCCGACAGCGAGTTTTTTGCGATTTGCCGCAATGCGGGCTTGGACGCGAATGAAGTGAAGCGGATCAGGCTTGATCAAGAAGCTTTGCCAACAGAGCTAAATCTTGATGATTTCTCCGGTGTTATTGTCGGCGGTGGGCCGGGGTGCGTGAGCGATGCACCTGCACAGAAAACGGATGATGAAGCGCGGATTGAGGCTGAGATATTGGGCCTCATGCCGCAGATAACCGAGCGCGACTTTCCCTTCATGGGGTGCTGCTACGGGATCGGAATTCTGGGCCATCATCTTGCGCAAAATGTTAGCAAGGAGCGTTACTCGGAGCCGGTAGGAACCGCTGATTGCAGGCTGACAACAGCCGGAGAACTTGATCCGGTTTGTGCCGGTTTGCCAAAGCGGTTTGATGCCTTTGTAGGGCACAAAGAGGCAATGCAGAGCCTACCTGACGGGTGTGAACACCTTATTGAAGCGCCGAGTTGCCCTTACCAAATGATCCGGTATGGGCAGAATGTTTACGCAACGCAGTTTCACCCCGAGGCTGACGGAGCCGAGTTTGAAATCCGGATCAATATCTATAAGCACAAAGGCTACTTTGCGCCGGCAGAGGCCGAGGGCCTGATTGCCATGTGCCGCACCGCAAATGTGACGGCACCCGCCAGTATCTTGCGAAGCTTTGTGGAGCGCTATCGGTCGCTATCAGACTAGACAGAATCAAACGGCGTGCTAAATTTGATCAAATTATTGGTCAGCCTGATGGAGCACGCTATGAAAGATGATAACTTCCTCAAAGAGAACAACGCGCGTCACATGTGGCACCCTATGGGAGCGCCCGGCGACAGCCTTGAGCACCCACCTACGATCATTAAAAGCGCCGAGGGTGTGAAGATCACTGATCTTGACGGCGCTGAAGTTGTTGATGCCGTTGGCGGGCTTTGGTGCGTTAACCTTGGTTACTCTAATGACGTGGTCAAAGATGCGATTGCCAAGCAACTGTATGAGCTGCCCTACTACTCGGCCTTTGCGGGCACGAGTAACCCGACGGCGATTGAGGCGTCATATGCTGTGCGTGAGTTCTTTAAGGATGACGGCATGGGGCGGGTGTTTTTCACCTCCGGCGGTTCTGATTCGGTTGAGACATGTCTGCGGCTTTCGAGACAGTATCACCGCATCAAGGGCGAGCCGACGCGCACCAAGTTTTTGAGCCTCAAGAAGGGCTATCACGGCACGCATTTTGGCGGTGCAAGTGTGAACGGTAACAACCGTTTTCGCATTGCTTACGAGCCGCTTTTGCCGGGTTGCTTTCACCTGCCGAGCCCGTACGACTACCGCAACCCGTTTAACGAGAGCGACCCTGCCAAGCTCGCGCAACTTATTGCGCAAGCGATGGAAGACGAGATCAACTTCCAAGGGGCGAACACGATTGCGGCGTTTATCATGGAGCCGATTCAGGGCGCGGGTGGGGTGATTGTGCCGCATGAGAGCTTGATGCCGATGCTTCGGGAAATTTGCACGCGGCACGGAATTTTGATGATCTCTGATGAGGTGATCACCGGATTTGGCCGCACCGGCGACTGGAGCGGCGCGCGGCACTGGGGCGTGAAGCCCGACATGATGAGCCTCGCGAAAGGCATTACTTCAGGCTACTTCCCTGTTGGGGCGGCGATGATGAGCGAGGCTGTGGCGGATGTGTTTGAAAAAGACACGTCGGGTGAAGCAGGGATATTCCACGGCTACACCTATTCCGCGCACCCTGTTGGGGCAGCCGCGGTGACTGCGACGCTGAGCGAGACGCTACGTCTGGACACCAAAACCAACGCAGCGGCGCGCGGCACACAGCTGTTTGAGGGGATGAAAGCTCTGGCTGGAAAATACGACATTATCGGCGATGTGCGCGGAGGGCATGGCTTGATGACCGGCGTTGAAATTGTCTCTAACAAGGCTGAAAAGACGCCGATGGACATGGCTGTGATGAAGGCCATTCACAAGGCGACTTATGAAACCGGAGCCATGGTTCGGCTTGGGGGCAACAATGTATTGATGTCACCGCCGCTGACAATTTCAGAGAGCGAAGTCGATGTGATCATCAACGCGCTGGATGTGGGTTTTGGCTCGGTTTGATCTGAGTATCCAGGCAAAAAGCCGCAGGCGCGGTTACCAGTCTTTGAGGGCTGCGCCTGCGTAGATACCGAGCATTAGAGCGCGACGGGCGCGGCCCAGCGGAAACTTCAAAGGCGGTTTCTGCATCAGTTTTGGTGAGAGCAACTTTTGTGACCCAAGGATTTGTTCGGCCAAAAGCGCGCCTGTGTAACTGCCCATAGCAACGCCGTTGCCGTGATAGGCGAAGCCAGCGTAGGTGCCTGGCATGTCGGGAACGGGGCCCGCGAAGGGCGTGAGGCCAGCCGACAAGCAAACCATGCCAGACCAGTAATGTGGTGTCTCGACCTGCGCCCAAGCGGGGAACATGCTTTCAAAGTCGCTGCGGATTTTGCGTTTGATAGCGGCTTCGCTGAGGTCGCTTGAGGTAAGCCCTCCGCGCATGCCAAAGAGAAAGCGGCGGTTGGGCATGAGGCGGAAATAGTGCAAGAGATTGCGGCTGTCGTAAGACATCTGATCGGAGTGCCAGCCTGCGGCAAGCTCTGCATCTGTTAGCTCGCGAGTGACGATCACCGACGATTGCGAAGGCATATAGCGGGCGGCGAGCCACGGTGGCACATCTTCAGAAGAATAGCCGTTGGTCGCGAGGGTGAGCTGCTCGGCTTCAAGTGTGCCTTGCGGTGTTTTGAGCGCGTAAGTTCCACTGCGGGAAATGTCGGAAACCGGCGAAGCGCCATATACTGTGACGCCAGCAGCTTCGGCGGCGCGCAGCAGCCCTACGAGATACTTGCGTGGGTTGAGGCCAAAGCCGATAGGCGTTGTCATGCCACCATGAAACGGGCCGGGCATGCCGAGGGTTTCAAGCTCGGATTTGCTGTGCAGTGTTGGGGTTACACCGTAATTTTCTTCAATTTCGCGCGCCTCGGCTTCGAACGGATAGCCAGCTTTATGCGAGACAATTGTCTCACCTTTACTATGTGTCTCAGCGTCGATTTCATGCGTTGAAAGGGTTTCGGCGACATGTTTGACGGCGGCAACTTCGGCCTGACGATACTCAAGGCGAGCGGGCTTTCCATGCATGCGGTCGATCATGCCATTGGAAGCCTTTGCACCACCGAGGCAGCAAAAACCGCCGTTGCGACCTGAAGCACCAAAGCCGGGGAAAGTGGCGTCGAGCACAACGGTTTTGACGCCACTTTCAGCGAGCCTGAGCGCCGCTGAAAGGCCTGTAAAGCCTGCTCCGATGATGGCAACATCAGCTTTTTCTGCACCAATGAGAGCCGGGCGCATTAGTGTTGAATCAGGCACTGTTTCGGCCCAATAGCAGTTTTCTATACGGGCATAATCATAGGCGTGATCCGAAAAGATGCGACGCATCAGTCGTCTATCCGCTCGGCGGCCCGCTCTTCACGTTGCTGGCGCACCGCGGCCCGCTTAGAGATGAGCGAGGCCGAGATAACCCCGACAGTGACGATGCTGATCATCATTGTCGAAAGTGCGTTGATCTCGGGTGACACTCCGAGGCGCACGGCTGAGTAGATCTTGATCGGCAGGGTTGTTGCCGAAGGGCCAGACGTGAAGGACGCAATAACGAGATCGTCGAGCGATAGGGTGAAGGCGAGCAGCCAACCCGAGATAACTGCGGGGGCGATGACCGGAAGTGTCACGAGACGAAAAGCCTCGAAGGGTGAGCAGCCAAGATCAAGTGCAGCTTCTTCTAGAGAGCGATCAAAGCTGACGAGGCGTGACGAAACCACCACCGAGACATAGCACATCGAAAAGGTTGTATGAGCGAGGATGATTGTCATCATGCCACGGTCAAACCCGATGCCAATGAAGAGCAAGAGAAGCGACAGGCCAGTGATCACTTCGGGCATCACGAGGGGTGCATAGATCATGCCCGAAAAGAGCGTGCGGCCCATGAAGCGGCCGCCGCGCACGAGGACATAGGCCGCCATTGTGCCAAGCACCGCTGCGAATGTTGAGCTGACGACAGCGACTTTGATTGTCACCCATGCTGCGTCAAGGAAGGCTTCGTTTTGAAACAGCGTGCCATACCATTTGGTTGAGAAGCCCGCCCAAACAGTGACCAGTTTTGACGCGTTGAAGCTGTAGATGACCAGGATGACCATCGGCAGGTAAAGAAAGACAAAACCGAGGGTAAGGGAGGTTGCGTTGAACCATGTGAAACGTCTCATTGGCCTTCTGCCTCGCGCTGTTTTTGCTCGTTGCGCTGGAACAGCACGATCGGGATGATCAGGATGAGCAGGAGGATGACGGCGACAGCGGATGCAACGGGCCAGTCGCGGTTGGAGAAGAACTCCTCCCACAGGACTTTACCGATCATCAGGGTTTTTGAACCGCCGAGGAGCGAGGGAATGACGAACTCGCCCAATGCTGGAATGAACACGAGAAAGCAGCCCGCGATGATGCCTTGTTTGCTCAGCGGGATTGTCACCAGCCAAAATGCCGTGAGGCGTGAGCAGCCCAAGTCTTCTGCGGCCTCAAGCAAGGATGCATCGAGTTTTTCCAATGCTGCGTAGATCGGCAAAATCATAAAGGGCAGGTAGGTATAAACGATGCCGATATAGACCGCCGTGTTGGTGTTGAGAATGACCAACGGCTCGGAGATGAGCCCCGTCCACATCAGGAACTGGTTGAGGAAACCCTCGTTGGAGAGGATGCCCATCCATGAGTAAACGCGGATCAGAAAGCTTGTCCAGAAGGGCAGGATGATCAGCATCATCAGGGTTGGGCGCCACTCGTCAGCGGACTGTGCCATAGCGTAGGCGATGGGATAGCCGATGAGCAGGGTAAACAGTGTTGAAATCGCTGCGATCTGGAGGCTGGAAAGGTAGGCTTTCCAGTAGAGATCGTCGGTGGTGAGGAAGGTGAAGTTCTCCCAATCGAGATCGGCGAAGAAGCCTTTGATGCCCTCCCAGCCGGAGTTTAGATCGAGCGTTGGGGTGTAGGGCGGGATCGCCAGTGCGGTGTCTGACAGGCTGATCTTGAAGACGATAATGAACGGCACGAGGAACAAGACCAAAAGCCAGAAGTAAGGAACAGCAATGAGGGTAAAGCGGCGCATGGCTCAGGCCTCCAACACGATTGCTGCGGTGTCTGTCCAGCTTAGCCAGACGCTGTCTTCCCAAGTGAAGGCACGGCGCTCAAGGCGGCGGGTGTTGGCGGCTTGGGCTTTCATCATCTGGCCGTTGGCGAGCTCGACATGATATGTCGAGAGGTTGCCGAGGTAGGCGATGTCGATGATCTTGCCTTTGACAGTGTTCGCCGCTTTTGAGGGCTTTTGAGCGGTAATAGAGACTTTTTCCGGCCTGATCGCCAGCGCACACTTGGCAGAATTCCCGAGGTCATTGCTGGTTTTGGCGTGCAGGGGGGCCGTGCCTTCAGCATAAGTGACATCATAGCCGTCGCCAGCGCGGGTGGCGTGCCCGTTGATGATGTTCACGTCTCCGATGAAGTCGGCAACGTAGACAGAGTTGGGCCGCTCATAAATGTCGGCCGGTGTTGCAACTTGGATGATCTGGCCCTCGTCCATCACCGCAACGCGAGAGGCGACTGTCATCGCTTCTTCTTGGTCGTGGGTGACGATGACAAAGGTCGTGCCGGTTTTCTCCTGAATATCCATCAGCTCGAACTGGGTGTCTTGGCGCAGCTTTTTGTCGAGCGCTCCGAGGGGTTCGTCAAGCAACAGCAGTTTCGGTGCTTTGGCGAGTGAGCGGGCAAGGGCAACGCGCTGACGCTGACCGCCGGAAATTTGGTGAGGCTTGCGCTTGGCGAACTTCTCGAGCCGCGTCAGGCGCAGCATCTCGTCAACGCGGGCGTCGATTTCGGGCTTGGGCTTGCCCTCACGCTTGAGGCCAAAGGCGATGTTTTCAGAGATCGTGAGATGCGGAAACAGCGCGTAGGACTGGAACATCATGTTCACCGCTCGCTTGTTGGGCGGCACATTGTTCATGTCTTGCCCGGCGATCAGGATCTGGCCTTCGGTGACGGTTTCAAACCCGCCGAGCATGCGCATCATCGTGGTTTTACCGCAGCCGGAAGGGCCGAGCAGCGCAAAGAACTCTTCAGCGTAGATATCCTGTGTAAGGTTGTCGATTGCGACGAAATCACCATAGCGTTTGGTGACGTTTTTGAACTGGATAAGCGGCGTTGCGCTCTCGTCGTTCCAAGGTGCGAATGCTGTTTCGGCCATGGTGCCCCCACATGTAAAAAGTAAGCCCGCAAACCTGAGTTTGCGGGCTGATTTTAGTTTAGACGCCAGATTTGATCTTAGTCCAAAGGCGCGTCACGGCGCGCTGAACTTTGACTGGATAAGGCCGTGTGGTGAAGAGATTGCTGAGCGTTGCTTCATCAGGGTAGATCGCGGTATCGCCGATCACGTCTTCGACAAGAAACTCTTGCGAGGCTTTGTTGCCGTTGGCGTAATAGACGTAGTTTGAAGCGGTTGCCATGTTCTGAGCATCAAGGATGAAGTCCAGGAACTTGTGGGCGCCGTCCACGTTTGGAGCGTCAGCTGGGATGGCCATTTGGTCAAACCACATCTGCGCGCCTTCTTTGGGGGCGTTGAACGCGATTTCGACACCGTTCTCGGCTTCGGCGGCTCGGTCGCGGGCTTGCAGAACGTCACCCGACCAGCCGACTGCAACACAGATGTCACCGTTGGCCAAACCGTTGATGTATTCTGAGCTGTTGAACTTCTGGATATACTCGCTGACCCCAGCATAGACCGCCTCGGTTTTGCCAATAACTTCGAGGTCTTGGCTGTCCGGGTCTTCTCCGAGGAACTTGAGCGCCGCCGGGATCATCTCGGCGGGTGCATCAAGGAAATGCACGCCACATTCGGCCAGTTTTTCCATGTTGGCCGGATCAAACACCAGTGACCAGCTGTCGATGGGCGCATCTTCACCAAGGATCTCTTTGACCTTGCCGACGTTTACGCCGATGCCGGTTGTGCCCCACATGTAGTTGATCGAATAGGCGTTATCAGGGTCATACTGAGCGGTGCGTTGTTCAACCATATCCCAAACGTTGGCGTGGTTTGGCAGTTTGCTCATGTCGAGCTTTTGGAAAGCACCGGCTGTGATCTGACGCTGAAGGAATGTTCCTGTTGGAACCACGACATCGTAGCCAGAGCCGCCCGCGAGCATTTTGGTTTCCAGCACTTCGTTGGAATCAAACACATCGTAGATCAGCTTGATGCCGGTTTCTTCTTGGAATTTTGTGAGCAGTTCTTCGTCGATATAATCAGACCAGTTATAGACGCGAACTTCTTCTGCTTGAGCCATACCGGCAAATAGTGCGAGTGTGGCTGTAGCGCCGATTAGATGATACTTCATTTATTTCTCCCAGTTGGTGAGGCCATGCCTCTTGACGAAAGATTTGATCAAGTTTTGTCTGTCTTGGCAAGAGATTCGAGAAAAAGGGGCCGGTTTGTGGGCAGTAAGAAGAAGACAGCTAAGTTGCTGAGTTTTACCTCGCAGGATGACACAACAACGGTTGATTTGCCTGCGCATGAAGTCGTCTACCGGCAAATGCGGGAGTTGATCTTGTTTGGCGAATTGGCGCCAGGGCAGCCGATTACGATCCAAGGCATTTGCGAAGAGCTCGGCGCAGGTATGACGCCTGTGCGAGAAGCGATCCGGCGGTTGTGTGCCGAAGGTGCTCTTGCCCTTCAAGGCAACCGGCGCGTTGTTGTTCCCGAATTGTCAGTCGAGAATGTGAACGAGCTGATTTTTGCGCGGCAAGCCATTGAGCCACAGCTTGTTTTGCGAGCAACCGAGCGAGCAACCGACGCCGAGCTTGAACAGCTTGCCGAGATTGACAGCGCCCTTGACGCAGCGATCGAGAAGGGTGACTTGCGCAACTACCTTGAACAAAACTACCGCTTTCATGCCACGCTTTATGCGATGGCTGGTGCGCCCATTCTGGCCGCTTTGGCGGATGGGCTTTGGCTTAGGTTCGGGCCAAGCCTTCGAGTTGTTTGTGGTCGAATGGGCACGCAAAACCTGCCTGATCAACACCATGAAGCCCTTGATGCTATGCGCGGAGGCGATGCGCAAGCTGCCGCCAAAGCGATGCGTGAGGACGTTATTCAAGGCATGGAACAAGTGCGGCGTGCGCTTTCTGAAGGCACTATTGATTGACAGAGATTGACAGTAATTAATTTGATCATATTCTGACGGCAAGATTGATTCACGCCTTTTGAGCGCATTTGAAAGCGAGGCCCGCCATGAATAAGATCACCAACCACATGCCCACCGAAGAACTGCAACGGCTTGATGCCGCGCATCATATGCACCCTTTCACCACTGGTGATGAGGTGAACGCAAAAGGCGCGCGCGTGATTACCCGCGCAAAGGGCGTGACGCTGACCGATAGCGAGGGCAACGAGATTCTGGATGCGATGGCTGGCTTGTGGTGTGTGAACCTCGGCTATGGCCGCGAAGAGCTTGCCGAAGTTGCAGCGCGGCAGATGAAAGAGCTGCCCTACTACAACACGTTTTTCCAGACCACACATGTGCCTGCGATTGCTTTGTCAGAGCGGCTGGCGCAGCTTGCACCTGGCGACTTGAACCATGTGTTCTACTCCGGTTCAGGTTCTGAGGCCAACGATACAAATATCCGCATGGTGCGCACTTATTGGGCAGAAAAAGGAAAGCCCGAGAAGACGGTTATCATCAGCCGGCACAATGCTTACCACGGCTCGACAGTGGCCGCTTCGGCGCTGGGCGGGATGTCGGGCATGCACGCACAGAGCGGGATGATCCCTGACATTCACCATATCAACCAGCCGAACTGGTGGGCCGAGGGCGGTGATATGTCGCCTGAGGAGTTTGGCCTTGCGCGCGCGCAGGAGCTTGAGGCGGCGATCTTGGAACTCGGCGAGGGCCGTGTTGCGGCCTTTATCGGTGAGCCGGTGCAGGGCGCGGGCGGTGTTGTCATTCCGCCAGAAACATACTGGCCCGAGATCCAGCGCATTTGTGACAAATACGAGATCCTTTTGATTGCCGATGAAGTGATCTGTGGTTTTGGCCGCACGGGCAACTGGTTTGGCTGTCAGACGCTGGGCATCAAGCCCGATATCATGACTGTCGCCAAGGGGCTGAGTTCCGGTTATGCGCCGATTTCAGCGAGCATCGTGAGTGATGAAGTTGCGACAGTGATGAACGGGTGTGAGTTTAACCACGGTTACACCTACTCCGGGCACCCCGTGAGCGCGGCTGTGGCGCTCGAAAACCTACGCATTCTGGACGAGGAGGGCATCGTTGAGACGGCAGGTCGCGAGACTGCGCCCTACTTGAAGGAGCGGTTTGAAAGCCTTGGCGATCATCCGATGGTTGGCGATGTGCGCATTGTTGGCCTTATGGGCTCGCTGGCGCTGACGCCGGACAAGACCACGCGGGCGAAGTTTGCGTCTGATGCGGGGACTGTCGGCTTTATGTGCCGCGAGCGGTGCTTCGCCAACAACCTGATCATGCGTCACGTTGGTGATCGCATGGTGATTTCACCGCCGTTGGTTATTACCAAGGCCGAGATCGACACGCTGATTGAGCGCGCACGCACGGCGCTTGATGAGGCTTATGAGGAAGTCAAAGCCGCTGGCCTTTGGGTTGCTGCGAGCTAAGACAGAGAATCTAGACAAAAGAGAAAGCCTAGGCCGAAGTTTTTTGGCCTAGGCTTTTTAGCATTTTGAGGCAGGCTTCTAGTTGCGATTTGGCGATGAATTCGTCGGGTTTGTGGGCTTGGTCAATCGAGCCCGGGCCGCAGACGACGGCAGACAGGCCGAGAGTTTGAAACAGGCCTGCTTCGGTTCCGAAGGCGACGACATCGGCGCCGTTTTCACCAGTGAGGGCGGCGCAGAGATCGCGGGCTTCGTTGTCGTCCATCGGGGTTAGGCCGGCGACTTCGCCTTTGGTTTCCATAGTGATGTTGGCCTCGGGGTGCACGGCTTGCATCGCGGGCAGCAACACGGTTTCGGCGTAGTTCTTCATCTCGCTCTTCACGAAGTCATAGTCGCTGTTTTGGACGGGGCGGAACTCCCATTCGACCTCGGCTTTGCCGACGATCACGTTGTGCGCAACACCGCCTGATAGCTTGCCGACATTTAGCGTGGTATGCGGCGGCACAAAGCGGCTGTTACTCGGCGCGCGCGACGTGAGCGTGTGTCTGAGTTCAAGCAGTTTGCTGACGTAGCGCACGGCGTATTCGGCGGCGTTTACACCCAGCTCGGGGCGCGAGGAATGACCCGCGAGGCCGGTGAAGCTTGTGGTGTATTCGCAGCAGCCTTTGTGGCCCTCGATGATGCGCATTTCAGTTGGCTCGCCGATGATGGCGATGGCAGGGCGCAGGCCTTGCTTTTGCAACGCGTCGATCAAGGCGCGTGCCCCGATGCATCCGGTTTCTTCGTCGTGGGTGAAGGCGAAGTGAATGGGGCGGGTGAGGGTGAGTGTTGCGTAGCGCTCGGCCGTTGCCAAAGTGCAGGCGATGAAGCCCTTCATGTCGCAGGTGCCGCGACCATAGAGCAGACCATCAGCCTCGCGTAGGGTGAACGGATCGCTGCTCCAGACTTGGTCGGCAACGGGGACAACATCGGAGTGGCCGGAGAGCACGATGCCGCCGTCACCCTCGGGGCCGAGTGTTGCGAAGAGGTTTGCTTTGCTGCCTGTTGGATCATGAAAGACGTTGACGCGCGCGCCTAAGGCGGTGAGGTGATCAGCGATAAAGGTGATCATATCGAGGTTGCTGTCGGTTGAGACAGTCGGGAAGGCGATGAGCTGTTCGAGCAGTTCTTGCGCGCGGGTGATTGTGCTCATGGCTTGATCAACATTTCGCGCGGCAGGTTGCAGAACGTCTCGGGTGCGCCCTCGTCGGTGATGCGGATTGACTCGGTGATCTCGAGGCCCCAATCGTCCATCCAGAGGCCGGGCATGAAGTGAAATGTCATGCCGGGTTCGAGCACGGTTTCGTCGCTGTCGCGCAGTGAGATCGTGCGTTCGCCCCAGTCGGGAGGATAGCTGAGCCCGATGGGGTAACCGCAACGCGCGCCGCGCTCGATACCCGCGGCCTCCAGCGGTTTTGCCAAGGCCTCGGAGATGTCGCAGGCGCGGTTTCCAGCGCGGGCTTTGGCCAGGCCGGCCTCAAGCCCCTCGACAAGGGCAGCCTCGGCGCGTTTGAGCATGTCTGACGGCTCGCCAAGAAAGATCGTTCGGCTGATCGGGGCGTGATAGCGGCGGTAGCAACCGGAGACTTCAAAGAAAGTTGCCTCACCGCGCGCGAACGGGCGACCATCCCATGTGAGGTGTGGCGCAGCGGCATCTGAGCCGGAGGGCAAGAGCGGCACGATGGCGGCGTAATCGCCCCAATGGCCGTCTGCTCCGCGCAGGGCGTCACGCTGGATTTCGGCGACGACTTCGTTTTTGGGCAGGCCAACTTCGACGCGTTCATAAAGACCGTTGATGATCTTGTCGGAAATCTTTCCGGCGCGGCGCATGAGCACCAACTCTTCCTCTGACTTGATACCTCGCTGCCAATTGACCAGCGCGGTTGCGTCGATGAACTGCGCCTGCGGGAGCTCCTCTAGCAGTGTCTGAAACGCCTTAGCCGAGAAGTAGTAGTTGTCCATCTCGACGCCGATGCGAACATCCGCTTTGCCAAGCTCCTTGAGCCTCTCTGCGAGGTCTTGCATCGGGTGCCGCTCGGTTGATTGGACGTAGTGATCGAGGTAGCCGAAGACTTTCTCATCTTCCATCCAGACCGTGCGGACTGCGCCGTTTGCGTCTTGCCGACGACCCCACCAATATGGCGCGCCCTCGGAGGTGAGAATGACACCTTGATGCACGTAAAAAGACCACCCGTCGTAGCCTGTGAGCCACGCCATGTTTGACGGGTCTTGAACGTAGAGAAGATCAATTCCGGCGGCATCCATCGCGGCGCGTGTCAGGGCGAGGCGGCGGGCATACTCGGTTTCGGTGAAGGGCGTGCGTTCAAAATGCATCGGCTGGCTCTCTCTAGTTTGAGAGGAGTGAAGGCCGAAAGCCGAGAGCCGTCAAGTTCAGATGCGACACCTGTGCATTGCGATCAGTCGGAAAAGACAGAGAGGCCAAGCCACTCGGCGATGAGCGCGGGTTTGTCTTCACCTTCGATCTCGATCGTCAGCAAGTTGGTGCGCAAAAGATCGGTTTCGTTGCGGGCAGTTGCAGCTTGCAATGTGAAACGCCCACGCAGCCGCGAGCCGCTGCGCACCGGCTGTAGAAAGCGCAGTTTGTTCATACCGTAATTGATGCCCATGACCTGCCCTTCCATCATTGGCATGCAGTCATAGGCGAAGCGGCTGGCGAGCGAGAGTGTCAGAAACCCATGTGCGATCGTGCCGCCAAAGGGGGTTTCGGCGGCAGCACGTGTTGGGTCGATGTGAATCCACTGCTCATCATGGGTTGTGGTCGCGAACTGGTCGATCATCGGCTGGTCAACCAATATCCAGTTAGACACCCCGATCTCGGTTCCGATCTGGGTTTCACTTAGTTTGAGGGCGTTTTGCAGAGATGACATAGCGAGATCCTTTTGAGCGGCGATTGTTAGACTGGCGGTTTATGACGGGCTGTGCGTTATTGACGAAAATGGAGAGCAAAATGAATGAAGCGAGACAGCACAGGTTTGCACCGGCCGAAGGCGCGGCTGACCTGCTTTTGGTTCGGCATGGTGAGACACAAGCCGCCGTTCGCGGCGAGAGTTTTCCGACGGTTGAGGGGCAGGGAGATCCGGCGCTGCATCCTGACGGAGAGATGCAGGCTGTTTCTGTCGGGGAGCGGCTGCGTGGAGAAAACATATCGGCGATCTACGTGACCACGATGCAGCGAACGCACCAGACGGCCGCACCTTTGGCGGGGCATCTTGGATTGAAGCCAAAAGTTGAGCGTGACCTGCGGGAGGTGTTTCTGGGCGACTGGGACGGTGGCGAGTATCGCTTTCGTGCAGCCGAGAAAGACCCGGCCTTTCTGCGTGCCAAGGAACGGCAGGAGTGGGGTGAGATTCCGGGTGCGGAGACCACGGCGGAGTTTCAGGCGCGGGTTAAGGCGGGTTTGCTGCGCATCGCGGCGGCACACCCTGATGAGTTGGTCGCCGTTGTTGTGCACGGCGGTGTCATAGCGGCGGCTCTGGCCATCGCAACCGGCACACCGGCGTTCACTTTCATGGGCGCTGAAAACGGCTCGATCAGCCGCGTCGTGGTGCGCGGCGAACAGATGATCCTGCGTGGTTTCAACGACGTTTCGCATCTGCGCGGCTAAGACGTTGTGACGACAACTTTGCCCAAGACTTTGCGATCTTGTAGCAGTTGCAGTGCGTCGCCTGCCTGAGCCAGCGGGTAGCGCGCTGAAATGCGCGGTTTGATCTTGCCTTCACTGTAGAGGCGGAAGAGATCGCGCATATTCTCGGCGTGGCTTTGTGGCTCGCGCACTGTATGTGCGCCCCAAAAAACACCGACGACTTGGCAACCTTTGAGCAAGGTTAAGTTGAGCGGCAGTTTGGGGATGCCAGCGGGAAAGCCGACGACAAGGTAGCGGCCTTTCCATGCGAGGGCACGCACGGTTGGCTCGGCGTAGTCGCCGCCAACAGCGTCATAGACGACATCAACCCCGTCACCGCCTGTGAGCTTTTTGATCTGCGCGGAGAAATCTTTTTGCGTGGCGCGGTCTGACATATCGCGCGAATAGATCAGCGTTTCGTCTGCGCCGAGGTCACGGCAAAACTGCGCTTTGTCTTCAGACGAGACAGCCGCGATAACCCGTGCACCAGCGGCTTTGCCAAGCTCGATTGCAGCTGCGCCGACACCGCCAGCAGCGCCAAGCACCAAGAGCGTTTCGCCGGCCTGAATGTTGGCGCGGTCTTTGAGGGCGTGGTGCGATGTTCCGTAGGTGAGCACGAAACATGCGGCTTCATCAAAGGGCATGTTGTCGGGAATTTTGATCGCACTATTGGCATCGGCCAGGATGTGGGTCGCAAACCCGCCGAAGCCTGTCATGCCAAGCACACGGTCGCCGACAGCGAAACCTGTGACGCCATCACCGACGGCTTCAACCACGCCAGCTATCTCTCCGCCGGGGGCAAAAGGGCGCGGCGGCTTGACCTGATACATGTCGCGGATGATCAGCGTGTCAGGAAAGTTGACTCCGGCCGCATGCACTTTGATAAGCAATTGTTTTTTGCCCGGTTCCGGCGTCGGCATATCGGTGAGCACCAGTGTTTCGGGCCCGCCAACCTCTGTGCTGAGCATTGCTTTCATGTTCTTCCCTCAAGTTACGTTCGGTTAAAAAAGAGACGCGCCGTCACATCTTGTCAATCGTAATATGCTGGTTCATTCTGCATAGCGGAATAGATGTCCGCATTTTGACGCGACGTTTTTGAGGGAGAATATGACGATGACTGCAGGCTCCACAGAAAGCCCTACAGAGAGTTTTCGCGCCGAGTTGCGCGGCTGGCTCGAAGAGAACTGCCCCGAGGAAATGCGCGACGGCGGGTTAACCGAAGACGCGATCTGTTGGGGTGGCAAAGACTGGGTGTTTACTTCGGAGGCGCAAGAGTTGTGGCTTAAGCGCTGCGCCGCCAAGGGCTATACTGTGCCGACTTGGCCAGTTGAATACGGCGGCGCGGGGCTGAGCCGCGAGCAAGAAAAAGTGTTTGACGAAGAGATGGCGCGTATCAACGCACGCTCGCCGCTTGAAAGCTTTGGCATTTGGATGCTCGGGCCAGCCTTGCTGCACTTTGGCACCCACGAACAAAAGCTGCACTACCTTCCGCCCGTGGCGCGCGGTGAAGTGCGCTGGTGTCAGGGTTACTCGGAGCCGGGCGCGGGCTCTGACCTTGCGAATGTGCAAACCAAGGGCGAGGACAAGGGCGACCACTGGTTGGTGAACGGCCAGAAGATCTGGACATCATACGCCGACAAAGCCGACTGGATTTTTGCGTTGATCCGCACGGACAAAGACGCGCCCAAGCACAAAGGCATTTCGTTTTTGCTGTGCAGTATGGAGCAGGCGGGCGTTGAGACGCGTCCGATCAAAATGATCAGTGGCGTTTCGCCGTTCTGCGAGACATTTTTCACCGATGCTGTCATTCCGAAGGAGCAGATTGTTGGTGAAGAAAACAAAGGCTGGGATGTTGCAAAATATCTGCTGACCCACGAGCGCGAGATGATCTCGGGCGGTGGTGCTGGCCTTTCTGGCGGCGGGCGTGCGCTTGGTGCGGTGCTTGCCGACACGATGGATGTGCTCGACGCCAACACCCGCGCTGACGCGATGCGCTGCGAAGTTGATGCGCTGGCGATCGGCCTCACGCTCGAGCGCTACAAGGACCAGTCTGAGGCCGGTCAGGGCGCTGGTGATGCTTCGGCGATGCTCAAATATATGGGCACCGAGCTGAACAAGCAGCGCCATGAGTTGATGATGAACGCCGGCGGCTCGGATGCGCTTGAGTGGGACGGCCCGCTTGGCAACCGCGCGGGTGACTGGCTGCGCACAAAAGCAAATTCGATTGAAGGTGGCACGAGCGAGGTGATGCTTTCTATCGTTTCGCGGCGTGTTCTTGGGCTACCGGGGTAAGAGATATGGTTAAGTTAGTGATGACAGAAGAAGAGACCATGCTCGCCGATATGGCGCGTGGCTTTCTCGACGGCGCAGCGCCTGTAGGCAAGTTGCGTGAAATGCGCGATGCGGGCATGACTCACGACGCGGCCCTG
Source organism: Lentibacter algarum (assembly GCF_018860975.1). Classification (GTDB taxonomy): domain Bacteria; phylum Pseudomonadota; class Alphaproteobacteria; order Rhodobacterales; family Rhodobacteraceae; genus Lentibacter; species Lentibacter algarum_A. Next base: position 132,430 of record NZ_JAHKQI010000002.1, read on the forward strand.
TGGAAAGAGATGGCTGATATGGGCTGGGCCGGTGTGCTTGTGCCCGAGGCGGCAGGCGGCTCTGACATGGGCTTTGCGGCAGCGAATGTGATTGCGCGGGAAATGGGCAAGACGCTTGCTGTCTCGCCGTTCTTGTCAACCGCCGTGATCGCGGCGACAGCATTGCGGCAGGTGTCTGACACGCGCGCTACGGCGGCCCTTGCGAAGATAGCCAGCGGTGATGTGACCTACGCATTGGCCGTTGACGAGAGCGTGAAATTTGACCCTGACGCTGTGCAAATGCAGGCCAAGCGTGACGGCAACGGCTTTCGGCTTTCGGGCAAGAAGCAGTTTGTCGTTGATGGCTCTTTGGCGGATCGCGTGCTTGTCTTGGCGCGCACGGACAACGGGCTGACGCTGTTTGATATACCAGCGGATCGAGCGGGCGTCAGTCGTGAGGCTTCAAGCATGATTGATGCACGTGACGCGGCGCGGATTACCTTTGAAAATGTCGAGGCGACAGGTGAGGACGTGCTCGGCGCGGTTGACAGCGCGATGGACGTTTTGAAGCCGGCTCTCAATGCAGGGCAGGCGGCATTGGCCGCAGAAATGACGGGGCTTTCGGCGGGTGCCTTTGGCATGACGGTTGACTACCTCAAAGAGCGCAAGCAATTCGGCGTCGAGATCGGCCGCTTTCAAGCGCTGCAACACCGTGCTGCGCATTTGTGGTGTGAGATCGAAGTTACTTCCAGTGCTATTCTCAATGCGGGGCGGATGCTGGATGAAGAGCCTGATAACGCTGAGATGGCCGTATCACTGGCCAAGGCGCGGGCCACGAATACTGCTATTCTGGCGGTGCAAGAAGGTGTGCAGATGCATGGCGGTATCGGCATGACCGACGCTTTTGACATGGGCTTTTACATGAAGCGCGCGCGGGTTGGGGCTGAGTGGTTGGGTGACTATTCCTACCACGCCGAAGTCGTCGCGAAACACAGAGGTTTTTGAGGAGTTAGACGATGGATATTGATACGTTATTCGGACTTGAGGGCAAGGTTGCCTTGGTCACTGGTGGCGCAACCGGCATTGGACGCATGGCCGCCGAGGGCCTCATGCGTGCAGGTGCGACTGTGCTGATCGCCAGCCGCAAGGGCGAGGCTTGCGAGGCCGTCGCGAAAGAGCTGAACGCGCTTGGCGCGAGTGGTAAAGCTGTTGGTTTCGCGGGTGACGTCGGAACGGAAGAGGGCGTTGACGCGCTGATTGCGAGCGTCAAGGAACGCACTGACAAGCTCGACATTTTGATGAACAATGCGGGCATCACTTGGGGCGCGCCTTTGGGCCAGTTTCCTTTTGCGGCATGGGGCAAGGTGATGGACGTGAACGTTGCTGGCCTGTTTGACCTTACGCAAAAATTGCTGCCGATGCTGAAAGCGTCGGGTACGGTTGATGACCCGGCCAGAGTTGTTAACGTTGGCTCGGTGATGGGCGAGCGCGAGATGGGTGACGGGGCCTACAGCTACGCGGCTTCAAAAGCTGCGGTTATTCATATGAGCAAGATTTTGGCTAAGGAGTTGGCGGGTGATGCGATCACCGTGAACGCCCTTGCGCCGGGGCCATTTGTGAGCCGGATGACGGCCTTTGCAACGCATGACGAAGAAACCCGCAGCAAGGTTGGTGACGATGTGCCGATCGGGCGTGTGGGCCGTGATGAAGACATCGCAGGTTGCATGCTGTTTTTGTGCGGACGCGGCGGTGCATATATCACCGGTGCGGTTGTGCCTGTTTCCGGTGGCATCAATGTTATGTCGGGGCCAAACATATTTGAACAGGCGCTGCACTGATGAGCGAGATCACATTCAAAGACCGCGTGGCGATCGTTACGGGCGCCGGCACAGGCCTAGGGCGCTCACATGCGCTTGGGCTGGCAGCGCGTGGTGCTAAGGTTGTTGTCAATGACTTAGGCGTTGGGCGTGATGGTGTCGGAGCTTCCTCGGAAGCTGCCGATGCGGTTGTTGCCGAGATCAAAGCCGCGGGCGGTGAAGCAATGTCGCACGGCTGCGATGTCTCTGATGAGGCTGGCGTTAAAGACATGGTTGCGCAAGCGATGGATGCTTGGGGGCGGGTTGATATTGCCGTCAACAACGCAGGTATCCTGCGCGACAAGACATTCGCCAAAATGGAGATGTCAGATTTCCGCAAGGTGGTTGATGTGCACCTGATTGGTTCAGCCAATGTGGCGCATGCTTGCTGGCCGATTATGCGTGAGCAAAAGTATGGCCGCATTGTATTCACCTCCTCGGCTTCAGGTATCTACGGCAACTTCGGGCAAGCCAACTATGGTGCTGCGAAGGCGGCTATGCTGGGTTTGATGAACGTGCTGCACATTGAGGGCGCGCGCGACAACATCCGTGTTAACACCCTCGCCCCGACAGCGGCGACACGGATGACAGAAGAGCTTCTGCCGCCAGAGGCCGCAGAGCTGCTAGCACCTGAATTGATCACACCGGGGCTACTGTATCTGGTGTCGGAGGACGCGCCTTCAAAGGTGATCCTTGGTGCTGGCGCTGGCAGTTTTGCTCAGACACGGGTGTATGAAACCGAGGGCATAACGCTGCTTGATAGTGACAACACGCCCGAAGCGGTTGCAGCGCAGTTTGCTGACGTGAGCGACAACCAAACACAAGAAGAGCTGGCTGACGCGTTCAGCCAAACCAAGAAATACGCCCTCAATGCAGCTAAGGCCCGTGGCCTTAAGCTGGGTTGGTAACAGAGTAAACTCAGGAGAGATATCATGCGTGACGCAGTCATCGTTTCAACCGCAAGAACACCCATTGGCAAAGCCTATCGGGGCGCCTTTAACAACACGACGCCGCAGGAACTTGCGGGACATGCGATCGAGCATGCCGTTGCGCGCGCGGGAGTTGATCCGGCGCAGGTGCAAGACGTGCTGCTCGGAGCGGCTTTGCAACAAGGACACTCGGGCGGCAACATTGCGCGGCAAGCGGCTGTGCGCGCAGGCTTACCTGTGTCAGTGGCAGGCATGTCGATGGACCGCCAGTGCGCCTCGGGGATGATGGCGATTGCGACTGCCGCCAAGCAGGTTGTGATGGACGGTATGGATGTTGTTGTCGGCGGCGGCGTTGAGAGCATCTCGATGGTGCAGACACCAGAAATGCGCGTGAAGGCTGATCCATGGTTGAAGGAAAACAAACCGGAGATTTACATGTCGATGCTGGAAACGGCCGAGACCGTTGCCGAGCGCTACAACGTGAGCCGCGAACGTCAGGACGAGTATGCTGCTCGCAGCCAAGACTTGACAGCAAAGGCGCAGGAAGCGGGCCGTTTTGACGACGAAATTGTGCCGCTCAAATCAACCATGCTGGTGCAAGACCGCGAGACAAAAGAGATCAGCGAGCACGAAGTGACGCTTGCCAAAGACGAGGGCAACCGCCCGGGGACGTCGGCTGAAAACCTTGCTGGCCTCAAGCCAGTGCACAAAGACGGAATCCACATAAAGGAAGGCAAGTTCATCACCGCTGGTAACGCTTCGCAGCTGTCAGACGGTGCTTCAGCCTGTGTTGTGATGGAAGCGAAAGCCGCCGAGAAAGCCGGCCTTCAGCCGCTTGGCCGCTATGTTGGCGTTATGGCTGCGGGCTGTGAGCCTGACGAAATGGGCATTGGCCCGATCTACGCTGTGCCGCCGCTCTTGAAGGCGCATGGGCTGACGATGGACGACATCGGCCTCTGGGAGCTCAACGAAGCATTCGCCGTGCAAGTGATCCAGTCACGTGATGTTCTGGGCATTCCTGATGAGCTTCTCAACGTCGATGGCGGCGCGATCTCGATCGGGCACCCCTACGGCATGTCAGGCGCGCGGATGGTTGGGCATGCGCTCATTGAGGGCAAACGCCGCGGTGCGAAATACGTTGTTTGCACCATGTGTGTTGGCGGCGGCATGGGCGCTGCTGGCCTGTTCGAGGTTCTGTAAATGCGTGACGAGAGCCACTTGCCAAAGGCACTTCAGGGGTTGCGAATACCCCTGATCGCTTCGCCTTTGTTCATCATTTCGGTGCCTGAACTGGTTATAGCGCAGTGCAAAGCGGGTATTGTTGGCTCCTTTCCCGCGCTCAATGCGCGCGAGGGCGAAGGCGAGCACCCGCTGCTCGACACATGGCTGACGCAAATTAAAGAAGAGCTTGACCGTCACAACCAAGCCAACCCCGACACACCAGCCGCGCCCTATGCGGTGAACCAGATTGTGCACCGCTCGAACGGGCGCCTCGAACGTGATCTGGAGATTTGTGTGAAGCATGATGTGCCGATCTGGATCACCTCTCTTGGTGCGCGCGTTGAGGTAAACGAAGCCGCCCATTCTTGCGGAGGCATTGTGCTGCACGACATCATCAACAACCGCTTTGCTCAGAAGGCGGTTGAGAAAGGTGCTGACGGATTGGTCGCTGTTGCGGCTGGCGCTGGTGGGCACGCCGGGCAGCAGTCGCCCTTTGCGCTGATGCACGAAATCCGCGAGTGGTTTGACGGGCCAGTGGCTTTGTCAGGCTCTATCGCCACAGGTGAGTCACTGCTGGCGGCGCGGGCGATGGGCGCTGACTTGGGCTATACAGGATCGCCGTTTATTGCCACGGATGAGGCCAACGCCGACCAAGCTTACAAAGACATGATCGTTGAAAGCGGCGCAGAAGATATTGTCTATTCCTCGCTGTTCACCGGTGTTTGGGGGAACTACCTCAAAGGCTCGGTTGAGGCGGCGGGTATGGACCCTGACAACTTACCGATGGCTGACGCATCGACGATGAACTTCGGATCTGACCGCGAAAAGCCGAAGGCCTGGAAAACCATATGGGGATCTGGCCAAGGTATTGGCGCTATCAAATCAGTTGGGCCTGCGGGCGCGATTGTTGATCGTATGGCTGCTGAATATGCGGCGGCAGGCAAGAAGCTGGCGGCTGAGTTCTCATGAACGTTGCTCTGCCATTGAAACGGAGCGGGTACGCGCTCGAAGGCGAACGCTGCCACCCGCGCGCCGCCCAAAGGGGGCGTCGTGGCTGAACTTCTCGTCATACGCCACGGGCAAGCCTCGTTCGGGCAGGACAACTATGATGTGCTGTCCGAGCTGGGCCACAAGCAGTCGGCGGCTGTTGGTGCGTTGCTGCGCGAGCTCGGCTGGGCGCCTGACCGCTTGATCACTGGCAGGCTAACCCGCCAGAAAGAAACGCTAGCCTCTATGGGCTTTGCGCAGGCGCCGGAAGAGCACGCGGGCTTTGATGAGTACGACTTTGGCGACTTGCTCAACGCGCGTTACAAGGGCGATGTGCCTGACCTCGTGAAGGGCGATCGCAAGACCCATTTCAAGGCGCTACGCGAAACCGTGTTCGAGTGGCAAGATGCGGCTTTTGACGGCGCTTCGGAAACTTACGCGGAGTTTGCCGAGCGGGTGGAGGCAGCTCGAAAGTTTGCCACCGACACAGAAGCCAAACGGGTTTTGGTCGTTTCCTCGGGCGGCGTGATCGGCCAGTTGGCCTCCACGGCTCTTGGCGCGAACAAACGGCACATGATGGAGCTGAACTTGCAGATAAAGAACACTTCGATGACACGCTTTATGTTCAAAGGCGAGCGCTGCTCTTTGCATGAGTTTAACGCCACACCGCATTTCATGACACGGAGCGGCACGGCTCTGTTAAGCTACAGTTAGAGGGAGTTTAGGCATGGACACACAAACATTCGACGAGGCCGCAGTTGCCCGCTACTTGCGCGAAAACCTTGCCGGTTTTGAAGGGCCGATGGAAGTTTCCAAGTTTCAAACCGGCCAGTCAAACCCGACGTTTATGCTAAAAACGCCAGCGCATAATTATGTGCTGCGCCGCAAGCCGCCGGGAGTTCTTCTCAAGTCAGCGCATGCAGTTGACCGCGAGTTTCGAGTGCAAAAAGCGCTTGAAGGCTCGGAGGTTCCTGTCAGCAAAATGCATCTACTTTGCGAAGATGATAGCGTGATCGGCTCGATGTTTTATATCATGGACCACGTTGCGGGCCGCAATTTTTCTGATCCTGAGATGCCAGAACTCACGAACGCAGACCGCAGCGGTGTGATCGACGATATGAACCGCGTGTTGGCGGCCCTGCATGAAGTTGACATCAGCGCTGTGGGGCTAAGTGACTATGGGCCTGAGGGCAACTATTTCGAGCGACAGGTTGCGCGATGGTCAAAGCAGTATCGGGCTTCCGAAACTGTCGACATTCCGGCGATGAACGAGCTGATGGGTGCGCTGGTTGAGGCGCAACCAGCAGACGACGGACAACGCACGCTGGTGCACGGTGATTATCGCATTGATAACATGATCTTTGATGCGACCGGCCCACAGTGCCGTGCGGTGTTAGACTGGGAGCTCTCAACCATAGGCCACCCGTTTGCCGACCTCGCTGGTGTGATTATGCAGTGGCAACTGCCTGCTGGTTCCGAAGGCCGAGGTATGGGCGGGCTTGACCGCAAAGCTTTGGGCCTGCCGTCCGATCAGGAATTTATCGCTCAATACTGTGAGCGTCGCGGCTTGGCGGGCATCGACAATTTTGGGTATTATCTGGGGTTCTGCTTTTTCCGTATGGCGGGCATTATTCAAGGGGTGCTGAAGCGCGCACTTGATGGTAATGCGTCAAACCCCGAACGTGCGATGAAACTCGGGGCATTTGTGCCTGTCTTTGCGCAACACGGGCTTGACGCACTGAAGAAAGGTTAAAGCGGTATGGCGGACGAGTTCCAGCATGACGACAGCAAGGAGCGAAACTTCGTCACGGCTCTGGCGCGCGGGCTTGAAATTTTGCGTTGCTTTCGCAGTGGTGAGGTGACGCTAACCAACTCTGATTTTTCGGAACGCACGGGTCTTCCCAAGGCGACAATTTCGCGGCTGACCTACACGCTCTGTGCGCTGGATTATCTGGTTGCTGACCATCGCGCAGGAACTTACCGGCTGAGTGCAGGGGTGCTGCATTTGGGGTTTGGTGTGTTGTCGGCAATGGACATACAGGACCGTGCCCAACAGCAGATGGAGCAGCTACGCGATGGACCGAACTCCTACATCACCGTTGCGATTGGTGAACAGCACCAGCTGGATGTGGTTTACCTCGCGACTTGCAACAGCCGCGAAGACGTTTCGTTGGCGATTGGAGTCGGCACGCGCTTGCCGATCTTTCACTCGGCCATAGGGCAGGCGATCTTGGTTGGCATGACCGACGACGCCCGCGAAGCGGTGTTTGAAATTGCCGGGCGTCGGGGGCCAGAGGTTGAAGCAGAAGGCCGATCGAGATTTTCCGAAGCCAGCGCTGTTTATCAGGACAAAGGCTTCTGCACGGGCTACGGCACTTGGCGATCTGACGTGAACGGCGTTGCTGTTCCGGTATTCTCGCTTAGTGGGTCACGGGTGTATGGATTGAACACGGGAGGCCCCTCCTTTCGTGTGAAACCCAAGCAGCTTGAGGCTGTCTATGGCCCGATGCTTATCGAGTCAGCGAAGGCCTTGAGTGTTCGGCCTGCGAATTGATTGTTCTGCGGTGTCAAGTTTCGTAAGGAAACTTCGGCCAGCAAACTTGACTCTTCTCGGGTGTGTGCGAGTCTTTCAAAGTGACAGATGGCGTCAAAGTTGGCGAAACGCTGCATCTCTAATTTGCGGGTCGAGCAGGCGCAGCCGATTGCAAAGGGAATGCACCGGAAATGACTGGAGGATTGCAAGTGAAAAACGGCTTTGAGAAGCATCGTCTTGAGCGGATCAGGGGTTGGATGCAGGGCTATGTTGACGACCAGAAATATGCTGGTTGTTCGGTCTTGATTTCTCAGAATGGCAATGAGGTTTTCTACCACGATTGTGGCCTGCGTGACATTGCCAACAAACAGCCGTTTCGGCGCAACACCGTGGCGCGCATCTATTCGATGACCAAGCCGATAACCTCGGCTGCGCTGATGCTGCTGGTCGAGCGTGGTTTGGTGCATCTGGATGCGCCTGTGTCGGAGTTTATCTCTGGTTTTTCTGAGGCGCGCTGCCTTGTTAAGGGCGCGACAGACATCACCCAAACTGAGCCATGCGCGACGCCGACACTGCACCAAGTGCTCACGCATACATCTGGTTTAAGTTACTCATTCAACAGTGGTCCGGTGTCTGACGCGATGCGCGAGAAGAAGCTTGATTTCGCGCCTGGCCCGCAGACCCTAGAGCAAGTGGCGAATGAAGTCGCGAGCTTGCCGTTGGTCTTTCATCCTGGCACGCGCTGGGAGTATTCTGTCGGCATCGACATCATCGGTCGTGTGATAGAAGTTATCACCGGAAAGTCGCTTGAGGCGTTTTTGATCGAGGAGTTTTTCGACACGCTGGGCATGAACGAAACACGCTTTCGCGTGCCAAAGGGAACTCAAGAACGCTATGCCGCTCTCTATACGCCCTTGGCTGGCAGCTCGTTTGATCTGAGTGCAACAGCCAAAAGCAAAGACAGTTTGCGGCAGGCTGATGACACTGAAAACTCGCCGTTTCTTGACACAACATTGCAATCCGGCGGCGGCGGCTTGCTCGGAACGATTGATGACTACCTCAAGTTCACAGAAATGTTGCGCAAGGGCGGTAGCGGTATCCTGTCACCACACACAGTTTCGTTTATGATGCGCAACCATTTGAACGGTGACATCGCGTCGATGGGCCCTTCCAGCTTTGCTGAACAGCCGATGGAGGGAATGGGCTTTGGTATTGGCGGGGCCGTCGTGCTTGACGCGGCGCGTGCGCGGGTTCCCGGATCAGATGGCGACTTCTCTTGGGGTGGCATGGCGTCGACATTCTTTTGGATCGATCCTGTGCATGACTTGTCGGTTGTGTTTTTCACACAGCTCGCACCGAGCAGTTCATACCCTTCAAGGGCACAACTCAAGGCGCTGGTACAAGGAGCTCTGAGATGAGTGGAAAGGTTCTGTGGACGCCGAGCGAGGAACGCGCCGATGCTTCAACCATGGCGCAGTTCGAGCGTTACGTCAAAGAGACACGCGGCCTGACGTTTGACGACTACAACGCCATGTGGCGTTGGAGCGTTGATGATCTGGAGGATTTCTGGAATGCGATCTGGGATTTCTTTGATGTGCGTGCTTCTGTGCGGCCCGAGAAAATCCTGGTGAAGCGACAACTGCCCGACATGGAATGGGGCACAGGCGGGTTGCTTAACTACGCTGAAAACATCTTGAAAAACGCCGAGGGGCGCGAGGGCGATCAAGCGCTTATCGTGCAGTCAGAAACCTTTGGCCGCTCCGAGCTGACATGGGGGCAACTGCGAAGCCGGGTTGCCAGTGTCGCGGCGCGATTGCGGGGGATGGGTGTTGAGCAGGGTGACCGCGTTGTAGCGATACTGCCCAACACCGAAACGGCGTTAATCGCCTGTCTGGCCAGTGCGAGCATCGGAGCTGTCTGGTCGCTTTGTGCGCCTGACATGGGGCACGTTGCTATCCTTGACCGCTTCAAACAAATCGCGCCGAAAGTGCTGATTGCGCAAGACGGATATGTGCACGCAGGCAAGACCATTGACCGCCGCGATGTGCTGGCCGAGATCGGTGCGGGCCTTCCTTCTGTAGCGCAATTTGTGACGCTGCCTGTTGTCGGCGGCCTGCCTGAAGGGCATGTCGCTTGGGGTGATCTTGTCAAAGACAACGTGAAGTTTGAGCCGCTGCAGGTGCCTTTCGAGCACCCTTTGTGGATTGTCTATTCCTCCGGCACAACAGGCAACCCTAAGCCTATCGTGCATGGGCACGGTGGCATCATAATTGAGTCGTGCAAGCAGTCGCTGCACATAGATATATCCAGCAAGGATCGCTATTGCTGGCTCACCTCTTCGGGCTGGATCATGTGGAACAACCAGTGGGTTTCTCTGGGGCAAGGGGCGACTGTCGCGATCTTTGATGGCGCGCCGAACTACCCTGATTTCGGTGTTATTTGGCGCTTTATTGCCGCTGAAAAGCTGACATATTTTGGCGCAGGGGCGGCTTACTTTAGCTCCAGCATGAAGGCCGGAGTAAAGCCGCGCGAGGAGGTTGACCTAAGCGCGTTGCTGTCGCTTGGCTCGACCGGCTCGCCGCTGTCGGCTGACACTTACGACTGGATTTACCGCGATGTGAAAGCCGATCAATGGCTGGCACCGATCTCGGGTGGAACTGACCTCGCCGGTGCTTTTGTTGGCGGACACCCGGGGATGCCTGTGCGGGCTGGCGAAATGCAGTGCCGCCTTCTGGGCAATGCTGTGCGTGCATATGACCCGTCGGGCAACGAACTTACGGGAGAAGTTGGCGAGCTGGTTTGCACCGAGCCGCTGCCCTCTATGCCGCTATACTTCTGGGGTGATGATGACGGTAGCCGCCTGTTTGACAGCTACTTTGCCGACTATGAGGGCGTCTGGAGGCATGGCGACTGGATCGCGATTGATGAACAAGGTGCGAGTGTGATCTATGGCCGCTCGGACGCTACGATCAACCGCAAGGGCTTGCGGCTTGGTTCGGCGGAAATTTACCAAGCTGTTGAGGGGCTTGAAGCGGTTGCCGACAGCCTTGTGGTTGATCTGGAGTTTCTCGGCAAAGAAAGCTTTATGCCGCTTTTTGTCGTGCCTGCTGATGGCGTGGCGTTTGATGACAGGCTCAAAGAGCAGATCACCGCTGTGATCCGTGAGCAGGTTTCGGCAAGGTTTGTGCCCAATGAGATTGTCGAAGTCGCGCAGATACCCCGCACGCTTTCTGGGAAGAAACTTGAAGTTCCAGTGAAAAAGCTGTTGCTTGGCGGTGATCCTTCAAAGGTGGTGAACCGTGATAGTATGGCAAACCCCGAGAGCTTTGATTTCTTTATCGCCTACGCGAATGCACGGGCCAAAACCTAAGGCCTAGACATGACACCTGCTGACGAACTGCTGCATCTTTTGGACATTGAACAGCTGGAAATTGATCTGTTCCGCGGCGTCGGTAGCGGCGGTGAAACCACGATGCGTATCTTTGGTGGTCATGTGATCGCACAGGCCCTGATGGCGGCATACCGCACCGTGCCTGACCGACTGTGCCACTCGTTGCATGCCTATTTTATCCGCCCGGGTGATCCAAAAATTCCTGTTATATATCAAGTAGATCGCGCCCGTGACGGCGGCAGTTTTACGACACGCCGGGTTGTTGCTATTCAACACGGCAAGCAGATTTTCAACCTGTCGGCTTCGTTTCACATCGATGAAAGCGGTTGGGAATATCAGCACCCGATGCAGGTTGAAGGCACGCCGGAAGACTGGCCGAACCGCGATGATCTTCGCGCCGCGAACGTCGGGAAGCTGCCCGAGAAATATCACGATGATTTCTTACGCCAACGCCCGATCGAGCTGCGTGAAGTTGCGCCGCGTGACTTCTTCACGCCAGAGAAAACCAGCGACAAGAACCAGCTTTGGTTCCGTATGGAAGCCGCCAAAGGACAGGGCCCGCAGATGCAGCACTGTTTGCTGGCATACGCCTCTGACATGAACCTGCTCGGCTCTTCATTGCGGCCGCATGGGCTGACTTGGTTTCAGGGCAAGGTTATGACCGCGAGCCTTGATCATGCGATGTGGTTTCACGCACCGATCGAGTTTTCGGACTGGCACATGTATGATTTAGACGCGCCCTGGACGGGCGGCGCGCGGGGGTTTAACCGCGGGGCGATCTTTTCGCAGAGCGGTGAACTGGTTGCCAGTGTGGCCCAGGAGGGGCTGATGCGACCGCTTAAGCCCAAGGCGCCTGAATAAGGAAACACCCATGTTAAACTGGGGTTTCTAACATCTGTTAATGGCTACGTTCCGCTTGGTTAACGGCGTAATAGCGGCTGTGACTCGGGTGCATATAGCAGTGCATACCATAGTGCAGAACGCGTATGCACAGTTTTGGCAGGCAAAATCGGTTAACGCAGCGTGCGCTCGCAGCGGGAGAAATGCGGCATGAGCGAAAAACTTCATGCTGTCGCGCAGCAGAATAACCGGCCATTCGTGCAGGTGGCAACCATAACCGAGACGTGGACTTCCCAGACTAAAGCGCATGCAGCGGATACTCGTGCACGAATCCCAAATCTTTGTCTGCGGATGCAACAACGGCTTTTCGGCGACGCATCGGAACGACCAAAACAAGTGCTTTCGCCAGTTTTTGAGCGGTTTTCTTCTGTTCCCGGCCACAACAGCTGCCCGATTTCATTCTTTCAATCCTCGGCCAAGTTCGGTATCCAACGCGCGTGTAACAAGGCCGAGGTGAGACTTGAATTCACAGAAGACAGACGATGCCTTGGTGCAACCTGCGGCGAGTGCTCGGTCGAACAGCCTTGTGCCGGTTTCAACGCCGCAGCGAACTCCATCGCTGGGCAAAAGCAGACGTTTTGCGGTTGTTGTCGCTGGCTTGGCTGTTCTTGTGCTGGCTGCGGCCTGGTGGGGGCTGAATGCAAGCGGCGGAGCGCCTCGTACCGCTATGGAAACACTTGTGGCTGGCCCGGTCGAGCGGGTTCTGGCCGTCAGCGGGCGGACCGAAACCGATATCCATTCTGATATCAGGTCCTTGGTCACTGCACGCGTGACCGAGGTCTTGGTGAACGAAGGCAATAGCGTCGCGGCGGGTGATGCGCTTGTCATTCTGGATGCCGCGCAACAAGGCAGCCGCGTCAGACAGGCCTTGGCGGTGCTGGATGCGGCGATCCTGAGAGAGCAGAGCGCGCAAGCGGATCGGGATCGCGTGGCAAGACTAAGCGGAACGGTATCGGCCGTCGCCCTCGACAATGCTGAGCGGGATCTTGCTCTGGCCAAGGCCGAGGTCGCCCGACTGAGGGCGGCGCTTGAACAGGCGCGCCTGACTTTGCCGGACTATCGGATCACCGCCCCAATCAGCGGTCTTGTGCTGGATCGGTCGGTCGAGCCGGGCGACCTGATCAGCCCCTCCGATATCCTGATGCGCCTTGCGAACAAGGACAACCTGCATGTCGAGGTTCAGGTCGACGAGATCTACGCTGACGAAATCCGCGTTGGCCAGCGCGCTTGGCTGCAATTGGCAGGGCGGACGGAAACCCTGACCGGTGCGGTGTTCTTTGTTGCCGCCGAGGTGGATGAATTGACGGGTAGCCTGCGGGTCAAACTGACCTTCGACACTGTCCCAGACGCGCAGATCGGCCTGACCACGGTTGCGAATATCCGGATTGAGACGGTTGCCAGGGCGGTGACTGTGCCGCGTAGCGCTATGGTGTCCAGCGGAGCAGATGCCGCCGTCTTTGTGCTGCGCAAAGGGAAGGCCCACCTGACCCCGATATCCTATGTCGACTGGCCGGCGGATCGGGTCGAGGTCGTGTCCGGGCTAACCGAGGGCGACCGGATCGTGCTGTCCCCCGAGGGCATCGAAGACGGTCAGGCGCTGAACGCGCAAGACACCGCAGCAGCAAGCGATTAGGCCCATGCGCTATGGTCTCAAAGTTGCCTTGCGGCATTTGACGTCCAACCTCTCCCAGACGGGATTGCTGGTGTTTGGCGTGGCTGTGGCGGTCTTTATCTTCATCTTCATGAGCGCGCTGATCGGCGGGCTGGCCGACCTCATGGTCAACCGGACGCTGGGTGGTCTGGCTCATGTCACGATCAAGGTCGAAGACAAGGCGCTGCCTTTGCTTAAGACCGACTCCGAAGCCAGGGTTCTTGTAGCACGGCAGAAATCCACCCGCGACACCACCGGTATACAGGACGCCATGCCTTTGCTGCCGGTCATCGATCAGGTGCCCGGTGTTGCCGTCAGCTCGGCTCAGATCACCGGCGGCGCTGTGCTGATCCGGGGCGAACGTGTGCGACAGGTCAGCGTGACCGGGCTTGCCCCCGATCGGGTCACCGCGATCATCCCCTTTGAACGGTATTTGCATACCGGGCGATTGTCGTTGGAAGGGGATGGGATATTGATCGGGGCCATCCTTGCCAATGACATGAACTTGTCGGTCGAGAGCCCGGTGACCCTGCGCACCGACCAGGGCAACACCGCAATACTTCGCGTTTCTGGCATCTTTTCGTCCGGCGTTGGCCAGCTTGATACCGCGTCGGCCTATCTTGATATCCGCACCGCCCGCAACCTTTTCGACATGCCCAATGCCGTGTCCCGGATCGAGCTCAAGCTGACAGACCTTTACGACGCCGAAACGGTTGCCGCCCGGATCGTGGCCACGACCGGGCTTGACGCGGAACCCTGGACGGCAACCGCCCAACAGCTTTACGAGGGGCTTCGGGCACAGTCCGATACCGGGCTGATCCTCAAATCCTTTGCGCTGCTCACCATTGTGATCGGGGTTGCCTCGTCGCTGATGTTGACGACCTATCGCCGGCGGCCCGAGATCGGCATCATGCGCGCCATGGGGGCCAGCCAAAACTTCATCCTGTTCGTTTTCGTGTCGCAAGGGGCCATCATCGGGCTGTTTGGCGGTCTCATCGGCGCAGGGCTTGGAGTGGCGATCCTGACGCCTCTGACACCGATCGGCGAGGTGCGTTCGGGACAATTGCCGATCGACGTGGCGCAAGGATCCATTGGTCTTGCCATTGCGTTGACCATGATTGGCGCGACACTTGCAGCGATCCTGCCCGCCCGTGCCGCCTCGCGAATCGACCCGGTAGAGGCGATCGGCCAATGATGCCCTCTGACGAAACGCCCCTGCTGGAACTGCAGGACCTGACCAAGACTTTTGGCACGGGCGAGACCGCTACGCAGGTGTTGAAGGGCCTGAACTTGACCTTACAGAAAGGCGGCATGATCGCCCTTCTCGGCGCATCCGGCTCGGGCAAGAGCACCTTGCTGAACATTCTCGGCACCCTGTTGCGACCAACATCAGGAGGTTTCACAATGCTGGGGCAGAACCTTTTCACGGCAAACGATGCAACCCTGACCGACTTTCGCAATCGCCACATCGGCTTTGTCTTCCAGCTCCACAACCTGTTGCCCGATTTCACCGCGCTGGAGAACGTCATTTTTCCGAGCGCAGTGCGCGATGGTGTCGAACGCCCCGCCGCCCGCCGCCGCGGTGCCGAACTTCTCGACATCGTGGGTCTCAGCGACCGTATCAACTTCCGAGCAACAAAACTGTCGGGAGGTCAGAAACAACGCGTCGCTGTGGCCCGCGCCCTGATGAATAACCCCGACCTGATCCTTGCAGATGAACCGACAGGCAATTTGGACAGCAAGTCAGCGCAGCAGGTTATGGACCTGATCACGCGGGTGAACAAAAGCGAAAACACAGCGTTCCTGATTTCAACCCACGACGAGGATATCGCCGCGCAATGCACAAGTCGGATCGAAATCAGGGACGGGCGGATTTCCTGATTGGTCTGTCATACTATTCCTGCTCACACAGGGGCATGTTCAATCCACCGTTTATCGTGTGCTCGTGTAGCCCAGTTGGTTCTATCCAGTGCCACGATTGTTCGGTTTTGGCCCGGGAAAGCCGCCAATTGCCACGCTTAGCCAGTCACGCGCCTCAGGGACGACCCGTTCCAACTGGGGCAAATCGTTGACGCAAAGAAACTTGATCACAGAGTCAGTCGCCCTGCGCAAAAGCGACATCGTTTCGGACGGACAGCATCCTAGCCCTTGGCCACTCTTGATATGAAGGTAATCTTCGGTCACCGAAAAATCAGCCTCATGCGCTGCAATGCATGCGTGATTATGCAGGCCTTGAGGAAAAAACTGGCTCAAATCGCGAAATCGATGCCGGATATTGTTCATGAAAACATCTCGGTGCTGATCAAACAGCTGTGACAGGACCGAACGCCGGAGTGGATGAACCACATGGGCAGATGAAAACAACCTAGTCTCAT
Organism: Lentibacter algarum; assembly: GCF_018860975.1. Lineage (GTDB taxonomy): Bacteria > Pseudomonadota > Alphaproteobacteria > Rhodobacterales > Rhodobacteraceae > Lentibacter > Lentibacter algarum_A. The sequence continues at coordinate 148,252 of NZ_JAHKQI010000002.1, forward strand.
CAAACCCCAGTAAGCGGGCAGCGTTCAGCTGCATGTAGAGATGGAATTTGGTGGGATCATGTCGGGCTTCGGGACTTCGCAGAGCATCGCCATAATCCACCCACTTTCCGCGCAGAACTGGAGAAAGCCCTTCAAACACGTCAGTTGGCTGCAAGGGCGCGGTTAAAAACACGTCATCGTTGAAATACATAAATCGCTCGCTAAGCCCGTTTATCCTCCAGATCATGCTTTCAATTGCCAGTGAATTGAACGTGGGAAGCACCGCTGCAAATTCGCCAAAAATCTCACGATGAAAAACGAAGTTTACTTTTGCCCGCAGACTGTCCGAAAGACCTGGCAGGCTCGGCATTTCGTCGTCGACAACAATCCAGACTTTGCGCACCCAAGGTGCGTAGTTCTCTATTGATTGCAGGCAGTACAGGATTTCGTCGTTGCAAGCCCAACGATGCGGATTGCTCGCGTTTTCATGAAGCGGGTGATGTGCTTTCGCCATGTACCGGTTACGCCTGCGGTAGTGGTTTTCTGAGCTTCCGTCGACCCAGGTAATGACGGCATCGATGGGGCCATCGGTTCTGGTTTCCGCATTGAACAGGTTTGTCTGCATGTTCTGCCTTAACTCCAGTCTCACCTTTTCAAGCTTCCAGCACCTATTGACGAAACATCTGGCCTCGAGCCTAAGTATTGGCTGATTGGGTTTTTATATCGGCACTGCGGGTCAGTCGACCAAACAGGGCTGACAGGGCGGGTCGCATTGGCAGGAAGTGCTTCCCAAACCAACGTAAAGGCGCCAGCGCCCGAGGCAATGGAACCGTCCGGCTGCCGAACATGAAAGCGGCTTTAGGCCGCGCAGCCCGGAATGCGCACCACGGCTTCGGAGTTTGAGACAAACACATCGGTGAATTGTCCGTTTTGGGTGATAACGCCGACAGTTGCCCCCACGATTTCATCGTCCGCAACCGTAATTTCACGGCTTCCGTTGGTGTCGTCCACGTCTATGGTAAAGCTCACGGCCTGGCCCATTGGCAGGCTGTCCAGCTCAAGTGTTACAGATCTGTCGCCATCGAACACATCCGTTGCACGGCTTACAAGGTGCTGACCCGACACAATCTGAAACGGCTGAAAAACCTCGACTCCCGGTCCTGTGTCAGTCACGTCAAAGACCAGACCAGATGCGGACTTCGAAAGATCAATCGTGACCTTGGCGGCGGGAAGATCACATGCCCCGATGTTGGTGACGAGGAATTTGTCTTTCGGCGCGCCTTCAATGAAAGCGACCTTCACGTCGGCAAGTGATGGCGAGGCAACAAGGCTGGCGACGGCCAGAACGACGATGGTTTTCAAGGTGTTTCCAATCATTTTGCGGCTGTCATCAACCATTGGGATATTGCCAGCTCAACTGAGTGACCTCAGCAGGGGCAAACCGTTCCGACGCCATCGCCGGAACGGAATGCTGTCCTGAACAGGCTTATTCGGGCAGGATAACGGCGTCGATCACGTGGATGACCCCGTTGGACGCTGCAATGTCTGCCGTGACAACGTTGGCGCCGTTCACTGTAACGCCGCCCTCGGTCATGATAGTGACGTCACCACCCTGTGCTGTTTTCGCCATCATGTTGTTGCTCAAATCGCCGCTCATCACCTTGCCTGGTACAACGTGATAGGTAAGGATGGCCGTCAATTTGTCCTTGTTCTCGGGCTTCAGCAGGTCCTCGACGGTTCCTGCAGGCAGCGCGGCAAAGGCTTCATCGGTTGGGGCGAACACGGTAAACGGACCCTCGCTCTTAAGCGTATCAACCAGACCGGCTGCCTGAACGGCAGCAACGAGTGTCCCGAAGGAACCGGCGTCGATGGCGGTGTCTACGATGTCTTTCGAGTGGCCATCGGCGAATGCCGCGGTTGCTGAAAACATGGCAATGGCGGTCGATGTGGCGAGAAAAGTTCTGCGTAACATGGTATCTCCATTCATTTGTGACCCGCGTTGTGCGGAATATAAAGGTTACGGATCACTCACCTGATCGGATCAAAAATGGTGCGCTTTTTTTTGGGAACAACCAAATCTCCTACGGCAAACGACGACAGCCATGCCGCTTTCGGTTCCGTTCTCATCATCTGACCGGACACCCTTGGCGGCCTGTGGTCATTTGGCTATTCGATCGGTCAAAAAAAGGCACCGTCCGGCGATCGACAGGTGCTTATACAGTCTCGCCCGAGTCCAGCCGACCCAGCCAATCCGTCGCGTCACTTAATACAGCTTTTCGTTGGCCCGCATCGCGCTTGTCCCAACCTCGGTAAATAACGGCCATTCTAGGGTTGTGTTGAAAGCGGTCCCGGTTGCGTTCGATGAAGTGCCAGTAGAGAAGATTGAAGGGGCAAGCCCGCGCGCCCGTCTTGGCTCTGACGTCGTAGTGGCAGCCGGTACAATAGTCTGACATCTTGGATATGTAGTTGCCTGATGAAACATATGGCTTGGATGCGACCACACCGCCGTCTGCGTACTGACTCATCCCAATGGTGTTGGGCGCTTCGACCCATTCGAACGCATCGACAAAAACGGAAAGATACCAATGGTGCACTGCCCCCGGGTCAAGGCCGGCAAGCAGGGCAAAGTTGCCCGTGATCATCAGTCTTTGGATGTGGTGGGCGTAGGCGTGATCTCGGGTCTGACCCACAACTTCGCTAACACACCGCATGTGCGTTTCGCCCCCCCAGAAAAGAGGAGGAAGCGAGCGACTGTGGTCCAAAGCATTTCGTGACGTGTAGTCCGGGCCTTCGAAGAAATAGATGCCCCGCACGTATTCGCGCCAGCCAATGATCTGCCTGATGAACCCTTCGACCGCATTGAGAGGCACCGTACCTGCACGCCAGGCCTCTTCAGCCCGTAGGCAAACTTCCATTGGCTGAAGAAGGCCAATGTTGAGATATGGCGAGATGACCGCATGCCAAAGCCAAGGTTCACCTGCGACCATGGCATCCTGATAATCACCAAATCGCGCAAGAGTATGGGTTATGAAGTGGTCCAGAACCTCAAGAGCCTGTTCCCGATCCGTTGCGAACTTGAAGGGGTGCAATTCCCCAAAGTGCTCCGCGAAACGATCTTCGACGAGGTCAAGCACGTCGCCGACAACAGTGTCGGGTTGGAAACCAGGCGGTTTCGGAGGGCGGGCGTCTTCTGGTACAGGCTTGCGGTTCTGGCTGTCATAGTTCCACTTTCCCCCCGCCGGTGCGTTTCCCTCCATCAGCAGACCTGTCTTGCGCCGGACCTGCCGATAGAACCACTCCATTCGAAGTTCCTTGCGGCCCTCCGCCCAGTTGGCGAACTCCTTGGGCGAGGTGACAAAGCGGTCATCCGGTAACTGGCGTACGAAAAGCGGCAGATCGTTCAGTGCCGCTATCAACCTCCATTCTCCGGGGGTCGTGGCAATAATTTCATCGGCCTCAAACTCTGAGGCATGGCGGACGATCTCACCCGGAATTGAACCCGTGTTGGCCTCATCATCGAGTTTGCTGTAAGCGACTGTCCAGCCATCTTCTCGAAGTGCCACTGCAAATTTGCGCATCGCAGCCAGAACAAGCGCGATCTTTTGGGGATGATGCGAGACGTAAGTTGCCTCTGCCATGACCTCGGCCATTATGACCACGTCCCGCTCTTTTTCAGCTGTTCGCAGGGAAGAGATGTCAGCACATAGTTGGTCACCAAGCACCAAAATGAGACGCGGTTTCACCATGGGACGGGTTTCCCCGCCCAATCGAAAAAGCCACCATTCTGGGCCGAAGTCAGTTGATCAAGAACCTCAACAAGGTTCGTGGCTGCCTCACTCGCTGCCACCTTTGGATGCCCGGGATAGGCTTTGGTGAACGATGTCTCCACCGTACCCGGATGCAATGACACAACAACGGCATCTTTCCGCTTTCTCGCGATCTCGATGGCAGCCGTGCGCACAATCTGATTGGCCGCAGCCTTGGCCGCGCGATAGCTATACCAGCCCCCCAGGTGGTTATCGCCGATCGACCCGACCCGGGCAGTGAGAACACCCACCACGCAACGCGAACCATGCGGCAAAAGCCGTGGCAGGTTTTTCAGCACCAACGCCGGGCCAATGGCATTCACCGCCATGACCCGTGCCATGTTTTCTGCGTCAACCTCGGCGAGAGACTTCTCGGGGCGTGCGCCCTCAGGGGCCAGAATGCCACTGGCTACCAAAACCGTTTCGAAGGGCCCACGGAGCTTGTTCATGGCATCCTCAACACTCGTGGGGTCGTTCATATCGAACCCGTCTGCGGTGCGCGAAAGCCGCGTCACTTCAGTGCCTTTTGTTGCAAGAACCGTGCATAGCGCCGTGCCGATCCCTCCGGAGGCCCCTATGACAAGTGCGCGGCGCGTCATCCTGCTTTTACCTTTCGCGACCTGCGACAGCGCTCGGAACAGTATCGCACATTGCTCCAGGATCTGGACCATTTTCGACGCCACGAGAACGGGCGGCAACACACCGGGCATGTTTTCGATGGCATCTGGCTTTTTCGCACGGTCCTTAACCTCCCGAGACCTGAATCCGCATGGTGATCAGGTCCGCATTCTCGATCATGTTTCTGATACGGTCCAGGCTCAGATTCAGATCACAAACGAATTCCAATCTGGGCTTTTTTGAACCATCCACGGTTGGCCTTCGTATTTGGAAATGAAAGCAATAGGCCGCGTAGAGATGAACGAATCAACACCGATAATCATCTGGTTTCGAAGAGATTTCAGGCTGGCTGATCACCCGGCGCTTGCTGAAGCAAGCAGAAGCGGGCGCCCCATTGTTCCAGTGGTCTTGCTGGACGAGGTTGTCGAAACCTTCGGTTCCGCCCCCAGATGGCGCCTGTCGCAAGCGATTGAACAATTCGAAGCTCGCCTGAAGCAAGTTGGATCCCGGCTGATCTTGCGTCGTGGCACCGCCGCAGACGAACTGCTCGCTCTGGCGCGTGAAACCGGAGCGGGGGACATCTGGTGGAGCCGGGCTTATGATCCCGAAGCAATCGCGCGTGACATCAAAGTCAAATCGGGTCTGAAAGACGCGGGTTTTGGGGCGAAAAGCTGGCCCGGCCACCTTCTGTTCGAACCCTGGGCAGTGAAGACCAAGCAGGGCGGTTTCTTCAAGATCTACAGCCCGATGTGGCGTGCCGTTAAAGATCTGGACGTCGCGCCGCCTGACCCTGCGCCACTGCGGCTTTTGGCACCTGAGAAGTGGCCGGACACTGATCGGCTTTCGGACTGGGCGCTCGACAAGAGTATGGATCGGGGGGCACAGGTCTTGGCCCGACATGCAAATGTTGGCGAACCCGCAGCCCATGAGCGCCTTGCTAATTTCCTGTGCGGGTCAATCGGTGACTACAAGGAGCGTCGCGACTACCTGGCGCAAAACGCGACCTCCCGCCTGTCTGAGAATTTGGCCTGGGGTGAGATCGGTCCGCGTACGGTCTGGCATGCTGGACTGCGTGCGCATCTGGAAGGTCAAAGAGGGGCAGAGCACTTCCTGAAAGAACTGGTATGGCGCGAATTTTCTTACCATCTGGTTTTCCACACCCCCGAGATCACTCGTAAGAACTGGAGATCGGAATGGGACGCCTTCCCTTGGTCGGATCATGAGGACGAAGCAGTCTTGCGATGGAAGCAGGGGCGGACGGGTGTTCCCCTCGTTGATGCTGCCATGCGGGAGATGTATGTCACCGGCCACATGCATAATCGGGGCCGCATGATTGTTGGGTCCTTTCTTACCAAACACATGCTCAAGCATTGGCGAATTGGACAGAAGTGGTTCGAAGAGTGCCTGATTGATTGGGACCCTGCAGCGAACGCTATGGGATGGCAATGGGTTGCGGGGAGCGGACCGGATGCTGCGCCCTATTTCCGCGTTTTCAACCCCGAAACACAGGCGCAAAAGTTCGATGCCGAGCAGAAGTACATTCAAAGATATGTGGCCGAGTGCGCACCGGACCCCGGCCCAGCGGCTCTGGCGTTTTTCGACGCCTGCCCGCGCGCTTGGGGGCTTTCGCCGGATGATGCTTATCCGACCCCGATTGTCGGGCTTGCTGAAGGGCGCAAAAGGGCTCTCGCAGCCTACGAGGCCCATTGATGGTGGCGGTAGGCCAAGCGTCCAATTCGGTTTTCCGGTGAGAAACAGAGAGAGTATAATGAAGAAATCAAGCGAAGGCGTCGTAGTCTTGCAGACAACATCGCACGGCAGCGTCGCAGATGGCGCGCACATTATCTACGAAGACGGGTCCTGCCCACTCTGGTTTGAGAGCATATCGAGAGGATTGGCTGTATGTTAAAACTAGAAACAAACTGGCAGTTTGTCGCTGATGCAGTCATGGGCGGAGTCTCACGCGGTCGAATTGCCAATCAGGTTGTGGATGGACGCAGCGCGACACGACTGACCGGGATGGTCTCGCTGGAAAACAACGGCGGCTTCATTCAGATGGCATCGGACCTGAAGCGGGACGGTTCAGGTTTGGATGCCAGCAACTGGGCCGGCATCGAGATTGATGTCTGCGGCAATGATGAGATTTATGATCTTCGCATTAGAACAGATGATCTGGACCGGCCATGGCAATCCTTTCGCGCGCCATTCCATGCATCGGCGCAATGGACAACTGTGCGATTGCCCTTTCCGGACTTTGAACCTCACAAGACGGACAACGTTCTTGATCCTGCCAAGTTGCGTCGCATCGGCATCGTTGCAGTTGGCCGCGTTTTTCAAGCGGACGTCGCTGTTTCGGATGCCAGGCTATTTTGAACAACAATCGGCTTCTGTTTTAGGGTGTTCTCATTTGATCTCTGGATTGCGAAACCATGAACGCTTTTGAGGCACTGGACCAAGCCGCTCGCGTGGCACTGGCGCGTTTGGCCAATGTAAGGTGTGACGCTTCTGCAGCCACGCGCCTTTATCGATGTTCAGCCGGTTTCAACAGTCGTTCGATTTCTGACAATCGAACGATCACGTCCTCACGATAGGTGTCCGTCCGCTCGTCAGCTTCGACGTTATGTGCGTCTTGCATCGAATTGACGACCAATCCAACTACGAGGTTTACCACAACAAAAGTCGTGATCAGAATGAAGGGCACGAAGAAGAGCCAGGCGTGGGGAAAGACATCCATGACCGGGCGTGCGATTCCCATGGACCAACTTTCCAGGGTCATGATCTGGAACAGAGAATAGGCCGAACCACCCAATGTCCCAAACCATTCTGGGAAAGCTGACCCAAACAGTTTGGTCGCGATGACCGAGCCGATGTAGAATACAAACCCCATTAAAAGAAAAACGGAACCCATCCCGGGTAAGGCGTTGATTAATCCTTCCACAACCCGACGCAAGGTTGGCGCGGCCGAGACAACACGAAAGAGTCTGAGAACCCTAAGTGCACGTAGAACCGATAGGCCCTGTGTGACGGGAACAAGTGCAACCGCAACGATCAGAAAGTCGAAGTTGTTCCATCCGCTGCGGAAAAATTGCCATCGGTTAACGTAAATCTTCGTGGCGAGTTCGACGACAAAAATGGCAAGGCATATCGCGTCCAGCGTCAGGATGATCGACCCGAATTTCGACATCGCTTCCTGCGAGGTTTCTACGCCCAGAACGATCGCGTTGAATAAGATCACAGCCAGGATGAAGTGCCGGAAAACCCGGTGTTCGATCAGATTCCGAAGGGGTTCACGGGCTCGCACTTTAGTCTTCTCCTTTGCCCCTGTTTTCCTGGCGCTCTTCTCTGCACCGCGCCAATGCGCGGCCGGTTCAATTGGACTGCTCGTCAGAGCTGAGAGGGCTGGCCGAGGACGACCCTTCCCTGATTCAGTCGGCTGGTACCGCTGAGGTGGCGGGCTTGGCGGCAGCCGTGCGCAACACAGCAAACCCCAGCAGGCCAGACAGCACAGAGCCGGTAACAACACCAAGCCGCACCGCATTCAAAGTGTCATCGCTGCTAAATGCGAGAGAGCCGATGAACAGGCTCATAGTGAAGCCAACGCCGGTCAAGCAGGCCACACCGTAGATATGGCGCCAGGTCACCCCTTCTGGTAGCTTGGCAAGCCCGCTTTTCACACCAACCCAGGTGACAATCAGAACGCCCGCCTGCTTGCCGAAAAACAGGCCCGCAATGATACCGAGAGTCAAAGGTTGCGTGAAATCGTCAACGGTTAGCCCGACAAGGCTGACCCCGGCATTGGCGAAGGCAAAGATCGGCAGGATCAAGAAGGCCACCCAAGGGTGCAGGCCATGTTCGATCCGGTGCAGCAGCGCCTTGTCCCCATTGTTTTCTTTCAATGGGATGGTCAGGGCGATCAGCACACCAGCCAGTGTCGCATGCACACCTGATTTGAGCACAAACACCCACATGAACACGCCGACGATCAGGTAGGGTGCAATCCGCTGCACACCCATGCGGTTCAGTGTCACCGCAAGCGCAAAGCCCAACATCGACAGCGTCAGCGCGTTGGTGGATAGATCAGACGTGTAAAACACCGCGATGATCACGATTGCGCCAAGGTCGTCGATGATCGCAACTGCCAAAAGGAAAACCTTGAGCGCCACCGGGACCCGGGAGCCAAGAAGCGCGAGAATGCCCAGCGCGAATGCAATATCGGTGGCGGTCGGAATGGCCCAGCCCCGCAGGTTTTCAGGGGTGCCCCAATTGAGCGCGGTAAAAACCACTCCGGGCACAATCATCCCGCCGATGGCGGCCAGAACAGGTAGCGCCGCCTTGTCGAAACTGGACAACTCGCCGGTCAGAACTTCGCGTTTGATCTCCAGCCCCACCAGGAAAAAGAAAATCGCCATCAGGCCATCGTTGATCCAAAGAAGTGCCGGTTTCGAGATTTCAAATGCGCCGACGCCCATCCGGACATTGGTGTTCAGAAAACCATCGTAAAGCGGCGCCAAAACGCTGTTTGCAGCCACCATGGCCATAAGGGCGACCCCCATCAACACCAGCCCAGCACTGGCTTCGAGTTTCATGAAGGTTTGAATGCGCGACAAGGTCTTTTCCACGGATGGCTCCCATGCAGATACGGTGGTTTAATCTGATATTGGTTGTCCGCAACATATTTCAAATATATGCTTCTTATAATTAATATAGTTTGAGGCTATGAAATGCGGCCGACCTTGCGCCAGTTGGAATACATTGTTGCGGTAGCTGAAACCGGGCGGATCGGTTTGGCTGCTGCGCAGCTTAACGTCAGTCAGCCAAGCCTGTCGGCCCAACTAACCGCGATCGAGGACGACCTGGGTGTATCCTTGTTCCAGCGCGGGCGGTCCGGTGCCAAACCAACACCCATCGGCGACGAGATCGTTCGACGTGCCCGGCAAATCCTGCACGAGTTACAAGACCTGCGCGCCACAGCGCAGGGAGATGGCATTTTCCAGGGGCGGCTGCGCCTGGGCGTATTGCCATCAATCGGGCCCTACCTTCTGCCCGGGGTCGTCAGGCGTTTGCACAGAGAACACCCCGGTTTGCGTCTGGTGGTCCGCGAAGAAAGCACCCGCGACCTTGATGAAGGGCTGCGTAGCGGCCGGCTCGACATGATCATTTCCACCCCCGAAGACCACCCAGGGGCCCTGCACACGCACCTCTTTACGGAACGGTTTTGGATTGCCATGGCCTTGGATCATCCGCTTGTAAACAACACAGAGCCGGTGGATCTTGGGGCCCTGAAGGGGCAAACTTTCCTGACGCTGGGCCCGAAGTATCGGCTGTCACATATCGTCGCGAGTCTCGCCGCCCGGGCTGGTGGACGTGTGTCTGACGAATATGAAGGGACAAGCCTTGATGCGATCCGCCTGATGGCGGCGGGCGGCGCTGGAATCGCAGTCCTTCCCAGCATCTACGCCGCGACTGAGGCCCGCCGCGGCACGGATGTCAGCTTGCGTGCGCTGAAAGATGCAGCTGCAATCCGTGAAATTGCGCTTGTCCAGCCGCTGTTGCCAGAACCCAGGTCTGGCAGTGATCTGCTGGTCGAGATTCTTTGCAGCGAAGCGAACATTATAAATGATTGATGCCAAAACCCGCAGTTTTGGGTTTCCATCCGAGAGATTGGCCCGGATCAAACGTGGGGGTGTAAGTGAGCCCTTAGATTATTCGAACTGCTTGCGTAGTCCCTTAATCATCTGGGTCGTTGCCCGATCAAAATCCAAAAAAATGTGATCCGCATCTCACAGACCTCCGTAAAGAGAGTATGTTGACACAAACTCTTGATAACCCGCGCAACGCTCGTCATGCTCCTATGGCCCGCCGTTACGAAAGAACGCCTGTGTCGCAAACCGAAACCGAAACCGAATTATCGGAGCAAACTCACTGGATGATTGCCGTTCGCGATAACCGTGACCGCAATGCGTTTGCGGCGCTGTTCGATCATTTTGCTCCACGGCTCAAAGGATTCATCATCCGCTCGGGGGCGTCGGCGCATCAGGCGGAAGAAATCGTTCAGGACGTGATGCTGACGATCTGGCGCAAGGCGGCGATGTTTGATCCGCACCGCGCCCAAGTGTCGGCCTGGATTTATCAAATTGCTCGCAACCGCCAGATCGACATCGCGCGCAAAGAAAACCGCCCCATGCCGGAAGAGCTGAAAGAAGAACCGGGCATGGAACCCGATGCCAGCCAAATCCTTGCCATCGAACAGGAGGCCGGACAGTTGAAGCAAGCCCTTGCCACGCTTAAACCCGAGCAGCGCGAGATAGTTGAAAAGGCCTATCTGGGCGAGTTGACCCATCAGGAGATCAGCGCCCAGACCGGCCTGCCACTTGGAACCATTAAATCACGTATCCGGCTCGGCCTGGAACGTCTGAGACACGAGTTGAAGGACCTCAAGCAATGAGTGCCATAACCCACCATATCCCTGATGCCATGCTGGCCGCCTATGCGGCGGGAAATCTCCCGCACGCCTTCGCCGTCGCCGTGGCCAGCCATGTGTCGCTTTGCGCTGAGTGCCGTGTGGCCCTAGAAGCGCATCAAGCGGTTGGCGGAGCCGTTCTGGAAGACACCGGTGCCGTTGCGGTTTCATCGTCTCTCAAGGACAATATTCTGGCCCAACTCGATGCGCCATTCACGCCGGAACCGGTTTATGAGCGCAACGGGATTTTCCCCGGGCCGGTTATGGAGGCGATGAACGGCCGTGCACCACGTTGGAAAAAGCTGGGCATGGGCGTGCGACAGGACATCCTGTCAGCGGATGCCAATGGTTCGGTGCGCCTGCTTTACATTCCGCCGCGACAGGCGGTTCCGGATCACAGTCATAACGGATTGGAGCTGACCCTCGTTCTGCAGGGCAGTTTTAGCGACGAGACAGGGCGGTTCGGGGTTGGTGATCTGGAGATCGCTGATGAGAATTTGGAGCATACCCCGGTTGCCGATCCTGGTGAGGCCTGCATTTGTCTGGCGGCTACGGACGCGCGGTTGAGGTTTCGCGCACTTGTGCCCAGGCTGCTACAGCCCTTGTTTCGAATTTAGAGATACCCCTCAAAGAATGAACGTCATGGAACCACCAGTTTTCTGGTGGTTTCTTTTTGTTTTCGACGAATTACAGCACGGAGCCGTGGGGATGTGATCCGCTGAGGGCGCAGCGGGGCATGCCTTTGGCCAAATTCATTTTAGGAGCCGATCGGCCAAAGCCCCCAAGCATGTAAAACATACGCTAGATTGTCGGCAGGTCGGACAGGTGCGTGCAAACTGCTACCCCGGTGACATTTACTGCAGACCAAGGCAACGTCAGGCGCAGCTGAAATGGGCGCACGACCCCTTCATCTGAGCCGGTTTTGGGTTACTTTCTTCGGTAAACGACAATGTCAGGCAGGTAGTCCAAGCTGCGGATCAGCCATGAGAACGGAGCGGGGAAATCAGTGCGAAAACGCCGTTTTCCCATCGCTCGGAGCACCTTTTGCGCGGCATCTTCGGGTGTCATCAACATTGGCATGCGAAAACTGTTTTTCTGGGTCAGGCGGGTCTTGATAAAACCTGGATTTACCAGCCGGACCACGACGCCCGTACCATTGAGATCAAACCGCATGGTTTCCGCCAGGCTGACCAACGCAGCCTTGCTGGCCCCATAACCGATCGCGGCGGGCAGGCCATGGTATCCGGCCAATGACCCGACCAGTGTGATATCGCCGTGTCCCTGTTCGACAAATTGCGGCACAACCTCGCCCAGAACGCGGAGCGCTCCGGTGAAATTGACATCCGCCATGGCGAGAACAGTGTCGCTATCCCAATCGGTCGCGCGCATCGGTTCGTAGGATCCAACATTGTAGATCACACCGTGCAGGTCACCAATGGAGGCTGCGGCCCGACGCACTGCGTCAATGTCCGTGACATCCAGGGCGAGTACGCGCGCACCGGATATCTCGGTACTCAGAGAGTCAAGCCGATCCGCATTGCGCGCAGACAGGACCAAGCGAGCGCCTTTAGCATTCAATTGTTTTGCCAGGGCACGCCCCAAGCCTTCGCTAGCGCCAATCAGCCAGTAGGTTTTGCCGGAGAAGTCAGTCATTTGCCGGCCCCGCGAAGATTGTGGCTCTCGGTCATTGGGTGTTCTGGTGCGGGCTGTTTTTTCAAAAAGGGCGCGCGTTTCAGGTAGAGAATGGCGGCCTGCCAATGGATCAGGGCTAGCACCCGAACCGCCCCCAGCGGGCGGCGGACTGCGGCCCATAGCAGAGACGCATTGGTCGCAGGGCGACGTTTGCCCGACAACGTGGCCAGAACGCCCTGGTCTCCATTTTCAAATGCAATGCGGATGTCGACTTCTGTCTCGCTCACGCCGAAATTGAACCGGTAGTGACCCGCCACCTTTTGAAAGGGCGACACATGCATCAGTTTCTCGGCGATCAGCGTGTCTTTCCTTTTGATCGGGCTGAAATCATCATGCGCGCAGAAATAGCAATGACGCTGGCCGAAGGTGCTGTTGACCTCGGCGACAAAGGCCCGTGGCGTGCCGTCCACCAATGCGATCCAGAAGCTGACCGGATTAAAATGGAACCACAGGAAACTGGGTTGGGTTAGCAGCAAAAGCTGGGCGCCTTCTGTTTCAAACCCTCGGGTTTGCAGAACCTCCTTAAACCACGCCACGCCATGGCCTTCACCCCGGATGCCACCGTGGCGATGGTCCCAAAGGGACCAAAGGTTGAAGCGGTTGCGCGACATCACCCAAGGTGTCGAACCCCCCAGGTCGCTCAGCACGTAGTCCACACCGTAACTGAACGCATTTTTCAGCGCGCCGCGCCGGGCGTGGTGGGTTTGGGCCTGTATATGTTCCAACATCATACAAATATTACGCGCGCGCGAGTGCCTTGGATCACTTCGCGCAGAAATTTTTCAAACAAATAAATGATCCGAACCTTCGGGCCCTGCGTAAACCTCTCATAACAGTTGCAAGACGAGGACTGCATGTTCGATCAAACTCAAGGCCCACGCAAAAAGATCGCCATTGTCGGAGGCGGCATCTCGGGACTTTCGGCAGCCTATTATCTGTCGCCCTATCACGATGTCACTCTATTCGAGGCCGCCCCCAGGTTGGGCGGGCATGCGCGCACGGTTATGGCAGGGAAAAACGGGGACCAACCCGTCGATACCGGCTTCATTGTGTTCAATTACGTGACCTATCCCTACCTGACTCGGTTGTTTCGTGACCTCGACGTGCCCGTCATCAAAAGCGAGATGAGCTTTGGTGCCAGCATCAACGATGGCTGGTTGGAATATGGCCTGTCCGGCATGGGTGCGATTACCGCTCAAAAACGCAATCTTCTGCGCCCGCAGTTTTACAAGATGATCGCCGACATCATCCGTTACGGCAAGCACGCCGAAGCCGCCGCAAAAGATGACAACAAAACCATTGGCGAACTGGTCGACGAACTTGGTCTGGGCGACTGGTTTCGCAACAACTACCTGATGCCGATGTGCGGCGCGATCTGGTCAACACCGGTGGATGACGTGGACCAGTTCCCGGCGAAATCTCTGGTGCAGTTCTTTCGCAACCATGCGCTTCTGGCAGGGGCGGGCCAGCATCAATGGTGGACGGTCAAGGGCGGCAGCATCGAATATGTTCGCCGACTTGAAGCCGCATTGATCGCGCGCGGCTGTTCCATTCACACCAACACGCCGGTCCATCGTGCACAGCGTGATGCATTTGAGGTTCGAATTGACGCGGGCGATGGCCTGTCCGTGGAGTTTGATGAGATGATCCTGGCCTGCCATTCGGATCAGGCGCTTCGCATTCTGGGCGAGGACGCCAGCGATGCCGAAAGCAATGCTCTTGGCAGTATCCGTTACCAGCCAAACACCGCCGTTTTGCATTCCGATCCGGGTCAGATGCCCAAGCGGCGCGCCTGTTGGTCAAGCTGGGCCTACCGTTCGCAGGGTGGAGATATCGGGGTCACTTACTGGATGAACAAGCTTCAAAATATCCCGGAAGATGATCCGCTGTTTGTCACCCTGAACCCGTCAACCGAAATTCCGCAGGAAGCGGTGTATGACAAGGTTGAGTTCGCCCACCCGGTGTTCGATCAGGCTGCGCTGCGGGCACAGCAGGACATCCGCCAGATGCAGGGCCGCAATCGGACGTGGTTTGCCGGCGCCTGGAACCGTCACGGATTTCACGAAGATGGCATCGCGAGTGCCGTGCGCATCGTGCGTGCACTTAACGAACGTCACCAAGCTAAAGGAATTGACCATGCGCTTCACCAACAAAGCCCTGAAATCGAACTTCCTGTCGACCTGCGAGCGTCTGCGTGACGGGCAGTTGACCCTGCGCACGCCCGAGGGTGAACGCTATCATTTTGGTCATTCCGGCCCCGAGGCGGAAATGGTCATTCGCGATTGGGGGGCCGTGTCTGCCTTGGCGGCGCATGGACAGGTGGGCCTGGGCGAAACCTATGTTCAGGGCCTGTGGGACACGCCGTCGGTTGAAGGGCTGATGTCGGTCGCGATGAACAATCGCGATCATCTGGGCGCTTACGATCAGGCCAGCCCGTTCAACAAGGCCAAGTTTCGGCTGGTTGATACTGTCATGCGGGCCAATTCGCGCCGTGGATCACGCAAAAATATCCGCTCGCACTATGATGTCGGCAATGAGTTTTACGGGCTTTGGCTGGACGAAGGGATGACCTATTCGTCGGGGCTGTTCGAACAGGCCGACGATGATCTGACGCGCGCGCAATCGCGCAAGAATGAACGCGTGTTGTCGCGACTGGGTCACGGAGAGCGTACGCTTGAAATCGGCTGTGGCTGGGGCGGGTTTGCCGAACACGCGAGCTCCGAAGGCCGCGACGTGACCGGCGTGACTATCTCGCGCAATCAACACAGCTATGCTGAATGCCGCCTTGATGGGCGCGCTGACATTCAATTGTGCGATTACCGCGACATCAACGGGCAATATGACAACATCGTATCGATCGAAATGATCGAGGCGGTGGGCGCCCGTTACTGGCCAAGCTATTTCGCGACACTCAAGCGAAACCTGGCTGAAGGAGGGCGTGTTCTGTTGCAGGCGATCACCGTCAAGGACAACTTTTTCGACACCTATAAGAGCTCATCCGATTACATCCGCCAATATGTCTTTCCCGGCGGCATGCTGTTGTCGGACAGCGTGATCGAACATCAGGCCAAAGGGGCCGGGTTTGAGGTCCGCGACAATTTCGCTTTCGGTCAGGATTACGCCCGAACCTGCCGGATCTGGGCGGAACGTCTGAGCGCTCAAAAACGTCGGATTTCCGAGATGGGATATAGCGACGGCTTCTTCCGCAACTGGCAATACTACCTCGAGATTTGCGCCGCCTCCTTTGCCGTCGGCCACACCAATGTTGTGCAGGTTGAGCTGGCTCATGCGTAGACTTTTGCTGATAGCCGCTACACTTCTTGTTCCGTTAAGCGCGCAGGCCTCAACCGTCAAATCCGCCCTGCCCGGTGCCGAGTTGCGTGGTGTTGCGACCTTTCGATATGTCGGCTTTCCTCTCTATGAAGCACGGCTTTTCACCCAATCCGGCGCACCACTGGACTGGAACAAGGATTTCGGGCTCGAACTGAAATACATGCGCAAGCTGACCGGATATGACCTTGTCGAGGGGACAATGCGCGAACTCAACCGGACCGGGCCTGCCTTGCCGGTGCGGGATCAACTGCAGATATGCTTCCGGGATGTCCGCAAGGGCGACCGCTATGTCGCCGTATCCAAGGGGCAAAACCAGATCGGGTTCTGGCTTAACGGGACCCGCGTCTGCACCCTGCGCCACCCGCAGATCAAAACCCGCTTCATGGCGATTTTCCTGGGCGACAACTCGCGCTCGAAATACTTCACCCGGGAGCTGAAGGGCCAGTGATGCTTTACCCGCGCGTCAGCCTCTATGCGCTGATGCTGGCTGCGGCTGGCATCCCGCTCTATATCCACCTGCCGCGCTTTGCCTCGGTAGAGCTTGGGATCGGGCTGGGCACCATTGGGACCATCCTTTTGGTCATCCGACTGATAGATCTTGTTCAGGACCCGCTGATCGGCTGGGCGATTGACCGCTGGCCGCGCGCGCAAGCATTGTTTGCCACCACTGCCGCCGTGGGTCTGGCTATCGGATTCCCCATGCTGTTTTCGCCACGATCGGGGCCAAACGTCATCCCGCAACTCGTGGCGATCCTGGTGTTGCTGTTCTCGGCCTACAGCCTAGGCATGATCCTGCTCTACGGGCGTAGCGCGACACTTGCGAAGGAACCAACGCCCAAGGCGTTGATGACGCTCGCCGCCTTTCGCGAAGGCGGCATGCTTGCCGGCGTGATCATAGCCGCGATTGCGCCTGCCGTTTTCATCGCCTTGGGATACGGGGCGCAGGGCTATCCTGCCTTTGGTCAGTTTCTGGGTGTGATTGCTTTGATTGCAGCCGCGATCACCCTGCCAATCTGGCGGCGCACCCCTATCCAAGGGGATGGCTTTTCGCTTGCGGGCCTCAGTCAGGCCGGGGCGCTGCGGCTTTTGGCGCTTGCGCTGGTCAACAGCCTGCCTGTTGCCATCACATCCACGCTCTTTTTGTTCTTTGTCGAGGACCGCCTGCAATTGCCGGGCAAAGCCGGACCTTTGTTGATCCTGTTCTTCCTCAGCGCCGGTCTCAGCGTTCCGCTCTGGGCGCGCATGAGCCAACGGCTGGGCGCGAAAACCACCCTGGTGATGGCCATGCCACTGGCCATTCTGGGTTTTGTCGGCGCGGCATTCCTGGCGCCCGGCAACTTGGTGGGATTTGCTTTGGTTTGTGTGGCCTCCGGGGCCGCACTGGGGGCCGATATGGTGATCCTCCCGGCCATGTTTTCCGTGGCGCTGACCAAGGCGGGCCTGAAGGCGTCACTGGCGTTTGGTATCTGGTCCTTCGCCGGCAAGCTTGGCCTTGCACTGGCCGCATTTGCCGTCCTGCCCATGCTAGAGCGTAGTGGCTTTACTCCGGGTGCATCCAACAGTGCCACGGCATTGCACACGCTCAACATCACTTACGCCGTTATTCCCTGCATCCTGAAACTTGGCGCGCTGGCTCTTGTGCTTGCGCTCCCCAGAGAGGACCAACCGATATGAAACTCCTTACTGCCCTGCTTGTTGTGGTCCTTCTGATCGCGCTCGCCAAATCCATGTTTCTTAGCTTTCGCGCGCAGAACCCATCGGACTATGCCGACAGCGGCCCTGCCTTTTCGCCCAAAACGCATTTGTCGGGCGAGATCCTGTCCGAGGGTTTGATCTATGGACCAACCGGCAAGATGACCAACAGCTTCGTTGCCAGAATGGTCGGCGAATGGGACGGTGACACCGGCACGCTGAGTGAAGAGTTCACCTATTCCAACGGCAAGCAACATAGCCGCAAATGGTATCTTAAACTCGGCGAAGGTAACAGCTTTACCGCCACCGCCGAGGATATCGTCGGTGAGGCGCGTGGCACCGTGTCCGGATCAACCATCAAAATGGAATACCAAATCGTACTGCCAGAGGACGCCGGCGGTCACACCCTGACCGCGATCGATTGGCTTTATCTGACCGAAAACGGTGTCATCATGAACAAATCCGAGATGCGCAAGTTTGGCGTCAAAGTGGCCGAGCTGATTGCAACAATGCGCCCCAACCCCGATGCACAGTAATAATGGACGTGTGTTTGTGAACGAAAAGGATCTGTCGTGATGCCCCGAAAAATACCTGGTCTTGCGATTGCGGTTATGCTGGCGACCATCGCGTTTGCCCTTTCGCCGCTTTTGACAAGCGAATTCGCCGGTTACCGGCCCGAGCAGTTTCCCGTGGTTCTGGAATTCTGGCCGGTGCAGCCAGCGGGCTGGGCCTTTGGCATCTGGGGCGTGATTTACATCTGGTTAATCCTCGGGTCGATCTGGGGGTTACTGAATGCGCCGCACGACCTGCATTGGCAGAAAATGCGTGCACCTTTGTTGGTGAGTCTTGGCCTCGGCATATTCTGGATTGCCACCGCCAATGCCGCGCCAATTCTGGCGACGATCATGATCGTTGCTATGGCGGGTTTTGCGATAGCGGCGATGCTGCGCGCGGGAAACGACGCGCCAGCCTGGCAGGCCCGACCAGTTGCGCTTTATGCTGGCTGGTTGACGGCGGCGACGGGGGTCGGAACGGGCGTGGTTCTTGGTGGATATGGCGTGCTGACCGCGCAGGTTGCTGCACTGGCCATGCTGGCTGCGGTTTTGGTTGTCGCAGTTATAGTTCAGTCCTTCCGACCGGCAGAATGGGCCTATCCGCTGGCGGTTATGTGGGCTCTGATCGGGGTCATTGCCGCCAATGCACCTTCTGAAAACTGGTCTGTGAGTGCGCTGTCTGCGGTCGGGATCGTCACGCTGGCCGTTAGGGTCCTTCTGAGCAGTCAGTCAGGTCGAGCTTGGCGCATGTGACAACGACACATCTTCCGCAACCCAATTGCAAAAAGCTTCGCGAAAAATCCAGCTTTGTACTCATGAGACCCCAATGAAAAAGACACTTGCCCTTCTGGCCGTTTCAACCCTGGTTGCCTGCTCCGGAACCCCGGATGTTGAGGACAGAACCCTTTCTAACCAATCGTTCAATCTTGAGGAATTTTTTGAGGGCAAGACCGTAGCCCATGGTCAGTTTCAGGACGTTTTCGGCAATGTTCAACGTCGGTTCGATGTTCAGATTACCGGAACATGGGATGGCCGCTTTCTGAAACTGGTGGAAAATTTCAGCTATGACGACGGCGATACCGAACAGCGCATCTGGACACTTGAAAAGACCGGTGAGGATACCTGGAAAGGCACGGCGCCCGGTGTTTTGGGCACAGCCAAAGGCCGCGAAAACGGCGACACGTTCAACTGGGTCTATCGCATCGACTTGCCGGTCCGAAAAGGAACGATGCGCGTCGATTTCGATGATTGGATGTGGCTGCTGACAAAAGACCGGGTGCTGAACCGGGCCTATGTTTCCCGATTTGGCGTTCGCGTCGGCGAAGCGATAATCGTGTTCGAAAAGAAGTGAATGACGAATGTCGAAAAAGTGGCCAAAACAACTGCAGCTATCTAAAACCGATTGTTGCAGTATCGGGCGGAGCTGACCGTCAGCACAAGTGCACGCCGAAATTTGACGATGACGCCGCAATGATCGCTGCATATCGGGTACATGCCCCGAACGATAGTATTGTACGGTTGAGACGCCGCACGGAGCTCACTTTCCAAGCCGAGTGAGCTGAAGTGAATTGCAAACCAGCCATTCGAGAGCATGCGGCGAACGTAAGAAACGTCCGCGATCTGTGTGTTTGACGTCTGATTTTCGCGGTGGCTTGCGTGAATGACCGTTCCTTCCGCGGCAAAGCAGCAATTCTTGGGCACCGAGCTTACAGTTCGCAGATCAATCGGACATCCAGGTTATCAAACTCAAAGCCCACTTCTTTGGACAGAGACTGTAAGGCGCTACGTAAACCGTAAACAAGCGTGTCGCCCATTGTTTGTAGCTCTGACTGCTTATTCGCACAAACGGCCGGACCAACAATAGCGGTTTCATGCACCATCAGGACATAACGTCGGATCACTCGCGAGGTGATCAATGAGCCGACGCACGCGTGTCGTAAGATGCCGGTTTTGGGGAAAGAGCGCGGCCACAACATAGGGTGAGACGCGGTGCTCGGCGAATAGTTCGACCAGCTTGCCGGATTTCAAGGCATCTGCAACTGTGTAGGCTGGGCATCGCGCGATTGCGGCGCCCGCTGCGGCGATGCGGGCTGATCCTGCCGGCGCGCTCATGCGAAAGCGTCCGGTCACCTGCACCGCTTCTTCTTGGCCTTCGATACGAAATCTCCAAACGGTCGGCTCTGTCATATTGCCATCAAGAATACACTCGTGGGTGGCTAATGTGCGTGGGTGAGCGGGCGTCCCCGCACGTTCCAGATAGGCAGGAGATGCACAAACGACCAAGGGCATGCGACCAAGCTGGCGCATTTTGAGTGAGCTATCGCGCATGGGGCCAATTCGGATGGCAAGGTCAATCCCCTCGTCGACGATGGAGACCCTTCGGTCCGAGAACTGTAGATCAAGTTCGACATTCGGGTGTTTCGCGGCAAAGCGCGCGAGAGATGGTGCAAGACGCAAAGTGCCAAAGCCGGTAGGCGCCGAGATGTGGATCACGCCGCGCAGCGAGGCCTGTTCATTTTTGACGCGTTCTTCAAGCTCATCAAACCCGTCAAGAAGCGGCTCGCACAGCGCCAGATATGTCGCGCCTGCATCAGTCAAAGCCACGCTGCGCGTCGTGCGGTTAAGCAGTTGCACACCGAGCGCGTTCTCCAAATCTGCTACGTATTTGCTGACCAAACGCGCCGATCGCCCCATCCGCTGTGCTGCGACGGTGAATGAGGCGTTCTTTGCAACCAGCGCAAATGCGCGCATGCGATCAATCTTGTCCATCTTATTGCGCCCTTTCAGGGCTTAAACTTACACTAAAACCGGCAATTATCGCAATGCAATGTAGCAGGTATGTCAGTTCAAGACGCTCAAAATGACTGGAGACACCGATGCCAAACGCCGTTCGCATTCACCATTTCGCCAAATCAGGGCACGCGCATCGTGCCTTGGTGTTCGCCAAACTCGCAGGAATTGCACATGAGGCCGTGCCCGTTGATCTGGCCGCTGGCGCGCATAAGTCGCCCGAATTTCTGGCCATGAACCCCAATGGCCAGGTCCCGGTTCTGGAAGACGGCGATGCGATTGTGCCGGATTCGAACGCGATCCTTGTCTACCTTGCCCGGACCTATGCGCCCGACTGGATACCCGACACGCCCGTGGCTGAGGCCGAGGTCCAGCGCTGGCTCACGCTCGCTGCCGGTGAAATTGCCTTTGGGTCCTGCGCTGCGCGTTTGATCACTGTGTTTGGCGCGCCTTTGGACGCAGATTTCGCGGCCGCAACCGCCGAGAAAGCGATGCAGAAACTGGAACACGGGCTTGAAGGGCGCGAGTGGCTTGTCGGGGATCGCCCGACGATCGCGGATGTGGCGACGTATTCGTACACGGCACATGCGCCCGAGGGGAACGTGTCGCTGGATCCCTATCCCAACGTGCGTGCGTGGCTTGCCCGTTTTGAAGCCTTGCCCGGGTTTGAGGCGATGCCTGCAACTGCAGTCGGTCTGTTGGCCGAATAAGGAGACTTGTGATGAGCAAGGAAGCACCCCGCCATCCATTACCGCCTTTCACCAAGGAAACGGCCACCGAAAAGGTGCGCCTTGCTGAAGATGGGTGGAACAGCCGTGACGCGGCCAAGGTCGCGCTCGCCTATACGCCGGACAGCAAGTGGCGTAATCGGGCCGAGTTTCCCGAAGGTCGTGCCCAGATCGAAGAATTCCTGACACGCAAATGGGCCAAAGAATTGGACTATCGCCTGATCAAGGAGTTGTGGGTTCATGATGGGAGCCGCATCGCGGTGCGATACGCCTATGAATACCATGATGACAGCGGGAATTGGTTTCGCGCCTATGGCAACGAAAACTGGGAGTTCGACGAGAACGGCTATATGGAACGTCGGTTCGCCAGCATCAACGAACACCCGATCGCAGAAGCGGATCGCAAGTTCCGCTGGCCGCTGGGGCGGCGACCAGACGATCACTCCAGCCTGAGTGATTTGGGACTCTAAGCCGTCATTCGGGAGCATCGAAATGCCCTCGAATGAAACCTCCAAAGGCAATGGCGGAAGGATCCGACAATGACGCAAATACATCGGTCACATAAGGGGGAGTTGCTGCTGCAAGAACGGCGTAACACACCCAAAGAGCTTCGGGCCGCCATTCCACAGGCCATCGACAGACACATGCCCCAACAGCATGCGGAGTTCTTTGCGGGCCTGCCCTACCTGCCCCTGGCAACGCTCGACCAACGGGGGCGTCCTTGGGTCAGTCTTCTGGTCACTATATCGGATGACAATCCATCCTTCGGGATCACGGTATCGGGGGACAACACAACGGATGTCATAGCCCAGGCCAACCCCTTTGACCCATTCGCGCGGGCCTTGCAGCAAGCACCGATATCTGGCGGTGAAAAGCGTCTGTTTGCGGGCGTCGGCATAGATTTCACCAACCGTCGGCGCAACAAGATCGCCGGAGCAATCAGCCGTGCCTTTGTTGGCGCTGCGGGGAAGATACGGCTTCAGCTACTCTCCGATCAACATCTTGGGAACTGCCCGAAATACATTACCGTCCGCAGTTTAGCGCCCACACGGCGCAAGGCCGAGGTGGCACTTGACAGCTTTGACAGTATCACCTCTGCCTTGCCCGAAGCTGCCAAAGCCGTGATTGACCGCGCAAGCACCGTCTTTCTGGCGACAAAACACATAGCAAAGGACGATGTTGCGAGCGCACAGACCGATATGGGTATGAACCATCGCGGTGGTGCGCCGGGCTTTGTCCGCATGTACGAAGAAACGGCGGATGACGAGGTCACGACCTACTTGGTTTTGCCTGACCATTCCGGCAATCGCTTTTATCAGTCTTTGGGCAATATCGAGACGGACCCACAGGTCGGACTCCTGTTTCCGGATTTCGCCACGGGCGATGTGTTGTACGTCACGGGTGAGGCTGAAAACCTGTTAGACGATGACGCAGAAGCCCTGATGCCGCGGGTGAGCTTGGTGACGCGTATCAAGGTAACTGGGGCGGTTCTGGTCAATGAGGGGCTTGACCTGACACTCACGTCCGAGGAGCAGCTCTCGCCCTATAATCCGCCGGTGAAGCTCTTGCGGCAAGAACTGGAGCAGTTGGGGCATGCCCCGTTGATCCACGAGAAGACGGCGATCTCGGCCACGCTTGTTTCAACACAAACCCTGTCTGACACTATCATGACATTCAACTTCCGGCTCTCATCGCCGATCGCTGCGCCCTTGCCCGGTGGATTTGGCGTCTTTGATTTCTCGGGTCTTCTGGATCGAGGCTACAGCCACATGAACGAAGCCACCCCGCAGCTGGTGAACGAAGATTTCGTCCGAACATGGACACTTTCCAGCGCACCGCAATTTGACCGGAATGCCAATGAGTTCCGCCCAACCGACCATGTCAGCGTTACCGTTAAATGCAAACCGGGTGGATTGCTGTCAAATGTGCTGCACGACAATGCCCACACACTCATCGCGAACACTCTGCCGGTCGCCTTCAAGGGAACCGGTGCCGGGTTCACCTGTTTCGCGAAAGGTCCCAACGGGACGGCCCCAACTGTCCCGCCAAAGATGCTTTGGATCGCTGGCGGTGTTGGCATTACGCCATTCATGTCGATGTGGGACGGGATCGTGCAGATCGCAAAGACAAATCCGGATCTGGTTTCGACCGATATCGTGCTTCTGTTTGCCGGGCGTGATGACGATATCAGCGTCTTGAACCATTTTGGGTCGCAGCAAGGCTCGCTACCCGGTCACGTGAAGCTTCGCATCGCGGCCTTTCAAAGCGTAAGCAGGTCGCCTTCTGCTGCACGATCTGCTATGGATAGTCTGCATGAAATGGTTCCCAGCAACATACTGAAACTAGAAAAACGACGCATGGGGATTGAAGATATTCAATCCGTCACAGAGCTGAACGCGCGTGAAGTGTTCATGTGTGGACCTGACGGCTTGATGAATGGCACCGAAACAATGCTCACCGAATTGGGCGTCGAACAGTTTCGACGTCACCGCGAAACATTTATCTTCTGAGTCCGTCGTCCGGCCAGAAGTGGAAATTGGTACCGGCCGCAGCATCGGTGAGTATGGGCTCGAAGCAGCCAAGTGGCGGCGCGAAGTGTCGCTTGCCCCAGCCCCGCAGGATCAAATGCTGCGACCGACCCTTTCCTTCCGTTCATGGGTGCGCGTCAACGCTGCAGCGCAGCCCGTCGTTTCCGGCATTTTCTATGACAGCAAGGTTGGGCGCTGGTCGAAAAGTTGCAGTGCGTTGCAACCCTCCTTATTCCGGCCAAACCACACGAAAGCCCTGATGTGTGGTCGTGCTATCCGGCGAGGTGCCGGACCGAGCAGCGATCCTGTAGCGGTAGCAGTATGAAGAGTGACACAGGAACGACCCGCCTTTGGACAGTTTATAGCCCTTCATCGCGGCAAGCCGCTGGCGTACGTGTTTTTTCAACGATTTGATGCGATAGGCGTCGGCCGTCCATTCCCAGACATTGCCCACGACATTGTACAAGCCGTAGCCATTCGGCTCATAGTGTTTGGCCGGAGCAGTGGTCACGAAGCCGTCTTTGGCACTGTTGGATTTGGGAAATTCGCCCTGCCAGATATTGCAGGGTTGGAAATCGGCGTCATCGGGTTCGCGGTTACCCCAGGGAAAGCGCACATCGCCAAGGCCGCCACGGGCGGCATGTTCCCACTCTGCCTCGGTGGGCAGGCGGCCACCGGCCCATTTGGCGTAGGCCTGTGCATCGTTCCACGAGATATGAACGACGGGATGGTCAGGCCTCCACACAGTCTCCATAGTGCCCGGCCCGTTGATATCGCGCCAGTTGGCGCCATCCACGCGGCGCCACCATTCGACGTCCTTTACGCCAAATGTCGGACCAAGCCCTTCCGGAACCTGCATCCAGAAGACGAAGGACCAGCCAAACCTCTCGGCTTCGGTGACATAGCCGGTTTCGCTGATGAACCCGGCGAATTGCGCATTCGTGACCGTGGTCGCCCCGATGCGAAAGGGTTTCACGCGGGTGTTCCGGATCGGGTCTTCGCCGTCATCCGGGATCTCGGGGCGGCTGGTGCCAGTGAGCGACCCACCACCCGGAATGCGCAGGGCATCATCCGGTATGCGTTTCCCGCCGGTGGCGATGGGCGCGGCAAGTGGCGTATCGGCCCCCGCACTTCGTGAGGGGCTACAGCAGCTGCCTTTTTTCGTGTCTGGTTGCATGGGATGAACTTAGGTTTTTGATGAGCCATTTCCAAGCCGCTTGAACAGCAAACCGGTCAGACCCACGGTGAATAATATGCGAAACAGGTGATGGGTCGAGACAAGAACTGGACTGACCCCGAGGCTTAGCGCGATTAGGCTCATCTCGGTGACCCCACCGGGCGCAAAGCTGATCAGCAATGTCTGGAAAGACATTGAAATGAAATGCCCCAGCATCAATGCCAACCCCGACGCAATGGCGAGAGTCGCCATGACCGATACAAACCCAAGCGCGAGGGCGGACAACAAGCGTCGCGGGGTGGTCTTGGCAAACTGAGCGCCGAGGCTTGCGCCGACGATCAGCTGGGCCAGGTTGAGAAGTGCCGGAGGCCCGCCCAGATCGATGGCCCCCGAAGATTGCAGGATCGCTGTCAAAACCAATGGACCAAGCAACGGGGCCGCCGGCAATCGCGAGGCTTTGCCGATCCAAAGGCCAACGGGGGCTATCGTCGCCACCATCAGCCAATCCCGCCATTCGGATGGACCCTTTTCCAGTGTCTGGCTCGCGGCGCTGCCTACCACTTCTCCGGTCACCACCAGAAAAAGCAAGGGAACAATCAGGATCACCAGAACGATACGCACGAAATGCTGGATGCTCAGGGTTTCGACATCTCCGCCCGCTTTCGTCCCCATTTCTACCGCTTCGATCAGCCCGCCCGGCATGGCTGCGTAGAACGAGGTTGGCCGGTCATAGCCGCCCAGATAGTGAAAAATGATATAGTTCGACGCCTGCGCGAGAACGACAAAACCCATCATCGCGCACAGGGTGACGGCAAGGGTTGGCACCATGGACAACACTTCAGACGTGAAGGTCGTGCCAATCATCGTGCCGATCACGGCAATGAACACTTCTCGCAAGGTTTTGGGGAAGAAAACCGGACCGCCGGTGCGCGCGGCGAATGTCAGCGCAAGGACCGCCGTTGCCACCAGGCTTCCAAGAAGGAAGGGAATGGGCCACCCCATCGCAAGCGCTGCAAACGCCCCCGCCAAAGCTGATGCGAGGACCAGTGTCAATTGCAGGGCTTTGGATTTGAGGTCTGTCATGCGGATAGCCGTTCTGTTTGACAAAGCAACGCAGCGTTTCCGGTCAGTTCACCGACACCAGTTTTCCGGGATTCATGATGTTCAGCGGATCAATGGATTGCTTCAGCTGCGCCATGAACAGATACGCCTCACCGTGTTCTTCCATCATGTATTTCTTCTTGCCGGTTCCGACGCCGTGTTCGCCCGTCACCGTGCCCCCAAAGGACAGCGCCGTCCGGTTCACATCGGATGCCAGTTGCTTGGCACGGGCCATTTCGTCGGCATTGTCAGGGTCGATCAGGATCAAGAGGTGGTAGTTTCCGTCTCCAACATGTCCCACGATCGGGGCGATCAGGCCAGACTCGGCTATCAGCTCTTTTGTGCGCGCAATACAATCTGCCAGCGCTGAAATGGGCACGCAGCAATCCGTGACAACGCCTTCGCAGCCTTTGCGCAGCGACTTGCCCGCGTAATAGGCGTTGTGACGTGCTTGCCAAAGTCGCTCGCGATCTTCCAGTTTGGTCGCCCAGTCAAAGCCGGACACTCCGAATTCTTCCGCGACGCTTTCGAACAGGTCCACCTGTTCTTTGACACCCGCCTCGGACCCGTGAAACTCGAGGAATAGATGCGGTTTTTCGGGAAGGTTCAAGCCAGGGTTGAAGATGTTCATGCCCTTCATCTGCACTTCGTCCAAAAGCTCAATCCGGGCCATGGGTAGTCCCATTTGAATGGCCGTGATCACCGTGTTCACAGCATCATCGATGGTTTTGAAGGCGCAGGTGGCTGAAAGCTCGGTATCCGGCCGCCCGAACAGACGCAGGGTCAGTTCGGTGATGATGCCCAAGGTGCCCTCGGACCCCACGAACAGATGGGTCAGGTCGTACCCCGCCGAGGATTTCCGCGCGCGCGATCCCGTGTTGATCACTCTGCCATCCGGAAGGACAACCTCGAGCGCCAGAACGTTTTCACGCATGGTACCATAGCGCACGGTATTGGTCCCTGATGCGCGGGTCGAGGCCATGCCGCCCAGCGTGGCGTCCGCCCCCGGATCAACCGTGAACATCAAGCCCGTCGCGCGCAGGTCGTCGTTCAACTGCGTCCGCGTGACACCTGGTTGCACAACGGCGTCCAGATCGCTTTCGTGGATTTCCAGAACCTTGTTCATCCGACTTGTGTCCACACTGATCCCTCCATGGATCGGGATCACATGGCCTTCCAGAGATGTGCCGATACCAAAGGGCACAACGGGTATCTTGTGGGCTGAACAGATCTTCATAATCGCCGACACTTCTTCCGTGCTTTCAGGGAAGGCCACGGCATCTGGCAATGCTGGTTCCGAATAGGCTTCGTCGCGACCGTGGATTTCGCGCACGGATTGGCCCGTGGACAAACGGTCGCCCAAAAGGGCTTTCAACTCTGAAATAGCTAAAGAAATAGTGTCCTGCATCATGGCAGATCCTCGTGTTGAATTGTCGCAAAGGCCGCTCAGGTGGCGGGCGGCGGCGTTGCGGATGGCGCGCCCAGTTTCGATGCGGCCTCTTTGCCGCCATAGGTTTCGATCATCGCGTCCTGATCTTCGAAGGCTTCCGCATTGACGGTGTCCGGGTCGCAGATCTTGCGAAGCTCTGCCTGCATCCGGGCAAGGTCATCCGCGTAGGCAGGGTTCTGCGCCTGGTTGGTCAACTCTTCAGGGTCTTCGGCCAGATTGAACAGCTCAGGCTCATAGCCCACATATTCGATCAGTTTCAGATCGCCCTTGCGCAGCATGAACTCGCCGGACACCGCGCCGATCGCGTGGTATTCGCTGAACACGGCGCGATCGGTGTCGTCTTCGGACGCGGCAATGTCATAGAGCGATTTCCCGGGCCTCTCGCCCGGAAGCTCGGCATCAAAGTGGTCGATGATCGTCTCCGAGATGTCCAACAGGCTTGTCGTCGTGTGGCTGGTCGGTCGGGGATCGGCTCCCAAATCGGGAGCAGGTGCAACAATCAGCGGGATTGCGGCAGATTCCTCATACATGTTCATCTTGCCCCAGAGATCGCGGACGCCAAGGTTTTCGCCGTGGTCACTGGAATAGATGATCGTGGTATTGTCGAACTGCCCGCTTTCCTTCAACGCTGAGACGATCCGCCCGACATTGTGGTCCATGTAGCTGGTCAGCCCGTAATACGAGGCAATCGCGACGCGCCGCTCTTCCTCATCCTTCCAGCCATCTTCTCCGACCATCGCATCCGCCATTTTGTCCATCCAGGGGTGGCGCGCGTAGCCGTCCTTGAGCCGCAGCTTGTCTGGCGGAAGCTTGTCCAAGGGATAGAGGTCATAGAACTCCTGAGGCGAGATCAGCGGGTGGTGTGGCGCAACAAGGCCAACATAAAGGCACCAGGGCGCGGCGCTGTCTTGGGTCTTGGCCAGCCAGTCACAGGTCATGTCCGTGACGCTGCGATCGTATTTGGTGTAGCTGCTTTCCCCCGGCCCGATTGTATCGCCCATCATCCGCACGTGTTTGTTGTAAACGCGTTCGTCCTCGCGGCGGATCGAGCCCCAGACCATGCCGACCCCATCGGCCACATGCATTGGGATATGCTGGACGTCAAAGCCGCTGTCATCCTCTTCATGACGGTAATGCAGCTTGCCGATGGATTCGACGCGAACGCCTTTGTCCTGCAACGCATGCCCCCAGCCACGCGGCGTTCCCTTGTAGGGCATCGCGTTGTCCCAGTTGCGGATGTCGTGCACTTGCCGACCTGTCGCAAAGGCTGCGCGGGCAGGAACGCAGATCGGGGAAGGCGTGTAGGCGTTGGTAAAGCGCGTGCCGCGCGCCGCCAGTTCATCCAGATGCGGTGTCTGCACCACCGGATGGTGCGCGCAGGACATGGCACGGGCCTGGTGCTGGTCCGAAAGGATGACGAGAAGGTTTGGGGTGGATGTCATTGTTTACTCTTCTTCCTGTTCGGGGGCCGGGATGTCGAAATCGGTCTTTTGCGCGGCGTTCGCCAAGACCTTGATCGACTTGTAGATAACGGCCAGCTCGTCTTCGGTGAGTGTCGCCACCAGATGCCGCTGGCGTTCGTCCAGCACGGGTCCAAGGCGCTCGTGAGCCTTGCGCGCTTTGTCGGTCAACTCGATCACATGCTGGCGTTTGTCATTTTCATAGGGGTGAAGCACCACGTAGCCCTTTTGCTCAAGGGCTCCAAGCATCTTGCTGAACTGGCTTTTGTCGATCCCGGTCGCCTTGCGCACCGGCGTTGTGGTGTTTTCGATGCCAAGCGCGACAACCCGAACGATCCGCCATTGGGCAAGATTCAGATCACCATAGGCAGAAATGATGACCTTTGCCTGCGCGTTCAGCGCCGAGTGCAATTGCGCGATCTGGAAGGGCAGCAGCAGGCCCAATCTGATCGCGCTTTCATCCGAATTCGTCATTTTCACAATCCTTCGCTTCACCTGAATTTTTATCAGGTTAGTGGAAAAGTCAACTTGATTGTTGACTTTTCCACCTTTTTGCGCGACATGTGACGCCAACGAATTTGTGCTTCAGGGAGGAAAACATGAAGAAGTTGCTTAAATCTGCGGTGGTTGCCGCCACGATTCTCGGAACGTCTACGGCCGCATTTGCAGAGGACTGGACCCCGCCGGGCCCCATCAAGATGATCATCGCATTTGCCGCTGGTGGCGGTGCTGACACGCAGGCGCGATTGATCGCGGAAGAGCTTGAAGCGGCGCAAGGTTGGAAGGTTATCCCTGAGCAAGTCACTGGCAAGGGTGGGTTGAACGCTGTGAATGCAGTTAAAGATGCGCCTGCAGATGGCACAACAATCGCCATGATCGTAACGAGCAGCCTTGGCTATAGCATGGTCGCCTCGAAAACGGGTTCACCACAGGACGTGACGCTGATCACCACAACCGCAGGCACGCAAATGGGGATCGTCGCGCTTGCCGACAAAGGCTGGAAAACGCTTGGTGACGTTATTGAAGCGGCCAAAGGCGGCCAAGAAATCCGTTTTGGAGTGATGACTCCGGCATTGGCTGACATTGCCTATGTGATTGGCAAAGAAAACGGCGTCGACTTCAACATCATCTCGGTCAAGGGAGGCAAGGCTGTCACGAACGGCCTGAACGCTGGCGACATGGATATTGGTTTCGGTGCAGGCGTCCAGGCGAAAGCCGTAGCCGCAGGCGATATGGTCGAACTGGCCTCCGCACGCAGCGAACCGTTGAAGAACTCGCCCGACGCCCCGCTTCTGTCCGATTATGGTGTCGACTTCGTGAGTGAACTTGCGTTCTTGTTTGTGGGTCCAAAGGATATGGATCCTGCAGCGCGCGCTGCAATTGCATCTGCAATCGCCGAGGTTGCAACCAAAGAAGGCGGCAAGGCCAATGCCTTCCTCATGAAAGGTTTTGGCGGAGCAATGATCCTCACCGGAGAAGAGCTTGAAGCCACAGTTCAGGATGCATACGACTCCTCAGGCGCACTGATCGCGGCAGCCGCTGACTAAGGCCCCTCTACTCAGATCGCGGGCGGCGTTCGCGCCATCCGCTCCCCCCCTCAGTCAACCAATGAGTTCGATATGCGAAACCTCTCTGCCCGCACGGCACTGGGTCTGGGCTGTATTGCCTTCGCTCTGATCCTTGCCTTCATCTGGATACCCCTCGACACCGAGACCTGGCTGGTCGAACGCAAACGTGGCCGTTACATCGTCGGTGACAGTCTTGCTCCGACACTGGCTGCGGGTTTCATTCTGATGGCAGGTGTGATGCTGCTGTTTGAACGACACTCGCCTGACTATCACCCTTCTCGACAAAATCTGGTATTCATCGGGGCGATTTCGATCGTCGGCGTCATTGGCATCCTGCTGATGCGTTGGGCCGGGCCTGTTGCCGCCAGTCTGGTTGCGGCCGAGGAATACAGGCTTCTTCGCGACACCGCGCCCTGGAAATATATCGGTTTTGTGCTTGGAGGCGGTACGATGGTCTTCTGTATCGTGGCCTTTGTCGAACAGCGTGCAACATGGCGCGCATTGTGGGTCACGCTGGTGGCTGTCATCGGCATCATCGTTCTTTATGACCTGCCGTTTGACGACGTTCTTCTGCCACCGAATGGGGATGTCTGATGACCGATTTGGGCACCCTCGACTATATTTGGCTTGGCATACTCGCGGTCTTTCAGGGACCCGAGGCATTCTCTCTCCTTGGCGTTTCTGTCTCGATCACCGTGATGATGGTGGCCTTCGGTCTGATCCTCGGGATCATTGTGGGTGCAACGCCGGGGTTGGGCGGTGTCATCGCTATGGCCATTTCCCTGCCCATCCTGATTTCGATTTTCGGGTTCAACTCAGACGCGCTGTTGCCCGTTCTCGGCTTCCTGATCGGCGTCATGAAAGGATCTACCGTCGGAGGGGCGGTTCCGGCGATCCTGTTTAACACGCCCGGAACACCCGACGCCTATATGACCACGCTTGACGGCTATCCGATGGCCAAGTCCGGCAAGGCGCGCAAAGCACTCAAGATCTCGCATTTCTCCTCGGTCACGGGCGACACATTTTCAGATATCGTGCTGATCGTCTGTGCGCCTTTCCTGGCGATCCTGGTCGAAACCTATCTGGACCTTCCCGAGAAGACGGCGCTCCTGATCCTGTCGCTCAGCTTTATTGCAGCCGTGGTAGGCGGGTCTGCGGCCAAGGGTCTGTTGAGCTGCGGGCTGGGACTTTTGGCCGTCTATATAGGTACCGGTGAAGACTTTTACCCCCGCCTCAGCTTTGGCAGTGCCGCGCTTTCGGACGGAATCCCGATTACGGCTGCGGTCATTGGTGTGCTCGTCATCGGGGCAATTTTCACCGAGCTAGAAAACCTTTGGCACCAAAAGCGCCACACCGGGGCAATCGAAGTCGCCAAGGACGAAGGGGACCAGCGACTGCACTGGGCCGATATTCGCCAGATATTTCCCCATATTGGTCGCTCGGCCATTATCGGCACGATCATTGGGGCACTTCCCGGGGTCGGTTCGACGCTTGCCGCCACCATCGGATACGCGACCGGAAAACGGATTTATGCAAAGAAGAAAAAGCCCGAAGACCCCGAGTTCGGACAGGGTGCGCCCGAGGGTATCGCCGCCACCGAGGCCGCGAATTCCTCGGTTTCCGGCGCGAACCTGATTCCCGTCCTGTCGCTTGGTATCCCCGGCAATACGGCCGCCGTTTTCTTGATCCTCGCCGCGGAATCCATCGGCGGGTTCAACCCGGGGCCTGCGGTTTTCAAGTTCTCGTCAGACCTGAACCCCGAGCTGGTGATCGCATTCGGTCTATTCACGACCATGATCCTTGCCAATCTTTTGAACTGGACGGTCGGCGGGGTTTTCATGAGGTCACTTGGCGCCCTGGTGCGTATCCCGAAACAGTATCTATTGCCGGTTGTCCTGCTGCTGACCCTCGCGTCCCTGTACGTTCAGGAAACCTCGATGAGCGCGATCTGGTTCGCCTTCGGGTTCGGCATCCTTGGTTACTTCATGATGCGCTTTGCGATCTCACCACTGCCCTTCGTGATCGGGTTCGTTCTGGGCGGGCGCATTGAAGACACCGCACGGCAGGCGTTTTCCGCAACCGGAGGCGACCCTTGGTTCCTCCTCAAAAGCCCGATCGCGGCGGCGTTCATCCTGTGCGCCTTCGCCGTGATCTTTCTTTCTCTCCGCAAGCCAAAGGTAGACATCACATGACACGCCCAAACATCCTATTCATCACGTCCGACCAGCAGCGCGGCGATTGCTATGGTTTTCGGGGCCGCAATGTCTACACCCCGCATCTGGACATGCTGGCCGCCGAAGGCACCAGCCTTGAAACGGTTGTGACACCCTGCGTGGTCTGCCAGCCCGCGCGGGCCTCAATCCTGACAGGTCTGTTGCCACGTACCCATGGCGTGCACGACAACGGGATCGATCTGGATCCGGAACTGGGTGAAAAGGGATTTGCGGCTTCGCTGTCTGCGGCGGGTTATCACACGGCCAAGATAGGCAAAGCGCATTTTGCGACCTATCACACCTTTGGAGACAGCGACACGGTCGAGTCCATTCCGGGTTCGGCCAAAGTGCCAGAGGGGTGGCGCGGGCCCTATATGGGCTTCGATCATGCGGAACTCGTCCACATCGGCCACAATTGGTGGCTTCCTGAGAAACCACCCGCCGGGCTGGCCTATGAAGAATGGTATTACGGCGATGGTCGGGGCGAACAGAAAAACAAGCTGCTTTGGGAAAGCCATCGCGATCACAAGGATGCACCGCAGGTCTGGTCGTCCAAACTGCCCGTAGCTTATCACAATTCAACCTGGATTGCCGATCGTGCCATAGATTTCATCAAGCAGGACCATGACAAACCGTTCTGTATGTGGGTGTCATTCCCCGACCCGCACCACCCCTTTGACTGCCCCGAACCATGGGCCTCGCTGCACAAGCCGGAAGACGTGGACCTGCCAGAACACCGAACGCGCGACTTCGAAGGCCGCCCGTGGTGGCACAAGGCAGCGGTCGAGACCAAGATCGAAGGCAAGGGCGCCGAGGTCCGCACCAGCTATTCGCGCTATCCGGAAATACCGGATGAGCACCTGCGCGAGGTGATCGCCAATACCTATGGTCAGCTGTCGCTGATCGACCATTCAGTGGGGCGTATCATCGCCGAACTGGAAGCACAGGGTTTGGCGGATAACACCTATATCGTCTACACCGCCGACCATGGAGATTGGCTGGGCGACCATGGCTTGGTTCTGAAAGGGCCGATGCCGTTTGAAGGGCTGTTGAATGTCCGCGCCATCGTGAAAGGCCCCGATGTCCCCGTCGGAAAAGTCAGCTTTGAGCCGCTCTCGACACTTGATCTGGGCGCGACCTTCATGGATTGGGCGGGGGCAGACAGCCTGATGGATATACACGGACAGTCCATGCGCGATGTGATCTCGGGGGACGGCACACGCGAGGCCGCAATGAGCGAGTGGGAACTTCTGCCCGGTCGCGTGGGTGTTGGCCTGTCTCTTCGCACCGTGCGCAGCAAAACGGCCAAGCTGACCGTGGACCTGCAATCCGGTGCGGGAGAGATGTATGATCTGGAGAATGATCCGCATGAGCTTCGCAACGTGTTTGATGACCCCGACTACGCATCGATCAAGGCTGATCTGACCGAGATCCTGATGTCGCGCCCGGACGATATGCGGCCCAATCAGGTGCCGGTGGGAATGGCCTAACGAGATCCCAACTTGCCGACGATCACATCGTGCCGAGGTATTCGCCAGCTCTGCCAGCGGCGAATACCCAAAATGTTCCATGACTATGCGGAATTTGAATCTTACACGGTTTCGATGTTCCGCCGTAACGAAACCATTTTCGAATAGGTTCCGACCTGTTGACACGTTGGCGCCGTTGTGACCGGCATCCATACCCGCAGGAAGACGGCCAGTGAAGCGGCGCGGACACCTTTCGCCTTTGCGCCGGTAGGTGAGCTGGGCATCCGGAACGCCACCGGGAAAATCAAGGACAACTGTGGCAGAAAGTCCTACACGAACTGTAGACAGCAGGAGGTAAATCTCTGCTTCTGAAAGAAGACCTGGACCAGCTTGCGCTCGCGGCAAATAACCGGTTGCCAGTCCTTGGTGTTTTTCTCTGCATACGTAAGGTGCCGAAAACTGCCGTTGGGGCCAACGCGGCGAACTAGTGCTAAGTCCCGCTCCTCGATAGCTGGTCGTGGTTGCAGCGAATGGGCGGTTCGAAATTCGCGCCTCAGACTGGCTTTGAATGACCGGTCTGGCGACATCGGCTGCAACGCGGCGATGAGCGTGCCGCGCGTGCGAGCGGATGCTGCGTCAGCAAACACTCGGAAGGGTAACGGCTGCTTTGTCCGCGCTGAGGGCCTTTGCTTGGGTTGAAGGGAATGTCTGGTTTGGGCCAGATATACTTGACCTTTCAGCCAGTGTTAAGCTGCGTTGGGTGCTGGTTTTATCCGAACACGAAAAAGCAGAGTTTGTTGCCATCAAAGTCACGCACGTAGGCGCCGTAGAAGCGGTCGGGGATGCGCTGGCCGGGGGCACCGTCGCAGGTTGCGCCGAGGGAGATTGCTTTGTTGTAGAGCGCTTCGGCTTCTTCTTTGCTGCTCGTCGGAAAGGCGACCATTGTGCCGTTGCCAGCGGTCGGGGCCTCTTTGTTGAAGGGTTCACAGACCGCCAGCATAGGCTCGCCGCGCTTGGTGCCGATGAAGGCGATGCGGCCAGAGTCGATCACGACTTTGGCGCCTTGGGCTTCAAACAGGGAGGTGTAGAACTCTTTGGCGCGGGTCATGTCTGAAACGCCGAGTGTTGTATATCCGATCATAGGGGTCGTCCTTTTTCTTTAGGTTTCAATCTCGCCAAAGCGGCGGTTGAGTTTGCGCATGCCGCCGATCCAGCGGTCGTAGTTGTCGGTTTTGGCGCGCATGTAGTTGATGACTTCTTTATGCGGCAGAACCAAAAACTCCTCAGCGCGGATAGTCTGCACGCAGGCTTCTGCTACGGGCTCCGGCTCCATCATTCCGTCGATGGCGGCGACGTGGTCTTCGTGGCCGCGTGTCATCTCGGTGCGCACGGCTTGCGGGCAAAGGACACTGACTTTGATACCTTGGTCGCCATATGTCATTGCCAGCCATTCGGCCAAACCGACAGCGGCGTGCTTTGTGACGCCGTAGGGGGCCGAGCCGACTTGGTTGAGCAGACCTGCCGCCGAGGAGGTGTTGAGCAAGTAGCCACCGCCACGCGCCGACATGAGCGGCACGAGGGCACGGGCGGCCCAGACGTGTGACATCACGTTGATGTCCCAGATACGCTGCCAGTCGTCGTCAGGAACCTCAACGCCGCCAGCAACAGAGATGCCAGCGTTGGAGCAGAAGAGATCAATCGGGCCGATGTCGCGCTCGACGGTTTCGATCAGTTGCACGATCTCGTCTGCAACGCCGACATTGACGCCGTAAGCTGTGCCGCCGATCTCGCTCGCTGTCGCCTGTGCGCCCTCAAGGTTGAGGTCAACACAAGCGATGTGCTTGGCGCCCTCGGCGGCGAAGCGTTGGCACATGGCCTGCCCAATGCCGCTGGCCGCGCCTGTCACGACGATGATTTTGCCTTTAAGCTCCATGCCTCAGCTCCACATGCTTGAGCCGCCGCAGACGGTGAGCGCCTGTCCGGTCATGTATTTGCTGGCGTCAGAGCCAAGGAATACAGCAAGGCCTGCAAAGTCGTCAGGCTCGCCCAAACGCTGGAGCGGGATGGCCTTTGAGTATTTCTCCTCAACGCCTGGTTTGTCCCAAAGCTCGCGGGCGAAGTCGGTTTTGACCAGCCCGGGGCAGATCGCGTTAAAGCGGATGCCTTTCGGGCCGAGCTCGGCCGCTAAGTTGCGCACGAGGCCGATGAGTGCGAGCTTTGACATGCCGTAGGTTCCCAGTGTGTCGGAAGCCCTAAACGCGCCGATCGAGGAGGTGAACATCATCGAGCCGCCTTTGCCTTCCATGTCGGGCGCGACCATTTTCGCCAGCCAGAGGTTTGACTGCACATTGGCGTTCATGGTGCGCTCGTAGGCCTCATCGGAGATGCCGGTGATCGGGCCGTAGTAGGGGTTCACACCTGCATTGCCGACGACGATGTCGATAGGGCCAGCAACCTCATGCGTTTTGTCGACCAGCGCTTGCAGGCTGTCTTTGTGCACGATGTTTGAGGCAATGCCATGGGCGCGCTTGCCGCCCACTGCTTCGTTGATTTGCGCGGCGGCGGCGTCAAGCTCGTCTTGGGTGCGCGACGATATCACCACTGTCGCACCGTGCTTGGCGAGGCCGAGGGCCATCTCGTAACCCATGCCTTTGGATGCGCCTGTGAGCAGCGCGACTTTGCCTGTCAGATCAAACAAGTTCATCCCATGAACCCCCCTGAGCCGCGGGCTTGTGTGTCGCCTTTGATGGCGTCTTGGCGCGAGTTGCTGTCTTTGTAAGTTTGCACCTCGTGGCGTGCGATGACGTGATGGTGCACCTCATCGGGGCCGTCAGCATAGCGCAGGGTGCGTTGCTGTGCATACATACCAGAGAGCGGCGACCACTGGCTGATGCCTGTCGCGCCGTGCACCTGCATGGCTTGGTCGATGATGTCGCAAACCTGCTCCGGCACTTTGGCCTTGATCATGCTGACCCAGATGCGGGCTTCCTTGTTGCCGAGCACGTCCATCGCTTTGGCGGCTTTCAGCACCAGCAGGCGCATGGATTCGATCTCGATCTTGGCGCGGGAAATGGTTTCCATGTTCTTGCCGAGATCAACGATCTTCTTGCCAAAGGCCACGCGGTTGAGGCCACGGTCGATCATCAGATCAAGCGCTTTCTCGGCTTGTCCGATAGAGCGCATGCAGTGGTGAATACGGCCTGGTCCGAGGCGCACCTGGCTGATCTCAAAGCCTTTGCCCTCACCCCAGAGGATGTTCTCTTCCGGCACGCGCACGTTGGTAAACCGGATGTGCATATGCCCGTGCGGCGCGTCGTCATGGCCGAAAACGTGCATCGGGCCGACGATCTCGACACCGGGGTGATCCATCGGCACGAGGATTTGGGATTGCTGGCGGAAGGCCTCAGCGTCGGGGGAGGTTTTGACCATCACGATCATGATTTTGCAGCGCGGATCACCGGCACCAGAGATATAGTATTTCTCGCCGTTCATCACCCACTCGCCGTTTTCCAGCACCGCAGTCATGCCGATGTTCTTGGCATCCGAGGAGGCGCGATCAGGTTCGGTCATGGCAAAAGCCGAGCGGATTTCACCGGCCAAGAGCGGCTTCAGCCACTGTTCTTTTTGGGCGGGTGTGCCGATGCGCTCGAGCACTTCCATGTTGCCCGTGTCTGGCGCCGAGCAGTTAAGGGTTTCCGAGGCGAGGGGGTTCTTGCCCAGCTCGGCAGCGATGTAGGCATAGTCGAGGTTGGCCAAGCCTTCGCCTGTTTCGGCGTTGGGCAAGAAGAAGTTCCAAAGCCCCGCGTCTCGGGCTTTTTGTTTGGCTTCTTCGAGCAGTTCAAGCTGGCGCGGATGGTATGACCAGCGATCCTCGCGGCCTTCACCGAGTCGGTGAAACTCTTCTGTCATCGGATCAACATTTTCGCGGATGTGCTTGATGACTGCGTTCAGGAGCGGTTTGGCTTTGTCGGAAATGCCAAGGTTGTTCAGGTTTGTATCTTTGTCAGACATTTAGGTGCCTCCTATTTGGCAAGATTATTTGTTGACCCAGTTGGGCGCACGCTTTGCAACGAAGGCGTCGACGCCTTCTTTGAAATCTTCGGTTTTTGACAGATCGGCGATCACTTCACGAGAGAAAGCGATGCTGTCTTTCATGCCGTCACGCAGGTGCATGTCATTGAGCACCCGCTTGGTTGCTTTGACGGCAGAAGGCGAGACCGCGCAGAGCTGCTCGGCTTTTTCCATCGCTTTTTCCATCAGCTGATCGGCGGGGTAGACAGCGTTGACGCAGCCCAGCTCAAGCGCCTCGGCGGCACTGATCGTGCGGCCTGTGAACATGAGCTCTTGCGCGGCCAAACGGCCAATGTAGCGTGACAGACGCTGCACACCGGAAGCAGCTGCAAAGAAGCCGACTTTGACTTCAGGCAAGGCGAACTTGGCGGTGTCAGCCGCGAGGATGATGTCGCAAGACAGCGCAGTTTCAAACCCGCCGCCCATGGCAAAGCCGTTGACGGCTGCGATGATAGGTTTCTCCAGATCAAAGCGCGAGGAGAGGCCGGCAAAGCCTGTCTCGGTCATCTTGGCTTTGCTTGTGCCCGCTGCCGTTGCTTTCAGATCATTGCCAGCGGTGAAGGCCTTGTCGCCCGCGCCTGTGAGCACGGCAACCCAGAGGTCTTGATTGGCAGCGAACTTGTCCCAGCAGTCGGCCATCTCGTTGTGCATATCGACGTGCACTGCGTTGTAAACTTCCGGGCGGTTCATGGTGACAAGTAGCACATGTCCGCGCGTCTCGGTCTTGATAAACTCGTAGCTCATACTTTTAGTCCTCCGGTGTCGATTTCGGTGAATTTGCCACCGTCAGCCGCGAGTTTGCGCAGCGTTTGGGCGGGTGTAAATGCCGGATCTGCCGCGCCGAGTTTTTCCATTACGTCAAGCACCGCCTGCGCGCCGACCATGTCGCCGTAAAACATCGGGCCGCCTTTGTCGGCGGGCCAGCCGTAGCCGTTGAGCCAGACAACATCGATATCAGAAGGACGCTGGGCTTTGTTCTCCTCAAGGATTTTGATGGCTTCGTTGATCATCGGATAGATGCAGTTTTCGATGATCTCCTCCGCGCTCATGGAGCTTGGCTCAGCGCCGGTGATATCGCGGATGATGCCAGCGGTCACGTCCGAGGGCACGGGGCGGCGGTCTTCGTCGTAGTCGTAAAAGCCTGCTTTGGTTTTCTGGCCGCGGCGGTCAAGCTCGCAGAGCGCGTCGCGAATGGGGTTGTCGGTTTTCGCACCTTTTGACCAACCGATATCAAGGCCTGCCAGATCAGACATCTGGAAGGGGCCCATCTTGAAGCCAAAGCTGTTGAGGGCTGCGTCAACATCCCACGGCATGACGCCTTGGTAGACCAGTTTGTTGGCTTGTATCTGACGGGCAAACAGGATGCGGTTGCCAACAAAGCCGGGGCAAACGCCCACGAGGGTTGCGATCTTGTTGATGTCGCGCGCCAGAGACATGCAAGTCGCGACGACATCATCGGCGGTGTGCTTGGCGCGGACGATCTCAAGCAGCTTCATCACGTTGGCGGGCGAGAAGAAGTGCAATCCGATCACATCTTCCGGCCGCTTGGTCATGCTGGCGATCTCGTTAATGTCGAGCGCCGAGGTGTTGGTGGCCAGTATCGCGCCGGGCTTCATTACGGCGTCAAGCTCGGTGAAGATTTTGCGCTTAAGCGCCATGTCTTCAAACACGGCTTCAATGACCAGATCACAATCCGCCAGATCGGCTATCGCCAGCCGCCCGTCAAAGCGGGCCATACGGGCCTCGACTTCTTCTTGCGGAAAGCGGCCTTTGTCGGAGGAGCGCTGATAGTTGCCGCGCACCACGCCAAGCCCGCGATCAAGCGCTTCCTGCTTGGTTTCAACAATCTTGATCTCATAACCAGCGGTGGCAAAGTTCATCGCGATACCGCCGCCCATCGTGCCTGCGCCGATGATGCCGACAGTCTTTATAGGGCGCTTTGGCGTGCTTTCAGACAGGCCGGGAACTTGCCATGCTTGTTTGCCGGCTTCGGCGATATATGCGCCTGTCTCGGCTTCGGTTGGGTGTGTCATACTGTTGCCTCTTGGTTGTTCAGACAGGCCGTGCGAATGGCACGCCTGTCGCTTTTGTCGGTGGCCGCGCGAGGGAAGCTTTGGTGTTGAGTCCAAAGGTGCGCGGGGAGTTTGTATTTGGCGAGGGTGCCGTCGAGGAACTCCAGCATTTCTTCGAGGGTCGTCGCGGCACCTTCACGCAGATGCAGCGCAGCGCCAACAACTTCACCGAGGCGCTCATCGGGAACCGAGAATGCCACCGCCTCAAGCACGTCGGGGTGACCGTGCAGCGCGCCCTCGACATCAAGGCAGGCGATGTTCTCGCCACCGCGAATGATGATGTTTTTCTTGCGATCTAGGATGGTGACATAGCCCTCGGCATCAAGCACGCCCAAGTCGCCGGTGCGCAGCCAGCCGTCTTGCAAGACTTCGGCTGTCGCCTCTGGTTGGTTGAGGTAGCAGCGCATGTTGGCGGGGCTTTTGACGGTGATCTCTCCGAGCTCGCCAAGGGGCAGTTCAGCGCCATCGTCACCGAGGATCTTGAGCTCTTGCAGGGGCGGGTGCAGTTTACCGGCGCTCTCGGGGCGGGCTTTATAATCGTCGCCGATCATGCCGATACCGAGCGCGTTGGTCTCTGTCATGCCCCAGCCTGTGGCGATGCCCGCATTCGGAAATGCTTTGGAAAGCCGCGCGACTTGTGCGGCGGGGCGTTTGGCCCCACCGGCGCCGAGATAGTCCATCGTCGGCAGCGTTTCACCTAGCCGCAAGGCGACTTCCATCAACTCGGCGGATTGTGTCGGAACTCCCAGAAAGCGGGTGATGTTGTTGTCGCGGATCAGCCGCACGGCCTCTTCGGGATCCCACTTGTGCATAAGGGTGATCTTGGCACCTGCGGGCAAACTGAGCAGAAACAAGGGGTGGGTTGCGGTAACGTGAAACAGCGGGGTGACGATCAGGGCAGAAGGGCGCGGCGCGTCGGGCGCGCCGGGTTCGGGAGGGGCCGCAAGCGGGGCCATGACCGACTGCATCAACCAGCTGAACACCGCATTAACTGCGCCTCGGTGCGTCTGCACAACGCCTTTTGGGTTTCCTGTCGTGCCGGAGGAATACATCACTGCGAAGTCGTCATCGGTGGCAATCTCGGCTTCTGGCGCATTGTCAGACTTAGCGTTTTTCACCAGTGTCTTGTAGTTGTGGTTTGTCATGTCGTGCGCGTCACGAACGCCTGCCAAAGTTAGCCCCAACGTCTCACGAAGAGGCAAAATCCGCTGCATGCGCGGGCCATCGGCAAAAACCACTTTTGCTCTGCTGTCGCGCAATGCGAACTCAAGTTCTTGGGTTGTCCAAAGTGCATTGACGAACACAACAACAGCGCCGAGCTCGGAGATAGCCAAGACAAGAGCCAGCAGTTCCGGATAGTTACGCATTGCAATTGCGACCCTGTCGCCCTGCCGCACGCCCAACTCGTCGCGCATAGCGGCGGCGGCCCGGTGAACCGTCGCTGTGAACTCTGCGTAGGTTTGGCTTTCGTTTTCGTAGGCGAGATACTCAAGCGTTCCGTCGCTGTGAGCAGCCCATCCGGCGGCGAGTAGAGCAGGCACGGTTTGCGGTATGTTTTTGAAGGCCTTGACGGTGACGCCGCGCACTTCAACGCTGTGCACCTCAAAGACAGGGTTGGTGCTTATGACATGATTCGCGGCGGCCTCAAGTGTCATCGCAGTCATGGCGATACCTGACGAATGAACATGTTTCTCTCCCTTGGCGGTGAACCGCGTGCCCCTGAAACGATGCGCAAACGACTCTGTTGACCAGAGGTTAAGCGGGAAATTTGCTACTGCCAATACCGCAGAACGGAACTTGGTTCCACGAGGCGTGGTTTCGTAACGTCAGAAGTGCTTCGCAAGCTTATGAGGCGGTGCAGCGAGGCTTTTGCGCGCTTCAGTGTGGCCCTCGAAACGGCTTGGAGAGGGGCAGATGACCAGCGACAGCAACGGTTATTCTGGTGGAAAAGCACAACCGAT
Source organism: Lentibacter algarum (assembly GCF_018860975.1). Taxonomy (GTDB): domain Bacteria; phylum Pseudomonadota; class Alphaproteobacteria; order Rhodobacterales; family Rhodobacteraceae; genus Lentibacter; species Lentibacter algarum_A. Next base: position 190,974 of record NZ_JAHKQI010000002.1, read on the forward strand.
GTTCCGGCGGAAGCGTTGTGGCGTTATCGGATACTGGGCGGGGATGGCAAAAAAAGAAATGAGATTATCGGGTTGCATTGCGCCGTGCCAATGAGGTTAGATACCATCTGATAAGCGGCGCAAAGTCGCAAAGACAAACGGGGAGCCTGTTTTGGCTGACACAAAAATTGCCGATGCGTTCGTTGAATTCGAACGTGTCCAGAAAAGTTATGACGGCGAAGTGCTCGTTGTAAAAGACCTCAACCTCTCAATTCCCAAGGGCGAGTTTTTGACAATGCTAGGGCCGTCGGGCTCGGGCAAATCGACTTGCCTGATGATGCTGGCGGGGTTTGAAACTGCCACACATGGTGAGATCAAAATTGACGGGGTGAGCATCAATAACATTCCGCCGCACAAGCGCGGCATTGGCATGGTGTTCCAGAACTACGCCCTGTTCCCGCATATGACGATTGCCGAAAATCTGAGCTTCCCGCTGGAAGTGCGCAAGATCGGCAAGAGTGAGCGCGAAGCCAAGGTTAAGCGCGCGCTTGATATGGTCGAGATGGGTGACTTCGGCGGGCGACGCCCTGCGCAGCTTTCGGGCGGACAGCAGCAACGTGTCGCTCTGGCGCGTGCTCTGGTGTTTGAGCCTGAGCTGGTTCTGATGGACGAACCGCTCGGCGCACTCGATAAGCAACTGCGCGAAAAGATGCAGTTTGAGATCACGCACCTAGCACATGAGCTTGGTATCACCACGGTTTATGTGACCCACGACCAAACCGAGGCTTTGACTATGTCAGACCGCGTTGCGGTGTTTGATGACGGCCGTATCCAACAAATCGCGCCGCCGGACGAGCTGTATGAAAACCCGCAAAACTCGTTTGTTGCGCAGTTCATCGGTGAGAACAACACGCTTAGCGGCAAGGTCAAATCTATCAGCGGTGACCAATGCGTTGTCGTGCTCGACAGCGGCGAAGAGATTGATGCGATGCCTGTGAACGTCAGTGAAGTTGGCCAACGCACAACAGTTTCAATCCGCCCCGAGCGTGTCGAATTTGACAAGAGCCGTCTGCATGCCGACGCGCACACGCTCAAGGCCGAGGTGCTTGAGTTCATCTACATGGGTGACATTTTCCGCACGCGGCTTCGGGTTGCTGGCAATGACGACTTTGTCATCAAGTCACGCAACGCACCTGACCAGACGCGCCTCAAACCGGGTGAGCAGATCGAGATCGGTTGGCTTCCTGAAGATTGCCGCGCGCTTGATGCATAAGAATATCTCGTGTCCGACTGTTCGGATGCGACGATTGAAGTGGGCTGACGCTGCGCCTGATGCGCCAGACCGATACTTACCAAAACAGGCGATACACGGGAGACCAAAAATGAAATTTACGAAAACACTAATGGCGACAACAGCTTTGACTATGGTTGCTGGCGTTTCCGGTGCTGCTGACATGGCCGATGAAATGACCATCGTTTCATGGGGCGGCGCTTACTCCAAGTCACAGCTCAAGGCTTATCACGAGCCCTATGCTGAAAAGTCGGGTGTCAACATCATCAACGACGACAGCTCGGCTGAAGCGGTCGCAAAACTGCGCGCGATGAACGAAGCCGGCAACGTCACATGGGACGTTGTTGACGTTGTTGCAGCGGACGCCATGCGCCTTTGCGACGAAGGCCTCGCGATGGAAATTGATGCCGACACACAGCTTGCTGACGGCGACAACGGTATGAAAGCCTCTGAGGACTTTGGCGAGCTGCTGGTCAGCGATTGCTTCATTCCGCAGATCGTTTACTCGACAACATTCGGCTACCGCACTGACCTTGTTGGTGACACACCGCCAAGCAAGATCTGTGACGTGTTTGACCTTGAAGCCTATCCTGGCAAGCGCTCGCTCGAAAAGCGCCCTATCAACAACATGGAATGGGCTTTGCTTTGTGACGGTGTTGCGAAAGAAGACGTCTATGAAGTTCTGGCAACTCCCGAAGGCCAAGACAAAGCGCTCGCAAAACTCGACACGATCAAAGACAGTGTTGTCTGGTGGTCAGCCGGTGCCGACACACCACAGCTTTTGGCTGATGGTGAAGTCATCATGGGCTCAACATACAACGGCCGTCTGTTCAGCGTGATCGAAGAGCAAAAGCAACCTGTTGCAATGCTCTGGGACGCTCAGGTGTTTGACCTTGACGGTTGGATCATTCCGGCAGGCCTGTCAGACGAGCGTAAAGCGCGCGCACTTGATTACATCATGTTCGCGACAGACACGCAGCGTCTTGCCGACCAAGCGAAATACATCGCTTACGGCCCTGCACGCAAGTCATCGGCTCCGCTTGTAAGCAAGCACGCTGATCTCGGCATCGATATGGCACCACACATGCCAACCGACCCGGACAACGCCAAGAACACGTTCCTTTACAACTACGAGTTCTGGGCTGACTACCGTGACGACATCGACGCGAAGTTCCAAGCTTGGCTCGCCAAGTAAAGCACTTAGGAGAGGCCGTTATTCTGCGGCCTCTCCGACCCTCTATTTGTTAGACAATTTGTAAGAACAAGCAGACCAAAACGGGGACGAACATGAGTGAGACAACCCACACAGGCCCAGTGCTGGCGGCGGACGGAACCCCGCTTAAAAAGAGCCTTGCCCGCGCGTTACGTGTGGAAAAGATGCGGGCGTTGTTGATGATCGCACCGCTGCTTTTGTTTGTGATGTTCTCGTTTATCTGGCCGATCGGCGAGATGCTTTTCCGCTCAGTCGACAACCGTGAAGTCGGGGAAGTTTTGCCCAAAACCGTTGCTGTGCTGAAAGACTGGGATGGCACAAGTGGTGAGTTGCCAGACGAGACGGTTTATCAGGCCTTCACAGCTGACATGCTGGTGGCAATTGATGCCAAACAACACACCAAACTGGGAAGACGCTTGAATTTCGAAAAGACAGGCATCTCGAGTTTGTTTCGCAAGTCCGGTCGCAAGATCAAGAAGTTGGATCTGGAAACAGACGGCCCCTTCAAAGAAGCTCTTATCAAGATTGATAAGAAGTGGGGTGACGTCGAAACATGGAAAGCTATCCAAACCCATTCGGTGAATTACACCAACGGCTATTACCTCAATGCGATAGACATGCAGCGCACTCCCGAGGGCGTAGCTGTACAGTCTGAAAGCAAGCGCATCATGATGACGCTGTTCAAGCGCACGCTTTGGATGTCATTGGTCATCACCGGAATGTGCGTGTTGCTCGGCTATCCTGTCGCTTGGATATTGGCGAACCTGCCTGCGCGTTCGGCGAACCTGCTGATGATCCTCGTGCTGTTGCCGTTCTGGACTTCGCTTCTGGTGCGCACCTCGGCGTGGAAAGTGATGTTGCAACAGCAGGGCGTGATCAACGAAGTGCTTGTATGGCTTGGCCTTGTGGCGACTGATGACAGGTTGGTGATTATCAACAACGCAACCGGCACCGTGATCGCGATGACGCATATCTTGCTGCCGTTCATGATTTTGCCAATGTATTCGGTGATGCAGACCATCCAGCCGACATACCTGCGCGCCGCCAAGTCACTTGGCGCGACGAACTGGACGGCCTTCTGGCGGGTGTATTTCCCTCAGTCTATCCCCGGCATTGGAGCGGGCTCGATCTTGGTGTTTATCCTGTCGATCGGCTATTACATCACCCCCGAGATCGTCGGCGGCGCGAAGGGCGTCTTTATTTCGAACCGGATCGCTTACCACATTTCCATCTCGGGCAACTGGGGCCTCGCGGCCGCGCTTGGGGCGATCTTGCTGGCGGCGGTTCTTGTTCTCTACTGGGCCTACGACAAGATCGTGGGCATCGACAACGTGAAGTTAGGGTAAAGAAAATGGCAGCACTCACACCTATTTCGCGCAAACCGTTCTGGCTGGTTGCTCTGGTTGTTGGCCTGTTCGGGGCTTTCATCGGGCTGTTCGTTGGCACGGCAAATGGCAGCGGGCCTATCGGAGCGATCTGCGGCGCGGCCCTGCTTGTTGGCTTGGCCTTTCTCTACATTAACGTTCTGAAAGATGAGCGGGCGGGTCGCGGCATAACCTTCGCGGGGCTTGGCATTGCTGGCTTTGCTGGTGCTGGCATCCCCGGTGCGGTGCTCGGCGCGATCTTCGGCGCTGTTGGCGGTTGGATGATCTACTGGATATATGAGGGGCGGTATCGCTCCTATCTCCCGCCCTATCTCACAGCTGGTCAGGTGCTTTGGCACTATGCATTTCGCGTTATCTGCGGAGCGATCTTTATCTTCCTGATCACGCCAATTCTGGTGGTTATGCCCCTGTCGTTCAATGCCGAGAACTTCTTTACCTTCACGCCGGAAATGCTTCGGTTTGATCCCGAGGGCTACTCGCTCAAGCACTACCGTGACTTCTTTAGCAACAACGAGTGGCAGCGCAGCTTCAAGAACTCGCTGATCATCGCGCCGATCGCGACGGTCATTTCGGTGAGCCTTGGCACGATGGCCGCGATTGGCCTGTCGCAGTCGCATGTTCCGGCGCGCCGCGCGATCATGGCAATTTTGATTTCGCCTATGATCGTTCCGTTGATCATCTCGGCAACGGGTATGTTTTTCTTCTACAGCCAGTTTGGTAACTGGATGGAAAGCACGCTTGGCCTCGACAAAAACCTCGTGGGTTACATCAAGGTTATCCTTGCTCATGCGGTGCTTGGCATTCCGTTTGTGATTATCACCGTTACGGCGACGCTGGTTGGCTTTGACCGCTCACTCACACGTGCGGCGGCGAACATGGGGGCCGACCCGATCACCACGTTCTTCCGCGTGCAGATGCCGCTGATTTTGCCCGGTGTTATCTCGGGTGGTTTGTTTGCCTTCATTACCAGCTTTGACGAGGTCGTTGTTGTGCTGTTCGTTGGCTCGGCCAGTCAAAAAACGCTGCCTTGGCAAATGTTCACCGGCCTGCGTGAACAGATAAGCCCGACAATTCTGGCGGTTGCGACAATCCTTGTTTTCATCTCGATCTGCCTGCTGACAACGCTTGAAATGCTACGCCGCCGCTCGGAGCGTTTGCGCGGTATGTCTCCAAGCTGATGGATGTCTCGGGCAAAACAGTTGTTGTAACTGGTGCTGCGCGCGGTATTGGCCTTGCGCTGGTCAATGAACTTCGGGCGCGTGGGGCGGCGCACGTTGCGGCGACTGACATTCTTGAAAGCGTGCATGACACCCCGGCCGACTCGAGGCATGTTTGCGATGTGACTGACGCCGCACAAGTTGAAGCGCTGGCTGTGGAAGTCGAGGATAAGCACGGGCCGATCTCGTTGTTTTGCTCAAACGCCGGCGTGCTTAACGGGCTGGACCTGAGCTTTGAGAACGCAGGCGGGGCAAGCGCTGAAGACTGGGCGCTGTCCTGGAACGTGAATGTCATGGCGCATGTCAACGCGGCAAACGCGATGGTGCCTCGCTACAAGGCGCAGGGCGGCGGTTACTTTTTGAACACGGCTTCTGCTGCGGGCTTGCTCACACTGATCGGCAGCGCGCCTTACTCAGTGACCAAACACGCGGCGCTCGGATTTGCAGAGAACCTTGCAATCACCCATCGCGATGATGGCATTCGGGTTTCTGCACTTTGCCCGCAAGCTGTTAACACAGCCATGATAGGCGACGACCCCAACAACCCCGCTGCTATGGATGGAATCATTTCGGCGGAAGACGTAGCCAAGGCTGCGATCGACGGCGTGGAAGCGGAGCGCTTTCTGATTTTGCCACACCCGAATGTCGACGAGTATTTCCGCGCTAAGGCCGCGAATTACGAACGCTGGATCGGCGGCATGGCGAAGATGCAGCGTCAGTTCAAGGTTTGAGCGGTGACACGGTAACGTGCGGCGGCAGTTGAATAGCACTGGCGGTGTCGTATGGACCTTGCCCCGACGACTGAGCCGACAGCAAAACCACCACGAGGCAAACCAAAAGCGCAGCAGCAGGCACCGAGAGGCTGGCGGATTGTGCATCAGGTGTTTGTGCTGCGGCAGCTTGCACGGGTTTCTCCAGAATCTTCTATATCAACAGATGAAGACTGCAGGAAAATTCTGACGAAACTGTGCCAGTCACGTGGTTATCTCTGGAAAATTTGCTTCAAGGGCGAGACAATAACCGCCCTTGATCGTGATTGTAGCTGAAAGCGTTCCAGTTCTTGTTGAAGTGTTACAAGAACTGGAGATGCCTTAGCTGCGCACCAGCGCCTCATAGGCTTCTGATATTTCTCGGGTCAGCGTGCCGACTTCAAAGGTATGCTCGCCGATCTGGCCAACGGGCGTCACTTCGGCCGCGGAGCCTGTGAGCCAGCACTGCTCGAAGCTGTCGAGCTCTTCAGGCATGATGTGACGCACATGCACCTTGATGCCGCGCTCCTCAAGCATACCGATCACTGTCTGGCGGGTGAGGCCGTTGAGAATAGAGTCCGGATCGGGCGTGTGGACTTCACCGTTTTTGACGAAGAAGATATTGGCGCCTGTCGCTTCGGCAACGTAGCCGCGGTAATCAAGGAAGAGCGCATCAGAGCAGCCCTTTGCTTCGGCGGCGTGCTTTGACATCGTGCAGATCATGTAGAGGCCCGCGGCTTTGGCTGATGTCGGAATCGTCTCGGGCGAGGGGCGCTTCCATTTGGCAATGTCGAGCTTGGCGCCATCATACTTTGCGTCGCCATAATAACTGCCCCACTCCCAAGCCGCGACGGCCATGCGCACAGGGTTCCTGGAGGAAGCTACGCCCATGTCTTCGCCTGCGCCGCGCCACGCAACAACGCGCACATAGGCGTTGTCGAGGCCGTTGGCATCTAGCACTTCACGCTTGGCAGCTTCGATCTCGTCGACCGAATACGGGATTGGCATATCAAGCAGCTCGCCCGATTTGTGCAGACGTTCGGAGTGTTTGCGGGACAGGAAAATCTTGCCGTCGTAGCAGCGCTCGCCCTCAAACACAGAGCTGGCATAATGCAACGCGTGGCTGAGAATGTGGACATTGGCGTCGCGCCAATCAACCAGCTTTCCATCAAGCCAGATTTTGCCGTCACGATCATCGTAGCCTGACATTGTGATCTCCTCTACGCATCAGGTTTACATAAGTTGCGCAAATAGGCCGGAAGTGAGCATAATATTGCGCAGAAACTCAGAATGGCTAACAGTTGAGGCTTGGAGTGTCAATAAAGCTGACTTAAAATAACAGCAAGTTTGCAGGGGGCAGGTATGAGTGAAAGTATTGGTAGTGAAGGCTTGTTGTTTCTGACAGATGAGCAATTGCAACAAGGCAGCGAGGCAATGTTTTTTGCCTATCGCGGATTTACAGCTGACCCTGACAGAATTTTGGAAGAGCTGAACCTTGATCGCGATCATAACTATGGGCGCGCCCACCACAGAGCAGTGCACTTTATAGGCCGTGCGCCGGGCACCACGGTTAACAACCTGCTAGAAATACTGGGCGTAACAAAGCAATCACTTAACCGTGTATTGCGCACATTGGTTCAAGATGGCCTTGTTGAAAGCCAGATAGGCAAGTCCGACAGGCGCGAGCGGCATTTGCACCTAACGCAGGAAGGAATGAACCTTGCACAAGCGCTTTCGGAAGTGCAGCGCGCGCGTATGCGCGACGCCTATAGAGCGGCCGGGCCAGAAGCTGTGCGCGGGTTCAAACAGGTTCTGGAAGCGATGATGGATGTTGAAATGCGCCGTAAGTATAACGGGCTGCGGGATAAGAACGAATGAATGAGCTAGACCCACACCTGCTGGTTGTCGATGACGACGAGCGCATCCGGATGCTTTTGCAGAAGTTCCTCATGCGCAACGGATTCCTGGTGTCTGGAGCTCGTGACGCTGCACATGCAAGGCGGCTGCTGGAGGGGCTCGATTTTGACTTGATCGTTATGGACGTGATGATGCCCGGCGAAACAGGGATAGATCTGACACGTGCTATTCGGGAAACTTCCGAGACACCTATCTTGTTGCTGACGGCCAAGGGCGAGACCGAAGACAGGATTGCCGGACTTGAAGCCGGTGCCGATGACTACCTCGCCAAACCGTTCGAGCCAAAGGAACTTTTGCTGCGGATCAATGCGATTTTGCGGCGAATGCCGGAAGTAACGCCCGAAGACGTGCGCCCCAAAGTTCTGTCGCTTGGGGGCTTTAACTACGACATAGAGCGCGGGGAGCTTTGGCAGGGCGAAGACCCGGTGCGGCTTACCGCGACCGAGACCCAGTTGATGCGCATTTTTGCAACCAAACCGGGCGAGGCGATTTCACGGGCGAACCTTGTGGAAGAGCTTGGACGGGACCGTGGACAGGCACAAGAGCGCGCGATTGATGTGCAGATCACAAGATTGCGGCGCAAGATTGAAGTAGACCCCAAGCAGCCGCGTTACTTACAAACCGTGCGCGGTGCCGGCTATATGATTGCCCCGGACTGAAAGGAGCGGTTTCGCGCTGACGCGCGACTCAAATGAGGGGGCCAGCCCCCTCAAACTCCCCCGGGATACTTACGGCCAAGAAAAAGCAGTTAGGTGAAGAGGTTTGCGTAGGTCTCGCGCAGGGCTTTCTTTTGAACTTTACCCATCGTGTTGCGGGGAAGTTCGGGCAAGAGAAGCAGCTTTTTGGGCTGTTTGAATTTGGCCAGTTTGGTTGCGAGAACGGCATTAACGTTGTTTTCTGTTAGTCTTTCGTTTTCCGGCACGATGACGGCAACGATGCCTTCGCCGAAGTCAGCGTGCGGCACGCCGATGACAGCGCTTTCTTTGACACCTTCGATATCGTCAATCAGGGCTTCAATCTCTTTTGGGTAGACGTTGAAACCGCCGGTGATGATCAGATCTTTGCCGCGCCCGACGATGCTGACATAGCCTTGTTTGTCGACAATGCCGAGATCACCGGTGATGAACCAACCGTCAGGGCGAAGTTCTTCGGCTGTCTTTTCGGGCATTTGCCAATAGCCTTTGAAAACATTTGCTCCGCGAACCTCGAGTGTTCCGATCTCACCCTGGGGTAGGGGGCCTTCAGCTCCGACAACACGAAGTTCGACACCCGGAAGCGGCAGGCCAACTGTGCCTGCACGCCGCGCGCCATTGTAGGGGTTCGAGGTGTTCATGTTGGTTTCTGTCATGCCGTAACGCTCAAGGATGCGATGTCCGGTGCGGGTTTGCCATTGTTCATGCGTGTCTGTGAGCAAGGGCGCAGACCCCGAGATAAACAGCCGCATGTTTGCGGTTAACTCGGGTGTAAGGCGGGGGTCAGCAAGAAGGCGGGTGTAGAACGTTGGCACACCCATAAGAGAGGTTGACGTTGGCAGAGCCTCGATGATCTGATCGGGTGAGAAGCCCGACTGAAAATGAACGGTTGCACCAGACAGGAGCGCGACATTTGTTGCCACAAACAGCCCGTGCGTGTGAAAGATCGGCAAGGCATGAATGAGCACATCGCTGTCGGAAAAATGCCAGTATTCTGTGAGGGTTTGCGAGTTCGAGAACAGGTTGTCGTGGCTGAGCATCGCGCCTTTTGAGCGGCCTGTGGTGCCGGAGGTATAGAGGATCGCGGCGAGATCATCAGCGGTGCGTGCTATCGGCTCAAGCAGGGCATCGGTCAGCGCGTCAGTGAGCGTGCCGCTGCCGTCGGAACCAAGGGTGAACAGACGGGCTTTGTTGCAGAGCGGTGCAATCTCGTTTTCGCGTGCAGGGTCGCAGACGACGATGGATGGTGATGCGTCGGATAGGAAATAGGCAAGTTCGGAAGCGGTGTAAGCGGGGTTGAGCGGCAAGAACACTCCGCCAGCTGCGACAACACCAAGGTATAGCTCGATGGCTTCGAGGGATTTATCGACTTGAGCTGCAAGCCTGTCGCCGGGTTTGAAGCCTGCGCTTGTGATCGCTGCGGCGAAACGCTGTGCATTGTGAAAGAGTTGCCCGAAACTGCGCGGCTCATGCCCGACACGCAGCGCAAACGGTTTTTCGGGGTTGCGGCCCGCGTAAGCAGAGAGACTGTCGAACAGGTGATTTTCAGGCATGCTGAACTCCTTTGGCATGAAAGAGTTTTTCATATGAGCGACCAAAGGTGCAATAGGTGAATTGACCTTTGGCTTCGCCCGCGCGACTGTCCTTTCAAAAGGAGACACTATGCAGCCCTTACGAGGCATCCTTCTCAAGCTGTGCTCGGTGACAATGTTCATCATCATGGCCTCGCTGATCAAAGCGGCGTCAAGCCATGTGCCGGCGGGTGAGGCGGTGTTCTTTCGATCGGTGTTTGCGTTGCCAGTGATCCTTGGTTGGCTCGCAGTGCGGGGTGATTTGCGCACCGGGCTCAAGGTTGCCTCGCCAATGGGGCACTTCTGGCGCGGATTTGTTGGCACGGCGGCTATGGCAATGGGCTTTGCGGGGCTTGGTCTTTTGCCTCTGCCGGAGGTGACCGCGATCGGGTATGCGGCGCCGCTGCTCACGGTGATCCTCGCGGCGATGTTTCTTGGCGAGCAAGTGCGGCTGTTTCGGCTTGCGGCGGTCGCTTTGGGGATGCTTGGTGTGTTGATCGTGCTTGGCCCGCGGCTGAGCGCGTTCACCAATGACACAGTCGAGAAGACAGCCGCACTTGGTGCTCTGCTTGTTCTGATGAGTGCGCTGTGTGCGGCGATCGCACAGATTTACATTCGCAAGCTTGTCGCTGCAGAACAGACTGCGGCAATCGTGTTTTACTTTTCGGTAACCTCGACGGTTCTGGCGCTTCTCACCTTGCCGTTTGGATGGGTCGTTCCGACGGGCCAAGAAGCACTACTGCTGATCCTCGCGGGTTTGCTCGGCGGCATGGGGCAGATCTTTTTGACCTCGGCCTACCGTTTTGCACCTGCCTCGGTTGTTGCGCCTTTCGATTATGCTTCAATCATCTTCGCGATCATGATCGGTTTTGTGTTCTTTGACGAAGTGCCGGATTTACGCACTTTGGCTGGCGCAGGGCTTGTTATTTTGGCAGGCATCATAATTATCTTCCGCGAGCATCAGCTCGGGTTGGAACGCGGGCGCGCTCGCAAAGGTATGACACCACAAGGATAGGAGGCGGCGAAATGCCAACACTTGGTGAGGCGCTGGTTGCACGCCTAAAAGCGCATGACGTCGAAGTCGTTTTTGGCATCCCCGGGGTGCACACAGTTGAGCTTTACCGCGGCTTGGCTGCGTCTGGCATCAGGCATATCACACCCCGTCACGAGCAAGGCGCGGGCTTTATGGCTGACGGTTATGCACGCGCGTCCGGCAAGCCGGGTGTGGCTTTTGTGATCACGGGGCCGGGGCTGACAAACACCCTCACGGCTATGGGCCAGGCGCGGGCTGACTCTGTGCCGATGCTGGTTGTGACAGGTGTGAACCCGACCAAAACATTGGGCCGCGGTTTGGGCTGTTTACATGAGCTTCCTGACCAGATCGGTCTTTCCAAGACTGTCTCTATTACGGCGCAAACCATCATGAATGCTGATGAGCTGGTGCCGGCAATTGACGGCGTGTTTGAGGCTATGGAGAGTGAGCGCGGCGGCCCGCATCACATCGAGATTCCGCTGGACGTGGCTGTTTATGAGCATGCAAAACCGAGCGCGAAGGTTACGGTGCCCGAGCGCAAAGAGCCACAGGCGGACCAGCTTGAAGCGGCTATGGCTATGCTCACAAATGCCAAGCGGGCGGTTATGCTGGTTGGTGGCGGTGCCAAACGGGCTGATGCGGCCATCGGTGCGCTTGCAGAAAAGCTTGATGCGGTCGTTGTTCCGACAGTCAATGCGCGCGGGCTTATGCACCGGCATCCGCTTTGCATTCCTGCCAGCGCGAGTCTTGAGGCCGTTCGTCAGGAGATTGAAGCCGCTGATTGTGTGCTCGCTTTGGGAACTGAACTTGGGCCGACAGACTATGATATGTTTGGTAGGGGTTCCTTGCCGAACATGCAAAAGCTTATCCGCGTTGATATCAGCTCTGAGCAGTTGGCGCGGCATGCGGCTGATCTCAAGATTGAAGCCGACGCGGGGCTTGTTGCGCAAGCACTGGCCGAAAAGCTGCCCAACTTACCGATCAAGGATGCTGCCGCGCGCGCCGAGCAGGTTCGCGTCGCGGCTTGGGCTGAGCTGAGCGACGACTACCGCCTGATGTGCGAGTTGCTGAATGTGATCCGAGACGAGATCCCGGCGGCTTTGATCGTCGGGGACAGCACCCAGCCTGTGTATGCAGGCAACCTCTATTTTGATCACGATGTTGCCGGTGGCTGGTTTAATGCATCAACGGGCTTTGGCGCGCTCGGCTACGCTATTCCGGCGGCCATTGGCGCACAAGTTGCATCACCCGAACGCAACGTTGTTGTTATTGCCGGAGATGGCGGCGCGCAGTTTTCCTTGCCGGAGCTGATGACCGCGGCACAGGAGAAACTGCCGATCACGTTTATTGTCTGGAACAATGGCGGATATGGCGAAATCGAACTGACCATGGAGCGCGCAGATATTGATGTTGTCGGATGTGACCCCAAGCCGCCGCTGTTTGAAGCTGTCGCAGCGAGTTGCGGTATGCCCTATACGCGCGTGCCAGCTGAAGCCGAGGCACTGGCGCGTGCGCTGCGTCCAAAACACGGCCAGACAGGGCCGCGCTTTGTTGAAATCGACGCGCCGTTTATTGCGAATTGAGGGGTGACGAGCATGACAGAAAGCGTTCCTGCAAAGGCTAAACCGGACTCGGGCGTTTGGTGTGATCTGACCCAAGCAGCGCCGCGTGGCCTGCTGCCGGCACAAGAGCGTAAAGCTGTGGCGGCCTTTGTGGCGTCCGATCCGGAGTGGGACGGGGTGATCTGCGTGACTGGCGATGTGACGCATTGGGTGCAGGTGAGCGCTGGTGAGGTTGTCAGCTTTCAGTCGTTCGCGACACTGCGAATGGCGAAAGCCTTAGGTGGGACAGAGGCCGTGACGCCGAGCGCGGTAGAAGAGAGCCTTGCGCGCCCAGAGAGGCTCGCGGCGCAGCTTCGTGCCGCAGAACTCAGCGGTGATCTTGGTGCCGTTCTCGGGCATCTTCTCGGAGCCGAACTTGCGGCTGCTCGCGGATACTGGCTTGGAGTTGATCTTAGGGTGATCGGAGAAAACCCCCTTGCAGACCACTACGAAGCGGCCCTTAGGGGGCAAGCGGCGATGGTGTCGCGCGCTTAGAAGCTGACACGAAACGCGGTGCCTTGCGGTGAAGGCAGTAAGACTATCTCGGCATTGTTGGCTTCAAGCATCGCTTTGACGATAGACAGGCCCATGCCCGTGCCGCCAGTTTCGCGGCGCGTGGTAAAGAAAGGGTCAAACACCCGCGTGCGATCGCCTTCAGCAATGCCGGGGCCGTTGTCACTGACCTTCAGTGTCGCGGGATCAGCGTGCAGCAAAAGCTCCGTTGCGCCGTGCTCAGAGGCGTTGCGTGCCAGTTGCTCTAACACCACACGCAGCGCGGCTTGGTCGATCGGTAATTCGGCGTCTTGTTGCAAGCGCACCTCAAGACTGTCTGACAGGCCCGACAACGCCGACGAAAGCTGCGTCGGCCCGCGACCATAAGGCACGCGCGCGGTGGCAAGTTTGCGCAGACTGTTGAGCAGCTCTTGCATGCGCGCGCTTGAGGTTCTGATCGAACCAATCAGTTCGGAGCGGTCAGCCTCGGACATGTCTGCTTCAAGCAATTCAGCAGCGGCGGTGATGCTTGTCAGCGGCGACTTCAACTCATGGGTGACGTGGTCAGAATATGCGCGAATACCTGCTTCGCGATTTTGCAAAGCAGTGGCCATATCGTCAACAGCGTGCGCCAATGTGCTGAACTCGGGCGTGCCAAAATGCGGCGGTAAAGGCGCGTTGTGTTGCCCGTCCTTCACGGCATTGGCGTGAGCTGTCAGTGCATAAACGGGCCGCAGCACCAGCCGCCAAAGCAGGTAGCCCAACACCGCCGTAGCCCACACCGCCATCCAGCCAATGAGCCATGAAGTTTCGCCCCAGCCAAGGACGTTTCCGGCGAGGCGAAAGTAACCAACGCCAAGCAGCGGCAGGCAGAGCACAGCAGCCAGGGTTCCGCCGATCACCAGCGCCAGTGGCGGTCTCCATTTTTGGGTTACGCGCCTTGGCATGTGCCCATCCTTACGCCGACACCGTGGACTGTTTCAATTGCGTCAGTTGCACCGATATCGGCCAGCTTGGCCCGCAAATTCCGCAAGTGGCTGTCGATCGTGCGATCGGAAACATGGATTGTCGGCCCGTAGACAGCGTCCGAGATTTGCACGCGCGAGTAGACATTGTCTGGCCGTGCCATGAGGAATGAAAGCAAGGCCATTTCGCGCTGGGTTAGTGACAGATCTTGTGTGTCAAACCGGCAGAGGTGCTTGTTTGGATCGACCGAAAGCATGCCACGTGTGAGCGCGCCGTGGGCCGCTGTTTGAGCCGTCGTTCGTTTGAGGATGGCGCGCACACGCGCCGTCAACTCCCGCGGAGAAAACGGCTTTGTCATGTAGTCATCACCGCCGATCTCAAGGCCGATGATCTTGTCGATTTCGTCATCGCGCGCAGTGAGAAAAAGAACGGGCACATCGCTTGTTGTGCGCAGTTTTCTGCACAGCTCGATACCGTCCATCGCAGGCAGGCCAATGTCGAGAATGACCAGATCATCGCGCCCGTTCTGCGCTTTGGTCAGCCCTTCGGCGCCGTCTCCTGCTTCGCGCGTGACATGCCCCGCCTGTTTGAGTGCAATGCGCAGCACTTCCCTGATTTGCGGGTCATCGTCGATGATCAAAATATCGGCCATCAGAGCGTTTCCTCAGTTGCGAGTGCCGCCAAACTACGCTGCAAGCGCCAGTCACGAAAGCCCCATTCGCGCCAATCTGAAACTTGTAGATTGATCGACCCTGCATCACCACAAAGCCTGAAGCCGTGCTTGGCCTCAAACTCCTTGATTGCAGGCAGCGCGTGTGGCCCGAGTGCGCAAATATAGCCAGGGTCAAGCACGAGGTCTTTGCCGAGGTTGTGCCGCGCGATGGTATTTGAAAAGCTGATCATGCTGGCAAGGTAAAGCGCGGCAACTCCGAGCAAAGCTGCGCGGCCAAGCAGCCAGCTTGCTGGCTTGTTTCGCAGAGTTTGCACCACGACAAGAACCAGCCCCAGAGCAACAACCACCATCCAGATGAACGCCGAGATACGCAGGTGTGTCAGGCCGTACTGGGCAACATACAGCTCAAGTCGCAGGAGCGAAGACAGCACCAGAAACACGTTCTGTGCGACCCAAGCGAGCAGGGCAATCCGCAACAGCGAACTGCCGCTGGTAAAGGGCCGTGCAATGAGCGCGAAAGCTCCGGCGAGCAGCGCAGTTGCGAGCAAAGGGTAGGCGCCACGGTGTGCGTATTGGGCATAGCTCATGCCATCAGGCAAGCTTGCGCCGCCCCAAAGATACGTCACATCGAGGAAGGTTTGCACTAGAAACATCAAGTTGAACAAAATCAGCGAGCGGCAGATTGAGCTGGCATTGAGTGCTGCGGGAACAGGAAGCTCAGGCAGCGGTGACGGGGTGAACTTTAGCCGCTCTTGCATGTTGAGCGACGACAGGATCGGCAGTGTCAGGATAACCAGCCCCCCCCAGAACAACACCCGCGCAAGCAACTCGGTTGAGAGCCAACGGGCTCGCAGTATGCCGTCTAGCAAGTTCGACAACATCGGGTTGGCCGAAACGAGCAGAGAAGCAAAGACAAGCCCGAGACCCACCGGAACAAGCCAGCTGAGAACTGCAGACTTTACCGAAGCTTCCGGCGTACTGGAAAGTGCTGCGTTTGCCGCGCTCTTGGCCTGAGAAAACGCAGCATCAGGTGCGTGCTCGACAAAGCGCCAGAGCCCACCAAACAGCCGCGCCAAGCCGGGCCACCCTCCGAGAGCTAGCCAAACAACCGAGAGCAACAGCCCCGTGAAGAAGAAGGCAAACGACAGCGGCTGTGCGTGCTCAACGAGCGGCAGGAATGCGAGCGCAGCAAAACCAAAAGCTCCGGTGCCGCGCCGCCCGTTAAGCAACCAGACTGCCAGCAGAAGCGCCATGCCAAATAGCGCCAGCGAGAGGCCTGGTGAGGCCTTCCAAAGCAGGGCGTCTCCGGTAACAACAAGCGCAACAACCGCAATGAGCTGCGGAAAGACCGGCTGTGACTTGGCGCCATTATCAGGGCGTTTTGAATGCGGCGGCTCGCTCATCCACCATCCGTCTGTCTGCACCGATGTCGGCAGGCCTCTTACCAAAAACGTTTTCATGTTACTGTCCTCACTGTTGTGTTTTGTCTGTTCTACCCAGAGCATGTGCAGCTACCGCGCCGCGTTTGTGCAGTTTTTGCGCAGATCATTTTTACAGGTCTTTCGCTTGCGAAACGGGCAAGCACATGAGACGCTTGGCCAAGGCCTGAAAGGTGTGAAGAAATGCAAACCAAACCGACAGAAAAAACCGCCCAACTGCCGCAAACTCTTGAGCCGCGCAACGCAGGCATGGAGCTTGATCTTGACTGGGTGGCACGGGTGCAGGCGAACACATCTGCGATCGAACGCCGCGCTGCCAACTTGCCTGCGCGGCGCAGTGTGAAGAAAGAGCATCAGGCGGCTTGGCTGCTCAAGGCCGTCACGTGCATTGACCTCACGACGCTTGCTGGTGATGACACCGCAGGGCGTGTGGCGCGGCTGTGTGCAAAGGCGAAGCAGCCCGTGCGTGAAGACATTTTGCAGGCGCTCGGCGTGACTGGGATAACCACAGGAGCTGTTTGTGTTTACCACGATATGATCGCGCCAGCGGCTGAGGCTCTGGCGGGGTCTGGTATCCCGATTGCGGCAGTGAGCACTGGCTTTCCGGCAGGGCTTTCACCGTTTCACTTGCGTGTGCAAGAGATCGAGGAAAGCGTCAAAGCGGGCGCAAGCGAGATCGACATTGTTATCTCGCGGCGACACGTTCTGACGCAAAACTGGCAGGCGCTTTACGACGAGATGCGCGCCTTTCGGGCGGCCTGTGGCGAGGCGCATGTAAAGGCGATTTTGGCAACTGGCGAGCTTGGTTCGCTGCGCAATGTCGCGCGTGCCTCTTTGGTTTGCATGATGGCTGGCGCTGACTTCATCAAGACATCGACAGGCAAGGAGAGCGTCAACGCGACATTGCCTGTGAGCCTCGTGATGATCCGCGCTATTCGCGACTATGAAACGGCCACTGGCATTCGCATCGGTTACAAGCCGGCAGGCGGGATCAGCAAGGCCAAGGACTCGCTTGTTTACCTCTCGCTGATCAAGGAAGAACTCGGCGATCGTTGGCTCGAGCCAGACTTGTTCCGCTTCGGAGCATCGAGCCTTTTGGGCGATATTGAACGGCAGTTAGAACATCATGTGACGGGGGCATATTCGGCCTCTTACCGTCACGCAGCAGGGTGAATTGAGATGAGCGTTAAAGACATTTTCGAGAGCATGGACTACGGCGAAGCACCGGAAAATGCGGCCGAGGCATTTGCTTGGATCACCGATAATGGCGCTGCTTTCGGACAGTTCATTGATGGAGGGTTTTCCCCCGCTGGCGAGGGTTTTGAGAGCCGCAACCCTGCCAACGGCGAGGTGCTTGCCAACATCTCACAGGCGAGCGCTTCTGACGTTGATCAAGCCGTTGCGGCTGCCCGCAAGGCCCAACCGAAATGGGAGAAACTTGGCGGGCACGGGCGGGCGCGACACCTCTATGCCATCGCGCGGCTTTTGCAAAAACATAGCCGCCTGTTCGCGGTGCTGGAAACGCTCGATAACGGCAAGCCGATCCGCGAGAGCCGCGACATCGACATCCCGCTTGTGCAGCGGCATTTTTACTATCACGCTGGCATGGCGCAGCTGATGGAAGCCGAGCTTCCCGAGCAAGAAGCGCTGGGCGTTTGCGGGCAGATCATCCCTTGGAACTTCCCGCTGCTGATGCTGGCTTGGAAAGTCGCTCCGGCGCTGGCGATGGGCAATACTGTGGTGCTCAAACCGGCTGAATACACCTCGCTCACGGCGCTGTTGTTTGCTGATATTTGCCGACAAGCTGGCTTGCCTAAGGGCGTGGTAAACATCGTCACGGGCGATGGCGCGGTTGGTGAAATGATCGTAAATCACAATGATATCAACAAGATAGCTTTTACTGGCTCAACTGCCGTGGGCCGTAAAATCCGCGAATCGACAGCGGGGAGCGGCAAGGCTCTGACGCTCGAGCTGGGCGGCAAAAGCCCCTATATCGTGTTTGACGATGCCGACATCGACAGTGCTGTTGAAGGCCTTGTCGATGCGATCTGGTTTAACCAAGGACAGGTCTGCTGCGCCGGTTCTCGCTTGTTGGTGCAAGAGGGTATTGCCGACGCGTTCTACACCAAACTCAAAGCGCGCATGGGTAAGCTGCGGCTCGGAAGCCCACTTGATAAATCAATCGACATCGGCGCTTTGGTTGATCCGGTGCAACTTAAAGCCGTGACAGACATGGTGAAGGCAAATGATGAAGGAGAGGTTTACGTAGCAAACGTAGACCTCCCGGCTGAGGGATGCTTCTACCCGCCGACACTTATTACCGGCCTCTCGACCGCGTCAAAACTCATGCAGGAAGAGATCTTCGGGCCGGTTTTGGCGGCGATGACATTCCGCACGCCAGCCGAAGCTGTGCAACTCGCCAACAACACGCGCTACGGCCTTGCAGCGAGTGTATGGAGCGAGAATGTGAACCTTGCTTTGGACGTGGCGCCCAAGCTGGCAGCGGGTGTTGTTTGGGTTAACGCGACCAACCTGTTTGACGCGGCTGCGGGCTTTGGCGGTGTGCGCGAAAGCGGCTTCGGGCGCGAGGGAGGCTGGGAAGGTTTGCAGGCCTACACGCGGCCCAAAGGCAAGGCAAAGATGCTGGCGAAAACCGCGGCGAACCCGGCCAAGGACGGGCGCGAGGGCGGGCTTGACCGGACAGGTAAGCTCTACATCGGCGGCAAGCAAGCGCGGCCTGATAGCGGCTATTCAACACCGGTTTTCTCCAAGTCTGGCAAGCTGATTTCAGAAGCGCCAGCAGGCAACCGCAAGGACATTCGCAACGCTGTTGAAGCCGCTCGCGGGGCGTCTGCCTGGGGCAAAACCACGGGGCATTTGCGCGCTCAGATCCTTTATTATATGGCCGAAAACCTTGAGGCGCGGGCCAAAGAGTTTGCTGGCCGGATAGACGACGTGAAGGGCGGCAGGAGCGGCGCAAAGGAAGTTGCTGCCTGCGTCAAACGCTTGTTCACTTATGCGGCTTGGGCCGACAAGTTTGACGGGCAAGCGCATGGCGTTCCGATCCGCGGCATTGCGCTGGCGATGCGCGAGCCTGTCGGCGTGATGGGCGCATTTGTTGACGACGAGCTGCCGCTCTTGGGGCTTGTCTCGGCGCTGGCGCCGATGATGGCGATGGGCAACCGCTCGGTGCTTGTTGCGTCAGAGCCTTACCCACTGGAAGCGCTTGATTTTGTGCAGGTTCTGGAGACATCAGACGTGCCTGCCGGTGTTGTAAACATCATAACGGGCCGTCACACCGAGCTGGCAAAACCGCTGGCGAGCCACATGGATGTGGACGCGGTTTGGAGCTTTTCTTCGAGTGATATTTCTAAAGAAATCGAAGCGGCGTCTGCAACAAATATCAAGCGCAGCTGGGTGAATAGCGGACAGGCGCGAGACTGGTTTGGCAGTGCTGGCGAGGGCCGCGCTTTCCTGAACCAAGCGACAGAGGTTAAGAACATCTGGGTGCCTTACGGCGAGTAGCGAGCGGTGGGGTTAACGCGAGCGACGGGCTGAAAAACGGCCTGTGACTCGGGTGCATACCGCAGTGCATATACCAGTGCATAATGCGTATGCACGGTTTTTGCCTGTGGTATGGCAGCGAAAATGGTTAACGCTGCGCGCGCTGCTTAGAGCCCTTCAGGCTGACCGACGACTGTGAAGCTGAGCAGGTCGGGGTTGAGCCACTCACGCGCGACGCGGTTTACCTGCTCGAGAGTCACGGCGTTGACGCGGTCATTGCGGGTAGCGATGTAGTCGAGCGGCATGCCTTGGATTTGCATTCCGACAAGGATGTTGGCGATTGGGCCGTTGCCGTCAAAACGCAGGGGGTAGGCGCCGGTGAGGTAGGTTTTGGCGTCTTGCAGCTCTTCCGCAGTGACACCGCTTTCAGCCATGCGCGCCCACTCGCTGCGCACAACGGCAATTGCCTCGGCGACGCGGTTGTTGGCAGATTGCACGTTGCCCATCCAGACATCGGCGCCGTCTTTGCCGACGAGGTAGCTGTAGACACCGTAGGTGAGGCCGCGTTTTTCGCGCACTTCAGTCATCAACCGGCTTTCAAACCCGCCACCGCCGAGGGTGACGTTGAGCAGATAGGCGGCGAAATAGTCGGGGTGATCAAAGGGCAGGCCGGGCTGGCCGAACATCGCAACGGATTGCGGCGTTGCATAGGGCACAACGGTTGTTTTGCCGTCGAATGCGGGCGTGGCTTTGTCAGGCATCGGAGCGCCTGTCGCCGGAAGTTCGCCGAGCAAGTTGTCGAGCATCGGGCCAAGGTCAGCTTCGGAAATGTCGCCGACCACGCCGATATAGATGCGGTCACGTGCGATGGCGCCTTTGAACGCGGCGATCAGGTCGTCGCGCGTTAGGGCGTTGAGGCTTTCCATCGTGCCGCTTGAGTCAGAACCGTAAGGGTGATCGCCGTAGATGCGTTTGCGAAAGCTTGCGCTAGCGATGTCGCTTGGGTCTTTCTCTTTTGACAAAATGGACGAGGCAACTTGACGGCGCACGCGTTCTATCGAGGCTTCATCAAATGTCGGGTCGACCAGAGCGGTGCGCAACAAAGCAAGGGCTTCATCGCGGTTTTCTGTCAGAAAGCGCGCCGAAACTGTGAGCGTGTCATCGCTCACGTCAAACTCGAACGAGGCAGCAAGTGCGTCGCGGGCCTTGGCGAAGGCCTGCGAGTCAAGCTCACCGGCGCCTTCTTCGATCAGGCCTGTCATCAGGTTGGTTGCGCCACGCTTTCCCTCAGCGTCGAGCGAGGCCCCGCCGCGAAAGCGCAGCTCAAGTGCCACAAAGGGAATGGAGCGGTCTTCCACATGCCAGACAGTCAGCCCGCCGGCGGTTTTGAAAGCGTTGATATCGACACCTGCAAGAGCGGGAAGAGCGAGAAGCCATGTCAGCGCGGCGAGCAGAAAGACTCTCATGATGCGTCTCCTTTAGGGGGCATGATGTAACCGGTAACCGAGCTTTCAGGCCTTATTAGAGCCTTCGCTGCGGCAATAATGTCGTCGGCGGTAACGGCCTGCAACACATCGGGCCATGCCTGAACGTCTTCAACTGTGAGGCCGATGGCGAGGGCCTGCCCATACTGGTTTGCCAGCGCGCTTACATCGTCGCGGGCGTAAGTCTGGCTGGCGCGGAGTTGCATTTTGATACGGTCGAGCGCCTCTTGGTCAACACCGCGTTCGATGTAGTCAACCAGCAGCTTGTCAAGCGCGGCTTCGGCGTCTTCGAGGCTGTGCCCCTCGGCAGGGACAACGACAAAGCTGAAGCTCGTGTCGTCGAGCGTGCTGCCGTTGTAATAGGCCGAGGTGTAGACAGCCTGCTGGGTTTTGAACTGCAACTCTTCGGCCATGTATGACGTGGTGCCACCACCGAGAAGGTCAGAAAGCAGCTTGAGCGCGGCGGCGGTTTCTTGTGCGCCGCTGTCGCGCTCAGGGGCGAGGTAGCTGCGGGTTACATAAGGCTGAGCGACGCGCGCATCGCGGAAGATCATCCGGCGCTCGGCGGTTTGCGGCGGCTCGGAGGGGCGAACACGGGGGCCAAGCTCAGGATTAGGCTCTAATACACCGTAATACTGTTCAGCGAGGGCTTTAACGGCATCTGGCTCGACGTCGCCAGCGACGACAAGGATCGCGTTGTTGGGCGCGTAGAAGCGTTTGTAGAAGGCCATCGCGGCGTCAAGATCAAGCGTGACCATTTCGTGCCGCCAGCCAATGACTGGCACGCCGTAACGGTGATTGAGGTATTGCGCGGCCCGCTGCTGTTCGTTGAACAGGGCACCGGGGCTGTTTTCGGTGCGCTGGTTGCGCTCTTCGATGATCACTTCGCGCTCGGTTGCAATGTCTTCCTCGGTGAGGCGGATGTTTGTCATCCGGTCGCTCTCCATGCGCATCATAAGCTCAAGCCTGTCGGCGGCAACGCGCTGATAGTAGGCGGTATAGTCATAGCTGGTGAAGGCATTGTCGCGCCCGCCGTTGCGCGCCACAGTTGCGGAAAGCTCGCCTGATGCAAGCTTGTCGGTCGCTTTGAACAGCAGGTGCTCAAGGAAGTGCGCGACGCCGGATGTGCCGGGCCACTCATCGGCCGAGCCAGCCCGATACCAGAGCATCTGCGTTACGACAGGAGCGCGGTGATCTTCCAGCACCACAACATCAAGGCCGTTGTCGAGAGTGAAGGTGCTGACGAAGTCATGTTTCTCGGCTGAAACCGGCAAGGCTGTTAACAGCGCCCCGAAAACAGCAGAAACAGAAAGGCCGAAGCGACGCATGAAGGTTCTCCCAATCAGAATTGCTTACAAAGTAGTGAGTTGTGCGCGCGCATCAAGCGGCGTTGACAGGTTTGTGATGCAGATAAGCTGCTGGCTTACTCACCTGTCGGAGGTGCTGTTGGTGTGCGAACGCCCGTGCGGCGGAAACGATACCACTCTTTGTAGGCGTCAAGTGTCTGGCGTTTGTAGGCCTGTGCATAGCGGTCGGTTTTGACGATCCGGATTTTTGTGAACCGCGACTTACGGGTGCGGAATTTTTCATCTTCGGCAGCAAGTTCGGCGCGGACATTGGGGTTGGTGCCATTGCGCGAGGCATGGCGCACAAGCGCGCTGTCCGAGTTGGGAACACCAGCCGGAGTTAGCCGCGCAGGGTTCCCGCCGAGGGCAGCAATGCCTTCAGCACGCGGGCTTCTGTCGGTGAGGCTTGTCTGGCCAGGTGTCGGAGTTGGCAGCTCGGCATAGTCGCTCGGGGCTTCAAGCGGTTTGCCGGGCAAAACACCGAACTCATCAGGGCCGTCACCGGGTGCTTCAAGCAGGCGCATGGTGATGTCACGATCAGAGCCGCCACAAGCCGAAAGGCTTACGGTAGCAACCAAGGCAAGGACAACATGTATAAGGCGCATCACGCTTCTCCGGCTTCTATGTGACTGACATAAACCATCTGCAAGGCAAGGTCACGAGGCGTTTTTGCCCTTGTTCTTGTCTGGTTCACCCGAAGTGAACAGAACCAGCCCGATTGCACCGGCAAAAACTGCGATATCGGCGATGTTAAAGGCGTAGGGGTTGTTAAACCCGCAGCATGACATGTTGAGAAAGTCGGCCACCGCGCCGTAGACAACGCGGTCGATCACATTGCCGAGCGCGCCACCAACAAGCAACCCAGCCGAAATCTTTCCTGCGGTTCCGGTGTCTTCATGGTGAATCCACCACAGGACCGCGCAAGAAATGACCAGCGCGACCGCGACAAGCACCCAGCGCGTAAGATCGCTGTTTTCGGCAAACAAGCCGAAGTTGACACCGTAGTTCCAAGCCATGCGCAGGTTGAGGTAGGGTGGATAGACGTCTATCGCACCAATTTGCGCAAGGTTCATCCAGTGAACCACGAGGTATTTTGATGCTTGGTCAGCGAGGAATGTCACCACTCCGACCCAAAAAACCTTGCGCATTAACGCTCTCCTGCCTGTCGTTAGACTGTTCGCTTACCGCGAAAGTTGTGTGCTCGTTAACTGTTAGTGCCGGAAGTGGCGCATCCCCGTCAAGACCATAGCGAGGCCGGCCTCGTCGGCGGCTTTGATCACATCGTCATCGCGCATTGATCCGCCAGGTTGAATGACGGCAGTTGCGCCGGCTTCGGCGGCTGCAAGAAGCCCGTCTGCGAAGGGGAAGAATGCGTCGGACGCCACAACAGAGCCTTTGGCGAGACTCTCAGGCAAGCCGCATTCTTCGGCCATGCGAGCTGCTTTGAGGGCCGCGATGGTCGAGCTGTCAACGCGGCTCATCTGGCCTGCGCCGACGCCGACTGTGGCCTTGTCTTTCACATAGACAATGGCGTTTGATTTGACGTGTTTTGCCACTGTCCAAGCAAACATCATGTCGGCTAGCTCGGCCTCTGAGGGCTGGCGCTTGGTGACAACCTTGAGGTCATCCAGCGTGATAAAGCCGCTGTCCTTGTCTTGCACCAGCATACCGCCCGACACCTGACGATAGCTGAGTTGAGCCTGTTTAGGGTCTGAAAGCGTTCCGGTTGTGAGCAAACGGAGGTTCTTTTTCTTGGAAAAAATATCCATAGCGCCATCGGTCACATCTGGCGCGATGACAACTTCGGTGAAGATACCTGCGATCTCTTCTGCTGTCTCTTCGTCGAGCGTTTGGTTGAGGGCGATGATGCCGCCGAACGCTGATGTGCGGTCACAGTCAAAGGCGCGGATGTAGGCTTCTTTGAGGGAGGCGCCACGGGCCACGCCGCAAGGGTTGGCGTGTTTGATGATCGCTACGGCTGGGCCATCTTCAGGCGCGAACTCGCTGACAAGCTCAAAGGCGGCGTCAGTGTCGTTGATGTTGTTGTAGCTAAGCTCTTTGCCTTGGTGCTGGGTTGCTGTGGCAACCCCTGCGCGTGCTGTTCCGTCAAGGTAGAAGGCTGCTTGCTGGTGCGGATTTTCGCCGTAGCGCAGTGTTTGTGCCAAAGTGCCGGCAATTGCGCGGCGGCGGGGTGTTGGCTCATCAATCGCGCCAGCCATCCAGCTTGAAACAGCGGCATCGTAAGCGCCAGTGCGCGCATACGCGATTTGCGCCTGGCGCTGGCGGAAGCTGTAGCTGGTCTCGCCGTTGTTCTCGTCAAGCTCGGCAAGCAGCGCGGTGTAGTCTTCGACATCAACAATCGTGGTGACGAAGGCGTGGTTTTTGGCGGCGGCGCGGATCATCGCTGGCCCACCGATATCGATGTTCTCGATCATCTCGTCGTAGGCGGCCCCACGGGCAAGTGCGGCTTCAAACGGGTAAAGATTGACGATCAGCAGATCAATCGCGGCAATGTTGTGTTTGTCCATTGCGGCAACGTGATCGTCGTTGTCACGCAGGGCAAGCAAACCGCCGTGCACGTTCGGGTGCAGAGTTTTGACACGGCCATCCATCATTTCCGGGAAGCCTGTGATGTCGGCGACATCTTTCACGTTTAGCCCCGCATCGCGCAGAGTTTTGGCGCTGCCACCGGTTGAGAGCAGCTCAACACCGCGCGCGGCGAGAGCCTGAGCGAGGTCAACGAGGCCGGTTTTGTCGGAGACAGAAAGGAGGGCGCGTTTTACGGGGGCAAAACTGGGGGCGAGCGAGGTCATTTGGCAACAATCCTGTGGTTGGTTGGGCTTGCCCTGCTCCTTATGGGGTGCAGCGCTAAATTGCAAAAGGCTTTGCGGGAAAGTTAGTGCGGCTCAATGTCATCCTGTTGCACATCGCGGATGCCTATTGCGCTTTCCTGCGCCTTGGAGAGCGACCAGAGGAGGCGGGTGCTTGGCCCAAAGGCGCGGGCTGTTAGCACGACTTGCTTGCTCGCGCGCGGTTTTAGGCGGCCTGTCTCGAGGTAGACGCTCGGCTCAAGGCTAAGCGTGCTGCCTTCACCGGCTCGCAGCACCCAGATTTCACCAGAGCGCAGCGCCATCGAAACAGCCGCGCCGCCGAGGTCAACCGCTGAGTCGACTTCGGGGTGAAGGTGAAAGCGGATATGAAACAGCAGGCCTGGCTCTAGCAGGTGTTGTGTGGATTTGATGAAGGTGGCTTTGTCGGCCTCGTCGATGGCGATCAGCAGGTCTTCACCGACAATGCCGCGGCCATCACTGGTTATCTCGAGGGTGCGCGCATGAGTGAGCCCGCGGGTTTTGACCCAGCCGTCGTGCCCGCCCTGAAAGCGCAGCCCGTCAGTTACGTGGCTGATTTCGACGGGCACATGTGTCGGCCCGCCTGTTATCAGCTCGGCGCCGTCGCGGGCGGCAGGGGTGAGGTGTGCCGAGGAGGAACCGTCAATGCAGAGGGTGCTGTGGCTTGGTGTTGCACGGCCAGCGCGCCGCCACTCGGCGCCAAAGCAGGCTCCTGAGCCGCAGTTTACGATCAGCGGGCGGCGGCCTGATGTCAGCTCGAAGGCCAGTGTCGAGGCATGTGCGTTGTGGCTCGCGCGGCCCGTGGGCGGGAGCGAGGCGTCAATAATGATGGTGGTGCGACCCGCCGAGAGCCGTGCAAAGCCCATCGACAAGCCATCAGGTGTCGTTGGCTTTACACCTGAGGCTGCAAGAGCGTGTTCTAGCCGCCCCTCAACGCCTTTACCGCCGCCATGAAACCGCGCGAGGCTGCCGTCAGCGTGACGCAAGCTGCGCAGAGTCGGGGCAATGCGGGCCAATGCGGCTTCATGCTCGGCGGTGACGGGATGCCCCGCCTCGCGCAGGGCCAATGCAACCCATGATAGCAGAGTGAACACCTCAAGCAGCTCTTCGGGGTTGCGCGTTGAGAGCCCTCCCATTGCGTCGATTTGCGTTGCGCATTCGCGGGCCAACGCCTTTTGCGCAGGGGCAATGTGCCGCTCCATGCCCTCAAGCGAAAGCGAGGCGTAGATAAGGCCCGTGAGCGCTTCAAACCGTGCAAGGCCGGGCAGGGAAGCCTGCCAACGTTTGCCAAGAAAGTTTGTCTGGTGTGCGAGCGAGCGAAAGAACTGATGCGACTGTTCGCTCTCAAGGTTTTGCATGAGGAAAAACGCGTGGCTGATCCAGCGGATGAGGCGCCGACCTGTCAGATCGGGCGTCCAGCCGGGGCCCGTGCCGCGGCCGAACTTGTCGTTCCATTGCAGCAGCCACGTTTGCGCGCAAAGCCTTGCGCTGCTGTCGCCCACGGCGGCGAGATCATCTAGCCAACCGAAGCCCTGCGCCTCGCGCTGATACTCGGGGGAAGCGAGGGGGAGATCCCAGAACTCTTTGCGCGCGCCAGTGAGAAGCTGACCTGCCAAAAGGTAGTTGCCAGCGATCAACTGTTTGCCGCGCGCAAACAGGCCGATGCTGCGCGGTTCGGGCTGCGACACGAAGGCTGTTGGCGGTGTCGAAAACGCCCCGACACGCGCATGGTAGCGGTTGATCAGGCGCGTTACGAAAGCACCTATGGGTTCTTGTTCGGACATACTGCTGTGCCTCATGCGCTCTTTTCGGCGACTGTTGACGGAACATTACACCGCGCATGAGGCGTGGTCACTAGCAAAAGGTGGGCGTGGCAGATTAGGCGCGTTTCAGCACAGCCATATAAAAGCCGTCGATGCCGCCTTGCTCGGCAAAGTAGTCAGGGCGCAGGCGCAAACCGCCCTCCTGGGTGATCCAGGCGGGGTCAATTCCGCCACGCTCAAGCGCGCTTGTGTCGGCGCTAAACTCGGGGTGCGTTTCGAGGAACTCTTCAACCTGCACCTCGCCTTCGTCGGGCAGGAGCGAGCAGGTGCAAAACACCAGCCGTCCGCCAGATTTGACCAAGCTGGCAGCGTGGGCGAGCATACGCGTTTGCAACTCGATCAGCTCACTGAAACCATCACCGGTTTTGGCATGTGGCAAGTCGGGGTGACGGCGGATTGTGCCTGTGGCCGAGCAGGGCGCGTCGAGCAGAATGGCGTCGTAGCTGCTCTCGTGGGTGAGGGCGTCGGCGCAGATGATTTCAGCAGTAAGGCCCGTGCGCGTGAGGTTTTCTATGACACGTTTGAGGCGCGTTTCGGATGCATCGAGTGCGGTGACGCGAGCGCCAGTTGCGGCGAGCTGCATTGTTTTGCCACCCGGTGCGCAGCACATGTCGAGCACGGCCTCGCCTGCTTGAGCATCGAGCAGCTGTGCGGGCAGGGATGCGGCGCTGTCTTGCACCCACCAGTCGCCAGCTTCAAAGCCTTCAAGTGCGGTGACTTGGCCGGCGTCTTGCAGGCGAACAGAGCCGAAAGATGTGAGTGTGCCGCCGAGCTTTTCGGCCCAACCGGCGGCGTCAGATTTCACCGAGATATCAATCGGTGCGCCGGCATGATGCGCGGCTTCCATCGCGGCGAGGGCTTCGCGGCCATAAGCCTCGGAGAGCGGGCCACGCAGCCATTTGGGCAAGCGCGGCGCACGCATGATGGCGAATTTCCCGGGGGCATCTGCAGCGGTTTTACGCAGCACGGCGTTCACCAGCCCTTTCATGCTGCCGTATTTCTTGTGCTTGCTGACCAGCGCGACGGCCTCGTTGACGATCCCATGCGCATCGCCGCCTTGGGCAAGCTCGACGGCCGCCAGACGCAGCATGTTCTGGACATAGGGAGCCGGCAGTTTGCGCAGGTGCGGTTTGAGCAGTTTGTCAGCGCGCTCGATGTTGCGCAGAGTCTCGTTGGCAAGGCGCAGGGCGCGGGCTTTTGAGGGGCCATCAAGCCCTTCGAGTGCGCGCAGTGTTGTTGTCTCTGACATCAAACGGCCCTCGGCGAGCACTTGGTTGAGCATGTTGAGTGCGGCTTGGCGGGGGGTTGTCATCGGGCATCCTTGGCATCTGGTTGTTGGCGGCTTATATCAGGTGCGAGCCGAAAGGAATACGCCATGTCAAACCGTGATGATCTGCCCGACGCCGCCAAACGCGCTTTGGCTGAAGCCGAAGAGCGACGTGTTGCGCGTGATGCGGCTATGAAGGCTGCCCCCAAGGAGCTCGGCGGGCGTGACGGGCCCGACCCTGCGCGCTACGGCGACTGGGAAAAAAAGGGCATCGCCATCGATTTTTGAGCCGGCTTTGAAGCGTCGGAGCCTCCGGCGGGGATATTTGTGCCAAGAAAAAGAGCTGGCTTACAGCCCGAGAACGTCGAGCATGTTGTAGTGCCCAGGAGATTTGTCTTGGCCCCAAAGCGCGGCCTTGAGTGCGCCACGGGCAAAAACCGAGCGATCAGTTGCGACGTGCCGCAGAGTGATGCGCTCGCCAGCGGCGGCAAACATTACGTCATGTTCACCGATGATATCGCCGCCGCGGATCGCCGAGAAGCCGATGTCGCCTTTTTTGCGCGCGCCGGTCAGGCCGTCACGTCCGCTATCGGAAACATCGGACAATGTAACACCACGACCTTCGGCGGCGGCCTCTCCGAGCATCAGAGCAGTGCCTGAAGGGGCATCAACCTTCTGGTTGTGATGGGCCTCGATCACTTCAATGTCGTAGTCATCATCGAGCGCCTCGGCGACCTTCTTTGTCAGCTGTGTAAGCAAGTTGACCCCAAGGCTCATATTGCCAGCGCGCACGATCACCGCATGCCGAGAAGCAGGCTCTAACAAGGCGATTTCGGCTTCTGACATGCCTGTCGTGCCGATTACATGCACGGCGCGGGCTTGCGCTGCTAGCGCCGCAAACTCAAGCGTGGCAGCGGGCGCTGTGAAGTCGATGACCGCCTGTGAGCGTGCGAAGGCGGGCAGCGGATCACTTTCGACAAGCACACCGACTTCGCCCAAGCCACAGAGCATACCAATGTCTTTGCCGACCCAATCGTGACCTTCACGCTCAACCGCACCAACGAGGCGGGCCTTGTCCGACTGCACTACGGTTTTGACAAGCATCTGCCCCATGCGGCCTGAGGCGCCTGTAATGGTTATCCCTGGTAGATCTGACATGCTTGGCTCCGGTAAAATGTTGCTTATGCTGCTCATAGCGCGCCTGAGGGAGCTTGGCAAAGCTTTGCAGAGTGTTTAACTGCTGCATATGGCTAAGAGTAATTCAAATGATGGCGCACCTTCACAGCGCATGTTGCGCGTCGGCGAGGTTATCCGCCGCACGCTCGCGCAGGTTTTGATGCAAGGGGACATTCACGACCCTGATCTCAACCGGCTTTCGATCACGGTTGGCGAGGTGCGGGTTTCTAAGGACCTCAAGATCGCGACCTGTTTTGTTTTGCCGCTGGCGGGCGAGGGCAAGGATGTTGTGCTTGAGCTGCTTGGGCGCAACAAACATGAGCTGCGGCGGATTGTTGGCAAGAAAGTCGGGTTGCGGCACACGCCTGACCTTAAGTTTTTGCTTGATACAACCTTTGATCAGATGGACGCCACGAACGCGATGTTTGCGCGCCCCGAAGTTAAACGTGACTTGGACAACTAACCTCATATTTGCCCTCGGGCTAAGCTGCCTTGCTTCAACTGTGGGGGCGGTCAGCTGTGAAGACCGCGTGTATGAGGGCAACTCCTACACAATTTGCGAAGTTGATGCGGGCGTTGAAGAGCTAAGGCTGTTTTACAAAGAAAGCGAAGAAGGCTCTGTTCTGGGTCAATTCTTTGCTGTTGATGACGTTCTGAAACTTGAGAACAAGAAGCTCGCCTTTGCTGCAAACGCGGGCATGTATCACGACGATCGCGCGCCTGTTGGGCATTATGTTGAAAACGGTGTTGAACTCATGCGGGTGATTCCGAACGCAGGGCCGGGCAACTTTGGGCTGCTGCCGAACGGGGTGTTTTGTGTGCGCGACGGACGTGCCGATGTGTTTGAAACCAAACAATTTTTGCGCCAGAAGCCTGAATGTAAACATGCGACGCAATCTGGCCCGATGCTGGTGATTGACGGTGAACTCCACCCGAGGTTTTTACGCGACAGCACCAGCCGTTATGTGCGCAACGGTGTCGCGACAAGCGCTGACGGCAAGCGCGCGGTGTTTGTGATTTCAAACAACCGAGTCACCTTTCACGAGTTGGGCAGCTTTGTGCGTGACGCGCTAAAGCTGCCGCAAGCGCTTTACTTTGACGGCAATGTTTCGCGCATTTATGCGCCCGACATTAACCGTAACGACAAGGGCTTTTTGCTTGGGCCGATTATAGGTGTGGTTGAAGCCGCCGATTGACGCGCCGTGGCGGCTGCGCTAACCCGCGACATCTTGCAGTAAGGGGCAGACATGGGACGCAAACGCAAAGGCCGCGATATTTCGGGTTGGCTGGTGGTTGATAAACCTGCTGGCATGACATCGACGTCAGTTGTTAACAAAGTGCGCTGGGCGTTACAGGCGAAAAAGGCGGGCCATGCTGGCACGCTTGACCCGGATGCAACCGGTGTTTTGGCTGTGGCGCTGGGCGAGGCGACCAAAACGGTGCCTTACATCACCGACGCGCTGAAGGCCTATGAGTTTGAGGTGAAGCTCGGTGAAGCGACAAACACTGATGACGCCGAGGGCGAAGTAATTGCGCGATCGGACACTCGGCCAAGCGACGACGACATCAAAGAAGCATTGCTCAAGTTCGTTGGTGACATCCAGCAAGTGCCGCCGAAGTTTTCTGCGGTGAAGATCGACGGGCAGCGGGCTTACAAGCTGGCGCGTGACGGCGAAGATGTTGAGCTTGCGGCGCGGCCCTTGTGGGTAGAGGAACTGACGCTGGTTGACCGCCGGGATGCTGACCATGCCAAGCTTGAGATGATCTGCGGCAAGGGCGGTTATGTGCGCTCGATTGCGCGTGATCTTGGTGAAGCCCTCGGCTGCAAAGGGCACGTTTCGTGGTTGCGTAGAGTCTGGTCCGGGCCGTTTGAGGCCGACGAAGGGCTGACTTTTGAGCAGATTGAAGAGATGGCGCATGACGTGGCTTTAGATGCGCATATCTTGCCGCTAGAAATTGGCCTTGCTGATGTGACCGAGCTAAAGACCACGCCCGAAGGCGCGGCCAAACTGCGCAACGGCAACCCCGGCATGGTGCTCGCCGCCGATGTCGAATACGGCGACGAGTGTTGGGCGAGCCTTGATGGCAAGGCTGTGGCTGTCGGCGTCTACAAGGCCGGAGAATTACACCCAAGCCGCGTGTTCAATCAGTAGCGCCTAGCTTACTCAGCAGCTTCGAGCATTGCCTCCGCGTTGAAGGTAAACAGCGTTTCGCCGTTGATCTTGTAGTTGTTGATCAGCTCGGCGGCGCGAGGGCCTGTAAGCCATGCCTCAAGTGCAAGAGCCTCGGAGTGTTTGACGTGCCCGTGCTTCGCGGGGTTTACGGGAATGTAGGCGTATTGGTTGAACAGGGTCGGATCACCGGCGAAGAGCAGCTTGAGAGTGCCTTTGTTACCGAAGTTGAGCCAGCTCGCCCGGTCGGCCAGAATATAGGCATTAACGCCCGACGCGGTGTTGAGCGATGCGCCCATACCAGCGCCTGCCTCCTTATACCACCGCGGCAAACGCTGTTCTTCGGTTATGCCGGCGGCGCTCCAAAGTGCGAGCTCTTTCTTGTGGGTTCCGCTGTCGTCGCCACGGCTGACGAAGGGCGCTTGTTCATCGGCGATGCGTTGCAGGACGTTGATGACAGTTTGTGACTCTTCGCTTACTGCAGCGGGGTCACTTTCTGGCCCGATGATCACGAAGTCATTATACATTATCTCGCGGCGGTGAGTGCCGTTGCCTTCAGCGAGAAAGGCGTCTTCAGCCTTGCGGGAATGCACCAAGATAGCGTCGACATCTCCCGCGGCCCCGAGACGAAGCGCCTGGCCTGTGCCGACAACAATTAGTTGCACTTCAAGTCCGGTGTCCTGCTTGATTTCAGGCAGCAGAATGTCAGACAGGCCGGAGTTGTGAAATGACGTGGTGACTGCCAGCTTGAGGCTCTCTGCGGAGGCAGTGGTTGCGAACATCAGAGTGGCGGCGAGGGTAAGGAACAGGCGTTTCATTAGATTAGATCTCCTTTTAAAAAACTGCGTGCTTCGGTTGTTTTCGGATTGTCGAAAAATGTAGCGGCTTCGCTTTGTTCATGAATGAGTCCGTGATGGACGAACAAAACATCATCAGCCAGACGGCGCGCCTGACCCAGATCATGTGTCGCCATGATGATGCGGGTTCCGGATGCGCCGGCTTCGATGATCAAGCGCTCGATATCGCGGGTGGCGGCGCCGTCGAGGTTTGCGCAGGGCTCGTCAAGGAACAGGAGTTCTGGCTGACGAATGAGCGCACGGGCAAGGGCGAGCTTTTGTCTCTCACCACCCGAAAGCTGTGAGGCGCGTTGGCTGGTATGAGAGCCTAACCCGAGCCGTTTAAGCCATGTTAGAGACTGTTTTTCTGCTTCAGCGCGCGGCATTTTGTGTGTGGTGAGCGGGTAACTCAAGTTGCCAAGCACAGAGCGGCGCAGCATAACAGGTGTTTGAAACACGAAGGCTTGTTGTGAATAGGCAAGCGCGCGCGGAGCGGCATAACGCAGCTTGCCCGAGCTTGGCTTTTCCAACCCGTGCATGAGCCTGAGCAAGGTGCTTTTACCCGCGCCATTGGGGCCAAGGACGATGGTGATCCCGCCCGCCTCGAGCGTGAGATCAATTGGGCCGAGCAGGCGCTTTTCCCTGCGTGAAACCGTGGCTTGAGACAGGGTGAGGGGCAGAATGCTTACCATCGGTCACGCACCTCGGTTCCGGTGAGCATGTGGATCGCTATATTTACCGTGAGAGAGAGGCCGATGAGCACAAACCCAAGGCCGATTGCGAGGGCGAAGTCACCTTTGCTGGTTTCAAGCGCGATGGCGGTTGTCATAACGCGTGTGACATGGTCGATATTGCCGCCGACGATCATGATTGCGCCGACTTCTCCGATGCCACGGCCAAAGCCTGCGAGTGCGGCTGTGAGCAGGGCGCGGCGGCTGTCCCAGAGGAGCGTTTTAATGCGTTGTGAGCGGCTGGTGTTGAGCGAAATCAACAGGTCATGATACTCGGCCCAGAGATCGCGGATAGACTGATGCGCTATGCTGGCGATAAGAGGCGTGAGGATAATGACCTGCGCAATGATCATCGCCCATGGCGTGAACAACAGCCCCATAACTCCGAAGGGGCCGGAACGTGACAGAAGCAGATAGACCGCGAGGCCGACAACGACAGGCGGCAGGCCCATAAGTGCGTTGAGCGTGGCGATAACAAGCCGGCGAAAGCGATAGCGGCTTATCGCCAACCACGCCCCGAGCGGAAAAGCAATAAGCGCGGCGATGGCCACGGCTGACAGCGTCACAAATAGCGAGCGCATGGCGATTTCGACCAAATCGGCGTCAAACGTCAGCACAAGCCAAGTTGCTGCTTTCATACCTTCCCAAATTTCGAGCATCGGGCCTCCTTTGAGGGTAATATTCACACAGGAAGCAGGCGCAGACAGCAACGGTAAGCGAATAGACGCTTTTCATTTGCGACATTGCTGACAAAATGGCCCACGAATGTTTCGTAAAGGAAAGCCATGAGCCATATGCCTGCCATCTTGCCACTGGGAACCGAAGGCTACCTTGTGCGTTTTGCAGACCAACTTGATGATGTGGCGAATCGTGCTGTTTTGCGTTTTGCAACCGAGGTCGAGGCGGATGAGATTGCGGGTGTGCTTGAAGTGAGCACAGCGCTGGCCTCGGTGTTTGTGCGCTTTGATCGCGGTGTTGCTGCGCGAAAAGACATTGTGAACAGTTTGCAGGCGCTATTGAACAGTCGTGACTGGTTTGCTGATACCAAAATTCAGCCTGCCCGGTTGTGGCGGGTTCCGGCGCTTTACGGCGGTGATGCCGGTCCGCAGTTGCGAGAAGCGGCTGAGCTTGCGGGCGTGTCGCAAGAGGCCGCGGTGCGCGAGCTGAGTCAGTCCAGGGTGCGGGTGCTCGCGCTTGGGTTTGCGCCGGGGCAGCCATATTTGGGCATGTTGCCAGAGCATTGGAACATCGGGCGGCAAGCCGAGCTCACGCCGTCGGTGCCTGCTGGCGCGCTGGTAATCGCTGTGCGGCAGTTGGTTTTGTTTGCCAATCCCTCTCCAACTGGCTGGCGGCAGATCGCGCTTACGAAGCTGCCATTATTTGATGTAAACGCTGAACACCCCTTTGCCCTGACGGCCGGTGACGAGCTAGTCTTTGAGGCCGTATCCGAGCATGATTTTGCTTTGTTAGAGACTGAAAACATGGGTGGAGCCAAGCTTGAAGAGGCCGCAACATGAGCGTCGTTTCGCTGCTTAAAGCCGGGCCGAACACCACCTTGCAAGACTTGGGCCGTGAGGGGTTTTTGAAATACGGCTTGTCGCGCGGAGGGGCGATGGACAGGCACGCATTGCTTGAGGCTTCGGCCTTGCTGGGCGGCGACATGAGCATTGCCGCGATCGAGACACCGACGGGGCTGCAAGCAACGGTGAGCGCACCGCAGCGGGTTGCGCTGACGGGCGCGCCAATGAAAGCTGATATCGACGGGCGTGCTTTGCGCTGGAACGCCAGCCATATTTTGATGCCAGATGAAGTGTTGACGCTGCGGCCTTCGGGGAGGGGCGTTTACGGCTATGTCGCCTTTGGCGGCGGGTTTGATGAGCGAAAGCAACTTGGCAGCGTCGCAACGCATTTGGGTGCGCGACTTGGGAAGGGCTTGCAGGGTGGTGACCAGCTGAAACTTGGCCAAGACAACAACCTCGCTGCGCCGCCCCTTGCAGTGCCGATCGCCGACAGGTTTTCTGGCGGCAGGCTCAGGTTTGTGACAGGGCCACAGACTGAACATTACAGTGTTGATGTGTTTGAACGCTTTGTTGCGACAAGATTTCGCAAGAGCGGACAAGCCAACCGTCAGGCAGCAAAACTTGAGCACGCCGGTGCCGGATTTAACGCGACAGACCAGCTTGGGGTCGTGTCTGATGTGATTGTTCCGGGCGACATCCAGATGACAGGCGCTGGCGAGCCTTACGTGCTCATGGCGGAATGTCAGACGATAGGTGGTTACCCGAGAATTGGAGCGGTGCTGGAAGAAGATATGCCGGTTGTTGCGCAAGCCGCGCCCGACTCTGAACTCTGGTTTGAAGTGATTTCACTTGAAGAGGCAGACAGGCTGTTCACACCTGAAAGGGACGTTTTGCGCAGATTTAGAGACATATCAGAGCCAGTGATACGCAGCCCACATGACATCGCGAACTTGCTGAGTTATCAGTTGATCAGCGGTGCAGTCGCTGGCGATGAGGAGTAGCACATGACCATCAAGGTTGATCTCAATTCAGACATGGGCGAGGGCTTTGGGCCCTGGAAAATGGGTGATGATGCGGCGCTGCTTGATGTGATCAGCTCGGCCAACATTGCCTGCGGCTTTCATGCCGGTGATCCTGATGTGATGGCCAACACGATGCGACTTGCAGTTCAGAATGATGTTGGCATAGGCGCGCACCCGGGGTTTGCTGACCTCAAAGGGTTCGGACGAAGGCGGATGAAACTTGGCGCGGAAGAACTGCAAAATCTGATTGCTTATCAGCTTGGAGCAGCGCGGGGCATAGCTGCCAGCGTTGGCACACAGGTGCGGCACTTCAAGCTGCATGGTGCATTGTCGAACATGTGTTCGGAAGACGCGGGGCTGGCGCGGCTTTGCTATGAGGCAGCGCTTAGGGTTGACCCTGACATAACCTTGATGGTGCTGTGTGAAACCGCGCAGCAAAGCGTGGCGCAAGACCTTGGTGCGAACTGGGCGGGCGAGATATTTGCCGACCGCGCTTATGAGGATGATGCGACGCTGGTTGACCGCTCGAAAAAGGGCGCTGTGTTAGATGATGCTGATGCCGCGGCAGAGCGCATTTTGCTCATGCTACAGGAAGGCGCGATCATTGCCTCGAGCGGCAAGCGCATACCTGCAAAGATCGACACTGTATGCCTGCACGGCGATACGGCAGAGGCCGTGAGTATGGCCCGTGCGTTACGGGCCAAACTCACAAGTTCGGGTGTTGAAATAGCGCAATTTGGCTAAGTTAGAGTCTAGTTTATCAATCCGGCGTGGCGCATTGCGGCGTCGATGGCGGCTTCTGTTTCGGCGGTGATAGCCGTAAGCGGCAAGCGCACTTCCGGACTGCAAAGACCGAGCTTTGAAAGAGCATATTTGGCGCCCACAAGACCTGGTTCAAGGAAGATCGCGATATGCAGCGGCATGAGTCTGTCTTGCAAGATTAGCGCTTTGGCGTAGTCGCCCTCAAGCGTTGCTGTCTGGAACTCGGCGCAAAGTGCAGGTGCGACATTGGCGGTGACAGAAATACAGCCAGATCCGCCGTGCGCGTTGTAGCCAAGCGCAGTTGCGTCTTCGCCGGAAAGCTGAATGAAGTCTTTGCCGCAAGTGATACGTTGAAGCGGCACGCGGCTGAGATCGCCTGTGGCGTCTTTTACGCCGGCAATGCGTGGCAATTTGGCCAGCTCACCCATAGTTTCGGGTGACATATCAACAACAGACCGCGGCGGGATGTTGTAGATGATGATCGGCAGGTTGCAGCAGTCGTGCACAGCGCGGAAGTGCGCGATGAGGCCTGCTTGCGTCGGTTTGTTGTAGTATGGCGTAACCACCAGCACACCGTCAGCACCGGCCTTTTCAGCCGCTTGCGCGAGGCGAATTGATTCGAGTGTGTTGTTTGAGCCGGCACCGGCGATAACGGGCACGCGGCCAGCAGTTGCTTTAACCACGGTTTCCACAACCAAGTCATGCTCGGCATGCGTCAGCGTTGGGCTTTCGCCTGATGTTCCGACGGGCACTAACCCGTGAGAGCCCTCACCGATATGCCACTCAACCAGTTGTTTGAGCGCTTCTACATCCACAGTTCCGTTGCTAAACGGCGTGATCAGGGCAGGCATTGAGCCTTTGAACATGATGCGCTCCTTCATTGTGTTTACAGGCCTTGCGACCGGCGGTTTTAGGCCTTAGCTCATGAGCACGCGCTTTCGTGAGTTGGCGCATGGTGTGAACACAAGCTATGCTGCGCCTGTTCTATCCTGTTTGTTAAGGAAAAATGCAAGAGATGTTTGCTCGGTTCCTGTTTCTTTTAGCCATGGTTATGCCTGTTGGTGCCGTGTTCGCCGAAGCGCCTGCAGCGCCGCGCCCGCTGAGCAGCGCAATTGTTGCCGCGTCAAAAGGCGACTGGGCGACAGCTGATGTATTGGCTGCGAAAGCTGCACCTGAAGCGCAGGTTTTTATTGAGTGGTTGCGGTTGCAAGGCGGGGCAGGCCCGGCTGACGCTGTGCTTGCTTTCGTAGAGCGTTATCCGCATTGGCCGGGGCTTGAGCGCCTCAAGACACGCAACGAGAAGCATTTTCGAGGCGCGCCCAACTCGCAGGTTTTGCGATTTTTCAAGGGGCATACGGCGCAGACAGGGCAGGGCATTCTGACTTTCACGAAAGCGCTGATCGAGGCAGGTGAACGCGACGAAGCCGAAGCTACGCTGATCATGGCATGGCGGAGCTTTGATCTGAGCGCGGAGCTACATAAGGCCTATTTGAAAGACCACGCCAAGTTGCTGGCGCCACATCACGAGGCGCGGCTTGATATGGCGCTGTTTCGCGGCCTGAAGGATGATGCGAACAGGATGATTGCGCTGGTGTCTGATGATCAGGCCAAGCTTGCGCGTGCGCGGTTGCAACTGCGTGCCAAGGCGAAAGACCCCGAGGCAGTTATCGCCTCTGTGCCTGAAAAGCTGCGCAGTGATCCGGGGCTCAAGTATGAGGAGTTTCTGTGGAACTATCATCGCGGCAGTAAGGAGCGCACGATCAAGCTGATGCTCGACCAGAGCGAAGAGGGTAAGTTGGGGGAACCGGCTCGCTGGGCCGGATGGCGGCGTAGCCTTGCGCGGCAAATCATGCGCGAAGACGATCCGATCACGGCTTACAGGCTGGCCATCAATCACGGGCTGACGGCAGGTAGTTCCTTTGCTGATCTTGAATGGCTTGCGGGGTATATTGCGCTGCGAAAGCTGAACAACGCGGGGCAGGCTGTTGTGCATTTCAAGCGGTTCATAGGGGCTGTTGAAACACCGATTTCGCTTGGCCGTGCGGGCTTTTGGCTGGGCGAGGCCTATACCGCGCTCGGAAAGACCAGAGAGGCGCAACTTTCGTATGAGTTCGGAGGCCAGCACCAGACGAGTTTCTACGGGTTACTGGCAGCTGAACGGGCGGGATTAGAGACTGATTCTGCGCTTTCCGGCAGCGAATACTTCCCCGCGTGGCAAGAGGCGGAGTTTGCGCAGGGCGACTTGGCAAAGCTCGTGGCTTTGTTGGCCAAGAACGGGCAACTGAGCCTGGCTGAACAGTTCATATTGAAGATTGGTGAGGACGCTGACCGCAAGACGCTTGGGCAGCTTGGAAATTTTGCACTCGACATTGGCGCGCCGCACCTTGCGGTGATGCTTGGAAAGGCCAGCGTGAAGCGCGGCATTACGTTGCCTGCGCACTATTACGCGCTGCACCCAATGCAAAATATGCATTTTCCTGTGCCTGTAGAAATGTCGCTCGCGATAGCGCGGCGGGAAAGCGAGTTTGACCCGAGCGTTGCCAGCGGCGCGGGCGCTCTTGGGTTGATGCAGCTGATGCCGCCGACCGCCGCCGAAGTTGCGGGCGAGTTGGGGCATGATCATGTGCCGTCGCGGGTGTTGAACGACTGGCGTTA
Source organism: Lentibacter algarum (assembly GCF_018860975.1). GTDB lineage: Bacteria > Pseudomonadota > Alphaproteobacteria > Rhodobacterales > Rhodobacteraceae > Lentibacter > Lentibacter algarum_A. Next base: position 230,338 of record NZ_JAHKQI010000002.1, read on the forward strand.
CAATGCCGAACTTGGCTCAGCTTATCTTGCGAAACTGGCAGAGCGATATGACGGCAATGTGATTATGATGGCGGCGGCATATAACGCCGGCCCTTCGCGGCCTGACGGCTGGATGAACGAGCGGGGCGATCCCCGGCAAGGGGTGATCGACGTGATTGACTGGATCGAGAGCATTCCCTTTGACGAGACGCGCAATTATGTGATGCGCGTTGCCGAAAGCCTGCCTGTCTACCGTGCGCGGCTTGGAGATGCGGCGCTTCCGGTGCCGTTCAGCAAGGAGCTTGTCGGCGGCACGATGCGCAAACTTCAGCTTGACTGACGCTCGCGCCAAAGCGTGAAAAGCCCAGCACACACAACAACGGCCGCGCCGATCGCAACGTTTAGCGCGACGGTTTCCGAGAACACAAACACGCCGATAAACGAGACGAACACCAGTTGTAAGTAAGCGAACGGCTGCACGGCGCTGGCTTCGGCAACTTCATAGACTTTGATCAGCAGGTAGTGCGCAGTTGCGCCGATGACGCAGAGCGCTGCCATCCAGAACCAATCATGTGCTGTCATTGGTTCCCATTGGGACACGCCGACAACTGTCATTACGATCGCGCCTGAAACACCTGTCCAGAAGAACGACGTTTCGGCAGTGTCTTTACGGGCGGCGTAACGCGTTAGCAAACCGTAGAGCGCGAACATGAGGGCGGAGGCAAGCGGCACGACTGCCGCGGGCGCGAACACACCAAGCCCAGGCTTGAGGATGATGAGCACGCCGACGAAGCCGATGAAAATCGCTGTCCAGCGCCGCCAACCGACGGCTTCTCCAAGGATCGGGCCGGAAAGCGCAGCAATGAGCAAAGGGTATGATGTGAAGATCGCGTGACTTTCGACAAGGCCAATCAGCGTGAAGGCGTAGACCATCACGCAAGTCTCGGCAGCGAGGAGAAGGCCACGGAAGATTTGCAGGAAAGGTTGCTCAGTGCGGGCAGCGGCACGGATGCCACCGTCTTTGCGCGAAGCGACAGCGGTTACAAATGCGGCGAAGAACCAGTAGCGAATCATCACCACCATAAGCACGCTATACTCGCCAGCGAGATAGCGCGAAATGCCGTCTTGCACCGCGAAGATGAAGGTTGTTGCGACCATCAGCCCGATGCCGAGGCGAGTGTTGTTCTGGGCGCTCATGCGGGCATCCTTGCGACTGTCATGTGGCGCTTGCGGCCGTATCCTTGGCGGCGCTGCACGGTGAAACCGCCGGCTTCCAGCGATCGGCGCACGAAACCCGCTGCGGTGTAGGTTGCTGCGGTTCCTTTGGGGGCAGTTTGAGCAGCGACTTGGGCGAGCAGGCTTTGCTCCCAAAGCTCGGGGTTCTTGGCTGGTGAGAAACCATCAAGAAACCAGGCGTCGGACTTTTGCGCCATATTAGAGACTGTTTTACGCGCATCACCGAGGATAAGGTTGAAGCTGAGACTTTCAGTTTTGATCGCGGTCGCGCCCGAGAGCCAATGCGGCGCGAGCTCTTCTCTGATGTCGGCAAGTTCGGGGAAAGCAGCCTGCGCCTTGAGCATGGCTTCAGCATCCATCGGGAAGGCCTCAAAGCTGGTGAAATGCAGACAGCCTTGCTGGCCACTATCACGCCAGAGCTTGAGCGTGGCGAGCAGGTTTAAGCCAGTGCCGAATCCGAGCTCGGCAATGTGAAATCCGTCACGAAACCGGGCGGGAAGATCATTCCCGTCGAGAAACACATAAGTGGTCTCGGCGAGACCATTCTCGAGGCTAAAATAGGGATCATCAAAGCGCTCGGAAACAGGCACTTGGCCTGAACGCCAGGAAAGCTCGGCTGTCTGGTTCATTTAGAGGTTATCCGGTAGAAGGTTCTCACCGCGAGCATGCCGCCCGCGCAGGAGTTTGGCAATGGTAGACGTGACAGTGCGAGGTGCCGGTGTTTTCGGCCTCAGCATCGCTTGGGAGTGCTTAAGTCGAGGGGCGAAGGTGCGGGTGATCGACCCGAACGGCGTTGCAGCAGGGGCAAGTGGCGGCATTGTCGGCGCGCTCGCACCGCATGTGCCGGAGAACTGGAACGAGAAGAAAGAGCGTCAGTTTGAGAGCTTGATTGCAGCAGAAGATTTTTGGAAGAATGTTCAGTTTTGGGCCGGAATAGAGACTAGTTATGCGCGCACAGGGCGAATACAGCCGCTTGCTGACGAACGCGCCGTTGCGTTGGCGCGCGGGCGAGAAGAGACATCGAAATTGCTTTGGAAGGGCAAGGCGCAGTGGCGCGTGTGCCATGCAGACGACTTGTTGGGCTTGGTGCCAGACAGCGCAACGGGGCAATATGTGCATGACACGCTCACCGCGCGGATTTTCCCCAAGCAAGCCTGCGAGGCTTTAGCAAAGGCCATAGAAGCGCGCGGCGGTGTGATCACTACGGAGGCCGAGGATGCCGGCAAAGTTGTTTGGGCAACCGGTGTGCATGATCTTGAACGCATGAACCGGCATTTCGCGGGCAATATCGGCAGTGCAGTGAAGGGGCAGGGCGCTTTGCTCAAATATGACGCAAGCAACGCGCCTCAGGTGTTTGCAGACACAGTGCATATTGTACCGCATTGGAACGGAACTGTAGCTGTTGGCTCAACCAGTGAGCGGGAGTTTGAAACACCTTTTGACACCGACGAGCAGCTTGATGCGGTGCTTGAGCGCGCATATGCGGTGCTGCCGGTTTTGCGTGATGCAGAAGTCATTCAACGCTGGGCAGGGCTGCGGCCTAAAGCCAAGAGCCGTGCACCGATGTTGGGTGCGCACCCCCTGTTTGAAGGGCAGTTCATCGCCAACGGCGGCTTTAAGATCGGCTTTGGAATGGCGACAGAAATTGCGCGGATGATGGCGGAGATGATTTTGGACGAAACAGACTCTATTCCGGCGGAATTTGGGCCTGACGCGTCGTTGTAGCTTCGGCTTGCATACATTGACGGCCATCGGACGCACGAACCCAGAGGCTGTTGTCTTTGATACAAAACTCGGCTGTCTCTGTGTGCATGAGCGCAGATGTGGCGCGGAAGGAAAAGCTTGCGAGCGCTCCAAGGTGCTTTTCGGCCATGAGCATGAGCATTTGCGCGAGAAGAGGGCCATGAACAACGAGGCCGGAGTAATGTTCAACCTCGCGCGAATAGGCTTCGTCATAGTGTATGCGATGCCCGTTGAATGTGAGAGCTGAATAGCGAAACAGAAGCGTTGAATTGAAGTCGCACGCATTGGACGATGTTTCGTCAGTGCGGGCCACAAGAACTTGCGGAGCTGGTGTGCTTGATGTCGGGTCTTCGCGGTAGACGAGGTCTTGATACTCGCGCAGGGCGACCCTGCTGTTTTGAGAGATATCATGTTGCAACGTCACAAAGGCGAGGGGGCCTGATTTGCCGTGTTTTTCACTCACAGAATGCAGGGTTGTTTGCTTTGTAGCGGCATGACCTGCGAGCAACGGAGTGTAGAACTCAAGCCGCCCACCAGCCCACATACGGCGCGGCAAACCGAGGTTCGGGATCAGGCTGTTGCCAGTAGCGGGGTGTCCGTCACGGCCGAGGTTTTCGGGCGGCTCAGGCGACCAGAAGTAAAGCTGATGGTAGAACGGTGGCAGTGTGCTGCCTTGCGTGATGTTTGCGGGCAGGCCAAGAGAGGCTTGCAGGGCGTTGGCGCGGGCCGGGTCGAGGATATCGGTGTGCGTTTCCATGTCGGAGAACCTATAAACTTGTTGCGCGCAGATTAGAGAAGCAAAGGGGAAAGGCAATGTCGGTTGTGACGGTTGAGGCGCTTGACCACCTTATGTTGCCGTTGTGGAGGGGCCCATCAAACGCACGGGGGGCTCGCGGGCCGATTATGTCGATCTAGATCAGAGATACTGACGGAAATTTTCTGGAAATTTCCGAGCTTCTTTAAGTGTTATCGTTACCTTTTTGGCCCAAGCTGAGGCGCATTGTTTCCAGTTTGTTGACAGTGTCGCAGGCATAGGCGAGAAAAACGAAACAAAGGCAGTAAGTTTTATGAAAATTGCGATGATAGGCACCGGCTATGTCGGTTTGGTTTCGGGCGTGTGCTTCTCTGATTTCGGGCATGATGTTGTCTGTGTCGACAAGAACCCTGAAAAAATTGAAATGCTCGAAGCTGGCGAAGTGCCGATCTTTGAGCCCGGCTTGCAGGCGCTTATGGCCAAGAATGTCAGTGCTGGCAGGCTGTCATTTACCACCGATCTGGTGAGTGCGGTTGCGGATGCGGAAGCAGTTTTCATTGCTGTCGGAACGCCAACAAGGCGCGGTGACGGGCATGCTGACCTGACTTATGTTATGGCCGCGGCTGAGGAGATCGCGCAGGCAGTAACGGGTTATACCGTGATTGTGACCAAATCGACTGTTCCGGTTGGCACCAACCGGCAGGTGAAGCAGACGGTGCGCAAAGCCAACCCCAAGCTAGAGTTCGATGTCGCTTCCAACCCCGAGTTTCTGCGGGAAGGCGCGGCGATCGACGACTTTATGAAGCCCGATCGTGTGGTTGTTGGCGTGCAAAGTGACCGCGCTGAAGAGGTGATGCAAGAAATCTACCGTCCGCTGTTTTTGCGCGATTTTCCGATCATTGTAACCGACCTTGAGAGCGCAGAGATGATCAAATATGCCGCCAACGCGTTTCTGGCGACTAAGATCACGTTTATCAACGAAATCGCAGCGCTGTGCGAGCGCACCGGAGCTGACGTGAAGCAAGTCAGCAAGGGCATGGGGCTTGACGGGCGCATCGGCAACAAATTCTTGCACTCGGGGCCGGGCTACGGCGGATCATGTTTTCCGAAAGACACCAAGGCGTTGGCCCGTATCGGGCAGGAAAACGGCCTGCCCATGCAGATCACCGAGACGGTTATCAAAGTCAACGAAGAGGTAAAGCGGCGGATGATCGACAAGCTGCTTGATCTCTGTGATGGCAGCTTTAACGGCAAGGTTGTTGCGGTGCTCGGTGTAACGTTCAAACCCGAGACCGATGACATGCGCGACGCGCCTTCACTGACGATTGTTCCGGCGCTGGTTGGTGGCGGTGCCAAGGTGCGCGTCGTTGATCCGCAAGGTGCCCACGAGGGCGAAGTTTTGCTGCCCGGCGTTCATTGGGTAGAGAATGCCTACAAGGCCGCGCAAAACGCTGATCTTGTCGTGATCCTGACGGAGTGGAACGAGTTCAGAGCGCTCGATCTGAAGCGGTTGGCGAAGCGGATGCACCACCCCAAGCTTGCTGACTTGCGAAACATATACACTGACAAAGACGCCAAGCGCGCGGGCTTTGAGGCCTATGTTTCGGTTGGCCGTCACGACTATATTGCTGCCCCTAAAGAAGACGAAGCCTAAAGCGTTTCGACTTATTGTTGAGACAGCGCGAGCAGGCAAAGCGCGTGCAGGTTATTGATGCTGTGCGCGTTTCTAAATCAAGCTATGCCTTAACTTCATCTCGAAACGCTTTAGGCCGAGCTACCGAGAGATGTTGCGGCTTTATCGGCTTGCTCGGTGTCTTTGGTGATCCAACGCGCCACGATCGCGCGGGCGATGTCGTCGTCGTGTTGCTCAAGCGCTGTTTTGATATCACGCACTGCGTTTGCAACTTCAATTTCTGACAGAGCACTTTCCTGAACGCGGAGGATTTTGCTATGCGGTGTCGTCAGCATATCTGACGAAATCAGCAGTTCTTCATGCAGCTTTTCACCGGGGCGCAGGCCAGTCACAGCTATCTCGATGTCGCCATGCGGATTTGCGGCGTCTTTGACTTGTAGGCCTGAAGCCGCGATCATTTGCTCGGCAAGGCGGCGAATGGGAACCGGATCACCCATGTCGAGCACAAACACGTCACCGCCGCGAGAATAGGAGCCAGCGAGCAGCACGAGGCGCGCGGCTTCCGAGATTGTCATGAAATAGCGGGTGACTTCGTCATGCGTGAGGGTCACTGGCCCGCCACGTTCGATCTGCTCTTCAAACAATGGAATGACAGAGCCTGACGACCCGAGGACATTGCCAAAGCGGACCATCGAGAACCGCGTGCCTTCAGGGCGTGAGGCGAGGTCTTGCACCACAAGCTCTGCCAGCCGTTTGGACGCGCCCATAACATTGACGGGGCGCACGGCTTTGTCTGTCGAAATAAGAATAAAGCGCGCGACTCCGGCGGCGCGAGCGGCTTCAGCGACCGTCTTGGTGCCGAGCACATTGTTCGTCAGGCCGGCAATAGCGTTTTCCTCGACAAGGGGCAGATGTTTGTAAGCAGCCGCGTGCAAGATCACATCAATTTGGTGCTGTGCGAGCACGTGCTCAACGAGTCCTTTGTCAGTGATAGAGCCAAGCACTGGTGTAACAGTGGCTTGCGGTGCCAACTCGGAAAGCTCCTTGTGGATGGTGTACAGCGCCAACTCGGAGTGATCAAAGAGCACAATCTTTGCTGGTTCACAGCTAATGATCTGACGGCACAATTCAGAGCCGATAGACCCGCCTGCACCGGTGATCAGGATGCTGCGGCCGGAGTAGCTCTCGGCGACGGTTGGCAACTGCTCGGACAGGTTGCCGCGGCCGAGCAGATCATTGATCGTAACAGGACTGGATTTTGAGCCGATAGCCCCCTCACCGATAAGTGTGGCAAAGCTGGGAAGCGAGTGAACTTCGCAGCCCAAAGCGCGTAGTTTGTGGGCAAGGCGGGCCTGCTCGGATTGCGACACAGAGGGCAGTGTCAGCACGATCCGGTCGATCCGCTCCTTGCGAACCAAGTCAGCCAGATTGACAGGGGAGAACACCGGCAGGCCTGCGATAACAAGGTTCTGCACCGTCGGATTATCATCAATAAAGGCGATCAGCTGCAAGCTTTCGTCGGATTGCAGTGCCATAGCAAGTTGCTGGCCAGTCTGGCTCGCCCCATAGACAAGAATTCGGGTGCGATCACTGCCACGACGGTAAATTTTGATGAGCAGATGCCGTAGCACGATGCGGATTGTAACCGTGGCGATCAGCAAGAACATTGTGAACACAGCGAAGACAGCATTTGAGCCGAAATCAGCCAGTTTGAAACTTAGCACATAGGCTATAGCCCCAAGGACTGCCGCAAATATCGCCGTTCTGACAATGCCCAGGAGCTCATATGAGTTCAATTTGATTCGCGGTAAGCCGAGGAGATTGCTGGCAAAACCACTGACCAGCATCAAGGTTACCAGCAATGGTGCAAGGCCCCAAATGCCTTGACCGGTTGTGGGTGCAGCGCCAACCAACCATATAGCTACAAGAAGGGAAGATGGCGCCATCAAAGCGTCAACTATCAGAAATATAAGTCTTTTTTGGGCTCTTGTAAGGTGCGTAGCGAAGTCGAGTGACATCATCAAAGACGTTCTCCAATATTCATTCTTCACACCGCTTACACTGTTTATTTAGACTAGGTTTGCATTATGAGCACTGCGCAAGAAGCACTAGGCCCATATTGCAACCATCTACAGAATACAGGAAGGCCGGCTGCAAAATCAATACAGCACGTCGCTAGCAGGCGTAAGTTGGCTCAAATTCGTGTTGAATTGCAAAAGGTTAACGACAAACCTCAGCGGCCTTTCCAGACTGGATCACGTTTTTCAGCAAAGGCCTTTGCGCCTTCGAGGTTGTCTTCTGATCCATAGAGCACATCTATCGTGCGCAGGTGTCGGCCTGTTACGCGGTTCATAGCGTCTTGGAATTTGCTGTCTTCGGCATCGCGCACAACTTCTTTGATTGCAGCGTAAACAAGTGGTGGGCCGGAAGCCAGCAAGCGAGCCATTTCCCAAGCGGCGTCCAAAAGGCCAGCCGAGGGGTGAATGTGGTTGACGATGCCCCAGGTTTTAGCTTCTTCGGCATCAAACCAGCGGCCCGTGAGCAGAAGTTCCATCGCGATATGATAGGGGATGCGCTTGGGGAGCTTTATGCTGGCTGCGTCAGCAATCGTGCCTGAGCGGATTTCTGGCAGCGCGAATGTGGCGTGTTCGGCAGCGAGGATAATGTCAGCCGAAAGCGCCCACTCAAGCCCGCCACCACAGGCGATGCCATTGACGGCCGCGATCACCGGCTTGTTGAGGTCACGCAATTCTTGCAAGCCACCAAACCCGCCAAGGCCGTAGTCGCCATCAACCGCGTCGCCGCCCGCTGCGCCTTTAAGGTCCCACCCCGGGCAGAAGAACTTCTCGCCAGCGCCGGTGATGATGCACACACGCAGGCTGTCATCATCGCGGAACTCGGCGAAGACATCGCCCATGATCCGGCTTGTCGCGAGGTCGATGGCATTGGCCTTCGGACGATCAAGAGTGACTTCGAGAATCGCGCCTTCGCGGCGGGTTTTGATGGGGGATTGTTGATCGCTCATGGCATGGCCTTTCGGATAAGTGCGTCAACTGCGACAGCGCCGTCGGGCGTGCAGATCAGCGGGTTCACTTCAACTTCTTCAATCTCGCTCAGATGTGCAATCACGTAGTCTTGCATTGCCAGAGTGGCGCGGATTATAGCCTTGCGATCAGCCGCAGGTTTACCACGATAACCAACCAAGAGCGGAGCGCATTTGAGGCGGGTTAGAGCCGCATCGACCTCGCTTGCGGTGACGGGCATAAGCAGCGAAGCGCTGTCCTGAAGCACCTCGGTGAGAACCCCGCCAGCGCCAAGTGTTAACAGCAGACCATGCGCCGGATCGCGGGTTACGCCCAGCAAGAGCTCGACAACAGTGTTGCTTTCCATCTCTTCGACAAGCCAGCTTTTGCCGCCCATCTTCTGCGCCGCCTTCATCGTATCTTCAGCGCTCGCAAGCCCGAGGGCAACGCCGCCGGAGTCTGACTTATGCGCCAGCCCTTCGGCTTTCAGAACCAGTGGAAAGGCAATGCCTTCAAGCTGCTCCTCAAGGTTATCCAGCGTGGTCAACTGCTTGGATTTTGGAACTGGCATACCATGAGCCGTCAACGCGCTTTTGGCTTCGGCCTCGGAGAGCGTAACAGCACCAGCAACTTCACCTGCCGGTAAGGGGGGCGTGCCGGGAACGGGGGCCTGAAGCGCGGCAGCCTCAACAGCAATGATCGCTTCGGTTAGCCCCATAAAGGGCACGACACCGGCTTGCATAAACTGCGTGGCAAGCTCGGGTGGCAGCAGCTCGGGCAGTGTCGTGACGACACCGTAGGGCCGCCCCGTGCGCTTGTGGGCGTTGATGATGGCTTCTGTCGCGCAGGCCCAGTCACCTGCATCGGTGTGCGGGTAGTCAACAATCGCCAGTGTGATGCCGGTATCAGGCCCGGCCATTGCTGCGAATGTGTCGGTCATCCGCGCGGTGTCGCGCCAGATATAGGTGTGGTAGTCAAGCGGATTGGCCAGTGCAACTTTAGGGCCGAGAGCTTCAAACAGTTGGCTTTTCTGCGTTTCGCTCAGCGGCGGAAATTCGAGCGCGCGGCCATGAGCTGTGTCGGCCGCGAGGCTCGCCTCACCGCCCGAGCAGCTGATGGTTGCCAGCGTTGGGGCCTCCAGCCGCCCGCAGACATGCATGAGTTTGAGTGTTTCCAGAAAGCTCGGCACATCCGGCACGCGGGCAATTCCGAGACGTTTGAGCAGGGCATCGGCGCCTGCATCGTTCCCCGCGAGAGAGGCAGTATGCGAGACTGTTGCTGCCTGAGCATGACTTGAGCGGCCAACTTTTAACGCGACCAGAGGGACGCATTTGGCCTCTGCTTTGAGTGCCAAGCTGTGCCATTCAGCCGTGTCGCCAAAGCCTTCGATGTGCAGGCCAATCGCGGTGACGCGCGGATCGTCGAGAAGCTGCATCGCAATTTGCGCTTGCGATGTCTGCGCCATGTTTCCGCAGGCCACGGTATAGGCAAGAGGCAACCCGCGCAGTTGCATGGTCATGTTAATCGCAATGTTCGAGCTTTGCGTGAGGATCGCTACGCCGCTTTCAACCGGTTGGCATCCGTGCTGATCCGGCCAGATAGCGGTTCGGTCGAGCGCGTTGACAAAGCCGTAACAGTTCGGGCCGAGAATGGGCATATCTCCCGCGGCCTCAACAAGTTGAGCCTGCAAATCGGCACCGTCGGTAAGCTCGGCGCTGGCTTCGGAAAAACCGGATGCAAAGCACACAGCGCCGCCAGCGTTCAGGGCTGCCAACTCGGCAACGATCTCGATTGTGGCGTTGCGGTTCACACCGATGAACGCGGCATCAATCGGCCCGTCCCATGCGGCGAGTGATGTAACCGCTTTGCGCCCTGCGATCATTTTTCCGTCTGGATGCACAGGGAAAATGCTACCTTCAAAGCCGATCATCTCTGCGGCCTTGATGATAGATGCGCACCATGCCCCGCCGCCGATGACAGCGATGGATTTGGGATTTAGTAACTTGCTCAGGTCTTGGTGCACGTTGTCACCCACCAAGCGGGCGCAAGAGGTCGCGACTGATGATGTGACGCTGGATCTCGCTGGTGCCTTCCCAGATGCGCTCGACGCGGGCATCACGCCAGATACGCTCAAGCGGGAGCTCGTCCATCAGGCCCATGCCGCCGTGAATCTGGATCGCCTCGTCTGCCACCATCGCCAGCACTTCGGTTGCCTTGAGTTTGGCCATCGACATGTCGGCCTCGGTGACTGTGCCTTGGTCAAACTTCCAGCCAGCTTCTTGCATTAGCAAGTTCGCGGCTTTGATCTCAAGCGCCATATCGGCGAGCTTGAACGACACGCCTTGGAACTTGGAAATCTGCTGGCCGAATTGCTTGCGTTCGGCAGAGTAAGCCAAAGCATGCTCAAAGGCCCTTTCAGCACGGCCAAGGGATGTTGCCGCGACTTGCAGGCGCGTTGCACCGAGCCAGTCGTTGGCGACATTGAAGCCTTTGTGAACTTCGCCAAGCACGGCAGACTTAGGCAGGCGGCAGTTGTCAAACTCGAGCACGGCATTGGTGTAGCCGCGGTGCGAGACGTTGCGATAGCCGTCACGCACGCTAAAACCGGGAGTGCCTTTGTCGACAAAGAATGCGGTGATCAGCTTTTTCTTTCCGCGCGGGGTTTCTTCCTCGCCTGTCGCCATGAACACGATCGAGAAGTCGGCGATATCGGCGTGCGAAATGAAATGCTTGGTGCCGTTGAGAACAAAGTCACCGCCGTCTTCCTTCGCGCTTGCTGTCATGCCGCGCAGATCAGAACCTGCACCAGGCTCTGTCATGGCCAAACAGTCCCACTTTTCACCGCGGATACACGGGTAGAGATACTGCTCTCGCTGCTCTTCGGTGCCTGCCAACAGAATGTTTGACGGGCGCGCAACACATGTCCAATGCAGCGCATAGTTGGCGCGGCCGAGTTCTTTTTCATAAAGCAACCACGAAAGCGTATCGAGGCCAGCACCGCCCACATCTTCGGGCATATTCGCCGCATAAAGCCCGGCCTCTATTGCCTTGGGCTGTATCTCGCGGATGAGTTCCATCGGCAGATGCCCTGTTCGCTCGACAAGAGCCTCGTGCGGGTAGAGTTCTTTCTCTACAAAGGCGCGCGTCGTGTCGACGATCATTTGTTGTTCTTCGGTCATGGCGAATTGCATGGGCGTGTCCTTGCTAAGGTGGCGTTGCTTCCGGTTTGTCGCTGTTGGGCAGGTGGCTCAAGCGGTATCTGCAATCAGGTTGCGTAGTTAGAACCTTCATCATCGAGGATTGCCTTGAGTTCAGACAAATGCCGCTCGTCTTGCTCGGGGTAGTCCTCAAGCTCTTGTGCGGTTTTCTCGGCGATGTCGTCGGGCAAAACACGCAAGGGCTGGCCTGTTTGCAGAGCGCGGATGTATGTTTCGGCGGCGCGCTCGAAATAGTAGAGGCGGTTAAAGGTTTCGGCGACGGTTGCGCCGATAATCAAAACGCCGTGGTTGCCCATGATCATCACCTTCTGTTTTGGGTCGCTAAACAGCGCGGCACAGCGCGCACCTTCATCTTCAAAGGCGAGGCCTCCGTAGCTCTCGTCGATCACATAGCGGTTAAAGAACGTCGCGCAGTTTTGGTCGATTGGCGGGAGGCGGCTGTCGGCAAGAGAGGCCAGAACGGTTGCGTGAATGGAGTGCACATGCATCGCGCATCGCGCGTGTTTGCAAGCACGGTGCAACCCGCCGTGGAGGCCCCATGCTGTCGGGTCGGGCGCGTTGGGGCCTTCAAGTGATGCAGGGTCGTTCGCATCGAGTTCGAGCAAGTCAGAGGCTTTGATGCGTGAGAAGTGCGCCTGATTGGGGTTGATCAGAAAGCGTGTGCCCTCGTCGTTGACGGCGAGGCTAAAGTGGTTGGCAACGCCTTCGTGCATGTTCAGCCGCGCCGTCCAACGGAAGGCGGCGGCCATATCGACGCGCTCGTGCCAGTGATCGAGGTTGGTGAACGTCATGAAACCGACTCCCTTTTGGGGAGACTGCACGGGCTGAAAACGGCACTCAAGCGTGTTTGCGACTTTCGTTCAGGTTTTTGGCCGGGACGGCACCCAAGCGTAACCATCGGCGCAGAGGATGAAGGCCTCGCGCAGCCCATGCGGTTTGTCTGTCGGGGCTTGAAGGATGGTTCCACCAGCGGCTTCGGCGATTTGCGCCGCTTTGTCAGGGTCGCAGTCATAGAGCCTGATCTCGATGCCGGCACCACGAGGCGGATTTTCGGGAAGAAGACCGAGCAGCGGGTTTGACGCATAGGTGCTGTCGGCGTGCAATTGCATGACGTTGCTACCCTGAGTGATGATCGCGAAATCGGAGGACAGACGATGTGCTTTCATGCCGAAAACAGTCTCTAAGAAGGCGGCAGTGCGCTTCACGTCAGTCACCAACAAGTTAAACCCAAACCCGCGGAGGCCTGAGCCAAATTCCTCTGGGCTGACTGTTTCATAGTCCATGATGTGCTCCTTGAACCTTATCGGGCTTCGTGACACCCTAAGCTTAACCCAGCCTTGCAACAGAGTGCTGGTTTTCTTTTAACTGATAGGAGCGGCGGATGCCTTCGCAATTTGTGACACCTGATCAGGGCGAATTCCAGAGTTTTGATGATGCGAAGGAAGCCGTCGCGCGACTGATCGAGCTCTATGACATCTCCGTTGAGTTTCTGTGCAAAACTTTTAGCGAGTCGATGATTGAAGTGCCTACGGGCGGTCGGATGAGGGCGTTTTACCCGCAAGTCCGAATTGAAACCACGAGCTATGCACAGATTGACAGCCGCCTTAGCTTTGGACATGTCAGCCAGCCCGGGCGGCACAGCACGACGATCACGCGGCCAGACTTGTTTGCCGACTATCTCACGCAACAACTGGAACTTCTGATGGAGAACCATCAAGTGCCTGTTGAGGTCGGATACTCCGACACCCCGATGCCTGTTCATTTTGCCGTCGCCAATGACGCGCGGGTTTCCGTGCCACAAGAGGGCGCTGCCGAGTTCACGCTGCGCGATGTCTTTGATGTGCCGGACCTGAGCACGACCAACGATGACATCGTGAACGGAACCTACCAAGCCGGAGAGGACGGCGCCGAGCCCTTGGCACCTTTCACGGCGCAGCGGGTTGACTACTCGCTGGCACGGTTGGCGCATTACACTGCAACTGCGCCAGAGCACTTTCAGAACCACATTTTGTTCACCAACTACCAGTTTTACGTGAACGAGTTTGAAGCCTACGCGCGCAAAATGCTGGCCGACAAAGACAGCGGCTACACCAGCTTTGTCGGCACCGGCAATGCCGAGATCACCAGTGCGGATGGCTTACTGCCAACGCCCGACAAGTTGCCGCAAATGCCGAGTTATCACCTCAAGCGGGCTGACGGCTCGGGGATTACGTTGGTGAACATCGGTGTCGGGCCATCAAACGCCAAGACAGCGACAGACCATATCGCAGTTTTGCGCCCGCATGCTTGGCTTATGGTCGGGCATTGTGCAGGGCTACGCAATTCACAACAGCTCGGTGATTTTGTGCTCGCCCACGCTTACTTGCGTGAAGACAAAGTGCTTGATGATGACCTGCCTGTTTGGGTGCCGGTTCCGGCACTTGCAGAGATACAGGTCGCGCTGGAAGAGGCTGTTGCCGATGTGACGATGCTGAAAGGCTATGAGTTGAAACGCCTGATGCGCACTGGCACCGTTGCGAGCCTCGATAACCGCAACTGGGAATTGCGCGAAAACGAGGGCCCTGTGCAGCGCCTCAGTCAAAGCCGTGCTGTTGCGCTTGATATGGAGAGTGCAACGATCGCTGCAAACGGTTTTCGCTTTCGGGTTCCTTACGGCACGTTGCTTTGTGTGTCGGACAAACCGCTGCACGGCGAACTGAAGCTGCCCGGCATGGCCAGCGACTTTTACACAACTCAAGTGAGCCGGCATTTGATGATCGGCATCAAAGCGATGGAGTCACTGCGTGATATGCCGCTTGAGCGCCTGCACAGCCGGAAACTACGCAGTTTTAGCGAAACAGCCTTCCTTTAGGCCGGAAAAACGCAGAAAAACGCATATTTTCTTGCCTGAACAGCACACATATCGTTGTGTTGCACCGCATCATGCAGTTATATGAGCGCAATGGGGCCCTATATCGGGCAATTACAGGAGAAACCAATGACAAAACCAATGACAAAAACCCAACTCGTAGCAGCACTCGCCGAGGAAATGGGCAGCGACAAGAAATCAGCTGGCTCAGCTCTTGAAGCCATCATCGCGATCATCACCAAAGAAGTATCAGGCGGCGGCGCCGTGACACTTCCTGGCGTTGGCAAAATCTACTGCCGTGAGCGCCCAGAGCGTATGGTTCGCAACCCGGCGACCGGCGAGCAGATCAAGAAAGACGCGGACAAGGTTGTCAAAATGACAATCGCCAAAGCGCTTAAAGACAGCGTTAACGGCTAAGCTGGACTTTCAGCAAAGTTTCCGAAAGGGTCGCCCCAGTGGCGGCCCTTTTACGTTGGAGACAGGTGTTGGATCTTAGAGCAATTCTCATGGGGCTGGCCTTTGCGGTCATGTGGTCAAGTGCCTTCACGTCGGCGCGTATTATTGTTGAGCACGCTTCGCCAATTTGGGCGCTGTCTTTCCGGTTTCTGATCTCCGGTTTACTTGGCGTTCTGATTGCGCGGGTGATGGGCCAAAGCTGGCGGCTGACACGCGGGCAGTGGCGGGCGACGATCGTCTTCGGGCTCTGCCAGAACGCGGTTTACCTCGGGCTCAACTTTGTGGCGATGCAAAAGATAGAAGCCTCGCTTGCGGCTATTGTCGCATCAACGATGCCGCTGCTGGTCGCGGTCGCCGGCTGGGCCTTTTTCAGCGAGAAAATCAAACCGCTGGGTTTGCTCGGCCTGATCGCAGGGGTGATTGGTGTGAGCATAATCATGGGGTCACGTTTTGGCGGTGGCATAGACATGTTTAGCTTTGCTCTGTTGGTTGTTGGCGTTCTCGCATTGACGCTGGCGACGCTGGTTCTGCGTGGGGCAACCTCGGGCGGCAACTTCATGATGGTCGTTGGCTTGCAAATGCTCGTGGGGTCGGCCGCATTGTTCGCAGCAGCAGTTTTGCTCGAAACTCCGCGTGTCGATATGAACTTCGAGTTGATCGCGGCCTTTGCCTACACCACGCTCGTGCCCGGCCTCGCAGCGACGCTCGTGTGGTTCTTTCTGGTTGATCGCATTGGTGCTGTTCGGGCTGCGACGTTTCACTTTCTCAACCCGTTCGTCGGTGTTCTTATCGCGGCGTTGGTTCTCGGAGAAAAGCTGGGTTGGCTCGATGTTTTCGGTGTTGCGATTATCGCGTTCGGAATTCTTGCCGTGCAGCTTTCGAAACAATCACCCACATCATCGTGAAGTTGCGTTAACCAGAGTTTTGGTGACAAGACCATTCGCGCTCGCATAAGTCATAAGCATGGAATTTATCTTGGCATATGCGGCGGGACTACTCACGCTGATCAACCCTTGTGTGTTGCCCGTCTTGCCCGTGGTGCTTGCCGGAGCTTTGGGGGCAAACCCGAAAGGGCCTGTAGCTTTGGCCGCCGGCATGAGCACATCTTTCGTGTTGCTCGGTGTGTTTGTCACGGCTTTTGGCCGCGCCTTGGGGCTTACCGAGCAATCTGTTGCTCAGGGCGGCGCTGTCTTGATGATCGCCTTCGGGCTGCTGCTGTTGGTGCCGCGTATGGGCGCTGTTTTTGCGGGGGCCACAGCGGGTATGTCGGCGCGGGCTGATGCGCAGATGAACGAGCTCAACCAAAGTTCGCTTATGGGCCAGTATGCTGGCGGCTTGCTGCTCGGTGCAGTCTGGAGCCCTTGTATCGGCCCGACACTTGGCGGTGCGATCGCACTGGCTAGCCAAGGAGAGAGCCTTGGCCGCGCGACTGCGATTATGGTGTTTTTTGCACTTGGCGTTTCTACACTGATCCTGGCGCTTGGATACGGCACGCGAGCTTGGCTGATGCGCAACCGCGAGCGCATGCAGCGTGTTGCTTTGGCGGCGCGGCCAGCTATGGGCGCTGTGTTTGTCGCAGTCGGGCTGGCGCTGTTGTTTAACTTGCATCACATGGTCGAAGCTTGGGCAGTCAATGCGTTGCCGGCTTGGCTTATCGACTTTTCTGTTTCGATTTAACCTCTGGAGAGATCTTATGAACCGACGTCAATTTTGCCTTACGGGTCTTGCCGCGCTGGCGCTTCCGAACCTGAGCTTTGCAGCCCAGATGAACTACAAAGAAGGGCTTGTTGAGAAGCACCTTGCCAAAGGCGATGTTGTGTTTCTTGATTTCAAAGCAAGCTGGTGCACCACCTGTGCCGCGCAGGAGCGGGTGATCAACAGCCTCAAGCAATCCAACCCCGATTACGACAAGAAGATCACCTTCATTGATGTAGATTGGGACGAGCACGGCAAGGGGATGTTGGTCAACGAACACAATATTCCGCGCCGCTCGACATTGGTTGTCCTGAAAGGCGGCGAGGAGCTTGGGCGCATCGTTGCGGGCACGGGCAAAGCCGAGATCAAAGCGCTTATGGATCTTGCCTTGGCCGCGTCATAGGAGCGCGAGCATCAACACACTGAGGGTAATAAACGAAGCCGCAGTTGCCAGCATCTGTGCGATCGAGGCCATGCCCTCATGCCCGAGTTCGCTTGCGAACAGCCCGTAGATTGTAAACATCGGCACAGCAGCAGACAAAACAACAGCAATCGCCAACTCGCTGTTGAGCGGAGCAAGGCCGAGGAGCGACACTACGAGAAGTGCGAGCATCGTCATCACTGGATGCAGCAAGAGCTTGCCCCCTGCTGTAAGTGTTGCCATCGCCCGGTTGCCCTTGAAGGGCAGGCCAACCAGAGCTCCGCCGATAGAAAACAGCGCGAGCGCTGAAGCCGAGGCCGCGAAAATGCCGACAGTTCGAGTCATCGGTTCGGGCATCGGCAGTCGGAGCAGCGACGCAAGGAGGCCAAGGATCAGCGCAATGACCATCGGGCGACGCAACACACCGAGAGCGATATGGCCGATCAACGTGAGCAGGCTTGTCCGGCGGCCGGCCTTGGACAGCTCGAACAAGACAAGGCTGGCAGGAATGATAAAGAAGTTCTCGACCAGCATATTGAGCGCGAGAATTTGCCCCGCGAACTCCGGGAACGTCAGCAACATGAGTGGATAGCCGATAAAACTCGAGTTGGGGCATGTCGCGCCCATCACTCCTACAGCACGGCGAGAGGAGGAGGTGCCGAGCAGGCTGAACACGGAAAAGCAGGCTATAATGGTGAGCAGTGCGCCGAGCGCGTACACGGCCATATAGGTGACGTTGAAGACGTCGCTTACATCGCGGGTTGCAACTGCGTTGAAGAGCAACGCTGGCAGAGCGAGATTGAGCACGAAGCTGCCAAAGAGACGCATATCAGAGGGCTTGAACAACCCGCCGCGCACAGTGAAATACCCTAGCGCGACCGCCGCAAAGATCGGCAAGGTAATGGAAAGGATCGCAAGCACTAGCCGATCGTGCCGCGCGTGTCTCCGACAGATCCACCGACCTGCCCGCGGTGCAGGAGGATGTGGTCAAGCACTACACAGGCCATCATCGCCTCGCCAACGGGCACTGCGCGGATTCCGACGCAGGGATCGTGACGGCCTTTGGTGACGACTTCGGTTGCACTTCCGTCGATGCGGATCGAGGCGCGTGGTGTAAGGATAGACGATGTTGGCTTGACGGCGAACCGCACCACAACGTCTTGGCCTGTTGAGATGCCGCCCAAGATACCACCTGCGTGGTTCGAGCTGTAGGTCGGCTTGCCGTCATTGCCCATAAAAATCTCGTCGGCGTTGTCGGTTCCTTTGAGGCGTGCAGCGGCCATGCCTTCGCCGATTTCGACACCTTTGACAGCGTTGATGCTCATCATTGCAGCGGCAAGATCAGTGTCTAACTTGGCATAGACCGGCGCACCAAGCCCCGCGGGAAGGCCACGGGCAACAACTTCAATTTCGCCGCCGACGGAGTTTTTGTCTTTACGCACGGCAGTTAGATAGTCTTCCCAGATCGCAGCGGTGGCGGCGTCTTGAGGGATCCAGAACGGGTTTTGCTCGATGGCGTCCCAGTCAAATTTGCTGCGATCAATAGCTTTGTCGCCCATGCGTGTCATGTACCCGATGATTTGCACATCAGGCGCAAGGGCCTTGAGCGCAGCACGGGCCACGCCACCAGCCGCAACACGCGCGGCAGTTTCGCGCGCTGAAGAGCGCCCGCCGCCGCGATAGTCGCGCAGGCCGTATTTCTGGTGATAGGTAATGTCGGCATGACCGGGGCGGAAAGTCTGGCTGATTTCGCCATAATCTTTTGAGCGCTGATCGGTGTTTTCGATCATCAGCTGAATGGGCGTGCCAGTGGTGACGCCCTCAAAGACGCCAGAGAGGATGCGAACTTGATCGGCTTCCTGGCGCTGGGTGGTGTTTTTGTTTTGGCCGGGGCGGCGCTTGTCGAGCCAGACTTGCAGCGCCTCTTCAGAGAGCGGCACACCCGGAGGGCAGCCGTCAACCGTGGCGCCAAGGGCGGGGCCGTGGCTTTCACCCCATGTGGTGACGCGAAACAGGTGTCCGAAAGTGTTCATGCTCATGAGGCGGCTCCTTTATGCTTGGTTTATTTCGAATTGCGCTTGCGCGCAATCCGACTCATGGGGGACCAGTCCCCCAAACCCCCTAGGATATTTTTGCCAAGAAAAAGAGGGCTTGTCGGCGCAGGTGATGCTGCGTAGGTTGGCGATACCTCGGGGGGCTCTTTGGAGCTGAGATGCGAAAGCGGACCCGTTGAACCTGAACCGGTTAAGACCGGCGGAGGGAAGGTCGGGAAATTCATCCTGCTTACTCCGCCCGTCGCATTTTAAGGAGGATGATATGAAGCATCTTGCATATGCTACGGGAGTTTTTGCAACGCTTGCTGGAGCGAGCTTTGCCGAAACCCCAGAACTCACAGTTTATACCTATGACAGTTTTGTTTCGGAGTGGGGGCCCGGCCCGAAAGTCGAAGCGGCTTTTGAAGCGCAGTGCGGCTGTGATTTGAAGTTTGTCAGCGCTGGAGACGGGGCAGCGTTGTTATCACGTATCCGGCTTGAAGGGGCGCGCAGCGAAGCGGATGTTGTGCTTGGGCTCGATACCAACCTGACAGCGGCGGCTGCCGAGAGCGGCTTGTTTGCACCGCATGGTGTGACCGCAGAGTTTGATCTGCCTGTCGCATGGGACGATGACGTGTTTCTGCCTTACGATTGGGGCTATTTTGCTTTCGTCCACAACAAGAGTTTTGACGCCCCTAGCAGCTTCATGGCTTTGGCAGAGAGTGATGTGAAAATCCTCATCCAGGACCCGCGGTCATCGACACCGGGGCTTGGTTTGTTGATGTGGGTTAAGGCGGCTTACGGTGATAAAAGTGCAGCCGTGTGGGAAGGCCTTGCTGATAACATCGTGACCGTTTCTAAAGGTTGGTCAGAGGCTTACGGGTTGTTCCTTGAAGGCGAGGCCGACATGGTTTTGTCTTACACCACGTCGCCAGCTTATCATTTGATCGCGGAAGATGACGCAAGCAAAACCACAGCGAAGTTTGAGGAAGGCCATTACTTGCAAGTAGAAGTGGCTGGCAAATTGGCGAGCAGCGATCAACCCGAGTTGGCTGATGCATTTCTGAAGTTTATGCTTTCGGACGGGTTTCAGGAGGTTATCCCGACAACCAACTGGATGTATCCTGCAGTTACGCCTGATGCGGGTTTGGCTGAAGGGTTTGCGGGCATGATGAAACCTGAAAGAACGTTGCTGTTGTCGGCCAAGGAGGCCGCTGATGTGCGTGCTGGAGCATTGGAAGAATGGCGCGCCGCGTTGTCTCAGTAAGTAACGGGGCAGGCGCTGTTTCTGCTACGCTTGTGGGCGTGTTGGTGCTCGTGCCGATTGCCGTGATTTTGGCGCAGGTTGGCTGGCCAAAAAACCTCGCTTCTGCCGACTGGGCTGCGCTTCGCTTTACGGTGTTGCAAGCTGTTATGTCAGCGGTGCTAAGTGCTGTGTTGGCGGTTCCTGTGGCGCGGGCGCTGGCGCGGCGGCGGTTTATCGGGCGGGGCGCCTTTGTATTGCTAATGGGCGCTCCGTTTATTTTACCCGTGATCGTCGCGGTTCTTGGCTTACTGGCCGTCTTTGGGCGGGCGGGATTTCTCAATACCTTGTTGGGAAACATGGGCCTGCCACCTGTCAATATCTACGGGCTTCACGGTGTTGTTTTGGCGCATGTTTTCTTTAACTTGCCGCTTGCGGTGCGCTTGTTGCTACAAGGCTGGGAGGCCATTCCTCCCGAGCGGTTTCGTCTTGCAACGGCCTTGGGGATGCGCCCTGTTGATGTCATGCGGTTCCTTGAATGGCCGATGCTTCGAGAGCGTTTGCCTGGCGTATTGCTGGTGGTTTTTCTGATCTGCCTGAGCAGCTTTGCCGTCGCTTTGACACTGGGGGGCGGGCCGGGAGCGACGACGTTGGAACTGGCGATCTATGAGGCGTTCCGGCTTGAGTTTGACCTCGCTCGTGCAGCGGGGCTTGCTTTGGTGCAACTCGCTCTGGTGGTTGCGGTTGGTCTGTTTGCCTTGCGGCTTGGAAAGGTGGCCGAGTTCGGGGCGGGGCTGGCAAAACGTGATGTGTTATGGAGGCCTGAATCGATTTGGCTTAAGGCGCAGGATTTGCTTGTTCTGGGCCTCGCAGCGGGGTTTGTCGGGCTGCCGTTGCTGGCGGTTATCTTGAAGGGAATTCCGAGTTTTCTAGACCTACCATCCTCAGTGTTTACAGCGGCTTACACTTCGGTTTTTGTCGCGTTTTGCTCAATGGTGCTTTGCCTCTTGGCGGCATTTTCATTGGCCTCTGCGCGTCGTGGTTGGGCTGAGGTTATCGGGCTTTTGGGCCTCGCAATTTCACCATTGGTCCTGGGGGTGGGTTTGTTCCTGATGATCAACCCGTTTCTCAACCCGTCTGCGCTCTCTTTGCCTGTTACGGTGCTGGTCAACGCCTTGTTAGCATTGCCTTTTGCGCTGCGCGTTCTGGCACCGGAGTATGCCCGTGTCGAACGGGATTATGGCAAGCTTGCAGACGGTTTGGGCCTGCAGGGGCTTGCGCGGTTCAGGCTGCTTTTATGGCCTCAAATGCGCGCCTCTCTTGGCTTCGCAGCGGGGCTGGCGGCAGCGCTTTCTATGGGTGATCTAGGTGTTATTGCGCTGTTCGCTGACAGTGAGCAAGCGACGTTGCCTTTGCAGATTTATCGCTTGATGGGAGCCTACCGGATGGATGCTGCTGCGGGGGCGGCTTTACTGTTGTTGGGGCTCAGTTACGGGCTGTTTGCGCTGCTGGATTGGGGAGGACGAAAGGGTGCTTGAACTCGACAAAATACTTGTGCGGCAAGGGGCGTTTTCTTTGGCGGCGGACTGCAAGATTGAGGCTGCGAAACGGCTGGTTATCACCGGCCCTTCGGGGGCAGGGAAGTCGACTTTACTATCTGTAATTGCAGGGTTTTTCGCCCCCTCAAAGGGGCGGATACTGTGGCAGGAACGTGAGATAACACAGGCGACACCAAGCGAGCGGCCTGTGGCGATGCTGTTTCAGGACGGCAACTTGTTTCCGCACCTGACAGTCTGGCAAAATGCAGCGCTTGGGTTGCGGCCTTCTTTGAAGCTGAACCAAGACGAAAAAGCCCGCGTAAAAGCAGCTTTGGAGCGGGTGGAACTGGCGGAATTTGCGCAAAGAAAGCCAGGAGATTTGTCGGGGGGACAACAGAGTCGCGTGGCGCTGGCGCGGGTTTTGTTGCAAGACAAGCCTTTGATATTACTTGATGAACCCTTTGCCGCGCTTGGGCCGGCACTGAGGCAGCAAATGCTGGCATTGGTGGATGAAATCGCCGCAGAACGGGGTGCGGGTGTGCTGATGGTTAGCCACGATCCGCAGGACGCCAAGAGCTTTGCAGATCAGGTGATCTTGGTGGCTGACGGGCAGGTGCATGCACCGCGCGAAACCGCCGAGATTTTCGCCAATCCTCCGGCAGCGCTGGTGGCCTATTTAGGCGAGAGTTAAGCAAGCAACGCATGGTCGGGTTAATGCGCCGGAGAAGGGCGAAACCGCCCCTGCACAATGCGTGCATACCACAGTGCATAAACACATGCATAATGCGTGCAGACAGTTTTGCGGCCAAAACGTTAACGCCAATTAACTTAACGCAGCGTGCGCAGGCGCTCGTTACTGGCGCTCGCCCGTTATGGCCGCGCGTCGATAATGCGCGAGGCGACGCCGATGATCTCGGCTTCACGCCCGACGAGGGTTTCGGCGAGAGACTCAGCCAGAGACGAAACGCTTTCATCGCGGGGGCGGCGCATGCCGAACAGGGGTGTCTTTGACAGGATCGCCACGATCTCGGATTTGCCGTAGCTTTCGGAATCAACCTGAATGGCGAGGCGTGTGGCGTCTTCTTGCAGCGCGGCTATGGGCCACAAAACCCGAACACGCCGCACACCGTTTTCGACCACTCCCAAGGTGTCGACCATATGCTCGGTCTGGTTGATGTTGGGCAAGATGTTAAAAACTTTGCCGGTGTTGTCGACGACCATCACCCAAAGAGAGGCGCCTGTGATCGTCGCGGGCAGCTGCACGTCAACAACCGGGTTTTCGCCAGTGCGGAAAATGCCTGTCATCACCGCGTCGCCTGTTGCAGCGCGGCCCAGCCAGACAGAAACCGCACCTGAGGATGTTGGCGGCATTACAGAACGGATTGCGCAGAGATCGGAGTTGAGGATCGTGGTTTCGACCCGCAATGCGCGCTCTCCGATCAGCGGCGTGAGGGCCTGCTGCAAGGTCTCGATGTCACTGCGCGCCGACATATCGCCCGTGATGGTGACAGGATCAAACATGCCGTAGGCGCCATTTTCGGCACCGAGAAGCGACAGCGCGCCGCATGTGGCGTGCTCAGCCAGAGCGGCCTCAAGCACGTCGGTTCCGAGCATTTCGGGCCCGGCCAGAATACTGCTTTGCAGCTGCATTTCGCTGCGCGCGGCCCAGTCGCGCATGGTGCTGTTCATGGCGTTGCGCGTGCTCGTGTCGGGGGCAAGCGCCATCAACTCAACAGAGGTGTCTGTGACATCAAGTTGCCATTCCTCCAGCGGCTGAAGAAGCGTCATCAGTTCGGTGACGCGCGCGGGCCAAGCGGGGTCTGGTAGGCCGGTGGCGAGCGTGAGCGCACCTTCCGGCGGCTGCGAGCCTGTGCTTCCGACAAAGGCCGCGCGCAGCAGAGCGGCGCTTTCGGTATCGGGAGCATGGCCTGAAAACGTGCTGCCGGTTGGCCCGTTTCCTGCGGCAAGGCTATAGGGGCTGGCAACGGGAAGGGGCGGGGTAAACAAGCTGTCGAGCGCACCGGAAAAGAAAACGCCAGCACCGATGACAACAGCAGCCAGCACGGCCAGCAGGCCTTTGTTTCCACTGCTTTTACCACTGCGCTTTTTGGGGCTGCCGGTGCCTTTGCTGTTGTGGGTGTCTGGCTTGAGCCAGCGGTCAAGTTGCGCCTGTGCTTCAAGGGCTGTTGACGGGCGCTGTGCTGGGTCGGGGGCGCTGAGAAGCAGTATCAGGTCTGACAGGGGTGCTTTGATGCCGGAGACATCAAGCGGCTCTTTCTTGTAACGAACAACTTCACCCGGGTTGCTACCGACATCGGGCACATCACGCCGTGCGACGGCCAGAAGGGAGGCCCCGAGCGCGTAGAGATCGGTTCGGAAATCGGCGTGGCCATCAAGCTGTTCGGGCGCGGCATATTCATACTTACCAGCAAAGTTATTGCCGACAATGGTGCGCGCGCCCGTTGCGGTGTCTTTGGCGATACCGAAGTCGATGATCGTTGCACGCTCGGCCTTGCCGTCACGCAGGATGATGTTGTCAGGCGAGAGATCGCGGTGAATGATCCCTTGAGCGTGGGTCGCGTCAAGGCCGGCCAGAACGCGGTGCGCGACGATCAGCAGCTCTTGGTCGCTGACGCGGCGCTCAAACATCAGATCACTCAGCGGCGTGCCTTCGATATAGTCCATGACCAGAAAGACATGCCCGTCATCGGTGCGCGAGCACTCGGAGTAGCGCACCACCGCGTCATGCATGATATTGCGCATTTGCTCTTCGCGCTTCATCAACTCCAAGTAGTCTGAGTTGCCCGAAAACTGGGCATTAAGCGCTTTGATTGCGGATTGTCGCCCAATTATTTGGTTGATAGCAAGATAGACTTCACCGGTGCCGCCGCGCCCGAGAATGCCTTTGATCTCGTAGGTATTGTTGAGGACTTGGCCGGTCTGAAAGATGTCAGAGGGCATAGGGTCTTTCATATGGATGCTCCTCTCAATTCCGAGAAATGTTCAAAAGTGTCGATTCAAATCAGATTTGAGTCTACCATAGCGTGTGAGTCCTTTTTGACCAAATCTTGAGTTCTTTTTTTTAACACTGGAATTTGCACCGGAATTTTAACGGAGGATGCCCTGATATGGCTGCACGCGGATCTAATGAAACCATCAAGCGTAAGGAGCTGGTCGGCAAGTTAAACCCGACTTGCCTGAAGAGCTTTTCTGAGGCGGCACAGGCCGCGAAGCGACGCGGCAACCCTTATGTGGAGCTGGTGCATTTCATCACCACGCTTGCAGATACCGACGGATCTGACCTTTCGATTTTGATGGATGCGGCCGGTGTTGACCGGCATGTTTTTGACGGTGACATACTGAAGGCCACAGATGCGCTGCCGCATGGGGCCGGCTCGGTTGAGGAGTTTTCCGATCACATTTTTCGGGCTATTCAGGAAGCGTGGAACTACGCAACTTTCGAGTTCGGTGACGACACGGTGCGCTCGGCTTATGTGATTCTCGCGGCGCTGAATGTGCCGGTGCTGGAAGGGTTGCTGTTCAAGATCAGTTTGGAGTTTGACAAGTTTGATGTCGGTGCGATGGCGTCAGACCTTGATAACCTGCTGGCGGAGTCAATCGAGCGCAGTGGTGATGCTGCCACCGAGGCGCCGAGTGCGAAGAAGGCTCCGGGCGGCAAGTCAGCCTTGGCGCTTTATGCGACGAACCTGACAGAGCGGGCGCGCGACGGAAAGATGGACCCAGTTGTCGGGCGTGATCCCGAGATTCGCCAGATCGTTGATATCCTGATGCGGCGCAAGCAGAACAACCCGATCCTGACGGGAGAGGCCGGTGTCGGCAAGACGGCGGTTGTTGAAGGATTTGCACAACGTTTGGCCAAGGGCGACGTGCCGCCGCAGTTGCGCAATGTTGAGTTGCAGATGCTTGATATCGGTTTGATGCAAGCGGGTGCCAGTGTGAAGGGCGAGTTCGAGAAACGCCTGAAGGCGGTGATAGAGGAGGTGCAGTCAAGTGACGTGCCGATCATCCTGTTCATCGACGAGGCGCATACGCTTATTGGCGCAGGCGGTTCGGCGGGCACGGGCGACGCGGCGAACCTGCTCAAGCCGGCCCTTGCGCGCGGTGAGTTGCGCACTGTCGCGGCGACGACATGGGCGGAATACAAGCAGCATATCGAGCCTGATCCGGCCCTGACGCGGCGCTTTCAAGTCGTCAAGATTGACGAGCCTGACGAGGCCAAAGCCATTTTGATGTGCCGCGGTGTTGCGGGCGTTTTGGAAAAGCACCATCAGGTTGAGCTGCTGGATGAGGCGATCGAGGCAGCGGTGAAGCTGTCACACCGGTATATCCCCAGCCGTCAGTTGCCCGACAAGGCGATTAGCCTTCTGGACACCGCCTGCGCGCGGGTTGCGGTAAGCCAGCACGCGACGCCAGCCGAAGTGGAAGACGCCCAGCGGCGGCTGGATGCTCTGGAGATCGAACAGGGGATCATCGAGCGCGAAGAAGCGATTGGTATCGAGGTTGGCGAGCGCAAGGAGGTTGTCGAAGCTTCACTGGCAGAGGCGAACGCGGCCTTTGATGCGGCCAACATACGCTGGGACGCCGAGAAGGAGATTGTCACCGAAATCCTTGATCTGCGGGGCCAGTTGCGCGGCTTGGGCGCGGCTGTCGATGAGACAGGTGATCTGGGCGATGCCGACGACGAGATGATGGAGGAAGTTGCCGAGAGCCACGAGTCTGACAGTGAAGAGGATGCGCCGCCGTTTGACCGCGCTGAAGCACTGGCCACGCTCAAGGAGCGCATGGTTGAACTGGCGACGGCACAGGGAGAAACCCCGCTGATTTTGCCCTCGGTTGACCGCTTGGCTGTTGGCTCTGTTGTGCAGGACTGGACGGGCATACCCATGGGCCGGATGCTGGCCAGCCAGACGGAGCGCGCGCTGTCGCTTGCGGCAACATTGGCGGAGCGGGTTGTCGGGCAAGACCACGCTATGGAGATGATAGCCAACCGCATTCAGACCTCTGCGGCAGGGTTGAAGCCGCCAGAAAAGCCTGTTGGTGTTTTCATGCTGTGCGGCCCGTCGGGCGTCGGCAAAACAGAAACTGCTCTGGCATTGGCCGAGATGATGTATGGAGGTGAGGACAACCTTATTTCCATCAACATGAGCGAGTTTCAGGAGGCGCATACCGTCTCGACGCTGAAAGGCGCACCGCCCGGATATGTGGGCTACGGCAAAGGCGGCATTCTGACTGAAGCTGTGCGGCGGCGGCCCTACTCTGTGGTGCTGCTGGATGAGGTCGAGAAGGCCCACCCCGATGTCCACGAGATTTTCTTTCAGGTGTTTGACAAGGGCATGATGGACGACAGCGAGGGCCGGCGGATTGATTTCAAGAACACGCTGATTTTGCTGACATCAAATGTCGGCTCTGACGAGATCATGGCGATGACGGCAGATGGCACCAAGGCTGCCGACCCTGAGGAGCTGAACGCGGCTTTGCGCGCGCCATTGCTTGATGTCTTTCCTGCGGCCTTGCTGGGCCGTGTGGTGACCATTCCCTATTTGCCGCTTGGTGATGCGATGATCGAGGCGATCTCGACACACAAGCTGCGCAGTCTCGCCAAACGGCTGGGTGAGGGTTACGGTGCCGAGCTGGTTATCGGAGAGGGCGCGATGCAGGTGATCAAAGACCGTTGCACCGAGATCGAAAGTGGCGGGCGGATGATTGACGCGATCTTAACCAACACCCTGATGCCGGAGCTCAGTCGTCGCATTTTGAACTACCGCCTTGATGGCCGTGAGCTGGCCAAGGTGACAGTGACAGGCAGTGAACAGGGTTTTGAATACAGCTTCGAGTGAGATGTTATGAAGGTTTTTAACCGCCCGGGATATTTGCACCAACACACCATGGGCATGGATGTGGAAGGGCGCGAGCACTTTGTTGTGGTGATCAAGGGCAGCTTTGACTTTCCTGCGCGCAGTGGTGCGGTGGCCGAGGCATCTGCCACGCATGTTCCGCTGGTTGCCGCGGATGAAGCAACGGGGGAGCCGGGCTTTAGTGCGACACGCTGGGAGACCGACTTCGCCTTTCGCAAACCGATGTGTGACGTCGTGGTGCAAGGTGCGGCCTACGCTCCGGAGGGGCGCCGCGCCGAACGGGTGCAAGTTGGTTTGCGGGTTGGTGGATGGCAGAAGAGCTTTCACGTCGTCGGCCAGCGAGAGTGGCGAGTGATGGGCCCCTCGGTGCGCGCGACTGACCCCTATCCCTTCGAGCGGCAGGAGTTTGGGTATGACACCGCGTTTGGCGGCGTTGACCGGCTCAACCCTGACGACCCGACCCCCCCAGCTTTTATGTCGAACCCGCATGGGCTTGGCTTTGCATCATTTCGCAATCAGGCCAAGCTTTCGGGCCAGCCTTTGCCATTAACCGAGGAAGTCGGTGCGCCAGTGACGTCACCCTATGAAGACTACCGCCCAATGGCGCTGGGGCCGATCTGGCGCGGCAGGGAAGACAGGCTGCGCTATGGCGGGACATATGATCAGGACTGGCAGGACAATGTGTTCCCGTTTCTGCCGAGCGACTTTGACGAGCGCTATTATCAGCAGGTGGGCGAAGACCAGCAGATAGCCAAGCCCGAACGCTCGCTGGATGTTGTGCTGCTGAACCTCACCCCTTCAGGCCGCGAGGCGTTTCGCCTGCCTGATCCGGCGCTGCCGGTGCGACTGTTTCGGGAGTGGGAGACAGCCTGCAACGAGGTGATTTACCCCGATACGCTGATCTTTGACACCGAGGCGCGGCAACTCTCGATGACATGGCGGGTGGATGTGCCGATCAAGCGGTCTGTCACGGAGTTTACCGAATGCTGGATCGGACGGCCACGCGGCGGCCTGATACGGGCCAAGGAAGCGGGCAAGTCATATATGTCATTGGCGGCAAGCGAATGAGCACCTGCGTTAACATTATCAAGGCAGGCATGGTGACGGCTGTCGGGCTGAACGGGGCCGCCACTGCTGCGGCGATGCGGGCCAGTGTGGATGGCTTTCAGGAGACCCAGTTTATGACGCCCGGTGGTGACTGGTTGCTTGGTGCGCCGGTTTCGTTGCCGCGCGACTGGGTTGGTGAAAAGCGTTTGGCGCATCTGGCGGCTGGCGCCATCGTTGACGCACTGCAAGGGCAGGAGGCTGCACTGGCTGACTTGCAGATTGTGCTCTGCCTTGCAGAGACCACGCGCCCGGGCCGTCCGGTGCGCAATGTTGATCGGTTTGGTCAGCGGGTTCTCGAGCACTCGGGCTTGCCAGCAACGACCAAGCTGCATGTCGTCACGCATGGCCGGCCATCCGGCTTGGTTGCACTGGAGCGGGTGCGCCGGATGTTTGCACGCGGCGAGGCCGAGCACGCGCTGATTGTGGGTGCTGACAACCTGCTGAGCGGCCCGACGATTGCGCATTATCTGGGGGTGCAGCGTTTGCTCACGGCTGATGTCGCAAACGGGTTTATCCCCGGTGAAGCGGCAGGGGCTGTTTTGTGCAAGTCCGGCCCGCCACAACACTTTGCGCTGACGGGGCTTGCCCTCGCACGCGAGGAGGCGTTTTTATACAACCCCGACGACAAGCCCCTGCGCGCCGATGGGCTGACGCAGGCCTACCGTGACGCTATGACAGACGCCGGGCTGACCGACTTTGGCGAAGTCGATTTTCGCATTTGCGACCTGACGGGAGAGTCCTATTTCTTCAAGCAGAGCGCCTTGGCGATGCAGCGCACAATGCGCCTTCATCGCGATCCGCAGGATATCTGGACGCCCGGCGATTGCATCGGTAATGTTGGTGCGGCCATTGTGCCGCTGATGATCGGCTGGGGCCTGACGGCGTTTGAGCGCGGATACATTCCGGGAGATGTTCTGATGGTTGAAGCGACGGGCGACGACGGAGCTTGCGGCGCGGCTATCCTGCAATCAGTGATACGCGAAAGGGCGGCGGCATGACGGTGTTTGCAAACAAGCTTGAAGTGTCGTGCAAGAAGCAGGCCAACAAGATTTTGGCGGCATTCCCCGATGTTTGCATGACCCCGCCGGAATGCCCGGCAACCCCTCCGGGCGTGCCAGTTCCCTATCCGAACTTTGGCTTGGATGACGACACCGACAAAGGCACCAGCACTGTCAAGATCGGCGGTGAGACCGTTAACCAGAAGAACAAATCATACTTCACCAAGACCACCGGAGACGAAGCCGGAGCAGCCGCTAAAAAAGGCGTGGTCAGCTCCAAGAACACCGGCAAAAGCTACAGTCAGGCGTTCTCGATGAACGTGAAAGCGCAGGGCAAAAACCTGACGCGGTTCTCGGATATTTCAACAAACAACCACGGCTCGCCGCCGAATGTGGTGCCTTGGCCGAAGATTGGCAATCCGAACCCTCCAGAGGCCGGCAACCCTTGTGCTGACGATATCAAGCGAGTTCAGCGCGAGTGCAAAGACAAGGATGCTGTCGAGGCTTCTTGCGAAGCGGCAGGCTTAGGCAAATCAGTGTCGGAACGCTACCCGGATACAGCCAAAGATAGTCTTACCCATGTTTCGTCGGCGACCTCGCCGATGCCCTCTGCTGCTGTTCCGAAGGCGGACGCGAACTTTTCTGGAAGCACTGTAAAAACCAACAAGGCAGTGCAAGAGATGAGCAACAAGGCGCAACTTGATCCTTGTTTGGCAGCCCTGGTTTGCAAGCTGCCAAAATACGATGAAGAATGTCATTGCAAGGGCCAGACGGGGCATCACCTCGTTCCGGATTCCAGTTTTGTAACAACGGTCGCCAAGGCGAAAAAGACACTAGAGATCATGGACAAGGACGGTGCCCAGATCAATTATAGTAAAGCTAAGGCCCCTGTGATCTGTGCCGAGGGTAGCGGCCATTCGATTGGCTCCCACGGTTTGATGCATACGGAAATGAAGGGATGGGCGCAGGCGTCGCCAAGTCCGACAACACCAACGCCTTTCGGATTTGTAGGGGGCGGCGGCGCTAGCTTACCCGCTGCTCCCTATTCGGAAGTGCGCGAAAAAGCGATCGAGTCGGTTGCTGTCGTTTTTCCATTATCTTCATGTGATCCCGCATGTTTGAGGGCCCAGCTTGACTATCATCACATCAACGATCTGGGCTTGAAGCCTGATGAACCCATACATGTCAGCGCTCCGGGGCAGGGTAGCGAAGCAGCACAAATCTTCTCGGGCGTGCGGAGCTTGATGCTGAAGTGGAACCAGCGCGGTTAGGCTGAAAGGAGCCAAGTCATGATCCCATTGCTAATGGATCTTTCAATCACCAAAGCGGCGGTGCGGAACGGGGAGGAGGCCAGTGTTGCTCTGGTTCTTGACGAGCTTGCATTTGATACCAGCGAACCGCATAGCGCTGTCTATACCGTCACGCCGACACTGGCTTCTCAAGTCGAGTTTTATCAGTTCACAGTGACGGGGCTTACCTATGCCGCAGGCGGATCAGGGGAGTTATTCGTCTTGAACGAAGTTGGTCAGGTTGCGGTATTCGATGATAAAAGCGACGGTAACGAAGCCAATCTGGAAACCCTTGGCACACAACAGGGCGTGATGCGTGACATCGGTGTTGCGGGTGATCAGATTGTCGCTTGTGGGGCGAACCTGCAAGCCTATCGGCGGCTCGGGCCCGACCGTTGGGAAAGTTTTGGCCCGACGGACGACTTGCTTTCAGACTATCCGGGAAATCATCTGGAGAGTATCGATGGGTTTGCTGCTGACGAAATTTATGCAGCCGGGCGCAGCGGCATGATTTGGTGGTATGATGGTGATCAGTGGACGCCGGTGCAATGCACAACGAACCTCGCGTTTCTTAGCGTCGTATGCGGTGCCGATGGCAGTGTTTATGTTGGCGGCCAACGGGGTGTTGTGGCCAAAGGGCGCAAGGATGCCTTCACGGTGTATGCCCCGGATGAACCGAAAGCAGACATCTGGGGAATTCAGGAATTTGATGGAAAAATTTATTGCGCTATGATGCGCGCACTCGCGAGCTGGTCTGAGGACAAGGGGCTAGATGTTGTTTCGGAGGCGATGGAGATTGGCGAGACATTTTACAACCTCGGGCACGGTGGGAACGTGCTTTGGAGCCTCGGCGCGAAGGACGTTTTGCGCTATGATGGTCAGAGCTGGTCGCGCATCAACGAGGTCGAAGTGGCATAGGCCGGTTCAGCTTCGGGCCGCGTCAAGTTTCGACGCCAGATAGTTTCGCACGCTTTTCAGGTCGAGGTCAGCTATGAGCAGCTCGCGTGCTGTTGGCTGTAGCATGCGCAGCAGGAACAGCTCGCCGGCTTCGGGGAACTCGGCGTAGCGTTCTTCGGCGATGGCTACGCCTTCGTCACCGGCGACGCGCACGCCGTCGATGTGGGCATTCAATTGCTCGACGAGGCGTTCGAGTCGCTCTTCGTCCATGTCGGGGTTTTCGTCGGGGTTCAGCAGGTGCCAGTCGTAGACGTTCCACAAATGGGCCGCCTGTTCGGCGTGCTGTCGGACGATATCTTTGAGGATAGGAACGGCCATCAGTTCAGGTTGACCGAGCCACCGCGGATGTGGTTGGAGCCCGACGCATGGCTGACCAGATGCGTGCCGCGAATGGTGATGTGGCCATCTTTTTCCATAATGATCACAGACTTACCAACCCGCAGCTCAATTCTCTCTGTGCCCGTTATGCGGGTATTTTCACCATCATGCACGACGTTCGGCGAAGCTTCGCGCACAGGCTCGACGATACGTCCGATGATCAGCGGGCGGGTGCGCGCACCGTCCTCGAACAAGAGCGCGACTTCACAGCCCGCGTCTTGCGCAGACAA
Organism: Lentibacter algarum; assembly: GCF_018860975.1. GTDB lineage: Bacteria > Pseudomonadota > Alphaproteobacteria > Rhodobacterales > Rhodobacteraceae > Lentibacter > Lentibacter algarum_A. The sequence continues at coordinate 262,993 of NZ_JAHKQI010000002.1, forward strand.
AGTGCAAAGCGCCCGTGCGGAGACGGCGTGATCCTCGGGATTTGAGGGAAAGACGACTTGCGGTGCCTCGTCTCGGAAGCCTAAAAATAAGCCGATCACGACACCGTCTACTTGTTTTGTGACATCCATGATTTTCTCCAGAAATGGCCGTAACCAAGCCGCGGTCAACACGTGCAGTATCACACGCACGAGGCGATTCACCAAGAACGGGTTTGCACATGACAACAAAAACATGCGCGAGAACGGAGATTTGCCGCATTGTGCAGCAGGCAGAGAAGGCGAGGAAGAGCGCTTTTTCGGGCTTCAAATGCCCATCGGGAAGGCTACTTGTTGCTAGAATCAAAAACTCGTGCAACACTTATGGTTGTAGTTGATTTATTAGAAGGCCCAGAGGGATGAACTTTGACCGCCTCCTCGCGCCAATCGAGGGGGAGAACCCCTCAGGTGTCGAATTGCGACATGATTTGCGGTTTCACGATTTAGAGAGACTGACAGAACCTGCCGCGCGTACCGCCCGTGTAAATGACGATGGATCGCTGAGTGATGCCGCCCCGAATGTTGATTGGGACCGGATTATCAGTGAGGGTCAGGAGCTATCCAACGAAGGGCGTGATTTGCGCCTTTTGGTCTTGATGACGCGGGCGCAGTTTAACTTGAACGGGTTTGAGGCGCTGTCTATGGCGTTGGATTTTTTGGCGCAAACCGTGGCGCAACATTGGGACAGTCTACATCCTGCTTTGCGGGATCGCGATGACCCGAAAGTTGCTGCGCTTCCACGGCTGAACGCCTTTCGACAATTGGAGAATGACGACAGCGGTTTGCTGGGCGACATGAGATTTGGAGTGATTTTGAACCCGCGCGGCATTGGGCCGATTACGGGCGACGATATGGCCTTAGCAGCATTGAGCGATTTCGAGATGCTTTCAAAAGCTGCGTCGGGGCTTAGTCAGGCAGAGAAGGATGCGCTTACGGCTGCGCACGGCCAGCGCGTCAATCGTGTGCAGGCCGCGACACGCATGATGGCCGCCGAGGACACGGAGACATTGGAAGGGCTGATGGCAGGCATTTCTGCCTGCGAAAAGGGGCTGAACGATTTAAGCGATGCGGTTGCTAAAGCGGCGCAATTTGGAGACCAACCCGGGCTGGCGATGCCAGAGATGCAGGAGTTTTTAGCGCAGTGTCACCAAACATTGGCAAAGGCGGTGACCGACACGGCAGAGGATGCTCCGATGGTAGAAGATAACCCCGCTGCCACTGCGGCAGACCCTAAGGAAGCCGCGAAGGCCAAGGCACCGGATGCCGCGGCGCCGGCTCCGTCAGCGCCCGGGACGATCGCGTCTCGAGCGGATGTCCAGAACAGTCTGGACCAGATCATAGCGTTCTATGAGCGCACCGAGCCCGGAAGCCCGATGCCGCATCTTGCGCGGCGGATGCGGCGGATGGTGGCGATGGATTTCCTCGAAATTATGGAGGAGATCGCGCCGTCGGGGTTGAAGGAGTTTCGCAATGTGGCGGGAGTCGACGAGGGTAAAAAGAAGTAGCGATGCATACGTCAGTATTTGACGGCGAAAGACACGAAAACAAAGCGACCAAAATTTGGAACAACAGCTGGAGGGATTTTAATGGCTGACAGTAAGCAAAAGGTAATTGAGCGCAACCGCGCTCCGAGGGTGCAGATCGCTTATGATGTGGAGCACTATGGCAGCCCGACCACGATAGAACTGCCCTTTGTGATGGGCGTGATGGCCGATCTGGCGGGTGCTTCGGAAACGCGCGAAGCCAAGAAACCGATCAACGACCGCACCTTTGTCGAGACTGACGCGGGCCGGTTCAACAAGTTCATGGAAGCCCTGAGCCCACGCGTTAAGGCGCGGGTCAAGAACACCCTGCCGGCGGAAGACGGTGCGGACGCCGACGAGGAACTGTTTGTAGATCTGTCATTCAAAAGCATGAGTGATTTTGCGCCAGACAAGGTTGCTGAACAGGTGCCGCAACTCAACGAGCTGTTGAAGATGCGCAAGCAACTCGAAGAATTGCTGAGCTATATGGACGGTAAAGTAGATGCCGAGAAACGCATTGCCCAGCTTTTGACCAACGAGCCGCTGCTGGCGCAAGCCGCCGAGCAAGCTATGGCTGCAACATCTGACGAGGAGAGCTGAGCATGGCCGAGAAGAAAACAGCCGAAGCAGGCGCCGCCGAAGCCGAAGCACTTGATCTGGGTGAGTTCAGTGATCTGCTAGAAAAAGACTTTCGCGTTAAGGATAGCGAAGGCGAGAAGCTTCAGGCGCTGGTTTCAAACCTCGCGCTTGCGGCGAAGGAACGCGCAGGGACTGCTGCGATTTCCGGCAATGCTGTCAAATCTATCAAATCGCTGATCGCGGGCATCGACGGGATGCTGTCAACGCAGATGAACGAAATTCTGCACTCTCCTGAAGTGCGCAAGATGGAAGGCAGCTGGCGTGGGTTGCACTATCTGATCAACAACACCGAGACCGACCAGAAGCTCAAGATCCGCGTGCTCAACATTGCCAAGGAAGACTTGGGCGATCATCTGGAAGACTACGAAGGCCAAATGTGGGATCAGTCGCCGATCTTCAAGAAGATATACAGCGACGAATATTCGATGTTCGGCGGCGAGCCTTTTGGTGCGATTGTCGGTGACTTCGAGTTTAGCCACAAACCTAAAGATGTCAGCTTGCTGCGCAACCTTTCGGGCATTTGTGCTTCGGCACATGCGCCGTTTGTTGCAGCTGCCGCGCCACAGTTGTTCCGTATGGAAAGCTGGCAGGAGCTGCCAAACCCGCAAGATCTGGAGCAGATTGTTTCAAGCCCGGACTATGCCAGCTGGCAAAGTCTGCGCGAGAGTGAAGATGCGCGTTACATCGGCTTGGCGATGCCGCGGGTGCTTGGCCGTTTGCCCTATGGTGCGGAGACAGTACCTGTCAAAGGCTTTGACTTCGAGGAAGAGATCGACGGTCAGCATGACCACTATGTGTGGATGAACGCGGCCTATGCGATGGGCGTGAACATCAACCGCAGTCACAAAATCTCCGGTTGGGGCACGCAAATTCGCGGTGTCGAATCCGGCGGAACGGTGATGAACCTTCCGGTGCACACCTTCCCGACGGATGACGGATCAACGGCAATGAAATGCCCGACCGAGATCGCCATCGACGATCGGCGTGAGGCGGAACTTGCAAAGCTCGGCATGATGCCGATCCTGCACCGCAAGAATACGGATGTGGCGGCGTTCATTGGCGCGCACAGTTTACAGGACGACGAAACCCGCGCTGGCCGTCTGGTTGATCCGGACGCCCAGGCAAACGAGCGGCTATCGGCAAACCTGCCCTACCTCTTTCCAGTGAGCCGTTTTGCGCACTACCTCAAGGCTATCGCGCGCGACAAAGTCGGCACGTTCAAAGAGCGGGCTGACATGCAGATTTGGTTGAGCGAGTGGATTAACCGCTATGTCTTGGCCAATCCGGCGATGGCTGACGACAAAGCCAAAGCCAAACGTCCTCTTGCAGCGGCCGAAGTGCAAGTGGACAGCGTTGAGGGCCGCCCCGGCTACTACAACGCGCGCTTCTTTCTGCGGCCTCATTACCAACTGGAAGGCATCAACGCCTCATTGCGTCTCGTTTCCGAGCTGCCTTCCGTCAAGACCTGATTGCAACCCTGAACAGATTGGAGAATTGAAATGGCACTTACAGGTTATTGGAAAATTGACGATATCGAAGGTGAATCCCAACGCGCAGAGCATGAAAAGGAAATTGATTTTCATGATATCCTGTGGAACATCGAACAGGGGTCTGCTGCTCAAGTTGGCAAGGGGCGCTCGCGTTCACGCGCTCAGGTTGGGCCGATCAATGTGCGCAAGTTTACGGATGCTTCATCGGCCTATCTGGCTTTAGCGTGTATGCAGGGCAAGTCTTTTCCTGAGATGGTTCTCAGCGTGAGAAAAGACTCTGGCGAAGCGCATCTCGACTATCTCGTCATCACGATGCAAAACGTGACGATTTCAAAGTTTGAAGTCGTTGGTGTGGGTGATGAAGAAGATGGCCAGATGATCGAGGAAATCGTCGGCCTTGTGTTTGAAGACGTAACTTACAAATACACCGTTCAAGAAGATGATCACTCTGCTGGTGACGAGCACGAGATCACATACGACATCGCGGCCGGCGTCTAAGAGACCGTCAGGTAGCCTATGGCGATGGATCGTGATGACACCAACTCTGTCGCCCGGCAGGAAGCTGTCCAACCGTCCCTATGGGACCGGCTGGTTGACGAACTGCCGGGCATGTCAGCCGAGCATGATGCTTTGGTGCGAGACCTGACAAAGGCGCTCGGAGATGTGGAGCAGGTGTCAGCAGTGATCGCTGGCGGCACCCGCGAAGTTGAACGGCGTGATGATCTGGATGACGACACCAAACAGCTTGCGCACCGGCTGGTTCAGCTTTCGGGGCGCAAGCGCAGGTTGGAAGAAGGCGGCGTTGTTGTCACCTCCGACGTGCTGCGCGAAGCGGTGCGCCGAGATATCGAAATGCTGTTCAACATTGAACGGTTGGAGGCTCAATTTTTGCTGACCGAACGCGAAACTCTGGACCATCAAAGCCCTGCCAGCCAGCTGGCGGAGTTTCCGCAGGTTCGAGCCAGTGTTCTCAACTACGGGGTGCCGTCGTTTTCGGGGCGTTCAGGTTCCGACTTCGACAAGGATGATCTGGCGCGTGACATAAAGAATGTTCTCAACATTTTTGAGCCGCGCCTAAAAAAAGATAGCGTAAAAGTTCGGGTGCGCACCGGCGACAAAATCGGCATGCGCATCGACATTGACGGTGTGCTGCTGTTGTCGCCGGTGCCTGAGCGCCTGCGCCTTTCGACCAGTGTTGATCTCGACAATGGCCGTGCTTTGACAACGCTTGAGGTGCGGTGATGGATCAGGCCTTTCTGGAATACTACGAAGAAGAGCTGAGCCATGTGCGCACGATGGCCGAAGAGTTTGCTGCGTTGCACCCCAATGTTGCACGCAACCTTGCGCTTGATTCCATTCCCTGCCCTGATCCTTATGTTGAGCGGTTGCTGGAGGGTGTTGCCTACCTTGCGGCGCGCACGCGGCTTAAGGTTGATGGTGAGTCCAGCCGGTATGTGCGCACGCTGATCGACACGCTTTACCCTGATTTGGGTGGGCCAGCGCCGGCGATGACGATGGCGTCAATGAGCCCCGGGCCGCAAGTGCAGCGGATGCTTGACGGGCACGTTATGAAGCGCGGCACGCGGCTGACGTCGGGGTTGCGCGAGGGGCAACAAACGCGCTGCACCTACACCACGGCGCAGACGGTTCATCTGTGGCCGGTTGAGATTGCCGAGGTTGAATACCTCCAAGACAAAGGCGCATTGGCGCAGGCTGGTATCAACGCCACTGCGGCGCGTGATGCGGCGGCGGGTGTCAAGATCACCATCAAGCGCGACGGCGCGGGGCAGCTTGACGAGTTGTCGCTTGATCAGCTCGATCTCTACTTTGGTGCGGGAACGCGTGGCGGAGCGATTTTTGATGCGGTGTTTGGCTTTGGCACTGGTGCCGTTGCCCGACCGTCACAAAAGAGCGCGCCGTTTCAGGCTGTTCAGGCTCCGAGCATGATCGGGGTCAATGACGAGGACGCGCTGCTGCCACGGGTGCGCGAGTCTTTTGAAGGCTACCGCTTGTTGCGCGAGTATTTTCTAATGCCCTCGCGGTTTTACTTCATGCGCTTGGCAGGTCTGGCTCCGATGGTGCGGGCTGCGGGTGCAAACAAGCTCGAAATCGTGGTGCTGCTGCGCGAAGAGTGCAATGATCTGTCCGGCATTAGCGCAAAAGACTTCAGCCTTTTCACAACACCGGTGCTCAACCTTTTTGAACACGAGTGCAATCTGGTAGAGCTGCGCCGTAACGTTGCCCAGCATATTGTTCAGGCCGACAGAACCCGCCCGCGCGACTTTGAGATATTCCGCTTGCTGCGGGTTGAAGATGCGGAAACCGACGGGCCACAATCGCGGGTGACACCGCTATTTTCTGTCGAAGCGGAAGCGGACAGCGGCCATGTTTACTCGGCTGACCGCCGCCCGCGCCGCCCTGATACGGAGGAAGTCCGCCGCGGGCAGACGCGGTCGAGTTACACCGGCGACGACTTCTACATTTCGGTTGGTCGCCCGGCCCATGCGCGAGACGCCCGCCCGCTGCGGCGCTTGGATGTGCGGGCGCTTTGCACCAACCGTGATCTGCCGATACTTGATGACACGCCGACACTTACGCTGGACTCCGGTGATCCGGTGCAATCTGTCAAACTGCTGTCACCGATGCGCAGGCCGCGTGCATCGCTGCGTGCAGCATTGCCATCGGGCGCTTCTGACGAGCGCCAGATTGATGACCTGACTTGGCGTTGGATTTCGCAGCTGAGCCTCAATCACATTTCCCTTGCTGATAGCGAAAAAGGCACCGAGCCCTTGCGCGCGTTGATCAAGCTTTATGCCGACAGGGGCGACCCCGCGTTGCGCCGCCACGGAACAGCTGTGACAGGCCTGAAGTCGCGTCCGGTCATCGAGCGGCTCGAGTTGTCAGGGCCTTTGTGTTTCGGGCACGGCACCGAGATCACCCTTGATATCAACGAAGCGCTTTTAACGGGTGGCAGCAGTTTGCTGTTGTCTTCATTGCTGGCACAGCTCTTTGCGCGCCACACCGCGATCAATTCCTTTGTGCGCACGAAAACGCACCTGACCCAACAACAGACGGAGGTGACATGGCCGATGACCACGGGCACACGCGCGCTGATCTGACGGGCAGCAAAGCCGCTGCGCAAATGGATTTCTTCGAGCTGCTGCGGCAGTTGGAAACCGAAGAGCTGCGCTTTGGTCGGGCGGGAGGCGCGCAGAAAGAACCTGCGCGGCTGGGGCAAACGGCGCGTATGTCGTTTGCGGCGAGTGACGTTGCCAGCGCAACATCGGGCACCGAGACAAGAAAGCCGCAGATTAGCGTGAACGTGCTGGGCCTGATCGGGCCTGAGGGGCCGATGCCGCTGCACATGACCCGCTGGATCATGGCGCGATTGTCAAACCGTTGGTTTGCCGGTGATAGCAGTGGCGCAACGGCCGATACGTCGTTTCTCGATTTTATCAACATGCTCCAGCACCGTCTGATTGCACTCTACTGGCGTTCTTGGGCTGACGCGCAGCCCGAGATCAACATCGCGCATGGCGGCGGTGGGCGCGTGACGGCAACAATGCGGGCATTGGCCGGACAGGGCTTGCCGGGAACAACCACAGGTGACATCCGGCTGGACGGGGCAAAACTGCGGCATGCAACCTCGCTGGTGATGGAAGCGCGCAGCCCTGAGCGGCTCTGTGCGTTTCTTGAGACGGTGCTGGGCGTGCCTGTCAGTTTGAAGGAGTTCGCAGGGCGCTGGGTCGACATACCCGAACCGTTGCAGAGCCGTTTGGGCCTGCAGCACGCCGGGCTTGGAAGCGGTTGCGTCGTTGGAGCGCGGGTGTTTGACAGACAAAGCCACGCCGAGTTGCAACTTGGCCCACTGACGTTCGAACAGTTTAGCGGGTTTCTTGACGACCCTGACGCTTGGGTGCGGTTGCGACACGCGCTGGTGTTTGCGGCGGGCAAAGACATTAACTTTGGTTTGCGCCTAATCCTCGCGGCAGGCGAAGTGCCGCCTGCAAAACTGGGCATGTGTCAGTTGGGGCGCAGTGCTTGGCTTGCGCCAAAAGAGATGTCAGGCTCTGATGACCTTGGATTCTCGAATGTGACGGAACCGGCAGCGAATACCGGTGCCAACTTTGGTGCAAGTGCGCCAGAAAGGATGGCCGGATGAAACTCCGTCTCGTGATAGAAGCGGCCCCTGCGCCGCAAGCGGAAATGGAGCGGGTCTATTCTGGTGGCCAGATGTCTATCGGGCGCAGTGCCGATGTTGACTGGCAGATAGACGACCCCAAAATGTTCATTTCGCGCCGGCATTGTGTGATCAGTGAAGAGGGTGGCAAGGTTGTGGTGACGGATGCCTCTTCAGGGGGGCTGTTCATCGACAATGCGGCTAATCCTGTAGGGCTTGGAAACGTCGAAGTTATCGAGCCGGGGATGCGGCTGCATCTTGGTGACTTTACGTTTCGGGTTGAGGCGGCATCGGGCACGGCAACGGCATCGGCAGCGGCGCAGGAACCCGAGCAAGCGCCCCCCGCTGCGCGCTCTTCAAGCTTTTTCCCTGCCGAGGATGAAACGCCACCGCCTGAAGCGGCTCCCGTGAGGCCTGCCGCTTTGCCTGATCCGTTCGGATTGCGCACAGATAAGACCGAGGACAAGAGCCACAAGGAAGTGGCGCGCGCCCCCCGCCCTCTAGACCAGCACGACCCGTTCGGGCTTGATCTACGCAAGAGTGTTGTGGAGGAAAGCGGGAGCGACACAGGGAGTTTCTCGGGCGGCTTTTTTGATGAGCCGGACACCGAGGCAACACCTGAGCCGCAAGCCACGCCAGAGGTGAAACAGCCCGACGTCAAGGCAGATATCTTTGGCGATTGGGAAAAAGCACCTGCGCCCGCAGCGGTTGTTCCGGAGGCGGCAAAGCCAAGCCCGCAAGAGTCTAGCGAAGCACCGCCCGCAGCTAAAAAGGCGGCCGTGAAGCGTGAAGATGAAGACCTGCGGGATGCCCTGTTGAGGGGCATGGGGATTGATCCGGCGCAGCTTCCGGCTGTTGATGCCGCTGAAGAGATGGAGCAACTCGGCAAGTGCATGCGTGATATGGTCGAAGGCTTGATGCTGCTTTTGCGCACCCGTGCGCAGGAAAAGCAGAAGATCCGCGTTGCACAAACCATCATCGCCAGCGCCGATGTGAACCCCTTGAAGTTTCTGGCAACTCCGGAGGATGCGCTGAGTGCGCTCGTTCGCCCGCGTGGACGCGGCTATCTTGGGCCGTCAGAGGCCATCGAGAGTGCCTATCGGGACTTGGCTGATCATCAGGTTCGCACTTGGAGCGCGCTGCAAATCGCGTTGCGGCGTATGGTTGACAAGTTTGACCCCGAGGAGATTGCACGAGAGATGGAAGACGTGGGTTTGCTTGAGTCATTGGCGGCAGGCGGGCGCAACGCCAAGCTCTGGCAGATTTATCAAGACCGTTACCGCGACATTGCCGAAACTGCGGAGAAGCAGTTTCTGGGAGATGTCGGGGCTGACTTTAGAGACGCCTATGAAAACAGAAAGAGGGAATGACATGACTTATTTTACACGACGCAGGTTTATGATCACGGCCGCTTTAGGAGCTGGCGGCGCATTGCTGGCGGGTTGCATGGGAGAGGCGCCACCCGCGGTGTTAGCGATCAGCGCGCAAAGCGGAGCAGGTATGAACCCCGGCCCCGGCGGCGGCGACCGTCCGGTGACGTTGACGGTATTGCAGCTAACCAGTGCCGCGTCTTTTGACGGTGCTGATTACTTTGCGCTTCAAAACCCCGCCAGCGCGCTTGGCAGTGATCTTGTCCGTTCTGACCAGATCGTGCTGGCCCCGGGCGGCTCAGCGAGCAAGGCTATCACCATTCAACCCGGCGTGAGTGTGATCGGAGTTGTTGGGGGGTTCCGCAGCCCGACAGGGAAAACAGTGCGGGCAAAAATTTCTGCTCCGGGCGCGAGCTCGGGTCTCATTATCAATGTCGGCTCAAAAGGCTTGTCGCTTTCTAGCGCCTGATCTGCAAAGGACAAATATGACAGATAAGAACAAAGTCGTTTGGTCGGAAGGGCTGTTTTTGCGCACCCAGCATTTTCAGCAACAAGACCGCTATACAGACTGGATGCTGCGGCAAACGCTTGCGGCGCAGCCTCAGGCGAGCTTCGGGTTTCTGGGCCTTCTGCTTGATCCGGTGGCGTTAGACACCGGGCAGATCGCGGTTGAACATGCACAGGGGTTTATGCCTGACGGGACGTTCATTAGCGTGCCGGACGGGGCCGATGACGTGACGCCTGTTTCTGTTAAAGCCAAGACCAAAGCGGGGCTTGTTCATCTTGCTGTTCCTTCGGAAGCCGCGGGTGCGGCGCTGATTGATCCGGCCCATGAAGCGCCTTCAGGCACCCGCTATCGCGGGGCCGTGATTGAAACCCGCGACATCATCCGCGGCGGTGCAGATGCCAACCAGATCGAGGTTGCGCGTTTGGCACCCAAGATATTGCTGCCGGGCGACGAAACCGCAGGATACGTCACGCTGCCGATCGCACGGGTGGAGGGGCTGACTTCGGAAGGGGCAGTCTCGCTTGATCCGGGGTTTTTGGCTCCTGCGCTGCGGCTTGAAGCGGTTGAGTGGTATAGTCAGTTGCTCAAAGAACTGGTCAACGGCATGGACCGCATTGCTGACGCTCACGGGGCGATGGTGTTGGGCGGCTCGGGCGCGTCAATGGAAAACCTGCTGATACTGGAGCTGGCCAACAGTGTTCGGCCGCGGCTGGCGCATCTGGCGGAGCAGAACAATTCTCATCCGGCTGACCTGTATCAGGAGCTTGCGGGCATTGCTGGCCGCATGGCAACTTACGGAGCTTCTGCGCGGCGGTTGGGCGATTTGCCCGCCTACACGCATGCTGATCCGCAACTGAGCTTTCAGGCGCTGGCCGACACGCTGCGTTCGTTGGTTCTGTCCCTGCGCCATGTTGAGCCCAAGTCGCGGTCGCTGCGGGTGTCACGCCATGCCGAAAACGTCTGGACCGTGCGCATCGACAACCCGGAGATCATCCAGAACAACCGCATCGTGCTGAGGATCGGTGGCGATATGTCAGAGAAAATGCTGCGCAAGTTCTTTGTTGATCAGGCCACGGTTGGTTCGGCTGATCAGTTTGACACTCTCTGGAAGTCGCGGCTCACGGGCATTCCGCTTAAGCCGCTCAACAGCCAACCACGCGAGATACCCTATGACGGCGACCGGCTTTGCCTTGAGCTTGACCGGCAGTCAGAGCATTGGGCTGCGTTGCAAGATGCGCCCGGTTTTGTTGTTGGCGTCGCCGGTAAGTTTGAACGCGAACCCGAAGTCGACTGTTATGCAGTGAGCAGATGAGAATATGAGCAACGAAGACCCCTTTGGCTTAGAGAACGATGCGGCCCGCACACGCGTAAGGCCGGTGCGCCGCAACTCGGCTTCGGCACAGCAGCAACCTGCTGCTGCTCCGGTGCGCGGTGCTCCGGTGCGTTCTACGCGCTCGAGTGACAACCCGCTGGTCAATGCGTTTTCTACGCTGTTGGGGCTGGCGCCGGAGCTTGAGAGTGCCGCAGTGCCGGAAAACCCCGAAGTGCTTCGCACACGCCTTTTGGAAACACTAACGCAAGCGCGTGATAGCGCTGTTGCAGTCGGTGTGCCGCTGTCACGGGCCGATCAGGGCGCATGGTTTGTGGCCGCTTTGCTTGACGATATCGCGCTGAACACACCTTGGGGCGGCAACAGTGGTTGGCCGCGTATGCCGCTTGTGGTGTCGATGTATGGCAACGTCGACGCGGGCGAGCGGTTTTTTGATCTTGCGGAAGATCTTGTCCGTTTCCCCGAACGTGATCCGCAGCTTATGGAGCTGGTGTTTCTGTGTTTGTCGCTTGGGTTTCGCGGCAAGTTCAGGCGCGACGGAGCGCAGGGCGAGGCGGCTATCGCACGCACTCGGGGCCAGATGAGCCGGTTGCTGCGTGACCGTGATGCTGCTGATGCTCCGCTGGCACCGCACTGGAAAGGTGTTGAGGCCGACGACGAAGAGAAACGCTTTATCGTGCCCTTGTGGTCGATCATTCTGATGGCTCTGGCACTCACAACGGCGATTTATGTTGGCCTCGGAATCAAGCTGTCAAACCGGGGCGAGCAACTGTTCACCCTCGCTGGTGTTTTGCCGCCACCAACGCGGGCCGATATCTACCGGCCGATTATCGAAACCGAGGCCCAGCCGCAGCTGAGTGCTGACCCGCTGATGTTTGAGTTGTTGCCACTGTTTGGTGCTGCTGCACCGGAGGCCACAGCAAAAGCTCTGACGGGCCGCGAGGATGTGTCGATTGCTGTGATCGTCGTTCAGGCCACGGCACCCGAGGTGTTTCGCTCGGCCAAAGCCGACCTCAACCCGGACTACACAACCCTGATCGAGAGTATTGCAGCGGTGATTGTGCAGAACAGTGAGTTCATAGGGTCTGTCCGCGTGACGGGCCATACCGACAGCATACAGGTGCGCAAATCAAACCCCTTCCGCTCAAATCAGGGCTTGTCGGAAGGGCGCGCAAAAACCATTGCAGATATGCTGATTGCTGCCGGTGTTCCTGCGGAACTGGTGACATCCAATGGCAAGGCCGCGACGGATCCGATCGGTGATAACGCCACGCGTGCGGGCCGTGCGCGCAACAGGCGTGTCGAAATTATCTTGCAGAAGAAGGTGTAGGCCATGGGTGTGCTCAAAAAAATCCTCGGCTTTTTGTTTTCACGGTTTCTGTGGACGCTGATCGGCATCACAATTTTATGCACGCTGATCTGGTTTTACGGCCCGCTTATCCGTGTTGGTGAGGCCGCGCCGCTGAGCGGAGAACTGACCCGCATTGTCGTGATCGGCGTTATTGTCATCCTTTGGCTGGTGTCGATGCTGCTCCGGCAGATGCGCGCCGCCCGAGCAAACCGCGCCTTTGTTGCCGAGTTGGCTGCGCCCACACCCGAGGCAGTTGCAGGGCCGGGAGAAGACAATCTTGCTGAGGTGCAGGCGAAGTTTCAGGGCATTCTTGACCAAATGAAACGCTCGAAGCTGGGCGGGCGCAAGTTTTTGCGCGATATGCCGTGGTATGTGATTATCGGCCCGCCGGGCACCGGTAAAACGACAGCGCTGCGTCAGTCCGGTTTGCATTTTCCGATCGATCTGAGTGATGATCTGAAAGGCATAGGCGGCACGCGCAACTGCGACTGGTTCTTTACGGAAGACGCGGTGTTGATTGATACCGCCGGACGCTATGTGCAACAGCAAAGCGACCCAGACGTTGATGCCGCCGAGTGGAAGGGCTTTGTTGACTTGCTCGTAAAGCACCGTGGGCGGCGCGCCCTCAACGGTGTGATCCTGACACTATCGGTGCAGGAGCTTGCCGGCGATGATACCGCGATCCGCGAGCATGGCCGCGAGATACGCAAGCGGCTGGCAGAACTGCGCGAGGAGACCGGCCTGAAGCTGCCTGTGTATCTGATGATCACCAAGTCTGATCTGGTTCCGGGGTTTGAGAGCTTCTTTGGAGAACTCAATGCCGAGGAGCGCGGGCAAGTTTGGGGTGCAACTCTGGGCACTGGTGATCGTGTTGACGGGCTGACTGTCGAGCGGGAAATGCGCGTTTTGCAAGAGGCGCTAGAGGAGCGGCTTGTCGCACGTATTGCTGACGATGTTCCGCTCGAAACCCGTGCCGAAATTTTTCGCTTTCCGAGCCAGCTTGAGCAGTTGACGGCCCCGCTCAAGACATTGATCGAAGCGATTTTTGGTGAAAGCAAGTATGAAGAAAGCCCGTGGATGCGCGGTGTTTACTTTACGTCGGCCACGCAGGAAGGCTCGCCTATCGACCGTATGGTTGCCGGCATCGCGGGCTCTCTCGGTCTTTCGGCACCGATCCAACAGCGCCGCGAATACGGCAACACGCGCAGCTTTTTTCTGCGCGGGATGCTCACGGATCTGATCTTTCCCGAGGCAGGACTTGGCCGGTTTGACCCGCGCGCAGAAGAACGCCGCCGCTGGATTTGGCGCGGCACTTTGGCAGGTGCGACGCTGGTCACGGTTGTTCTTGCGACTGTGTTTCTGTTTTCGTTCCTACGCTACAACGGAGCGTTGACGGAGCAAGAACGCCAGTTAACCAACTTGTCAGCGCGCCTGGCCAATGTTGCCGCACGTCAGGCTCCGACTGATCCGCTAGACCTGAACCTAGCGCTTGAAGCCGCCAACGAAACCGCAAATGCGCAAACCAGCGTTGCATCCGGAGCGCTGACAATGATCGGCCCGAGGGCAGACGCGGAACTGACGCAGGTTCATACGATTGCCTATGATCAGGCTCTTCGCAACATTCTTGAGCCACGTATGGTGGCGCTACTTGAAGCGACGATGTGGCGGCATTCGCGCGATCCGGAGTTCTTGTTGGGGGCGTTGAAGTCATACCAGATGCTGACAGGGCAAGCCCCGTATGATGCGGCATATTTGGGCCAATGGTGGCAATTGACCTTGCCCGAGTTCGCTCCGATTGATCCGTTTCCCACTGACGAAGCTGTCGACCACCAGCTTGCAGCCTTGGAGCGTATGGCCGGCGAAGAAGACAAGATCGAGCCTGATCCGGCATTGGTGTCGGTTGCGCTTGAGAGCATTTGCACCATACCGCTGGCGGTGCGAGCTTATCGCAGTTTGCGCTCGGACCCTGCCATCGTCGCATTGAAAGACTGGGTTCCGGCGGAGAAAACCGGGCCGAACGGCTCTCGCGTACTGACGCGCTTGTCGGAGAAGACCCTGCGCGTTGGCCTGCCCGGAGCCTTTACTTATGACGGGTTTCACACCGCGGTTATGCCGCTTATCCCCGAGATAGCCGCGCAAGCAACGCTTGATCGCGCAGTGTTCGCCGGAGGTTGCTCGGAAAGCGCGGATGCATCGGCGGATACTTTGGAAGCAGATATTCTCAAGCTTTACTATGATGATTTCATCTCGCAATGGGACGGTTTTCTGCGGGACGTAAAACTGACGCCGATTGATGATCTGGTGCAGGCGCGCCAAAACCTTAAAGATCTGGCCTCGGCTGACTCAGCCTTAAAACGCTTGCTGGAATCGGTGGTTTACGAAACGCACTTGGCGCGGGTGATCGAAGAGAGCGAAGGCAATGCCGCGGCAAAGGACGGAGCACTTAGGGCTGCAAGCAAGCTCGGCAAACTGGGTAAGCTGATCAAGACGGGGCGCAAGATTGCCAAAACGAGCGGCTCTACGGCGGCACCCGCTTTGCCGCCGGGCACGCCGGTGTCAGACCACTTTGCACCGATCCGTGCCACTGTTGAAGAAGTCGACGGACAGCCGCCGTTATTGGGCGATGCTGTTGCCGCGCTCACGGCCTTGTCTAACGAGTTGCAAACTGTCGCAGCGAGCCCTGATCCGCGGGCGGCCCTGCTGGCGCGGGGCGGGCTGCCGCAACTCACCGGTGCTATCGCCAACGAAGCCGCGATCTTGCCAGACCCCATCGACAGCTGGATCGCCGGCATTGCTGGCGATACGATCGCCGTGACGCGCGAGGCCGTTGTTGCGCAGCTCAATGCCCGCTGGCGCGCCGATGTGCTGCCGTTTTGCACGTCTGCGACGTCGGGCCGCTACCCTTTTGATCAGTCAAGCTCGATTGATGTGAACACGATGGATTTTGCCCGCATTTTTGGCAGCGGTGGATTGATCGACAAGTTCACCAACGAACACCTGCAACCCTACATCGACAACTCGGTTCGGCCTTGGAAGTGGCGGGCGGACTTCGGGCTCGACGCGGCGTTGCTCAAACCGTTTGAAAACGCCCGTTCGATGCGGGATGCGCTGTTCCCCGGCGGCGCAGGCCCTGTGCTGGCGTTTTCGCTTGAGCCAAAAGACCTCTCGGCCAATGCCAGCCGCGTGACGCTGAATGTTGATGGCCAGACGCTGAGTTACTTCAACGCCGCCGCACGCCCTGCGCCTATGACGTGGCCGGGGCCGGACGGCACAAACATGATCACGCTCAGCTTTGCGCCAGTAAACGGAACCTCGGAACTGGTGACATCGGAAACCGGAAGTTGGGCGATCTTGCGCCTCATACGAAAGGGCAAACTGTCAGCGACCGCGCTGCCGGAAGCGTTTGATCTGCGCCTTTCGGCTGGCGGATATTCGGCAAGCTATAGCCTGCGCGCCAACTCGGTTGAGAACCCATTTGACCTCAAGATGTTCTCCGGATTTTCGTGTCCGCGCGGTTTTTGAGAAACTGATGGGCACGGGGTTCTTTGGCAAAATGCCATCAGCAGGAGACTTTGTGGCGCGTGGCTTGCCGGCGGGTTTGCGCGCCCCGCTTGACCACTGGCTGACCAGTGAGATCATGCCGATTGTGCGCAACGCGAAAGTCTGGCCCGAGGGCGGGGTGCGGGCGGTGGCTGTGTTAAACGAGGCCTCGTGGCTTTTGGTGATTGAACCCAGCGAAGACGCGGTTGGCCGGATTTATCCGCTAGTGGCATGCAGCCCGCTTTGCGGTGCGGCACAGGCGGAGGCCGATGTATGGGCCGATGCCGCGTGGGCTGCGCTGTTGCAGGCCACCGACGCGCAAGCTGGTGCCGACGCGCTTGCTGACCTGCTGGCGCCAGTCAAAGCGCCGCGAGAAAGCGCACCGGAACTTCAGCCGGATGTCATGTGGTGGGGTCGTGCCACGCCAGAACGCGTCGAGCTTATGCTGCCGAAACTGGCGCGGTTGGCTCGAGCTAGTTCTGATTGATTTTGCTGCCCTTCATGGTGATGTCGCCGCTGGCCGTGATGTTGATTTTGCCTGATCCCTTGATGGTCAGGTCTTTGCCCTCCAACACGATCGTGCCGTCTTTCTTCATCTGAAATTTGGCGTCACCACACGTAAAGGTAATGCTGTCGGCGGCTTTGACAACCAGGTCGGTTCCGACTTCGACGGTTTTGCTCTCGGCGACTGTCGTTGACATGTTCGCGCCGATTGCCAAGCCGCTGTCAGCCCCGACTTGCAGGCTATGGTTCGCCGCGACTTCAATGCCTTGATCGGCTCCGATTTTGACGGACTGCCCTGCGCCGATCTCCCAGCTGTCTGTCGCGCCGATTTCATGTGACTGGGTGGCGCCGACCGTCATTTGCCGTGTTGCGCCGATGGTGTTGGTCTGGGGGCCGCCGACAGAGCGTGTTTCGGCAGCGCCAACAGAATCAATACGCGCAACGCCAACAGTGATCGTCTGAACTGCCCCGACAGTTTGTGTGTGATTGACGCCGATGGTCTCGGTCGAGTTCGAACCAATGCCGATGGTTTCATCTGCGCCGACCGTCAGGCTGCGGTTGACGCCGACTGTTTCGGTGTCGTTGCTGCCGATGCTTACAGTTCTGTCGACACCAACCGAAGTGGTTTTGTTGCTGCCAACCGTCTCGTCACGGTTGACGCCGACATCCTGTGTCGCGTTGTTGACAACCGTCTCGGCGAAGTCGTTTCCGATGTGGCGGCTCTCGTTGTTTTTGACCAGCTCGTTGTGGTCTTTCTCGGCCTGAAAGTAGACTTCTTCAGAGCCTTTCAAGTCTTCAAAGCGTAGCTCGTTGAAGCCGCCACCGCCGAGCGAGCTTTCGGATTTCCAGCCCGACTGCGTGGCATTGGCAGGCAAGTCATAGGGGGGCATTTGTTCAGCGTTATAAACGCGACCGGTGATGATCGGGCGGTCGGGGTCGCCATCAAGAAAGTCGACAATCACCTCGTGCCCGATGCGCGGAATCTGGATGAAACCATATCCGGCACCCGCCCATGCGGCGCTCACGCGGATCCAGCATGTTGTGTCGCCTTGGCCTTCTTCGGCGCGGTCCCAGAAAAAGTGAACCTTCACGCGGGCGTATTCGTCGGTATAGATTTCTTCGCCGCCGGGCCCGACAACACGCGCTGTCTGCGGCCCTTTCATGACAGGCTTTGGCGTTGTGCGGGGGGGGCGAAACTTGCCCGCATTTGGCACCAGCCGATACTTTGCCATAAACCCTTCAGGCTGGTCGCGGCCTACACCGGCGCCATACTGACCATCCCAGATATCATACTCGGCGGAGAGGATGAGGTAGCTTTGGTTCTCTGCATCTCGGGGGTAATCCCACAGCTCAAACAGGTTGCCCGAGCGCGGAATGCTGGCGGTGGAGTGAGCATAGAGCAGGTTGCTGAGGGCCTGATCTTCGGTGCGCCGAACGCCAGCAACAGCGTCACCGCTGGATACATCCATGTAATGCCCCGGGTAGCTGTAGCGTTCCATCGCATCGTTTTCGTGGTCTTTGGACTGCTTGGACTTTGCGATCAGATCGGATGAGGGAGACTCAAAATTGTAGTCGGTGAGTGTGTGTTCGCCGGAAACAATGCTATCGGTTCTGGTGAGTCTGGTGATCACGCCGCTGCCATCGGTGCTGGACAGGACGTTTGGCTCAAACCGGATTTCAGCCAGATCAGGCGGGGTTTCCAGGCTTTCTGAGTCGTCGCTGATGACGAGCGTGTGTTTATCTTCTTCAAACTGGAAATAATAGAATGCGCCTTCGTGTTCCAAGAGCCGTTGGATGAAATCAAGATCGGATTCGCCGAATTGAACGCAGTAGTCACGCGGTTCAGTCGCGCTACCGGACAGCTCAAGCCGGAAGTCGTCAATGCCATGTTCGGACAAGAGTGAAGTCACGATCTCTTCTACGGATTGATCCTGAAATATCCTGTTGTCGGTGGTCTTTGAGAGCAGCCAGAACTTGGGCCGTAGCGTCAGGCGATAGACGAACATGTCTGCGTCGTCATTCCCCTCAAAGCGGAACTGATCAACCATGCCGTGAAAATAGCGGGCATCGTCAGGGGCATCAGGATTGGAGGTTACTGCGACAGTAACCATCTGGCCTAGCAAGTCGGTTCCCGCGATGTTGGGGTCATAGCTGTGCGCCAGAACGGTGAAGTCAAAACACTGGCTGATGTGGTCGGCGCCCGACAGGCTGGAAAAGAGCAATGTGTCTTCTTCAGCAAGCGGTGTTGTTAAAATGGCGATGCGGTCTAATGGCATTGTTTGCTCCTCAGTTCAAAAAAACGAGTCGAAGAATACGCAAGTAATACCCGCTCACTATACATAGAAATCCAGCAAAAGGGGCGAAAAATCGGTTAAAGTGTTGGAGGGCATGTCAGGCCTTTCATGGCGCTGCGCACCGATACAGGGTTCAGCTTTTTGTCAAAGCGCATTTCAAGAAAAACGCGGCCAGATTCGGTTCGCAAATCAAGTAGCATACGCTGGCCACCGTCGCGCTGGCGCAGCCGCAATCCGTCGATCAGCCGCATCAGCCCCCAAGGGCCGGTGTGCAGGATGCGCGCACTTTCTGCGCTTTCGCGAAAGCTGACTTCGACACCGACTTGGGGTTGCGGCCCGGGCCAGTTGAGTTCGGCAGGTGCACCCGTTGCGCGCACAGGTTGTGCTGCGCCACCAATTGCAAACATCGTTTGCCCGCGCTCGGCCAGTGCCGCCAGCGTTAAGTTAAAGCTGAGCTGCCCGCCAGCGTCAAACAGCCCTTCGCTGATCTGCATGGCGCGCTCAAGAAAGGCTGCGCTTTCCGGTGTTGTTCCGGCAAAACGGGCTTCAGGTTTCCAGCGCCAAGGAGACTCGGAAGTTTCAAGAAACGGCGCAGCGGTTTGCCGCACAAAGATGCTGAGCGCGCCCTGTGGCCCGAGCAAAGCGGCCAAGTCGGCTGGGCTGGCGTCGGCACCTCCATCGTTGAAGGGGTAGCGCCCGACAGTGTCGCGACAAAGCGGAAACACCTGTTGTTGCCAGCCACGTGTCAGCGGGTTTGCACTCTGCCCTTGCTCTGGCAGTGCAGACTGCGCCAGCACATCTTCAGCAATCTGCACAACGATACGCGGTGCGTTTTGCAAAGCGGCGATCGAGCGGGCACGGTCTTGAATGCTCATCAGGCGTTGGGTGCCGCGACTTGCGTTGATATCGATGGCGCCGAGAGCCACGTTGAGTTGTGAAAACAAGCGCGAAATTTCGGCCATGCGTCCTTGCTCGACATATTGGATCATCGCGCCGAACTCGCGGGCGAGGGTAAGTTGCTGCGCGTGGCTGCGGCCCCGATCATTGCCGCCGACTTGCAGCCAGACCTCGCCGAGCAGATTTGTCAGTGGGTTTTCAGGATGTGCCAGCGCGCCGGAAACAACTATTGCCGTTTCGCGTTGCCCGAAGGGACGCACGCGTAGATCGGCAAGCCACTCTTTCCAGGTGGCCATTGTTTCCTGGTGAAGCCTGTTCATCAGCAAGTCCGGAGAGTTGTTTTCGGTCGGCAGTGTTTGTCCGGTGATCATTGGAGCAAGGTCACGTGCGCGCTGCACCGCGCCACCAACGGCAAAGTCGCGGGCCTCGGCCCAACCTGCGACAGTAAACAGCCCGGCGATCCCCTGTTCGACGGGTTCACCAGAGCGGCGCAACACCACGGTTTCGAGCGCGGCAATCGCTTGCGTTGGTTGCCAGTCAGGGAGGGCACGCATCCGCTCGGCGCGTAACAACTCAAGCCAAGCGCGGTCGGGTTCGGGCACCTCTGCCGCAAAGCCGCGGGCCTGATCCATCACCGCAGTATCCTGTGCGGTTAGCCCGGGAGAGGCTGCATCAAGCAAGGCCACATGTTTTGCCAGCCCGTCGAGTCCGGCGAGAGTTCCGTTGTCTTCCAGCCAGCCACTTAGGTAAGCGCCCCCCCATGTGACATCACCAACCAGCACCGACCAAGCGCGCAGAGCATCGTAGAGGATCAACCCGTCGCCCTGCGTTGCGAGCACCTCCTCGATGCCGCCGGCTATGGCATTGGGAACATGACGCTGAACGGCGGCGCGGTAAGTTGCGTTGGCGTGTGCTTCTCCGTCGCCAAAAGGCAGGCGCAGGATGCGGCGGAAAGGAGCGCGACGGGCTGCATTGGCCACCCGTGCAGCGGCGGCTTGCATGGCGTCCAACCGTTGAACAAGTGCAGCGCCTTCTTGCGGACGATCAAGCCCGATGGTGAGCGCCTCAGCGTCAAATGCGGTGATGAGCTTTTGATGGAAACGGTGTTCCAGCCAGCCAGCATAGCCGATGAGGCCGAGCGTCAAGACCAGCAAATATCCGGCCAAGCGCAAGCCCCAATGGCCGCTGTCGATACGCTTGTGAGCATGGCGGCGTGCCTCGGCGCGCGACAGGATATCATTCAGAAACCGCTCCAGATCTGCGTAGGCTTCGCCTTGCCGCGCTGCTGTATCACGAAACTCGCGGATACGCGCGACAGGCATGTCGTGGCCTTCAAAGAGTTGCCGCTGCGCCAGAACCGACCATGTGTTGAGTGACAGCCCCGCCACGCCTCGCGCCCGTGTATCAAGCAGCATAGCCAGCGCATAGCGCGCGGGTTTGATCGCGTTTGGGGCCGCTCCTGCGCGGGCCGCGTCACGCTCGAAGCCAGCCAATGCGGCTTCGGCATTGTCGGCTGTAGCAGCAGGCCCATCGCGCGCTTGCCGCTCCATGTTGTCAAACAACTCCAACACGGGGCGGGCGGCACGATCAAACACCGAAGGAGGAGCCTTGGACGACGCCATGCGCTACAACTTTCCTTCGGCCTGCCATTTGCGCAGCGTTTCCACGCCAACTTCAAAGTGCATTGAGTCTTCGCGATTGTAGGTTGCGCCCCAATACCAGCCTTCCTCGTTGAAAAGCTCGGCCAGCAACAAGAGGCCGAATTGCGTGCCACCGTCACCAAAGCCATCCAAACGGCCTTGCAGCTTAACGTCGATCGCGGTGCCCCAGGAATGATTTGACCAGGATGAGCTCGAACCGCGGATCAGCCGTGCGCAGAGCGCTCCGGCAGTGCCGAGAGCTTCATAAATTTCCGGCTCGCTTTCCTTGAGCTGTGCGACAATCCTTTCAAGGCTTTCCAGCGCAGGTTTGAGCATGGTTACCCGGATCGGCCCGACTTGCCGTGTTTCCAGCAGGGCTTTCAAATGAGGTTGGGTGACGCCGCTACAGTTCACCGTTTTGGTGCTGCGAGGCGCGCCGAGAACGTCGAGCATAACGCGGTTGCGCGGCTGGCTGATGCCCTTGTTGAACCGCGCCTTGGCGAGTTTCATGACTTCAGTCATCGCCTCTGTCGGGGCTTGGACCTCGTCTTGCTCAAGGTCGGGTGTTGGCGCGGTGAGGGTGAGGCCGGGGTTGCCTTGCGGCATGGGGGCCGTCGTTGTGCCGAGCGCAACTTCTTCAGCCAAGCGCTTTAGCTCGGCCTGTGCATCACGCAGCTCGCTTCGTAGCGTGTCGATCTGGGCGCGCAGTTGCGATGTTTCGGCTTCGGCGCGTTCCAAGCGAAGTTCGGTGCTGCCGTCGGCTGTCTGGAGCAGCGCGCCGACTACCGCCACAGCGATGCCTGCCATGACAAGGCCTATTGCTACAATAATTGGCCCGATCAGTGCCCCTTCGCGCATGGCTTAGCCCTCTGCTGCAAAGAGTGTGATGATCGAAACATTGTCTGGAGCGCCAGCCTCCAGTGCGGCGATCATCAATTTGTCGCAGGCGGTTTCGGGTGTTGTGGCTGATGCGAGGAGTTCGGCGATGCGCTGGTCACCGATACAGGTTGTCAGGCCGTCGCTGCACAAAACGATGCGATCTCCGGCAATGAGCGGCATTGTTATTGTGTCGATCTCGACATCGGGCTCGACACCGACAGCACGGGTTACCACATGACGCTCGGGGTGGGTTTCGCGTTCGCTGTCGCCCAAAAGCCCTTGTTCGATCATGTCCTGCACGACCGAGTGATCGCGGGTGAGCAAGCGCAGAGACCGGCCACGCAGCATATAGGCGCGACAATCTCCGACCCACGCTATGGTTGCAGCAAAATTTTGCACCAGCATCGCCACAACAGTTGACCCCATTTGCTTTCCGGCATGGGTGCGCGCCAGAATGTCGGCGTTAGCGGCTTGCAGTTGGACACGCACGGCTTGCGGCGCGAGGGTGTTGTCGGGCAGTTGGCTGAGCCTGTCGATAACGATGTCAGAGGCAACGTCACCGTGCCCGTAGCCGCCCATTCCGTCGGCCACGGCCCACAGCACGCCGGAAGGATCTGTCAGAATAGAATCCTCGTTGCGCTCACGCACCAGCCCCTTGTGAGTTAACCCCGCACCAAAGAAGACGGGTGCAGAAACGGGTAACATTGAAGGGACGCGGGTTATGGGCACGGACACGGGATTTGACCGCCTTTCAACTATAAGTGGTAGTGTCGGAGTGTGACAAGCTAAGCATCAGAACCGAAGCACAGTAAATAGGGGCTGCATTTAAATCGGGTTTATGATACCCTAGCTCGAGTTTACCGCAAATTCTTTTTTACCTTTAGGAGATGTCATGCGATTCGTCTTTCCAACTACCTTTGCCATTATCGGCCTGCTTTCGGTTCCTCTTGCTGCGCAGGAAGACTTGTCTGTCGACGAGCTGACAAAGCTGTTCCAGCGCCAGAAAGCAGCGTTTAGCGAAGCAACGTCAAACGGATTGGGCCAGACACGCGGCCTGAAGCTGATCACTGTAGAGGACGCGGAAGCGCCTCAGGAAGCTGGCAACACGACGCTGACGGCGCAGACCGACACAGGCTCTGCCACGACAGATGCCAACAAGCCGCTCGTTGCAACGCCTGTGGTGTTCGGCCAGCTAGACCCGGACTTGCAGGTGAATTTGCAGATCACCTTCGGCTTTGATTCGGCAGCGCTTTCGCAAGCGGAAAAGCCCAAGCTCGACAAGATGTGTCTGGTACTCAAGCAGAGCGATTTGAACCTCGTGCGCATCGTTGGCCACACCGACGCCTCAGGCTCGGCGGAATACAACGAGAAGCTCTCATCGCTGCGGGCGAAGGAAGTTGCGCGTCATCTGATCGAGTCTTGCGGGATCGCGCCGGAGCGGCTGCAAACTATCGGGCTGGGAGAACGTTTTCCTGCCAATAAGAACGATAGCCGCGCCGATGAAAACCGGCGGGTTGAGTTCCAGGCGCTGAGCTAGTTCAATCGGTCAATCCGTATGCACGGCGCAATCCGCGCTTGGTTCCTGGGCCGAAATCGCCGTCAATGGTGCCTTCATAGAAGGCGTAGTCGCTCAGCCGTGCTTGCAATGCACGCCGCGTTGAGAGCTTCAGTTGGTCAGGGTTTTCTGTCAGAACCCGCAGAACCGAACTGCTGCCCGCCCGCAACGCCTGATAGATATATCTGGCGGCATCTTCAGGGGTTTTGCCGGGAACAAGCCCGTCATCAATGAGGGCCGCGAAGTTATACATCGCCTGCGGGTGTCGCTGATCGGCGGCGCGCTCAAAGTAAACCAGTGCGGTCTTTGGATCAGTCGGCAGCCCCAACATGCCTTGATAGTAAAAGAACCCTAGATCGTTGAGCGCATCGGGGTAATTTTGCGCCGCGGCTTCCCGATACAATTCCAAGGCGCGTGCACTGTCTTGAGTGACGCCTTTGCCGGTTTCAAACTGCACCGCAAGTTCATACTGCGCCTCTGGCGATCCGGCCTTGGCCGCGCGTTCGATGTAGTCTGTCGCTTCAGCCAGATTGAACCGTTCATCCTGTGGATTGAGCCGCATGTAAGCGAGGTTCATCAGCGAGCGTGTATCGCCGGTTTCGGCGAGGGCGATGAACTGTGCTTCGTCTTCAGGCCGCAATGCTGACCAAGCTACTTTAGGGTCTAGCGCGTTGATCTGGGTAGGAAGATCGCCTGCACCGGCGAGGAAGAAGGGGATACCGGACAGCGAACCGTAGGTATGCGGTTCTTGCCGGTTGGATGTTCTGCTCAGGACATCGTCTCGCACCTGCCGGAACATCAGCGAGATTTCGAGGCCCTCTTGCTGCATCTTGTCCATGAGGGCCAAGGCAAAGGGGCTGTTGTTGCCGTTTCCGTCTAACGCGACATTGCCGTCTTTGGCCGCGAAGGCCACCAAAGTGCCACGATCAGGGACCGGCGGCGCCAATCCGCCGACGCCACGCGTGGCCGCGTCGCTTTCGGTAGATTGAAGCGGAGTGGACAGATCGATGAAGTCACCGAAGGGGTTGTCGCGGCAAGAATCCAGTATAACGATGCGCATTTTTCGAGCATGATCGACTGCAGCGAGCAAGTCATTGAGAGACAGGGCCTCTTTTTGGATATCCGCGTTTGATTTTACTGCCGCATCTGCCGGAATCAGAAAGTTTTCGCCCTGAACCTCGACGCCGTGACCCGCAAAGTAAATGAGCGCGAGATCAGCGGTTTCTGTTTCAAAAGCGAAGGTTTTTAGGGCTGCATGCGTGTCGCTGCCGCTGGCATTGATCAATGTGGTTACTTCGAACCCGATGTCATCCAGAACCGCCGAAAGGGCCTTGGCATCATTCACGGTGTTCTTGAGAGGGGAGATGGACGTGTAGTCGGACACACCGATCACCAGTGCCACCTTTTCGGCCGCCAAGGCAGGCCAAGGCAGCAGGAATAGCAAACAAGTCAATAACGCGCGCATGGTGTTCCTCTTTTCAGGAATGTTGAAAGGAATCAAACTACAATGCCTATATGATAGCGCCAAATCCTTCGCGACAATAGCCACTCGTTTCTACTCTTAGGAGAGCGATGGAGGAACAACAGTGGAATTTTCTGCCAGTTCGTGCTGTTATTGGGTATCCGACTCGGTCTTTTTTGTTAGGTGTTTCGTGCTTTTTCCATATTTTCATCAACGACTCGGTAATACTCTGGGTTGTGTTTGTAAGTGAGCGGCATGAGCAATCCGATTGAAATGAAGCTTCATTTTTGCTCTGGCTCATTCGGATGCGGGCCTGACAATCTGGATATGTGTCATGCAATGCGAGTTGCCAGACAGGCCAAATAACCGGTTGAAGCCTTGCCGGGTCGATGCTGAAGTTCAAACTATGGTCCAAATTTTGGAGGGAACCGAAATGAATTACTTTTTCCGGAAGAACCTTTTGTTACCCACGATTTTTCTAAGTTGTTTTGCGACGGTTTCGTCAGCGCAAGGCATCTCTTCTTCGCACGATGAAGGAGGGTATTTTGAAGTGGAGCTGGGCAGGGCTGAGGTTCAGCCACCGCGGCTGCGCCCAGGGCAACCGGACGCGCTACCGACCAAGACAGCGAAACTGGTTTCGGCTCCGGTGAGTGGTGCAATTGCTATTGAGTTGAAAGAGGCGGCACGTTTTTGCGGCAAGATCAAAGGCCAAGAGTATGCGATTGATTGTCTGGCATATGAATACGCCCGCATCGCCGCGGCATTGCCGGACACCGGAGACTATGCGGTGATCAAGAAAGAGCTAGAGGTCGCTTCAACCAAGCTTTCTGCTGTTGTGAGCAAGAACCGCAGTAAAACTCTGCCTGCAGGTCGCGTTGTGCAAGGCGGCCCGAAGCCACGCCGCACCGCACGCGCTCTGCGCCCTGTGGCGACTGAGGCGCTGCCAGCGGCCACTGCGGAAGCTGTTAAGATCATTGAGGAAACACAGACGGTCCTGATCCGGTCGACCGAGAACTCAACAGAACGCCGCCGCCAGTTTCAACAGATCGTCGCGTCGATGGACACCGGCACGATACTGCTACGTTCGGTGTAATAGCTTCACGCGTTACCAAACAAGAATGTTGCTTTTGTAACCAGACACAAAATGCCCTCGCCCTCATCGGCGGGGGAAGATTGCCGCGCCGTCCGCGACGCCAAAGACCTATTTTTTGGAGCAACGCACGCTGGGGTTAACGGCCTAAACACAGCGCCAAACCGCGGCGGCACAACCTGTGCATATCACAGTGCATAAACACATGCATAATGCGTGCAGACAGGTTTGAGGCCTCTTTGTTAACGCAAATTAACTTAACGCAGCGTGCGTTGCGTGCCTACTCTTTAACGACGACTGCCGCTTCGGCGGCATTTCCTCTGCCCTCGGCGCCCTCAAACAGCAGACACAAAAAAGCCCCCGCCGGTGAGGGCGGAGGCTGATTGTAGAGCTGTGACAAACTCAGTGCTTTTTGGGCTTATGCGGTGCCCAGAGGCGCTTGTTGGTCAGGTAGAGCAAGCAGGCCAGAATTGACAGCATGATCACACCGATGAGGCCGGTGCGCTTGCGTGCCATCATCTTGGGCTCGGCGGCCCACATGAGGAAGGCTGCGGCGTCTTCTGACATATGGTGCAGCGAGTTGTCGTGGCCATCGTCAAACTCGACCAGCCCGTCATCAAGCGGCGGCGCCATGCCGATCCATGAGCCAGGAACCGTGCGGTGACCATGATCATCGACACATTCTTCCGGGTAGCCACCTGGTGCGAAGGCGACGTTGTAGTAGCCGTCGAAGTCTTCTGGCGCGCAGTCAGGGGCCTCGTGGTAGCCCGTCAGGATCGCGACGATATACTCAGGGCCGCCCATACCTTTGAGGAGCTGGTTGATGCCCGAGCCGCTCGGGCCGTGAAAGCCCGCGCGCTTTTTGGCCATCAGCGAGAGGTCTGGCGCATTTTCGTCGTTTGACGCAGGGAAGTGATCAACCGGTTTGGCTGGCACGTCTTCGTCAGTTTCGGGGTCATAGACGGTGAAGTTTTCGGCAGCATAGGCGCGAACTTCTGCAGCTGAGAAGTGCGGCCCGCCCTCGTCGCCCAATGTGCGCAACGGCACATATGTCATGCCGTGGCATGCCGAGCAAACTTCGGTGTAGACCTTGAGGCCGCGTTGCAGCTGAAACTGGTCATAGGCGCCGAACATGCCGTCAAACGAGAAGTCGATATTCTCGATATGGCCACCTTCGCCGCCGGCTGCGTGAACACCACCTGCCGAAAGGGCGAGGGCGGTTACTGCTGAGAGTGCTAGTTTCTTAAGCATTGTTTCCCTAGTCCTTTCTTATTCAGCCGGAGTGCCGGCTTTTTTGCCGTACTTTGCATTGAAGTCGTCTTCGATGGTGGCGGGCATTGGCAGCGGTTTCTCGATCACACCCAAGATCGGGAGGATAACGAGGAAGTAAGCAAACCAGTAAGCCGCCGCGATGAGAGACCACGTTGCATAAGGCTCTTCGGCTGGCATAGCGCCGAGCCACATGAGGGCGATAAAGTCGATGACCAGCAGCCAGAAATACCACTTGAACATCGGCCTAAAGCGGCCCGAGCGGATGCGTGACGTGTCAAGCCAAGGTGCCAGTGCGATGATGATGATCGCGCCGAACATGGCCAAGACGCCAAAGAACTTCGCTGTCACGATGCCGCCGGTGATCCAGCTGGCAAACATCACAACCCAGACCTCTGAGGTGAAGGCGCGCAAGATCGCGTAGAACGGCAAGTAGTACCATTCAGGCACGATGTGTGCGGGCGTTACCAGCGGGTTGGCTTCGATGTAGTTATCGGGGTGACCAAGGTAGTTTGGCATGAAGCCGACAACCGCCCAGAACAGGATGAGGATAACCACCAGCGCGAACAGATCTTTGATCACGAAGTACGGCCAGAACGGCAGCGTATCTTTTTCCGCTTCGGCTTTTGAGCCTTTGCGCACTTCAACGCCAGCCGGGTTGTTGTTGCCTGTGGTGTGGAAGGCCCAGATATGGACAACCACAAGAGCGGCAATAACGAATGGCAGCAGGTAGTGCAGCGAGAAGAAGCGGTTGAGCGTCGCGTTATCAACGGCTGGCCCGCCAAGCAGGAAGGTTTGCAAGCCTTCGCCGATGAACGGGATCGCACCAAAGAGGCCTGTGATAACCGTAGCACCCCAGAACGACATCTGGCCCCAAGGCAGAACGTAGCCCATAAAGCCGGTTGCCATCATCAGGATGTAGATCAGCATGCCAACGATCCATGTCACCTCGCGAGGTGACTTATAGGAGCCGTAGTAGAGGCCGCGGAAGATGTGAATATAGACCGCAAAGAAGAACAGCGAGGCGCCGTTCATATGCAGGTAACGCAGGAAGTGCCCACCGTTCACGTCACGCATGATGTGTTCGATGCTGGCAAAGGCCAGATCAACGTGCGGCGTGTAGTGCATAACCAGCACAATGCCGGTGACAATTTGCAAGACCAGGCAAAAGGCAAGCACAATGCCCCAGATCCACCACCAGTTAAGGTTTTTCGGCGTCGGGATCATCAGCGTGCCGTAGAGCAGGCCAACAACCGGCAGGCGGCTATCCAGCCACTTTTCGATGCGGGTTTTAGGCTCGTAATGATCGTGAGGAATACCAGACATGTCGCGTCTCCTTATCCGAGGACCAGTTCACTGCCCTCAAAGCGGGCAATGGGAACTGGAAGGTTTTCGGGAGCCGGACCTTTGCGGATGCGGCCTGATGTGTCGTAGTGTGAACCGTGGCAAGGGCAGAACCAGCCGCCAAAGTCGCCAGCACCGTCGCCCAAAGGCACACAACCGAGGTGCGTGCAAACGCCCATCATCACAAGCCATTCGCCGGCTTCGTCCATGCTGCGGTTTTCGTCGCTCGCGTCGGCGCCGGGGTTGTTGTCGTTGCGGGCTTCGTCGTCGATCACAAGATCAGCCAGATTAACAGCGCGCGCATCGGCGATTTCGTCTTCGGTGCGACGGCGAACAAACACCGGTTTGCCGCGCCACTTGACTGTCAGCTGCGTGCCAACGTCGATATCAGCAGTATCAACGCGGATAGACGCCAAGGCTTGTACATCTGCTGAAGGGTTCATCTGATTGACGAGCGGCCAGACCGCGGCACCAGTAGCCACAGCGCCTGCTCCGGCGGTGGCGTAGTAGATAAAGTCTCTACGTGTGCCTTCGTGATCATCTGCGTGGGACACGAGCATTCTCCATTAGTTTCTAGGCAAAGCGCGCCTATACGGTTCGGGAATGCGGAATTCAGCAGAATCCCACACCCTCTTGGTCGCGATCTTTAAACGCGCTTTTGGCGCAGGTCTAGCTTAGATTGATTACAGATACGTTGTGTCGCGGCCTGTGACGGGTCTGCAAGGCAGTTTTTGTCATGCCGGAAGCTGGAAAAGGCGCCGTTCAAGCGCTCCGTGATTCTGCAAAACCGTCAGAAATTGAAGCGCAAAGCCTCGTTTGGTTCTTACTTCGACTGCATTATCGAAAAGTCGCAGTGACCGCAGAAAGGCGCTAGAGTTGTCGATAGGAGGGAGCGCTATGAACAAAACCGATCTCAAAAAACAACTGAAAGAGTTTTATCAGCCGTCTTCCAAGGCATACTCTGTCGTCGATGTGCCCGAGATGCCGTTTGTGAGCGTCGAGGGGCAAGGCGCGCCTGAAGGGGAGGCCTACAGCCATGCGGTGCAATGGCTTTACTCGGTGATCTATCCGATGAAGTTCATCGCCAAGCAAAAATACCGCAAAGATTTTGTTGCGCCCCCGTTAGAGGGGCTTTGGTGGGCCGACGACTGGAGCGATTTCAAAACAGACAAGCGCGACAACTGGAAGTGGCGGATGATGATCACAACGCCGACTTGGGTAGACCAAACGCTGTTTGACGAAGCGGTTGCGAAAGCCACCAAGAAGCTTGGCAATGCGCCAGAGAGCCTGAAGCTTGCACCGTTTCATGAGGGCAAAAGCGTGCAGATCATGCACATTGGCCCCTACGCCGAAGAAGCTCCGGTGATCGACAGTATGCACAATGTGTTCATGCCCGAAAACGGCCTGAAGCCGCGTGGAGAGCATCACGAAATCTACATCAGTGACCCGCGCCGCACCGCGCCTGAAAAACTCAAGACCGTGCTCAGGCAACCGGTGTGTGATGTTTAACCGTCTTGGGCTTTTCTTTTCGCACAAATACTCAACTCTGACCCGGCCTAAAGCGATGTGCCTGGCGGGTTTGGCACGGCAAGATAGTCTTCCTTGGCGATCTTCACCAAACTTTTAAGGCTGAGCGCGGTTTTGTCATCGGGGTTCAGCCGCACCAAAGCAGCTTGCACAGCATCAAACGTGGCCTCGGCATCTGCGCCGGCAGCGGCGATCAGCGGCAGTCCGGGCGTTGGTGTCGTCCATTCAAGCACGCGCAAGTCCTTTGCCCAAGGTTCGTAGCGCTGCATCATCCGCCATGACACCGCATCAAGCGAGGCTATATCTGCGCGGCCTTCGGCGACGGCTTGAGCCGACATCAGATGCCCGTGCGACTGCATGCGGTTTTCAAACCAGAAGCCAAGCGGCGCGCAGTGGAAATATGGTGCACCGTAGCCGGATTGCGAGAAGGTTTGATTGTAGGCGAATGTTGCGTTCGCATAGTCAACCAAGGCCTCACGCGCATCACCCGCGCGCACCACGATCGCACTGCGATAGTGGCCTGCGGGGCAGCCTTCAAGCCCGTAATCCGGCGTGCCGACGAGTTGCACCTTGTCATGCAGCCATGTGCGGTAAGGCATGCCGCAGGTCTGGGACAGCACCAGTTCAGGGTTTTTCCAAACTGCAAACTCCTCTGCGTCCTGGCTGAGCACTTCGGGGCTGTCGAGGCCGCGGTGAGAAAGCTCTTCGCGGATCAACGCCCAATAGCGGTTGTGAGCGTCTACAAGCTGGGGCCATTGATACATCATCATATTGGCGATCATTCTGGTTCTCCTTTGCAGCAAGGCTTGGCTGTCATACCTGCGCAGAGGCATGAAGCGGTGATGTTCACATCTGTCAAAGCCTGCGCGGCAATGAGCATGGGTTCGAATTCGGCAAGTTCTGCTGTTGCATTACGGTGTTTCAAACATTCAACCAAGCCTTGCAGCGCCCAGACATTCCTAGGGTGTTGCGCACAACGTTGCAGTTGCCCGTTAAGGCCAAGGTCTGTGCGGTAGACTTCCTCCGCCTCTGCGAAATGCCCCTGCTCGGCCAGCAGTGCCGCCAGCGCATGACGGGGCGGGTGCATCCAGGCCCAAGGCTCGGTGTAAGCGAGGTTGTCGTCACGCTGCACGCTTTCGCGCAGGTGTTCAAACGCGGTGTCGTATTCGCCTTTGTGGTAGGCCAGCTCGCCTTCTAGCATGGCTTCGCCAACTGCCAATATGTGCTGCGCTCTGTTGTTAAAGAAGGCACGTTCCGGCGGGATGTGCTGGCGGGATTTGTAAAAAGCCGAGCGCTCGGCTTCGGCCAGAGCAAAGTTGCCAAGCGCGGCATGGGCAACTGTCTTGGCGTAGTGGTGCATTGCGGTCGACACGCAGTAGAGCACCGGGTCGTCTGGCATCGGGGCATCGACGATGTCTTGCCAAAGCCCGAAGCGCACCAGCACGTGCATCTTCATCGAGTAGTAGCCCTCCATCGTTGTGGCAAGCTGCGGGCGACCCTTAACAGAGAGCACGTCATAAGACAGCGTTGCGCACATCTGCTCGGCGGCCTTCAGGGCGGGCGCGAGCTGGCCGAGGTGCATGCAGGCATACATCATCAAGTGCAGGTTGTGTGCGCGGGCCGTGGTGTAAAAATTATGCGGCCCTGCGTAGGCGAGGAACTTCTCGTCGGCGGCTATGGCTTTCTCGCTGGCTTGCTTGGCTTTGAGGTAGTCACCAACCAGAACATAAGTATGCGCGGGCATATGGTTCATGTGTCCGGCGTCAGGGCAGAGCGTGCCGAGTATGTCAGCCGAGCGCAGGGCGTCTTCCGGTGTTGCCGACATTTCGGTGCAGTGGATGTGCAGGTGCAAGATCGCCGGGTTCTGCGGGGTTTGGGCTGCGTCGTGCAGTGCGATAGAGCGGTTGATAACTGCCAATGCTTCGAGCGTGTCGGCGCCTTCGGCTGGCGTGCCTGTGCGCACATCCCACAGCTTCCACGGTGTGCGGGTCATCAAGGCCTCGGCAAACAACGCCATGATGTCGTGATCGTCGGGGTATTGCTGGTAAACCTCGCGCATGGCCGTAGCGTAGGCGGTGTCCCATGCGTCAAATCCTTCCGGCGCGACTGCGTGGGGCTGTTGGAAGCGCTGGGCGAGGGCGGTGACCAGTGCATTTTCGCGCGGGGTTGCTGTGCTCGCGGCTTTGCGGGCTTTGGTGAGGTGTTTATGCGCAATAGCGGTTGCTGCGTTTGCCTCGGCTACACTGTGTTGCCGCCAGCTGTTGTTGTAGAACGGCCCTGAGCCATATGCGACGCCCCAATGCGCCATGACGCAGTGTGGGTCGTGCTCAAGAGCGCGCAGAAAACAGGCCACGCCTTCCTCGTGGTTGAAGCCGTAGCACCAGTTGAGGCCAGCATCGAACCATCGCTGCGCTTCCGGAGCGCTGGTTGATATTGCCACACTGTGTTGGCCGAGGTCGAAGCGATCCATTATTCAGGCGTTGTTGTTTTCATGCTGTCGCGTTCTTTGAAGTTTTCATACCACTCGGCGAGGCCATCAACGCCTTGCCGCCAGTTGCGGGCGTCGTGGCGGAAGTCTAGGTAGGCGAGTGCGCAGCCTATGCTGATGTGACCGATGTCCATCGGGCCTGCGAGGTGGCTCATCCAGCGCTCGTTGATCACTTTAAGCGCGCCTGCGATTTTGCCCCATTGCGCATCTATCCACTCCGGCGATTGCTGCTCAGGCGTGCGAAAACGGCCTTCGTAGAAGGTCAGCACTGCCGAATCCATGATCGAATGTGCCATGCTTTCAAGTGTCAGCACTTCCCAGATGCGCGCCTCGGGGTAGAGCGATGCCTTGGCGCGGGCGTCGAGATAGCGGGTGATCACCCGGCTGTCGTGAAGGGCTACACCATCAGGGCGGATGAGCGCGGGGATGCGGCCTGTCGGGTTGGCGCCGAGGACTTCATCGGCAACTTTGAACGGCGTTGTCGTGACGTTGATGATTTCAACATCAGCGGTTTGGCCTGTCTCGTGCAAAACCACACGCACTTTGCGCACAAAAGGAGACGCCGGGGAGGAGATCAGTTTCATATCACGAGCCTTATGATGGATTTCGTGGGTGAGCCTAGGAGGCTTGTTGCGAGCTGTCTAGCTTTCCGGTGGTGATTTCATCAATGCAGCCAGCGCCAGTTGATCCGTGCCGATCGGTGAGTTGGGCAGGGCTTCTGCAGCGCTAAGGCGGGCGGCGTCGGGCTTGTTTTGACCGAGCTTCCAAGTGCCATCGACGCTTTCGATCGTTAGTCGGAATGGCACGATCTGGCGCAACATCTTGGCCAGCGCATCATCAGAAACCTTGCTCATTTTCCAAACCGGCTTGGGCACGAGTTGTTGCTCGAAATGCCTGGAGAGACGCTCAAGCAGCGGCGGCAAGTCGGTGTCTGGCAAACGTTCGAGCGTGCCGGTGAGGTGCACAGCAATGTAGTTCCATGTCGGGACTTGATCATCAACATCATACCAGTCAGGTGAAATATACCCTTCGGGGCCTTGCACAGCTAGGCAGGCTGGCATCGGAGCCTTCAAGGCGCGGGTGATCGCTGTCGAACGCACGAGGTGCAATTCGGCATAGGTTCCGTCATCCGAGAGCAAGAAGGGCACGTGGCTGAGCAACGGCGCAGCTTCCGTGCTGAGTGCTAGAATGCCAAAGCCCTGCGCGCGCGCGAAGGCAAGGTTTCTGTCATCACTCGACTGGCGAAAGGCTTTGTTGGGGTGCATCCTGTATCTCCGGAAAAACTGTCTGAGCATCGCCCGCGGCCCATTGTGGGTATTTGCGCATTATGGCTTTGAAACGCGGCGAGGCTTTGAAGCCTTCAAGCCATGCGATGGCTTTGGGCCAGGGCTGCGCTTCAAACCACTCCTGGTCAACATGTGCAAACTGGCGGATGAATGGCAGGATCGCCATGTCAGCCAGTGTGGGCGTAGCACCAAAGAGCCATGCCTGCGTGTCGAGCAAAGTGTCGAGCTTGATGACAAAAGCGCTGGCAAGGGTGCGCTCGGCTACTGCGTCGGCGCCTTCATAGCGGGTCGAATACTTGTAGCGGTCAAGCGCGGTTTTGAACGGCCCGTCACATTCCGCAATTAGTTTGTATCCCGCCTCGGGCATGTCGAGCCAACTTTCAGGATCGTGCCGGGCAAGCGCCCATTGCATGATTTCGAAACTCTCGTCGATGGTTTCTTCGGTGAGTTGAAGGCAAGGCACGGTCGCGCTGGGCGAGGCTTGCAAGAATGCCTCGGGCTTGTCACGCAACACAACCTCACGCAAGGCTGAAGGCACGCCGGATGCGGCCAAAGCAAGGCGCGCGCGCATTGCATAAGGGCAGCGCCGGAAAGACCAGAGGACAGGCAGATGTGACATGCCCAAGGCTTAGGTGTCGCGGCGCGAATTGCCAACCAAAATCGCCCCGGTTGTTCTTTAAGCTGCCCTGTAACGCGACTGCGCCGAAACCTCTGAAAGCCAATGATGAAGGCTGTCACAGCGGCTATCAGCTGAACGGAGCGCGCATGCGACTATTTCCAAACCGGTCGCCGGGTGCTAGCCCTTGAGGCGGGAGCCATGCTAGGTTTGGATGTATCGCCTGTAGCGCTGACATCGCGGGCGGCACGGACAAGACGCTAACGTCACATCACTGAAGCGAGGAGCATTTAAGCATGAACATCGACAAGAAGATCACCAATGATCTTGTCGCCAACGAGGTTTCATTTGTCACGACCGTGCCCTGCAAGCAGCTGGCGGGTGTGATCGAAGAAGTCGACAAGCGCGACGAGATTTTCCATATCCCTTCCAATAAGGAAGACGAGGGCATGGGCCTTTGTGCGGGGGCGTGGATGGGCGGCAAGCGGCCTGCCATTATTATGCAGAATACGGCGATCGGCGTGACAATTAACACACTGGCGACGCTCATTCAGTATTACCGCATGCCATTGCCGATGCTGATCAGTTACCGCGGAGAGCTGCGCGAGCCTGTTGCGTGTCAGGTCGAGATGGCCGTGCATACCAAGGCACTGTTAGCGCAGATGAACGTTCCGACTTACCACTTCCACCAACAGAGTGATGTTGAAGAGTTCGATGCGATCCTGAAATACACTTTCATGTGCAACAAACCTGTGGCGATCCTGACTGACGCCAACTTCTGGGGAGGCTATGGCGACCAATGATACGTTCTGAAATCTTGAAAGAAATCGCACCCATTCTTCGCGACCAACTGGTTGTTTGCAACATTGGCATCCCGAGTCAGGAACTGCATGCGATTGATGACCAGCCGAGCAATTTTTATATGCTGGGCACGATGGGTCTGGCCAGTTCTATCGGGCTTGGGCTTGCACTTGCGCAGCCAAAAACCGTTATTTCGATAGACGGTGACGGCTCGGTTTTGACCAACCTCGGCACGCTGCCAACCATTGGTAACAACATGCCACCGAACTACATTCTGATGATCATCGACAACGGCTCTTACGGCTCGACCGGTGATCAGCCGACTTACACTGGCAAGAAAACCGACCTTGCTGCCATGGCGCGCGCCGCAGGCTGTGACGACGTAGTTGAAGTGCAGGATGTTGACACGGGCAAGGCGCTGCAAGCGGCTATCGACAGCGGCAAGGGCACTGTGATGGTTGTCAAATGCGACAGCGGCAACGCCAAAATGCCGGTGATCACGATGGATCCGGTTGTGATCCGTGATCGCTTTATGAAGGCTGTTGCCAGCTGACACCAAGGAAGAGTAGCGCAAGGCGGTTCTCGGAGGCATTTCGAGCCCGAAGCCTAACTCTCTGAAGTTTGCTCTAGCGCAACGTTTCGTGGCGCGCGCGCGGGATAGACTCGCGGCCATGACGCGCGTTCATTCCATATTGCTCAGTTGGTTTATAGCTGTCTGCCTTACTTTGTATGGCCCTTTAGGCATGGCTGCTGCCAGCGGGGCGACCGCGGTTTTCGAAATGGAGATCTGCGCTGACGGAGGAGTGCAAACCGTTCTTGTCAGTTCCGACGCAGCCCCATTCGCACCAAAGCACAACTGTCATGAGTGTCTCGTTTGTGGCCATGCCATGGTCGGGCATGCTGACCTAACAGCAAATATGGGTGTTTCGCCTAGCTCTTGGCTGACAGCCGCAGCGCGCGCCGCCTTCGACACCCCATACATCCAAACCCAGAATTTTCGCCCGATGCCGCGTGGCCCCCCGAGTGGGCACATGACCATAATGATTCTGCCAGATGTGATCAAATTTGATCTGGCTTTAAACAATCACCAAACATGCAGCGACGGGCGCCCTCTCACCAAGGACGCTAGCGCATGACAATTTTCCGTTCTCTCCTAAAAGTTATGGCTTTGGCCGTTGCGATGCTCGCTTTCGGGCTTCCGGCTACGGCCCAAACTGTCCTTTCCAAGCTGCTGCCTGACATTAACGTCGGAGAGTTGGTTGAAGGTGCTGACGCTTTCGGTGAGGTTCACGCAGACATTCCGGCAGTTCAGGTGCTCAAAAACGGGCAGCGCGTTGGTTGGGCTTTTGTCACCTCTGACTACGTGTCGACGACGGGCTATTCGGGCAAACCTATACATACAATGGTTGCCGTAGATGACGCCGCGAAAGTCATTGGTGTGCAACTGGTGAAACACTCGGAGCCGATTGTTCTGATCGGCATTCCCGACTCGAAGGTTAAGGCCCTTGTGGCGGGTTACACGGGGCTTGATCTGGTTGCCGAAGCCGAGACAGGCGGCACAGCACACGAGCTTGATATCATTTCAGGCGCAACCGTTACGATCATGGTGATCGACGATTCTATCATTCGTTCGGGCTTGAAAGTAGCGCGGCAGCTGGGGTTGGGCGGGCTTGCTGTCGAGGAGAAAGGCACGGGGCCCCGGTTCGAGTTCAACCCTGATGCTGAAGCCGCTAGTGACTGGATGACACTTGAGGGCGACGGCACGTTGCGGCGACTTTCACTGGATGTCGGGCAAGTCAACGAAGCCTTCGCCGCAATGGACGACGAACGCGCCGCCAAGCGGGCAATGAAAGAAGCGCCTGAAACCACGTTCATCGAGATGCAGGCGGCGCTTGCCTCGCACCCTGCAATTGCTAGGGCATTGCTTGGCGATGCCGTTGCCAAAAATCTTGATGACTGGCTGGAGGAGGGCGACCACGCTGTCGCCATTGTTGGGCGCGGGCTCTATTCGTTCAAAGGCTCCGGTTATGTGCGTGGCGGAATTTTTGACAGAATTGTGCTGATCCAGAATGACGTGTCTGTCCGTTTTCGTGACCGGATGCACAAGCGTATCAACTCCATTGCGGCCTCGGGTGCGCCGGTTTTCAACGAGGCGGACTTGTTCAAAATACCCGCGGACAGCGGGTTTGACCCGACGCAGCCATTCCGCATCCAGCTGTTGGTGCACCGTGATGTCGGGGCGATCGAAAAGGTTTTTACCACCTTTGATCTCGCCTACCAGTTGCCGCCGCAATATGTCCGCGCGCTTGCACCGCCCGTTGCCGCCGAGGTGCCTGCTGCCGTCGAGCAAGTTGCGACGCAGTCAGAACTCGACGCGCAACAAGCGCTTTGGAAACGTATCTGGGAGGGCAAGACAACAGAGATCATCGTGCTGGGTGTCATGCTGACGGTGCTGACAGCGGTGTTTTTCTTTCAAACATTCGCAACCATCAATGCGCGTTGGTTCTTCTGGTTCCGCATGTCGTTCCTGACTGTAACTCTGGTTTACCTCGGCTGGTATGCCAATGCGCAGCTTTCGGTTGTTAACCTTATGGCGCTGTTTGGCTCACTGGTTTCCGGCTTTAGCTGGCAGGCGTTTTTGCTTGATCCATTGACGTTTATCTTGTGGTTCGCGGTTGCGGCGTCGCTGCTGTTCTGGGGTCGCGGCGCTTACTGTGGTTGGCTTTGCCCGTTTGGCGCGCTGCAAGAGCTGACCAACCGCATCGGGCGCGCGCTGCATATCCCGCAGTGGACGCTTCCCTGGGGGCTTCACGAGCGCCTGTGGCCGCTTAAATACATGATCTTTCTTGGGCTGTTTGGTGTCTCTCTTATGAGCATCGAGAGAGCCGAGCATCTGGCAGAGATCGAACCGTTCAAGACGGCCATTGTTCTCAACTTTGTTCGGGCTTGGCCGTTTGTTGCCTATGTCGCGGCCCTGCTCATTGCCGGATTGTTTGTCGAGCGCTTCTTCTGTCGTTACCTCTGCCCGCTCGGTGCAGCGCTGGCTATTCCGGCACGTTTGCGGATGTTTGACTGGCTGAAGCGCTATCACGAGTGCGGCAACCCCTGCCAAAGCTGCGCGCATCAATGCCCTGTTCAGGCGATCCACCCGACTGGTGAGATCAACCCGAACGAGTGCATCAACTGCCTGCATTGTCAGGTTCTCTACCAGTCCGAAACCATCTGCCCTGTTGTGATCAAGAAAGCCAAACGCCGCGCCAAAGACGCTGCTGGCCCTGATCTTGCACGCTTCGTTGGGCATCCGAACCAAAAACAAACACCACCAAACCTAGGAAAGGGATGAAAATGTCAGAAGGTAACAAACTACCAATCACACGCAGAAGCCTGCTTGGAGCAACTGCCGGAGGCGCAGCGCTTGCTGGCGCTCTTGGCACGCGCGCAATGCTGACGGGGTCTGTCGCGGCTGGAGCGGCCACATTGGCGAGCACAACAAGCGCTCGCGCTGCCGCCGGCGCCGAAGTTGGGCCAGGCCAGCTTGATGAATACTACGGTTTCTGGTCATCGGGCCAAGCAGGCGAGATGCGAATTCTCGGCATCCCGTCAATGCGCGAGCTTATGCGCATACCGGTGTTCAACACGTGCTCGGCAACGGGCTGGGGCATCACCAACGAGTCCAAGAAGATCCTCACCGAGGGCCTGACCGAGAAGACCAAGAAACAACTGGCTGCCAACGGCCACGAGTTCCCACCGAACGGCGATTTGCACCACCCGCACATGTCCTTCACCGAAGGCACATATGACGGCCGTTTCCTGTTTATGAACGACAAAGCCAACACCCGCGTGGCGCGTGTGCGTTGCGACGTGATGAAATGCGACAAGATCCTCGAGATCCCCAATGCCAAAGCGATCCATGGTCTGCGTCCGCAAAAATGGCCGCGCACCAATTATGTCTTCTGTAACGGTGAAGACGAGATCCCGATGGTTAATGACGGTAAGATTCTGGATGAGCCAGAGAAGTATGTAAACTTCTACACCGCGGTAAACGCTGACGAAATGACAGTCGCGTGGCAGGTGATGGTGTCAGGCAACCTCGATAACACCGACTGCGACTATGATGGCAAATACGCCTTCTCGACATGCTACAACTCGGAAATGGGCATGACACTTGCCGATATGACCGAGGCGGACATGGACCATGTCGTTGTCTTCAACATCGCCGAAATCGAAGCTGGCATCGAAGCGGGTGATTTCATCGAGCTCAACGGCGTGAAGGTTCTGGACGGGCGCAAAGGGCAGAACAAAAAGTACACCCGCTACATCCCGATCCCGAACAACCCGCACGGCTGCAACATGGCGCCGGATAAGATTCACCTCTGTATTGCCGGCAAGCTGTCGCCGACTGTTTCAGTGATCGACGTGCGCAAGCTTGATGCTGTGTTCAACGACGAGGCCGAGCCGCGCAGCTGTGTTGTTGCCGAGCCAGAGCTGGGCCTTGGCCCGCTTCACACCGCGTTTGATGGCACGGGCCACGCCTACACCACGCTGTTTCTTGATAGTCAGGTTGTTAAGTGGAACATCGAAGACGCGATCAAGCTCTACAATGGTGAAGACGCCGACCCGATCCGCCTTAAAAAGGACGTGCACTACCAGCCGGGTCACAACTCGACAGTCATGGGCGAAACGCTTGAGGCAACCGACAAATACTATCTGACGATGAACAAGTTCTCGAAAGACCGGTTCCTCAATGTTGGCCCGCTTAAGCCGGAAAACGAACAGCTGTTTGTTATTGACGGTGATGACATGACGATGGTTCACGACGGCCCGACATTTGCCGAGCCACACGACAGTATCATCGTTGACCCTAGTAAAGTGAACCCGAACTCTGTCTGGGATCGAAACGACCCGATGTGGGCTGACGCGCGTGCGCAGGCTGAAATTGATGAGGTTGATCTGGATGACTGGCAAGACACTGTTATTCGCGATGGCAACAAAGTCCGCGTTTATATGTCGAGCCAAGCACCAAACTTTGCGCTGGAAACCTTCACTGTGAAGGAGGGCGACGAAGTCACTGTGTATGTGACCAACCTTGATGACATCGACGATCTGACCCACGGTTTCACAATGGGCAATCACGGTGTGGCTATGGAAGTTGGCCCGCAGGCGACATCATCAGTTACCTTCGTGGCGGCAACGCCGGGTGTGTTCTGGTATTACTGCCAGTGGTTCTGTCACGCGCTGCACATGGAAATGCGTGGCCGGATGTTTGTTGAACCGAAAGACGCTTAAGCATGTTTCGCGCCCTGACATTCCTGTTGGTTGCACTCACGGCTCTGCCCCTTTGGGCGGCAGAGTTGCGGGTGCCGTCAACGTCAGGGGGCTTGGCGCAGGCCATCGCCGGAGCCAATTCCGGCGATGTGCTTATCCTTGAAGCGGGTCGCCACGCGGGCCCCATTGTTATTGACCGCCCCCTGACACTGACAGGGACGCATGACGCCGTTATTGATGGCATGGGGCAAGGCACAGTTGTGACCATCGACGCTACGGATGTGACCATCAAAGGGCTCACGATTGTTGGCTCTGGGCTGAACAGTCAAGAGACAGATGCAGGCGTCAAGATCCTGAAAAAGGCCGACCGCGCGCTTGTTGAGGGCAACCGTGTGCTTGGCAACTTGCATGGTATAGACGTCCACGGCGGACATGATGCTGTGGTGCGTGGAAACACGATTGAGGGCACACGTAACCCGCGCATGAACGACCGCGGGAATGGAATTTATGTTTGGAATTCGCCGGGCACGGTTGTTGAGGGCAACTCGGTGCGGTGGGGGCGTGACGGGATATTTTCCAATACCTCGCGCAAAGGCATTTACCGCAACAACCTGTTCCGCGATCTGCGTTTTGCCGTGCATTATATGTATACCAACAACTCCGAAGTGTCGGGGAATGTTTCGATCGGTAATCATCTCGGTTATGCGATCATGTTTTCCAACCGCGTGATCTTGAAGAACAATCTCAGCCTGTCTGATACCAGCCACGGGGTGATGCTTAACTTCGCCAACAACGCCGATGTTTCGGGAAACCTCGTGCGTGGCGGTGCCAATCGCTGCACGTTTATCTACAATGCGCATAAGAATATTATCACCGGCAACCGCTTTGAAGGCTGCAACATCGGCATCCATTTTACCGCCGGTTCCGAGCGCAACGTGCTGACGGGCAATGCCTTCATCGGCAACCGGACGCAAGTGAAGTATGTTGGAACGCGCGACATCGAATGGAGCTTTGAAGGCCGTGGCAATTACTGGTCTGATCACCCCGGTTTTGACCTTGGCGGTGACGGTATTGCTGACAGCCCGTTTCGCCCGAATGATCTGATGGATCACATCCTGTGGTCGCAACCCGCCGCCTCATTGCTTACCGGTGCGCCTGCGGTGCAACTCGTCCGCTGGACGCAATCCAGCTTTCCTGCGACGCTCCCCGGTGGCGTGGTTGACAGCGCGCCGCTCATGGCTGCGCCTGTTCTATCAGTCCCACAACAATATGCCGCCTTGGAGGCCAAAGCCGCCGCCAACCGAAATGAAAGACAGGTTGATGACTTCGACATTGATGATCTCTCATCTCACTAAGACTTTTGAAGGGGTCAAGGCCCTGACAGATGTTTCACTGAGTGTCGCTTCCGGCGAGCGGGTGGCTCTGCTGGGCCACAACGGCGCTGGCAAGTCGACGTTGATGAAAGTCATTCTGGGTTTGATTTCGGCAGATCATGGCGAGGTTTCTGTCTGCGGTGCTGCTCCGGGCAACGCCGCGGCGCGCGAACATGTGGCTTACCTGCCCGAAAATGCTGCCTTTCACCCAGCGCTCACCGGGCTTGAACAGATCACTTACTATATGCGCTTGCGCAACGAAGCAGCATCCGGCGCGATGGATTTGCTTGACCGTGTCGGCCTTGCGCATGCAGCCAAGCGCCGGATCGGCACCTACTCCAAAGGTATGCGCCAGCGGGTTGGTCTCGCGCAGGCTCTCATCGGGCATCCGCGCCTCTTGGTGCTTGATGAGCCAACCAGCGGGCTTGACCCTGTCTCGCGCCGCGACTTTTACGCGTTGCTGGATGGACTGGCCGCCGACGGTGCTGCGATCCTGCTGTCGAGCCATGCCTTGACCGAGGTTGAAGCGCGCACCGACAAACTGCTGATCCTGTCAGGCGGCAAGATGGTTGCGGAAGGTTCACTACCCGAACTCAGACGCGAAGCCGCGCTGCCTGTCTCGATGCAATTGCATGCAATAAACGGCTATGACACCGATATCATGAAGGCCTTTCCGGCAGCTATCCGGGCCAACGGCGTGTTGCAGCTTGCCTGCTCGCAAGACGAAAAGCTGGCAACTTTGGCGCGTATCTCAAAACTGCATAGCAAGCTCGCCGATGTCGAAGTGATCCCGCCTAGTCTCGAAGATATTTATAGCCACTTCAGCCGGAGAGACGGACAATGATAGCGCGCATCTTTGCCACAGCTTCGAGTGAGCTTCATATCGCACGGCGCAACCGGTGGGTGCTTATCGCAGTGCTGCTTATGGTGGTCTTTTCAGTTGTATTGTCAGCGGCCGGATCAGCTCCGACTGGTGCACTTGGCGCTGACCGCTTGTCTGTTGTCGTGGCCTCGCTCACATCGCTCTCGGTCTATCTCGTGCCTCTGGTCGCGCTGCTGATGTCGTTTGACGCGGTTGCAGGTGAAGTCGAACGCGGGACACTGCCCTTGCTGCTCACCTATCCGGTGGCACGCTGGGAGGTGCTGGCAGGCAAGCTTGTCGCACACACAGCGATACTGGTTGTCGCGATCGCGGCGGGCTATGGCGCTGCCGCAGTCCTCACGATGTTTGCGGATTCCGCAGCGACATCCGGCCTTGCATCGCTCTGGCGGTTGACTTGGACATCGGTTTTGCTTGGCGCAACCTTTCTGGGAATAGGCTATGCGCTGTCGTCTCTAGCGCGCCGTGTTTCGGGCGCAGCAGGGCTGGCGATCGGGCTTTGGCTTGGTCTTGTTGTGCTCTACGATCTGGGCTTGCTTGCAGCGGTCGTTGCCGACAATGGAGGCGGCTTCACAACAAAGGTGTTTCCGCTGGCGCTGTTGGCCAACCCCGCTGACGCTTTTCGTTTGTTCAACCTGACAGCCTCGCAAGCTGCTCAAGCCGCTGCTGGTGTCGGGGGTGCGGCTTATGCCGTTCCGCTTTGGCAATCACTACTGTCTGTCGCCGTTTGGCCGCTGATATCGCTCGGTCTAGCGGCAATGGCTTTTCGAAGGGTCGAACCATGAAGGCGCTGGGCTTCACACTTGCTCTAATAGTGCTGGCCGCCTGCAAGCAGGAGGCCATGCAAGACACCTCTCCGGTGTCGCTTAACGCTGATGCTGTCGGGCATTACTGCCAGATGAACCTGCTCGAGCATGACGGCCCCAAGGGGCAGGCGCATCTGGCTGGCCTTCCTGCAGCGCCGTTGTTCTTCAGTCAAGTGCGGGACGCGGTTGCCTACATGCGGATGCCCGAACAAAGCCATGCCATCCTGACTGTTTGGGTCAATGATATGGGTGCCGAGGGTGCGACATGGAAAGCGCCCGGCGCTGACAATTGGATCACAGCCGATGAGGCGTTCTATGTTGTCGGAGCGCAGGTCATTGGCGGCATGGGAGCGCCAGAGGTTGTGCCATTTTTGCAAGAGGCAAAAGCTGCCGCGTTTGCAGAAATAAACGGCGGCAACGTTATGCGCTTTGCAGAAATACCGGATAGCGCTGTGCTGGCTCCTGTGGCTTTGGACGGCGAAGAAACAGACCGCGAATTTGAAGATCGTCTGCGCGCGCTTTCGCGCGAGAATGGAGAGTAAACCCATGACCACCCGACGCCGTTTTTTAACCATCAGCGCAGCTGCCATCGCGCTTCCCAAGGCCTTGCATGCCGAAGCTCTCTACATGTGGCAAGGCACGGCCCTTGGTGCGCGGGCAACGCTACGGCTGGCACACCCTGATGCCGAGGCGATCAGCGCGCGCGTTGCCGCCGAGATATCCCGTCTTGAGGGTATCTTCAGCCTCTTCCGGAAAGACAGCGCCCTGTCGCAGCTCAACCAAACTGCAAGGTTGCAGGAACCGCCTTTCGAGCTACTGGAGTGTCTTTCGCT
This sequence comes from Lentibacter algarum, assembly GCF_018860975.1. Classification (GTDB taxonomy): domain Bacteria; phylum Pseudomonadota; class Alphaproteobacteria; order Rhodobacterales; family Rhodobacteraceae; genus Lentibacter; species Lentibacter algarum_A. The sequence goes on from NZ_JAHKQI010000002.1 coordinate 307,769, forward strand.
GGCCAACGCGGTTTACTCTGCCAGCGGTGGGCGGTTTGATCCGACCATCCAGCCGCTCTGGGCGGCCTATGCCGAGGCTTTAGCTATTGAAAAGCTGCCAAGCAAGAATGCCCTGAAAGAAGCTAGAGCGTTAACGGGCTGGACGCATGTCGCGTTCGACACATCAAGCGTTACGATGCGCCCGGGAATGGCGCTCACATTAAACGGCATCGCGCAGGGCTATATCGCTGACCGCGTGGCTGAATTGCTCGAAGCGGAAGGCCTAACAAATATTCTGATCGACACCGGCGAGTTTCGCGCCTTGGGCACGCAACCTGACGGAACTGCGTGGCCAATCAAGCTTGCGGCAGGTGGCGAAGTGCCTCTTACTATGCGCGCCCTTGCGACGTCTGCGCCGCTTGGCACAACCTTTGACGAGGCCGCAAAACTTGGACACATCCTTGACCCGCGCTCGGGGCTACCGTCAAAGGCCAACTGGCGGGAGATAACGGTTTCTGCCCGGTCAGCGGCCCTGGCTGACGCTCTGTCCACCAGTGCATGTCTGTTTGCAACGCGAAGCGAGATCGTCAGTTGTCTGTCGCGCTTCAAAGGCAGCCGTCTTGAGGCAAGTCGCACAATGTAGCCGCGCTAGAAGCATTCGACTTCCGCTAGAATTTGGCCAAGGATCGCGGTTATCATTTCGGCATCCTCCTCCTCTAGGGTGAGCGGCGGGCGGATCTTGAGGATATTGTCTTTGGGCCCTTCACTGCCGATAAGAATGCGGTGTTCGCGCATGCGGTTTTTCACGTAGGAGCAAATTTCGGTTGCCTCTGATCCGTCAGGTTTTATCAGTTCAACGCCCAGGAAAAGCCCTATGCCACGCAGATCACCCACGCAGGCATGTTGCGTCTGTAGTGTTTGCAATCCTCTCATCAACAGCGTGCCGACTTGCTTGGCGTTGTCTTGGAGGTGTTCGTCGTCGACGATGTCGAGCACTTCTTTGCCAAGACGGCAAGACAGCGTTGAGCCCCCAAAAGTCGAGAAAAATTCGATGCCGTTATCAAAGCTCTCGGCGATTTCGCGCGTTGTTACAAGCACAGCAAGAGGGTGCCCGTTGCCGATCGGCTTGCCCAACACGACGATATCAGGCTTGGCTTTCTGGTGCTCGAACCCGAAGTAAAATTCGCCGAGACGCCCGAGGCCTGTTTGCACCTCGTCAGCAATACAGACCCCGCCTGCGGCGCGAACTTTTTCGTAAACAGCGGCAAGGTATCCCTCAGGGGGGATGATCTGCCCGCCAACCGACGGGAAAGTTTCGGCGATAAAGCCAGCAAGCCCGTGGCCCTTTTGTTGCAGTGAAGCGATTGCCGGATCAACAAGATCAGCGAACTTCTGAGCGCGCTGCGCATCATCTCTACGGAAACTGCCACGGTAGTCATCTGCCACTTCGACAAGCTCGACCCAATCAGCTTGCCCAACCCCGTTTGGCTTGTTGAACTTGTAAGCCGAAACAGAAAGCGCGCCGGTGGTGTTGCCGTGATAGCCATGATCCGGCGTCACCATCCCGCGTGCTCCGGTATGCGCACGGGCCATGCGAAGGGCGAGTTCGTTGGCTTCGCTGCCTGAGTTGAGGAAAAAACAAACTTCCAGATGTTCTGGCATCTTGGAGAGGATTTTTTCGGCAAAGGCGGTCTGTGCAGGGTGCAAGTAACGGGTGTTGGTGTTCACGCGCTTTAGCTGGTCAGCGGCAATGGCTTGTATCCGCGGGTGCGCGTGTCCGACATGTGGAACATTGTTGTAAGCGTCCAGATAAGGACGCCCCCACTCATCAAACATATGATGTTTCCAACCGCGCACCAGCATCAGCGGGTCATCGTAAGTGAGGCTGAGGTTGCCACCGAAATGTGCATGGCGTTTGGCCAAAACGGCAGGTTTTTCGGTCGGCTGGTAGCAGACCTTGCGGTCAGGCACATTGAGCAATGCGGCGGGGTTCGGACAGATCGCTTCCCACATATACATCTCGTCAGGGTCACCGACACCGGGCCAGTCAGCTTCGATGCCTTCGGTCGTTAATGCCAGTTGAAAATGCACATGCGGGGCCCACCCGCCGTTCATGCTCGGATCACCCAAACGGCAGAACTCGGCGCCTTGTTCCACCACATCACCGGGCTTCAACCGGTTGAGAAACTCGGGGTCAAGATGTCCGTAAAGCGTATAGAACGAGTCTCCTTCTGGAGTTTGGTGCCGCAGAATGATCACCCCTCCGTAGTCAAGGTGACCTGCGCGATATTCGGCAACAAACACTTCGCCGCGCAAGGGGGCAAACAGCGTACGACCAGCAGGTGCAAAGGCATCAACCGCCAAATGAACAGTGCGCCGGTCGCTGGCTTTCCATGGCCCTTTGCGAAAGGCAGGTTCTGCATATATCAGCCTTGGCTCATAGTAATAACCCAGCCAAATACGCCCGCCGTCTTCAAACTCCTCTCCGACTTTTGCGGCTTCCTCAAGCGGCATGTGAAACGGGTTTTGCGGCCATGTCGAGTTCTCAACCGAAAGTGACCCCATTGGCGCATCACTGATATCGCTGCCCATAAGAGGTGCAAAATGACCGCGCTGTTGCTCAAGCCAGGCCAGCACACGATCAGCGCCGTCGACCACGGGCAAGCCGCAGGCAGCACGCAGTCGGGCGCTCAGCAAATCGGCATGAATTGTGTTGTCGGTGAGAAAGCGCCAAGCCGGTGCTTGCGAGACAGTAACGTATGGGTCGTCAGGGTTTTCGGCGGCCATCATGGTCGAGTTTACAACGCTGACTGCGAGCCGCATGCGCAGCAATGGCCAGAGCATGTCGAGCTCGGTTGTGCTGAGAGGGTAGGTCGCGTGATACCCCGCAACCAGTGCTGCGAGGGCGGCCTCTGGTGCCGGATGGTCAAGCACGATGTAAGCGGCGGCGATTGCCAGATCGCAAATCCTTGGCGCTTTGCACATGTCGCCAAGATCAATCAGCCCCGAAACATAGCGCGGTTCCGACAATGCACCCGCGACAAGAATATTGTAATCGTTGGCATCATTGTGAACCGCCTGCGAGGGAAGCTTTGCAAGTGCCGCCTCAAGTTTGCTGAACTCGGCGGTGATATTCTCGATAATGTCACGGCGGGCCGCGTCTGTGATGCAGGCAAGTTGCGCGCTGACCCAACCGGCCTGCATTAGGTTCCACTTGAACGCGCGGTCAAGCCCGTCATGTTGGAAGTCAGCCAATACCTTTGCAGCATTGCCAAGCACTTGGCCGAGATCATGGATCAGCGCATTGCTTTTAGGGGCGGCAAGGGCGTAGCACCGGCCGGGCAACTGCTCTAGCACCCAAACCAAGCGCGCGTTTGCTGCTTCATCGGGTATTGTCAGACAGGCTTGGTTGTTGCTCGTGCGGATCACTTTTGGGCACGGCAGGCCGGTCTGCTGCGTCGAGATGTGCTCAAATGCTTTAACTTGCATATCGACCAACCAAGCCTCGCAATCCGGGCGCATGGCCTTCAGGATAAACCCTTGTCCATCGCCCCCGATAGCGAGAAAATTAAGGTCATACTCGCCGTCAAGCCGGGTTAGCTCGGCCTCGATGCCCCAGTGCTCTTTGAGAGCAGCTTGCCAATGTCTAACTTGTTGCATGTTGCCATCGGCTTTCATTTTGATACGCCTCTACGGTTGCTTGGCCCTAGCTTTTGATGGTCGCGGCAGGTTTTGTTGTCAAGCAAAGTGACGTGTTGTCAGCGCTTGCCCGTGCAGACCCAGCAGATAGTTGACGATACGCGCGTGGGGTAGCCGTGCTGCACTGGTTCGGCTCTCTGAACTCAACCAACGCGCGGCAAATTCAGACCAGATCACCAAGAATTTGACGAACCTGCAAAATATCTTCAGGGCGTGACAATGAAGGGGCATGGCCGCAATCCTCGATCAATGTGTGATCGGGCTTAGGGCCGGTTGCGATCATTTGGCCTAGGATATCCGGCGTCAGCAAGTCAGAGTTTGCACCGCCGATCACATGTGTCGGTGTAGTGATACGCGCCCATTGATCCCAAGTTGCCAGTTCTTCGGCCTTGGCATTCAGTTGCTGCACAATGGCCGGATCGTAATGTAGTGTCAGCCGCCCGTCCGAGCGACGCCGCAATGACGTGCGGGTCATCCGTTGCCAAAACGTATCCGACGCCGGGCCAAAGGGAGCGTAAGCGCTGCGCAGCCAGAATTCGGCCTGACGGTAGCTGTCAAAATGCGGAGGGTTGCCAACGTAGGACATGATCCGCTCGACTGCGGATTGCGGCACTTCGGGCCCGACATCATTGATCAGCAGGCATCTAAGCCTGTCGCCCTGACTGCTCGAAGCCAATCGCATTCCGATCTGCCCGCCCATCGAGGTTCCCAACCACGCAGCACTTTCAATGCCGTAATGATCCAGCAAGTCAGTGGCGATGCCAGCGTAGTATTCTAACGTGTACTCCCCGTCGGGCGCAGATGCCCAGCTCGAGCGTCCGCGGCCAATCATGTCAGGGCATAGAACAAAGTAATCATCCGACAGTGCTGAAGCGATCTCATCAAAATCGCGACCGGTGCGTGCCAAGCCGTGCATCATAACGATCACCGGAGCGCTCTTTGCGCCCCATTCAGTGACGTGGATTTCGTGGTCCATCACCGGCACTAAAGAAAAGCTTGGGCTGTTCATGTGCGCGTGCCTCTCAGCATCAATGTGCCAACGATCCCTTTGGGAAAGAAGTAGACAAGCAGGATGAAGATTATGCCAAGCCAGAACAGCCAGCGATCAGGTGCGAGCAATTCGGGCAGCAGCGGAATGCCGTGAAGCGCTTCTGAAGCTGCGCCCATCAGGTCGCGCAGGTAGTATTGCGCCATGACCAGCAGCACCGCTCCGACAACCGCGCCCCACATTGTGCCCATGCCACCGATGACCACCATCAGCAAAATGTCGATCATAATATGGAAAGCCAATGCGGTGTCCGGCCCGGTGTATTTCAGCCAGACAGCGTAGACCGATCCGGCCAGAGACGCGACAACCGCCGCCAAACAGAACACAAACGTCCGGTAGGCCACCACACGATAGCCCATCGCCTCGGCCCGTGCTTCGTTCTCTCTGATCGCCATGAGCACCGTTCCGAGCGGCGAAACCGTGATGCGCAAGAGCACAAGAAACAGCGCCAGTGACGAGGCAAACACAAAGTAGTAGCCAGCGAGTTTGCCATTCAGTTTGACGCCAAACCAGCGCACGACTTTGCCGTCATCATCAACCATCAGCTTGGTCGCCGTCTTGAAGATATCAGGCGCGCGGTAGGTGATACCGTCTTCACCACCGGTGATCTGGCTAAGCTGTGATGCAAGCACCAACACCACCGATGCCGCCGCAAGCGTGATCATCGCAAAGAAGATCGCTTTGACCCGCAGGCTGATGAGGCCGATCACAGTTGCGACCACAAGTGACACCAGAACGCCTGCAAGAGCGCCAAGCGCGACAGCGTCCCAGCCCGGGCCCATCTGTTTGAGTGCGATCGCCGCGCCGTAAGCGCCAAAGCCAAAGAACATCGTATGGGCAAAGCTGACGATGCCTGTGTAACCGATCAGCAAGTCGTAGCTGGCCACCAACACGATAAAGATACAGATACGCGCTGCCACTTCGAGCGCTCGAATGTCCTGAAACAGGAAGGGTGCGAACAACAGCAATGCTGCAATGATGAGCATAGTTGTTTTCACGGCGATGGTCCCGAATGATTGCTTCATCTCTGCCTCACTTAACCGCGGGTTTCAGGCCACTGGGCCGCCACATCAGAATTGCCATCATCAGGATCATGTTTGATGCCAGAGCGAGTTTGGGTGTCAAATAGCCGACATAGTTTGCTGTCAGCCCGACGATGATTGCGCCAAGTAAAGTGCCCTCGATCGAGCCCAGGCCGCCGATGATCACGACGATGAACACCACGATCATCATCTCGCCGCCAAGCGCCGGTGTGATGAGCGTTTCATAGCCTGCCCACATCGCCCCGCCGAGCGCAGCCAAGGCGCTGCCCAACATGAACACGCCGATGAACAGCCGGTTGATCTTGAAGCCGAGCGCCTCAACCATCTCGCGGTTTTCGACACCCGCGCGGATGAGCAGCCCGATACGGGTGCGGTTGAGCAGGATCATCAAGCCGGCAAACACGTAGGCTCCGAGAGCAAAGGCGAACAGGCGATAAACCTCGATGCTTACATCGCCGATGATCCATGCGCCCTCCAAAAAGCCGGGCCGCAGAACGGTGATCGGAGTGCCGCCCCAGACCGCAAGGATGATCTGCTCTGACACGATCAACGCGCCCATGGTGATCAGGATTTGCCGCAGGTGATCTTGATAAACAGGCCGGATGATCACTGTTTCAAAGAACAGCCCGACCGCAAGCCCGAAGGCTATGGCCGCGAGCAAAGCCAGCATCAGCGCGGCAGAGGCCAGAACCACCGAGTCGCTACCGAGCCAACTGCTCAAGCCCGCCAGCACCGAGGCTGCAACAAATGCGCCGAAGCTGACAAAGGCCGAATGACCAAAGTTCATCACATCCATCAGGCCAAACACGAGCGAAAGCCCCGAAGCCATCAAAAACAGCATCATGCCCATCGCTAGGCCCGCAACAGTCAGCGTAACCCATGAAGACGGCGCGCCGATCAGCACAAAGGCGACGGCCCCCAATGCAACGGGCAACAGGTATACGCCGCCGAAGCGGCCCAGAGTATCGGAAAGTTTGTCCATGAAACCCCTCATGCTGAAAGACCCAACAGTTGGCCTTGTAGGTCAGTGTCAGCTGAAAAATCGGCCATCGTTCCGCTGTGCACCACGCGGCCGTCTTCGATCACGGCCATGTCGCGGCCAAGGTTGCGCGCGAAGTTGAAGTTTTGCTCGACCAACAAGATCGTGGCGCTTTGTGCTATCTCGCGGAACGCCTCGCCCATCGCTGCGACGATAGAAGGCGCCAGCCCTTTGGTTGGCTCGTCGATCAGGATAAGGGCGCGCGGCTCGATGATGGCACGGGCAACCGAAAGCATTTGTTTTTGACCGCCCGACAGGCTCCAGGCCTGCTTGCTCCAGAATTGCTCAAGCGCGGGAAACAGCTCATAGATGCGGCGCAGGCGGGCTTGGTCGAACTTGCCTTTGGCGGTTGCCAGAACCAGATTTTCCTCAACAGTCAGCCCGCCGAAGATACCCATGTTTTCTGGCACAAAAGCGATGCCAAGGCGGGAAATATCAGCAGTCGCCATTCCGGCGATATCCTGCCCCTTAAACTGCACTGATCCGGGTGAGGGCTGCCACAGCCCCATGATCGAACGCAGCGTTGTTGTCTTGCCTGCGCCATTGCGGCCCAGCAAAACAAACACACCGCCCTCGGGCACATCAAAGCTAACATCGTGCAGCACGGCATATTGCCCGATATTGGTTTTCATTTTCCGAACGGAAAGAAGTGTCATGCCGTCTCCTCCGTCGCGGTGCCCAAGTAAACATCGCGCACGATTTGGCTGGCCATGACCTCGTCAGGCGCGCCGTCGGCAAGCAACTCACCGTTGTGCAACACGATGATGCGGTCGGCCAAGGCGCGCACCACGTCCATTTTATGCTCGACAAGCAACACGGTTTTTGTCGGGTCGGATTTGATCTGGGCAATCAGCTCAAGAACGGCGGGGGCCTGATCGAGCGACATGCCAGCAGTTGGTTCGTCAAACATATAGATGTCAGGTTCCATCGCCATGAGCAGGGCAACTTCGAGCTTGCGTTGGTCACCATGCGGCAGCGCGGCTGCTGTCATTGCTGCTTTGTCAGTCAGATGTGCAGCTTCCAGATACTTCTGCGCATCTGTCGTTAGCGCGGTCAGGCTTTCAGCAGGGCGAAAGAGGCGCCAGCCAGCGCCCGAGCGGGCCTGCACGGCGAGGCGGATGTTTTCCAACACAGTCAGTTGCGGAAACAGGTTTGTCAGCTGAAAGGCGCGGCCAATACCGTGTTTGGCACGCGTCGAAGGCGACATGCGGGTGATATCAAGATTACCCTTATGAATGCTGCCTGCACTCGCGGGAAGCTGGCCTGAAATCAGGTTGAAATAAGTCGTTTTGCCTGCGCCATTCGGGCCCACGATCACCGTGGTTTCGCCGGGGTGAAAACTGCAGGAAACGTTGTTGACCGCGACATGGCCGCCAAAGCGGATCGTCAGATCTGCGGTCGTAAGAGAGGGCTGGGGCATGAAACTCGCCTGAAGCTAGAGGGGTGTCCGGCCCACCGCATTTGGCGGGCCGGAGCGTCCGTCACTTGCTGTTGTCGCGACCGATGGGAATGTTCATCTCGTCGGCTTCGATGATGCGCACGAGATCAGGGATCGCCCAATCAACGTCATCATCAACACGGATTTTGAAGTGCACCATAGATTGCAATGCCTGATGGTCTTCAGGGCGGAATGTCATTTCACCCTTCGGGCTATCCCATGACATGCCTTCCATCGCGGCGATCAAGTCATCGGTTTCGTAGCTTTCGGCTGTTTCAAGCGCTTTGACGACAGCGAGAGCAGCGGCCATACCACCGGCGGTGAAGAAATCAGGTGGGCCATCAAAGCGTTCCTGATGGGTTTCGACCAACCACTTGTTCACAGGGTTGTCGTAGGCTTCGTAGTAGTAATACACAGCCCCTTCCATACCCGGGAAACGCTTGTATGTCGGCAGAACCGGCAGGATGTGACCACCCATCGAGATTTCGATGCCGTAGCGATCTGGGTCAAGCGCCTGAATTTTGCCAGGTGCATCACCGCCACCAGCAACATAGACCAGAATGACCTTGCGGCCTTCTTTGTCTTTCAATGCGTTGAACATACGCTCGGTTGCAGCTGTGAAGTCAGCGGTGCCTTGTGGCACATATTCCTCTGTCACGACAGTCGTGCCAGAGCCTTCAAGCGCGGCTTTGAACGCTGCGATGCCGTCGCGGCCAAAGGCGTAATCTTCGGCCAGTGTGGCAACAAACAGGTTTTCGTCAGGCTTGAGTGCCAAGGCCTGCGCCTGCATATCCATCGAGGAATTGCGCGATGTCTTGAAGATGTAACGGTTGCTGTCGGGGCCTGTCAGGCTGTCGGCAACGGCTGGCTCGACGATGAGGATTTTTTCGTATTCCTCGGCGATCGGCAGCATGCCTTTGGTCACACCAGACGAGGTAGCACCCACAGCCAGCAACACTTCGTCGTCGCCGTAAGCCTCGGCCAATACGGCGCGTGCCACGTCGGGTTTGAATTGCGTGTCCTTGATGATCACTTCAATCGGGCGACCTTTGACTTCGTTGGTGCCTTGGGTTGCATACTCCAAGCCCAACTCGAAGCCTGTCTGGGCCTGCTTTGAAAAAGCTTCAAAGCTTGAGCCAGAGAGACCGTGCACCAGTGCGATTTTGATAGGATCTTGTGCCCATGCGGCGCCTGCAAAGACGACGGATGCGACTAAGGTAGCGGCGAACCGCTTTACTGTATTCATGATTTCCTCCCTTGTCGGCGGCGCCTACGGTTGCGTGAGCCCTGCCGGTCGTTTACGTGTAACCCTAGCATCGGGAACTTAATCAAACGGGGCAAGAGCGTGGAAATACGTATCGACGACGCCTTTGAAAACGGCCAGTTTGCCGAACTTGCCTTTACCTATGCACCAGTTGGATTGGTGGTGACGGAAAACCGCGTGATCCGCGACTGCAACCCCGCTTTTGCTGACATGTTCGGCTATCAGCCAGACGATCTTCGCGATCAGGTCTTCGCGATCCTCTATCCGTCGGATGAGGAGTTTGTGAACATCCGCGACAGGGGCGTCAAGCAGCTGCGCGAGACCAACCGCTACTGGGACGAGCGCATCATGGCGCGTAAAGACGGCACACTGTTTTGGTGTCGGGTGCGCGGTCATTCCTTCACCCCTGAAGATCCGCTCGCACGCGCTGTCTGGAGCTTTGCTGATCTTAGCGCTGAGCGGCCCTACTCTCCGCTGACCCGCCGTGAACGCGAAATCCTGAGTTATCTAAGCGATGGGCTGACCAGTAAAGAAATCGCCTTGAAGCTGGATATATCTTACCGGACTGTCGAAGTTTACCGTGCCAAACTTTTGCGCAAGTTCGGAGTGAACAACACCAGCGGGCTTTTCCAATCCATGGGTGGGATCGACGGCGACCATGTCGTCTCGGCGTCAGACCAAACCTGAGGTATTCATATCGACCTCGTGCAGACGCGTTCGTCACAGCTCGAAACCTTGGCTGAGCATGTCGCGGAAATGCATCCACTCCGACAGCATGCTGCCAGTAAATATCTACTGAATGCCAAAGCCTCAAACTCTTGCTATAGCGGCCGAGTGGCTCCGTATCACCAGTTTAAGCTGGCTTCGCAGAAAAGCGGAGCACAGCCGGTTCGCTGCGGTTGGACCGCCGTTCAGCGTCTAACGCCGAACGAAGGCAACGTTAGGCAAACGCCCGCGCTAGGGCCTGTTCAAGATCATAGATTAGATCATCTGCATCCTCGATTCCGATGGACAAGCGCAGCAACTGTGGGTGAACAGGAAACCCTTCGCCGGACACGGTCTTGCGATGCTCGACAAGGCTTTCGACGCCGCCTAGTGACGTGGCGGGGTAAAAGAGTTGGCAAAAGCGGGTAACGTCAATGGCATTCTGTTCGGTACCTTTGATGATGATCGACATCATACCGCCAAACTGACCATCGGTTTGCCGTTTGGCAACCTCGTGACCCGGATCAGAGGCAAGTCCGGGATACAACACTTTTTCGATATGGGGATGGCCATCAAAGTGTTTGGCGAGCGACATAGCATTCTGACACGCGCGTTCAACCCGCAAGAACAGCGTTCGCATTCCTCGGATGAGCAACCAAGCGTCCTGCGAATGCAGCACCGTACCTTGCAGCTTGCGCACCCAAAAAATGTCGTCCCAATACTGACCAGTCTCTTTGACTGACAAAACGCCCGCCGTGACGTCGGAATGCCCGTTCAGATACTTCGTTGCCGAATGGAACGAAATATCCGCCCCGAGATCGAGTGAACGTGTCATTGATGGTGGTGTACCGGTGCAATCGGCCATCAACTTTGCGCCGGCTGCGTGGGCAATTTCTGCAGCGGCTGCAATGTCGGTGACTTCCCAATTCGGGTTGTTCGGTGTTTCTACCCAGACAAGCTGTGTTTCGCCTTTGCGCACAGCCTTGGCCATCTCTTCCAAATTGCCGGCCGCATAGTAACTGACGACGATACGCTTATTTTCTTCATATTTTTGGATTTGCTGCAAAACACCATGATACATCACCTTGGGAACGACGACATGTGCGCCCGTTGGTAGGTGTTCTATCACCGCGGTGCAGGCCGACATGCCTGACGAGAACAGCAGTGATTCCGCTGCATTCTCAAGTTCCGCAATAATCGCTTCCGCGTGGGCCGTCGTCTGGCTGCCATCGCGGCGATACCAATAAGGCTTGCGGATCTCATAGTTTTCGTCACGCGCATATGTGGCCGTTGGCTGGATCGACGGCACGACCGCTCCTGTTTCAGGCTCAACAAAGTGCAGCGCTTGTGCCACGCGCGTCATGATTGACTGCTTGCGATTGCTCTGTTCGGTCATGGCTAATTTCCTTTTGTTCGATGCGCTACAAATTTGGCGCAGTGTCTGTCTTTACGTTTAAGTGGCCTCGTCCCGTATCGCAAACTCGATATTGAGAGAAGTTAATCCTGCGCCTTTTTTGTGGAAGTCGCGAAGATAAAGAAGAGGCCAGTGGTGAAAAAACCGGCGACTGCTGTCAGATAGAGCAAATAGGCTTCCATGGGGCGCGGCTCAGCGTTGAGCCCGTCGAAGTTGAGCCCGTCGAAACTGTCAAACAGAACGAGCTTGTGGGTCTTGGTGAAAGTGCTACCCGATAAGGTGGTCACGCCACTAAAGCGCGTTGCCTTTTTTTAAGCAGGTTTCCACCCAACCGTCAGGCGTTGGTGTGTAGAGATAGGGTGTCGTATTGGCGGGCGACGGGCCGTGGGCGTTGCCACCCGTCAACTCACGAACCGCACGGATAACGCCGGAATGGGCGACAAATACTGATAGCCCCTTGTTCACACGGCTTTGCGCACGGGTTATTTCGGTGCCGACTCGAGCAATCATGTCTGCCCATGCTTCGCCGTCTTCTGGCGTCTCGTCTCTCTTTGGAGCCTCGGAAACGGGGCGGCCTTCATACACCCCCCAGTCTCTCTCTCGCAACCCATCCAGCGTGATGATGGTCGCTTTGGGGAAGGCAAGACTTGCGGTGTCTTGCGCTCGCTGTTGGGGGCTTGCAAAAAGCATCATGTCCTTTGGCCATTGCCAGCCACTCAACTCGGCTGCGCTGCGGCGCCCTTCTTGCGTTAACTGTGCTTCAATGCGGCCTGCGATGAGAGCATCGCGGTTGGCGTTTGTCTGGCCGTGACGGATGACTACAAAGCGCTTCTGAGGTAAGTTCATAACGCCGATCTTTCGTGCAATATCAGATCCGCAGTTATGCGTGACTCAAGCAGATAGTCTTCGGGTTGAGAGCAAAACAGCGGAGCATACCGGCGTGCACCAAGCGCCTCGATCATGTTGATCTGGTCGGTCAGTGGCGGGTGCACGTTCCAACGCACAAACAACCCGCCTTGAGCAGCAATCGCCCGCGCATGGGCCGTCATGTGTCCGGTAAACAAAACCAGCGCATCATCTCCCAAGCGTCCATTGTCACGCCAGCCCTGAACGATCTGCCAAGCCATACCGGCATCTGCATTAGGTGTGTCGCAGATCAGGAATTGGGCTGTCGGGTCAAACGCGCAACCCAACAGAGTGGCCAGTTGGGAAGAAGCCTCGCTTAATGTGCCCGTCTCCAAGGCGCGGGTAATCGCTTGTCGGCAAGTGTCGTCGATCGACACATCGCCTTTGCGCATCAGGTGTAAAGCCAACTCACCCGCACGGCCGGATGGTGGCACGGGGAATAGGATTTGGCCGTCTGGCCTTTGCGCGAGCATCTTGTCCAAGGCATCTTTGCGTTGCTCTTGGGGGATGTCATCAAGGTGATATGAAGCATCAATCAGTGCAGTATGCGCTGGCGGTGGCCTGTCAAAGGCAAACCACTCGCTTTCTTCTGACCAATCCCCCGAGAAGAACAGTCCTTCGCCGAGGTCAAAGTGAAACCAAACCCCACCCAAAGCATGGCCATTGCGCCCCGTCGTGATGGTGACCCCGTCAATCACTGTTTGTCCGGTGTTGGGCAGCAGATGAATCTCGGCACCGGGAGGTAAAGCGTAGGCTGTCTCGGCGGTGCAATGGATAGGCAGACCTTCAGCAACGACATGCGCCGCCCCGCCGATGTGGTCGATATGATCATGGGTGACAAACACGCGGCTCGCGCCCTCAAGCCATTGGGGGTTGAACGGGGATGTTGCCTCTGGCCCAACACCCACATCAAGCACCCAAAGCGCTTTACCCGTCCAAAGGCGGATGCAGGCTGGCCCTTTTTCACCCATCCCTGACAAGACCTCGACCCAAGCTGTATCGACGATGGTCTCATCACGCATTGGTCAAACTCCGCATCGTTACAACATCTGCGTCAGGATCACGAAAAGCCCAAAGGTCATGCAGTTTGAGGCCTACTGTTTCGCCGATAGCTGCTCGGTGCATCGAGAAGGCAACAAGCGTCTCGCCAGCAGTATCGAGTGTCAGGCGGAAGCGACCACCTAGATACGTGCAGCTGATTACGCGTGCGCGCAAAGGAGCATCGTTGCTTAGAGTAATGGCTTCGGGGCGAATGCTGACATGGCTCGGCTCGGTCGTGGCACTGCGCGACAGAACCTCCTGGCCGAGAACATTCAGAATCAAGCTGTTGTTCTCGGAGCGTCCTGTCACGCGCGCAGATACAACGGCACCGTCACCAACAAAACCAGCGACAAAGCAATCGACCGGCTCGCGGTAGAGCACTTCCGGCGCGGCGAACTGGCGGATTCTACCGGCTTCCATTACGGCCACACGGTCAGCCAGCGCCAAGGCTTCGCCTTGATCGTGCGTGACATAGAGCATTGTCGCCTTGGTGCGGCGATGGAACATCGAGAACACCTCATGCATAGAGGCACGCAAGGCGAGATCGAGGTTAGCCAGCGGTTCATCCAGCAGAACGGCACTGGGGTCAAACACCAGACAACGGGCAAGGGCAACGCGTTGCCGCTGACCACCTGACAGCTGCGCGGGCATGCGCTCGCCCAAAGCGTTGAGGCCTGTCAACGAAAGCGCTTCTTTCACCCGCGCTTCACGCTCGGCACGCGGCACGCGGCGGACTTCAAGCGGATATGCGACATTGCCAAACACGCTCTTGTGCGGCCAAAGTGCGTAGGACTGAAACACGATCCCGATTTCTCGATCTTCGGGGGGCACGAAGGTTTTGGGGCTGGCAACAGTATTTCCGCCCAGCTTGATTTCGCCCTCTGTTGGATGTTCAAACCCTGCCGTCAGGCGCAGCAACGTCGTCTTGCCGCAGCCCGATGGCCCCAACAGCGCTACAAATTCACCAGAAGAGATTTGCGCGTTGATATCCTGTAAAGCCGACACGCCGTCGAACTCTTTTGAGACATTGGAAAACTCTAGCTCTGCCACGGGATAACTCCTTTTGGAAATTTGTCTGCGCCTGCCTGCACGAGCCCCATTAGCCCGACGATCAGCAGGACGATGGACATGGCGAGGGCTGAGGCCATCACCGTTTCGCCACTGTCTTCAAGGTTGTAGATGACGACGCCCAATGTCTCGGTGCCCGAAGACCAGAGCAGAGCGGAAACTGTCAGCTCGTTTACGGCTGTCAGGAACACAAGGATCGCACCTGCAGCGGCTGAAGGCGCGGCAAGCGGCAAGATGATGTCACGCAACCGCCGCCCGAGATGTGCGCCAACGCTTGCTGCCGCTTCTTCCATCGCTGGGTCAAGCTGGGCGATACTGGCTTGTATCGGGCGTAACATCACAACAAAAAACCGTGCCAGATAAGCTAGCAAGATAATCCAGATTGTGCCGTATAGCGTCAGGTCGGTGAACGGCAGGTTGATGAACGCCAAAATGCAGGCGATCGACAAAACGACACCGGGCAGCGCGTAGGGCAGATCAATCAGGGCATCCAGAAGGCGCGTCAAGTGACTAGACCGGCGCTCCATCAACCATGCAAGCGGCATGCTGACGACCAAGAGAACCGCCGCTGCGCCCGTGGCGAGCATGAGAGAGTTGGCGTAAGCGCGCCGTGTGACGGGCTGAGTAAGCAGCACTTCTTTCCACGCTTCAAGCGTGGCGTTCGAGAAGGTGAGCGTGACGCCGTATGCGGGGATAAGGGAGGTTGCACAAAGGGCCAGAAGCGGCAGGGCAAGGATCACAAAGATGAACGCCCACAACCCGATCTCGACAGGTCGCCGTGAAGCGCCGAGGTTGAGTGCCAGCGGTGTTCCGGACAGGCCCACAAGGCCAAAGCCGCGTTGCGAGAGCACATAACGGCTTAGCAGCACGCCGATGATAGCCACCGTGCCTATGACAAGTGAAAGGACTGCAACCTCGGGCAGCACGGAAGGCCCCATGCCGACAAGTCGCTGATAGATCAGAGTTGGCAATGTCGCATAGCCAGCAGGAATGCCGAGCATGGCGGGGATGCCGAAGTTTCCCAATGCCGTGACAAAAGCCATTGCGCTGCCTGCGATGAGTGAAGGCATGGACAGTGGCAGAACTGTCTGCGTCCAGACGCGGAGGGAACTCGCACCAGACATCCGCGCTGCCTCAACCAGATCGGCAGGGATCATGCGCAGGCCCGCACGAAGAGTCAAAAACACCAACGACGCATGCTGGATGCCTAGCAGCAGGATTATTCCACCGGGGGAGTGTAGCGGCTGAGGGCTGCCCAGCGGTGGCGCCAGCTCGAGCACTTTGAGGATTGTCGATGAAGGGCCCGCCATCTGCATCCATGCGAGCGCCGTTATCTGTGGGGGGATCATCATCGGGATCATCAGGCAAAAGACCAATGCGCCCTTGCCGCGAATGTCGGTGAGCGCAACGAGATAGGCAAAAGTTGACCCGATCAGGACAGATAGCAACGTTCCGCCGCCTGCCGTGATTAACGAGTGTTTTAGGGCTGTTCCCGTTGAAGGGCGTGCCAGCACTGTGGTTAGGTGTTCAGTGGTGAAGCCGTCGCCAAAGCCGATCCCTTCCAGCAACAAACGTGCCACTGGCCCAAGCGCGATGAATGCGATGGGCAGTAGCATAACAGGCAACAGCCGGTCTAATGACCGGCTGCTTAAACTTGGCTTGGTTTGGGGGGTCATTCGACGCCGAAGACCTTTGCAAATCGGGCTTTGTTTGCGTTTGCGTCAGCCAGTGCTTTGGCAGGGTCAAACGCCATCAGGTTAATGTCTGCACGTGCAGGGAAACCTTCGGGGCTGTCGACGCCGTTACGGGCAGGAATGTAGCCCATGTCCACCACCAGATTTTGGCCAACTTCACTCAACAAAAAGTCAACGAATTTTGTCGCGGCATCCATGTGCTCGGTGCCGGCCATGATTGCGACAGGCTCGGTCACATAGGATACGCCTTCTTTCGGGATCACAAAATCGACGGGCGAACCGTCGGCCTTGGCGCGAATTGCAAGGAAATCAACCAATACGCCGTAGGGTTTTTCGCCCGCTGCGACGGCTTTGAAAGTACCGCCATTGCCGCCTTCGGCGCGTGTATTATTTGCCGCGAGCGCTTCATAATATTCCCAGCCCAGACCTTCGGTACCAGTCAGGGTAGCAAGGTGGATCAAAGCAGCACCAGAATAGAGCGGCGAAGGCATTGCAACGAGGTTCGCCATTTCCGACTTCGCCAGATCGGCCCAAGACGTTGGCACCATTTCAGCGCCCGTGTTGTAGACGATGCCAGTCGTGATCAGCTTGGTTGAGTGATAAAAGCCCTCGGAGCTGTAAAGAGATGCATCATAGGCTGCGGCTTCTGGTGACTTATGCGCCGCCAGTTTGCCTTCTTGCGCCAAGCCTTCCAAAGTGACGGTATCTGCGATCAGAAGAACGTCTGCTTGTGGTTGACCCGCCTCCATTTCGGCAGCAACACGCGCCATCAGCTTGGTGGTGCCATCACGCACCCATTCGACGTCGATGTCAGGGTTTGCCGCTTCAAAGGCATCAACCGTTTTCTGCGCATCCGCGTTTGGTTGCGACGTATACAGGGTGAGTGTCTCTGCTGCTGCAAAGGTAGGAAGCGCCAGCGCAATAGTGGCAGCCAAAAGGGAACGTGACATCAATGTCTCCAGATAGGGATGTTTCAGAACGTTTAGGGAGATTCGCATCTCTCTCGCGCAAAGTAGCCAGCTTACGTGACAGCTTAGTGACAGATGCAAAACCCGAAGTTGCGAGCATTTTTGGCGGCGTGAAATAGGGGGTCGCGGTAGGCAAATTTCACGTGAACACGATAGAACGCTAAGCAAAGCCGTCCTGCGCAAATGTCTGCATTATGTTCAGCTGCTTTCAGCAGCACCAACTCGAACGTTCTGAACATTGCACCACGCGCAATCATGATCAGAAAGAGGTTTTTCATCTACGGTCAGAGAGCTGAGAATTCCTTTGTCCAAACACGCCAGACCACGGGCGGCAATCCAATCCAGCTTCATTACGCGGTCGGGGTGAGGCGTGATCAAACTAGGGCGGGTTGTCGGGCCATCTGCGGTAAAGTCCCAGCTATAGCCGCGCTCCTCGGCCAGCTTGAACAAGGTCTCGTCGCGCCAGTCAAATTTGGGCGGCAGGTGGTTTCCTGTGTTGAGGTCGCCTCCAATCAGCACGGGCATATTGAGGGCGAAAGCGTCGATCGCATCCAGAAGAATGGCGAGCTGACCATGGCGGTGTGCCACGTCTGCGTTGCTTTCCAAATGGGTTGAAACAACGCAAAGTGGGCCAGCTTGGGTTTGCACAATAGCCAAGATGGCCATGCGTCCACCAACCCGAGGCTGTTGGGCGTCTACGTTTTCGTCTTCATTGGCAAACCAATGACCGTGATCATCCAAGCGGATCATCGCGGTCTTCTCAAAAGGAACTGCCGATAGGATCGCATTGCCGTGCCAGCCCAATGCGTTGAAACTGTCGCTGCAATAGGCGCGCTCGGTTTGACCGCCAAGATCCAGTTCGTGAAACTCGACACCATATGCATAGGTCATGCCGAGAGCATTTGCCATTACCTCTGTCGTGTGGCGTTGGGCTGTGCGGGCCATGCCGTGATCGACCTCCGACAGCAAAACGATCTGCGGTGCGATAGGGCCAAGGTGCGCGGCCGTTTCTTTGGGAAACAAGCAACGCTCGACGTTCCATGCTGCAACACAAAACGATGCAGGCAAAACCTCTGCCTGTGCAGTGCCACCAACCTGAACCGCATTCATTGCAGGCAGCTCTGCGAGCAACTCACGGTGGGCTTCGGCGGTGCGCGGGGCTTGCTTGATCTGTGCGCGCTGGGCCTTTGTAACCTGCGGCAGCTCGGAGGTTTGGTACGTGATCACAACGCGATTCCAGTTTTTGTATCAAACAAAACCACAGCTTCGGGGTTGATCGAGATACGGATCGGGCCAGCCACGGCTTCGGTATCTTTGCTGATGTGAATCGTGAAGTCCTGACCATCCAACTTCCCATGTAGCAAACGGTGGGCGCCCAATTCCTCAACGATGTCGATGGTGAAAGGTATGTCGCATGTTGGGCCGATCTCGACGTCTTCCGGGCGGATGCCCATGGTGACTGGGCCTTGGCCTGATGCGCTGGCGACAGGTGTCTCGCCGCCAATCACAACGCGCCCATCTTTGATTTGCGCCTCAATCAGGTTCATCGGCGGCGCACCCATGAAGCTGGCCACGAAAGTCGAGGCTGGGCGATGGTAGATTTCAGCAGGTGTGCCGATTTGCTCAATGCGGCCTGAGTTCAAAACGATAATGCGGTCGGCCATGGTCATCGCTTCTACTTGGTCGTGGGTCACATAAATCGAAGTGACGCCAAGGCGACGCTGCAAGGCTTTTATCTCGATCCGCATTTGGTGACGCAACTTGGCGTCGAGGTTTGATAGGGGTTCGTCAAATAGGAACAAGGCAGGGTCGCGAACCACGGCACGGCCCATGGCCACGCGCTGGCGCTGACCGCCTGACAACTGGCTTGGCTTGCGCTCTAGATATTGGCTCAGGTCCAGCATCTTTGCTGCTTCCTGCACCTTCTCCTCGATCTCGCTTGCGGGGATTTTGCGGTTTTTCAGCCCGTATCCGATGTTCTTGCGAACGGTCATATGCGGGTAAAGCGCGTAGTTCTGGAACACCATAGCGATGTCGCGCTCGGCGGGGTCGACGTGATTTACATTGCGATCTCCGATCGACAGCGTCCCTTCGGAAATATCCTCGAGCCCAGCAACCATACGCAGGAGTGTCGACTTACCGCAGCCTGACGGCCCGACGAGCACGACAAACTCTCCATCTGCGATGCTGAAGCTCAAAGGTTCTACGGCTTCGTTCCCGTTCGGATAGACTTTACGGATATTGTTAAGTGTTACTTGTGCCATGTCTTGGGCCCTTACTTATCGGATTCTGTGAGGCCCTTGACGAACCAACTTTGGAAGAAAATTACGATCAGCACAGGTGGCAGGATCGCGATGAGCGCCAGCATATTGGCGCGGCCATATTCGGGGATGCTTGTGCCCTCTAGGTCTTGGGTCAGTTGTTTGATCCCGCGCACGAGGGTGTACATATCCTCATCTGTGGTCACCATTGTCGGCCAGAGGTACTGGTTCCAACCGTAGACAAACATGATGATAAACATCGCTGCGATCATGGTCTGAGACAGGGGCACCAGAATATCGATAAAGAATTTCACCGGCCCGGCACCATCAATCCGAGCTGCTTCCACCAGCTCTTCGGGGATCGAACGAAAATACTGGCGGAAAAAGAATGTCGCTGTGGCCGAGGCGATCAGCGGCACGATCAGCCCCGTATAAGTGTTCAGCAAGCCCAACTTTTGCGCGATCTCATATGATGGCAGAATGCGCACCTCAAGCGGGAGAAGGAGCGTGGTGAAGATCAGCCAGAACGCGAAGGTTGCGAAGCGCAGGCGGAAGTAAACCAAAGCATATGCTGCCATCATTCCGAGCACGATCTTACCAATGGCAAAACCTATTCCGAGGATCATCGAGTTCATCAGCATTCGCATGCCGGTGTTTTCGCCGGAAAACCCGGAGGCCTTGAACATTGCGGCCATGAAGTTGTCATCCAACTGATCGCCGATGGCAAGCCCAGGGCCGTTCTTTATGGTTTCAAGATCCGGCGTGGACGTCGTTTGCAATACCATCAGCAACGGCACCAGCAAGAACAGAGAGCCCAGAATCAGGACCGTATGGTCCATCACCGTGCTCCATTTTAGCGAGCGTTTGGCGAGGGGTGGTTGGTTCGGTGTGATATCTGTCATGACAGGCCCCTAGGTGTAATGAATGCGGCGTTCGACCAACCGGAACTGGACAACGGTGAGAGCAAGAACAAGGACCATCAAAACCACAGATTGAGCAGAAGAACCGCCCATATCGTTGCCGCGAAAACCATCAACATAGACCTTGTAAACAAGGGTCAGAGGGTTGTTGCCCGGCTCGCCTTTGACCAGAACATCAACGATGCCAAATGTATCAAAGAGCGCGTAGGTGATGTTGATGATTAACAGGAAGAAGCCTGTAGGAGCCAGCAGCGGGAAAGTGACATCCCAAAAACGGCGCATGGCGGAGGAGCAGTCAATCAAGGCAGCTTCGCGCACGGATTTCGGAATGGATTGTAGCCCCGACAGGAAAAAGATGAAGTTCACCGGCACTTGCTTCCAAACCGACACAAGCACCATCGCAGCGGCGGTATCGGTAGAGTTAACGCCAAGCGCGAAGTCCCAACCAAATGATTTGGCGAGCTCGGTCAGCGGCCCCCAACTTTGGTTGAACATCAAAAGCCCGATAAAACCGGCAACGGGCGGCGCAACGGCATAGACCCACATCAGAAGTGTGCGATAGCTTTTGGCGCCACGGATAACCTTGTCAGCTTTCACAGCAAGCAAGAGAGCCAGCCCAAGTGAAAAGAATGTCACAAGGATGGTGAACACCAGCGTGAAGCGCGCGATTTTGGCGTATTCGGCGCTTTGAGCCAAGTAGGTGTAATTGTCCAAACCCACAAAAGTAGAGCCGAAGCCAAACGGGTCTTCTAGGTAAAAGGATGACTGCACAGCCTGTGCTGCTGGCCAGTAAAAAAAGACGATGATGACTGCCAATTGCGGAAGGAGCAAAAGGATCGGTAGCCAGCGTGTGGTGAAGCCTGCGCGTTTCATGTTTCCCCCAGAAAGCGATGAGACGGCCGCAGAAACTGCGACCGTCGTTGGTATGCTAAGTGGCGTACTTAGTTTTGTGTTTTTGCGAAGCGAGCCAGCAGTTCGTTGGCTTCTTTTTCAATCGCGTTGAACGCGTCATCAACAGATGTTTCACCTGTAAAGATGCGGCCAAACTCACGGTTCATCACGTCGCGGATTTGAACGTAGAAACCCATGCGGTAACCGCGTGTGTTTTCGCTCGCTTCCAGTGACAGCTGCTGAATGCCAACTTCGGCAGCAGGGAAACGGTCATAGTGGCCATCTGCTTTTGCCATGTCGTATGCGGCTGTTGTGATCGGCACATAGCCTGTTTCACGGTGCCACATGTACTGAACCTCAGGAGACGTCAGGTACTTGAAGAATTCAGTTGTCGCTTTGTTTTCTTCGTCAGACTTGCCTGCCATCGCGAAGAGAGCCGCGCCGCCGATAAATGTCTGCTTTGGCTCTGTTGTGACAGATTCCCAATAAGGAAGGTATGTCGCAGAGAAATCAAACGGCAGGTCTTGCTTTGAGAGACCACCAAATGAACCCGAAGAACCAAACCAGATGCCAACTTTACCTTCTTCGAACGGCGTTTGGTTGTCGCCCCAGCCTGTGCCGAACCACTCAAAGTAGCCTTTTTCCTTCCAGTCAGCCATGGCTGTGAAATGGGCTTTCAGCTCTGGTGTATTGGTCAGGATTTTGGTGCCTTCTGCGCCATTGTAACCGTTGTCATTTGTTGCGAATGGCATGTCATTACGTGACATGAAGTTTTCAACAAATACCCAAGGCAGGTGCGACTGTGTCATTGCAACATAGCCTGCATCTTTCAGAGCAGGCGCAGTTACGGTCTGGAACTCTTCCCATGTTTTGGGAGGCGTCACGCCGGCCTTTTCCAAAGCTTGCACGTTGTAATACATAACAGGCGAAGACGAGTTGAACGGCATGCCGATCATTTTGCCGTCTGCATCCGCATAGAAGTAGCGCACACCAGAGATGTAGTCTTCGATGTTGAATTCAACGCCGTTGCTTTCCAGCAGGTCTTGCACGGCCATGGTTGCGCCTTTGGCGCCGATCACTGTGGCTGCGCCTGCGTCAAATACTTGCAAAACATTTGGCTGCTCGCCCGCGCGGAAGGCGGCGATGCCAGCTGTCAGTGTTTCTTCGTATGTGCCTTTGAAAGAAGGCGTGATTTTGTACTCATCCTGGCTTGCGTTGAAACCTTTTGCGATTTCATTGACAGTATCACCAAGGGCGCCGCCCATGCCGTGCCACCATGTGATTTCGGTTTCGGCAAAAGCAGTGTTTGCCATTAGGGTCAGCGCGGCAGCGGTGCCTAGCGTGAGTTTCTTCATTGTCGTACTCCAGTTATTGTTTGGCTTTCTGAAACTCAGCAAACCGAACAATCGAGGGTTCTAGGCCATTGGCCCCAAGCGAATTTGACTTCGTCAACAAGGCAATCTTGTTGCGAAGCGTGCGCAGATTGTCTGTGCAGTTGGGCACTTACGCCGAGTATGTGACAGTTGCGTGAAGGTTTTCAGTGGGCAGGTTGAGAAGCGGCCTCCCGGCGAAATCTTAACAATACTGTTACGTTTCGTTTGCGATTGGGGAGTAAAAGCGAGCTGGGTGTCTGACGTCCGCGCCTATGGGCCCAAGTAACGCTAAGTGGACCCATAGGCGCTGCTACAAAGTAATACTCAGGCAGACCAGTTTTGAACCTGACTATCAAAAGAAGTTAGTGCTTTGCGGCATGGGATGCTTCGCGCCTCCCAGAAAACCGAACGCGAATAGCGAGCTAAGGTAATTTCTGAACAGCTTACAAAAGGTTTTCAGTCGTTAAATTCCAAACTCAAAACAGCGACCGGTTGTTCGAAAGATCACGCTCAAATGATCTGCCGGCGAACCGCTTCAGCCACGGCTTGCACCGATGTTTTCGCACCCAACGTGGTGCAAGCCCTGCTCAAACGTTTCTTTACGGTTGAAATGGCAATCTGCTGCAATACTGCAATCTCTTCTAGTGAATGCCCCTGCGACATGAGCCGTAGTATCTCGGCCTCATTGGGTTCGGGCTGTTCACGTATGTAGTGGTTGTTTAAAATTTCATTCAACAGTTCGACGCAGGATGAAATCTCTGCATCAGTGTAGGGGCTGTCACTGCGGGCAACGGACAAGGCCGTATGGCGACCGTCGACTTGTTGTGAGACGACAACTCCATAGTTAAGGCCAAACGCTTTCGCCTTTGCAAGAACGCCACGATAATCTTTGATGTCGATGTCTTCCCAGCGTTTAGCGCCGTTGTTGACCAGCCCCCATAAGAAGACAGGGTCCCCCATAATGTAGCCGCGCTGATTGTAAAGCGCGCTCCACGCGGGAGGCATCCCATCAATCATGTTCTTTTTGGTGTCAGTGAGCCTCACGCGTAAAATCAAACGGTACCCGGCGGGTCCAAGTTCTTTTAGCCGATCAAGGTGAATTTTGTCCGCGAGCATTTCAGGCATCGAGGGCTCCCAATATATACGATCATACACTCTGAAAGTATGCGCGTAGAGTAAACCAAATAAACCGCTATGATCGTTTTTTTAACGCGCGCATTTAGCACGGGATTGGACCAGTAAGGTGATGAAAAGAAAAACATTTGGATGGGTCGATCCAAAGAAAGTTCCGACCTATGTCACCCTGATTTTTCTAGTGACAGGTGTAACGTTGCTGTGCGTCGGGTTTGGTGTGAAATCCTATCAAGCGCGTGCATTGGCCGAGAGTGTCGAAGTTCCTGTTGTGGTCATTCGCAACGATTCCCGTTATGAACGTGGATCTGACAAACCTTTGGTCGACGGTCGTCGCAGGCTCCAATATCGCCCCGTTTTTCAAACAACGGCCCCCACCGGCGAGATCGTTACCTATGAAGCCCGCAGCTGGAAACTCTCTTCGCCTCTTTATAATGTGGGGGATCGTTTGACGGGATTTTACCGTGCCGAGACGGGTGTCATAACGACGGAGCAAATCCGCAAGGGCCAAGAATTTGTTCCCAAGATCATGTTCCTGATGGCGGCCATATTTCTTGGCTTTGCACTGGCCCTCTGGTTGGTATTTAAAAAGCAGAACCCTGCGAGAGAATGAACTTTCGCAGGGGGGCCGTTAGGACGCGGCCTTCGCGGCTCTGCCCGTCACCCAATCGCGCGCACCAGCCCCCAGCTTTGAGAACTTGTTTGATGCAGCCTCCAGTTTGGCCTCCCACTCAGGGTTTGGCACCTGTCCGTCTGTCACCTTAAAGAAGGCCTGCAACAGGCAAGCAATCGCAAACGGTTCAATCACGGCGACCTTCACGGCCCATGCAAACAACAAGGCAAAGACAACGCCTCCCGCCGCCCAAGCGCCGGGCATGATGTAAACAACGGCCGCAGCTGGTGCCAACATCACCAAAAATACGACTATCGACAGGCCCCACGTGAACAGGGTTAACCACGCCGCGTTGATCATCATCGGTTTCGCATTCTGGCCATAGAGAACCAACGCTTCTTTCGCAGAGGCATAGGGGTTTTCAGCGCGCGTTCGCAAACCATGCGCAAGGATTACCTCGTCCACCAGCCCGACCGCCAGTTTCAGGTAGGCCCGCACCAACCCCATAATCTTGTCGAGCCCCGGTATTGGCAAAATCGACAACAATCCCTGAACCAAACCCGTAATCGCACGCACGACACCCTTGATCATCTGATCTATACCGAACAAAACCGAAGCCTCGCCAAACCGTTCGGTTACGATGTCGCGGGCATATGCAATCTGGCCTTTGCCATCTGGTAGGTCCCGCCCGTCCAGTGCTTCAACCATGACGGCGATATGGCCCGCCTTTACGATGTAAAGGATGTACTCCCGCATAAGGTAAAGAACCCCCGCTGTGGCGGCAAACCCGATACCGCCACCCCAAGCGGTAGATGAGGCGCGAAATTCAGCATCACCAAAGCCGCCGATCCCGTACCCAATTCCCGCACCGGTTCCCGTCACGAGGACATAAGCAACCGCGATACCGAAATACACGGCGATGCGAAAAACCAGAAACGGCATTGTCTTGCGGATCAATCCCAATGCTGTCGCAATACTAAAATCCCACATGAAAAAGTCCTTGAATAAATTACGTCCAAAACTGAGGGGCATCCCCCCTTCAGTCAATCGTTACCCTAAACCATAAAAGCCATTTGAATTGAACAACTGCAATCAATGGTTGTAGAGGGTGGGATCGATATTGGAATCTAGGTTGAAACCGATAACCCGATCGGCTCCATCAATCGTGACCACGGTCATAGTCGCAAAGAAACCGATTCCGCCGTCTTCTCCGAACAGAACCCATTCGCGCACCAGCCGGTCACTGATCTGATTGCGCAAAAGCACCGTACATTGGGCAAACCCGTCCGGCCGCTGACGCTCTAACGACCGCAGGCTGTTTTCAATACTGCCGTTCGTTACCCCGGCCGATGACAACTCTTCCAGCAGGGCGTCAAAGCCGCCAGTCATGATGTTACTCCAGCTTTCTTCAATTAACGGGTTTGCCGGAATATCGGCGGAGCCGTCACATTGGGCATAGGCCCCTGTGGCCCCCAAAAGGCAAGCCACAGCAGTCACGCAAGCGCGTTTCATCATAGTTTTCATGAGGTAATCCTTGAGTACATTGAGGTGGAAAGTCGTGATTTTTCTACTGTTCCGGCAGCACATCAAATTCCTGCTCGGCGTAAACGGTTCCGTCCGCGCTGATTAACTTGATTGTATAAGCGCCAGCTTCACGTGGTAGTGCAACTCGGATGGGGCTTTGGGCTGTTCCGAAAACGGGGCGTTGTGAAATGGACTGGGCGTTATCTCGGGGAAATACGCGCAAACGGTCGCCCGCATTCATGGGCCCTGACCATTCAACCTGCAACGCTCCATCGCCCACATGAAACGGACCCTCCGGCAGGCGCACATGACCGGCAACCGTCGAGGTTTCAAACGACGCAGATGCACGAACGGCGCCGGTGCGGGCGGCAATCAAGTGCACCTCGAATACGCCAACAGCCTCTGGCGCCGTCATCGTGGCTGTCCCAGCGACTTCACCATCTGAGCGAACGGGCTCCATCGAAAGACGCTCACCATTCGCAGGGTTAACCACAAACAACCGATCGCCCGCCACACCTGGCCCTGTCCAACCAACGGTAAATGCGGCCCCAAATGGAACCTGCTGCGGCAACGACACACTCGGCGCGACCAAGACCACATTCAATACGGTTGATGCTAAAGGCGCATCATGTCCGGGCACTTCGTAAAACACGTCATAGGTTCCGACCGTGGCCGGAGCTAGGATCAGCACAGGTGAAGTAAAATCATCTGCTGCCAACGGGCGCTCCCCAAGGCTAGTTCCAGTTGAATCGCGTATCACAAGGCGGTCGCCGGCATTTTGCGGCCCCGTCCACTCTGCAGAAACTGGGTGCCCAACGATGACAAACTCAGGAACGGACACAGTCGCAGGGCCAAGATCGAGCGCCACTTGGGACTCCGTGCTGCCTTCATCGATCACGACCGCTTCGCTGACCTCTTGCAACGCCTTGGTAAGATCGTCCATGTCATCGGCTGGCAGATACAAACCACCCGTATTCTCGGCAAGACAAGCGAGAGCGTCAGTATCTTCTTGCGCCACATCAAACCCGATAACATGAGCGGTGAAATCTATACCGCGTTCCTCCAACATCGTAGCAACGGCACAGGGATCGCGCTCACAAGTTTCCAAGCCATCGGTTAACAGAATGATCGTCGCCATTTCTTCCGAATAGGCAAGCGCCTCTGCCGCCATCACGACGGCATCCGTCAACGGCGTTTTGCCTTGTGGGTTCACCCCATCCACCAAATCAGTGAAAGCACCAGCATCAAGCGGTTGCGCAGGAAGCAAAAGCTCGATGTCGCTACAATCACCTTCGCGATTATGCCCGTAAGCTATGAGACCAAGTTCCCTACTTGCGTTCCATTCGGCCAACATATCCGCAACCGCCGCGCGCGCGATGGAAATTTTCGGCGTACCATCAATTTGCCCCCACATCGATCCGGAAGCATCTAAAACCAGCATAGCTCGGTCTGTCGTATCTGTTTGTGCCCCAATTTCTGAAGGAAAACCGAAGACCGCGAGACTTAACAAAACGCCGCACGATCGGACTATGAAACTGTTTTCTTTCAAGGTGCTCTCTTCCCGATTACGACTTACTTATCCCTCTGTATATTAATAGTCGTATGCAAATGAAGGCACCTTCGCCAATCGTGTACGATCGTGCACTGCCTCGTTCACATTGTACAAGACGACTGGAAGTTATGCACATGTCGACGCAGATCCCGCCCCTCTGAGCTCATTAGGTATCGCGCGTTATTCATGGCAGCAGGACAACATCGGCTAATTGTTCGGTTGGTGTTGGCGTGACTTACGTCATCGGGCCAGAAGCAGCTTTGTCGCCTTGTCAAATGCGGCAAGGTCATGCTCGGCGTGCGCGGCGAGATGTGCGCCTTCGAGCGTGGCAAGTGTTGCGTGTGCTTCTGCTTCAGGGGTGCTTGTCGTTGAAATGGTGCCATCCTGCTTGCCCAACTCAAACAGGGCTGTGATCCATCTGGTCATCATGGATCGGAAGGCTACGATCTTGTCTTTGACTTCATCTACGAGGCTGTCACGGCTGATGGTAAAAGCCACGCAAAGGCATAATGTTTCGCCACCGCCCAAAGCATTGCGGTAAAATGTTGCCAATGCGGCCAACCTGTCGGCGGCGCTTTGGTGCGTTGCCTCTATATCGGCGCAGACCTGTTCGACCGACGCATGATAGCGATCCATCAGCGCGGCAGAAAGCACCGCCTTGGTGGCAAAGTGGTAATGGATAGATGCTTTGCGAATGCCCGCGGCCTCGGCCAGATCGGCATAGCTGAATCCATCAAACCCGCGACTGCGGGCGGCTGTTTCAGCGATGTCCAAGAGGTTTGTTTTGGTGTCTTGTGCCACGTCGGTTCTATCTTTCGGGTCTGGTCAGTAGCCTTAACGCATTTTCCGCAGCTTCCAAAGCCCCTTCCAGATAGCCGCCGAATTCCGGCGCGACTTCGGTGCCGCCAAGAATCAGCTTGCCGTCCCACAATCCGCTGAGCGGCGCGGGTAGGCCGTAGTCGGGGTGGGCATAAAGGGGCTGCTGGTCCTGTGCATTGGCTGTGAAGGGATCAAAGGCCCAGTCCTTTATGCTTAGGCTCACAGGGCTCGCAGCTTGCGCACCGAAAAGACGGGTGAGTTGCGAAAGTATGTGCTGTCTGAGCGCATGTTCATTTGCGCGGGCTTGAGGTGGTACGCCGAGGAAGCCAAAGAGCGCATAGGGGCCACCCTGCGCGGGGGAGGCATCGTGAACCTCCGCCATAGGCCCAAAGAGGCTCATTGCATCACCGGACAATCCCGCCTCGCGCCAGAAGGGCCGGTCATAGATGGCAACAGCCTTGGCATGGCCCGCCATCCATGTCGCGGTTTGATGCATGGCTTGCATCGACGTGCCCGGCAGGGTGGGGGCATAGGTGATCTGCGCGGCGAGGCGTGGCGGAAGCGCCAGCACGGCGCGGCCTGCGGTGATTGTGCGGCCATCCTGCAGCTTTGCGGTGATGATATCGCCTTGCTCCGTCAGGGCGGTGATTGCAGAGGATAGATGCAGGTTGCTGGCTGGAACGCCCTCGGACAAGCGTTCAATCAGCCGGATCAAGCCACCTTCAAGACGGTAGGACCCCTGCATGGATGAAAACCCCTGACCGCGTTGGGGCTGCCCCTGAGCGTCCTCGAACATCAGATCGCCTTGGGCGTATTGATCAAAGCGCCTTAACCCCAAGTCACCGATCAGTTTTGCGATCCGAGGCTGACCGGGCCAGAACCACGCCGGCCCCATGTCATAGGTGGCCCCTTCGTGCCGGACTGCCGCGATCCGCCCGCCAAGCCGGTCGCGGGCCTCGGCCAAGATATAGCTGTGGCCGAGATCCGTCAGGCGGCTTGCAAGGGATAGCCCCGCAAGACCGCCCCCGATGATAAGGGTATCGGTGTGCATCGTTTACGCCTGCGGAGCCTTCGCAAAGGGCAGGTGGCCCGTTTTGATCCACAATTTCGCACCCTCCGGCCCGCCGACCGCTGACAGGGTTTCCCCATCCGGCAGGCGCAGCCAGTCGTTCTTGTGCAGCACGTTGCCGCCGGATGTGACGCTGCCGTCAATTACCAGCACCTCAATGCCGCCCTGCGCATGCGATGTCAGCGTCGCCTCGGCATCAATGTGACTGTAGCTGACGACCTCGCGGTCATCCTTGTGCAGGATCGCCGTCGACACGCCATTAACGGGTGCGGCCAATTCCTCGGCCATTGTTTTGCGGAACTGTGTGCGGTCCTCCATGTCGAACTGCCACAGTTTGACAAAGATCGTACAGCCCTCGGCCGAGCTTGGCGTGTGCGACGTGGTGGGGGGATTGCGCACATAGGTTCCGGCGGGGAAGTCGCCGTGCTCGTCCTGAAACACGCCTTCCAGCACGATGAACTCTTCACCGCCCGTGTGCGTGTGCGCCGAAAAGGCGCTGCCGGGGGCGTAGCGGACGATGGTTGTGGCGCGTGCCACCTCGCCGCCGATGCGGTCTAGCATGCGGCGGTCTACCCCCTTCATGGGCGAGGCCTGCCACTCCAACTGGTCAGAGTGAACGATTACGGGGCTGTCGAAATCTGCATTCAAGTTCATTGATCAATTCCTTGTCCTAAAGGGCTGCGTTAACCCGCGATGGAAGGCCGCTCGGCAACTTTTGCGCGCCAAGCCTGCAGGTTTTGTAAAGATTGCGGAATCTCTACCTTGGCAAAATCCGCAAAGGCCAGCCCCGCAAACGCCGTGATATCCGCCGAGGAAAAGCTGTCGCCCGCAATATAGTTGTTTTCGGCCAGAACGCCATCGAGGTAGGCCATCGTCGTGGCTGCGACCTCTTTTTGCTTATTCCCCCATTCGGCGCATTGGTATGTCTCCAACTCGGCACCCAACCCCGTTGTCGCATGGTGGAAGTAAGCCCCGACGGCGTTCAACAAGCCAGCTTCGGCGCGGGCGTTCATCATTGAGATATGCGCGCGTTGCTTTGGTGTTGTGCCGGTCAGGGAGGGGCCATCAAAGGTGGCGTCGATATACTCGATGATCGCATTGCACTGTGCGATGTGGGATCCGTCGTCCAGTTCGAGGCAGGGGACCGTTGCATCTGGGTTCTTGGCTTTGAACGCGTCGGTGCGGTGCTCGCCGCCCATAACATCCACAGCGAAGAATTCCGCTTCATCGGAAACGCCATTCTCGGCAAGGGCGATGCGCACGCGGGCGGGGTTTGGAAATCCTTCGATGTCGTAAATCTTCATGGGCGTGTTCTCCCGAGGCCTGCAATTATACCTACCAATAGGTAGATATGAGGACAAGTCACGATAATGAGAGCGGATGGAGGAGCTGCGTGTTTTCGAAGTTTTGAAGCTGCGGAGGCGATGGCGCAGGGCGGGCACAACACAGTCCTTCGCGCAGGGAAGTGCTATGGTATGGGGTCGAGCCGCGATCCAGAGAATGGAGCCCAACGCCAGCTCAACGTTCATGATGCAAATGAACCAAAATGCGTTTCTGGCTCACCACTGCAAGTGTTTCATTCCGAATATGGCGAGCGCTGTCCTCATCTCTGCATGCCACGGAAAGACAATGCCGCGGTAAGAAGCGGACGTTCATGCGCGAGACAGTGAGATTGTTTGGGATGGCGCCATCACTTGCGAGCTGCTTGAGCGCCTTTAGGCGACGGCCACCAGCACCGACTGCGGATTTTTCACCAGAGATAGCATGGACGGCTAAGTTTTGTTTGATGTCATTCTCGCGAATACTTGCGAGAATTTCTGCTTCATTGACGTCGCGTACGTGGCGACGTCAGCAGCTTTAGCGGCCACTGCGGCTTCGTAGTATTCGCTTTGGTTTGAGATTTTGCCATGGGTCCCGCCCTTTTTAGACGGGCCCGGATGAGACAATCTCTATCCTTTCATGCCCGGAAATCGAGCTTCGCTTTCTCCGGCTCCCATGGACCTATGTATGGGAGCTACATCCTTGAATTGTCCGAGGCCGTTACACAAACCAATAAAAAGCGTCCTTGGATACAAGGTTCCGCGAGAATTAATGGGTGGGTGTTCGTTTCACAGCTATGGAGAAACACGGTGCTTCGAAAGAACTCGAGCCGATATTGAAGCTGTTCATTATCTTTGGTGTAATATATGAAAAAAAGCCGAACAGACATGTAAATGAAAGTTGACGCATTGGCCCTTCAAAGCATCCGCCCAGAACGTCGCCGTCTCGCCGATGAGGTGTACGACCAGCTGATCAAAGCGAT
This sequence comes from Lentibacter algarum, assembly GCF_018860975.1. Classification (GTDB taxonomy): domain Bacteria; phylum Pseudomonadota; class Alphaproteobacteria; order Rhodobacterales; family Rhodobacteraceae; genus Lentibacter; species Lentibacter algarum_A. The sequence continues at coordinate 339,530 of NZ_JAHKQI010000002.1, forward strand.
CCTAGCGAATGAAATTACGTCTGATGATGTGCTGGTTCAGGAAAAATTGGCCTCCGAGCTGCAGATCAGCAGAACACCCGTGCGCGAAGCGTTGATGCGAATGGAGCGTGAGGGCGTTCTGGAGGTCTCACATCGGGGCAGTTTCCGATTGTACCGGATGACGCAGAAAGAAGTGCATGAGCTTTATCAGGCGCGTGCCGCGATCGAGGGGCAGGCTGCACGGATTTTGGCCGCCAATCACACCGACGAGTTGATTGCCGATTTGCGTCTTTTCATTGAGCAAGAAGAAGATATGCAAAGCACGACAGTGCAGGACTATTTTCACGCAAACCGGAACATCCACAGACGGTTTGTGGAGTTGGCGAACAACCGCTTTCTGCTGGAAATGTTTGATATGATCTGGGGGAAGGCGATGGCGTTTCAGTTGTTTTCGACAATTGAAAGCGTCGATCTGAAAAAGTCGCTGGGCGATCACATAGCGCTCGTAGATGTCATCGCGACAGGTGACAGAACGGCCACGCTTGAGGCGTTTACCCAGCATATTCAGGACGGCTTCGACCTCCAGATTGAGAGTCTAGGAGCTTAGCCTCCTTAAAGGCTCCGCACCTTATCTTCTATCCTCGTTTCAAATATCCGCGCGGGCGGCGGTGTTTTTTCTTGCGTCGCTCTGTTTACTGTATACAGTATACGAAACAGGAGGACATCTTATGTGCGGAATCGCTGGCCGAATAATGCAGGCCCCCGGAAAGGTCGGGAGAGACCTTGTAAGCCTTATGGAGGCACAAGAGCATCGCGGGGCGGATAGCACCGGATTTGCCATCTACACGGACCCGTTGGATACTGGTTACAAGCTGCGTGGCATGGGGTTTGACCAAACCAAACTGGACGCGGATCTGGCTGACTTCACGCATGTTTTGCGCGATCATGGTGCTGATTTGCTGGGCGATCCCCAGATCGTGCGCGGGGCCGAGGGGCACTATTGCTTCCGTATGGAGATGTCTGACCCCAAGGACCTGACCGCATGGACCAAAGACGCCGATACGCTGGCCAAACGTATTGAGGTTCAGTCGTGCGGACGCTCTCTTGAGATCATCAAAGATACTGGCTCTGCCGCTGAGGTGGCCGACAAACACGGTGTGCGCGATATCATCGGTACACACGGTCTGGGCCATGCGCGCCTTGCAACCGAGAGTGCGGTTTTCCCCAACGCCAGCCACCCATTCTGGGCGCGCCCCTTCTCGGACGTGGCGATTGTGCACAACGGCCAGATCACCGACTACTACACCCAGCGCGAGCGGCTTCAGCGTCAGGGCTACCAGTTCCTGACCGAAAACGATTCCGAGCTGATTGCGGTTTGGGTCTCTGACCAAATCAAGCAGGGGTTGAGTATGCAGCAAGCCCTGACCAAGTCGATCAAGTCGATCGATGGCGTGTTCACCTTTATGATTGCTCGCCCCGACGGGATTGGCTTCGCTAAGGACCGCTTTGCGATGAAGCCGCTGGTCGTCATTGACCAGAACGGCGATCTGGCCGCGGCGACCGAAGAGCAAGCCGTGCGGCGCGTCTTCTCGGATGAATGCGACGTGATTAACCACGATGGCCCGTCGCTGACTGGCATTTGGGGCATCGGCAACCGGAGCATGGCAGCATGAGCGAGATCATCATTGACGCAGGCGAGCGTCACATTCGTGCGATCAACCAGGACATTCAGGCTGCTTGCCTGAAGGGTGGCCCGATTCGAGTGACCAACACATTATCGCGGCATAATCTCGGGGTCGGTCTGCCTGATGGTGCTGACATCACGTTTGAAGGCAGCGTTGGTTACTATTGCGGCGGGTTGAATACTGGCGCGCGCGTTCAGATTGAGCGCAACGCAGGCTGGGCTGTGGGCGAGGGCATGGACGGCGGGCATATTACGGTCAATGGCTACGCTGGCATGTCCGTGGGGGCCGCCATGATTGATGGCACCATCCACGTTAAAGGCGATACCGGTCCGCGCTGCGGCGTGGCCATGAAGGGCGGTAACATCGTGGTCGAGGGCAAGATCGGCTACCAATCCGGCTTTATGGCCCATTCTGGCAAGATCATCGCCCTAGGCGGCGGAGGCGAAAGCTGTGCCGATGCGCTTTGGCAAGGTGAAGTCTGGGTCGCAGGCGATGTCGACAGTTACGGCGTCGATGTCAAAGTTGTGGAACCCACCGCAGAAGAGGTCGCCGAAGTGGACGCGATCCTTGATCCATTGGGGCTGGTCGACAGCTCTCGTAATTGGCGCAAATTGGTCTCTGGCCAGCGTCTTTGGTATTTTGAAAGCAGGGATGCAAGCGCATGGCTGATGATATGACAAACAAAAACGCGCCCGCCGCACCGTATGAGTATCCGTTTGAGATGGCTGACGAGGCCGAGATCAAATACGGCGATGGTGCGATCGAGGGCCGCCCCGCAGGTGTGCCTGGCTCCTACGATCAAGGTGGATCGACACGCTGGACGCCAGAAGCGATTTCTGAGGTTCACGCTCTGTCGCAACTGGGGCGCTATCAGGTGCGCGGCTATAACTCGTTCAACAAGCAGTTGCCGACGTTTGATGACTTGACGTTCGTGCCTGCCACGATGACGCGCCTGCCGCTGGAAGGCTACCGCGAAAGCTGTGACACGACGACTATTCTGGGCGGCGGTCGCGGGCTTGTGGAAAAGCCGCTTGAGCTGAAAATCCCGATCTACATCGCTTCCATGTCTTTTGGTGCGCTGTCGGCGTCTGCCAAAGCGTCGTTGGGCCATGGAGCCTCGAAGGTCGGCACGATGACCTGTACGGGCGAAGGTGGCATGTTGGAAGAGGAGCGTGAGGCCTCGCAGACCTTGCTCTATCAGATGTCGCCTGCGCGCTACGGCGTTGATCTGGACCATTTGCGCCGCGCCGATGCGCTGGAGATTGTTGTGGGGCAGGGCGCCAAGCCCGGCACAGGCGGTCTGCTCTTGGGCATGAAAGTATCCGAGCGTGTGTCCAAGATGCGGACCTTGCCACAAGGCGTGGATCAGCGCTCGACCATCCGCCACCCTGATTTCCTTGGGGCCGATGATTTGTCGGTGAAAATCGAGGAACTGCGGATCGCAACGAACTACCAAGTGCCGATCTTTATCAAGATGGGGGCGACGCGACCGCGCTTTGATGTGGCGGTGGCGGCCAAAGCGGGCGCAGATGTGATCGTGGTGGACGGCGCCGAAGGCGGCACGGGTGCATCGCCAGAGCTCCTGCTGAATCACACAGGCATCCCCACCATGAGCGCCATTCGCGCGGCCCGCGAAAGCCTTGATGAATGCGGCATGACAGGCAAAGTGTCTCTTGTCGCGGCGGGCGGTATCCGCACTGGTGTTGATGCTGCGAAATGTATCGCCCTTGGTGCAGATGCGGTGATGATCGGCAATGCGGCGATGATGTCGCTGGGTTGTAATTCGCCTCGCTACCTTGAGGATTACGCCGCTTTGGGCACCTCGCCTGGGGCCTGTCACCACTGTCACACTGGCCGCTGCCCTGTCGGTGTGGCTACCCAAGATCCTGAGCTTGAGGCGCGGATGAACCCGGCGGCGGGTGCCGAACGTGTCGCGCGGTATCTGACCGCGATGACGATGGAGATCACAGCATTGGCCAAGGCCTGTGGCAAATCGTCGGTCCACAATCTTGAGACCGAGGATCTGCGCGCTCTATCCTTCCAAGCCTCTGCGTTCACCGGCGTAAAAATGGCCGGCATTGATCGCGCGTTTGACTGGTGAGGATTGCTATCCTCGACTGTGCCGACCTCAAATCGGCAGGGCTTGAGAGGCACGGTTCTGTGGGGCGGTTGGTACAAAACTGGATCGCCCCACATTTGCCTGCTGACACCGCTTTCGAGCGAATAGACATAGCGCAGGGTGCAGAGTTTCCGCAAGTTGCGGACTACGACGGCTTCATACTGCCTGGCTCGGAATATGGCGTGTACGACAATCCGCCCTGGATGGCCGAACTGATAGATATGCTTTTACGGATCAGATCGGCGAGGGTGCCATTGCTTGGCATTTGTTTCGGGCATCAAATGATGGCCCATACGTTTGGCGGAGAAGCGGCCAAGGCCGATCTGGGCATGTGCGTCGGGCCGCGTTGTTGGACGGTTGAAGGCACGACGTTTTACGCGCAGGTCCTGCATCAGGATCAGGTGAGCAAAGTGCCCCCCGAGGCACGATTGATTGGTGGCGCAGAATACTGCAAAAATGGGGTGATAGAATACGATTTCCCAGCGCTTTCCATGCAATTCCATCCTGAATATACATCGCAGTTTATGATAGATGCGGTCGAAGTTCTGGAGGGAACGGCCCTTGACACACAGACAGCCGCCACCGCGCGGCAGACCCTTCAGCGAACGTTGCACACGGATGTCTTCGTCAAGAAGGCAGCACGGCTCTTCCTGCGCGGATAGGTTGCCCGCTCTTTGATTCATGTCAAAGCAGCGAAGCCCCTCACGCGGTATACTGAATACAGAAAGTTCAGTGGAGGAATTGTGATGTCGATTTTATCAAGCTTGAAGACCTATCTCGCACGATATGGAGCAGCGGCACAGCCCGACGGATTTGTCCCGATGGACCTTGGCCTGACGCGGGCTGAATTCAATACACTGAAACACAGCCGCGCAAACATGGTTGATCAAATCGAAGCCATGAGCGGGCGTTTTGGCGCTTCAATGGATGATATTAACGCGAATCGCTGGACGCAGGTCGATGTGTCACTGGTCTGCGCTGACTGTAAAAAGGCGCGAGCATGCCAACGGTATCTCGACGGCAAAGGGCATTTCGAAATCAGTGAATGCCCTAACGCAGAGACATTCACCGAGATCGCCCAAAGCGCATGATCAACGCCCCGATGGGCTTTCGCGCGGGCTGAGCTTGCGGCGGGGGCCGATCTTGAAACGGTCGGCCGTGCCGTATTCACGCAGCGCAACACCAGCGGCAAAATCGCCAAAGACGGGTGCGTGTTTGAACAAATGGCCTGAACAGCCACCTGCAAACAGAACGTTATTATGCTCCGGATGCCAGTCCAGCACAAAATGAGTGTCGGGCGTCAAGATGATCTGGTTGAATTTGGAATCGACAACTTTTTGCCCGGCCAGACCTGGCAGGCGGCGACGAACATAGGCCTCTGTCCGGTTGATCATTTCCTTTTTGACCAACCGCGCCTCGTTGTCCAAGTCAATCTTGTCGGGAATCACCACGGCGGCCTTGACGCCTGACCCTTCGGAGGAGGGGATGCCGAACGACCCTTGACCGTGATCGATCCAGCAGGGCATTTTTGCCATGTCATAGGTGTCCGACCCTTCGGGCGTCGAGGTGTAGAGCACGTTGATGCCGACAATCTGGCTGATCGGTTTGATGGTGCGGGGGAACTGATCGGCCATCCACGCGCCTGTCGCCATGATGATCACATCCGCCTCAAGCGGTTTGCCGTCCAGCATCGGACGCTCGGACGTATCGGTGGTCACTGCCCCGCGCGTCACCACGCCACCCGCCTGTTTGAACAGTTTAATTCCCGCCAACACACAGCGATGCGCCATGAGCAATCCTGCCTCAGGCTCAAAAAGCGCATAGGCGATGTCGTCGGTTTTAAACTGCTGGAAGCGGCTTTGAACGTCTGCAGGCGTGAACCTATAGTAGGGCACGCCGACTTCATCGAAGGTTTGTGATGTGGCGTCTTCCCAATCGCAATGGCCTGCGGTGGCAAGGATAAGCGCGCCACATTCATACATCAGGTTTTCTCCCGCTTGGGCCTGAAGCTCGAGCCAGCGTTGGCGCGATTCGCGTGCCCAGCGCGTGTAGAATGCATCCCGCCCCGAAATCGCGCGGATCACACGATTATAGTCGCTCGAGGCAGCACGCGCATGGCCAGGCTCCCATTTATCAATCAAGGTGACCTGACAGCCCCGCCGTTGGAGCGACAATGCGGTCATAGTGCCTGTTATGCCGGCCCCTACGATTGTGATGCGTGTTTTTGTCATAAAATTTCCTTGCCAGCGATGTGTTCTTGTGCATACTGTATACAGAATACATTAAGCTGACAAGGCAGACGATACCGGGGAGGGTACAGTGTCGAAACAGGATTTCTCACTTCCAGAGGGCACGCACACGGTCGTTCTTGGCCTTGGCGATCTGAACGGAATCATGCGTGGAAAGCGCATTCCAGCAAGCCATTGGGATACGATTTGCAAAGAGGGTAACGCGCTTTCGATTGCTCTGCTAGCGCTCGATATGACTTGCGATGTCTGGGACACGCCTTATGTCAATTTCGACAACGGCTACCCCGATATGCACATGATGCCCTACACCAAGCCCGTGGCCCTGCCGTGGGAGCCGGGGGTGGCTATGTGTTTCGCCCGCGCCGTTGGGGGTGATCATAAACCTGTACCGCTTGACCCGCGTCTGGCGCTTGAGCGTCAGGTAAAGCGTGCCGCTGACATGGGCATCACCGTTCAGGTTGGCACCGAGCTGGAATTCTATCTTCTTGACCCCGAAACGAACCTGCCGCGCGACAAAGGAATCAATGTCTACGGCCTCGACCGCGCTGCCGCGATGGAGCATGTGATCGGGCCCATCCGCACTATGATCAACGAAGCGGGCATCCCGATTGAGCAATCCAACCCCGAATATGCCGCAGGGCAGGTTGAGGTAAACGTGCGCTACGACGAAGCGCTGCTCTCGGCAGATCGCCTTGTGATGTTCCGCACGATGGTCAAGCAACTGGCCCAGACGCAGGGCTACAAAGCCACCTTTATGGCCAAGCCGTTCATTGCGGAATCGGGTAGCGGTTTTCATTGTCACTATTCGCTTTGGAAGGATGGTAAGAACATCTTTGCCACCGACGGTAAGCTGAACGAGACAGGCAAGCATTTTGTGGCTGGTCTTCAGGGCCGCATCGCGGAGACCGCGATTTGTGGTAGCATGACTGTGAACGGCTATCGCCGTCGTCAGCCCTATACGTTCTGCCCGACGAATGCGTCGTGGGGGTATGACAACCGCACGGTTGCCTTGCGTGTGATCGAAGGGTCGGACAGTGCCGTACGTGTTGAGAAACGCGATGCAGGCGCCGATTGTAATCCCTATCTGTTGCTGGCCGCTGATATTGCGGCGGGCCTTGACGGGATCGAGGGCAAAATGCAGCCCTCTGAACCCACCATGGGCAACGCCTATGAAGAGGCCGACATTCCGCCGATCCCCACTGATCTGGGCACTGCTGTCGCCTTGGCGCGCGAGTCTGCGTGGCTCAAGGACCTGCTGGGCGACCATCTGCACGAGATCGTTTGCCAGCAATCCGAGCGTGAGCTTGAGTTCTTTGCGAACCAGGTGACCGAAGTGGAAATACAACGTTATCTGGATGCGTTCTGATGCGGTTGGGTAAAGTCATTGGCACAGTGACCGCAACCGTGAAGGACCCGCAAATTGCGGCCAAACCTTTGTTGGTCGTCGATGTGATCACCGCAGCGGGCAAAGTGTCCGAGCCGTCTGTCGTGGCGGTGGATACTGTCGGCGCGGGGGTGGGCGACCGCGTGATAATCACGCAAGGCAGTGCTGCTCGCATCCCGCAAGGCACGGCAACATCACCGATTGATGCAACAATTATCGCCGTTGTGGACACAGTCCAGACGGCCAAAACCTGAAAATCCTGAAGGAGAAGACAATGGCGAAACCAGCAGCAGGCCAAGCGGCCCTTGGTATGATTGAAACACGCGGGCTTGTGGCCTCGATTGAGGGTGCGGATGCGATGGCAAAAGCGGCCAACGTCCAGATTGTTGGCCAAACCAAAGCAGGCGGGGGTCTGATCACCACTCTCGTGCGCGGTGAAGTCGGCGCGGTGAAAGCAGCCACCGATGCGGGTGCCACAGCGGCGCATAAAGTAGGCGAGGTTGTCTCGGTCCACGTGATCGCTCGCCCCCATGACGAGCTTGAAGCCATTCTTGACGCCCTTGGTGCAGGCAGCGCTGACTGATCCATAGCACCGAAAGGATAACCCATGAGCGGGTTTGAAGAATTCACCGAGGCGGTCGCGACAGTGTCCGTCAACGAGAGAGCCGCGTCCGGCCCCGACTTGAGCAAAGTCGCGGTGCTGGGCGGTGGGGCTGATGCATGTCTTTTGGCGGCACTTGCGCTGTCCGAAGGGGCGGAGGTCACTTTGTTCTCGGCCTACGGGACGGAATTGGAGGCCATTCGCGCATCGAGCGGCATCTCATTGCGTGGGGCGGGTCCGGTTGGAACCTATCAGGTGGATCGCGAACGCGGCCCGTCCATCCAAACCACCGCCGAGCTTGACCGTGCGGTTGGCCGGGCCGATGTGATCTTCCTCACGGGGCCCGTTCACAAATATCGAACCTATGCGATGGTTCTGGCCGATCACCTCGCGGATGGCCAAATTATCGTCTTGCCCGAAGGCCGCTCACTCGGCGCGCTGGAAACAGCCTGGCTGTTGCGTACGGGCGGCTGCACCGCAGATGTTACGATTGTCGAGGCGCAGGGGCTGCCTTTCTGGGTCGACGCCAAAGGCACTGTGCTGACGCTGACCGAACGCTCCCAGATTCCTGCGGCGACGCTTCCTGCGGGTCGCAATGAGGTTATCGCCGCTTTGGGCCAGTTGATGCCTCGCCTGAGCGCAACAGATTCCGTGTTGGCCTCTGGCTTTGCCGATGGGTCTGCCTTGGTCGAACTGCCAGCACTTTTGATGGCGGGCGAGGGATCGAAGCTGCCGATGGGTGCTGTAGCACTGCCCGAGAACGATACCTTCGCCGCCAGCCTTGGCGTGCAGCAGCGGAGCGTGATTGATCAGCTTGCTGGAGAGCGGCGCGCCGTGGCCAAAGCCTTTGGTGTGCGCAATCTGCCTGATACAGACACGTGGATCACACAATATGCGGGTGCGTTCAAGGGGGCTGCCGCGCGGCCTCTGCCTACGCAAATTGAACAAACGCTGCGCGACGGCGTCATCGGGTCGCTCATCCCGCTTATCTCGGCCGCGGCACTCACGTCAACGCCTGTGCCTGTGACGCAGGCCATCGTGACGTTGGCGGCGGCTGTACTGCCAGCGGATGTGGCCTCGGCGGGGCGGCGTCTTGAGACGATCGGCATTACCGCCACCGATATCGACACAGCGCGCAAAGCGATGGACACCATCGCAAAGGGAGGTCGCTAATGGATGCTGATCTGAAATCTATCGCCGCCGCTCGCCGAACTGCTGAAAAGGCGTTTGACGCCTACAAAGCATTCCTTGGCACCGATCCTGCTCATGTGGACGCGATTGTCGATGCGATGGCATTGGCGATTGAACCTGAGGCGACACGCCTTGGCGAACTGGCCGTCGAGGAAACAGGCTACGGCAATGTGCCTGACAAGCGGGTGAAGAACCTCTTTAACGCCTTGTCAGTCGCGGATTATCTGCGCGACATCACCACGCTGGGCATGCTCTGGAAAGACGATCGCACCAAGATCGCGGCCTTTGGTGAGCCAATGGGCGTCGTGGCGGCGCTGATCCCCGTGACTAACCCCACCTCGACGATTATTTACAAGGTGTTGTCGGCGGTCAAAGCGGGCAATGCGATCATCTGTGCGCCGCACCCGCGCGGCTTGCGCTCGGGTCAGGAAACGGTCCGCATCATGGCGCAAGTAGCCGAGCAAATGGGCGCGCCTAAGGGGCTGATCCAGTGTCTTGACGAGGTTACGATTGCGGGCACCGCCGAGTTGATGAAGCACAAACGCACCTCGATTGTGATGGCCACAGGCGGGCCGGCAATGGTCAAGGCGGCCTATTCCTCGGGCAAGCCCACGCTGGCTGTCGGGGCGGGTAACGTGCCCTGCTACGTGCATAAATCCATGGCGAAGGAACTGGACGAAGTGGCCGAAATGGTCGTGATGTCCAAGAGCTTTGATTACGGCACCGCCTGTGTGTCCGAGCAAGCCGTTGTGGCAGATCCGCAGATCGCTTCCGAATTGCGCGTGCAGCTCAAACTGAATGGCGCATATTTCTTGACACCCGCTGAGGCCGCGGCTCTCGCCAAGGTTATATTTGTGCGCAAGCAGGCGATGAACCCCGAATTTGTCGGGCGCTCTCCCCAAGACCTCGCGGACGCGGCGGGCTTCTCGATCCCGCCGAAGACGCGCATTCTGGTGTCTGAGGAAACCGAAGTCGGGTGGCAAGCGCCGCTGTCTGCCGAAAAGCTGAACCCTGTTCTGGCGTTCTATGTGGCCAAAGACAGTGATCACGGCATTGAGCTGGCGCAATCCATCGCCAAATTTGAGGGCTGGGGGCACTCGTCTGTGGTGCATTCCAACGACCCGTCTATCGTGGCGCGTTTTGCCACTGTGCCCACGGGCCGCGTATTGGTGAATACGCCCGGCATTCTTGGCGGCATGGGTTACTCGACTGATCTTGAGCCGTCTTTCATGCTGGGCACCGGTACGTGGTCGGGTTCGATCACATCAGACAACGTCACGGCCTTGCACCTGATCAATATCAAGCGCGTGGCCTATCAAAGCCGACCCTGGCGCGACATCTACGAACAATACGGAGAATAACCCATGAGCGGTATTACCATTCGCGCGTTGATGCAGATCGACAACCTGCAACCCAAATTCGCAGCCTACAACGGCGCAACTGTGCAAGGCTCTGTCCCCTTGTCGGGCGACACAGTGTTGATCGGGGAGTTCGCTCCCGGCAACGGCGTGTTCACCCTGATTGACCGCGCTTTGAAAGCGTCTTCGGTTGAGGCAACGACGCAGTTGGTGGAGCGCGAGTTCGGCTTTTTCATCCTGCGCTCGCCGTCCAACGCAGAGGTGTCCGCCGCGCGAGACGCAATCTTGTCAGAGCTGGGACAAACAATGGCAGACCGTCAAAAACCGGTCGTGACCACAACGCAAACCATCACAAGCGTGGAGCCCTATCAGGCGCAGCTTTTGAACAAATGGCGAAAGGGATCATTGTTGGTGCCGGGCCAAACACTGGGCATCATTGAATGCGCGCCCGCCGCTTATATCTCGATTGCCGCCAACGAGGCCGAGAAAGCCGCCGAGATCGACATTATCGAGGTGCGCGCGGTAGGCCGCTTTGGTCGTCTCTTTATATCTGGCTCCGAGAACTCTGTCGCGCAGGGTATGGAAGCCGCCGTTCAGGCAATTGAATCCATCGACGGTGTGAGCGCCTGATGAGCACCAAGCGCGTCATAGGGGCCGAAGCGCTGGAGGATGCGCGCCAAAGGGGCCGCAACCAGTTCGAGGTTCTGCCCGGTGATATCGTCACCGCCATGGCGCGTGAGACGGCAGCCCGCATTGGCATCCAGCTTGTGGACGGGCCGATTGAAAAACCAAGCGCCCCTGTCACGGATGGCGCGACTGCTTTGCGGCGTGGCTTATACCGGCGTTCTCCCCGCTGGGTCACGCCGCAGGCGTCAAAATCTACGCGACCTCGCCGGTTGCGCAAACTGGCGCTTGTGGGGGCAGGGGGCGTGGGCGCCAATATCGCGCATCTGGCCGCGAACCGCGATATGGCTGATGACATCACGCTGATTGATATCGCACCGGGTGTGGCCGAAGCTATGGCGCTTGATCTGAACCATGCCAGCGGCATCACCGGCTCGCGGGCGCGCTGTGTTGGCAGCACGGATTTGGCGATGGTCGCAGGTGCGGAAGTGATTGTCGTCACCGCAGGGCGCGCGCGCGGTCCGGGTATGACGCGCGCTGATCTGATCGACGTTAATGCGCGCGTGATGCGCAGCACTGCCGAAGTGATCAAGACCCAAGCGCCCGACGCTATTGTGATCGTCGTCACCAACCCGCTGGATGAAATGACGGTCGAGATGCTGCGCGCCACAGGCTTTCCGCGCGAACGGGTTTTGGGCATGGCGGGTACCTTGGACAGTTCACGCTTTCGCAACGCTTTGGCGATGGCGGCGGGGGTGACCCCCGCGGATGTGACCGCGTTCACTTTGGGCAGCCACGGCGACGAGATGGCGCCCATCCCCAGCCACGCCCGCATCAAGGGCCGCGCACTTTCGGCGTTCCTGAGCGAAGAACAGATTGCGGCCTGCGTCAAAGACGCGATTACAGGCGGCGGACAGGTTGTTGCATTGAAAAAAACAGGGTCAGCGACGGTTGCTCCTGCACATTCATCCATCGAATTGATTGACCACATTCGCGGGGCGGCATTGGGGTCTGTGCCTGTGTCCGTCATGCTCGAGGGGGAGTTCGGGATCGACGGTGTCGTTCTGGGCGTTCCAGCGCATCTTGGCGCAAAAGGTCTGGTTGCGATTGACGAAATCCGCCTGACCCAGACGGAGCAGGCGGCCCTGAATACTGCCGCTGAGGCGATCCGCACCCGGCTTGGGCTATGAGCGTGCGTGTCTACCAATCGGGTGGGCGGTTTGAAGAAGCTGCCAGCTATGCCCGCGCAAAACGCGTAGGCCCGTTCGTCTATATCGCAGGCACCACCGCCATCGAGCCTACGGGCAAAATCCACGCGCCCTATGACGTCTATGCGCAGTCAACCTATATTCTTGGCCGTATTGAAGAGTTCCTAAAGGAAGTCGGTGCCGAGCGCCGCCATGTCATGCGCAGCCGGTGCTACCTGCCAGACCTGTCGCAGGCGGCGGGCCTCGTCAAAGCGCATGGTGCGTTCTTTGCGGGAATCATGCCAGCTATGACAGCGGTAGAGGCCAAGCTGACCCAAGACGGTTTGATGGTAGAGATTGATGTGGATGCGATTGTGCATGACCCAACAGGTCAAATTTCGTTCTAGCCGCTTCAAAAATCGGCTTTGCCTCAACAAAAACGTTGAAACGCGGGTCATTCAGTGTACGGTGTACTGTATACAGTCGACAAAAGATGCGACGATCAACCACAGGGAGACGCTAAATGATAAAAGTAACGGCAACATCCGCCTTGGCGATTATATGCGCCACGATGGCGGCGGCAGAGGTGAAGGTGGGCTTTATCGGCTCGCTGTCCTCGGACACAGGGCTGAGCACATTGCGCGGCGCGGAAATCGCGATCGAAGAGCTGAACGCGGCGGGCGGCATGAACGGCGAACAGATCGTAATGGTTACCGCCGATACGTCAGAGGATCCGACCGAAGGCGTCAAAGCCTATGAATATCTGGCGGAGACCGAGGAAGTTGATTTCATCATCTCAGGCTCGATCGACGATGTGTCGCTGGCGTGGATGCCGCGTATGCAGGAATTCCAGATCCCGACGCTAGACACTTGGACCAGCTATATCGGCATCATCGACATGGTTGTCGAAGACCCTGAAACGATGGCGCCCTACTTTATGAACATCGCCTCGGACGAGGCTTTGGCGACGCTCTATATCAACTTTGGCGCGGATGTGCTGAAGGGGCAGATGGGCTGGGAAAGCACAGTCATTCTGGCCGAGGACACCGCCTTCGGTGAGGCGATCACCGGTCTGATCACCGACGCACTTGGCCCTGTTGCGGGGATCAAGACGACCGAGATCATAAAATATGACGTAAACACGGTCGATTTTGCGCCGCTGTTCAGTCGCGCGCAGGAAACGGGCGCCGACTTTATCTATCAGGTTAGTACGGTAAATTCTCAGGTTGTCTCGTCGCAATATGTGAAGCTGCAAGTGCCGATGCCCATGACCGGCGTGAACGTTGGCGCGTTGGGGCTTGAGTATTGGGAAGACACGGGCGGTGCCGGTGGCGGTATCTCGACCCTGTCGCCTGTGCCGTCGGTTGGGTTCGAGCTTGACCCCGTCAGCCAATCCTTCGTCGACACCTATCAGGCGAAATACACCAGCCGTCCGGTTATGCCGCACTTTAACGGGTTCAACGCCTATCACGGCCTCAAGCAAGCGATGGCTGCGGCCGAAACTGCTGGTGGCTTTGGCGATGTAAAGGCCTGGTCTGCCGAAATGAAAAAGCAGGACCTTGTGCTTGAAAAAGACGGCAAGCTTTGGCTGCGCTACGGCTTTTGGGGCGATGATGAAGTCGAGGAAGTTACAGGGCGAACATATCCGCACAATGCCCGGTTTGACCTGACGTCACCTTACGAGGATGCGCAGCCGTCGATGGTTGTGGTCCAGTGGAAAGAAGACGGGTCCGTCGGTGTGGTCTATCCGTTCGAATACGCAACGACCGAGTTCACTATCCCTAGCTGGGTCAAGTAACCCACTCCTTCGTCGCAGCGCACATCCTGCGCTGCGACACCCCAATCAAGGCAAATTCCCCATGCTCCAGATCATTATCCAAGGCCTTCTGCTGAGCGGGCTCTACGCCCTTATCGCGGTCGGCTTCACCCTTATCTTCAGCGTTGGGCGTGTGCTGAACCTTGCCTATGGTGCCTATCTGATGATCGGCGGCTACGCGTTTTTCTTCTTTTCCCAACAGCTTGGGCTGCCTATTCTCCTGGGGGTTATTCTGGCTGGTGTGTTGGGCTGTCTGGCGGGGCTTTTGAAATACCGTCTTTTGGTGATCCCGCTCAAGGGCGACCATGTCGCAATCGAGATTTCGACGCTTATTCTGGCGGTTGTTATACAAGCGGGCATCGTGCTGCTGTTTGGCGACAGCCCCAAAGTTCTGCTGCCCATCGTTCCGGGTGTGACGCAGATCGCGGGCGCTTCGGTGACCTTTAACATCCTGACGGCCACGCTGGTCAGTTGGGCCATCCTGATCAGCCTCTATCTATTCATCAAGAAAACCCATCTGGGCCGCGCCATGCAGGCGGTATCGATGGATAAAAAGGGGGCCGCCATTTCGGGTGTGAACCCGGATCACATTAATATGTTGACATGGGGGATCAGCGGTACGCTGGGCGCTGTCGCGGGTGTGTTCTTTGCCAGCTATACACAGCTGTCGCCGTCGATGTGGGTTGCTCCGCTGATCATTGCCGTTGCTGTCGTCATCGTAGGTGGCATCGGGTCCATCATCGGCACATTGATCGTGGCACATATCATCGGTTTTATGGAGGTCATCGCCGTGGCTGAAATCGCACCCGAGCTGCGCGGCGTCTTTACAATGCTGTTGATCATCGCAGTGCTGATCATCCGCCCGCAGGGCCTGTTTGGGCGGGAGGAAATTCAATGAACATTCGGTGGTATCACTTTGCCCTTTGGGCCGCGTTCATGGCCGTTATGTTTGCCTTGCCAGAGTTCGTCTCGCGCGGCACACTGCGCACCGTCATCTTTGCCAACTTCCTCGCGATCTTTGCCATCTCTTGGGACGTTCTTTCAGGTCGCACCGGCTACATCAGCTTTGGCCATCCGTTCCTCATCGGCATTGGCGCCTATACCACCGCCATCCTGACCAAGCGGTTTGACGTCGCCATCGAGGCGTCCATCCCCATTGCCGTTATCGTGACGATGATCGCGGGCTTTATCGTCTTTCTGCCCGCCTTGCGCATCAAAGGCAGCTATTTTGCACTGGTCACGCTCGCGTTCATGGAGCTGATGTACCAGTTGGTACAAGTCATCCGGCCCGACCTGACGGGTGGCACGCGCGGCATTTCCGGCATCCAAGGGATCACACGGGGCGCGGTGAACGGATACTATTTGTCCCTGACGCTGTTGCTGGTGGTGGCCGTCACAGTTTGGCTGGTGATGCGCACACGGGTGGGAACCGCGCTGAGTGCGATTGGCATGAACGAAGAATCCGTGCGCGGATCAGGCCTTGATACTACGAAGCTGAAATTGTTCGCCTTCCTGTTCAGCGCACTTATCGCGGGTCTGGGTGGGGCGTTCTACGCCCATTATGTTGGTGCCATCGCACCGCGTGCACTGTTTGATATCAACTTTTTGTTTACCATTATTGTTGCGGCCTTGATCGGTGGGGCAGCCACGACGGCGGGGCCGATCATCGGTGCGTTCTTCCTGACCTTCCTGCTGGAATACCTGCGCCCCTATTTGCCCGGTGCAGAGCGGTACTTTATCTATGGCGGGGTCGCGCTGCTTTTGTACATGTACCAACCCAAGGGGATCATCGCCTTGCTTGAGACGATGAAAGACCGGATCATCAGGAGGTCTTCGACATGAGCAGTCCACTAGTTATATCGAACCTGCGCAAGACCTTTGGCGGTCTGGTGGCTACAAATGATGTGTCGTTCAGTGTGGCGCAGGGGGAATCCCTTGCGTTGATCGGGCCGAACGGGGCAGGCAAAACCACAATCTTCAGTCAGATCATGGGAGAGCTGCGCCAGACCGCTGGCACGATCACCCTGTTTGGCAATGAAATCTCGAAGCTCTCGACACCTGCGCGCATCCGCGAAGGTGTAAGCCGGACCTATCAGGTGCCGCGCCCCTTTGGCGAAATGACTGTCGCAGAAAACATTCGTGTGGGGCTTATGCCTGATAACATCTGGCACATGATCACGCGCAGCGGTAACGCTGACCGCGAGTTGGAACTGGCGCTGAGCGTCGGGTTTTCGGAAGATGACCTCAAGCGCACCCCCTCGGAGCTGTCGATGGGTGATCTGCGCAAGCTGGAAATGGCGCGCACCATGGCCACCGGCCCGCGCGTGATGTTACTGGACGAGGTCTTTGCGGGTCTGACCGTGGGCGAGATCGCACAAATCGCTGCGCTGATCCAGCAGATGCGCAAGGACGGCATGACCTTTCTGATCGTCAGCCACGACCTTAAGGCGCTCGAACCACTTGTGGACCGCGCCATCGCAATTGAGCAGGGCACGCATATCGCCGAGGGCCCCTTTGCCCAAGTTATGGCTGATGACGCAGTCCGCGCTTCTTATCTGGGAGCGGCATGATGGCGTTTTTATCAATCGAAAACCTCAACGCATTTTACGGCAAGGCGCAGGCCCTGCATGATGTGTCCCTGTCCTGCGAAAAAGGCGAGATCATCGCTGTTATCGGCGCCAATGGCGCGGGCAAATCAACGCTGCTCGATAGCATCATGGGGCTGACCAAAACGACGGGCACCATTTCGTTTGACGGAACCCCCCTGAATGGCGGCCCTGCTGCCGCTGTTGAACGGGGCATTGGCTATGGCCCTGAGCGGTTCAATCTGTTCCCCTACATGTCGGTCTATGACAACCTGATGGTTGGCGCGTTTACGGCGCGGAACGATATTGAGAAAAACCTTGCTGCCGTGTTCCGTCTGTTCCCGCGCCTTGAGGAACGCCAGGCGCAGGAAACCAGCACCCAGTCAGGCGGCGAGCGGCAGATGGTGTCGCTGGGCCGCGCGCTGATGACCTCACCACGTCTGCTCATCGTGGACGAGCCCACGATAGGTCTGGCCCCGAAAGTCTGCACCGAGATCGCAGCAGCCTTGCGCCGACTGCGCGATGACATGGGCCTGACGATCCTCATCACAGAGCAGAACGCAAACTTCGCCATGACGCTGGCAGAGCGGCTGTACGTTCTGGAAGCAGGTGCCGTGCGGGCAACCGGCACAGTGGACGAGTTGCGCGATGATCCGCGGCTGCTTGAGGCATATTTCGGGCACTGACTTTCGAGCGGTTTCTGAGCGAAGTATCTACCAGAACTTGCGGGCAATTGAGAGTGTAGGCCACCGCTCTCGCTAATTGCGTCACCCTTAGCCTCGATCATGCCACAAGCTCAAGCGTCTGCTCCGCAACCACTTCCTTCAGATTGCGCGCTTGATATCTTTGACGATCTTCTCGCCAGGACTCTTTGTAGTCTTTCTCATCGTCCACTCCTAGGTGGTTACGATGAGCCTAGAGCACTCTCTTAGAAAATTGCCCTATTTGGACCCATAAGCGCTGACGTCAGACACCCTAGCATAGGTCCACGCTCTCTCCCGCAAAAGCCCCCTCAACGTCCGCACGATATCAGTCGAGCCTGCATTTGTATTGACGCACTTGGGGGGTGTCGCAGGCACGTGCGGCGAGATTTCTGCGGGCAACAGTGCATGCATCCTGCTGGTTTTGCAGTATGAAGCGATGTGGCTCGCATCTTTGTTTCAAATCCGTTGACGCGGTCGGGCATGCTTCAGGCATACCTATCGAGAAAGGACCACCGCCTCGTACGCAAGATCCTTCCTGTGCGTCCCACGAGGCCACACATGCTTTACGGTAGATCGTCGGCGTGTTTTTTAAAACGCAATCGCTGTAATCACCGCAACCCTTCGAAGTCTCAGTCTTAAGTGGGCAGGCCGCCGTGATGTTCTCGCAGATCTTAACCTTGTCGCAGGTATGGCGAAGGTCGCTGCAAACCGATTTGGCCTTGGCATACAGCGTCTCGCAGGTGTTCGCATAAAGTGGCATGGACAAGGTTGACAGTAGGCCGGTCAGGGCCAGTCGAAGAAAAAAACGATTCACGTTGCGTTCCTTTTCAAGTCATGTGGTTCGGACCGGAGTCTCGGCGAATTTCAGGTTGTGCACCGAGCAGGCCCATATCAGTTATCAATGTGTTAGCGTAGTGTATGATCGGCCTTCAGTCTAGCAATCAGGGGTGATTGGGGGGACAGGCTCGCCCTCAAGGATCTGACTGAGCAGTTTGGACAACACGGTCATTACGACCATTGGTTTCTACAATTGACCAGATAGCGTCCGATCTGATGCTTAAAGGTCTTCGCATCGCGACTTAACAGTTTTCGCACAAAGTGTAAAAAAACGAGCGAAATGATCGGCAATGTCAGCGCCCGAAAACGCCTTTGCTTGTGCGCCAGCGGCGAACGGCTGCTTCGGTGGGCCGCGCCGCAGCATCTTGACCGACGATTCTCAAATTGGCCCGCCAAGGTGTCCTCGAAACTCGCGCTGGCTTTCGGGATGTGTATGTTCCTACCAACCGCTGCGACTACGCTTGCCGCAACCTGCGGCGCGTATAGCTGATTTTGCACCTCACAGCGCCAACTTGGCCAGCTGGGCACCCAACCCCCATCAAGGGTTATCTGGATGCTCTCCACCTAACAAAAACGAAAAGACTGAGGCGCTTGAAAGTTTTCGCCCCCTCAACGTTACAATCGATTGCAAGAAACTGGCTGAACGGTGCAGGGGGCGGCAACCGGACCTTAGCTGCATCTGCGAAGGGTCTGTGCCAGAATTGCAAAAGCGGCCATTCAAGCCGTAGCAGACTGAAGCGCCCACGCTGCGCTGCACGCCAAGGTCGGCTGTGGACAGAAGCGGACTTTGCAAAGTGTGGGCTGTTTTCCGGCGGCGGCCTTTCATGTGGAGTGCGGCTAACAACCGGTTCGAGATCTATGCAGACTGCCAAACAGGCTGCAATACTCTAAGGCATATGCACGGCTGAAAGCCGCTAAGGGTTATCCTTGGGAGCGGAAAGCTGGAATTTTTACGAGGAAGGACATTTGCTCGACCACCGAATCCTTCGTCCGCGTCGGAGGATGAGTAGGGGTGTCAGACAGCGTGAGGTTTTCTTGGCTGCTCCGCCATAACAAGATTAGCACCAGCATCTGCGCGATAATCACATAATGTCTCGCAGGATGTTCGCTACCGCCTATTTCCCCGTATGGCAAATTTAACGCGAGACACCTATCCCTTAACGGAGCCTCATGAAAGCGAATTGCTCGGACGTGGGCGCAGTCATTACGAATTTTCCGAAGCTTGTGAAGCAAGCTGCGCTCTTGTTGGGAAATCACTCCCACCGAAAAGCTGAGGTTTATCCGCGCACTGAACGTAGCCAGTGGGGCGGTTCCATCGAAAAGTTCATCTGTGCTTTTCGCTTGGACAAGACGAATCCGCAGAAGATCTTTGAGCGCGTCATCCAACGCTGCGGCAGTCAAAAGAACTGCACCTCGTTCTGATTCATGTTCGAGATCAGAAAACAGTTCCACATATGATTGCGTCTTGGGCCATCGGTCCACGAGTTCTGCGAGATCAATCTCGATCACTTTAACCGAACTCTCAGAATTCATACGTCACCTTTCGATCTTACGGCTGCAACATCTCGCATTTCGGCCTTTCCACCAGTGTAGCGCGTGCGTCCGCTTTTGCCTACCTCGTCGTCCCACACTAGGTCCGCTTCGGGCTGGGACCAGTCATCCGGTTGGTCGCGCCGAAGCCTGCAAGGTCAAGATTTGCGTGCCGCACCGCCGCAAGTCCGGTTTGAACCCACTTCGATTTGATGTTTCTCGTTAGAAATGCGGAACTCTAATGTACTATTGGAGCACTGAAGACGATTCTTGCGGGAAGAAAAATGTCTAAAAAGTTCAAATCCAGAGAGACGCTGGATCAACTCCTTTCTTCATGTTCCGACACCATGTTTCCTGCCGAAATGGGTGAAGCTCCCGTTAGCATCGATAGCAGAGACAGTGATGGTGATACCCCATTGCATGTAATGCTTTGGCGAAAAAATACGTATGGAGCACTGTTACTTATCGAGGCAGGTGCCGACTTAAACGCCGTTGGAGACATGTCAGAAACGCCGCTTCATGTCGCCGTAAGCCAAGGAAACATTAAAGTTGTGGAAGCGCTTTTGAAATCTGGTGCGAATCCGGCAGCTAAATCTGAGTTTGGGAAATCACCCAAAGAAATTGCCGTCGAACTGGGTGGCGAGATGCAACGGTGTTTTGGCAGTCAGTGACTTTATCGTCGTAGTGTTGCGAATGGCAACTAATGTCCGCGATGCAGTCATCTGGCCAACTCAAAATGCTGCAGGCTGCACCAATGACCGCTTTCGGGACGGGGGGCCTTTCGAAGTGGCTACCAGTTGAATGTCTGGTAAGGGCCGAAAACGCCAATATCTATTTCGCGACGACGTCATATGCTAGCGTTAGCTTTCTCCGTGTATCTAAGAAAGTTTAGTTTAGGGCGTTAGCATCAACGCGTTTCATAAGTGCGCCTAATTACAAGCTGAATACCAGTTGCCATTGCAATCCATCATGTACCAACTCCGGCCGACAGCTGCCGTGCATCTCTGCCCGATGTGTGCCCTAGAAACGAAAAAAGGCTCAGCCAGAAGTGGCCAAGCCTTTGTTTTTAATGGTGAGCCGTGATGGGTTCGAACCATCGACCTACTGATTAAAAGTCAGTTGCTCTACCAACTGAGCTAACGGCCCACTAAGCGGTGTATCTAGGAAGAGCGAGCGTGGCGGTCAACCCCGAAAATGGAGGAAATTAGCCCTGATGCTGGATTCCTTTAAGGCGCAGGCGTATATGCGCATTATGGATACACAGATACATCATATCAGCTTCATGAAAATGCACGGTTTGGGCAATGATTTTGTGGTTATTGACAGTCGCGGGCGCGAATCTGTGATGACTGCCGAGTTGGCTCGGGCGATGGGCGACAGGCACCGAGGTGTTGGTTATGATCAGTTGGCCGAGATTACCGATGCGGACAAGGCCGATTTTCACCTGACGTTCTGGAACTCGGACGGCAGCCAAGCCGGAGCTTGTGGCAATGCGACACGCTGTATCGCGCGGCATGTGATGGTTGAGAGCGGCAAGACCAAGTTGCATATGATAACGGCGCGCGGAGATCTCTACGCACTCGATGCTGGCGAAGGCAACACAGCCGTCAACATGGGGCATCCGCTGACAGACTGGAGCGATGTGCCGCTCGCCAGTGAGATGGACACCCTGAGCCTGCCGATTGAAGGTGCGCCGGTCGCGACGGGTATGGGCAACCCGCATTGCACGTTTTTTGTGGATGATGCGGAGGTCATCAACCTAGCAGAATTTGGCGCCGAGCACGAACACCACCCGCTGTTTCCCGAGCGCACCAATGTGCAAGTGGCGAGCCTGCTCGGGCCTGACCACCTTCGCATGCGCGTGTGGGAGCGCGGCGTCGGTATCACACTTGCTTCAGGGTCGTCGTCATGTGCTACGGCAGTTGCAGCGGCGCGGCGCGGGCTAACAGGGCGCACTGTGCAGATTGATCTGGACGGGGGCACACTGCTTGTTGACTGGCGCGAAGATGGCGTCTGGATGACTGGCGCAACGGCGCATGTGTTTGACGGCATGTGGCGGTTATGAACGCGCCAACATTCACCACGCTTGGCTGCCGCCTGAACGCCTATGAGAGCGAGGCGATGCGCGAATTGGCCGAGAATGCCGGCTTGCAAGATGTGCAGGTCGTGAACACCTGCGCCGTAACAGCCGAGGCCGTGCGCAAAGCCAAAAAAGAGATCCGAAAGCTACGTCGTGAACACCCCGATGCGCCGATCATCGTGACTGGATGTGCCGCGCAAACCGAGCCTGAGACTTTTGCTGAAATGGTTGAAGTCACCCGCGTAGTCGGCAACCACGAGAAAATGCAGCCGGACACATGGCAGAACCTCGCGCCTGACCTGATCGGCGACACCGAGAAGGTGATCGTCAACGATATCATGTCTGTCACCGAAACAGCCGGACATATGATCGACGGGTTCGGCACGCGCAGCCGCGCCTATGTGCAGGTGCAAAACGGCTGCGATCATCGCTGCACATTTTGCATCATCCCCTATGGTCGCGGCAACTCGCGCTCGGTGCCTGCTGGTGTTGTTGTCGAGCAGATCAAGCGGCTGGTTGACCGTGGTTTTAACGAAGTCGTGTTGACGGGTGTTGACCTCACCAGTTGGGGCGCTGATTTACCCGCCGCACCGCGCTTTGGCGACTTGGTGATGCGCATCCTCAAGCTGGTGCCAGACTTGCCGCGCTTGCGTATCAGCTCGATTGACAGCATCGAAGCCGACGAAAATCTGATGCAGGCCATCGCAACCGAACCGCGCTTGATGCCGCATTTGCACTTGAGTTTGCAGCACGGTGATGACCTGATTTTGAAGCGCATGAAGCGGCGGCATCTGCGCGATGATGCGATAGCCTTCACCGAGGAAGCCCTAAAGCTAAGACCCGAAATGACCTTCGGCGCCGACATCATTGCGGGCTTCCCGACCGAGACAGAAGCGCATTTTGATAACTCGCTAAAGCTGGTGAGCGACTGCCAACTCACATGGCTGCATGTGTTTCCCTACTCGCCACGCCACGGCACACCGGCTGCTCGGATGCCGCAAGTGCATGGTGCTGATATCAAGGCCCGTGCAGCGGCACTTCGCCATGCCGGGGAGCAGCGCGTCGAGCAGCACTTGCAGGCGCAAGTAGGCCGTTGCCATAGTGTTCTGATGGAAAACCCGAACATGGGCCGCACCGAGCAATTCACCGAGGTATCGTTTGATCAGCCGCAACCTGAAGGGGCGATCGTGCAGGCGCGTATCGAGCAAATTGAAGGCAACCGCTTGCAGGCGACTGCGTTGCTCTAAAGCGCTTCGGCATATTGTTGAGGCAGAGCGAGAAGGCAAAGCGGGTGCCCTGCCGCGCTTGTGTCAGGCGCGGTTCTACCCTAGGCTCAGGCTTACTCCGAGTGTTCCCATGTCGCTTTTAAGGCCGCCCTTTTGAAACCCCCCTTCTTTAAACTTTCAGCAGCTCCGGTTTCAAAAAAAGCGCGGGAAACGGCGCGCGCTCTGACGCCGCCCCATACTGTCATGCCAAGAGAGCTTTGGCGCCGTATCGAGGCTGCAAAGCGCTGCGCGAAACCGGCGCTCTACCCCCGCGAGTATGGCCGGATCAAACCGTATTTTGATGTAGAGTATTATCTAACGCGTTACCCGGATATCGCGTTGGCTTGGATAGACCCGATCGCACATTACATTCGCGCCGGTGCCGCCGAAGGCCGCTGCCCGCATCCGTCGTTTACCGCGCAGGCCGACCAAGCGCAGCCGCAAGACGCGCGGGTAACTGCGTTCGGGAAATGGGTTCAGCAAGGGTGCCCTGATCTGCCTCTGGTGGCTACGCAAGAGCAATGCCCCCTCACGCCCATTGAGGGCACAGCCTGGGCGCGCGCAGAACGCTTGTTTGATGCCACAGACGTGCCGCACTACGGCGCAAGGCTGCACAAGCATGTTCTGGCCGCTTGGATGAACGAAAGCCCTCCGGGATTTGAAGAGGAATACTACCTCATCAAACCACATTTTGACATTGCCTACTACCTGTCACGCAGCCCGGATCTGATCGAAAAGAACCTTGACCCCGTGGCGCATTTCCTGCGCGCTGGCGCTGATGAAGCCCGTGATCCGCAGGCGGGGTTTTCTGAGCGGGGCTTTGCAAGGCGCTACCCTGATCTTGTCCAACAAGGGCAAAGCGCTTTCGCGGCATGGATTCGCGCAGGGCAGGGCGAAGACCTGATCACGAGCGCCTATGATGACATTGCCGAACTCGCCGCAGCAATGAAGCTCGTGCCTATCACAGCGCAAAAGCTGCACCGTGAAACGCAAGCTGACGTCGGCCAGCGGCTCGCTTTCGGGGAGCTTGGCAAGCAAGTGAAAGCCGCCGCCGAGCTAGACCCGCTGATCGCTCAAAGCTGGCCCGAGGCGCTGGATTTGCGTGTTGCCCCGTTCAACTCGGCGCTGACGGTCAGCCGCACCATCGACATGATGCGCCTGCAAGAGCGGGCCCACCGCAAGCGCGCGAAAGCGGTTGTCTTGGTCAACCGTCCTCGCTGGGGCAGTGGCCGTCGCATGGAAGGTTACATCGCGCATGCTCTGGCCGAGATCTACGGCGCCCACGAGGTGGTTGTGATGACAACGGAAGTGGGCGGCGATACGCCAAAAGGCCGGATGCCCGAGGGTATCAGACTTGTTGATATGTCTGACATCCGCAGCGCCGCACCAGAAAAGCAACGGCTTTTGTTTGAGTTCCTGCGCAGCCTGCGGCCCGAGGTTGTGTTCAATATCAACAGTCGCACGTGCTGGGATATGCTGAAACCTTATGGAAAAGCCCTTTGCCGCGAAACCCGTGTTGTTGGCGGCTTGTTTTGTGCTGAACAATCAGTGACAGGCTTTTGGACAGGCTACCCCGTGCACCGCTTTTACCGTCACCTTGGTAAGCTGCACGCTGTTTGCACTGACAGTCATGCGCTGGTCAGCGAGCTCTCCGAGCGATATCAGCTGCCGCCGGAAAGTGCGGCCAAGCTGCATGTGCTCTCGGCTCCGGTTGACGCCAGCATCCCCATTGCTGAGGCGCCCGCCGCTGCCAACCCGCGCAAAAAAGTGTTTTGGTCGGGCCGGTTTGATCCGCAGAAACGTGTTGATATCGCCTACAAAATCGCCGAGGCGATGCCCGATGTCGACTTTCACATGTGGGGAGAGAAGTTTCTCAAGGCGGGGCATCAGGGCCTAGCACCAGCGCCGGACAATGTGACCTTTGAAGGCAAATACGCCAGCTTTGATGCGCTCCCGATCGAAACAGCAGACCTTTGGCTTTACACCTCCGAATGGGACGGTGTGCCCTCTATTCTGCTGGAAGTGGCGATGACGGGGCTGCCGATCGTCGGCGCTCATGTTGGAGGCACTGGTGAGGTGCTGAAGGCGGGCCTGTCGCAGCCCATAGCGCCCTTCGATGATGTAGCGGCATTTGTCGCCGCGATACGCCAGACGCTTGCGGAGCCTCAAGCGGCGCGCAATCAGGCGGCAAAGCTGCGGGACGCCCTTATTGCCGAGCGCACCGAGGCGGCATACTTGCAGGCGGTCAAGGTTATCGTTAGTGCGCCTAACGGCTCTGACGATGCCGAAAGCGAGCGTGAAGCATGAGCCAGTTTGACTTGACCCTCGCCATCACAGCACATGCCGAAACCCTCGAGGCCGGCCCTGCAATGCGAAGCGCCGAACTGGCGATAGCAGCTGTCGAAGAGGCTGGCTTTGCTGTGCAGCGTCTGCTGGGCTTTGACACGCCGACACCACAAACAACGCGCTACTTTGGCCAACCGCGGTTTGACGCCTGGGAGCGCCACAGCTTCGCTTTTGCTGATCAGGGCGAAACGCGCAGCGCCCTCGCGGACATTGCATCAGGGCGCTATCTTGCCTTCCTTGATGCTGACGATTTGCTGTCGTCAAACTGGCTGCTTGCGGCCATGACATTGCTTGAAGCCCAGAGCAATGACCGGATGATCGCACACCCCGAACTTATCTGGCAGTTCGACGGGTCAAACACGGTTTACACGCAGCCCTCACAGAGCTCGCCACTGTTCACACCGCATCACTTTGCCATGCAAAACTACTACGATGCCCTATGCCTCGCTCCGCGTCAGGCTTGGCAAGAGGTGCGCTACGCCCCGCGCGATGTGCAAGCCGGCTACGCCTACGAAGACTGGCAATGGGCGCTTGAAACCATCGAAGCCGGATGGGAGCACGTCAGCGTGCCCGACACTCTGATTTTCAAGCGCCGGCGAGATGTGTCACAGTCTCAGGCTGCGCGCGCGCGGCGGGTCAGCATCCGCAGCGTTGCACCGCTGGCGATCGACACTATCGCCGGATTTGGCAGGCAAGAGCGCTAATGAATGCGTCTGAAAGCCTCCAGCCAAAAATAAGGTTCATCATCTTTTCGATGGCCCGCTCTGGAACGTCCTGGCTGACAACAGCTCTGCGCAGCCATCCAGATATCCTGTGTCACGGCGAGGCTCTGCTGCCTCGTCATTTTGACAGGCACATTTTCGGCAGTGCCAAGGCGGTCTTGTCAGCAGAGATGTGTGAGCGCGATCCCGTGGCATTCCTTCAGGCGCTATACAGCCACAATGACGGTCACGCTGCTGTGGGTTGCAAGGTGTTTCCCGGACACAGCAAAACGGCACAAGCTGCCTTACTTGCAGATCAGAGTATCGCCAAGATAGTGCTTAAACGCGAGAACGCGCTGGCAGCGTGGTCGTCTTTGTTGACAGCCCGCAAAACCGGACGCTGGAACGCGAACGTGAAAGAGAAGGGGGCTGACATAAGCAGCCCGGTCATGTTCGAACCTGCCAAGTTCGAGGCCTACCTTAAGCGCCGTGCCCGCTTTTTCAGAAAGATCGACAGGCGCCTACAAGGCCCACGGCTTAACCTGACCTACGCAACCGACATTATGCAACAGCGTGCCCGTCCTGTGCTCGAGTTTCTCGGGGTGCCAGCCGAGGTAACGCTATCGTCTGACAAGCGCAAAATGCTCGGGCGTTCGATCACTGAACGGTTTGAGAACACTGAGGAGCTAGCCGCCTACCTCAAAGAAACAGGGCGTGCCGGTTGGGCCTACGAATAGCTCTTAACCCTTGCTACCTTGCCCGCGCGAATAGACATCCTCATAGCGAATGATGTCATCTTCTCCAAGATAAGAGCCTGTCTGAACTTCAATCAAAACCATCGGCACTTTGCCGGGGTTTTCCATCCGGTGAACTGCACCAAGGGGGATGTAGACGCTCTCGTTTTCAGACAGAAGCTTGACCTCGTCATCAACCGTCACCTTGGCCGTGCCATGCACAACGATCCAGTGTTCCGAGCGGTGATGGTGACTTTGTAGACTCAGCGCCGCACCGGGTTTGACAACAATGCGCTTCACTTGAAAGCGGTCAGACAAGGCGAGCGTTTCAAAGTTGCCCCACGGGCGATGATCACGCAGGAACAACTCCGCCTGTTTTGCGTCACGCTTCTTCAACGCTGTTACGGCAAGCTTCACGTCCTGCGCGCGAGTTTGATCTGCAACAAGCACAGCGTCCTTCATCGCCACAACGATGATGTCTTTTACACCGATAGCAACAAGCTCTTGGTCGTCGGCCTCGGCACGCAGCAGGGTGTTGTCACAGTCGATCGCGGTGGTGTTGCCCGAAGTCGAAACCCCGCGCGCGTCTTGTTCCATCTCCGAGAGCACAGCACTCCAACTTCCCAGATCAGACCAACCAGCGCCGAACGGCACCACCGAGAGATTCTCGCTCTTTTCCATCACCGCAAAGTCGATAGAAACGTTCTCGGCTTGCGCCCAAGGCGTCGGTGCAAGGCGCAAGAATCCGAGGTCGGCTTCCGCTTCATCTACGGCCTTTGAAACAGGCTCGACAAGTGCAGCAGCATGGGTCTCAAATGCGGCTTTCATGTCTTTCGCGGCAAACAGAAAGATCCCTGCATTCCACAGGAAATTGCCAGCTTTCAGCATCTCTTCGGCGCGCTTGGTGTCGGGCTTTTCAACAAAACGCGACAAGGCGACAGTCTCGCCGTTTGGTGTCGGGCCAGCGAGCTCAAGATAACCATAGCCGGTTTCGGGCCGGTCAGGCGTTATGCCAAATGTCACCATCTGCCCCTTTGAGACAGCACTTAGGCCTTGCGCAGCAGCTTTCGAGAAAGCGTCAGCATCAGGAATAACATGATCAGAGGGCGCGACAAGCAAGGTGCTGTCGGCATCTTGCGAAAGCGCATAAAGCGTCGCCGCCAATACCGCAGGCGCGGTGTTACGCCCTTCCGGCTCGATCAGAACTGCGCCCGGATCAATGCCGATTTCGTGCAGCTGTTCGGTCACAATAAAGCGAAAGTCGGAACCGGTGATGATCACAGGCGCATTATACTGCTCACCTGACAACCGTTTGACGGCGGCCTGAAACAGCGTCTCTTCGCCCAACAACTTGGTAAACTGCTTCGGGTAGCTTTTACGCGACAATGGCCAAAGCCGTGTGCCCGACCCGCCGGCAAGGATAACAGGTGTAATTTTGGTCATAGTTACTCTCCAACAAACGCTCGCAGCCCGTGATCCTGTTCTATGGGTCAGTGGTGTTTTCTGCAACTGCTGCTTTCGCGTAGCCCCACTTAACGCTGGGCTACCGCGATGAAATTGCAGGTCATATAGCTTTCAAGATGTTCGCGATACCCCGCAAGCCTGATCGGGCCGAGCGGCGAGATGCGGTAGAGCTGAAAACCTCGCGCCGCGAAGAACTGAAAAAAATCGCGAAAAAAAGTGCGCGTGTCGATGTTACATCTGCCAAACTCGAACTGCACCGCGCTACAGCGTTCAAGCACCGAGTTAGCACCTTGCAAAACCTCAAGTTCATGCCCTTCGACATCAAGTTTCAAAACATCAACAGGCAGTGCCGCGAAATGTTGCAAAGCCACCTCGTCACAGGTGCGCACCTGCACGTCAGGATAGCTTTCAAAGCGCTCCGACAAAATCGGTTGGTTCAAGCTACTCGGTTCGACCATAACAATACGCGCCTCAGGAAACAGCGCCAGCTAGGCCGCAGTGTAGTCTCCCTGTGCGGCCCCAACATCCATAATGGTTACAGGGTCACGACCCAGCAATTGACGCACCTGCTTTACCTAGGTGTCGGTCGTAAATGCCCCGCCCCGCTTGCCAATCATTTCTTGCGCCTTGGCTTCCAGCTTCAACCAATATTGTGGGGAGGGTTCGTCTGACATGGGCGTCTCCAATGCTTGCGTTGCAGCCTAGTTCACCGCCAATGCCAGACAGTCTCTTTAGGCGAATGCGTAAAACTGGCTGATCGACATAGAGTGCCGTCCTTGCGCTTGAAGGCGAATAAACCGCGTCTTCGCATTGATATCAATGCGCTTGATAAGCGAAGTCGAAGTGCGCTTTTCTTCGGTTTCAAGTGTGCAAATCGTGGTCCACGTCTCACCATCATCACTGATTTTCACGTCGATGGGGTGAGGCGGTCTGCGCCGCAGCCTTCTATCCAACCAGAAAGCGTGCGACACGTTTTGGACAGTCCCTAGGTCAATTTGCCACCAGGGTTGATCTTCGACACCTGTTCGAGCGCCATTTCCCTGCCTAAAACTATTCGTCAATGCCTGATTAGCGGAGTTGATTTCTTTGTTTTGCAATGTGCTGCTTTGTGTGGCTTCGCATCCCGCCTGAATGCACTGGTTTGTTTCGCTCTCGAACAGAAACGTATTCCGCGCGTATAGGGCGTTGCCCCAGTCCATTATGTTGATGTCGAGGTTCTTTAGGCCAAAACCGAGGCTCTTCATGTAAGCGTCAATCTGTTCAAGCGTTGCGCCGCCTTTATAGATGGGCTCGATTGCTGCCTCCACGTAGACAAAATCTACATGTTTTTCGAGAAAGTTTTTCGCTCCATGCAAGACTTTCAAATCGGCGCCCTGAGTATCAACCGCAAGGCAGTTATACTTCTGCGCGTTGCTATCCGTGCCCACCAAGGCATCTACCGTAGTTGTCTTGAGACGGATGGTTTTATCGAACGCGATATCAGGGTAGTATTTCAAAAGGTCTCCAAGAGGTAAGAGACTGGAATTGTCTCCCGTTCCGTTAGAGACATTAAAGTCAACAATCTCGCCAACGGTATCGCTGCAGCACTCCTGAAGACAGGTAAATGGCGCTCCAACCTCTTCGATCTTTTTACGCACTTCCGCAACCAGCTCTGGGATAGGTTCTACAAACATTACGTTGTCGGTTTCTCGAAAGTACTCGTCAATTTCTTGTCCACGATTTGCTCCAACGTGAACGATCCCCTTAATAGGAACTCCGTATCGGTTAATCAAAGTTGTCGACATTTCTATACCCTACTCTCAGAATTTGTATTTTTGATCCAAGCCTTTTGTGTCTTTAAATGGGTCTTCTTGACCCAAAGCACAAAGCGCTGTCTTCAAGCAAAAGCGAGCCGCTTGGCTCTCGCCATCAGCCCCTTTTCTCAACGTTTCCAAAAAGACTGAAACTGACAAATCACGCCTATTTGGATGAACCTTAGTCAAAATCCGCTGCAAATTCGCGCGCGTTTCAGTGTCATCAGTGAGAAGCTCATGCAGTATTTTGTCACCTTGCGAAACCTTGCCTTGCTCAAAATAGCTACATGCCAAAGATAGACTGTAGAAAGGGTTGCCCGGATCGTTTTGCAATGCGATGTCAAGCATTTCGAATTGTTCTTGCGTGAAGGCAATAGCTGTTTTTTGAAGGAAAAAGAGATAGCGGCAAGCAAAAGCACGGACGAGCGGGTGCAGTTCGTCAGTATTCTTGTCTCGCCGTATCGAACTTACCAACACCTCAGCGGCAAGATGCTTATTCATTGCGTGGAACGGTTGCTCATACTCGACTGCCCCCGCCATCGATGCAAGCAGGGCCAACCCGCTATTTCCACAGATTATTTTTTGTGCGCGGCTCATCAGCGCTACATCATGAAGTGCCTGCGCTTCTGCGCTGTCACCTAGGCAGCCACCCAAAGATTCTGATACAATTGCGCCATTATCTTTGGTCAGCCAAGTTCTCAAGGGCAAATCTTGTCCGAAAAGAACAGTATCGTGTCCGCGTTCAAGTTCGGTCACAATACTGTGCTCAATAATCGGATAGGGAATAACTTTTACGCGGAAATCATCGCCATATCGATATCGGCCATACACCATATCGCCCGACCTGACGTGTATCGCTGTGAAGTTCTCTGGAACAGGCAGGGCCATTGCATGCTCCCAAGCGTTGTGGCAGTTTTGAGAAAACTCAATCCGCTTGAATGCTTTAGCATAGAGTTCGGGAAGCTCTTCTTTAGCGAATACACCACCAGTTTGCCTTTCCAGCGGATTCTGGTTGACCTGCACAACAAGAGCACCACCAGTTTCGCCATTCTCAAGTTCCGCCAGAGCGTCTTTCAGTGAGGTAAAGCGGTAGGCGTCACACTCTTGCCTGTTAATCAGATGTGACGCTACAAAAGCCGAGCTGAACGTGTTTTTAGCGTCCGCAATTGCATGGAACTTCTCCACTTCCTTGCCAAGCATGTGCCACGTAAAACGCACCGTTCCTTGATAGCGCTCAGCCAGCACAAAAGCGTTACAGAGCGCTCTCAAACGTTCACCAAAGCCGTCTTTTTTATCTACAACAAATATAGGGCCAACTTTGGCCTTCGTTTCCGTCATGCTTTCACAGCTTCGATGTTCAATGACACAAGGCGCCCGTTTTCTTTGTCCATGTGCGGCAAATAAGCCTGTGAATAATCGTCGATGTGGGAGTGTTCGGTTTTCGTCCAGTCCCAGAGGCGCGTTTCTGCAAAACCGACTTCCTTGAGTGCCTTGCTCAGGTCGGCCTCGTCAAAGATCATGCCGTGGAAGTCATACTGATCACGTTGTCCGCCAGTCACCAGACCGCGCACATCTTCGATGCCACGGGGCAGATTGCCCGACATGTAAAGCTCTGCCGCAGCGCCGAAATCAGGAACGGCCAGACGCAGAACGCCTCCTGGCGCGAGAACGCGGAACCATTCCGCCAGCGCCTCTTTGTAGGTGTGGCGCCCGAAGTGCTCGAGTAGGTGGCAGGCGTAAACCAGCTTGGCGCTGTTATCAGGGATGAACGAAAGGTCTTCGACGCGGCCAACGTGGTCGATATGAGGGAACTCCAGCGCATCGACGTGAAACCATCCTTCAATATGCTTCTGGCCACAACCGAGGTGGATCTTCTCAAACTTATTATTCATTTCTCATCCTTTTTAAGGCTCAAGTACTATTTAACAATTGTCTTGCAGCCTTAGCACCACAAAACCGGTTTAGCCTAGCGGCTCTCTTCATATTCTTTTATCGTGCGGCGCAGGCCTTCTGCCATGCCGATCTTAGCTCGCCAGCCAAGGGCGTGCAATTTTGAACTGTCCATAAGCTTACGTGGCGTGCCGTCGGGCTTGGTCGCATCGAAAACCAGCGCACCCTCAAACCCTGCTTCTTTCACAATCGTAGCAGCAAGGTCGCCAATGCTGATCTCTTCGCCAGAGCCAACATTCACGTGGTCGTAATCTGAATAATTCTGCATCAAAAAGACAAGCGCGTCGGCAAGATCGTCGGCGTGCAAAAACTCACGCAGAGGTGTGCCTGACCCCCACACTTCAAGCTGCTTTTGGCCGCTGTCGCGCGCTTCAAGCGTCTTGCGCAATAGCGCTGGCAAAACATGGCTGGTGCGCAAATCATAGTTGTCGCCAGTGCCATAAAGGTTGGTTGGCATGGCCGAGATAAAATCAGCGCCGTGCTGCTTGCGATAGGCCTGACAAAGCTTGATCCCTGCAATCTTAGCAATCGCATACCACTCGTTTGTCGGCTCGAGCGGCCCGGTCAAGAGCGCGTCTTCACGCATCGGTTGTTCGGCGAGCTTGGGGTAAATACAGCTCGAGCCTAGAAACATGAGTTTCTCGACACCGGTATCAAAAGACGCCTTGATGACGTTGGCTTCGATCATCAGGTTGTCATAGAGAAAGTCGGCAGGTGCGGTGTCATTCGCCAGAATTCCTCCGACTTTAGCCGCAGCCAGAAAAACCGCATCAGGCTTTTCCCGCCCGAACCAGTCAGTCACCGAGGCTTGGTTGCGCAGGTCCATAACGTCCCTGCCGGCGGTTAACACCTCACAACCCTCACCCGCGAGCCGGCGGCATACGGCACTGCCGACCATCCCGCGATGACCAGCAACAAAAACGCGCTTACCCTTGAGCGAGTAACCCGTATCAGCCATGTTTTTTGGCCTCGGCCAAATCGGATGTAACCATCTCTTCAACAAGTGTCTGGAAGGATGTCTCGGGAACCCACCCCAGCTTCTCGCGTGCTTTGGTGGCGTCGCCCAGAAGGGTTTCCACTTCAGCAGGCCGGAAGTAGTGCGGATCAACTTTTACAACGACATTTCCGTTTTCATCGCGGGCAACTTCGTCAAGGCCTTCACCTTCAAAAGTGAGCTTCATGTCGAGCACTTCGGCGGCGCGCATTACAAAGTCGCGGACCGAATATTGCTCGCCTGTGGCAATCACAAAGTCTTCCGGCGTATCCTGTTGCAGCATCAGCCACATCATTTGCACATAGTCGCGCGCATGGCCCCAATCGCGCAGGGCGTCCATGTTGCCAAGTGCCAGGTCTTTTTGCGTGCCAAGCTTGATGCGTGCCAGTGCACGGGTGATTTTGCGGGTCACAAATGTTTCGCCACGAATCGGACTTTCGTGGTTAAACAGGATGCCGTTGCAAGCATACATCTCATAGGCTTCGCGGTAATTCACCGTGATCCAGTAGGCATAAAGTTTGGCGACTGCGTAAGGCGAGCGCGGGTAAAACGGCGTTGTTTCGCGCTGCGGTGTTTCCTGCACGAGGCCGTAAAGCTCGGAGGTAGACGCCTGATAAAAACGGGTCTTCTCTCCGAGGCCCAGAAAGCGGATCGCCTCCAGCAAACGCAGGGCACCCATTGCATCGGAGTTCGCCGTATATTCCGGTTCTTCGAATGACACCGCGACATGGCTTTGCGCAGCGAGGTTATACACTTCGTCAGGTCTGGTTTTTTGCAAAATGTTGGTCAGCGACGAGCTGTCGGTCATATCGCCGTGGTGCAGCTGAAATTTGCCGCTTTTGCCGGGTTCACCTTCCACAAGGTGGTCGATACGGGCGGTGTTAAACAGTGAAGTGCGCCGTTTGATACCGTGAACTTCATAGCCCTTGGCCAGCAGAAACTCCGAAAGATACGCACCGTCTTGCCCGGTTACGCCAGTGATGAGTGCTGTCTTCACGATACTATCCAATTCAAAACACATTACATTTTAAAGCTTGTTCAAAAAAACATCGCGCTGCGACGTGAGTCTCGCAGCAAGCAGCGAACAAGCCATTTGGGCCTCTAATTATTGCGATGAAGGCCTAACTGCAATCAGATATCACACCTTGATGGTGAAACAGCGCCTAGGCAACCTGTTGCAAACGCGGTATGAGCGGCGCAAGGCCGGTTTTCGTCAGTTTTGTTAAGAGAATCCTCGGTTATCGAATGTTTGGTAAAAGGACGTGCTCGTGAGTGCAGAATCAAAAGAAGCGCCTGCAAAGGCAACAGTTCGTGACAAGTTTCTAGGCCGCGTCAACGCCTACCTCCCCGCAAAAGCCTTTTCTCAGCACATGTCCAACCGCCCACCCGTGCCGGTGTCAAATCTGGCCTATCGCAACCGTGTCGCACTTGTTGCAGGCAAGGCGATGACCAAACTGCTGCAAAGTTATTGCGTCGTTCAGAAGCTACAGCCAAATACGGCGCCTGATTCGGTTGGATGGCAAGACATGGAGGTGTTGTTGATCTCCGGTGAAATCCTGACTTATGACGAGCCGTGGCGCAAAGCGCTGCTCGGTCTGGACGATGAGTTTTACCAGCTCAAAAGGCTGATCACGCAAGCCCGCGCAAATCAGGTTCCTGTCGTTCTCTGGCTGCGGGAAGAAGGCGAAGGCTCCAAGCTGTTCGCACATTTGTTTGACTTGGTTGATGTTATCTTCATGCCGGAGGGCACCCCGCTAAACGGCGCCAAGATGCGGAGCATGGGGCCGGTGGTTGATGTCAAAAACTTCAATCCGGTCATAGCCCGTCCGGCTGAGCGCCGTGATATCGCTCAGCATGCGGCTTTTCTTGTCGACGGCTTTCATGAAATCGGCATGAAGCTCGGACCAGACGCCGCCAGCAAGATGTTCGAGCCTTACTTCGACTATAACTGGTGGCTGACCGACACGTCCTTTGACGTGCGCAACGCCGATCATAAAATTCACTCGATCATGCGCCGTCGCTTTTTGGGCAGCCTGCGCGGAACAGCCAAGGCCCGCAGCCTCAAGCTTGCGCAGGCCTACCACGCGCCAGGAGTTATGTTCGAGGGTCGTGAAAACCAGGTGCGTGAGCGCTGCCTTGAGGCCTTCGCCTGCAAAACCTGCGTGATCACCGACAAGGAAGAAACCGGCCTGGCTTTCGCCAAGACAGCCAAAACGCCCAAAGATCTGAAGGCCGCACTCGACTGGATACTGCGCGACACCATCGGCAGCTCGGCCTTGCAACACCTCGCGTGGCGCGACACGGTTCAAAACCGCACAATCTTTGAAGCGCTTGAAGCAATTTTCGAAGCCGCCGAAGTGCGCCCGCGCCTGAACCAGTCAAAAACACCGCTGATCAACATCGTAGTGCCGACAGTGCGCCCCGCTTTGGTGCCTTACATTCTCAAAATTGCCGAAGCGCAAACGCATCAGAACATTGCTCTGTCGATCGTGGTCAACGGAGCCGATGTCTCTGATGAAACCCGTGCTCTCGTTGCCGCGCACCCGATCGCCACGCTCTACGAGATGCCGAACTACAAAACCATCGGCTACTGTATGAACTACGGTATTGATCAGGTCGCCTCCGACTATTGGGCCAAGTTTGACGACGACGACGTTTACGGCCCCAACTATCTGTCAGACATGTTGCTGCAACGTAAATATGCCGAGTTTGATATCACCGGCAAGTCATCGTTCTTCGGCTACTTTGAGGAAGACGACAAGATTCACATTCGAAATGTCCACGCCCGCGATGCCTACTGTGACTTTGTCGGTGGTGGCACGATCCTGTGCAAATCAGGCACCAACCCGTTCCCCGAAGATGTGCGCGGGTATGCTGACACACTGTTCTTCGCCGAGGCCGCGACCAATGGCAAAACCATCCTCGCCTCCGACCCTTTCAACTTCTTGCAAGTGCGCCGAGCTGATCCGACATCACACACCTGGACGGCAGGCACCCAGCAACTTAACCTCAAAGGCCCGCAACGTAACGGGCTAGATATGTCGGGAGTGATCCTATGATCGGAATAGGGCGGAAAAAGAAAACCGGGAAAGCCGCGTCAGGGGGTAAAGCACCTCAAGAGATCACTGATCTTTACGAAAAAATCGCAGGTGCAATCGAAAGCGCCGCGCCGCTTCAGCCTTGGGCCGCCAGCGGCTTTGATGACCCTGACGCCGACACCCATATTGTTGCCCATAAGTGGGCGCCTGTATCCGAGTTACCGGGCAGGTTCGGCACCGGGAAAAACAACCCCTCCGCCTCGATTATGCGGCTCGACAATACCTCTCTGCTCGCGGGTATCCGCGCGGGTGGTGACTTGCCAAATGGCATGCGTGCGCCGCAGGCCGGCAAAGACCTGACTTTCGAGTTTGTCTTCAACGGCAATCTGGCGATGACCGCTCGTCACACCTACGACGGCGGTAACGACTGGCAGTTCTTCAAACTCGACCTGCCGAAGTCGGTCAAGGTCGGTGATATCACCGCCTACGAGATCGAACGTGACGGGCAGTTGCTTGCAGCCGGCATCTTTGACGGCAGCGGCATGTCGCAGGCGGGCATGGCAAACATCGTCCGCTTCTTCCCCGACGGCACCATCGAAGGCTGGGCCGCGATCGCTGAAGGTGTCGAAGAAGAGGCGCTTTTCCGCCTAGTGATAGACGGCACCGAAAGCTACGCAAAAACCGAGGGCCCTTGGCCAGACTCGGGCCTACGTAGCTTCAACGTTCCAACAGGTATTCCCCCTAACACATTGGCCTCGGTCGCTGTGCTTGATGCAGAAGGCAAACAAGGGCGGCGCTCGCCAGTCTTCGTGTTTCGCAACGAGCAGGCGGGCTTTGTGGTTTGTAACCCTAAAGTCGAAGGCAAAATGCTGCGCTTCACTATGGTTGGCCACGAGTATAAAATTGCTATGCCAGGCAGCATTCAGGCTGAAGGCGCAGACGCCACATATCTTCTCGATAAAGACGACGGCATTGGCTATATATACCGTGACGGAAAGAACACCGTGCTTGTCCCGCTTGACTTAATCAAATCCGAGGCAACCCTGCGCGTTTATGGCATTCTGGGGAACTATCTCGGTGTCATGCCATCTCTGAAACGGTTGCTCAAGAAATAGAAGCGTTAGGTTCGGCTGATGAAAAACTCTACTCCTCTATTGTTGGTTGGCGGCTTTGGTTTTGTAGGCCGTAACATCCTTGACGCAATGGAAAACGACGAGGCGTTCTCGGGCCTAAGCCCCGTCATCATCGACGATCTGTCAAATGCCGCGCCTGGCTATGAAGCGCTGCAATTGCCCGCACATATCGGCAGCTATCAAGAGCAGGCGGCAATCGACTTTGCCAATGCCCAAGGCGCAGGTGAAACCGGGAACGCCAGTGCCAATGGGCGCGTGATCGTGTTTCTGGCCGGAGAGACACGCGTGGCCGAGTCAAAAGACAGGCCGATGGACTTTATTGAAGCCAATATCACCGCGCCTTCGCAATTTGTGCTCGATGCGGTGAAATCCGGCGATCACTTTGTGCTGATCTCAACCGCTGGTGCGTTGTTTGACGGCACGTTTGAAGTGAGCGTTGATAGCGCCTATTGCCCGAAGAACTTCTACGGTGCCACAAAAGCGGCCGAAGAAATGATCCTTGAGAAGCTTGTCGAACTGCGCGGCGGCAGCTTTTCCGTGGTGCGGATGACCAACGTCTATGGCAAGTTCTCCGACAACAAAAAGAGCGCCATTCACGCGTTCACCCGCGCAGCACTTGCGGGCGACACTGTGACAATCAATGGTGATGGTAAGCAGTCCCGCGATTTCATCTATGCGGGCGACGTTGGCCGCGGCATCGCCACGCTCGCCGCCCGTTTGCGCGCGGCTGAAGACACCCAGAAACTCAACATGCTCGGCTCGGGCGTTTCCATTTCACTGATGGATGTTGTTGCCGCGATCGAGGCCGCCGCGCAAGCGCCGCTGGCCTACGAAAAAACCCCCGCAAAAGAGCTTTTGGCAACCGAGCCGCGTGATGTCATGGCCTCGGCCAAGGATGTGCGTGAGTTGCTCGGCGAGCAGATCACTGCCTTCGAAGAGGGCATCCGCCAAACCTACGATTACTACAAAAACTAAGGTGACGCGACTGACCGCAAGTTTGACAGTCAGTGGCTCAGGCGCTAATTTCAGGCCTGAAATTTTGGTGGATGTGAGACCGATACCGTGAATTGCAAAGTCTACCTCGCATACCACAAACCCGCCCCCCTTTTTGCCAACGACACCTTTGTGCCGATCCACGCTGGCCGCGCCGGACGTGAGCCGTTTTTAGGCCTTACAGGCGACGACAGCGGCGACAATATCTCACAGAAAAACCAGACCTACTGCGAGCTGACTGCTCTCTATTGGATCTGGAAAAATGACAAGACCTCGGCGTTCAAAGGCCTTATGCACTACCGTCGCGTGCTCGACTTTGGCAATATCCGCCCCACAGGCAAAGCCGAGCAATCCGTCGGGGCTCTGCATATTCCCGACTGGCAGAACACGGCCGACGCATGGCTTGAAGCCAACCTTGAAGACTGCGATATCGTCCTGCCACGACTGCACCAGATGGGCCGCTCGATCGAGGGCAACTATGCGCAAGCCCACGATCGCGCCGACTTTGATCTGGCGCGCGCCGCTGTCGCAAAGTTCTTCCCTGAGTATCTCAACACCTTCAACGAGGTGGTCAAAGTAAATGAAGTCCGGCTTGGCAATATCGCGCTTATGCGCAGCGAGCTGTTTGACCGTTATTGCAACTGGCTGTTCACGATCCTTGAGCACGTCGAGGCAGGTGAGGTTGATCGCAGCCGCTACAATACCTACCAACAGCGCTATATCGGCTTTCTAGCCGAGCGTCTGTTCACGGTGTTTGTGGCCCATGAACAGGCGGTCAATCCGGCGCTCAGGCTGCGGGAACTCACCATTCTCAACCTCGCCAAATCGGTTGTTACCCCACACAGCTCGGGCAATGCCCTGAACACAGCCGGGCAGGTGAACATCGCGTTCTCTGCCGATAGCGCATACCTGCCGCACGCCGCCGCAATGCTGCGTTCGTTGCTTGATCACGCTGACGCGTCTAGGCCACTCAACCTGTTTTTCTTGCACAGCGGTATCAAGCCTGCCGAGATGCAAGTGCTGGAAATGATGCTGGCCGAGCACCCGAATGCCCGCCTTGAGCCGATCAATGTCGGCAACCGTTTTGATAAAAGCTACCGCTCTTCAAGCCGCGCGCCGTCAAACGCGACATACAACCGCTTCCTGTTGTTTGATCTGCTGCCGGATGTCGAAAAGCTGCTCTACATCGACGTAGACGTAATCGTCCGGCGTGACATCACCGCGCTTTACGACACCGAAATGGGCGAGGCCAAAGTTGCCGCGGTGACCGACTGGATCATGACCCGCACACTCACAGGCGTGTTTGCCACAGCAGACCCTGATGTGCCTGATCTCTACAAGTACCAGCGCGAGAAGCTCGGCATGCAAGATCATCACATCGCGCGCTATTTCAACGCTGGCGTGGTGTTGTTTAACTTCAAGGCGATGGGTGATCTCGCGAAAGTCTCGTCTGATCTGATGGCCCGCGTTGACGCCGGAGGTATGCTGTTTCGCGATCAAGATATTCTGAACGCATATTTCAAAGACGACCTGCTGATGCTTGATCCGCGCTGGAACGTGTTCAATTCGGTTGTTGAGGCCTACGGGAAAGTGCCTGCCAGCAACTTCCAAACCGCGATGCAGGCCCGCAAAGATCCGTGGCTCATTCACTATGCCGACGGTGCTTACAAGCCTTGGCGTCCGGTTTCGGTTCCGATGTCCGAACATTACTGGCAAGCACTCATCCGCACACCGTTTTATGGCAAGGTGCTTGCAGAGCAAACACAGCCGCGTGTCGAGCGACAACTGGCGCGCAAGAGAAGCGCTGTCGTTAAGGCCGGCCGTGCCCTGTCCGAGCAAGTGCCCATCTTGCGAAAACCACTGCTTAAGTTCTATGCACTGGTCAGGCACGTCACCGGACGGTAGTTTGACCAAGACCAAGCAGCCGCACAGGCCGAAAAAACGAGTTTAAGACCATGAAAGCAGTCGTCCATTTTGGCATGCCCAAGACAGGCAGCACGGCAATCCAGAGCTGGCTGATCGCAAACCAGGAAGCGCTCGCCGAGAAAGGCGTTGTCTATGACCGCCTGCAT
The DNA here is from genome assembly GCF_018860975.1 of Lentibacter algarum. Lineage (GTDB taxonomy): Bacteria > Pseudomonadota > Alphaproteobacteria > Rhodobacterales > Rhodobacteraceae > Lentibacter > Lentibacter algarum_A. The sequence continues at coordinate 379,942 of NZ_JAHKQI010000002.1, forward strand.
TTTGGCAGCCACCAACGCGGCATAGCCAACGAAGGCTTGTTTATCACCATGAAAGACATGGTCGGCGCGTTGGTTGGCAACAAGTGGATCAAGCTAAACTTCGGCCTTTATTCACTGGAAGAGCAACACGAAGTCGTTACAGAGTTCCGCAGCTACTTTGACACGCTGATGAAGCAAGTAAGCGGCGACGTCATGGTCTTCTCCAGCGAGTTTCTGGGCGGGACAATGGTTGCATCCGATCAGATCACCGCGCTGGATAGCTGGCTGTCGGAGTATTTTGAAGAGGTGACATATCTGGTCTACCTGCGCCGTCAGGAAGACTGGTTGCCAAGCTCCTATTCCCAGCGTGTGAAGCGCGGAGTGCAGAGCACGCTTGATGAGGTAATCGACGCCGCAGGGGAGCAGGACTGGCACGCAAAAGTTGCGGTGTGGGCGGCTGTTGTCGGCCGCGAGCGGCTCTCTGTGCGCCTGTTGGAGCGCGAGTTTCTAGCGCAGGGCGATCTGTTGGAAGACTTCGCCCAACAACTCGGGATCACCGCCGAGGGCATGGAGCAACCCGCGCGCAATAACGAAGCGCTGAGCGCTCCGGCGACGCTGTTGCTTGCCGAGATAAACAAGCTGGAATCTGCCACAGACGAGACCAACCGCAAACGCAACCCGCTGCGCCAGCCCCTGCACAAAGCGATCTTGCAAGACAGCGGCGAGGGAATGCCCAAGATCAAGCTGACAGCGCAACAAGTGCAAAAGATCAGAGATGTTAATGCTGACTCGAACGAGCAACTGAGGCAGGCGTTCTTGCCGGATATCAAAGAGCTGTTCCCTGCCCGAAAAGTGCCCGATCCGCAGATGAGCACACCCGAAGATGTGGCAACCCTTGCCGCGCGTTTGATGGTGCAACTACAAGTAAGACATCGCAAAACGCTGCTTGATAAAAACCAACAACTCGCAGCTCAACGAGAGAAGATCAAAGAGCTTGCCGCCGTGGCGAAAGAAGCCCAAAAGCAGCTCGCAGAAAACGAACGACGAAACCTCTTCAAACGGCTGTTGCGAAAATTATCATGAGTAATTCCCCAATGTTCAGTCACCGCATTCATATCATTTGTTCACCCTACAAAACCGCGAGTTCCTCAGTCGAGCAGGCATTGGTGGACATTGGCGTCGCCAAAAAGCCGATGCCCTACAGTCGCGCAATACTGCGTGATAACCGCGAGTTGTTGCTCAAGTGGCGTCAAACCGCAAACGCTGCCAAAACCTACGACAACTTCGTCAGCCTTCACAGCAGCGAAGTGTTTGCAGAACTCTCCGCTTATCTCAAGCCACTGCGCAAGTTTGACATCTTCGCCGATGCCCCGTTCGGGCACACGCACACGCATAGTTTCGTGCGCAAGCTGGTCGCACCCAAGGCTGTTCACATCTGGATAAATCGCGACTTTGACGCTTGGGTTGACTCTGTGCACCGCTGGGAGGTGTCACACCCCGAGATATACGCCGGAAAGCTCAAGATATGGGATACAGACCCGGATCGGCGTTTGCTTATGCTGCGGCGGCTCTGGAACACCAACTACCGCGCCTTTGCAGAGCTGCGCGGGCACTTCCCCGACGATTGTCTCGAACTTCAGTTTGAGGAGCTGGGTGACTACACAAGTCTTGCCGCGTTCTATGGTGTGCAGGCACCGGCAAAGCCTTTCCCGCTCAGAAACGTCAACAGCTAGCACCCAAAGAAAAAGGCGCAGACTCTTGCAAGCCTGCGCCTTCTTTTACGAGTTCAGCGTGACGCCTGGATCAGCTCCACTTTGAAACACAAGGGATCTTTGTGGTGTCACAACGGTCCGCATATTTCGAAGCAATCTCTTTGACCTCGTCCATCAACCCGCCTTCAAGTTTGATCGGGTCAAGACCCAGACCAAGGAAGCGGTCGTTGGCAACGTTCAGCTCGTTCTCGGCCGCTTCGTTGCGCGGGTTGTCAAGAAACGCGATCTCGGCCCCCATCATGTTTTTGATCATTTCGGCCAGATCACGCACACGGTGCGTTTCGGTCATCTGGTTGAGAATGCTCACGCGGTCATCGTCGGCAGGCGGGTTTTCCAGCGCCAGTTCGATGCAGCGGCAGGTGTCCTGAATATGAATAAACGCGCGCGTCTGGCCGCCGGTGCCATGCACTGTCATCGGGTATTCAACGGCAGCCTGCATGATGAAACGGTTGAGAACTGTGCCGTAATCGCCGTCATAGTCAAAACGGTTGATCAGGCGCTCGTCCATGCGGGTTTCTTCAGTCTGCGTGCCCCAAACGATACCTTGGTGCAGGTCAGTGACTTTTACCTTGTCGTTCTTGTTGTAGAAGGCGAACAAAAGTTGGTCTTGGCTTTTGGTCATGTGGTAAATCGAGCCGGGGTTTGTCGGATACAGAATTTCCTGCTCGCTTTCCCCTTCCGGCGTGTCGACTTTGACTTTCAGATAACCTTCAGGGATCTGCATGCCAGCGGTGCCGTAGCCGTAAACACCCATCGTGCCGAGGTGCACAACATGCACATCAAGGCCGCTCTCGACAACGGCTGCAAGCACGTCGTTGGTTGCGTTGAGGTTGTTCGAAACAGTGTAGCGTTTGTGCTGGGCCGATTTCATCGAATAAGGGGCAGCGCGTTGCTCGGCAAAATGCACGATCGCGTCAGGCTTCTCTTCTTTGATCAGCGTCAAAAGGCGGTGATACTGTTTGCCGACTGTAAAGTTATGATACTTGATCTCTTTACCAGTCAGCTCTTTCCAGACACGGATGCGCTCGCCAATCGGGCGAATCGGCGTCAGGCTGTCGACTTCAAGCTCAATGTCGATCTCACGACGGCTCAAGTTGTCGACGATGGTTACGTCGTGGCCACGCTGGGACAAATACAAAGCATTTGGCCAGCCGCAAAAACCGTCACCACCTAAAATAACTACTTTCATTTCTTAGTTCCTCTAACAAAACACGGTAGGATTTGAAGGCCTTATGGTCTGAAAAAACATGAAAGGCAACAAACAGTCAGAAATCTTGCGCTGCATTGCAGCAAGGGATTCACAAAGGGTTAACTCGCCCCGCTCAATGCAGCCAAATTGGCGATCAGACGAAGCAGTTTTCCAAAGCATTTGCTAATAAAACAGCCTATTGCTATGAGACGGTCCAATCAACGTAAACTCAAGCTCGCCTTGCCTTTTTTAGCAGAGCCGGAAAGCACGTCACTATGCCTCAAGACATTTCAGCCGTGCCCGCAGCCAACACCGCGAACATCGTCGGGGCCGGATTGTCAGGCGCCGTCATTGCGCGGGTTCTTGCCGAAGCAGGGCACAAGGTAACTGTCTTCGAAAGCCGTGATCACATCGGCGGCAATTGCCACACCGAGCGCGATGCAGAAACCGGCGTGATGTTGCACCGCTACGGCCCTCACATTTTTCACACTGACTCTGAAGATGTCTGGCAGTTCGCGACCCGCTTCGCCAACTTCAAACGCTTTCATCACAAGGTCCGCGCAACGTCGCGCGGCAAGGTTTATCCGCTGCCCGTCACGCTGGCGACGATCAACCAGTTTTTTGAACTGGCCCTGCGCCCCGATGAAGCCCGCGCTTTTGTTGCCGGTAAGGCCGACAGCACGATCAACGCGCCACGCAGTTTTGAAGAGCAAGCGCAGAGCATGATCGGCAACGAGCTCTACGAAGCTTTCTTCAAGGGTTACACGCAAAAGCAGTGGGGTCGCGCGCCTTCAGAACTTCCGGCAAGCATTCTCAAGCGCTTGCCGCTGCGCTTTACCTACGAAGACAGTTACTTCAACCACAAGTATCAAGCTCTGCCCGAAAACGGTTACACCGACTGGATCGCAGCCATACTTGATCACCCCGACATCACTGTCAGACTCAAGCAACCCTTCACAAACCAACAAGCGCAGGACGGCGAGCATGTGTTCTGGTCGGGCCCGCTTGATGGCTACTTCGGTTACAGCCAGGGGCGCTTGGCCTATCGCTCGCTAAGGTTTGAAAATTTCACCGGCGAGGGCGACTATCAAGGCTGTCCGGTGATGAACTTCTGCGACGCCGACAAGCCCTATACGCGTGTCACCGAGCACAAGCACTTCGCCCCGTGGGAGAGCCATGATAAAACGGTTTACTCCGTCGAATACCCGTTCGAATGCGGGCCGGAGGACACACCTTATTACCCCGTGCGTCTGGTCGAAGATAAATCGCTGCTACAGCACTACGTGTCACAAGCCGACCAAACAAAAGGTGTCACTTTCGTTGGCCGGCTCGGAACCTACCGGTATCTGGATATGGACGTCTGCATTGCCGAAGCCCTGCAAACGGCAGCGCAGTTTCTTGAAGCGCAAAGCACACAGGCCCCTATGCCCGCTTTCGTTCATCCGCCGCTCTAGGCCGCAATGTCAAAACCAACGGCCGATCGCGAACAGAGTGTAGTTAGTGTATTCACCTGACCCTGCCGAAACCGAAGCCGTGGTGAACTGCACCAAACCGTGCCAGTAGTTTGGTGTGCTGTCTTGAAAGAACCCAAGCCGCGCTTGCAAAGCGTTGTTGCGCAGCTGTGCAACATCCGAGCCCGCCATCGACGCGCTGGCAAAGTGAACTTCCGTAAAGCTAGCCGGAAAGTTGAATGCCCCGAGCAAGCCCGAACGGAAGAGCGCCCCTGAACCGGTGGTGCAGGAGACTTGATCAATGAGAACATTATGCGTGCAAATCTGCGTGCCGTCCGCCCAGCGAATGTATTCACCGTTCACATTCGAGCCCTGCTCGACAATCGCCCCTGTGGGCACGCCTGCCGTTTCGGAAACAGTTCCAAGAACATTGCCGGCGCTATAGCCGTAATCAGCGCGCATCAGTCGCCCTGTTGTGGTGTCTGTCGGCGTTTGCTGCACGGCATCGCCTGTCAGCATCATGTCAACAGTCACTTCCTGCGCCGTGGCATCGGCCTTGAGCGCATCATACCAGGTGCTCCCGTCAGCGCTGACTTTGAACGACAGCGCATTGTCACCCGAAAGGCCAAGCTCGGCATGCCCTGTCCAGTTTGTCTGCATCAAAAGCGAGGCAGTGTCAGACACACCGGCCTTGTTGATGATCATCCGGTGATCATTGCCCTCATGCGAAAACAAGCTGCCCGGGGAGACAACAGAGAGGCGGTTGGTCGCATCCCAAACGCTGCCGATGCCGATGCCGTCAAGGTCGGCGTAAGTGCCTGCCACATCAGTCCAGACACCAGCAACTTGCGCTTTGAGCTTGTTCTCGCTCTTGTCCCAAAGGCGCCAGCCTTCTTGCGGCTCCAAGAACAGCCAGCTTCCGTTTGAGAACTGCGCAAGCTCTCCGGCATGCGAGGCCCAGTCACCCGTGGGGGCCGCACCGATCCCGTATTGATCGCCCTCTTGCGGGGCAGCGGGCGGGCTGTCTTGGTCAATGCCGATCACGCTTGCCTGAACCGCAGCATCAAGCCGTTCAACAGCCTCATTGTGGGTAACATGTTTCTGGGCCTGCGAAGGCTGGATGTATGGCAACTTATGTCGCGGCGAACGTTCAGGCATTTTGCTCTCCTGTGAAAACCTAACCCGAAGTCCTAAGTTGAGAGGTTTACCAAATCCTAACAGCAGCGTTCGCAGCGCAGCACAGGCCCGGCCGTTTGACACCAGCCGCCCCGCAAGCTAGCCAATGGCAAATTCTCAAGAGCGTAAACATGCCCGACAGCCAACCCACTTCAGCCGCCAACGGCCTTGTCGCGCTTGTGGTGACTTACAACCGGTTTGAAGCGCTCAAAGTCACGGTGCGGCGCTTGCTGGCCGAGGCGCCTGATACGCTCGGCACGCTTTTGGTTTGCAACAACGCCTCAACTGACGGCACCGCTGACTGGCTCAAAAGCCAGACAGACCCGCGCCTTGAAGTGCTTGATTTACCCCACAACATCGGCGGAGCCGGCGGCTTTGAAGCGGGGCTGCGCCACGCAGCACAGACCTATGATGCCGACTGGTATCTGCTGATGGATGATGACGCCCGGCCAGTGGAAGGCACGCTCGCGCGCTTCCTGTCTCGCCCGCGCAGCGCGGCGCAAATCTGGATATCAGCGGTGCGCTACCCTGATGGCGAAGTCTGCGAAATGAACCGCCCCTGGCTGAACCCGTTTGGGAGCATTCGGGTGTTTGTGCAGTCGCTTCTGCGGGGGCGTGACGCCTTTCATCTGTCCGATAGCGCCTATGCAGCCGAGGAGGTTCAACAGGTCGACGGCGGCTCGTTTGTCGGCCAGTTCGTTTCGCGTGAGGCGCTGGCTTTGGCGGGGTTTCCGCGTGGTGAGTTGTTCATCTACGCCGATGATGTGCTCTACACGTTGGCGCTACGTAGCAAGGGCGGCAAGGTGGCGTTTGACGCTTCGCTTGCCTATGAGCACGACTGCAAAAGCCTCACCCGCGACACTGGCAGGCTGACACCGCTCTGGAAGGTGTATTTCTATCACCGCAATATTTCGCTGGTCTATCGCAGGGTGGCTGGGCCGCTGTTGTTCTGGCCTGTTCTGGCGTTGAAATACCTGCAATGGCGGCGCAAGGCGGGGCTCTACGGGGCCGACAAAGCCACCTATGTAATGCTGCTCAACAAAGCCGTCGCCGATGCGCGGGCAAACCGGCTTGGCAACAGTTTGCAAGATATTACAGCGCTTATCACTTCTCGAGAATCGTCAGATAAAAGCGCCGCAAAAGCATAAGCCCGGCAGCGATCAAAATGGCGGAAATCCCATAGATATACACCAGCGAGACATGCTGCGGTGTATAGGTCTGGAAAAAGCCGGCCCGCGCCAGCGCCGTTGAGTGCAACAACGGATTATACCAAATCAAATCTTGCGCAGCGCGTGGCAGGTCTTCGTAGATGTACAACACCCCCGAGGCCAACAGCAAAGGCCGCATCATGATGCCCCAAATGCTTCTCCAGACTGGCAGCAAACCAATGACAACCGAATTGACCATGCCAATCCCCAAGCCCAGCAACGCCGCTGAAGCGAAGGCCTGAAAAATGTAGCCGTATCGTAATGTCGAGTTCTGATCGGCATACTCAATGATGGCCGTGAGGATAATCAGCGACACCAAAGCACCTGTCAGGATCGCCAGAACAACCCGAGCGGTGACGGCGTCGATCCAGCTGACGTTGGGGTATTGTAACAGCGCCCGCGAATAGTTCAGCGAGCTCTGCGACAATTGCGTGACGCTCTGAAACATCTGGAATGGCAGGTATCCTGTTGCATAGAACAACAGAAAACTGTTCCCCAAACTCGGGTTGCGCACCAATAGCGAGAAGGCCAGCGACAAAATGATGATTCCGCCCAGTGGTTCTAACAGGGCCCAAAGATAGCCGCCGGGGCTCTTGCCATAGCGAGTCGCCATCTCCCGTAACACCAGCGCCACAATAGTGCGCGCGTGCTGCACGGTAAGGCTGCTCCTTTTGGGTGGGCTTACGGGTGGCATTACAGCTTCACTTTGGGTTAGCTCTTGCACTATTGATCCAACAATCTGGTTTTTTGCGTGCAACTATGTAGATTTAGCGTCAAAAGATCAAACCTGTTACGCTGACTTTCGGAAAGTAAAACCATGGATGAGACAAACCCGCCCGAAAGCGCCCCCGAAGGAAACCCCGCGGGCAAACGACGCAACAACAATGCCAACAAAAACGGCGGCAGAGGGCCGAAAGCAGCCCCTTCGGTCGTTGAAGTCGCCCCGATCGCCAAACGAGCTGAAATGAAGCGACGGCACTGGGGCTTGATCCTCAGTTTTGTGTTGCTCGTGGCTTTGCCTTTGCTGGTGTCTGCATGGTATCTATGGGCGCGGGCAGACGACATGTATGCCTCCTCTGTGGGCTTTACTGTCCGTCAGGAAGGCGCCGGCTCGGCAGCTGACATCGTCGGAACCTTCGCAGCGCTTTCGGGTGGCTCGTCACAGTCCGACACAGATATCCTCTACGAGTTCTTGCAAAATCAGAACATGGTTGAGCTGATCGACAACACCTTTGATCTGACGGCACTCTACTCGGTGAATCACGACAAAAACCCGCTGTTCTCGCTCGCCCCCGACGCGACGCTGGAAGACAAAGTGTCTTTCTGGGAGCAGATCGCCAAGATTTCCTATGACCAGTCCAGCCAGCTGATGGAAGTCGAGGTGCTGGCCTTCGACCCCGAGACCGCCCAGCGTATCGCAGCCGATATCCTCAAGCATTGTCAAAACCTGATCAACGAGCTCAACGCCACAGCGCGCGCTGACCGGATCAAATATGCGCAGGCCGATCTTGAACTCGCGGTTGAACGCCTCAAAACCGCCCGCGGCGAGCTGATCCAGTTTCGAACCCGCAACAAGATCGTTGATCTGGACGCCGATTTGCAAGGCCGCCTCGGAGTGGTCAACACCTTGCAACAACAATTGGCCGAGGCGCTGGTCGAACTTGACTTGCTGGCCGTCAACACCTCAAAAACCGACCCGCGCTATGTGCAGGCCCAAAATCTGATCACAGTGATCCGCAAACGCATTGAAGCCGAGCGCACCAATGTTGTCTCCGGTGGTGTGTCTGAGACCGGCGTCGACTATCCGACGCTACTGGCCGAATATGAAGGGCTGGTTGTGAACCGGGAGTATGGAGAACAGGGCTATCGTGCCGCGCTGGTTGCGCTTGATGTCGCCCGCGCCGAGGCCCTGCGCCAAAGCAGCTATCTGGCAGCATACCTTCAGCCGACATTCCCCGAGTCGTCGCTCTACCCGAAACGCTGGTTGCTGTTCGGGCTGATCTTCATGTTCCTCTGCCTTGGCTGGGCGATCCTGACGCTCATCTTCTACTCTGTTCGTGACAGTCAGTAATCGCCGATGATCCGCTTTGAGAACCTGACAAAAAGCTACCGCGTCGGACACCGGCGCAAGGTTGTGATCGACAATCTCAACCTGACACTGCCGACCGGCCGCTCGCTGGCTTTGCTCGGGCGTAACGGGGCAGGTAAGTCAACGCTTCTCAATATCATCTCCGGTGCGATCCCGGCAACATCGGGCAGGGTCATCAAAGAAGGCACATTGTCGTGGCCCGTCGGGTTCGGCGGCTCTCTGCACCGCGAAATGACAGGCGCGCAAAACGTGCGTTTTGTGGCGCGCGTCTACGGTGTCGACACCAGCATGCTTGAAACCTTCGTCGAAGACTTCGCCGAACTCGGTGTCCATTACCACAGCCCCGTGCGCACCTACAGTTCGGGGATGAAAGCCCGCCTCGGGTTTGGCCTGTCGATGGGTATCAAGTTTGACACTTACCTGATCGACGAAACAACTGCCGTCGGTGACGCATCCTTCATTCACAAAAGCCGCGCGATTTTTCTGGAGCGTGTCAAAAACGCCAGCGCAATCATGGTCTCCCACCAGATGAAAACCCTCCGTGAGTTTTGTGACAGTGGTATCGTGCTGGCCAACGGCAAACTCGAAGTGTTTGAAGACCTTGACGAAGCCATAGCCCGTCACCGTAAGCTGAACGGCTAGTCACAGGCGCGCGGCAATGCCGTCAACTTTCCTAAAACGCATCTAAACTTGGTGGCTTAAACCGCTGGTCTGCCTCAGTCTGAACTCGGTCTTCGCCGTATTGCGCAGACATTTCTCCTCCTGTTTCGCAGGAGTAACGGGCAATGACACAACTGTCGTTTGCAGGGCATTTTCAGACAGGCAACGCGCAGCTCGACATGGGCCTGAGTGCGCTTGATCTCGTGACCATCGGGTCGACAACCTACCTGCTCGGCGCTTCTGGGCAAGAAGGCGGCATGTTCTCGGCATCGCTGTCACAAGGCACGCAACCCGTCCTTGCCGACAGCGTGCTGCTCAACTTTGATGTCGCAACAGGCGTCGGGCGGCCAATAACCCTTGTCCAGACAGCGCAAGAAACATTGCTGCTCTCCGGCCAAACCGTGCAGCCCAACGCCAGTGTGCTCAGCCTGTCAGCCAACGGCGGTTTCGCCGCGGCTTCAGCGCTGGGAGGCCTCGGCCAGGAAAGCGGGCAAGAAGATGTCAGCTGGTTTGCACAGGTTGGCAACACGCTGGTCACAGGGTGCTTGGGCAGCGACAGCTTCAGCCTTCACAATTGGGCCGCAACCGGCAACATCAGTGGCGGCGCAACGGTCAACGACAGCGGTGCTTCGCATGTTGCAGGTCTGTCAGCACTGGCCACCGCGACAGTCGGAGGCGGGCATTTTTTAATCACTGGCAGTGGCGACGAACACGGCATCAGCGCGTTTCAGCTCTCCGGCGATAGCGCCACGCACCGCTCCGAAATCAGCCCCGACGATGGCCTCGGGCTGATGGTGCCGGTCGATATCGAAACCGCCTACATCGGCTCGCAAGCCTTCGTTCTTGTTGCCTCCGCGCCGAGCACGGGCAGCAGTGCTGCGCTGAGTGTTCTCTCGCTCTCGGCAACGGGGCAGCTCACGCCGGTTGATCACCTGCTCGACACACAAGACACCCGCTTCGGCGCGGTGCAAGCGCTCGCGCATATCGAAGTCGACGGACAAGTCTTCGTTGCGGCGGGCGGCGGGGACGGTGGCGTCAGCCTGTTTCAACTCACACCCTTAGGGCAGCTTGTGCACCTCTCTTCGCTGGCGGGCACGGCGCAAACACCGCTGCTTGGCATCACCGATATCGCCTTGCATCACGACAACGGCAGCTTGCTGGTCTATGTCAGCACGCAGGCCGATGCTGGCGTTACCATCCTTGAGGCCCCGCTCGGCGCGCTGGGCAGCTCGCAGCTTGCATCGGCAACAGGGCAGACACTCACAGGCGGCGGCGGGCGTGATATCCTCGCAGGCGGCGCAGGCAATGACGCGCTCTCCGGTGGTAACGGCCATGACGTGCTCACCGACGGCGCAGGTCAGGACACGCTCACAGGCGGCAACGGTGCCGACATTTACGTGTTGTCGGCCGACGATACCCACGACCAGATCAACGGCTTCAACCCGCAGCACGACAAACTCGACCTCGCCCATTGGCCAATGCTCTACGACGTCTCTGCGCTCGTTATCACCCTGACAAGTTCCGGCGCTCTGATCACCTACCGGGGTGAGTCTCTCACGTTGATCGCGCAGACAGGCGTCACGCTGACGCTGGCAAATATCACCGCTGCAATTGTGCTGGATGTGAACCGCAGCCTGATCATGCCGCAACTCGACATCGCCGGAACGAGCGGCGCAGATGCGCTGACAGGCAGTTGGGGCACCGACACGCTTGTCGGCGGTGCAGGCAACGACACCCTGACAAGCGGGCGCGGCGACGACACCGTTTCCGGTGGCGCAGGCACCGACACCGCCATCATCAATGACACGCTGACAAATGTGACTTACACCACCAGCCCCGATGGCACCGTAACACTCACGTCAAGCGATGGTCAGGACATCTTCTCTGATATCGAAGAATTTGTCTTTCTCGACCAGACCGTCACCCATGAAGAGCTGCTGAACGGTTTGGTGACGGTTTTTCAAGGCGGCACCGCCAGCGAGGTGTTCATGGGCACCGCGCAGAGTGACATGGTTTATGGCGGCGCAGGAAATGACCGCCTCTCAGGCATGGGTGAACACGACACCATGCTGGGAGAGGCCGGATCAGACACGCTCGACGGCGGCACTGGCAACGACATGCTCGACGGCGGAACCGGGCATGACAACCTGCTGGGCAGTTCGGGCAGCGACACCCTGCTCGGCGGCAGCGGCAACGATACCCTGCACGGCGGAGAGGGCAATGACGCCCTGCAAGGCGAGGATGGCAATGACGCACTCAACGGCGACGACGGCAATGATACGCTCGGTGGCGGCAGCGGCTCCGACACACTCCGTGGCGGCGATGGCGACGACTCTCTGCAAGGCGAGAACGATAACGATGTGCTCTATGGCGACACAGGCCATGACACGCTAACGGGCGGCGAGGGGGATGATAGCCTCTTTGGCAACGACCAGAATGACATGCTCATAGGCGAGAACGGCAACGACTACCTCAACGGCGGCACCGGCAGCGACACACTTCTGGGCGACGACGGCGACGACAGCCTCATTGGCGGAGCCAGCGACGACGTGCTGATCGGCGGTGATGGCAATGACACCCTCAAAGGCGACACCAAACATGATGTCCTGTATGGCGATAACGGCAACGACAGCCTGTCAGGCGACAACGGCAAAGACAGCCTCTACGGCGGCGCGGGCGACGACACCCTCAAAGGCAATAGCGGCGATGATAGCCTTTCTGGCAGCGGTGGTGAAGACAGTCTCATCGGCGGCGGCGGCGATGACACGATGTATGGCGGCAGCCATCATGACACGCTCTATGGCAAAGCCGGACATGACATCATGGACGGTGGTGGCGGCAATGATTACCTGCGCGGTGGTGGGGGTAAAGACGAGATCAGCGGTGGCGCAGGTCGCGACAACATTGAAGGGGCCGGAGGCAACGATGTGCTGTTTGGTGGCAGCGGCAACGACACATTGCACGGGGGCCGCCGCGCCGACACACTGACCGGCGGCAGCGGCAACGACGAGCTCTACGGCGGTGGCGGCGGCGACACCTTCGTCTTCGCCTCTGGTAGTGGCCGCGATGTCATCAAGGACTACACCAAGAACGGGGACAAGCTGCTCATTCATTCAAGCCTTTGGGGCGAAGCTGATACGGCACAAGAACTGTTGTCGCTCTATGGCACAGTTTCTGACGGCGACATTGTCCTGTCACTTGCCGACGGGGTCACGATCACACTTGAAGACATTTCGTCATTATCCGGCTTTGCGAATGATATCATTATGGGGTAAACAATTGTTAACATTTGGATGAGTGTGGCCGTATTTTGGCAGAAATTCCGGTTCTTTCGAAGTCGGGATCACCACGTTAAGATTATGGGAAAGAGAGCAAAATTATGACCGAGCAATCAACCGCACCCCTGAGCAAAACCCAAAGCCTGATCGACACCGTGCAAGGCGACTACTCTTGGGGAATATCAAATTTTGACGTCTATTTCGCGCCAAACGGGGTTGCGGGCTACGACGGAGTCGTTTCAGAGGGCTGGCTGACGTATGAAATTAACCAGTTTCACGAAGCGTTCGACCTCATCGAAGCGGTCGCCAACGTTAACTTCAATGTCGTTTACTCTTCTGCAAGCGCTGAACTCGTGCTCGTTCTCGACATCAATGAGCTGGGCTATGATGGTGCGCTTGGCCATTTCTTCCCCCCGCCATCCAGCAACTATACCGGTCAGTTGACAGGTGTGTTCAACGGCCTGCTCTGGGACATAAGCCCAGGCGGCGACCTTGAACTTGGCGGCTACGGCTTTGTGACAATTACACACGAGTTGCTGCACGGCCTCGGCCTCGGTCACCCGCACGATACGAGCGCTGGCTCAACCATCATGCCCGGCGTGAGTTCAAGCTTTGGCGACTACGGCAACTACAACTTCAATCAGGGCGTCTACACGACCATGACATACAACTCCGGCAACGACGGCCCCGGCGGTGTGAAGGGTGATGTCGGCGGCCCGGGTGGCGAATGGGGCTTCGAAGCGGGGCCAATGGCGCTTGACATCGCCGCGCTTCAGCAAATGTATGGCGCCAACATGAACCACAACACCGGCAACGATATTTACATGCTGCCCGGATCGAACGTGAGCGGCACCTATTGGTCTTCGATCTGGGACGCTGGCGGGCGTGATAAAATCCGCTACATCGGCTCAAAAGACGTCACCATCGACCTGCGTGAAGCCAGCATTGACCACGAAGTCGGTGGCCTCGGTTGGCTTTCGTCAGCCGATGGTGTCGCGGGCGGCTATACCGTTGCGAACGGTGTCGTGATCGAAGATGCACAGTCAGGTAGCGGCGACGATCACCTGATGGGCAACGACTATAACAACTCGCTGTTTTCAGGCGGTGGCGATGACCTGCTTGAAGGCGGCGCCGGCAAAGACAAACTCGACGGCGGCAACGGCAACGACACAATGGATGGCGGCGCCGGCAACGACACCGTTAAAGGCCGCGGCAACAATGACTTCCTCGAAGGCGGCGCCGGCAATGATCTGCTCAACGGCAACAAAGGCAGAGACTTTGTTGAAGGCGGCCTTGGCAACGACGAGATGATCGGTGAAGCCGGACGTGACACGCTCTATGGCGGTGACGGCAATGACTCAATCCGCGGCGGGAACCTGAACGACACAGTCTATGGGGAGGCCGGCGACGACACGGTTGAAGGCGGCAGCTCGGCTGACTACGTCAACGGCGGCATCGGCAACGACCGCGTCAAAGGCGGTAAAGGCAACGATACACTGCTCGGAGACGCGGGCAACGACTACCTTCTCGGCAACACGGGCATGGATTCCATGCTGGGCGGCTCGGGTAACGACACCTTTGTCAGCGGCACAGGCGATGACACCATGACCGGCGGATCAGGCGCTGACACCTTTGTCTTCAATATCTTCAGCGACAATGACATGATCGCCGACTTTACATCCTTAGACTGGCTCGTCATCGACGGAGACCTCTGGGGCTCACAGACAACTGCGCAAGGGCTGCTTGACACCTATGCAAGCGTTGTCGGCGGCAATGTCGTGTTTGACTTCGGCGGTGGCGACACGCTGACAGTGAACGGCGTGGCTTCGGCGAACGATTTGCACGACTACATCCTGATGGGCTTATAAGACAAATCGAAAATCAACCAAAGGCCGCGTTTACCGCGCGGCCTTTTTGCATTTTACAAGCTTAACACTTCAGCCAATACGCTCACTGCCAGCTTGCGCGCATCTCTCACCGAGGGGATCAGCCCGATCGGGCCTTTGACACGTGCAATGTCGGCCGCGCTAACACCGAGCAACGTAAGCTCCTGCCGCCGCAAAGCGCTGGCGCGCATGCTGCCCTGCGCACCGATATAAAAGGCCTCGCTCTTGAGTGCCTGCGCAACAATCGGTGGTTCCCATTCGTGATCATGAAAGAACAAAACAACTGCCGAATGCGCGTCAGGCTGCATGTCGTCGGGTAGCATGGGGCTGTTCAAATGTCGCACAGCACAACCCGCCGCTGCGGCAAGGTTCAAGGTTTCGTCGTCAGGCGACAACAGCAGGCTCGGATATCCCGCACTGTGCACAAGCCCGGCAAAGGTGACAGCTTCTGGCCCCTTGCCAAAAACATAGAAGGCCAGCTCGGGTTTGATCACGATAGAAAACAAAGCGCCGTCAAAGCCGCTTTCACCGCCTTGCTGAACGCTCATGTCACCGCTGGCTGGCTCGATGCTCAAAGTGCAGGTCTGTCGCGCCTCATGAACGGCGATCACCTGCTCGAGCACGGCGCTGTCAGGTGAGGGCAAAAGCAACACCTCCAAGCCGCCGCCGCAAGGCAGGGTGATGTCGGCAAATGGCGAGCCCTTGCCATAGGTAATGGCCTTTGGCTTGCCCTCCGCCAGCGTCGCCTCGGCATGCAGTGCGATGTCGGCTTCAACGCAGCCCGAACTCAAGGTGCCGACACGCACACCGTCAGCAAGAACGGCCATCATTGCACCAAGCCGGCGGTAAGACGGCCCGTCGATCCGTGTGATCACCGCCAGAACACCGCCCTCCTGAGCGAGGCGCCGGATCGGCTCGACAACGGAACTGGCATCAAGGGCTGGAACGCTCATCACTGTCTCCTGTGTATGGCCAGAGATATCAAAACGCCACAACACTTGCGTCACAGGTTGTAGGAAAGCAATTAGGTTTGATCAAGCCTGCAGCGGCGCGCGCGCTAACCTTTTGCACTGCTTTGGCCTCGTCCAAATCTGTCAGCACGCATTATGCACTGGTATATGCACTGCAGTATGCACCCGAGTCACAGGCCGTTTCTGCGTGAATCTGACCTGTTAACCAAGCGAACGCACCCGCCGTTGGTGCTGCATTAGACACAAGTGTATAGACACAATGAATATTGCATCATAGGGTCAATCAGATTCGGAATTTGACCTGATTTCTGTCCGGAACCGGACTCGCAATCGGATAGAGGAGTGACCACCATGAAACAGCATTACAGAGTTGTCGTTATCGGAGGCGGCGTTGTCGGCGCGTCGGTGCTTTATCACCTTGCAAAAATGGGCTGGAAAGATGTCTGCCTGGTTGAACGCTCGGTGCTTACGGCGGGCTCAAGCTGGCACGCTGCCGGCGGTATTCACGCTCTCAACGCTGACCCGAACATCGCGGCGCTGCAAGCCTACACTATTGATTTGCTTCCCGAAATCGAGAAAGAAAGCGGCCAGAACATCGGTCTGCATATGACAGGCGGCCTCACCCTCGCAGGCACCCCTGACCGTTGGGAATGGTTGCAGTCTGCCTACCGCACATTTCAGTCAATCGGCATTGATGATTGCCGCCTCGTGACACCCCAGGAAGCGGGCGAGCTGAACCCGCTCATGTCAACCGAAGGCATCCTCGGCGGTATGTGGGCTGACCGCGAAGGATACCTCGACACCACAGGCACCGTGCACGCCTATGCGGGCGCCGCAAAGAAGCGCGGCGCGACGGTGATCGAGCACAACCGTGTTCTGGAATTACATGAAGTTTCAGAGGGTTGGCAGGTTGTAACCGAGAAAGGAACAATCACTTGCGAGCATGTTGTCAACGCCGCCGGCCTCTGGGCAAAACAGGTTGGTCGCATGGCCGGAATCGAGCTGCCAGTCGCGCCGCTCAAGCACCACTACCTCGTCTCTGACACCATTCCCGAGATCGAAAAACTCGACTTTGAAATTCCGATGACAGTGGATCTTGAGGGCTTCACCTACACCCGCCAAGACCAAAACGGCATGCTCCTTGGTATCTACGAAGTTGACCACGAACATTGGGCCCTCGACGGCGCCCCGTGGGACTACGGCATGGAGCTTTTTCAAGAGCAAACCGACCGTATCGAAAAGGAGCTTATCCTCGGGTTCGAGCGCTATCCGGCGTTGCAAAATGTCGGTGTCAAAACATGGGTCAACGGCGCATTTACTTTCGCGCCTGACGGCAACCCGCTGGTCGGCCCCGTGCGCGGCAAACCCGGCTACTGGTGCGCCTGCGCAGTGATGGCTGGCTTCTTGCAAGGTGGTGGTGTTGGCAAGTCACTTGCCGAATGGATGATCAACGGCGAGCCCGAAGAAGATGTCTACGGCATGGACGTCGCCCGCTTTGGTGCCTACGCCGAAAACCGTGAATACATCCGCCAAACCACCGGTCAGTTCTACACCCGCCGCTTTGTGATGACCTATCCCAACGAGCAACTCCCCGCAGGAAGGCCGCTCAAAACAGCCCCTGCCTATGCTGATATGTCAGCCGCCGGATGCCGCTGGGGAGTGACATGGGATATGGAAACACCGCTTTACTTCGCGCCGGACAATTTTGAAGAAACTCCAACACTTAAGCGCTCGAACGCGTTTCCCATCGTCGCCGCGGAATGTGCAGCCGTGCGCGAAAACGTTGGCCTTCTCGACATCTCCGGCTTCTCGCGGTTCGAAGTGTCCGGCCCCAATGCCGAGGCTTGGCTCGATCACGTCATGGCAGGTAAACTCCCCGCCGCTGGCCGCGCCAAACTTGCGCCGATGCTCGCTGAAACTGGCCGCCTCAAGGGCGACCTGACAGTGTTCAACTGGGGCGACGGCACCTATTGGATCATGGGCAGTTACTACCTGCGTGAATGGCACATGCGCTGGTTTGACAGCCACATGCGCGAGGGAGTCATTGTTCGCGACTTGGGCGAAGAAATGGTAGGTTTCTCGCTGTCCGGCCCGCGTTCCAAAGCCGTGATCGAGAAGCTCACAGAGGGCGCAGTCGGAGACCTCCCGTTCATGGGCTGCGGTTTGTTTGATATCGGACTCTTGCGCTGTCGCGTTGCGCGCCTCTCGGTCACGGGTGAGCTCGGATACGAGATCAACTGCCGCATGGGGGACCACGCAACCCTGCGCAAACTCTTGCTGGCAGCTGGCGTTGATGAGGGCATCAAAGAAGTCGGCTTTGGCGCGCTCGGCAGCTTGCGTCTCGAAAAGAGCTTCGGCATCTGGTCGGCCGAGTTCACGCAAGGCTACACCGCTGCCCAAACCGGAATGGACCGTTGGATCGACTGGGAAAAACCCGCCTTCACAGGTCGTGAAGCGGCCCTCAAAGAGAAGGCAGGCAACGGCCCCACACAGCGCGTTGTAACGCTGGAAGTTGAGGCCGTTGACGCCGATGCCAGTGGTTACGAGCCCGTCTGGAGCGGCGACAAGCGCGTCGGATATGTAACCTCTGGCGGGTATGGTCACACAGTGAAAAAGTCGCTTTCTATGGCTATGATAGACACTGATATGGCCCAAGTCGGCACTAAACTCACTGTGCATATCGTCGGAGTCGCTCGTGCCGCCAAGGTTATTGAAAGCTCGCCATATGATCCGAAGGGAAAAGCGATGAGGTCAACCTCATGAGCGGCGCGAAACGCACAGGGCGCAGGCGGGCAGGGGCAGAACCAGCCTCAAAGCGAAGCACCAACTATCGCAACCTGAGCAATCCGTTCCCGCAGATGAAAGTCTTCTCTGATGATCAGATCGCTGCGATGCACGAGACATCTTTGCGCACGCTGGAAGAGCTGGGGATGAAGGTGCTGCTGCCCGAGGCGCGCAGGCTTTTCAAGCAAGGCGGAGCGCGGGTAGATGAAAGCAACGAGATGGTGTTCATCGGCCGCGAGATGGTCGAAGCCGCGCTCAAGACTGCGCCAAAGAGCATCACCTGCCGTGCCGGTGCACGTGAGCGGGATCTGACACTAAAGCTGGGCAATCTGGTCTTTCAGCCCGGCGCCGGCGCCCCTCACACGACAGATCTTGAGCGCGGCCGCCGCCCCGGCACGGCGCGTGACTTCAAGGAACTTGTGCAAATCACCCAGAACTACGATGTGCTGCAAATGATGCCACCACTGGTAGAGCCGCAAGACGTTGCGACCAATATCAGGCACTATTTCACCCTGCAAACGCAGCTCACGTTGAGTGACAAACTGCCTTTCGTCTTTTCGCGCGGCACCCCTCAGGTGCTTGAAAGCTTCGAGATGCTGGCCGCATTCAGGGGTGCCAGTGACGACGCCTTCAAGGCCAACCCGCATTGCTACACAATCGTCAACACCAATAGCCCGCGCACGCTCGATATGCCAATGGCGCAGGGCTTGATCGACTTTGCCAAGCATGGGCAGGTTGCGATCGTGACGCCGTTTACCTTGATGGGGGCAATGGCGCCGATCACCGTCGCGGGCGCAATAACACTGAGCCACGCCGAGGCGCTCGCCGCGATCACCCTGACTCAACTCACCCGCCCGGGCGCGCCTGTGTGCTACGGAACGTTCACCTCGAATGTCGACATGAAATCAGGCGCACCGGCCTTTGGCACGCCCTCGCATTTTCAGGCTTCGTTAGCGGCGGGCCAAATGGCACAGCTTGTGGGCCTGCCTTGGCGCTCGGCTGCGGGCTCGGCCTCAAACCTAAACGACGTGCAGGCCGCCAACGAAAACCAGCTTGGCCTATGGGGCTGCATCATGGCTGGCGCAACGGTTGTTATTCACTCGGCGGGGTGGTTGGAGGGCGGCCTGACGGTTTCCTACGAAAAGCTGATCACCGATATCGAAGTGCTCAACATGATCGCCGAACTATGTGCAGGGGCTGAAGAGGGCGCTGCCGCAATCGGCTTTGATGCGTTGCAAGAGGTGCAACCAAGCGGACACTTCTTTGCGGCGGGGCAAACCATGCAGCGCTACAACACCGAGTTTTACGAGCCGATTGTGCACGATTATGCCAACTTCGGAACATGGGAAGAGCGCGGCAGCCTAGACGCCAGCACAAGGGCAACCCGCGTCTGGAAAGATATCATCGCAGCTGATACACGCCCCGAAACAAGCGGTGACCGGCGCGAGGAGCTGGAAGCCTACATTGCTAGGCGCAGTGCTGAAGGTGGTGCCCTTCCGGAGAGCTAACATGGCCAAAGGCCCAGCCGTTTCACACCCCACGATCTTGCACCGTGATGACCCCGACAAGCCGCCGCTTGTTGGGCACGTTAAAGTCACGCGTGACGACTGGCTCAATGTGGCGCGCGACATTCTCGTTAGCGAAGGCGTCGGCGAGGTAAAAGTTCTGGGTATCGCCGAGCGTCTCAGTGTGTCACGTTCGTCGTTCTACTGGTATTTCAAAAGCCGGAAGGACTTGCTTGATCAGCTGCTAGCCGACTGGGAGCACAGCAACACCGGCATCATGGTCGCACAGACCAAACTGCCTGCGGATACGATCAATGCTGCGCTCAACAACTTCTTTCGTTGCGTGGTTGATCCCCAGGGCTTCAACCACCAGCTCGACTTTGCTGTGCGTGAATGGGCCCGCCGTGACGGCTCTGTGCGTCGCATCATTGACCGCTCCGACAGCGCCCGCAAAGACGCCATTGCCCAGATGTTTGAGCGTCATGGATACGCCCCCGATGAGGCCGATATCCGCGCACGCGTGCTGTATTACCAACAAATCGGCTATTATGCGCTTGATCTGTCAGAGGCCTTGGAAGAGCGGCTGACACGTATCGCAGGCTATCTATACTGCTTTTCAGGCCAACACCCGACAGCCGAAGAAGTGGCTGAGTTCAGCGCCTTTGCGCGGCGTGTTGGGCAAAAAAGGGCGTGATCTCTATTTGCTTGTAGTTGCGAATGATTTGCAATAACAGTTGTGCAACAACTTCCAAAGGAGTCGCGATGTTTCGGTCAACCTTAATCACCCTCGCGCTTTGCCTTGCCTCGGCAGGGCAGGCAGCTGACAAGCTGAAAGTCGTGACAACATTCACCGTGCTTGCGGACATGGCGCAGAACGTCGCAGGCGATGCCGCCGATGTCGTGTCGATCACCAAACCGGGCGCCGAGATTCATGGCTATGAACCGACGCCGCGCGATATCGTGCGCGCCCATGATGCCGATTTGATCCTCTGGAACGGTCTGAATCTTGAACTCTGGTTCGAGCAGTTTCTGAGCAACCTTGGCGACGTGCCTTCTGCGACACTGACCGAGGGTATTGCACCGATTGCGATTGGTGAGGGGAGTTACGAAGGCAAAGCCAACCCGCACGCGTGGATGGGGCTTGAGAACGCGCTGATCTATGTTGCCAATATCGAGAAAGCGCTCTCAAATGCCGATCCTGAAAACGCATCGACCTACCAAAAAAATGCCAACGCCTACGCCAACCAACTGCGTGAGGTGTTGGCGCCGTTGAAAGACAATCTCAACGACCTGCCTGAGGGCAAGCGCTGGTTGGTAACATGCGAGGGTGCCTTCTCGTATCTTGCGCGTGATCTCGGGCTTAAGGAGCTTTACCTCTGGCCGATGAATGCTGACCAGACAGGGACACCCAAACAAGTGCGCAAAGTTATCGACGGTGTGCGCGACCACGAGATCAGCACTGTGTTCTGCGAGAGCACCGTCAGCAACGCACCCGCCAAACAAGTCGCCCGCGAAACTGGCGCGGCTTATGGAGGGATGCTCTATGTTGACAGCCTCAGCACGGAAGACGGGCCGGTGCCGACCTACCTCGACTTGCTGCGCGTGACCTCAGAAACCGTGGTGAACGGACTGATCGGAGCAAGCCAATGATGGGCATTCATGCCGAGAACGTCACGGTTACTTACCGCAACGGGCACACGGCCCTGCGCGATGCAAGCTTTGACATTCCGCGTGGCACGGTGACGGCGCTTGTGGGCGTTAACGGCGCGGGAAAATCGACACTGTTCAAGGCGATCATGGGCTTTGTGCCTGTGGCTTCGGGCGCGATTACCCTTCTTGGTATGCCGATCAAGGAAGCGCTGAAATCAAACCTTGTGGCCTACGTTCCGCAGGCCGAGGAGGTTGACTGGGCCTTTCCGGTGCTGGTCGAAGACGTTGTAATGATGGGCCGCTACGGGCACATGGGCTTTATGCGCCGTGCTTCAAAGGCTGACCACGACGCCGTTGATCACGCGCTTGAGCGCGTCAGCATGAGCGAGTTCCGCAAGCGTCAGATTGGCGAGCTTTCGGGCGGGCAGCGCAAGCGTGTTTTCTTGGCGCGGGCTTTGGCGCAAGAGGGGCAGGTTATCTTGCTGGACGAGCCGTTTACCGGCGTTGATGTGAACACCGAGAACCAGATTATCGCCCTCTTGGCTGAGCTACGCGCCGAGGGGCGGGTGATGCTTGTGGCTACCCATAATCTCGGCTCGGTGCCTGAATACTGCGATAGAACAGTGCTGGTGAAGGGCACTGTGCTGGCCTTCGGGCCGACCGATGAAGTCTTCATCAGAGAGAACCTTGAACAGGCCTTCGGCGGGGTGCTCAGGCACTTCACGCTTGGCGGCGATGCGCTCCATGATGACGGCGACGAACGCGCTGTGACAATCTTCACAGACGACGAGCGCCCCTTTGTGCAATACGGCGAACAAACCCAGCGGCAAGACAAAAAAACCGAGCAGCAGGAGCCGGACAAGTGAACACGCTGCTTGAGCCATTTGCCTATCAATACATGACCAACGCGATGTGGGTCTCGGCGCTTGTTGGTGGCGTCTGTGCGTTCCTTTCGGCTTACCTGATGCTCAAAGGCTGGTCGCTGATCGGCGATGCACTTTCACACTCTGTCGTGCCCGGGGTGGCGGGGGCTTACATGCTCGGCCTGCCCTTTGCCTTGGGCGCGTTTTTGTCGGGCGGGCTGGCAGCTTTGGCGATGCTGTTTTTGACAGAGCGCTCGGGACTGAAAGTTGATGTGATCATCGGGCTGATCTTCACATCCTTCTTCGGGCTCGGGCTGTTCATGGTCTCGCTCAGCCCCATTTCTGTGAGCCTTCAAACCATCACTATGGGCAATATTCTGGCTATTACACCGGAAGACACGCTGCAGCTTGCGCTCATCGGCGGCGTAACGCTGGCGGTGCTTCTGGCAAAGTGGAAAGACTTGATGGTTGTGTTCTTTGACGAGAGCCACGCCCGCTCTATCGGGCTGAACCCGACGGCGCTGAAGGCGGTGTTTTTTGTGCTGCTCTCTGCGTCGGTTGTCGCGGCGATGCAAACTGTTGGCGCCTTTCTTGTGATCGCTTTGGTCGTTACGCCGGGCGCAACCGCCTATCTGCTTTGCGACCGCTTCCCGATCCTGATCATCACCTCGGTCGCTATCGGCACGCTGACGAGCTTTTTTGGCGCGTACTTCAGCTATTTTCTTGATGGCGCGACAGGTGGAGTGATCGTTGTCTTGCAAACATCGCTGTTCCTGCTGGCGTTTGTGTTTGCTCCCAAACATGGGCTTCTCTCCGCCCGCCGCCGTGCAAAACTCGCAATAACGGAGGGCATGAAATGAACCTCGAAACACTGCTCATGCCCTTTCAGTTTCCCTTCATGCAGACGGCCTTCATCATCTGTGCATTGGTCGCAGTGCCCACTGCGCTGCTCTCGTGCTTTCTTGTGCTCAAGGGCTGGGCGCTTATGGGTGATGCAGTAAGCCATGCAGTGCTTCCAGGCATTGTGCTGGCGTATATTGCCGGCCTGCCACTGATCATCGGGGCTTTTGCGGCAGGTATGATCTGTTCGCTGGCGACAGGCTATCTGTCCGAAAATTCGCGGATCAAACAAGACACGGTTATGGGCGTGGTTTTTTCGGGGATGTTTGGCCTTGGAATCGTGCTCTACGTGTCGATCGAAACCAATGTGCACCTCGATCACGTCCTGTTCGGAAATATGCTCGGCGTTTCGGGTGAAGAGCTTCTGACGGCAGGCTTCATCGGCTTGCTGGTCAGCGGTGGGCTGTTGATCAAGTGGAAAGACCTGCTTTTGCATAGCTTTGATCCAGCACAAGCGCGAGCGTCTGGACTGCGGGTGAACTGGCTGCATTACGGGCTGCTGACGGCGCTTTCTGCAACCATCGTCGCCACGCTGTCGGCTGTCGGTTTGATCCTTGCCATCGGCTTGCTCATTGCTCCGGGGGCGGTTGCTTTCCTGCTTGTGCGGGAGTTCAAAAGCATGCTCTGGGTGTCGGTTCTGGTTTGCTTTGGCGCATCAATGTTGGGTGTTTACCTGAGTTTCTTCATCGATAGCGCACCTGCGCCGACGATCATTCTGATCCTGACGATCATGTTCATCGTTGCATTTGTCCGGCGGGTCACGATCAACAAATCTGCCGTGACCTAGCGGCGCGCCTTTCGGCGCGCAGGTTTTGTAGAAAATAGGGGACTAGTCCCCCAAACCCCCTAGGATATTTGCTCCAAGAAAATGAGCAGATGTGTTCTAGTCATCGGGTGGAAAATGTCTGATAGTCGCCGGATGTCTAGTGAACTTCTCTATGGCCTTGTTGCCTTTGCCTTTGTGTCGTCCGCAACTCCGGGGCCGAACAATATGATGCTGATGGTGTCTGGCACCAACTTCGGCTTTCGCCGCACGGTTCCGCATATGTTCGGTATCGGGCTTGGCTTTGCATTTATGATCTTTCTGGTTGGCATAGGTCTTATTCAGGTGTTTGACATGTGGCCTGTGTCGCACACAATTTTGAAGGTTGTGAGTGTGATGTATATGCTTTGGCTGGCATGGAAAATCGCCAACGCTGCGCCTCCGGAGAAGAGCGAGATTGAAGGAACGCCGATGACGTTTTTTCAAGCGGCGGCGTTTCAGTGGGTGAACCCCAAGGCCTGGACGATGGCGCTGACGGCGATAGCGATTTACGCGCCCGACCGCTCGGCATGGGCGATCTTTCTCGTCGCGCTGGTGTTTGGCCTCGTAAATTTCCCTTCGGTCAGCATCTGGACTGTGCTCGGCCAAGAGCTGCGCCGCCTGCTGAAGAGCACCGCGAGTTTGCGGGCCTTCAACTGGACAATGGCAGCGCTTCTGGTGCTCTCGCTCTATCCGGTGCTTTTGCCTTCTTAGGCCAGCGGTAGGTAGATGTCGGTGATCAAGTCTTGCGGGGCGGTGTCGTGAGGTGAGTTTTCATAGACTTCAAACGACGGCACTTCCGCAGGCACGCGGCCCGATTGTGGGAGCCAGACGCCGTAGAGGTGATCATATGCCGCTTGTAGGCCTGTGTATGGCCCTATGAGGCGCAGTTTTGCGGCGGGGCCAGCCGTGAGCGTGCGGACTTCAAAGCCTTCTTGTGCGTCGCCGCTATACTCAATTCCGGCAAAGCTTGATAGCTCGGCTTCCGGGGTAGAGGTTGGATCGCTTTCATAGAGGGCGACCATCTTGCCGGTCTGCGGGAACATGCCGCGGCTACCAACCAGCGCAAAGACTTTCTCGTAGGCTTCGGAGATTCGGTTGTAGGCGCCTTTGTGCGGCAATCCGATGATCTTGCGTTCGGGCATTTCTGCGAGGGTCACGTCAAACATTTCATTTTCCTTTCGTTTGAACTTGAGTTTCGGCAGGGCGACATGTCCGGCTTGGCGATAGGCGTGCGGTGTTTGACTGAAGGCTCCCCGAAAGGCGCGCGCAAAGCTTTGCATGTTGGGGTAGCCGACGCTGGCAGCGATTGTCTTGATGCTTTGATCCGTTTGCACAAGATCGAATGAGGCTTTGCGCAGGCGTATGCGGCGCACGGCCTCGGCGCATGTTTCGCCTGTCATCGCGTGAAACACACGGTGCCAGTGAAAGCGGCTAAGGGCTGCTACATCGGCGAGGTTGTCGAGGGACAAGTCGCCGTCGGGGTTTGCGAGGATGTAATCAAGCACCCGTAGCATGCGCTTTTCGTAGTCGTTTTCCACCGTTTGCTTTCCTGTCGTTTTGTGTTGCCCTGCCTTGGTGCCTCTCTGGTTTGGCACAAAGGTTTGTGACAAATCTTGCGGAGTTGCAAAAACCTAACTGTCACGCCATATATCGCTAAAGCCTTTTCGCGCTGTTTGGAGTGAAGCATGACCAACTACCTCGATTTTGAAAAGCCACTTGCCGAGATCGAAGGCAAAGCCGAAGAGCTGCGTGCTATGGCGCGCCAAAACGAAGAGATGGATGTTGAGGCCGAAGCCGCAGCGCTTGACAAGAAGGCCGCCGAGATGCTCGTCGAGCTTTACAAGGAGCTCACGCCTTGGCGTAAATGTCAGGTTGCCCGTCACCCTGACCGCCCGCATTGCCAAGACTATATCGCCGAGTTGTTCACCGAATTCACACCGCTCGCGGGTGACCGGAACTTTGCCGATGATTACGCTGTTACTGGCGGTCTTGCGCGGTTCAACGATCAGCCAGTTGTTGTGATCGGCCACGAAAAAGGCCACGACACCAAGAGCCGCATCAAACATAACTTTGGCATGGCGCGGCCGGAAGGCTACCGCAAGGCCGTGCGCTTGATGCAGATGGCCGACAAATTCGGCCTGCCGATCATTTCGCTTGTTGATACCGCTGGCGCATATCCTGGTAAAGGTGCGGAAGAACGTGGCCAGTCAGAGGCGATTGCGCGCTCAACCGAGGCCTGCTTGCAGGTCGGTGTGCCGCTTGTGTCGGTGATCATCGGCGAAGGCGGATCTGGCGGGGCCGTGGCCTTTGCTACGGGAGATCGCATCGCCATGCTCGAGCATTCGATCTATTCAGTGATCACACCGGAAGGCTGTGCAAGCATCCTCTGGAAAGACGCCGAAAGAATGCGCGAAGCCGCAGAAGCGCTACGGCTCACAGCGCAGGATCTTAGCCAGCTTGGCGTGACAGACCGCGTGATCAAAGAGCCGCTTGGTGGCGCGCATCGCGACAAACCAGCGACACTTGACGCCGTGAAGGCCGCGATCGGAGAGATGCTGGCCGAACTGGAAGAGAAAGACGCCAAAGAGATTATCTCGGAACGCCGCAAGAAGTATCTTGATCTCGGCTCAAAGGGGCTGGCGGCCTAACTCGCCAGCATTCTGAGGCCCTGTGTCACATCCGAGCGTACGGCGAGGCGCAGGCTTGGCTCGTCACCGGCGCGCAGTGCTGCAACAATGGCACGGTGAAACTGCGGCAGTTCGGTGCGGTGTAACCGTCCGTAAAGCGCCCGCATGGTTGGGCCGAGCTGCAGCCATACGGTCTCGCACATTGCCAGCATCGCCGGAGCTTGCGCCCGCAAATAGAGCGTGCGGTGAAACTCAAGGTTGAGGCGGATGTAGGCGACGGCGTCTTTGTGGGCTATGGCCTCGGCGATGGTGCCGTTGATGGCGGTGAGCCTGTCGATCAGGGCGATATGCGCACGGGGTAGGGCACGGCTGGCGAGCTCGACTTCGATCAAAGCGCGCAGGGCGGCAAGCTCTTCAATACGTTCATTGCTCAGCTCAGGGGTAGAGGCACGACCGGAGTTCGACATTGTCAGCGCCCCTTCGGCGACGAGACGTTGCAGTGCTTCGCGGGCCGGTGTCATCGAAACTTCGAACTCGCGGCCGACACCCCGCAAAGTCAGCGCTTGGCCGGGAGGCAACTCACCATGCATGATGCGGCTGCGTAAACCACGATAAACTTTATCATGGGCTGAAGCCGCAGTGGGCTCGGCTTTTGTTAGATTTGCTTGCATGGTTTATGTGTGATCACAAACGCCTGCCGCGTCAATTGCCAAAACGGAACTTGTGCAAACCAGTGCCATGTTCACGCAGCCAGCGGCGCGGCGCGGCGTGCGCGCCATACAGCTGCTCAACCAAAGCCCAAAAGGCCCGTGAGTGGTTCATCTCTTGCAGGTGTGCAACCTCATGCGCGGCGACATAGTCAAGCACCTCGGGTGGAGCCATGATCAAGCGCCACGAATACATGAGCGCGCGTTCCGAACTGCATGACCCCCAGCGTGAACGCGTGTCACGCAGGCTAATGCGGCTGAAATCGCGGCCAAGTAATGCCGCATAGTGATCGGAGGCACCAGTCAAGCGCACCCGCGCGTTCTCTTTCAAAAAAGCCGCAACCCGTGCACCGAGCCGCTCGGGCGCGCCGGGGACATGCAGCACATCGTTCACAAGCAGCACTTTGCGCCCTGTTCCTGCCTCAAGGCGAATCATCTGCCCTTCATAGGGCAACTCGACACCATAAGTTGGCACAATGTCGGCCTCAAACCGGCTCACATGCCCGCGCAACCAGGCAGCTTTTTCGCGCGCAAACCCTAGGGCCTCACGCTCCGAGGCATAGCGCGGCACAGTTAAGGTCACCCGTCCGTCAAGCTGTGACACCCGCAAAGACAGCTTCTTTGCCCGTGATGAGCGCCTGAGCAGCACCTCAACAGGTGGATCACCCTCCAAAATCAGCTTGTTCATCAACTGCTCCTCGCGAGGCTTGCTTGCCGCCGGCTTGTTGCGGAAGTGTCGTTATTTGCCAAAAGCCTTTGACACCCGTGCACCGTTATGGCAGTTGGCGCAGACCGCCGACAAGTCCTGAGATGAAAAGAGGTTTCCATGCCTAAGGAAGAATGGGGTATCAAACGTCTGTGCCCAACCACTGGCAAGCGTTTTTACGACCTGAACAATGATCCGATCATTAGCCCATACACGGGTGAAGTTATCGAGTTCGATAAGAACAAAAAGAGCATGATCGCAGCTGACTCTGAAGATGCAGCCAGCAAGAAAGCCAAAGAGGCCGAAGCTGAGCTTGAAGCAGATGAGCTTGAAGATGATGTCGACGTTGATCTCGACGACGACGCCGTGCTCGACGACGAAGAAGAAGACGATGACACAGTCTCGCTCGATGAGCTGGCCGATGTGGCTGCCGAAAGCGACGACGACTGAAATCGTAGAGTAATTTGGCAACGGGGCGGATTTGGTCTTGAACCTTCCCGCCCCTTTGCATATCACCCGCGCAGTCAGCTGACGTCCAGCTTGCTGACTTAAGGTTTGGGGCATTAGCTCAGCTGGGAGAGCGCCTGCATGGCATGCAGGAGGTCAGCGGTTCGATCCCGCTATGCTCCACCAAACCTCCGCATGTAAGCCACTGTATTTATTGACAAATACGGATGCACTGTGTGGCTGTCCCACCATTTCTCCCACCACGTACTTTAGGACATACCTTAAATCGGGTGTGATTCGATTTGTTTCTCTCAACCCATTTTAGGTATACGTACTAGGCAATGCGTCGCCCGCCCAAGACACCATCTTTGATACCCTTTCCAAGAGTGTCATGAACACAAGCACCTAGATCGCACAAGGTCAGGACAAGTGAAGTGGTGCCGGTCAATGTAATCGACACCACCATTCGCACCGTTCAAGTGCTGGCCGATCTAGTAGCCTCAGAATTATGGCGGGCGATATCAGGAGGGGGTGGGGTAAAATTCGCACGCGCGCATCCTATAGTCGTCTCCTGCGCTCGCAGGATATACCATTTTGCAGCCCCCGATTTTTATTTTTCAACCATCTCACCGTAATACGCTGGTGCATCTGGAATGCCGCTTACGGCCCAAAGCCGACCTTGCCCACCAATTCAAAATGCTGCAATGCGGTCCGCCATTGCGGCCATTCATACAGAGCGCAGAATTTTGTCGGCTCAAACGTCAGTGTGGGGACGTTTCGGATAGTCGCTGTGCCCTCATTAATGCTCAGATCTGCCCAGCAGGGGCTGACGTCAGACAAGCCTGAACTAACGTGACAAAGGGAAGACGGCGGTCCTCTTGACGGTTCCGTAGACAAAGCTCGTGTCGATGGAGGCGATGCCGCCGATGGGGTGTATCCGGTTGCGGATAAAGTTCTCATAGGCTTCCAGGTCAGGGACCAGCACCCTTAACTGATAGTCCATCGCCCCGGTCATCACGTGACATTCGAGCACTTCATCAATTAGCCGGACCCGTTTCTCAAATTTTTGGACATCCTCTTCATTGTGCCGCTCCAGTTTAATTCGCACAAAAACAGTGATGGCCAGACCGTAGGCGGCCGGGTCAACTTCGGCGCTATATCCCTGAATGACTCCCTTGGCCTCCAGGTTTCTTACCCTGCGCAAGCACGGGGATGGCGACAGGTTCACGGCCTCGGCAAGATCCTGGTTGGTCATCCGCCCATCACGCTGGAGGGCGCGTATAATTTGTCTGTCTTTGGTGTCCATTGCGCCCCCTGATTGGCAGATTTTGCCAATTTATATGTAAGTTAGGACATAATTGGCAATTAAATTCCGTTCTGGGTAGCGCATAATGGCATGATGTCGATTCAGGAGCCACTTATGACCCGTCCAGCTAGCTTTGCCACCCGCGCTATTCACCACGCCTATGATCCGATGCAAAACGAAGGAGCGCTAACGCCGCCTCTGCACCTGACTTCGACCTTTGCCTTTGAGACTGCCGAGGCTGGTGGCGAGATGTTCGCAGGTGAGCGGCAGGGGCATGTCTACGGCCGAGTTTCGAACCCGACCTGCGATTTGTTGGAGCGTCGCATTGCCACGTTGGAGGGGGCCGAGGCTGGCTTGGCGCTTGCCAGTGGCATGGGCGCGATTACCGCCGTACTATGGACGCTGCTCTCGCCAGGTGACGAAGTGATTGTAGATAAAACTGTATATGGCTGCACCTTTGCCTTCATGCAGCATGGGCTGGCAAAATGGGGGATCACGATCACCCATATAGACATGACCGATCCGGAAAAACTACGCGTAGCAATCTCCGACAAAACCCGTGTCGTCTATTTCGAAACCCCGGCTAACCCAAATATGCGGCTGGTGGATATCGCGGCCACGGCCGAGATTGCCCACGCAGCGGGTGCGCAGGTGGTCGTCGACAACACCTATGCCACGCCTTACCTGACACGCCCGATTGAGAGGGGCGCCGATATTGTTGTGCATTCTGCCACCAAATACCTTGGCGGTCATGGCGATGTGGTGGCCGGGCTGGTTGCAGGCAGTGCAGAGCAGGTTGCCGAAATCCGGTTGGTGGGTATGAAAGATATGACCGGCGCGGTGATGGCTCCGTTCAACGCGATGTTGATCTTGCGCGGGCTAAAAACGCTGGCGCTGCGTATGGATCGCCACTGCGCCTCAGCCCGTGTCGTTGCCGAATTCCTGGAAGGGCACTCTGCAGTAAAGGCCGTGTATTTCCCGGGGTTGGAAAACTCCCCCCAGCAGAAGCTGGCAGAGCAGCAAATGGATCAACCCGGCGCAATGATCGCGTTTGAAATCGATGACGGTATGTCTGGGGGCATTGCCTTTATGAACAGGCTGAAGATGATCCAGCGAGCGGTCTCGTTGGGCGATGCTGAGACACTGATCCAGCATCCGGCTTCGATGACCCACTCTACTTACACGCCCGAGGAACGCGCCGAACATGATATCAGCGACGGTTTGATCCGCCTGTCCGTGGGGCTGGAAGAGGTCGAGGACATCCTTGCCGATCTGGAGCAAGCCCTGCCAATGCCGGAACGCCATGCAGCCGAATAAGGAATAGCGCCATGCGTCCTGATCTGACCCATCTGAAAACCATTGAACAGCGCCTGCTGTGGTTGTCGCATTGGATGATCCATCACGCCAATCACGTGCGGCCCAAGGTGGACGGGATCAAAGTCGGCGGTCATCAGGCCTCGTCGGCGTCGATGGTATCGATCATGACTGCGCTTTACTTCTCGACGCTGAAGCCAGAGGATCGAATGGCTGTGAAACCCCATGCCTCGCCGATATTCCACGCGATGCAGTATCTCATGGGCAACCAGACGCGCGAGAAGATGGAAAACTTCCGCGGGTTCGGTGGTGTGCAATCCTACCCCAGCCGCACCAAGGATATCGACGATGTGGATTTCTCAACCGGTTCGGTGGGATTGGGTGTGGCGATCACGTCCTTTGCTTCCATCATTCAGGATTATATCAAAGCCAAAAGCTGGGGAGGCGATGCCCCGATGGGCCGCATGGTCGCATTGGTGGGCGATGCAGAATTGGATGAGGGCAATATATACGAAGCCTTGCAAGAGGGCTGGAAGAACGATCTGCGCAACACATGGTGGGTGATCGACTATAACCGCCAATCGCTCGACGGGATCGTGCGTGAAGGGCTTTTCGAGCGTCTCGAGAAGATTTTTGATGCCTTCGGTTGGGACGTGGTGCGGATCAAACATGGTGCTTTGCAGCGAGCGGCATTCCAGGAACCGGCCGGAGACAAATTGCGTGACTGGATCGACGCTTGCCCGAACCAGGAATACTCGGCGTTGACTTACATGGGCGGGGCTGTTTGGCGCAAACGGCTTTTGGATGATCTGGGGGATCAGGGCGACGTCAGCGCATTGATTGAACGGCGCAGCGACGATGAACTGGCCGAATTGATGGAGAACCTCGGAGGCAACTGCGTCGAGACTATGGCCGATACGTTCAATGCCATCGACCATGACCGCCCGACCTGTTTCCTTGCGTATACAATAAAAGGCTGGGGCACGCCGATCGCAGGCCACAAGGACAACCACGGCGGGCTGATGAGCAAAACTCAGTTTGCCGATTGGCAGGCTCATATGGGCGTTGCAAAAGGGGAGGAATGGGAGCTGATGGCAACCGTTCCAGACGAAGCGGCCCTGCGTGATTTTCTGACGGATGTGCCGTTCTTTGCCAAGGGCACGCGTCGCTATCACGATGACAAGCTGGCGGTCCCGGTTATTGACATCGACACCTCGCGCGAGATTTCAACCCAAATGGCGTTCGGTAAGATTCTTGATGACTTGTCCAAGGGTGACAGTGAACTGGCCGCGCGGATCGTCACCACATCACCGGATGTTACTGGCACCACCAGTCTCGGCCCTTGGGTGAACCGCCGCAAGCTTTTTGCTCGCGCGGAGCAAGCAGATGCATTTATAGAGAATCGTATCCCTTCCACCGCGAAATGGGAATTTACGCCCAAAGGTCAGCACATAGAACTGGGCATTGCGGAGATGAACCTCATGTTGCTGCTGGGAGCTGCTGGCTTGAGCCACAGCATTTTTGGCAAACGGCTGATCCCCATCGGAACGGTTTATGATCCCTTCGTGGCGCGCGGGCTCGATGCGTTGAACTATGCCTGTTATCAGGACGCACGTTTCATCCTTGTGGGCACACCTTC
This sequence comes from Lentibacter algarum, assembly GCF_018860975.1. GTDB lineage: Bacteria > Pseudomonadota > Alphaproteobacteria > Rhodobacterales > Rhodobacteraceae > Lentibacter > Lentibacter algarum_A. The sequence goes on from NZ_JAHKQI010000002.1 coordinate 412,854, forward strand.
CGGCGTAACGTTGGCGCCCGAGGGCGGCGCACACCAATCTGTGGGCTCGCCACTGATCGGGATGTCTCAGGATGGGCTGGCATCGTTTGAACCCGCCTTTGCAGACGAGTTGGCCGTGATCATGCAATGGGCTTTCGACTATCTACAGCGCGATGGCGAGGACGACCCGGATGAGCGGACATGGTTGCGCGATGAAACCGGGGGATCGGTCTATCTGCGTATGACCACCAATCCGATTGAGCAGCCTGGGAAACGGAGGGATGAGGATTTCCGTCAAGGTGCCATCGATGGGGCCTATTGGCTCCGCAAGCCGGGGCCGAATTGTGAAGTGGTCATTGCTTATCAGGGAGCCGTTGCGCCGGAAGCGATCAAAGCAGCGGGTATAATCGGTGAAGCGAGGCGCGATGTCGGCGTTCTCGCCGTAACGTCGGCAGACCGGCTGAACGCCGGTTGGACTGCGGCGCAACGGGCTCGCTCACGGGGAAACAAGGCAGCGCAAGCCCATATTGAAACCCTGATGACCGACTTGCCACCGCATTGCAAGGTCATCACCGTCATCGATGGTCATCCCGCAACGTTGTCATGGCTCGGCAGTGTTCAGGGGCATCAGACGGTTCCGTTGGGGGTCGAGCATTTTGGCCAAACTGGGACCATCGCTGATCTCTATCGCCACCACGGCATTGACGCGGCTGCCATCGTGGAACGGGTGAATGGTTTGACGGTCGGGAAAGAACTGAACCAAAGCATTCCGGATACGCACACCTACAACTGAGGTTTTGTGACCAATACCGTGGCTGTGATTGGCGGTTCACCGCCCTTATTGCAGATCGACGCGATCGGCCCTAAGCGGACATTGAGCGTCACAATTGACGCTGCAATGCAGCTTCCCAAAAGCGGACCTTACGCGCCATTCGCTTGGGTGATGGTTATGTCAAGTGCAGGACTGCATTCCACATCCAAAGTTATATCAGCTAAATCTGAACTTATGGCGAGTTTCAGCCTTTTCCGATTGGTCAGCGCACAAATCAAATGCCTTTGCGAGGGTACCTTTAGAGAAAATAGAGCCTATATCCTCATATGAGAACAAAGAAGCAGTTGAATGCGTGTATATCTGACCGTCATGTGAAACTATCGGATAATTAAGTCGACGAGTGTGCTTTCGAACAAATTCAATATCAAAAGAGGCTTTGAAAGAAGATATTTCGTCTTTAACAGTGGTCAGGTCGGCAATACTGCAGGACCATTTATTGCCTATGTCTGGTTGGCTCGAGGGCTCCCAATACTCGTATATGCTCCAAATTCTCGGCCCAAATGGCGATACACATTCGAGTATCCCCCGCATGCTCGAGATGTTCTCTGGATTTAAGAACGTATTAAATTTGAGCGGAACATCGTTACTTGATAACCAAGCAGCAAAATTTGTGACTGCCTCAAAATTCCGCCTGTCGCCTCGAACCGAGGCGTGAACGGTCGAATCAGCGCCGTCAATCGGAAGCCCGACCAAGTCAACAAATTTTGGAATCCAAGACAATGAACTCTCTTTTCTGTGGAACCCGACCGCGTTTGTATCCAGATGAACGAATGCTCCTCCGGACTTCGAAATGCTCACCAATTGTTCGACAAAACTATAGCTTGATGGATCGCCTCCACCAAATGTGATGTAGTCAACGCCATAGTTCAAAAGCTCTTCCGTCACTTTCACACAAACTGAAGGTTCGGGTGCTGACCCACCAAAGGAAATATAGCACCAAGGGCATTTAAGAGAGCAACGATGCTCAAAATTGAAGACGGCCCTCACTCGCGCGTCTCTTGCGCCTTAGGCTTGTCACGTTTTTTACCTTCCATCCAGCTATCGAGGGTAATCGAGTTCTCCCAAAGTGTCTCAAAATGTTTGTTGAGCATCTCAAAGTGGCTAATCCCCTCAGTTGGCAACATTGACCTAAACTTCATGCAGAGGAACAGGTTTGAAATCCTTCCTCCATCCATCGCCACATGATACGGGTCAAAATATGCGACTTCATGGGACAAAAAGACTGTACAGCTCATTCCAGTGCGAGCGAAGCGAACTTGGAAGTCTGGATGCGACTCTGCGGTCCTAATGATGTCCTCGAGGGGCAATTTGCTATCCGCTCCCTCATTACCGTTATTTAATTTGTTTCTGAAGGATTTTTCGGACGAATTCGGGTCAAGAAGAATAATCTTAACAGGTATCCCTTTTTCAAGGCGCTTCTGAACATATTTCCAGTGACGATTGACACCCCGAGACAGGTACGAAGCACCAGAGTTAGCGGCCAACTTAATGATCTGCGCTTCTTCAATTGTGTCTTGGGTGTCAGAATTTCTGCGACTTTTGTCCACCCGGCGTTGCATGTTGTATGTGTCTTCTAGCCCATATGACATTAGTGAATCGGCGATACGATCTGAGAGGCGAGAGTGCGCCAGTAGAGCTACTCTGTGTCCAGACGTGCCGACGACACGAACCACTAAATAGATTGCTAACGCGACGGCCATGACGATTAGGTAGGTTCTCCCCTCCACCTTCTCGTAACTCAGAAGGTAGTTAGCTCCGAAACTAGCTAGCCCGAATAAAATGACATCTAGTAGCAACATGAGTTGAAATAGTGGACGTCTGCGCATTTTTTCCCCTTTCAGATGTGGATGCGCACTCTCTGAAAGGTGGCAACTCGTCTACCAAAAAGCACGAGAAGGCCTCAATCTCAAGTTGCGTTGACATTACATGTGGCCCTGACCCCAATTGGGACAAACTTCCATTTCAGTTCAGCGCCATTGAACTAAAATACGCTAACCCAATCGTTCTTATGGTACAATCTGAGTCATCTCGTTCGGCGGGATCTGCCCATTGTCGACATTGACCAACCCTTGGCCATGCTGCGGTGCGGCCGGTCAATCCGGAATTTCGCTGTGAGAGTACTCCCGAGGGACGAATTGACCTCTTAGCGCGCTGGTGCAATATTTGCCGTTTTTTCGTTTTAATTCAAGCTGAGGATTCCGGAACTTCCCGCCAACCACCCCGCCCAAAGCTGGTTTAAAGCTACGCAACAAGCTGCTACTATAATCGTAAGTGCGACTCAAAAAAATAGGTCCACGCCAACTACTGTTTGTGGAGCCTAACAATCGTGCAAGACGAGAACATAAGATACGTCAGCTTGTACAGTGGCTGCGGAGGGCTCGACTTAGGATTTGAAATGGCTGGGTTCCACCAAGTTGGATCCTTCGATCATGACGCAACTGCGTTAGCTACACTTGAAAAGAACTTGGGTTCTCGAGCTTTGAACAAAGACCTGTCCGAACCAGATGGAGAGCTCATTGCCGTCGCGGCTGAAGCTGATGTTCTGATTGCGGGCCCACCCTGCCAAGGTTTCTCAACAGCCGGCAAAAACGACCCAAAAGATTATCGAAACAACCATCTTGTGAATGTCGCCGAAATCGCTTCGCTAGCTCGTCCAAAAGTGGTTGTGATTGAGAATGTCAAAGGTTTGTTGAATCCGGCGAACTCGCATCACTTTGAAAAGACGATAGGCACTTTGGAGAGCGCGGGATACTCAGTTGATTGGGCAATACATGATATCGCGGATTATGGTGTAGCCCAAACCCGGGTACGAGTTTTAATTGTTGCCGTTCTTGCTGACAAACCATTAGGATTGCAGCTAAAATGTAAAAAAAGGTTGTCCTTACGGGATGCGCTAAAGAACGTTGGATACCAAAATAATGTAGACAAGCCCACGTTGGAAAAAGGATGTGCCGATTTCCTTATCTCTGAAAAAATTGGACCGGGGCAAAAGCTATCAAATGTTCGGAGGGGACTAACGTCAGTCCATACTTGGGATATTCCAGACGTCTTCGGGCCTGTAAGTCAGAACGAAGTGTCGTTTCTTGAGACTATCGTTAAGCTCAGACGTCAAAGCCGTCGCCGAGACACTGGGGACGCCGATCCGGTTTCATATGATCTACTTCGAGAGTATTTTGGATGCAGTACAGACACGTTGGCAAAGTCTCTGCTGGAGAAAAAATATCTTCGTAAAGTTGATGGGTATTTGGATATAACTAACACATTCAACGGCAAGTATCGAAGACCGCGTTGGGACGGCCTTTCACCAACTGTCGATACTCGGTTTGGGCAACATCGGTATTTTTTGCATCCCGACGAGCATCGGGGATTCTCCGTTCGGGAGGTGTCTAGCCCCCAATTTCAG
>NZ_JAHKQI010000009.1 GCF_018860975.1 Lentibacter algarum
TCAAACTTTTCCTTAGCCATACGTTGGCGCCCCTTATGTTGTGGTCCGTCTCATACGAAACCAATGATTATCTGTGCGGGCGTTTATTGCCTTATTCACGAGAAATCAAGGCTTCGTTTACTCAGTTTCGGGTTCTGTAAACCAGCCTTCGCTGGCCTTCTGCTTCAAAAGCCAGCTTTCAAGCATTTTTGACGCATTCTTGGTGAGATTTTCAAGCTGCTGCTCAGCCGATTGTGTCAGTCCGGAGCCGATCACTTGCTCGCCTGAAAGTGATTCCAGAACCAGCAGTTGCTCGGCCTTTTTGTTCAGCTTCACGCCTGCCGCATCATCCCAGACAGTCACCCGCATCACCAGCGCCGACTTGGGGCTCGCAACAACAGGAATACCCGGCTGAGCCAGCACATAACCCTCGAGTGAAATGCCAAAGTGATAGAGCTTCTCGCCGTCATAGCGCTCAAACCGCTCCGCAATCCGCGCCTTCACAGCCTCGATCCAGCGCTCGTCACTCATCTCGCGGCTCAGCGGGCCTTTTTGAAAATTCGGCGCAATAACAATGTTATGTCCGAGGCGGAAGTTGCCCAGATCAGCCGCTGGCTCATCAAGGTCATTCGGGTTGGTGCAGGCCACAAGAGCGCCCACACAGGCCAAGAGAAAGAATCGACGCAGCATTTTGCCCCCTAAAAACGTTGCATTGCAGATATCGTTTTGCCGAAGCTAGTGCAAACCCATGCCGCATCCCTATATTTGAAATAGCAAACAAAGGTGCACATTTATGACTCCTCACCCTCCTGCGAGCCCTCCACCCAGTTTTCCTACCCGTGTGCCTGCCCGTGTTCCTGCCCGTGTGCCACTGGTGACAGAACCCGCAAGTATCCTCAAAAGTCTACTCCTCGCGCGGCGCAACTTACTGGCAATTCTGCCGGACATCGCAACCAAGCAGGCAGTGGTTTCGGGCAAAACGGGCGTGCGCTGGCATATGCTGATGGATCCGGACGCAATCCGCCGTGTGCTTCTGGAAGATCTCGAGAATTACCCCAAATCCGATGCAACCAAGAACATCCTCCGCCCCGCCATCGGCGAAAGCCTGTTTATCGCGGAAGGCGCGCATTGGCGCTGGCAAAGACGCGCCGCCGCGCCGGTGTTTTCGCACCGTAACGTCACCGCACTCGCCCCTGTGATGAGTGCCGCTGCCGAGGCGACATTAGCCCGTATCTCATCTGCGAAGGGCCGCCCCGTCGAGATATACGACGAAATGGTTCGTGCCACTTTTGAAGTGATCACCAATGTCACGCTCTCGGGCAGCGACACCTTTGATGCCGCCGAAGTGCATGCGGCCATCGACGCCTATATCGCTGCGGCTGGCAAAGTCTCGCTGTTTGATATTCTCGGCCTGCCGCAGTGGCTCCCGCGCCCGGGGCGGTTACGCGGCGGCGGCTCACTCAGGCTCATGAAGTCTATCGCCGACAGCGCTGTTACGGCCCGCCGCAGCGCACCCGCGAAAGACACACCCGATCTACTTGATCTGCTGCTCGACGGCGAAGACCCTGAAACAGGCCGCACCATGAGCACGCCCGAACTGCGCGACAACCTGCTGACATTCATCGTCGCTGGCCACGAAACAACCGCCCTCACTCTCAGTTGGGCGCTCTATCTCTGCGCCTTCGATCAAGACATTCAAAAGCGCGCCCGCGATGAGGCCCAAACCGCCCTACAAGGCCGCACCGCAACGGCGGACGATCTCGGCAAGCTGCCGCTCTGCCGCATGATCATCGACGAAGCCCTGCGCCTCTATCCTCCGGCTGGCATTCTGTCGCGCACAGCGCAGGTTGACGACACGCTCGCAGGCCGCGAGGTGCGCGCAGGCGACACTGTGATGATCCCGATCTACGCACTGCACCGCAACGCTCTGCTCTGGAGCGAGCCCGACAGTTTCAACCCCGAGCGCTTTGCCAACCGCAAAGCCGTTGAGCGTTACGCTTACCTGCCGTTCGGTGACGGGCCGCGCATCTGCATCGGCGCCAGTTTCGCGTTGCAAGAAGCGGTCATCATCCTTGCAACCTTGCTCTCGCAACGTGTGTTCAAACCCGTAGAAGGCAAAACGCCCGAGCCGGTGATGATCCTAACTCTGCGCCCCGAAGGCGGTGTCTGGCTGACTTCAGAGCCAGCCTAGATCGCGCGCGCCGCTACGCCCTTCATAGCGCGCTGAAGGTCATGCACCAAAGTGCCTGCCATCGAGCGAAAACCGATGATCTGCCAAGCATCCTTGCTCACCCGCGTTATCGAAACTTGCATGTGAAACAACTCCGTGCGCGCCGTTTGACCAACCGCAAACGCCGTATCGCGTATGTCCAATGGCGTGAGCCGCGCCAGCACATCCCGCGCGCCAGCCCCCTCAAGCAGCACGCGCGCCCATGCGTCTGATTGCTCGGTTACGGCGGCAAACTTGGCAAGCGTTGTAGGCGCCGCAGTGCCTATCAGCATCGCCTGTGCCCGCCCGAACCAGACAAGCACGCCGCCTTCAACCGAGGCAGTCTCGCCAGCCGCAGGCCAACGCCCGCCAAACGCCTTCGCCAGGGCCGCCTCTTTGCCCCTATACGGTGCAATCAGCGTCATTTCGGCGGGCGCAACCTCACTCAGCTTTACACCGCCAATTTCGATCGGCAACAAACCCTCACAGGCTGATTTTGCTTTCAAATCAATCACGTGCTCTCTCCCCTTCAGGATCAAGGAACACCGGATGGCAAACCTCGCAAGTCGTCTCGACACCGCGCATGGCGTCAACCATCCGCACAGTCTCGCCGTGCCTTGCCCGCCCGCCTTTTAAAAATGCGAGGCCAAGAAAGCTGCCCATCTCCGGCGAAAAGCCAACCGACGTCACATAACCCTGATCATTCTCGCGCACGGCCTCGGCTCCGTCCTTATACAAATGTGCACCGGCAGTGATCTGCTTGACCACGCCAACAGGCTTGAGGCCCACAAGCTGCGGCCGTTCGTCGTCTAACAGCCCCGGACGCGCTGCCGCACCCTTGCCGTAAAAGTCTTTCTTCTTGCTCATCATCCCCTGCATACCGATGTCAAAAGCCGTCATCCGACCGTCGATCTCACCATGGGTGATAAAGCCTTTCTCGATACGCAACACGTTGAGCGCTTCCATGCCGTAAACGCCGCCGCCAAGCCCCTCGGCCCGCTTGCGCAACTCGGCAAACAAAGCCTCGCCGTAGCGTGAAGGCACTGCCAATTCATAGGCTTGCTCGCCCGAAAACGAGATGCGGAATAGCCGTGCCTTAACACCGCCAACACTGACATCACCACAGGCCATAAACGGCCAGCTCTCGCCGTCAATCGGCGCATCAAGCAAACCGTTGAGCAGCTCGCGCGACTTTGGCCCCGCCACGGCAAACTGCGCCCAGTGCTCGGTGACCGAGGTAAAGCGCACATCAAGTTTGCGTTTCACCCCCTGCGTAATAAGCTCCATATGGCTCATCACTTGGCCCGCCGCAGCTGTGGTGGTGGTCATCACAAAGTGATCCTCCGCCAAACGCGCCGTGGTGCCGTCATCCATCACATGCCCGTCTTCACGCAGCATCAGCCCGTAGCGCACCCGCCCGACCTTCAAAGTCGAAAACATGTTGGTGTAGAGAAAATCCAACAACGCGCCAGCGTCGGGGCCTTTGATGTCAATCTTGCCCAGCGTCGAAACGTCAGCAACACCAACAGCTTGGCGCACATGCATAACCTCACGATCACAGCTCTGCCGCCACGTTGTCTCGCCACTGCGCGGAAAGTAGGAAGGCCGATACCACAAACCTGCCTCGATCATTGGCGCACCGGCTTTCACCGTCAGCTCATGTGAGGTGGTCAACCGCTCGGGTGCAAAGCCCTTGTCCTCAGAGCCCGCCGCCATCGCCGCAATCGCCACAGGCTGAAACGGCGGTCGGTAAGTCGTCGTGCCTGTCTCCGGAATGCCGCGCCCAGTGGCGTCTGCCAGCACGGCCAATGCGCCCACGTTGGAGTTCTTGCCTTGGTCGGTCGCCATCCCCTGCGTGGTGTAGCGCTTCATGTGCTCGACCGAGCGGAAGTTCTCGACCGCCGCCTGCTTCACATCTTTCACCGAAACATCGTTCTGGAAATCAAGCCAAGCGCGGCCCTTACCCGGCACCGCCCAAAGCGGGCTGATACGGTAGTCCCGCGCCTCGGCAGCAGGCAAGGCGGGCATCTCGGCCTCAACGCCCAAACCGTCCAGAGCCGCCAAAGCGGCCCCCGCGCCCTCACCCAGGCAAGCCGCCGTCGAGAACACGCCGTTGCACGCCCCCGCCGCGATCATCCCCGGAACCATACCAGCACGTGGCACAAAGGCGGCGATCGCCTCATCCCAGTCAGGCCGCCCGCTCATATGACACGTCAGGTGCAGCGTCGGGTTCCAGCCCCCTGACATCGCCAAGCAATCAGCCTGCACCTTATCAATGCCGGAGGCGCGCGAAATACTCACCGCCTCAAGCGCCTTGCGCCCCTCGCTGCCGCAGACATGCGCACCTGCGTAAAACGGCACAGGCAGGTCTGTCGTTGCATCAGGCCGGCTGTCAATCAGCGCACTCACATGCACACCTGCCGCCAGCAAATCAGCCGCCGTATCATGGGCGCTGTCGTTGTTGCCAAACACCGCAACCGCCTTGCCCGGCGCAACATTCCAGCGGTTCACATAAGAGCGCACCGCGCTGGCCAGCATAATTCCCGGCCTGTCGTTGTTCTGAAAGGCCACTGGCCGCTCCAATGCACCCGCCGCCAAAACAGCCCGCTTCGCCGCAATCCGCCAGAAGCACTCTTTCGGCAGATCAGCCGCCACAACACCATGATGTCCGACCCGCTCCAGAGCGCCGTAAGTGCCGCCGTCATAGGCCCCCGTCACGCTGGTTCGTGTCATAATCCGCACGTTGGCCATGCCCTGCAGTCGAGCAACCGTCGCTTCAGCCCAGTCGCGCGCAGGCACACCGTCGATCTCGCCACTCTCAGAGAGCAACCGCCCGCCAAGAACACTGTCTTCCTCCGCCAGGATCACATCAACGCCAGCCTCAGCCGCGGTCAAAGCCGCCATCAAGCCCGTTGGCCCCGCGCCAATAACCAGCACATCACAATGCGCATAGGCGCGTTCATATTTGTCGGTTACAGCCGCGCCAGACAGCGCACCAAGCCCCGCCGCGCGGCGAATAACCGGCTCATACAGCTTTTCCCAGAACGCCTTGGGCCACATGAATGTCTTGTAATAAAACCCCGCCCCGAGGAAGGGCGCGCCAAGGTCGTTCACGGCCATCACGTCATGCGCCAGCGAGGGCCAGCGGTTCTGTGAGCGGGCCTCAAGCCCTTCGTATATCTCTTGCACTGTCGCGCGCACGTTCGGGTCTTGGCTGGCGCCATTGCCGATCGTCACCAAAGCGTTTGGCTCCTCCGAGCCCGCCGTCAACACGCCGCGTGGGCGGTGATACTTGAACGATCGCGCCATGAGCTTGACGCCGTTGGCAAGCAAAGCCGAGGCCAAAGTGTCGCCCTCAAAGCCCGAATACACAGTGCCGTCAAACGTAAAACTCACCGGCTTTTTACGGTTGATAAGCCCCTTGCCCGCGATCCTCATGCGCTTGCCTCCTCAGCATTTTCAGCCAGTTCGACAGCCAGTATCTCATGCGTCACCGTGTTGCGTGTGACAACCAGCCAAGACGTGCAGCCAGAGCCATGATACCAAAGCTCGCGCGTCGGCCCCGCGGGGTTGTCGCGGTTGTGCAAATAGTCGTCCCACTCTTGCGCGCTCGCCGCTTCGGAGGGATAGGCTAAAGCCAAAGCCGCCCCCTTGTAGGTGAACTCCCGAAGATCTCTCTCGCCGCAAAGCGGACAGGCAATACGCATCTCTATTGTTCCTTTAACATCTGGTCAGCTTGCCGCCGCCCAGCATTTTACCCGAGTTCAAGCCGATCGCGATGGAAATGCTCCCACCCGCATCAACAAACCTGCGGGTCGCAGCCCCCTTGCGGCAAAACTTCCGTCCAAAGGTTTTGACGAACCGCTGTTGATAGCTCAGGTTCGGGTCCTGATTCATGCCGATTTCAGCCGCAGCCTGACTCTTGGCACGCGTCATAAAGACAACAGTGTTGCCCTGCGACGTTGCCGCCGTCAGCCGCACTCCAGGGATAATATCTTTTCCCAGGCTCTTTTGCGCGCGCCCGAGAACCTCACTCATTTTTGGCACAAGATGCGCGTCAGGCGGCGGGCTACCAAACTTGCCGCCGGCCTGCGCGGGCAAGGCCAAAGCCAGAGTGACAATTGCAGGTGCAAAAAGCTTGATCACGTTAGATTTCCTTTAGTGCAAATTGTGCTGGCTGCCAGTGGTCTCTTCGTCCATCAGCCCGCGTCCGGTTTCAAAACGGTCAAGCCGGTGGCGCGCCGTGTATTCGTGCGACTGCCCCGTCGCCATGAGATGCGCCATGCAATAGCCCGAGGCCGGAACCGCCTTGAAACCGCCGTAGCACCAGCCGGTGTTTACAAACAGCCCGTCAACATGCGTCTGGTCCATGATAAAACTGCCATCAGGGCTCATATCCATGATCCCGCCCCAAGAGCGCAATACCTTGGCCTTGCCGATCATCGGCATCAGGCACATCGCGGCTTCCATCACATGTTCCTTGGTCGGCAGGTTCCCGCGTTGCGCATAGGAAGCGTAGAAATCAAGATCGCCGCCAAACACCAAGCCGCCCTTGTCTGACTGGCTGATATACATGTGGCCCATGCCGAAGGTGACGACATTGTCCAAAACGGGCTTCAGCCCTTCAGTGACAAACGCCTGCAACACATGGCTCTCGACAGGCAGGCGCATCCCCGCCATCGCAGCAACCTGTGAAGAGCGCCCCGCCACGACCATACCAACTTTCTTGGCCTTGATCGCCCCGCGCGTCGTCTGCACGCCTTTGACCACACCGTTTTCAATGTCGATGCCCGTGACTTCACAGTTCTGTATGAGATCAACCCCGCGCTGGTCGGCTCCGCGTGCATAGCCCCAAGCCACGGCATCATGCCGCGCCGTGCCGCCGCGCTTGTGATACAACCCGCCGTAAATCGGAAAGCGGATGTTGTCGTAGTTCAGGTAAGGCAACTTTTGTTTGAGCTCGGCAGGGCTGAGAAACGCCGCATCATCGCCCTGAGACAGCATCATGTTGCCGCGCCGCATAACGGCATCGCGCTGCCCGTCGGAATGCACGAGGTTGATGATCCCGCGTTGCGACATCATCGCGTTGTAATTCAAATCCTGCTCCAGCCCCTCCCAAAGCTTGAGCGAATGGCTGTAAAACTGCGAGTTGCCTTCCATCATATAGTTGGCACGCACAATCGTCGTGTTGCGGCCGACATTGCCGCCGCCAAGATAACCCTTCTCGAGCACAGCGATGTTGGTCATCCCGTGGTTTTTGGCAAGGTAATAGGCCGTGGAAAGCCCATGCCCTCCGCCGCCGATGATGATTGCATCATATTCGGGCTTAGGCGCAGGGTCGCGCCAGTGCGGAGACCAGCCTTTGTTGCCGGTCAGGCCTTCTTTCAGAACGCGAAGCGCAGAAAAGCGCATATTCTTCCCCCTTGCCGATCGGCGGCGTGTTTTAACCAACTCAAACAATTCTTTGCCAGACTAGCAAGACCATCCCGTCAGCAATCACTCCTTTTCGACAAGAAATATCAAACCTACGACTTTAAGTTCAGCTTCGCCGCTACGCTCTGCAAACGCAAAAGGGCGGCCTATTGCAAGCCGCCCTCCGTAAGATCGTTGTGTTGCGAGCGGCGCTAGAGCCCTTTCGCACGGTAGCTTGCGGCAACCTTGGTGATCGCGACGATGTAAGACGCCATGCGCAGATCAGGCACATCGTCACGGCCATGCCAAACTTCGCGCATATCCTGATAGGCCGCGCGCATCGTGTCATCGAGGCCCGAGCGTACCAGCTCAAGCTCTCCCGCGCCGCGCAGGTATTTGTCTTTGAACTTCGGCGACATTGACCAAGCATCGCCAAGATAGCGATCAAGCCGCTCAAGCTCGTCGACAACAAGCTGGTGGCGCGATTCTTCCTGCCGGCGGTTCATGCGTCCAAAGCGTATGTGGCTCAGGTTTTTGACCCACTCGAAGTAGGAAACCGTAACACCACCCGCGTTAGCATACATATCAGGGATGATAACCACACCTTTGTTGCGCAAAATATCGTCCGCACCCGCTGTCACGGGGCCATTGGCAGCCTCGATAATCAGCGGCGCCTTGATCTTGTCAGCGTTGCGAAGATTGATAACCCCTTCTAGCGCCGCAGGAATGAGAATGTCGCAGGCCTCTTCAAGCACACTCGCGCCCTCGGCAACATGTTTGGCGTCGGGGTAACCCGTCACACCGCCGTTCTTGCCGATCCACGCATGCACCGCGTCAACATCTATCCCCTTCGGGTTCACCAGCGCACCGTCGCGCTCGATGATACCGGTTATGAGGCAGCCGTCTTCCTCCGACAAAAACTTTGCCGCATGGTAGCCCACATTGCCAAGCCCCTGCACAATCACCCGCTTGCCTTCAAGCGTGCCTTCGAGGTTGGCTTTGGCAATATCTTCCGGGTGGCGGAAAAACTCTTGCAGCGCATATTGCACGCCACGGCCCGTCGCTTCGGTGCGGCCTTGAATGCCCCCCGCGTTGATAGGCTTGCCGGTCACACAAGCAGCGGCGTTGATATCGGTGGTGTTCATCCGCCGATACTGGTCAGCAATCCACGCCATCTCGCGTTCGCCCGTGCCCATGTCAGGCGCAGGCACGTTCTGGGAGGGGTTGATAAGGTCACGCTTGGCGAGTTCATAAGCAAAGCGACGGGTGATCAGCTCAAGCTCGTGCTCGTCATACTGGCGCGGATCAATGCACAGCCCGCCTTTTGAGCCACCAAACGGTGCTTCAACCAACGCGCATTTGTAAGTCATTAGCGCCGCAAGCGCCTCAACCTCGTCCTGATTGACGCCCAGCGCATAGCGAATACCGCCTTTGACCGGCTCCATATGCTCGGAGTGAACCGAACGATAGCCGGTAAACGTCTGGATTTGCCCACGCAGCCGCACACCAAAGCGCACCGTATAGGTGGCATTGCAGACTCTGATCTTCTCTTCCAGCCCGGGCGGGAGATCCATCACGGAAACCGCGCGGTTAAACATCATATCTACGCTCTCGCGAAAGGACGGCTCGTTGGTAGTACTCATGTTGCTTTCTCCCTTAGACAGCCTGAAAACTGCTGCGCCTACACACATAGCGTGATGATGGGCGCGACTCAGGCCAGTGTGCCCATTTGTTGCACCGATAATGAGAATGGCCAACAGGTCTTTCGAAATAGTTGAAACCGCCAAAATCCAACCGCGGTTAAACAATGTGGCACATTTCTGCGGGTTGCCACATTGCCCTACAGTGATTCTACCGCGAATTTTAATCAACTGTTAACCAGTCAGAAACAAACCAGTCCAAAAAACCTCATTGGCTCCAAAAGCCTTGATTTTAAGTAATATTTAACACTTTCTTGCCTCATTCTTGCCCGATTGCTCAGTCACAAAAAGCCTCGGAGAAAAGTCTGTTTTTCCCCAATAAATTATCTGGGAATGGCCCGGAGAGTGAGGAACTATGAACGAGATCAATGTCTCAAACCAAAACGACTGCGGAACGAGCCGCGCCAGCTTGCGTAAAGCTGTGCAGCAACACATCCGCGCATTCTATAATGAGGAAGACGGCGTCATCGTCGCGTTCTCGGTCTGGTTCATGCTTCTCATCCTGTTCGTTGGCGCCCTTGGTGTTGACGTCATGCGCCTCGAAACCCAGCGCTCACGCTTGCAAGCCTCGCTTGACCAGGCCGTGCTCGCCGCTGCCGATCTTGATCAGACGCGCCCGCCCGCAGATGTGGTTGCATCATACTTTGAACGCTTTGATGTTGACGCCGAGCTGGTCTCGACAGTCGTGGACGAGGGCTTGAACTATCGCAACGTCAAAGCCCGCGCCGAGCAAGTCGTGCCAACTCACATCATGCACATGCTCGGTGTCCGAGAGCTTGTCGCTCCGGCAGTATCCGAAGCCGAAGAACGTGTCGAAGGAGTCGAAATCTCTATGATCCTCGACGTATCCGGCTCAATGGACGGCAACCGTATCAACCGGCTCAAGCCTGCGGCCATCGACTTTGTCGATACCGTTCTGGCCCTGTCTGACGATGACGATGTCTCGATCTCGATCGTGCCCTACGCAACCCAAGTTGGCGCCGGTCAGACACTCATGAGCCAGTTCCGCAACCACGGCGACAATGAGTTCTCCTATTGCCTCAACTTCGAGAGCGACGACTTTGACGTGACCACCATGCAACCACTGTCAAGCGGCTCACACTCCTACGAGCGCACCATGCACTTTGACCCATGGTATGAAGCCGAAGACCCCCAGGGTCTTGACCAACAGCTTACATGGGGCCGTCAACAGCCACGCAACCACACCTTGCCTGTTTGCCCACAGTATGAGCACAGCCAGATCCTGCCGTTCACCAACGACACGACAGATCTTTATGCACGCATCAATGGCCTTGACGCCGGCGGCAACACGTCAATCGACGTTGGCGTAAAATGGGGCGCTGCCCTGCTTGACCCGAGCCTGCAACCCGTTGTGACCAATCTGATTGCCTCAGGTGACGTCGAAAGCAAGTTCTCGCACCTGCCGACAAGCTACTCTGATCCTGACTCCATGAAGATCATGGTGGTTATGACAGACGGCCAAAACACCAGCCAGTATATGCTGCGCGATGAGTTCCGCAGTGGCAACTCGGATGTATACTACAACCCGAACAGTGAAACCTACGCTGTGAAGTATGGCAGCCGCTACTACTACCAGCACAACGATGGTGACTACCCGATCTACACCTACAACTGGACATATAACCTGAGCTCAAGCTACCAGCGCCTGACCTACCCTCAGCTGTTCGCCCGTGTTTCAAACGAGTATATCGACGATATCCTCTATAAAAACATCGGCTCCTACAACTGGGACAGCAGCCCCCGCACATATGTCGGCGGCAGCACCAAGGACTCGCGCCTGCAAGACATCTGCACGGCGGTCAAGAACCAGGGTGTGATCGTATACGCCATCGGTTTTGAAGCGCCACAGCACGGGTCGGACCAGCTTGAAGCCTGTGCCAGCTCACCAAGTCACTTCTTTGACGTGGAAGGCCTGGAGATCTCTGAAGCCTTTGCTGCAATCGCCCAGTCAATCAGCCAGTTGAGATTGGTCCAATGATACAGATAAAATCATTTTTCAGCCGCTTCCGTCGGGAAGAAGAAGGCAACGCAACGATCGAGTTCGCGATCCTGTTCCCCTTCTTCATCTTCATGTTCTGCGCCGCTGTTGAGCTTGGCATGATCACTTTCCGCCACTCGATGCTCGAACGCGGCCTCGATATGGCAGTGCGCGACGTGCGCCTGACAACCGGAGCCAACTTCCAGCACGACGACATTCTCGAACGCACCTGTGGCTACGCCGGCTTCCTGCCGGATTGTGACTCAAACCTGCGTCTTGAGATGATCCCGCTGGACATGCATAACTATGTTAGCCCGGACAACACGGCAAACTGCATTGACCACTCCCTGACAGCGAACCCGATCCGCCAGTGGACGAATGGTCAGCAAAACCAGATGATGGTGCTGCGTGCATGTTATGTTTTTAAACCTGTCTTCCCACTGACAGGCCTCGGCCGTCACCTGACGACCGACCAAGCCGGTAACGCTGCAATGGTTGCGACATCGGCCTTTGTTCAGGAGCCAATCTAATGATCTGGTCACGCATCAAAACCCGCTTAGCCGCTTTCCGCGATGAAACCGGTGGCTCTGTTTCGGTAGAATTTATCGTCATGGCGCCAATCGTCTTCTGGGCCTACGCCTCGATGTTCTCGTGGTTTGACGCCTATCGCCAGGTTGGCGTGCACGAAAAGGCCGCCTTCACGATCGCCGATATGATCACGCGCGAAACAGATCCGATCACACCGGACTATATCGACGCGACGCGCAAACTCGTGAGCTTTCTAGCCCGCTCGTCAGATGAGGCCGACATGCGTATTTCCGTGATCCAATATGTTGAACGTCTTGACCAGTTCCAACTTGATTGGTCGCAAAAGCGCGGCTCAATGGAAAAACTGCGCAACTCTGATGTCAAGAATTGGCACGACAAGCTGCCTACGATGGTTAATGGCGAGCGCATCTTGTTGGTCGAAACCAAAGTGGAATACACGCCGCCCTTCCTTTACGGGCTGATGGAAGAGAACACGATCCAGACATTCGTCTTCGCGCGCCCCCGCTTTGCACCGCGAATCTCATACGACGACAACGGCTAACGCAACCCGTTACCCCGTGCAGAAAACCCCACAGGCCGGAACGCTCACAACAGCGCTCCGGCCTGTTTCGTGTTATCGCCCGACAGCCTCTAAAGCCGGTCGGCATATCCCTTGATCCACTCCTGCCTGAGCTTGTCACCCGCGCCGGCAAACCGAGCATCAAGCACTTCAGCCGCGCTGATCCGGTCTGGCCGGAAGTGCCGCAAATCCTGCCGCATCTCACACCAGGCCGCCAGCATGTTAACCTCCGAATGATAAGCGATCGCGATCGGCCAGATCACCCGCTGGGTCTGCTCGCCTTCGCCGTTCTCATAGGCAATCGCCATCTTGCGCTCTTCGCGTATCGCTTGCCGAACCTGTGACAGATCAACCCCCGTTGGCGCTTCAACACCCCATGTCGACGCATAGACTGTCTCGCTCAATCCGGTCGCCGCGGCCAGTTTCTGCGCCGCCGACTTGG
The DNA here is from genome assembly GCF_018860975.1 of Lentibacter algarum. Taxonomy (GTDB): domain Bacteria; phylum Pseudomonadota; class Alphaproteobacteria; order Rhodobacterales; family Rhodobacteraceae; genus Lentibacter; species Lentibacter algarum_A. The sequence goes on from NZ_JAHKQI010000009.1 coordinate 12,850, forward strand.
CCGCACGGGTCAGCCCCTTGTCACCCGTGCGCGCAATCAGCGCGAGGCCGACAGTCACCGCCTCGGCTTCCTCCACATCAAAGTTCACCGGCGGTAAATCATAGCCCGAGCGCATCACATAACCGAGGCCCGCCGCGCCTTCGACTGGCACCCGCATCGCCTGCAGTGCCGCAATATCGCGGTAAACCGTGCGCTTGGTCACCTCCAACTCATCCGCCAACCGCTGCGCTGTGCGTGGCTGGCGCGCCGCCCGCAATATCTGGATGATCTCGAACATCCGTGTCGATCTCGTCATTGTCCGCCCCTCTTGCTATGCGCGCCGCCCTAACACATCACTGCTGACAATAGGCTGTCAGCAGGCCTCGGGTAAACGGCTCAAATGAACACCTCACCCTCCCTCCGCCGCGGCGTCATGCTTGTAGCACTCTCCGCACTCGCCTTCAGCTTCGCCGGCATCTTCACCAAAGCGGTCGAGGCCCCGGCATGGGAGGTGATCTTCTGGCGCGGCCTCTCCGGTGCGATCTTCACAGTCGCCTTTCTCGCCCTGCGTAGCGGCGTCAAAGACGAGCTCGCGCGCTTCACACCCTTCGCCTTCCTCGCCGCCTGCGTTGGCGGCATCGCCACAGCCTGCTTCCTCTCGGCATTCAAACATACCAGCGTCGCAAACGTCACGCTGATCTGGGCCACAGCGCCGTTTGTCTCTGCCGTGCTGTCGTGGGGCTTCATCGGTGAACGTCCTTCCGCCAAAACCCTCGCCTGTAGCGCCTTCGCGCTCACCGGTGTCGGCATCACCCTGCAAGGCTCCTACACAACGGGCAGCCAGAAAGGCGACATCCTCGCCCTTGGCATGACATTCTTCATGTCGTTGATGATGGTGATGTTTCGCGCCCGCCCCGACACACCGACAAAACTGCCAGCCGCGCTGTCGTCGATCGTCTTGTTGCCCTTCGCGCTGATGCTCGCAACACCCCTGCAAACCAGCGGCTTGGAGGTCGGCATGCTCACCTTGTTCGGCCTTGTCTTCGCACTTGCCTCGGTGCTCTTGCTCGAGGGCGCGCGCCTGGTGCCCACAGCCCAAGCCGCCCTCATCGGCGCGCTCGAAACACCCCTCGCACCGCTCTGGGCCATTATCGTTCTCGCCGAGTGGCCCACGCTTTCAACCGTCATCGACGGCACAATTGTCTTTGCAGCCGTGCTCGCCTCACAACTCCCGTTCAGAAAGGCGATGCAACATGGGCTTTAAAACCGACAAGCTCAACCGCTCCTTCCGTAGGTTCACCCAAGACCAACCGATGTTCTTTGTCGCCACTGCCGCCCCCGATGGCCGCGTGAATGTGTCGCCCAAGGGCCTCGACACTCTGCGCATCACGTCTGACCAACAAATCACTTGGCTCAGCCTGTCTGGGAGCAGCAACGAAACCGCCGCGCCTTCTGGCGCAAGAAAAACCTCCTAAGCCTCGACGGCCCCCCAACAGGCATTTTTGAGGACTAACACTCCAATAGGGTTCGCAGCGATCATCACAGTGAAAGGTCGTCTTCTGCCAGCGAAGGTTGAAACGCATCCTTTGGCATCAGTTGGAAACGCGCGCCCGTCATTGTGGCAGCGCCGATGCGATCACAACGAAATATCCTTGGCCCGTTCCTAAGACGGTCAAACGCGACGACATACCAAATGGGATACTTCAGCAAAAGGTAATGCGGTTCAATCTGCCGTTCAGAACTGACGCCATCCTCCCTTTGGTATCCGATCTCCAGCACCTCTTGGTTGATGAAGGACTGATGCAACCTCTGCACAACCCGTTTGGGAGGCGAGTTGGCGCTTGCCTGAACATAGGTTGATGCCGTGACACCAATCAGAATGCGGGATTTCAGCCGTGTAACCTTGCTGCGCTTTTCCGGCGAAAACGAAGCAACCAATTGCCGCCTTACAGATTCAAGGCTGGCCAAAAACATCGGCGAGTCCATCTTTTCTGCGACAGCAATGCTGATGAGCAGATCGACAGCCTCGGGGTAGGCCAAATTCATCCGGCCAACACCCCAATTGCGGTCAAGTCGCACGCCGCCGCCGCGCCCGCGATCAGCGTCGATCTGCATACCCTGTTCGCGCATGAGCGACAGATCCCGCGCAATGGTTCGCATGCTAACCCCATGCTGCTGCGCCAGGTCTTTCACTGTGCAATGCGCTTCTTGCTTCATCTGAACCGCAAGCAGTTCCATCCGCCGCAGCCTGTCATGTGCATTTGTACGTGCCATGCAACAAATAGGACATAAAATGTCACATTAAGCAATATGACGAAGACAGCACAAACACACCAACAGCCTACAGAAACCTAAAGGAACCCACCCTATGAAAATGAACTATTTTGTTGTCGGAACCAACGACATGGAAGCTTCAAAAGCCTTCTACGATGCTCTCTTTGCGCAGTCAGGTCTTCAAAGCCTGTCACCCTCAGACAGAATGACCTACTGGTTAGGCGAAGATTTTGCCTTTGCAACCGCGATCCCCTTTGACACAAATCCAGCCACCATCGGCAACGGAACGATGGTGGGGTTTTCGGTCGGCTCCAATCAAGAGGTCAGAAGGCTACACAAATTGGCCCTAAGCCTCGGAGGCACATGCGAGGGCACCCCTAATGAGAGAGGCCCGCGCTTCTCTGCCTATGTAAGAGATCTCGATGGAAACAAGCTGTGCTTTTCCGACTAGGCCCTAAAACTTAGGCACAACTTCAGCGCCGCGCTCTTCTGGCTCGTCATCGGTCATCTCTGCAGGAAAGCCCGGTGCTGTCACATCAAGCCCCGTCGCCTCTTCCAGCCGTTTGATGATGTTCGGGCTCAGCTCTCTGGGGCCAAACCGCTCGATGCCGTCGTTGAAAATATTGATCAACAGCGGGTTCACCTCAAGCGGCACACCGGCGCGGTCGGCAACGTCCTGAAACAAGCCAATGTCCTTGGCAACCAAGTCCATCGTGAACGAAATATCGCGACTGCCATTGAGAATAACCTGCCCCTCGGTCTCGTGCACAAAAGAGTTCCCCGACGAAATCGCCATCGCCTCATAAGCCACATTCAGGTTCATCCCCGCACCCTTGGCCACGGTGAGCGCCTCGGCCACAGACACGAGGTTCGCCGTCGCCAGAAAGTTGGTCAAAACCTTCAACACCGACGCGGATCCAAGATCACCTGTGTGCAAAACCCGCCGCCCCATGATGGTTAAAATAGGCAGAATGCGCTCGAACGTCGCCCGATCACAGCCCGCAAAAATCGCGATGTTGCCGGTGTCTGCACGGTGACAGCCGCCTGATACAGGGCAGTCAACCGCTGCACCGCCCGCCGCAATCACGGCCTCACCAAGCCGCTTCACCTCGGCCTCGTCAGTCGTGCTCATCTCAAGCCAGATCTTGCCCTCGGTCACCTCAGGCAACATCTCTTCAACCACCAGCGCACAGGCCGCAGGGCTCGGCAGACAGGTAATCACCACATCGCAATCACGCATCATCAATGCAGGGCTACCGCCAGCAACCGCCCCCTCGGCAACCTTGCCAGCAACCAACTCGGCGCTCAAATCATGCACGACAAGCTCAACACCGTTGCGCAGCAGGCTCCCCGAGAGCTTCCCGCCAACATTGCCCAATCCGACAAACCCGATCTTCATAATCTTTCTCCCGTTTTCCCGCATCCTTGCTGCACAGTCACAGCCACGCAAGCCCCCAAACGACACCGCCTTGACGTTTTCCCGCCCCCCGGCTTTCTCTTTGCAAAAATACTCACCTCCCAAGCCCTTGCCACAAATATTGCCCGCCCATAGGCTCACCGCATGTCATGGCCAAAAAACTCCCCGCAACGCGACACAGATGCTGCCGCCGGTTTTGAAATCGCTGATGATTTCTCACCCTTCAAACAGCGCAACGACGTCTTCACCCGCGCCTTCTGGGACGCAGGCGTGCGCTCCAAACACTCTGATGCCTTCTTCAATTCCTACCGCATGGAAGCCACACCCCGCCGTGGCGCCGGCTTTTCACAACGCGACTTTGCCCTGCGCAACGCGGCTTGGCTGGTGTCCGACGTGATCTCTGACCGCAACGCCGCCACAGGCGAGCGCGAAGGCTTCCAAGCTCCGATAAGGTCTGACACCCCAGTCGCCCCCGACAAGCTCGAAATCGAAGACACGGCGGAGATGAGCGCCGAAATCAAACAGATCGCCAAGTTCTTTGGCGCAAACCTCTGCGGCATCACCGACCTTGATGAACGCTTCCTCTACGCCACGCGCGTCGACACCCGCGATATGTCCGAGGCTCCCAACACCCTCCCCGAAAGCCTGCATACAGTCATCGTTTTGGGGCACGAGATGGACAAAACACTGGTCAAAACCTACCCCTCGGCGCTTGCTGGCGCCGCGACAGGCCGCGAGTATTCGCACGAAGCCAGCATCGTCATGCAAACCGCCGCCTATATCCGCAACCTCGGCTATGAGGCTGTGGCAAGCATGAACGACACGGGGCTGGTGATCCCCTACGCGATCAAAGCGGGGCTGGGCGAATATGGCCGCAACCAGATGGTGCTGACGCCAGAATACGGCCCGCGGCTGAGGTTCTCGAAAATCCTCACCAACATGCCGCTCACACATGACGTGCCAAAGCGGCCCGGCTTTGCCAAGTTCTGCGATATCTGCACCGCCTGCGCCGACGCCTGCCCGGTTAAGGCGCTGCCTTTTGGCGCACCCGAGTTTGGCGGAGAAAACCAAAGCGCCATCAAAGGCGTGAAGAAATGGACATCCAACGCCGAAAAATGCTTCGGCTTTTGGGCAAAACTCAGCTCTGACTGCGCGATCTGTATGCGCGTCTGCCCGTTCAACCGCGACTTCGGCAAGTGGCGCAACCGCCTCTGGCGCGCTCTCGCCTTGTCACGCTTTCGCAAACTGGCGCTCAGGCTGGCTAAGGTGCCCGAACGCCTCAAGCCCGACACTTGGTGGGCCGCCTTCCGCGCCCGCTAAACGGCCTTTCGCAACCTTCTGTGCATTTGCGCACACTCTCTGCCCGTCCGCGCAGCTTGCCAGAGAACGGCTCAAAGGCCACCTTGAGAACGACCGCAAAGGAGCCCTCACATGTCTATTCGCCCAGTTCTAGAGACCCGCAAAGGAACGCCCACACTTGAAGGCGCAGGCGTGCACCTGCACCGCGCATTCGGCTTTCATGACCCGAGCGAGCTTGACCCGTTCCTGCTGTTTGACGACTTTCGCAATGAACACCCCGCCGACTATGACAAGGGCTTCCCGTGGCACCCGCATCGCGGCATCGAAACCATCACTTATGTTCTGTCAGGCGAAGTCGAGCACAGCGACAGCCTCGGCAACCAAGGCGCGCTCAAAGCCGGTGACGTGCAATGGATGACCGCCGGATCAGGCATCATGCACCAGGAAATGCCACGCGGAAACAGCCAAGGCCAGATGCACGGGTTTCAGCTCTGGGCCAACCTGCCCTCTGATCTGAAAATGACCGACCCGCGCTATCAAGACGTCGAGGCGCGTGAAATCCCCGAGATCACCGATGACGACGGCACCCATGTGCGTGTTGTGACAGGCGAGTTCTGGGGCAAGCGTGGGCCTGTTGACGGCATCGCCGCTGACCCGCAATACCTTGATGTCAGCATCCCCGCTGGCGTGAAGAAAACACTGCCGGTTGACACCTACCGCCGCGCCTTCGCCTATGTGTTTGAAGGCTCCGGCGCGTTTTCCGATGCCAGCGCCCCGACCGGCGTGCTGCTCGAAAAAGAGGTGATGGGCGCGGAAGTCAACATCCGTGATATGTCCGGCGATCGCACGCTGATCCGCTTTGGCACAGGCGACGAGATAACAGTGCAGGCAGGCGAACAGGGCCTGCGTTTTTTGCTCATCTCCGGCGCACCGCTACAAGAGCCTGTCGCGTGGCACGGGCCGATCGTGATGAACACCCGCGACGAGATCCGCCAAGCTGTGAAAGACTTGCAAAACGGCACTTTCATCAAACCGGCACATTAACCAAGGCTGACCACGGCTCCCGCCCACTAAGCCCGCGTCTGCGACACGTGCCCGTTGGTTGGGCGTGGCCGAGAGGGCGGATACCCGCGTTGCGGCCACCCGCCCTCTCGGCTCCACCGCACGCAGCATTAACTTAATTTTCCTTAACTATTGGCCTCACAATCGTCTGCACGCATTATGCACTGCCGTATGCACTGTGGTATGCACGCAAGTCACAACCCGTGTCGTTAACGTTCATAAGCGTTAACTTCACGCAACGCCGTGTTAACACTTTGCGCTATTTCAGGCCCAACCAAGCCGGAATATGCCCGATATCCGGCAAAACAACTTCGGCAAACGGTGACAATTCAGCCTCACCGGCAAGCCCCGTCAAAACACCAACGCAGCGCATGCCAGCGGCCTTGCCAGCGTGCAGATCATGCAGGCTATCGCCCACCATAATCACCTCATTCGGGGCCAATCCGACAGCCTTGCAGAAACCCTGCATCTGCGCCGGCGCGGGCTTGCCACCATAGCCGCTGTCAAAGCCGGCAATGAAGTCAAAATACCCCGTAACATCGGCCGATTTCAGATGCGCCAGTGCCGGCATCTCCGCATCGTTCGTCGCCACACCCAGCTTCAATCCGGCAGCTTTCAACCGGTTCAATAGCGGCTTCAACGGCACCGCTTCGGCCTGTGGCGCATTCGCGGCTTCCATGTTTAAAACATCTTCGATCGCCTCTGCGCTCCAGCCCTCAAGCCCGCGTGTCAGAGCCTTTGCAACCTCGCCTGATGTTCCCGCTATCACGATACTATCATTGAGAAATTTCTGCTCTGAATAGTCAAATCCGATCAACCCGGCAAGCTCGGCGGCATGCACTTCGTCGCGGCCCATTCGGTTCAAAAAGGCCAGCGCCCATGCTTCCCATGTGCTGGCGAAATCAAACAATGTGCCGTCCTTGTCAAACAATGCGCCTTTGACCGATGAAGTCATGTTTATGTCCAGTTCACTTGCTCGCCACCGGGCAGCGCGGCTCGGGCTTTCATCACCGTATCATAAGGCAGCGTTTCACTGTCACAAAAAGCGACAATCCAGGCGTCATCCATCAACAAAAAGTCGAGCACAGAACCCAGGAATGCCGGATCAGAAGCCTGAGCGCGCAAGTCTTCAACCGCAGCCCCGCTGGCCCCCAAAAACACCGGCATCAGATCATCACTGTTGCCCAACCAAATGAGCGCTTTTACGCCGATGCTCTCGGCTGTGTCCCGCGAAACAGACATTTTACACATCCTAGAAAGGTTTTCTTAACCTCTTTTGCGAAATGATAGCCAAGACCACAAGCACAAAGGAGCCAGAGGCCACAATGCCCGGTAAAGTCCTGATCGTCGACGACATTGCCACAAACCGTGTCATTCTGCAGGTTAAGTTAACAACTGCAGGGTATACGGTTTTGCAAGCCAACAACGCCAATGACGCGTTGCAGCTCGCCCGTGAGGCGCAGCCTGATCTCATGCTTTGCTCGGCTCGACTAGACGGCATGAGCGCAGAAACCTTTCATCAGGCCTTTGAAAATGATCCCCGGATTTGCAAGATATCACGCATCGTACTGTGTGAATTAAGTGAATTAAATCAACGCACTAAACTCCTATCCCTCGGAGCAACCGATGTCTTCGCCAGGCCAGTTGATATCGTCGTATTGCTGGCACGGTTTCGAGCGATCTTGCGCAACCGCGTCAGCCGTGAAGACACGCTCCTGCAAGAAAGCGCCTCGCGTGTTCTTGGTTTCGGTGAAGCCGCACATAACTTCGCTCCTAGCACCGACATTGCTCTCATTTGCGAGACACGCATCACTGCCAAGAACTGGCTTGAGGCGCTTCCTCTTCGTGCGGGCGACAGCTCGACTGCGCACTGCTTTGAAGGCGCTGTAAAGCCTTTGCAATCAGGCCCGTCACCTGACGTCATCACCCTTGAAATAAGGGATTCCAACGCCGAAAAAGCGCTAACGACGCTCTCGGATTTGCGTGCAGCCAGCCGCACCCGTTACGCAAAAATCATCGCAGTCTTAGACAGCGCACAACCCGCGCTTCTCTGCGAGGCCCTGAACCGCGGCGCCGATGATGTGCTCGTATACGGCTATTGCGCCGATGAACTGGCCCTTCGTTTGCGCCGTCAAGCCGCCGTCAAACAGCGAGACGACAAGCTGCGCGAGAACATGCACGAAGGCCTGCGCGCCGCGGCAACCGACGCTCTCACCGGGCTTTACAACCGCCGTTTCGCACTGCCGCATCTTGCGCGCATGGCAAGCCGTTGCGACTTCAAACAAACCAGCTGCGCCGTTATGGTTATCGACGTTGACCACTTCAAATTGATCAATGACACCTTCGGCCATGAGGCCGGAGATGCCGCCCTGGTCACCTTGTCCGAGTTGCTCAGACGCTCGTTGCGCCGCTCTGATCTCGCGTCTCGGATCGGTGGGGAAGAATTCATGATCGTATCGCCTGACACCTGCGTCCGGGAAGCGCGGCTCGCCGCTCACCGCCTCTGCAAGATGATCTCGAGCCACAGCTTTATCCTGCCGGGCACCCCGGAGCCACAGCGCCTCACTGTCAGCATCGGAGTCGCAGTGACCAACACGCAAAGTAGGGTCAATGCTTGTGCGACACAAACAGCTGAAACTCTGCTGCGCGAGGCCGATCAGGCGCTTTACGGGTCAAAAAATCACGGCCGCAATCAAGTTACACTCAGCCCGCGTTCTGCCGCCTAATGTCCGCGCCTCAGCGATTTTTTCGGCGTTTAGGGTCATCTTTCAGGCGGTTCGCAAGCTCAGTTCTTTGCACTTTACTCAACCCGCTAATGTAATCAACAAGCGCCGTTTCACCAACAGCGCGCATCTCGCGAAAAGCTGCCCCTTTGCGTGCCATTGCCGCCCGAAAAGCCACCGCGTCGAACTCGTCCGCCCTTAAAGCCGTCTGCATATTCGCAAAGCCCGCAGCGATCTCCTGTTGAATGCCCGGCGCTCCGGCGCGGTTCTTTCGCATGGCACGGCCGATCTCGCGACGGGCGTCCTTGTCTAGCGCACGCAGTATCGGGTCTTCGCGGGAAACTTTATTGTGAGGTGGGCCATTGTACCGGTAAGCCGCACCGACAACCAGCCCGGCAACCGCCAGATTAAGCCCGAGGGAGACCACAAGTACGGCACGCCATCCACGGCTCATCCTAGACTTACCACCTGTCTCTGAACCGTCATTTGTTTTCATATCTTGCGTCATAGCGCATCCCCCAATGTATCATCCAGTGTATCCAGCCAAACGTAATCGGTTTCCAACCCATCAAGTGATGTGCTCTCGAAAAGATAGCCGGCCACCGTCTCTGAAAGGCCCGTGTAAGGCGCTAGCCCCAACCAGACGCCGACAGCCGTTGCCGTCACCAGCCCACCCATAGCTGGCCAGCCGCCGAGGCCCTCAATGAGCGATCGCCAGCCAAACCGCCGCGAAGACTTCTCACTGTTCCGCCCGATACCCGCTTGCTCAAACCCGTCCTGAACAACCGCTGCATCTCGCATCACGCGCGCCATCAAGTCAGCCGTGGCGTCAGGGCTGCTGTCACGGGCCGTTGCAAACATATCGTTCAGCATCTGTGTGTCTCTGTCATGATCACTCATCGCTATACCCCAGTTCATCTTGGCGCATCCCTAGCGCCTTGGTTAAAGCCCGCTTACCGCGAGCTGTCAGGCTTTCAACCGCCTCAACGCTGATCTCCATAATCTCTGCGATCTGCGGATTCTGCATCTCTTCTATATGGCGTAAAACCACCGCTTGCCTCTGCCTGTCAGGCAGTTGTGCCAAAGCATCATCAAGGGCTTGCATGCGCGCTTTGTCTTGCATCTGCTCGGGCACGCTCGCGCTTTCGTCAAGTGGTTCGGCCACGCTTTCAAGCGGAACAGAACGGCGTTTGCGCAGTTTATCAGTGCACAGGTTTGCCGTCACACGGTAAAGCCAGGTCGTCACTTTGGCTTCACCCTGTCGCCACTCGGGTGCAATTTTCCACAAACGCAGCATCGCTTCCTGAGCAACGTCTTCGGCTTCCGCACGCACCCCGAGCAACCGGAAAGCATGCGCCAGAACCACCGGAACGAGCCGCCGTGTCAACACAGCCGAGGCTTCCTTGTCGCCATTGGCAAACAAGGTCAGAAGCGCTGCATCGCTCAGCTCTGTAGTGTCGTCAAAGGCCATACTCATGTCACTTTGGCTGCTATCCCAAGGGTGCTCACGACAGGCACCGCCTCGTTTTCAAGGCGGTGCCTGCGGTTGCGTTAGTCGTTCTTTTTGTGGCCGTGGCCATGCTTCCGATGACCGCCACGCTTCTCATGCATGTTTTTCATTTCTTCTTCCGAAATGAAACCGTCATTGTCGGTGTCTGCACGCTTGAACATTTTTTCCATCCGCGCTTCGCGTTTGCCAGCTCGGATCTCGTCTTGCGTCAGCGCACCGTCTTTGTCGGCGTCAAACTTCTCAAGCATTTTGTCAAAGCGCTGTCCGGCACGCTCGCCAGCTTTGGCAACAGCTTCGTCTTTAGTGATCTTGCCGTCGTTGTTGCTGTCTGATTGCGTGAAGCGCTGGTCGCCTCCGGCTTTCAGCTCTTCTTGCGACAACTTCCCGTCACTGTTGGTGTCAAGCTGTTCGAAATTCATATGCCGGCCTTCGCCCTTCGCTCCGGCCGCTACGGCTTGTCCGCCAACTGCGGCAATGCTTACGATCATAGCAAGGGCAGTTGCCCGTGTGAGTGCATTATAAGTAGTCATAACGTGTCTCCAACTTTCTTTACTGTGTGCGGGCTTACCCCGTCACTGCAGCCTATTACGGTGGCACCCTCAACTTCCGTCGCAACTTTTTTCATGGGCCGGATTTGCGACATCAAGACGCAAGGCTCACTTGGCACTTTAGTTATCCGGCAGAATGCAGCACATTGCTGCCATTATGCGAGCAAGGACAAACGATGAGCCAAGTACCAAATAGCCTCACAGACTTTTCACAAGAACAGCCAGACCGCCCAGACCGTCCTGTGCGTGACGCCATGCTCAAAGGCTGGCGCCGCAAATGCCCGAATTGTGGCAAAGGCCCGCTGCTCAAAGGCTTCCTCAAGGTTCAGGATGAATGCACAGTCTGTCATGAGGAACTGCACCATCACCGCGCCGATGACGGGCCCGCCTACCTGACCATTCTCATTGTCGGCCACATCATGATGCCAGCGTTGCATATCTTCTTCACGCACTATCGCCCCGAGCCATTGGTGCTGTTCACGATCTTCGCTCTTGGCGCGACGCTGCTGTCGCTATATCTTTTGCCCAGAATAAAAGGCGCGTTCATCGCGTATCAATGGGCGCGCGGTTTGCATGGGTTCAAAACCCGTTAACCCCGGCGCCACATCACAAAGGCGCTGCCAATGACCACTCCGCAACCGATCGACAAAACCGCGATCCGCAATGCCGCGACGATTATCGCCGTCCGTGATAGGCTGACTGCGCCTAAAGTTCTCATGGGCCAGCGCGGTGCAAAAGCCGCCTTCATGCCCAACAAGTTTGTCTTTCCCGGCGGTGCGGTTGATCAGGCCGACTACGCAATCCCCCTTGCGCGCGGGTTTCATCCAACATGTGCCGAACGGCTGGCCGAGGGCTGCGACACTGACATCTCTAGCGCACTCGGTGCTGCTGCAATCCGTGAACTCTGGGAGGAAACAGGCCTTGTGCTCGGCCAGAAGGGCACATGGGCAGGCGAAGTTCCCGAGGATTGGCGCGAGTTTGCCGAAGCCGGCTTCGCCCCGTCTGCGCACCCGCTTCAGTTCGTCTTTCGTGCCATAACCCCGCCGGGCCGCCCCCGCCGTTTTGACGCGCGCTTCTTTCTGGTCGATGCCGCCGAAATTGCCTCTGACCTCGATGATTTCTCCAACGCCGAAGACGAGCTTTCGCATCTGCAATGGATCGGCCTTGAAGACGTGCGCAGCTTTGATCTGCCCTTCATCACTGAAGTCGTTCTAGCCGAGGTCGCGCACCGCTTACACGACACTGAGCCGCCCCAAAATGTGCCGTTCTTTCACAATGACACCGAAGAAAGCCTGTTTTTGCGCCTCAACGGCAAGGGTCCGCTGTCTGGTCGCCAGATCAAAGGCGACTGACGCTCAGGCCAGTGCCACCAGCGCAATCACCGATGCCGTGATAAACAGCATTGCGAGCCCCTCGCGGCGGGTGATTTTTTCGCCAAAGAACAGTACCGAGGCAAGGATCGAGAAGATCACCTCGACTTGTCCGACAGCGAACACATAGGCCGCATTCATCATCGCGAAGGCGGTAAACCAACCGAGTGATCCGCCAAGCCCCGTCAGCCCCATCCAAACTGCCCTGCGCCACGCACGCGCAACACGGCCGATCTCGCCAGGCTCTTTAAACATCAGCCAAGCGCTTAGTCCGACGGTCTGGCTCACGGTGACACAGGCCAATGTCAAAACCGCCTGCATAAAGGCATCATCCGAGACAACTTCAAGCGTTGCACCACGGTAGCTCACTGCCGAAACCGCGAACAGCACGCCCGACAAAACCCCAAGCCCCGCCGCGCGGTTCATCGCCCTCGCCAGCAAACCGCCCGCACCCTCCGGCATGTCCGACAAGACCAACACACCAAGTAGCCCAAGCGCGATCGCCCCCAGCGCCCCGAGCGTCACAGTGTCGCCCAACACGACGAAACCGACCAAGGCGGTCAGCATTACTTCGGTCTTTTTAAAGGTAATCCCGACAGCAAAGTTGCGGCTGGCGAAAATCGCCACAACACACCACGTTGCGAGTATTTGCGCCAAGCCGCCAGTGAGCGCATAGGGCCAAAAGCGCGGGCCAAACTCGGCCAGCCCTTGCCCGCGGAACCAGACGTAACCAGCTGCCAGCAAACACACAAAGGGCGCCGAGTAGAGAAACCGCGCCAGCGTCGCGCCGCCCGCCGAAAGCGTGCCCATGCTGAGCATTTTTTGCAGCATAAACCTGAGCGTCTGAAACGCCGCCGCGCCGATTGCGAGAAATATCCAAGCCATGCAAGCTTACTGGCTGCATTTCACTCTTTTGGCCAGAGAGGATGCGCCACAGGGTCTTTGCGCCGCAAAAAGTGACGCGCAAAAACCTCGCGATACGAGCGGTAATAGTAACCGCCATTACGTTGCATTACGCCCTCGCGCTCGGCCCTGAACGCGCTCGGCAATTGATACCAGGGCACGCCAGGCCGCTCATGGTGCACCACATGATAGTTGTTGTTCAAAAACAAAAGCGCCAACAACCCGCGGTCCTCCACAATCACTGTGCGCCCACTTGTTCGTTCATCCGCTCGGTGCTCCAGAAAGGTCCTGATCTTAAGCACAGAATGCCCGCCATAGCTCGCCAGCAAGAACGCCCAAACAGGCATCTGGCCCACAACGGCAAACACCCAGATCACCACGAATACAGACACAATATGCGCCACCCAAGCCCGCAGAACCGCCCGTTCACCAGCCCTGATAGCGGCAAAATCACTGCGCATAAAGCAAACCTGCCCCACAATCGGCCCGATAAGCATGCGTCCGAGCAGGGTGTTGTTCGCTTCCAGTAAAAGCCGCGTCAACAGCCCGAACCGCGCCCAGGCTTTTGGGTCACGATAGTTGCTTTCTGGGTCATCATACGGGTCGGTCAGTTGCTCGTCGCGGTGGTGCTCAAGGTGCAGATCACGAAACCGGCCATAAGGAATGCACAAAGTCAATTGAGGGAAAACCAGCGCCTCGTTGAGCCATCGCATGCGCGTCGGATGCCCGTGCAACGCCTCATGGCATAGCGACGAATGCTGCACACCCGCCAGCGTCACCAACAGCATTCCCAACGGCAACCAAAGCTGTGACGCAACGCCTATTCCCAGCAGCCAAAGCCCGTAAGTCAGCCCTAGCAAAGCCAGCGTCGGCCACTCAACTCGCGCGACAGCCCTACTCCGCATGTCGCCCCCAGGTGATCACCGACCAAACCCGCTCATAGGCAAAATACATCGCAAACCCGACGGCCGTATTGATCAAAGCCATCGCGCCGCCAATACTCCACGATCCGGTTGCCAGATAGCCAACAAGACTCATTACATAAAAGCCCAACACGTTCCACAAAGTGGCTTTCAGCAGAGTTCGTTTTGCACTGTCCAATTCTGGCTCCATAGGTTGGTTCTCAAAAACGATATCAACCAGAACCGCGTGCAAACATTCCGAATATGATTAACAAATTTCACCAATGGTGATATAACTCACCATATGAACCAAAAAATCGACAAACGCGTTCGCGCCGAGCAGTTTCGCCAGCGCCTCGCCGTAGCATTGCAGAGCAATGACACCAGTCAAAGCGCCCTAGCACGCCGCATCGGGGTTGACCGCTCAACAATCTCGCAATTGCTCACAGGCACCGGCGCGCGCCTGCCAAATGCACAGGTTGTGGGTGAATGTGCGGCTGCGCTTGGTGTCTCGGCCGACTGGCTCTTGTCGCTCTCCGACAGGCCCGAAACCGCTTCGCACCTCTTGGCAAACTCGCTCACCCTCACCCATGCCCCCCGTGCGATGATCGACGAAGCGATCTTCAACTGGCACAAGGAAGCCGCCGGATACAAAATCCGTCATGTCCCCGCCGCTCTGCCCGACATGCTTAAAACCCGCGACATGCTAATGTGGGAATACACACCGCACCTTGGACGCACCACGGAGCAAGCGATCAACGCAATGGAAGACCGCCTCGCGCTGATCAACGCCTCACCCTCCGACTATGAAATCGCCCTGCCGCTTTATGAACTCGCAAGTTTCGTGCACGGTGAAGGCTACTACCGGGGCCTTCCTGAAGACGTTCGTGCAGCCCAGATCAGCCGTTTCAAAGAGCTTCACCAGCAACTCTACCCGCGCCTGCGCATCTACGCTTTCGACGCCCGACAGCTGTTCTCGGCTCCGGTAACAATCTTCGGCCCGCTCCTCGCTGCGCTCTATGTGGGCCGTGACTACCTCACATTCCGCGACACCGAGCGCGTTCAGGCTCTTACCCAGCACTTTGATCAACTCGTCCGCGAAGCCCACATCTCGGCCCGCGACTTCCCTGATCACCTAGACAGTCTTGCCGGTATGTAATCACACCTTCGGGTCGGGGTTTTCCGTATGTCCGTCAACAGCGATCACCTGCCCGCTGACCAGCCGCGAGCGGTCACTGCCCAAAAACACTGCCATATTGGCCACATCTTCAGCCGTCACAAAGGACTTCATCGAGGTGCCGCTGGCATAGCCCTTGTAAACATCGTCGCGGCTCATGCCCTTCGCCGCCGCTTCCCGTTGCAAAACGCCTTCCATCCGCGGCCCTTCCACGGCCCCCGGACAGATAGCGTTGGCCCGAATGCCATGCGCCCCAAGCTCCATCGCCAGCGTTTTCATCAAGCCGATCACCGCCCATTTAGCCGCCGCATAGGGCGCCCGTAACGGATAGCCAAACTGCCCGGCCGTTGACGACGTCAGAATGATCGAGCCGCTGCCCTGCGCCTTCATCATCGGCGCAGCATATTTTGCCGCCAGAAACGCGCCTTCGACATTGACGCTCATACAAGTGCGCCAGTCATCGAGCGTAATATCTTCAACCGCCGCTGTCGGCCCCGCGATACCCGCGTTGGCACAGAGCGCATCAAGCCCGCCCCAAGCTGCATCAATCTCTGCAAACAGCGCCTTCACGGCCGCCTCGTCGCTGGCGTCAACCTCGGCTGCACCCCAGTCCTTGGGCGTGTTGGCAAGCGCTGCGCGGTCAACATCCGTTACCCAAACCCGCACGCCTTCAACCGCATAAGCCTCGGCAATCGCCCGCCCGATGCCAGACGCACCCGCGGTTACCAATACTCTCATCGCGGATCGCCAATCGCGCGGCCAAGCCCTTCAGGTTTGCTCAAGCCGGCATGCGCGCTCGCAACCTTCACAAGCGCCGCTTCAACCTCAGCGCTCGGCGGAGCCGCACGCCGCGTCGCCAGATCAACGTGTAGGAGCATATGCTCAGCGCTGGCCAACAACCGCTCGCCCTCGCGCATTTCATGGAACAAGTGCATCTTTTTGCCAGCGCCCATAACGACCTGCGTATGCACCGTGATCTTCGCCCCCGCATGCACCTCGTCGATATGCCGGATATGCGTCTCGGCGGTAAAGTAACTGCCACCGTTCGCGATATACTCCGCATCGCAGCCGATCATCTCCATAAAGCGGTCAGTGCTATCCGCAAAAGCCTGCAAATAGCGGCTCTCGGTCATGTGCCCGTTGTAATCAAGCCAATCAAGCGGAACCACGCGGTGCAGCGTCAGTACTGGCTGGCTCAAGTCAGCAACATCATCCACATGCGCCGCAATCCCCGCACCCTCGCGCAGGGTCTTGTCATGGTCGTTTTGTAACTTGCCAGCGCCCCAGTTGTTCGCCCCCAGCGCCCGCATCATGCCCACAAGGTTGTCATCGCGAATACGCTCAAGCTCGCGGATCGTGTGCATTCCGCTTTGCGCATCCGACTGATCGGCAATCGCATCAACCAGTTCGTCGGTCAGTTCCGGCACATCCATAAGCTTGGTCCAGGGCCAGCTCAGACACGGCCCGAACTGTGCAATAAAGTGGCGCATGCCCGCCTCGCCGCCCGCCACACGATAGGTCTCAAACAGGCCCATCTGCGCCCAGCGTATGCCAAAACCATATCTAATCGCATCGTCGATCTCTTCAGTGGTGGCAATGCCATCCTTGATCAACCAAAGCGCCTCGCGCCACACGGCCTCCAAAAAGCGGTCTGCAATATGGGCATCAATCTCTTTCTTAAGGTGCAGCGGGTGCATGCCAATGCCGCTGATAATCTCTTTCGCGCGTTCGATCACATCGGTGCCGTTGGCCTCTGTGCTCACAAGCTCAATCAGAGGCAGCAGATACACAGGGTTAAACGGGTGCGTCACCACGATCTGGCTCGCGTTGCTCATGCCCGCCTGCAACTCGCTCGGCTTGTAGCCCGATGTCGACGAACCGATAACAGCCCCCGCAGGCACGCTCTCGGCCAATTGTGCATAGACTTTGTGTTTGAGCTCAAGCCGCTCCGGCACGCTTTCCTGCACCCAGTCAACGCCCTCAACGGCATCGGCCAATTCAGCATGAAAGCTCAAAGCGCCCTCTGCAGGCAGCGCCATATTGCCAAGCCCCGGCAGCGAGCGCCGTGCATTCTCCAACACTTCGCTTATCTTGCGCTCGGCCTCCGGGTCAGGGTCAAACACCCGCACATCCCAGCCGTTAAGCAAAAAGCGCGCAGCCCAGCCGCCGCCAATAACACCACCGCCAATAATCGCTGCGCGTTTGGTCATTCCCGTCATCCTTTCAATGTTTAGTCCACGCAAAGCGCAGCTTTTTTGCCGCCAGCCATCAGCACTTCATGACAGCCAAAAAACGGTGTCACCGGCGAGCAGGTGCGCGTTGCGGCAAGGCAAAGGCCCGCACAATCTTTGCTGTCCGAACAGGCCTTGCCCGCGTCCGGCTGTGGCCTCGCACATTGCGGCCCCGCCAGCCCGATCACCATGCTACCGCCCGCCGCTTTACACTGCGCCTCTAGCAACAGCGGTGAACCCGAGCTCTGGTCAGCAACCCTCGTGCTAGCAGCGATTCCATCCTCGTCGCCTGCAGGCTCAACCAGCTGACACGCCGCCAGCACTGCCAGCAGGGCAACCGCAAACAGCCGCATCACGAGCGCGGCTCGCGTTTTGTCAGGTTAAGCTTCTTGCGCACCTCGTCAGGCCCGATCACGCGCGCACCCATCGCTTCAATGATCCCGCGGGCGCGCTCAACCAACTGGTAGTTCTCGGCCAACACGCCCTTATCAAGCCAGAGATTGTCTTCAAGCCCGACACGCACATTGCCGCCCGCCAGAACAGACGCCGCCACATAAGCCATCTGGTTGCGCCCAAGGCCAAAGCCGCTAAACGTCCAGCTGTCAGGCACATTGTTCACCATCGCCATGAAAGTATTCAGATCATCCGGCGCGCCCCAGGGAACACCCATGCAAAGCTGCACAAGCGCGTCAGGCTCAAGCACTCCGTCCGCCACAAGCTGCTTGGCATACCAAAGATGCCCGGTGTCAAATGCCTCAATCTCCGGCTTCACGCCGAGCTTTGTCATCATGCTGCCCATCGCCGTCAACATGCCCGGCGTGTTGGTCATCACGTAGTCAGCCTCGGCAAAGTTCATCGTGCCGCAGTCAAGCGTGCATATCTCTGGCAGGCACTCGGCAATATGCGCCACACGCTCACTGGCCCCAACCATATCTGTGCCGTCAATCGTCGGAAACGGGCTCTCCACCCCGCCAAAAACAATGTCACCACCCATGCCAGCCGTGAGGTTGAGCACAACATCAACATCCGCACTGCGCACACGATCAGTCAATTCGCGATACAGCTTGAGGTCACGGCTCGGCGCACCAGTTTCCGGGTCGCGCACATGGCAATGCACCACAGCCGCACCTGCCTTGGCCGCCTTGATAGCACTATCAGCAATCTGCTCAGGGCTGCGCGGAACATGCGGGCTGCGATCTTGCGTGCTGCCCGATCCGGTCACCGCACAGGTGATAAACACGTCTTTGTTCATAGTCAGTGGCATAGCCGAATCCCTTCAAGCAACAGTCATTTTGCGCAGCGTCTCACACCACACCCTTGCCCCGAAAGCCCTTTCGAGACATTTTAAGCCGCGCCCCCGGAAAACTTCACGCCCTCCAGGCTTTCTTTTCGCAAAAATACTCAAATCCAACGCCTGCCTAAAACGTTTCGAGAATAAGGTGAGGCACAGCTTGATTTCAAAGCGCTTCAATACGGCATCGGATGCTGCTTATGCACAGCGTTCAACTCCGACAACACCTCGTCCGACAGCACGATATCAGCCGCCTCAAGTGCGTGCTCAAGCTGTGCAACCGTCGTCGCTCCGAAGATAGAACTGCCCATGAAAGGCCGCGTCAACGTCCACGCCAGTGCCATATGTACAGGATCAAGCCCGTGCTTCCTGGCAACTTCCAAGTAGGCCTCAACCGCGTCAAACACCCGCGGCGTTATGCGTCCGCCCATCTCCGGAACCAGACTCCTGCGTGACCCATCAGGCACCTTGCCGCCTTGATACTTGCCGCTCAACAGCCCTGCCCCTAGCGGCGAAAACGCCAGCAAGCCCACGTCTTCATTGACGCTCAACTCGGCCAAATCGGTGTCATACATCCGGCACAGCAGCGAATATTCGTTCTGCACCGATGCAACCCTCGGCCCGCCGACACGCTCGGCCGCCGCAAGCCATTGCCCCGTGCCCCAGGCGCTCTCGTTTGACAGCCCGAAAGCCCTGATCGTCCCGCGGTCAACTTCCTTATGCAACGCGCCCAAACACTCTTCCATATTGGCAATCGTATCTGACTTGTCCTGGTGAGAAGGGTCATAATCCCAGTTCTGGCGGAACATATACGAGCCGCGGTTGGGCCAGTGAAACTGATAGAGATCAATCACATCCGTTTTGAGGCGCTTCAAAGAGCCTTCAATCGCTTCAGGAATTGTCGCCGCCGAGATCGCCGCGCCATCGCGCACATTCTTATAGCCCTTGCCCGAGTGTTTGGTCGCCAAAACAACCTCGTTGCGCCGCCCGCTCTTCTCAAACCAGTTGCCAAGCACGCGCTCTGCATCGCCCTGCGTTTCGCGGCTCAGCGGGTTCACCGGATACATCTCCGCGCAGTCCCAAAACTGGACACCGCGGTCAAGCGCAAGCTCCATCTGCGCAAAGCTCTCGGCCTCGCTGGTCTGCGTGCTAAAAGTCATCGTGCCGAGACACATCTCGGAGACCACTATTCCGGTTCGGCCTAGTTCACGTTGTTTCATATTTGCATCCTGTTTTTGCTCGCCAGCACTCTGGCGAACCGTTTCAGAATGTCAAATTGCTAACGCTTAGTGACCGCTGTCCAGAATGCCGGTGCGCACTTCGTAATCGACCGCGAGCTCATAGTCGGGGTCATCATCACTATCGACCATCAAATGCCCAGCGCGGGTCAGCAACTGGTGGCAATCGCGACTCAAATGGCGCAACTGCAAGCGCTTGCCTGCGGCTTCATACTTGGCTGCGATTGCTTCAATCGCCTGCAAAGCCGACTGATCGACAACACGACTTCCCGCAAAGTCTACGACCACATTATCAGGGTCGCTCGCGACGCTAAACAGCTCTGCAAATCCGTCGGCTGAACCAAAAAACAAAGGCCCCTGCACGCGGTAAACCTTCTCGCCATCGGCCTCGTCGATATGCGCATCAATGCGGCGTGCGTTGTTCCAGGCATAGCTCAGCGCCGACACAATCACCCCGACAACAACCGCGATTGCAAGGTCATATGCAACAGTTACAATTGTCACCAATATCGTCACGAACGCGTCGTTAAACGGCACGCGGCGCAAGATGGTCAACGAGTTCCAAGCGAACGTCCCGATCACCACCATGAACATCACCCCAACCAGCGCCGCCAAGGGGATCTGCTCGATAAGCGGTGAGGCAAACAAAATAAAGCTCAGCAAAAACAGCGCCGCAGCGATGCCCGCAATCCGCGTGCGCCCGCCTGATTTCACGTTGATCATGCTCTGCCCGATCATTGCACAGCCACCCATGCCGCCGAAAAATCCTGTCGCCACATTGGCCGCGCCCTGCGCCAGACATTCCTGCGAAGCACCACCGCGCTTGCCGGTAATTTCGCCAACAAGGTTCAGAGTCAGCAGGCTTTCAATCAAGCCAATCGCCGCCAGAATAACCGCATAAGGCAGGATGATCTCAAATGTCGCCCAGTTGAGCGGAACCTGCGGGATATGGAACGGCGGCAACCCGCCCTTGATCGAGGCCAAATCACCAACGCGCGGCACATCAAGCCCCAGCGCGATCACCAAAATCGCCACGATGCCAATACCCGCCAGAGGCGCTGGAATAAACTTGGTGATACGCGGCATCACCCAAATAATCGCCATCGTCATAGCCACCAGCGAAAGCATCAAAAACAGCGCGCTGCCACTCAGCCATTCGCCGCCGCTCATGCCGTGGCCCGTGTTCACAACCGTTCCAGGCACCTTGAACTGCGTCATCTGTGCAAGGAAAATAACGATCGCCAGCCCGTTCACAAAGCCCAGCATCACAGGGTGTGGCACCAGTCTGATAAACTTGCCCCAATGCATCGCTCCGGCAATCAGCTGCAAAATACCCATCAGCACAACCGTGGCGAACAGGTATTCAACACCGTGCTGCGCAACGAGCGCCACCATAACAACAGCCAAGGCCCCCGTCGCCCCCGAGATCATCCCCGGGCGCCCGCCGAAAACCGCTGTGATCAGCCCGACCATAAACGCCGCGTAAAGCCCCACAAGCGGATGAACACCCGCGACAAACGCAAAGGCAACCGCCTCGGGCACAAGCGCCAAAGCAACAGTCAACCCCGAGAGAACTTCGATCCGCACGCGCCCCATCGAGAAGGGTTCATCCTGCATAACCCGAAGGTCGGGCATTGCGACACGGTTGGCAAAAGCCGCCATCAAAGCGCGTTTCATATCTGTTTTCCTGCTCGCGGGAGGCCCGAAGGCCGTTCATATCTTGCCCGCCGCCTAACGGCATTGGCGCAAAAATGCCAGCACCAAGTTAACATCCGTTTAATTCTGCTCCTAACAGTAAACAAATTCACATCAAAATCGGTTCAAAAACTGTCTGCACGCATTATGCACTGCGGTATGCACTGTGATATGCACCCGAGTCACAGCCCGTTAACCACGCTCGCCAACAAGGTTAACACTGCGCCCGCTCCCTTGCCTTTGGCGGTATGAAAGGTCACAAATGGGCCGACATATTTTGAGGGAAAACACATGAGTGAAACTGTAATTGGCGTGATCGGCGGGTCAGGAATCTACGACATCGACGGCTTGGAAAACGCCCAATGGCAAACCGTTAAAACCCCTTGGGGAGCGCCCTCAGATCAGCTTCTCACAGGCTCTCTCGATGGTGTCAAAATGGTCTTTCTGCCGCGTCATGGCCGTGGCCATATCCACACGCCAAGCAGCGTGCCTTACCGCGCAAATATCGACGCTCTCAAGCGCATCGGCGTCACCGATGTAATCTCGGTTTCGGCCTGCGGCTCCTTTCGAGAAGAGATGGCCCCAGGTGATTTTGTTGTTGTAGATCAGTTCATTGACCGCACATTCGCCCGTGACAAAACCTTCTTTGGAACCGGATGTGTCGCCCACGTCAGCGTCGCGCATCCGACTTGCCCGCGCCTTTCAATGGCTTGCCTAACTGCCGCGCAAGACGCCGGAATAACCGTGCACAAGGGCGGCACATATCTGGCGATGGAAGGCCCGCAATTCTCGACTCTCGCAGAAAGCAAAATGTATCGCGAAAGCTGGGGGGCTGATGTGATCGGCATGACCAATATGCCCGAAGCCAAGCTCGCTCGCGAGGCTGAACTCTGCTATGCGAGCGTTGCGATGATCACCGACTATGACAGCTGGCATCCTGAGCACGGCGAGGTTGATGTCACTGAAATCATTAAAACTTTGATGGGCAATGCCGATAAGGGCCGCGCTCTTGTCAGCCGTCTTCCTGCCCTCCTCGGCAGCACCCGCGAGGCTTGCCCGCATGGTTGCGACCGCGCGCTGGAATACGCCATTCTCACAGCGCCCGAAGCCCGCGATCCGGCACTCGTCAAGAAGCTTGACGTCATCGCAGGCCGCGTGCTGTGAGGCTCCTCCTCGCAACCCTCTTTCTACTTGCGAACAGCGCGGCCGCTCAAGACCATGTCACCGTCGAAGGCTTGCTCAACGACGAAGATTTCTACCGCCTCGTTGCCTGTGCCGCGCCCCCTGAAGGCAGCTGCCAAAAACCGCTGGTGCACTGGCATCTTGAACGCCCTTTGCGAGTCTGGCTGGCCCCGTTTCCACGCGCGTTCCTCGGCAGTAAGGGCCCTCGCGCACGCGCTGCTTTAACCCTTGCCATTAAAGAGATAAACGCCGCCGACGCCGGCGTTACCCTGAGCAAAACCAAAGACCGCAGCGCCGCAGATTTGCAGTTGTTTTTGATCGACGCCCCGCGTGGCGGCTCGATCTCCGGAACCGGCCTGCATTGGGTTGACGGCAGCACACTTGGAGGCGCCACGACGCGCCTGCGGATCGAAGCCGCGAAAGGCCGGATCATCGACGGCGCGATCGCGATTTCCAAAGACCTGCGCATCACGTCTTATGAGAGCGTCGTGCTTGAAGAACTCACCCAAGCGCTCGGGCTGATGACCGACATCGACAGCCCTGCATATGTCGGTGTCTCGATCTTTAGCCAGACAGGCAACGATGTGAAGGCGCTCTCAATTCAGGACAAGCGTGCGCTGCGGCGGCATTACGCAAGCAAGTAGCTTGTCAGTTTTTTGCGGGCTGCTAGGGTGCGGAACGCGCCGCTCATGATTTGTTAAGAGGATAGCTTTAACTATGACACTGGAGATATGGCTAACGTTCGTTTTTGCTTCAACGGTTTTGCTAATGATCCCCGGCCCGACAATCTTGTTGGTGCTCAGCTACGCAATGAGCAAGGGCCGCTCTGTTGCCTTGGCCTCGGCCGCTGGTGTCGCTTTGGGTGATCTGGTCGCCATGTCGGCCTCTCTTGCGGGTCTTGGCGCTTTGGTGCTCGCATCGTCAACGGCCTTCATTGTGCTCAAATGGGCCGGTGCGGCTTACCTTGTTTACATGGGCGTAAACCTTTTGCGATCAGCCTCAAGCCACGGCATCGCCCTGTCGGAAGGCGCCGCAGATGTTACGCCCCGCCGTGTGTTCACACAGGCCGCGACAGTGACCGCGCTCAACCCGAAGAGCATCGCATTTTTCGTCGCGTTTGTGCCGCAGTTCTTACAGGCTGACGCGCCGCTACTGCCGCAAATCATGATCCTGATCGGAACCTTTGTTGGCCTCGCCACGCTTAACGCGCTGGCCTATGCCCTGCTCGCTGACAAGCTGCGCAGCGTCATCTCGAAGCCCTCGGTTCTCGCCTGGCTCACCCGTGCTGGCGGCCTCACACTCATCGGTATGGGCGTGCTCACTGCAACCCTGCGCCGCGCTGCATGACTGCCCGAAAGACCGTTCTCATTCTCGGTGCTGACGGCTTTATCGGGCGTCACATCGCCTTTCATTTTCGCGCCTGCGGATGGCGCGTTCTGGCCCATGCGCGCAACACTGCCAAGCTCAAGGCGATGGGTTTTGACACGCTTGAGGCAGATCTTTTCAAGCCCGAAAGCCTGACTGCCGAGTTCTGGCAAAGCAAGCTTGAAACCGTCACACACCTCGTCAATGCCGCCGGTGTTTTAAGTGCCCCGCACCCTGTCTATGAAGCTGTTCACGTGATCGCTCCGAACCATATTTACAAAGCTCTTCCGGCCGGCACCAAGGGCGTTCTTGTCTCGGCAGTCGGCATCCAGACCGCCGACACAGACTTCGCTCGATACCGCCGAGCAGGTGAAGGTGTCGCACGCGAAAACGGCCTGAACATCCTACGCGCAGGGCTTGTGCTCGCCGACACCTCCTATGGTGGTTCCTCCCTCGCTCGCGCGCTCGCCGTCTTGCCCTTTCGCACGCCTGTCGTTGGCGACGGTCAGCAGCAGTTCAACCCGATCCATGCCAGCGATCTGGCCGCAATGGTCGAGCATACGCTGTCGCAGCCAACAAACCCCGAACCGCGCGATGTGGGCGGGCCGGAAACCCTCACCCAAGCAGAGGTGCTACAAGGCTTACGTGCTTGGCTCGGTTTAAAGCCTCAGCCCGTTCTTCGCCTGCCGATACGACTTGCGCGCGCTTTGGGTTGGATCGGCGACAAGATGCATCTTGGCCCCATTTCGGCGCAGGCGGTTGCGCAGCTCGAACACGGTGTCGTCGCCAAATCCGACAGCCCCCTGCCGACCAACCCACGTGGCTTCTCGCAATTCGTCAATGCACGCCCCGCAGGCACTCAGGATATCTGGCATGCGCGGCTCTATCTGGCCCGTCCGGCCTTGCGGTTAACGCTGGCGTTTCTTTGGTTGGCTTCCGGTCTTCTTGGCCTTCTATTGCCCTCAAATACCTTCCTGCCGATGCTCGGCCATACTGGCCTTCCTGACGGGTTTCTCATAGCCCTCGCGCGGCTCGGCGGGCTGTTTGACATTGCCCTCGCTGCGGCTCTCTTGCGCGGGTATAGGCCTAGGCTCACAGCGCTAGCGCAACTCGCATTGGTCGGCGGGTATACCTTTGTTTTCAGCGCCTTAAGCCCTGCTCTTTGGCTCCTTCCGCTTGGTGGCTTGCTCAAAAATATTCCTATTCTCGCCCTCATTGCCGTCACCCTTATTCTTGAAGAAGAACGCTAGATGGACGCCTATCTCACCGTCAAATTTCTGCACATTCTGTCAAGCACTGTGCTCTTCGGAACGGGCATGGGCACGGCCTTTCAGATGGTCTGGGCTATGCGCACCGGAAAGCCGGAAACCATTCATTCTGTGGCCTCGGGTGTGGTGATCGCTGACTGGGTATTCACCACACCGGCAGGCATCATCCAGCCGCTCACCGGCCTTTGGCTGATAAGTCTGCAAGGCTATGAATTCACCGAGCCATGGTTGCTCGTAACCTATGCGCTTTACGTTCTTGCTCTCGCCTGCTGGTTGCCCGTCGTGCACTTGCAAATGCGCATCCGCGACCTTGCCAAAACCGCGCTTAACACCGGCACAGGCCTTCCACAGAAAGCCCGCAAAGCCTACAAAATATGGTTCAGTCTCGGCTGGCCCGCCTTCATAGCACTTGTAGGTGTTTTCTGGCTCATGGTAAGCAAACCAGACTTCGGATTCTGATGAGGAACACCAAGATGAAAACCGTCAAAGACTACATCCGCACCATCGTTGATTTCCCGCATGAGGGCATCCTGTTTCGCGATGTGACCACGCTGTTTTCCGATCCTCGCGGTTTCCGCATGGCGATTGACCAGATGCTCCACCCCTACGCTGGCATGCAGATCGACAAGGTCGTCGGGCTTGAGGCGCGCGGGTTTATCCTTGGCGGCGCAATCGCGCATCAGCTCTCGCTCGGCTTCGTACCGATCCGCAAGAAAGGCAAACTCCCCGGCGCCGTGATTTCGGAAGAATACACGCTTGAATACGGCGAGGCGACAATGGAAATTCACGACGATGCTATCAAAGCTGGCGAGCGTATTCTCGTCGTTGATGACCTCCTCGCAACCGGCGGCACCGCCGAGGCCAGCATTAAGCTCATCGAGCGTCTAGGCGGCGAGATCATCGGCTGTTCGTTTATCATCGACTTGCCCGAGCTTGGCGGCCGCAAACGTCTTGAAAACATGGGCATGGACGTCAAAGTGCTCTGCGAGTTCGAGGGGCTTTGAGACCCCGCCTGATTGCTCAAGCGAGGTGCCGTTCTTTTGGCTATTGGTCTGCAAAGAAGCCCTCGGTTTTTTCGGCGATCATCTGGTGAAGAGCGCGCCTTGGTTCCGTGCCATCAATACAGATAAACGCATCCTCGGGTTCTTCCTCTTTCAAGATCATCAAGCCCTTCGCCGTGCACTCTCCGAGAAAATCAAAATGTGCCATGCCCTCTGGCTCGTGATACTCGCTGACACCCTCTGACAAAGCGGCTTTCAAAGCCCTCGACTCAAGATCGAGGTTCATGCCTGCAATGTCTTCAGGAGCGCCCCATATCTGCAATGGTGCGTTGATCGCCGCCAAGCTCTCGGGTGAAAATACCTGCGTTGCGCCAAGGTCAAACACAGCAAAAGCCTTGATCCGGTCGTCAGACAAATCAGCCGCCATAGCCGCGCGATCGTCCTGTGTTTTGGCAATGTTCCAACCGTCCAGAATTCCGCAGATCAAATCGTCCTCCCCCGCCGCACACATGGCATCAACCTTCTCCGGCGAAAACCGTCCTCCAGCCAGGGCAACGGCAGTAAACCCGCCCAGCGAGTGCCCCGCCATGAATATCCGCGACGTATCAACATGCGCGGCAAAACTCTCGTCAGCCAGCAGATGATCAATCAGCCGTGAGATATCTTTGGGCCGCTGCCAAAGCTCACGGGCCTGATCAGCATCACGCGAAAACGATGAGGTTCCCGGGTGATCAACCGCAGCCACGATATAGCCCTTTTGCGTCAACGCCGACGCCAACCAAGCCTGGTTGCGTACGTTGCCATACATCCCGTGCGAGAACACAACCAACGGGTGCTTGCCCCCTTGGACTTCTGCGTCCGGCTGCACAGGAATTGCTTGGAAAACGGGGTTCCCGTTGGCCATAACGCTCGCGCCCTTGGCCTCTGTTGGATACCACACAAAGCCTGAAAGCGGGCGGCTGACACTGGCGTCTTTGACTTCAAGCTGTTGGATGCCAGTACTCAAACCGGTGCTCAACGTGTCGGCCAAAGCCGTGGATGCACTTAGGCAAATAGCCAAAACTGATGCCGTTACATTAAAGGGTGCCATTGGGTCGTCTCCATTTTTGAGGTTTGCTATGACATCGAGATTGTCTAAGAAAACACAGCACGCAATGGCACGAGCCGCTCAAACCTGTCCTCAATCACGATCAAGGACAGCCGTCGCAGAATATAGGACAAGTTATGCAGCCTCCCTTGCTTTCCTTTCCGCTTCCGATCCTCGTTTTCGTGCTGTCCTGCGTTGCTTGTGTGCTCACGGCGCGACTTGATCTGGGGCGCAGGTTTTCGCGCAATCTGTTCATCGCCTTCTTCGCGCTTACCGCCGTATCCGCTTTGCTCGTTGGCCTGCGCTTCGGGTATGGGTTCGAGCGTCTCGTCGTCTTGCAGCGCTGTTTGCCCTTGTATGCCGCACCGCTGGTTTACCTCGGATTTTCCTCGCTTGCCTTCCCACCGGAAACGGACAAACAGCGTATCGGCGTTCACCTCGCGATAGCGACGATCGCGCTCGTCGTTAGCCTAAGCCTTCAAAGCTGGGACACCCTCGATATCGCCATTGGCATCAGCTATCTGGCCTACGCCGTTGCGCTCCTTCGACTGTGGCGCAAAGGGGCCAATTACCTCGCCTATGTGCGCCTTGAGATGGCCCCCTCACTGCACAAATGGACGCTTTGGTCTGTCGGGTTTTTGCTGGTCAATTTCACCATCGACACAGCCATCGCGCTTAGCTTTGCTTTTGGCCGTGAAGACAACGCCATGACACTAATTTCCTATGGCTCGCTGTCCCTACTTGCGGGCTTACTAACGCTGATTTTGTCGGTCTCGGCCAACACCCGTGACAGCACCAACAAGACGCAGGTCACGCCCGAAAACGACGAGGCCCACATTGAAGAAGCCGCCCGCAACCTTCTTGTCGACAACGAGCTTTACCTTGATACCGAACTTTCACTGGAGCGCCTCGCCAAGCGCTTGCATGTTCCTGCGCGCAGTCTCTCGTCGGCGATCAACCAGACCAAGCAGATGAACGTGTCACAATACGTCAACAGCTTTAGGCTTGATCACGCGGCGATGCTTTTGCGCGAAAGCGACGTTAGTGTGAGCAAGGTGATGGAGCGCTCGGGGTTCCTGACCCGCTCCAACTTCTACCGCGAATTCCAGCGCGTCTTTGGCTGCTCTCCGGCGCAGTATCGCACCCAATCTGGCGGCTGATCCGCTATCTTCGATCTGCCAAGCTCCAAGCGCACGGCGTTATAAGGCTTTGGCAAGCTTGCTTAACAAAAAATAAAATATCTTCCGAAATCGCTCCGTTTTTGGTTTTGGCGCTATTCGTTGCGGCTCATCAGCGTTGAGTGGGCAGATATGACAGGTGCAACCGTCTGAACATATAGCTGATAATTTTTCAAATAACTGTTTCGTAACAATAGCCTACAACAAGCCCCCTAAGCCCGCATAACCCCTGCGCACTTTGTGGTTAACGCCGTCAGCACCACAAGAGCCGCCCGTGCCAACGCTGTGCAGCACCCTATGCAGCAACATGTATGGCTCCCTGTATGCACAGTTTTGGCACCAAAGCTTAACGCTGATTAACTTAATGCGCCGTGCGCTGTGTTCAGCAGGCGTTCGTTTCGGGCGCCTCCAGCGTCAACTCCCACGCTCTGAAACCACTGTTAAACTTGGCTGGGTTTAGATCGTTCCGAACATCGGCTTTGCAGACGGCGTTGCCTTTCGCTGCAAGTGCTCAAAGGTCTGCTTCTTGGTGACGGTAAAGGCGTTAGAAGGGGTCTTCTCTTTTGTAGGGCCACTAACACGGTGTTTGCATTATCAAGCAACTAAACTGGCTCAATGTCTTGATATCAGGCCTCTTCTAAAACCTTTCGGGCAACGCGAAAGCACTCCAACGCCTGCGGCACGCCGCAATAGATGCCGATGACGTGGATAATTGCGCGGATTTCGTCTTGGGTGACCCCGTTGTTAATCGCCCCACGGCAATGAGTTTCCCATTCATGCATCTTCCCCAATGCCCCGATCATCGACAGGTTCATCATCGAACGCGTCTTGGCGTCGATCACATCGTCGCCCCAACCAAAACCCCAACACCATGCAGTCATCGCTTCCTGAAAGGGGCGGGTGAAATCATCGGCGGCGGCAAGGTTCTTTTCAACGTACTCAGCGCCAAGCGTGGCTTTGCGTTGTTCCAAGCCTTTCAGAAAAAGATCTTCGTCAAATGCACTCATGTCTTAGCCTTTCAATTTGATGGGGTCATTTTCTGCAATTTTGCCAGTAGCTCTTCACGAATGCGATCCTTTGTCTTGGCCATCAATCGCTTCGCGCATCCATCTTTGCAGGTGCATGACGGGGTGTTCCGAATTCACCCCGCCGCACGGGTCTAGAACCAGTGGGCCGGGCTTGTAGCCGCGCGATCCGAGCCCGCGTTGCACGCTTTCAACAAGATGGATGTCTTCTTCTACTGTTGTCTCGCGATCCTGCACGGCCAGTTGCCGCACTTTGGGGTCGTCCGCTCCCTCAACTGAATACCAGCCACGCCAAACCACAACATGATCCGCGTCGATGGCGCGCCAGTGATAGGTGTTCAGCACATTGCCCGGATAGACCTGAAACGAAAACATCGGCCACAGGAACCAGCTGGAATATTCGTATTGATGCGCAAAGCCGGAGTGAACGTCATAGGTCATGTCCTCAAGGCTTTGGCATTCGGTGGTGTGCCGCAAGCACTTGCCTTGGGGCTGGATGTCATAGGTTTCAGGCTTGACCACGCCATTGGCAAAGGTCGGGTGGTTCAAAGAGCAATGGTAGCATTCCGAATAGTTCTCGACCGAGACCTTCCAGTTGCAGTTTTCCGGAATATCGACCCATTCCAACGGCTTGAGATCGGCCCAATTGGGCACCCATTCCTCAAGCTCGGCGCGGGCATTCGGAAACCACTCTTCCATCGGGGCGGCGTTCGGGTCGAGGTTTACAAACACAAAGCCGAGGAATTCCTCTGCGCGGACTTCGGTCAGGCATATGCTGGACTTGTCGAACCCCTCGACGGCCTTGATATTGGGCCCTGCGCGCAATTCACCTGTCAGCTCGTATGTCCAAGCGTGATAGGGGCATACAACGACGCGTGTTGTGCCACTTCCGTTGACCAATTGATGCGCGCGGTGCTGGCACACGTTGTAGAACACGCGGATTTTTTCATCACGCCCACGGATGGCAAACAGGCTCTCACCGGCGATCTCAAAAGTGGCGTAGTCGCCCACATTGGCCAGTTCGGAAGCATGGCAGCCAAATTGCCATGTCTGGGCCAGCAGCCCGGCGCCCTCAACCTCAAAGACCTTTGGATCGGTGTAGTAGCGCGCGGCGAGGGATCGGATTGCTTCAGTCATCGGCGGCCTCTCGATAAATCCCCAGAGAGTGTCGCCGTTTATGAAACGTCTCGACGCGATCCACGATTTCGTCGCTGGCAACAGCGATGACAAAGGACAGCAACGTTTCAAGCAGGGCGATTGTGCTGGTGGAGGAGGGAAAAAACTGTGGCGTATCGCAGGAAATGACGAAGCCATGATCCGCGCCGCGAATGATCGGGCTGGCTGGGCTATCTGAAATCGCGACAATGGTCATGCCTTGTGCGCGGGCCAATTGCACGGCTTCGACAACCTCAGTGCGGTAGGGCTTGCAGGTGATCGCGATCAGGACATCACGTTTGTCAGCCCAAGCGAGGTCGTCGATCGGGGTGGAACCGGGGCGCGGGATAGCGTGGAATTGCACCATGCCGGTGGAGGCGAGATAGGTGAAATTGCGGGCGTTGGAATTGTTCACCCCGACACCAAGCGTAAAGACATTGCGTGAGGCCCAAATGACCTCCGCCGCTGTTTTCAGCTCATCGACGGAGATACCGGCGAAGGTGTCTTCGATGTTGCGCAGAGCAGCCTGCACCATATCGGCGTATAGCCCGCCAAGGTCACCCGATTTACGGATTTCTTGCAACCAGCGCGCGCGATCGGGAAAGTCTGCCGCCCCGCGGCGGATCGCGTCACGAAACGGGGCGCGGAAATCTTCGTAGCCCTCAAAGCCAACCTGCCGCGCCATGCGCACAACGGTGTTGGGCTTGACGTTCGCGGCCTCAGCAATTTCGCGCACAGTCGAAACCCCCACATCGCGGGGGTTCTCCAGCACATAGGTTGCGGCCTTGCGCGCCTCAGGCGTCAGCTCGGTGAGCTCGCCTGCCAGACGCTCGAGAATCGTATTTGATACATTTGTCCCATTCATGATTGACGATGGTATATTTGTTCGCTTAGCCTGTCGAGAGAAAAACGACTCACAAAAGGACAATTCCATTGGCGAATGAATTTCCAAGTCACGCACGCGTCGTCATTGTTGGCGGCGGCGTCATGGGCGTAGGCCTTGCCTATCACCTCGGCCACGAGGGATGGGGCGAAGACACCGTGCTGCTCGAGAAGGCAGAGCTGACGTCTGGCAGCACATGGCACGCGGCGGGGCAGATCACCCATTCGACCTCTAGTTTCGGGCTGGGCAAATGTGTCGATTACAACATCGGGCTTTATTCTGGTGGATTGGAAAAAGAGACCGGCCAGCCAGTGACATGGCATGGCTGCGGGTCGTTCCGCTTGGCCTATACGGAAGACGAGATGGACTGGCTGCGTCATACGCTGTCGGTCGGGCGCTCGCTTGGGTTCAATATCGAACTGGTTGGGCTGGACAAGGTTGCCGAGTTGCATCCCTTCTATAACCTCGAAGGTGTTCTAGGCGCGCTGCACACGCCAGACGACGGCCATGTTGATCCGACCAACGTCACTATGGCGATGGCTGCGGGTGCCCGCCAGAAAGGTGTGAAAATCATCCGCCAGTGCCGCGCAACCAACATCACGCAATTGCCTTCAGGCGAGTGGCAGGTTGAGACGGACAAAGGCACGATCATCTGTGAGCATGTCGTCAACGCAGGCGGAACCTATGCGCGGCAGATGGGAGAGTGGTCGGGGTTGCAACTGCCGATGACCTCGATGACGCACCACTATTTCGTGACCGAGCCGGTGCCAGAGTTTGAAGCGTTGGACACCGAGCTACCCGTCATCCGCGACGACAAGAAGGTGTCGGGTTACATCCGGATGGAGCAAAAGCGCGGGCTGATCGGGATCTACGAGAAAGAGAACCCGAATTCCGTTTGGCATGACCATTGCCCGTGGGACTATGAAAACTGGTTGTTTGATGCCGACTACGATCGGGTCATGCCCTATCTTGAGGAAAGCCTGAACCGCATGCCGATCTTTGCCGAGCTTGGCATTCAACGTGAAGTCCACGGCGCGATCAGCCATCCACCGGACGGCAACCCGCTGATCGGCCCCGCGCCTGGCGTGACGAATTATTGGTGCTGCTGCGGCACACAAATCGGTATCGGCTGGGGGCCCGGTTTGACGCGGGAGTTGGCCCGTTGGATGGTGCATGGTGCCGCCGATATTTCCATGCGCGACTATGACCCGCGCCGGTTCGGAAGCTATGCCACCAAGGACTGGCAGGTTGTGAAAGCCGAGGAAGACTATTGCCTGCGCCACGAAATCCCCTTTCCGCATTTCAACAGATTGGCAGGGCGGCCGATCAAGCCGTCACCGCTTTATGAATTGCTGAAGTCCAAAGGCGCGGTTCACGAAGAAGTTTACGGCTTTGAACGCCCCCGCTGGTTTGCCCGCGATGGCGTGACACAAGAAGATCACTATTCTTTCAATCGCACGGTCGTAGACGATGTCGTCGCAAGTGAAGTCAAAGCCGTACGCGAAAACGTCGGCATTATGGATGTCACCGCGTTCACCAAGGTCGTCGTCGAAGGGCCGGACGCCTATGCGCTGCTTGATCGCCTCACGGCGAACCGGATGCCGCAAAAGGTTGGATCGATCACGCTCACCCATATGCTAAACCGCGCGGGTCGGATTGAGTTGGAAACGACGATTGTGCGCATGGCCGACGATAAATTTTATCTCGTCTGTGCCGCGTTTTTTGAGCAGCGTCTCCTTGACCACCTGAACCAGAACCGTTCGGGCGAAGACGCCACAATCACCGCGGTGTCCTCTGACTGGTCTGCGCTGTCCCTAAACGGGCCACGGGCGCGAGACGTTTTGCAGAAATGCACAGATGCCGACTTAAGCAACGCAGGCTTCCGCTGGCTGTCCGCGCAAGAGATTACGGTTGCAGGGCACAGCGTTTGGGCCTTCCGGATGTCCTATGCGGGCGAACTTGGTTGGGAATTCCACATGCCTGCCGCCGCCTGCCTTGATGTCTACAATGCACTTTGGGCTGCGGGCGAGACCCACGGTATTGCCGACTACGGCAGCTTTGCGATGAATGTTATGCGCATGGAGAAGGGCTTCAAAGGCGCGGGCGAGCTGACCAACGAAGTGACCTTGGCCGAGGCCGATGTTCTGCGATTTGCCCGCTCTGACAAGGAATACCTTGGGCGTGACAAGACATTGAACACCGATCTGCCTTGGGTTTGTGCCTATCTGGAAATCGAGCCCGATGGAAAAGCCGACGGGCATGGCGGCGAGGCTGTGATGTTGAACGGTCAGGTTGTCGGCTCTACCGCATCGGTGGCCTACGGCCCCACCGTGGGCAAAATCCTTGCTTTCGCCTATATCAAGCCCGAAGCTGCTAAACCGGACACGGCGCTTGAGGTGGTGATCCACGGCCAACCCCGTGCGGCCCGCGTATTGGGCGAACCTGCCTATGACCCCGAAAGCCTGAAACCACGGAAGGACGTATCATGACACTCCCAAAGACAATGCGGGCGATGGTCACAATGGGCCATGGCGATCTGGATCAAATGGTTTTGCACGAGGATTGGCCCCGCCCAGACCCCGCGCCGGGCGAGGTTCTGATCCGCGTTGGGGCCTGCGGGCTGAACAACACGGACGTGAACACGCGCTCTGGATGGTATTCCAAGACGGTAACGGACGCGACAACGGGTGGCGCGTTTGATGAGGTCGGTGAAGACGACCCCACTTGGGGCGGCGCGCCAATCACCTTTCCGCGCATTCAGGGGGCCGATGTCTGCGGAGAGATCGTTGCTGTGGGCAAAGGTGTCGACCCGTCGCGTATCGGCGCGCGTGTGATCAGCGATAACTGGCTGCGCGATGCAGACGATCCCGATGACATGAACAAGACCGGCTATTTCGGGTCGGAACGAGATGGCGGATTTGCGCAATACACCACAACGCCTTCGCGCAACGCGCTTGCCGTGCAGTCGGGTTTGAGCGACGCAGAACTGGCGACCTTCTCGTGTTCTTATTCCACCGCCGAAGGCATGCTGACGCGAGCTCAAGTTCGTGCGAACGACACCGTGCTGGTTCCCGGCGCATCGGGGGGTGTTGGCGGCGCGCTGGTTCAGCTGGCCAAACGCCGCGGCGCGCGCGTGATCGCTTTGGCGTCTGAAGCCAAGCACGATGAAGTGGCACGGCTGGGGCCAGATGTGATCCTTCCGCGCGCGCCTGAAAACTTACGCGTCGCGTTAGGTAACGAGAAAATCACTGTCGTGGCAGATGTCGTCGGCGGCCCTTATTGGCCAACGCTGATTGATGTGCTGGAACGCGGCGGGCGCTACACCTGTTCGGGTGCGATTGCAGGGCCCATGGTTAACCTAGACCTGCGCACCTTTTACCTGCGCGATCTGACCTTCACTGGCTCAACCGTGATTGCGCCCGAGGTTATGCCAAACCTGATCCGCTATATCGAAAATGGCGAGATTAAACCCGCCTTGGCCGCAACCTATCCGCTCGATCAATTACGCGAAGCTCAGGCAGCATTCATTGCCAAGAAACACACCGGCAACATTGTGGTGACACCATGAAGATCACGCGCGTTTCTGTCTACCAAGTCGATCTGCCATTGGAGCATCCCTACTGGCTGGCTGGTGGGCGGCTGAAGTTCGAAGTGTTAGATGCGACACTTGTCAAAGTGGAGACCGACTCAGGGTTCATCGGTTGGGGTGAAGGCACGCCTTGGGGGCACACCTACGTGCCCGCCCATGGGCCTGGCATACGTGCTGGCATCGAGACGATGGCACCTTTTATCATTGGGCTCGATCCGCGGCGTGTTCTGGATGTCGAACGTGCGATGGACCTCGCGCTGCCTGGTCACCTTTATGCCAAAAGTCCAATCGACATGGCGTGTTGGGATATCGCTGGCCAAGCTACGGGCCTGCCAATCGCCGACCTGATGGGAGGCGGATCACGAACGCCGCGCCCCATAGCCTCGTCCGTTGGCGCGAAGACGGTGGAGGAGACCCGCGCTGTGATCGACCGTTACCGCCAGCGCGGCTATATCGCCCATTCCGTCAAAATCGGAGGCGATGTGGAGCGTGACATTGCCCGTATTCGCGACGTTGAAGACATTCGCCGGGATGGAGAGATTGTTCTCTATGACGTGAACCGAGGTTGGACGCGGCAGCAGGCATTGCGGGTCATGTCGGCAACCGAAGACTTGAATGTGATGTTCGAACAGCCCTGCGAAACGCTGGATGATATTGCGGCGATTGCTGGCAAACACGCAGCACCTGTGTCGGTCGATGAAACGCTGGTAACCCTGCAAGACGCGACACGTATCGCACGCGACGGGCTGGCCGAAGTTTTTGGCATCAAGCTCAACCGCGTCGGCGGGCTGACCAAAGCCGCGCGGTTGCGTGATGTGGCGCTAGCCCACGGGATCGACATGTTCGTCATGGCAACGGGCGGCTCCGTGCTGGCGGACACCGAAGCGCTGCATTTGGCCGCCACCATTCCGGACGCCAACTGTCACGCCGTCTGGGCCTGTCAGGATATGCTG
Source organism: Lentibacter algarum (assembly GCF_018860975.1). GTDB lineage: Bacteria > Pseudomonadota > Alphaproteobacteria > Rhodobacterales > Rhodobacteraceae > Lentibacter > Lentibacter algarum_A. The sequence goes on from NZ_JAHKQI010000009.1 coordinate 49,155, forward strand.
ACCATTGATATCGCCAGTGGCCGTGGCCCGCGCAACATTGATGGTCATCTCCATTTACCCGAAGAAGCGGGCCTTGGCGTTCATCCTGATGAGGATTCGCTTGGTGATCCAGTGGCCGTTTACCCGTGAAGGTAACGGGCATCTCCCTATGGTCAGTCGATCTGACCAGCCATGAAACCTACTACATGGCCGAGGGAAAGACCTGCGACACAGTCAAAACCCACGTGCTATGTCTGGAAACAGACAGTGGGTTGAAAGGCTGGGGCGAGGTCTGCCCGATACCACACTACTTGCCAGCCTTTGCCGAGGGTGTGCCGAGCGCGATCACCGAAATGGCGCCGCAAATTCTGGGCGTCTGCCCGTTTGGGGTCGATGCTCCGATGCGCAAGCTGGATGGGTTTCTGCAAGGCCATCTGCACGCAAAATCCGTCGTGGATATGGCGCTTTGGGATCTGTTCGGCAAAGCAACCGAGCAGCCACTCTATGCCCTGCTTGGTGGTCGAACCCGCGCCGACATGCCGCTTTATCATTCGATCACCTGCGTTGCACCTGACGAGATGGCGCGGATCGCCCGTGACGCCTACGACACAGGTATCCGCCAGTTTCAGGTCAAACTGGGCGCGGATGCTGATTGGCAGGCCGATGCGGAACGATTGGCTAAGGTTCGCGAGGCAGTGGGCGACGGGCCATTGGTCTATGGCGACTGGAACTGTGGCGCGACCAAGCTGCAGGCCACGCGCACAGGCCGCGCGGTTGCACATCTTGATGTCATGTTAGAACAGCCGTGCAAAACCCTTGAGGACTGTGCGGCTGTCCGGCAAGCAACTGGCTTGCCGATGAAGATCGACGAGGGCGCGCATGATCTGGCATCCTTGATGCGTGCACATGAGCTTGGCGTCTTGGACGCGGTTGCGCTGAAGCTGTCAAAATTCGGCGGACTTTCGGCCATGCGCCGCGCGCGCGACCTCACTGTTCACCTAGGGGCAGAGATTTGCGCCGAATGCACGTGGGGGTCTGACATCGTCACCGCCGCGTCGCTGCACTTCGCGGCCTCGATCCCGCAGGGCGCATTGCTGAACACCTGTGATCTGTCGTCTTACGTCAGCCCGCGCATTGCGCCCGATTGCCCGACACGCAAAGACGGGCGCATTGCCCCGCCCGAAGGCGCCGGCCTTGGCGTCACGCCTGATCTAGACCTACTTGGAACCCCCATACTTGAACTGGACTGAAACATGCAAAAACTGACATCCCAATCTGAATGGATCACCCGCGCCCACGCAGTTTTGCCCGCAGGCGGTTTTGGCAACTTCGACCCCGGTATTGTGATTGCGCGCGGCGAAGGCAGCCACGTCTGGGACGAGGACGGAAACGAATACATTGACTACCTGATCGGGTCTGGCCCGATGTTGCTTGGCCACGGCCACCCCGAGGTGATGGAAGCCGTATTGGAACAACTTCCCAAAGGCATGACCTTTTTTGCCAACAACGCAAAGGGGATCGAGCTGGCAGAGGCGATTGTCGATGCAGTCCCATGTTGCGAACAGGTGCGCTTTGTGGCGTCAGGCGGCGAGGCGGACATGTACGCCATTCGCCTTGCACGCGCCTATACCGGCAAAAACAAGATCCTGAAGTTCGAAGGCGGCTACCACGGCATGAGCGCCGAGGCGCAGATGAGCCTTGCCCCCGACAAGCGCGTGAATTTCCCCCAAGCGGTGCCTGACAGTGCAGGCATCCCGCAGAGCGTTGCCGATCAGATGTTGATCGCGCCCTATAACGATCTGGCTGCTGTCGAGGCTTTGCTGAGCGAGCACGATGACATCGCAGCCATCATCGCCGAACCGCTGCAACGGATCATTCCTGCCGCACCGGGGTATCTTCAAGGCCTGCGCGATCTGTGTGACAAACACAGCGTCTTGCTGATCTTTGATGAAATCGTCACGGGGTTTCGGCTGGCTTATGGCGGCGCGCAGGAACGTTACGGCGTGACGCCTGATATCTGCACACTTGGCAAGATCATTGGCGGCGGCTTCCCGCTCGCTGCCCTCGGAGCCAGCGCCGAGATCATGCAGCATTTTGACAAATCCGTCGTGGGCGGTGACAGATGGCTCATGCAACTTGGAACGCTATCGGGCAACCCCGTTGCGGCCGCCGCGGGCCTCAAGACGATGGAAATCCTCAGACGCGAAGGCAGCTATGAGCGCTTGCGCGAAACCGGTCGCGCATTGCAGGACATGCAAAGCAGCGCACTCGATGCCGCAGGTATTCCACACCAAATCTGCGGGGATGAAACCTTGTTCGATATCTTCTTCACGACCAGCCAGTGCCGCGATTACCGCACCGCCAAGCATGATGATCCCGCCCGAAATGCGACCTATAACGCGACATTGCGCCAGCACGGGATATTTAAGTCGCCAGGGAAGCTCTACCCGTCACTTGCGACAAGCCCAAACGACCTGGAACAGACGAAAGCCGCTGTCGAGCACGCTGTGCGATCCATTTCTTAGGAATAGCGACATTCCTTTCACAACGTCGAACGGCTCCCAAAGATTTGCCGCTGATCGGGTGCAACGGAATTATCAGATTATGACGGTTCTCTGACCTTGGCGCGCTGTCAGGCTCATGCGGCAGAACCGCCTACGGTTAAACCACCGATCATCACTGTCGGTTGGCCAACCCCGACCGGAACCCACTGCCCCGCTTTGCCGCAGTTGCCCATGCCCGGATCAAGCGCCATGTCGTTGCCGAGGGCGCGGATGTTCTTGAGGGCGGTTGCGCCGTCGCCGATCAGCGTTGCGCCTTTGACGGGTGCGCCGACTTTGCCGTTTTTGACGCGGTAGGCCTCGGTGCAGGAGAACACGAATTTGCCATTGGTGATATCAACCTGACCGCCGCCAAAACCGACCGCCCAGATGCCGTCTTTCATGTCGGCGACGATATCTTCGGGCGCGCTATCACCGCCGAGCATATAGGTGTTGGTCATCCGTGGCATCGGCGTGTGCGCATAGCTCTCGCGGCGGCCGTTGCCTGTGGGTTCAACCCCCATGAGCCGCGCGTTTTGACGGTCTTGCATATAGCCGACGAGCACGCCGTCTTCGATAAGCACGTTCTTGGCGGATGGTGTGCCTTCATCGTCGATACTGATAGATCCGCGCCGATCAGGGATTGTGCCGTCATCCAGCACCGTCACGCCCTTGGACGCGATTTGCTGGCCCATAAGCCCTGCGAAAGCCGAGGTGCCTTTGCGGTTAAAGTCGCCCTCAAGCCCGTGGCCGATCGCCTCGTGCAGCAAAATGCCCGGCCAGCCCGGCCCAAGCACCACATCAACCTGCCCCGCAGGTGCGGCTTCGGCCTCAAGGTTGACCAAAGCAATGCGCAGCGCCTCACGGGCTTTGACTTGCCAGTCTTTCGCTTCAAGCAGCCCCTCAAGCCCGATGCGCCCGCCGCCGCCAGCCGAGCCGCTCTCGCGCCGTCCGTTCTGCTCGACGATCACCCCGACATTGACCCGCGTCATGGGCCGCACGTCACGCAGGTGTGTGCCTTCAGGGCGCAAAATCTCGACCTGTTGCAAGCTGGCGGAAATTGAGGCCGTCACCTGCACAACACGCGGATCAAGGCTGCGGGTGAAAGCGTCGATCTCGGCAAGAATGTCGATCTTGCTGGCAAATCCTGCGCTGGCGATCGGGTCATTGTCTGTATAAAGTTTGCGGTTGGTGCCTGCGGGTGCGTCCGCCAAAGTGCCGCCGCCCGCGCCAACAGCCAAACGCGCCGTTTCAACTGCGCGTTTGATAGCTTTTTCCGAAATTTCTGTCGAATGGGCATATCCGGCGACCTCTCCGCGCACTGCGCGAAGGCCAAAACCCTGCGCAGAATCAAAACTGGCGGTTTTGACGCGGCCATCATCAAAAACCAGCGCTTCTGACTGCGAGCTTTCCAAAAACAACTCGCCATCGTCGGCTCCGGCCACCGCTTCACGCAGTAAAACAAGGCTTTCATCAAGATCGAGAGTGGTTTCAAACGGGCGAAATGGAGGGTTATTCATTGGATTCCTTAACAGGGTTGAGCGAATTATTTTGATATAGATCAAAAAAGCGGCTCTTTGACGCAAGCGAGATTGTTGTCTCTTAAGTCAGAATATGGTTTTTGGGGCCATAATTGGCAATGGGTTGAAAGGTGAGTCTTTCATCCCAGTCGCTTAACGTTACGAAATAACACGCAACCGATCAGGGTGAACCATGCGAATTCTCACGTCCCTTCTGGCAGCTCTTGCCACATTTTCTGCCCTTCCCGCACTGGCTCAAGACGCGGTTGAACGCGTTGGTAAGCCGGTTGACGGCCTCATGGGCTTTCAGCCCGCCGCGACAGACCTTGCCCGCGACATTCACTTCCTCGACAATATGATCAACTGGATCATTGCCGCGATCTGCCTGTTGGTGATCGGCCTCGTCGCTGTGATCATCCTGCGCTACAACCGCCGCGCCAACCCGACACCCGGCACCTTTACACACCACAGCACAATCGAAGTGCTCTGGACGCTTGGTCCGGTTTTGGTGTTGGTGTTCATCGGGGCGTTCTCACTGCCGATCTTGTTCAAGCAGCAAATCATCCCCGAGGGTGACGTGCACATCAAAGTGACAGGCAACCAATGGTATTGGGGCTACGAATATACCGACGAAGAGTTCGGCTTTGACAGCTTCCTTGTCGCCCGTGAAGAGCTGGCTGACTATGGCTACTCCGACGATGAATACCTGTTGGCAACAGACACCCGTATCATTGTTCCGGTTAACAAGGTTGTGGTCATGACTGTTACAGCATCTGATGTGATTCACTCGTGGACGATCCCTGCTTTCGGTGTAAAGCAAGACGCCGTGCCAGGACGCCTCGCTCAGCTCTGGTTCCAAGCTGACAAAGAAGGGCTGTACTTCGGTCAGTGCTCAGAGCTTTGCGGCAAAGACCACGCTTATATGCCAATCACGGTTCAAGTTGTCTCTGATGCAGAGTATGCTGCTTGGCTCGAAACAGCCAAAGCCGAATACGCCGGCACACCCACCAACGTGACAGTCGCATCAGCTGACTAAACGCACATGGCGGGGCGGCAACCGCTGCCCTGCAACCACACGACAGAGAGCAAACATGAGCGACACGTCGATCAACACCCAGCTAACGACAGGCGACGCCAGCTTTGGCGACTATTTCTCGTTGCTCAAGCCGCGGGTAATGTCGCTTGTTGTGTTCACGGCGCTCGTTGGTCTTTTGGCGGCACCGCAGCCTGTTCACCCGCTGCTGGCCTTCGCGTCTATCCTGTTCATCGCCATCGGCGGCGGGGCCTCTGGCGCGCTCAACATGTGGTGGGACGCCGATATTGACCGCATTATGAAGCGCACCCAGTCGCGCCCCATCCCTGCTGGCCGCATTAGTGAACAGGAAACTTTCGCTTTCGGCGTGTTCTTGTCTGTCTTTGCTGTGATCATGCTGGCACTGGCCGCAAACTGGGTTGCCGCAGGCCTCTTGGCCTTCACCATCTTCTTTTACGTTGTCGTCTACACCATGTGGCTCAAACGCTGGACGCCGCAAAACATCGTTATTGGCGGCGCAGCTGGTGCCTTTCCTCCGATGATCGGCTGGGCCGTTGCCACCGGCGGCATCAGCGTTGAAAGCGTCTTGATGTTCACCATCATCTTTATGTGGACGCCGCCGCACTTCTGGGCGCTGGCGCTGTTCATGAAGTCTGACTACCGCGATGCCGGCGTGCCGATGCTGACAGTCACCCACGGCCGCAAAGCCACTCGCAGGCATATCCTTGTTTACACTATCTTGCTCGCACCTATTGCGATCGGCGCGGCCTTCACAGCGATAGGCGGGCCAGTCTATCTGGCCGTTTCCGTGCTGCTCAACCTCGTTTTTCTCAAGGGCGCCTTCGACATCTGGCGCCGTGACGAAGCCACAGCCGAAGCCGACGACTACAAAGTCGAGAAAAAGGTTTTCTACTTCTCGTTGCTTTACCTTTTCGGTCACTTCCTCGCCATTCTCGCGCAGGCCGTTCTGGGCGCCTACGAGTTCGGAGGCTGGTCATGAGCTTGCCCCGCGTCGAACATGAGCTGCACAACCGCCGCAAGAGCCGCAATGTCGGGCTTGGCCTCGTGCTTGGCTCTTTTGTGCTGCTGGTGATGGGGATGACATACGTAAAGCTCACCGCCCAAAATGCCGCCGCCGCTGCCGCCTTCGAGGCCAAGCAAGCTGCCGAGCAAGCCTCACAGACGGGGGCTTCTGACTGATGGCCATGGACGCAAAAATGAAAACCCTCGCGCAAACCAGCGCTTTGGTCGTTGTTATGGGGGCTTTGGCCTTTGCATCGGTGCCGTTTTACGACTGGTTCTGCCGCGTCACTGGCTTTGGCGGCGTGACGCTTACAGCTGATGCCGGCAGCGATGTGATCCTTGATCAAACCATCAAGATCCGTTTTGACGCTTCAAAAGACCGTAATATGCCTTGGTCTTTCAAGCCCATGCAGCGCGAAATGACTGTGCGCATCGGTGAAACCGGGCTGGCCTTTTACGAGGCTCACAACCCGACAGACCGGCCTATCGCCGGATCGGCGAGCTATAATGTCACGCCCTACGAGGCGGGTGGGTTTTTCACCAAGATCGACTGCTTTTGTTTTGAAGAGCAAGTGTTGCAACCCGGTGAGACGGCTCAAATGCCTGTCACTTTCTTCGTTGATCCCGAGATCATAGAAGACCGCGCGGCAAAATACGTCCACACCATCACGCTGGGTTATACTTTTTACGAAATCGACCTGCCCGAAGCGCAAGCTTCACTAGACACGGGCACAAAAACCGACCTATCAACAACAAACTAGCCTCCAACGAGGGATATCATGGCGCACGAAAAAAACCACGACTACCACATTCTCGCACCTTCCGCGTGGCCGCTTCTTGGCGCGCTTGCGGGTTTCATCTTGCTGTTCGGCTCGGTGCTCTATTTTCACGAAGTGACCTCGATCATGATGATCGTCGGCTTCCTGTTCGTCTTCTACGTGATGTTCGGATGGTGGTCTGAGGTGGTGAAAGAAAGCCATGTTGGCGATCACACCCCTGTGGTGCAAATCGGCCTGCGCTACGGCGTTGTCTTGTTCATCATCTCCGAAATCATGTTCTTCGCAGCTTGGTTCTGGACGTTCTTCAAACACGCGATGTATCCGATGGGCCCTGAAAGCCCGCTGGTTGACGGTGTTTGGCCTCCTGCCGGTATCGAAACCTTTGACGCATGGCACTTGCCGCTGATCAACACGCTGATCCTGCTTTGCTCGGGTGCTGCCGCCACATGGGCACACCACGCGATTGCGCATGAAGACAACCGTGAAGACATGAAGTGGGGCCTTGTTATCGCGGTCGCACTGGGCGTCTTGTTCACGATCTTCCAGGCCTATGAATACAGCCACGCGGCCTTTGGTTTCTCAGGAAACATCTATGGCGCGACCTTCTTCATGGCGACAGGCTTTCACGGCTTCCATGTGTTGATCGGTACGATCTTCCTGCTGGTCTGCCTGCTGCGTTTGCAAGCCGGTCACTTCACGCGCGAAAACCACGTCGGCTTTGAAGCGGCAGCATGGTATTGGCACTTTGTTGATGTTGTCTGGCTGTTCCTCTTCGCAGCGGTCTACATCTGGGGCGGTTAAGCCTAGGCCCAAAAGTTAACAAGCGCCCCGCCACACACGCGGGGCGTTTTGCGTTTAAGTCTACTCACCGAGATGTCCCTTGCGCCGCAACCTGCCTTTCCTTGCCCTCACTGCCATTGTCTTGAGCCTGCTTGTCTCGCTCGGAAACTGGCAAGTGCGTAGGCTGGCGGAGAAAACTGCCTACATCGCCGAGATCGAAAGCAAGCTCACCGCCGCACCGGTTGCGCCACCGAAAAATGCCAGGCCCGAGGCGGATCAGTTTACCTCCGTCATTGCCGAAGGTCGCTTTGTTGGCCCCGAGGTTCACATGCTGGTGTCTACCCGCGACTACGGCGCTGGATATCGCATCATTCAGGCCTTCGAGTTTAACAACCGCCGACTGATGGTTGACCGCGGCTACATCCGCCTTGAGAGCAAAGACGCGCCGCGCCCGGCTGTTTACACGACAGTCCTTGGTAACCTCCATTGGCCCTCCGAGCGTGACCAATACACTCCCGAAGATGACGTGCAGGCCAATATCTGGTATGCTCGCGATGTGCCCAAACTTGCCGCCGAGCTTGGTGCCGAGCCATTGCTCATAATCGCCCGTCAAAGCACACCCCGTGACGGCACAATCCTGCCGCTTCCCGTCGACACTTCAAGCATTCCCAACCGACACCTCGAATACATCATCACTTGGTATGGATTGGCGGCAGTTTGGGTGCTAATGACGATTTACTTCCTCACCCGCCGTTCAAGGAAAGGCACCTGATGCGCTATATCTCGACCCGTGGAAAAGCCCCCGAACTCAGCTTTGAGGAGGCCATGCTAACAGGCCTCGCGCGTGATGGAGGGCTATACCTGCCCAAGACCATCCCGACACTAAGCACAGCCGAGATCAAAGCGCTGCACGGCATGCCCTATGAAGAAGCAGCCTTCACGATCATGCGGCCCTTCATTGGTGACACGTTCACAGACGCCGAGTTCAAACAGCTGATCGCGCAGGCCTATGCCGGTTTCAACCACGCCGCGCGTGCGCCGCTTAAGCAGCTCGACAGTGGCCACTTCCTGCTTGAGCTATTTCACGGCCCGACGCTGGCCTTCAAAGACTTCGCCATGCAGCTCATCGGCCAGATGTTCCAAGCCGCGCTGTCGCGTTCGGGCAAACGCATCACCATCGTCGGCGCGACATCGGGCGACACAGGCTCCGCCGCGATCGAAGCCTTCCGCGGGTTGGACAATGTTGATGTTTTCATTCTCTACCCGCACGGCCGCGTTTCAGACGTGCAGCGCCGCCAGATGACCACACCCAGCGAGAGCAACGTTCACGCGCTGGCTGTGACTGGCGACTTTGACGACTGCCAAGCGCGCGTCAAAGACATGTTCAACGACTTTGACTTTCGCGACACAGTCAGCCTTGCAGGTGTCAACTCGATCAACTGGGGCCGCGTTCTGGCGCAGGTGGTTTACTTCTTCACCTCCGCAGTTTCGCTCGGCGCACCGGAGCGCAAAGTCAGCTTCACCGTGCCAACAGGCAACTTCGGTGATATTTTCGCAGGCTACATCGCCAAGCAAATGGGCCTGCCGATTGATCGACTTGTCGTGGCGACAAACCAGAACGACATCCTGCACCGTTGCCTGAGCACTTCGGATTACAAGCCTGACGGCGTCACCCCTTCGATCAGCCCGTCAATGGATATCCAAGTCAGCAGCAATTTTGAGCGCGCATTGTTTGAAGCCTACGGGCGTGACAGTGCCGCCGTAGCGCAGTTGATGGACGAGCTTAAAGCAGGTGGCTTCAAAGTCAGCCAAGGTGCGGCGCAAGCCCTCAGTGAGAGCTACGACAGTGGCCGCTGCTCTGAAGAGGAAACCTCCGCGACCATCGCGCAGGCCATGAAAGCGACTGGCGAGCTTCTCTGCCCGCACTCCGCCGTCGGCGTCAAAGTCGCGAGCGAACACCTGCAAGCCGACACGCCGATGATCACACTGGCAACGGCGCATCCTGCAAAGTTCCCCGACGCAGTTGAGGCCGCATCTGGCGTGCGCCCGCCGCTCCCAGCACACATGCTTGAGCAGTTCTCGCGTGACGAGCGCGTCACCCGTGTCGAGAACGACCTCGCAGAAATCCAAACTCTCATCAAAGATCGGACTCGCAGTTGAGCATCCAAACCCACTCACTTCCCAACGGTTTTCGCATCGTCACCGAACGTATGCCGAGCCTCAAGTCGGCCTCTGTTGGCGTCTGGGTGACGGCAGGCGGGCGCAATGAGCGGGTCGAGCAAAACGGCATCGCCCACTTCCTTGAGCACATGGCGTTCAAAGGCACGGCAAAGCGCAGCTCGCTTGAAATAGCTGAAGTGATCGAGAACGTCGGCGGCTATATCAACGCCTACACCTCGCGCGAGACTACAGCATATTACGCCCGTGTTCTGGCGGAAGATGTAAACCTGTCTATCGACGTGATCGCCGACATCCTGCTCAACCCGCTATTCGAGCAAAAAGAGATCGACGTCGAGCGCGGCGTTATCTTGCAAGAGATCGGCCAAGCGCTTGATACGCCCGATGACGTAATCTTTGACTGGCTCCAAGAACAGAGCTACCCCGATCAGCCCCTTGGCCGCACGATCCTCGGCCCCGCCGAGCGGGTGAACAGCTTTACCGAAGCCGACTTGCGACAGTTCGTCTCCGAGCACTACGGCCCCGGCAACATGATCCTTGCCGCGGCTGGTGACGTGAACCATGATGAGATCGTCGCGCAAGCAACCGAGCTGTTCGGCCATATGCCCGCCTCGCAAAGCCCAAGCGAAACACCCGCATTGTTCCAAGGTGGTGAGCGCCGTGTTGTCAAAGACCTTGAGCAAGCCCATTTTGCCCTCGCCTTTGAAGGCCCGAACTATCGCGACGATGCGATCTTTACAGCACAGCTTTACGCATCCGTTCTGGGCGGCGGCATGTCCTCGCGCCTGTTCCAGGAAGTGCGCGAAAAGCGCGGCCTTTGCTACACTATTTTTGCCCAAGCCGGCGCTTACGGCGACACCGGCATGATGACAATCTACGCCGGAACTTCAGGCGACCAACTTGGCCAACTCGCCGAGGTTACCCTCGCGGAAATGGCGCGTGCAGCAAGCGATATCAACGATAACGAACTTGCCCGCGCCCGTGCGCAGATGAAGGCTGGTATGCTCATGGGCCTTGAGAGCCCCTCAAACCGCGCCGAGCGTCTGGCCCGCATGGTGCAAATCTGGGGCCGCGTGCCTGACATTTCGGAGGTCGTGCAAAAGGTCGAAGCTGTCAGCACAGCCGACGTGCGTGCAATGGCTGCACATATGGCGCGTGATGCGCGCAGCTCGCTAGCGCTTTATGGCCCAGTTGAAAACGCGCCGAGCCTGCAAAACCTGCGCCAGAAGTCTGCCGCATGATGCTGATGCGCGCGCATAAAAAGCTTCGGATCGAGACCGAACGTCTGACCCTGCGCGCACCGCAACATTCCGACTTTATCAGCTGGTCATCTCTGCGCCGCGACTCTGAAGAATATCTCGTTCCGTGGGAGCCCGCCTGGGCGCAAGATCACCTTTCGCGGCGCACCTTTACCAACCGTGTTTACTGGGCGCAGCGCGCGATAAATGGCGAAACCGCGGTGCCTTTGTTCATCTTCCGCCGTGAAGACGAACAGTTGGTTGGCGCCATCACCCTCGATAATATCCGCCGCGGCCCCGCTCAAGCCGCCACTGTCGGCTACTGGACAGGCGAGCCCTATGCCCGGCAAGGCATCATGCGCGAAGCCCTTGTTGCTACCGTTCATCATGCTTTTCATGTGATGGATCTGTCGCGAATAGAGGCCGCGTGCCTACCCGAGAACACGCCCTCTCGCGGGCTGCTAGAGCGCTCGGGCTTCAAATACGAAGGCGTTGCCCAAAGCTATTTGCAGATCGACGGGCGCTGGCGAAATCACGTGCTCTTTGCTGCCCTGCGGATAGACCGACGCGGCAAAACCGATGTAGGCTAACAAGATGTCGCTTTACCCTGCCAACGCCGCCTTTATCAAAGCACTCTCAAGTGTTCTACCAGAAGCCGCCCTGCGTGCTCCCGAACAACGTTACCTCGAAGAGCCGCGTGGCAAATGGAGAGGCAAGGCAGGCATCGTTGCCGCCCCGAGCACAGTCCAAGACGTTGCTGCTGCAATTCGCTGCGCCGCAGAGGCTTGCGTTCCCGTAGTGCCATACGGCGGCGGCACAGGCCTTGTCGGCGCACAAGTTATGCCTGACGGCCCGGCACCCTTGTTGCTCTCGCTTGAACGCATGAACAAGATCCGCGCCATTTACCCTGAAGAGAACGTTGTGATCGCCGAAGCCGGAGCAACGCTGCAGTCGGTTCAAGAGGCCGCCTCCGAGGCAAAGCGCTTGTTTCCCTTGTCGATTGCCTCGCAAGGCACTGCGCAGATCGGCGGCAACCTCGCGACAAATGCAGGCGGCCTCAACGTGCTGCGCTATGGCAATGCGCGTGACCTTTGCCTGGGTTTGGAGGCCGTGCTGCCCAATGGTGATATCTGGCACGGGCTTACCCGCCTACGCAAAGACAACACAGGCTATGACTTACGCAACCTGCTTATTGGCTCTGAAGGCACGCTCGGCGTGATCACCGCTGCTGCGCTCAAACTGTTCCCGAGGCCGGCAAACACTGGCACTGCCGCGTTTGTCGTTCCAAACCCCGCTGCGGCTTTGTCGCTGTTGTCTCTCGCGCGTGAGCAGCTTGGCGAAACCATCAGCGCCTTTGAGCTCATTCACCGCCAAGGCCTTGAGTTCCTGACCGAAAGGCTCCCCGATGTGCGCCAGATGTTCGCCGAACCGCCTGAGTGGTCCGTGCTGATAGATCTTGGATTGCCAGCCGGACTTGATCCGCAAGCCGAGTTCGAGACCCTGTTCGCGCGTGCTCTGGAAGCTGATCTCGTGAGTGACGGGTTGATCGCTCAGAATGCGGCCCAGTCTCAAGCTTTCTGGGCCGTCCGCGAGAGCATTCCGGAAGCCAACCGCCTCGTTGGTGGCTTGTCCAGTCACGATGTTTCGCTGCCCTTGAGCAAACTCGCGGAGTTCATCAAAACCACTGGTGCAGCTCTCGCCGCTCATGGCGACTATCGGATCAATTGCTTCGGCCATCTGGGCGATGGAAACCTGCATTACAACGTCTACCCGGCACTTGGAAAGACGCGTGAAAGCTACGGCGACGCAGCCGCACAAGTGCAGGAAATCACGCATGATATTGCTGTCAGGCTTGGCGGGTCTTTCAGTGCTGAACACGGTGTCGGGCGGCACAAAGTTGACGCACTAGAACACTACGGAGACCCGACACGCCTTGCTGCCATGCGCGCCACAAAGAACGCGCTTGATCCACTCGGAATCATGAACCCCGGTGCCGTTCTGCGCACAGTTTTCTGAAAATCTAAAGCTTAGTTTACGGGCTGTTAACCAACAGAGCGTAAACATGATTCTGCAAGCAGGCGGAGTCACAATGGCTGAAGACTATCATCCTTCTACTCACCCCCCATTCCCTCCATCCACGGAAGATGAACAGGTGTTGTGGCTTCGTCTCTTGCGCTCTCGCCGTGTCGGTATCGCGACGTTTTATCGCCTGCTCGGCGAACATGGCAGCGCCGCTGCAGCGCTTGTTGCATTGCCTGCGCTCGCCCAAAGCACCGGCGTAAGCGGCTATCAGGTTTGCACTGAGGCCGCCGCACGTGACGAGTTGTGTGCAGCTGCCGCCGCTCGTGCCACGATGCTTTGCATCGGCTCTCCAAACTACCCTCGTGCCTTGCTTGATCTATCCGACCCGCCGCCAATTCTTTGGGTGCGCGGCCAGCTTTCGGTGTTCAAACGCGCCGCCATCGGCATGGTCGGAGCGCGCAACGCGTCGTCCTTGGGCGGGCGCACCGCGCGGGCGCTTGCCCGCGGGCTTTCTGAAAAGGGTCAGGTTGTCGTATCCGGCCTTGCCCGCGGGATCGACACTTGCGCCCATATTTCCAGCTTGTCAGGCGGAACAATCGCAGTGCTCGCCGGCGGCGTTGACGTGATCTACCCCGCCGAGAATGCGCAATTGGCCGATGACATCCTTGAACATGGCGCACTGATCTCTGAGCAGCCTATGGGCCTGCGCCCGCAAGCGCGGCATTTCCCACGCCGCAACCGTCTGATTTCCGGCCTCTCCGAGGGTTTGGTTGTCGTCGAGGCCGCGTCCAAATCCGGTAGCCTGATCACCGCCCGCAACGCGCTTGATCAAGGCCGCGAGGTTTTGGCCGTGCCGGGGCATCCGTTTGATGCCCGCGCATCGGGCTGCAATATGTTGATCCGCGACGGGGCCACGCTCGTGCGCTCTAGCGAAGACGTGCTTGAGGCCCTCCAGCCCCTCGCCGAAACACCCGAGGCCGCGCCGGAAGCGGAACTCGCGCTCGACATACCGCCGCCCCCGCCCGAACAACGCGACCTCGCTCAAACCACCAGTCTTCATCAGCAAATCCTTGACCGGCTCGGCCCGTCGCCGCTGCTGGAAGACCAACTCATACGCGATCTGGCCCGCCCTCCACAGGCCGTCACCCCTGTCTTGATCGAGCTTGAACTTGACGGAAAAATCAACCGCGCCGCAGGCGGCATGCTTTCAAAAGAGGTTGAGGAACCCATGCATTAACGGATTGAGACGTTGCAACAAACACGCGCCAAACAGCTCACTTCTCAGGAAAATTCAACTTAGCATCATAAGCCGCATTGACATTCCCTCTCTCGCAATCACATTTTGCGCCGCCAGTCGTGTTTCGGAGTTGAGAGGAATTTTATGCCCGTTGTTGTTGTCGAATCCCCTGCCAAGGCAAAAACCATCAACAAGTATTTGGGTAAGGGCTACACCGTTCTCGCCTCTTACGGGCACGTTCGTGATCTGCCGCCAAAAGACGGGTCAGTCGACACCGACAATGAATTCGAGATGAAGTGGGAGATCGGCTACGACAGCCGCAAGCATGTCAAAGCCATCGCCGATGCTTTGAAAGACGACCCGAACCTCATTCTCGCGACCGACCCTGACCGCGAAGGCGAGGCGATCAGCTGGCACCTTGAAGAGGCTCTGCGCAAACGCAAGGCCATCAAAAAAGACACGCCTGTCAGCCGCGTTGTCTTCAACGCGATCACCAAGGCCGCCGTCACCGAGGCGATGCAAAACCCCCGCGAGATCGATGCGCCGCTGGTTGAGGCCTATCTCGCCCGACGCGCACTTGATTATCTCGTTGGGTTCAACCTTAGCCCGGTGCTCTGGCGCAAATTGCCCGGAGCGCGCTCTGCTGGCCGGGTGCAGTCTGTCTGCTTGCGCCTCATCGTTGAGCGCGAAATGGAGATCGAGGCTTTTAACCCGCAAGAATACTGGACAGTTAAGGCCATGCTCGCGACACCACGCGGGCAGGAATACGAAGCGCGCCTCACTGTTCTCGCTGGCAAGAAGCTTGAAAAGTTCGACATTAGCAACGACACCCAAGCCGAGCTTGCGGTTCAAGCCGTCAACTCGCGCACGCTCAAGGTTGCCTCCGTTGAGGCCAAACCGGCCGCGCGCAACCCGTCCGCGCCCTTCATGACATCGACGCTTCAACAAGAGGCCAGCCGCAAGTTTGGCATGGGCGCGCGAGTCTGCATGAGCACGGCGCAGCGCCTTTATGAGGCCGGACACATCACATATATGCGAACCGATGGCATCGACATGGCGCCCGAAGCCGTGACAGCCACGCGCGACGCTATCAACAGCCGCTATGGCGCAGAGTATGTGCCAAGCGAGCCGCGCATCTATAAGAACAAAGCCAAGAACGCCCAAGAAGCGCACGAATGTATCCGCCCGACCGACCTTAACGCCGACGCAGCAGCCCTCAAACTGCGCGACGCTGACCAAGCCAAGCTCTATGACTTGATCTGGAAGCGCACGCTCGCGTGCCAAATGGCCAGCGCCAAGATGGAGCGCACCACGGTCGACATCGCCTCTGACGATGGCCAAGTCGGGCTGCGCGCCACGGGGCAAGTCGTGTTGTTTGACGGCTTCATGCGCGTCTATGAGGAAGGCCGCGATGACCACGTGGTTGATGACGACGACAAGCGCCTGCCGCAGATTTCCCAAGGTGAGCCCGCTGACAAGAAGTCTGTCAGCCCCGAGCAGCATTTCACCCAGCCGCCGCCGCGCTACACCGAGGCGACGCTCGTGAAGCGCATGGAAGAACTCGGCATCGGTCGCCCCTCAACTTACGCGTCAGTGATCACCACGATCCAAGACCGCGAGTATGTGCGCAAAGACAAAAACCGCCTTTTCCCCGAAGACAAAGGCCGCATTGTCACGATTTTCCTGCTCAACTTCTTTCGCAAGTATGTCGGCTATGAGTTCACAGCCAACCTTGAGGAAGAGCTTGATGATGTTTCGGCGGGCAACCGCAACTATAAGAACGTGCTTGACCGCTTTTGGAAGGACTTCAACGCCGCCATCGCCGAGACATCGGAGTTGCGCATCTCCGCTGTGCTTGATGTGCTTGATGACGCGCTGGCACCGCAGCTTTATCCGCCTAAGGAAGACGGCTCAGACCCGCGCGCTTGCCCCAAGTGTGGCAACGGCCAGTTGCATCTTAAGTCTTCACGTACCGGCGGGTTTGTCGGCTGCGGAAACTACCCCGAGTGCACCTACACCCGCCCGATCGCGGGCGAAGGCGCTGACGGTGACGAACGCGTGCTCGGCGAAGATGCCGGCGACGAGATCTGGCTCAAGTCAGGCCGCTTTGGCCCCTATGTGCAACGCGGAGAGCCGACACCCGAGAACAAAAAGCCGCCGCGTGCCTCGCTCCCGAAAGGCTGGCAGAAAGACGAGATGGACCTGCCAAAGGCCCTCACGCTTCTTTCGTTGCCACGCGAAATCGGCGAGCATCCCGATGGCGGCATGATCAGTTCGAACTTCGGCCGCTTTGGCCCCTATGTCATGCACAAACTGCCCGATGACGCCAAGCCGACCTACGCCAACCTCAAAGACCCGAACGATGTGTTCGAGCTCGGGATGAACCGCGCCGTTGAACTGCTCGCTGAAAAACGCGCCAACCCGGGTCGTGGCCGCTCTGCGGCTGCCAAGCCGCTCAAAGAGCTGGGCGAACACCCCGACAGCGGCGGGCCCGTCAACGTGATGGACGGCCGCTATGGCCCCTATGTAAAATGGGAAAAGGTTAACGCGACCATCCCGAAAGATGTCGAAGCTGCTGACGTGACAATGGCGCAGGCTGTGGAGTGGATCGCCGAGAAGGCGGCCAAAGGCGGCAAGAAAAAGCCTGCCGCAAAGAAGAAGGCCGCTCCAAAGAAGAAAGCAGCAGCTAAAAAACCGGCAGCAAAGAAACCGGCAGCAAAGAAAACAACGGCTAAAAAACCGGCCGCAGAGTGACCGGTTGAGCACGTTATTGCCAGCGCACAAAAACGTGAGTTCCTGACAGCTCGCAAAAGTGCTTTTACATTGGCAAATACCAACCTTCATAAGGCCAGAACAATGTTAGCTAAATCTGTCTCCCGTCGTTCTCTTCTTTTGGGAGCAAGCGCCGCCCTCGCAATGCCAGCCGTTGCACGCGCGAACACCGACGGGCAAGCAACGCCCCAAGCTGGAGCAGAGCGCCACAACATTTCCAGCTTCAAGACCCAGCAGTGGAGTGATCATTTCGAGACACTCGGCAACGGCGCCATTGTCTGCGACACGGTCTCACGGGCGCTTCACTACTGGGCCCCGAATGGCTCTGACTATCGCATTTATCCAACATCGGTTCCCAGAACCGAAGAGCTGACCAAACGCGGCTACACCAAGATCGTGCGCAAGAAAGTCGGGCCCAGCTGGACACCGACAGCCTCAATGCGAGAGCGCTTCCCCGACTGGAAGCCTGTTGCAGGCGGTGCGCCCGAAAACCCCCTCGGCACACATGCGCTCTATCTCGACTGGCCCGCCTATCTCATTCACGGCACCCACGACACCCGCAAGATAGGCCGCCCGTCCTCTGATGGTTGTATTGGCCTCTACAACGAAAAAATCGCAGAACTGTTCGCGCTGGCGCAAGTCGGCACACAGGTGCGGCTGATCTAGGCACCGTTTTCTAGCCTACGTAGAAACCCCCTCGTGATTGACTCTGCTTGCCTGCCGCGCCACAACTCAGGCAACGTATCTTCAAGGGAGTTCTCCATGAAAAAAGTCTATGGTTCCGCAACTGAGGCGCTCGACGGGCTGCTGCACGACGGCATGTTCATCGCCTCGGGCGGTTTCGGCCTTTGCGGCATCCCAGAGTTGTTGCTACAGGCGATCAAAGACGCCGGCACAAAGGATCTTACCTTTGCGTCTAACAACGCAGGTGTTGACGACTTCGGTATCGGTATTTTGCTGCAAACCAAGCAAGTCAAGAAAATGATCAGCTCATATGTCGGCGAGAACGCCGAGTTTATGCGCCAGTATCTGTCTGGCGAGCTTGAGCTTGAGTTCAACCCGCAAGGCACGCTCGCCGAGCGCATGCGCTCCGGTGGTTGCGGCATTCCCGGGTTTTACACCAAAACAGGTGTTGGCACGGTGATCGCAGAAGGCAAAGAGCACAAAGACTTCCCGACTGGCCCAAATGGTGAAGCCGAGACTTACATCATGGAAACAGGCTTGTTTGCTGACCTTGCCATTGTGAAAGCATGGAAGGCCGACGCGACAGGCAACCTTGTGTTCCGCAAAACCGCGCGCAACTTCAACCCGCCTGCTGCCATGTGTGGCAAGACCTGCGTTGTCGAAGTTGAAGAGATTGTGCCGACAGGCTCGCTTGACCCTGACAGCATTCACCTGCCCGGCATCTATGTGCATCGCATCATCCAAGGGGATCACGAGAAGCGCATCGAGCAACGCACAGTGAGGAGCGCATAATATGTGGGATCGCAATCAAATGGCGGCACGCGCCGCGCAAGAGCTGCAAGACGGCTGGTATGTTAACCTCGGCATCGGCATTCCGACGCTGGTGAGCAACTACATCCCTGACGGCGTTGAAGTGACGCTACAATCAGAGAACGGTATGCTCGGCATGGGGCCTTTCCCCATCGACGGTGAGGAAGACGCCGACCTGATCAATGCCGGCAAGCAGACCATCACCGAACTGCCGCAGACTGCGTATTTTGACAGTGCACAAAGCTTCGGCATGATCCGTGGTGGCAAGATCGCTATGGCCATCCTCGGCGCGATGGAAGTTGCCGAAAATGGCGACCTCGCGAACTGGATGATCCCAGGCAAGCTCGTTAAAGGCATGGGCGGCGCGATGGATCTTGTTGCGGGTGTTGGGCGTGTTGTTGTGGTCATGGATCACACAAACAAGCACGGCGACAGCAAAGTTCTCAAAGAATGCACCCTGCCGCTGACCGGCCAGAAAGTTGTCGATCGCATCATCACCAACCTCGGTGTGCTGGATGTTGTCGAAGGCGGCCTTAAAATTGTTGAGCTGGCTGACGGTGTTTCAGAAGAAGAAATGCGTTCAAGCACGCAAGCAACGCTGGTTTAAACCACGTTTTCAAACAACAGAGCGGGCTACTTCGGTGGCCCGTTTTCTTTTTTGTTTCGCCCTTCGCAACAAATCCATAAAATTGCCCGAATTGATACGTAAATCGGCGAGCAATGACTATGAGCAGTGACATACCCTTGAGCGCCCCCGCTAAGGCCAGCACCCGCAACCGCGACATCTTGTTGCTCGGCGGGCTGTTTGTGCTTGTGCTGATTGGCCTCGCCTCCCTCGCCGCCGCAACTGGCTGGGAAGAGACGATGACGCAGCTCAAAAAGCTCGGCTTCCTGCAGCTCCTCGCCCTTCTGGCGCTTAGCCTCGTCAACTACTTTTTTCGCGGCTTCCGTTGGCATTTTTTCACAACCCGACTCGGCCTTGGCACCACACTCGGCCAAAACTTGCGGCATTTCATCGGCGGCTTCGCCATGTCAGCAACACCCGGCCGTGTGGGCGAGCTTATTCGCATGCGCTGGCTCAAGCGCGAAACGGGCTGGAGCTTTGAGCGCACCGCGCCGCTTGTGCTGGTTGATCGCGCATCAGACCTCGCGGCAATGGCGCTGATCCTTGGTTTCTCACTCTTGTTCTCCGGAAGCATGATCCGCTTTGGCATCCCTGTCACATTGCTCGCACTCACAGGCGCTATTCTGGTGACACGCCCGACATTGCTCTCTTTCACCGCTAAGCGGTTTTACAAAGCCACAGGGTTGTTCCCGCGTTTCATGGCCCGCATTCGCCGTGCGGCGCGATCACTTCGTATGTTTTCAGGTGCGAGCACCCTAGCCGCTGCCACCGTCCTCGGCCTCATCGGATGGCTCGCGGAGGGCTATGCGTTCTGGCTTTTGCTCATGTGGATGCAAGCCGACATCGGGTTCGCGATGGCCGTGCTGATCTTCGTTTTTTCAACGCTCGCTGGCGGCCTCACAGGCGCGCCGGGCGGCATCGGCGGCGCTGAGGCCGCAATGGTTGCGCTCTTGCTGGTCGAGGGCGTGCCGCTCGAAGTCGCGTTGCCAGCAACCGCCGTCATCCGCTTCACAACCCTATGGTTCGCAATTCTTTTGGGCCTCGGTGTGTTCCCATACGCCGAAACCAAATCACTAAGAAGCAAAGGAGCGCACTGATGCGCTGGAATGAAATGTCCTACTCTGGTTGGGGCCGCGCGCTTCAAGCCACAGGCGAAGTCGCTCGCCCCGAACGTAGCAAAGCGGTCGAAGCCGCAGCACCCGTGCCTGCTATTGGCAACCGCCGCTCATATGGCGATGCATGCACAAACAACGGCGGCCGCGCTGTTGAAATGTCACGCCTTGATCGCGTGCTGTCATTTAACGCCGAAACCGGATTGGTCGAGGCCGAGGCCGGCATGCCCATTGGCGAGCTTGCGCGCTTGTTCGCGCCTTTAGGCTGGATGCCCGCCGTCATGCCCGGCACAGGCTTTGCGACTGTCGGCGGATGCATCGCTATGGATGTGCACGGCAAGAACCACCATGTCGACGGCTCATTTGGTGCCCATGTCACCGCGATCAGACTCGTCACAAACGGCAGGCCAAAGACCATCACGCCAAAGAACAAAGCCTTGTTCACAGCAACCCTCGGGGGCCTCGGCCAAACCGGCATAATCCTGTCGGCAACGCTGCAAATGAAGCGCTGCGACGGTCGCGGCATGGAAGTCACCGAGCAACGCGCCGAGAACTGGGAAGAGCATATCGCCCTGCTCGCGTCGTCAAACGCGCCCTATACTGTCGGCTGGCTTGACGCGACGGCCAAGGGCAGCAAGCTCGGGCGTGGCATTGTTGAAGAAGCGATCACCACCGCAGTTGAACCTCAAAGCTCGCCCGCAGGTGCAAGCAAGTCTGTGCCGTTCAACTTCCCCCGCATCACGCTGTCAAAGGCGATCGTGCGCGGTTTTAACAAGGCGTATTACTTGCGCATCCGCGACGGTGGTCAGACCCGCATCAAACCGCTGGAGGAGTTTTTCTTCCCGCTTGATGGCATACACAACTGGAACCGTCTCTATGGCAAACAAGGCTTTCACCAGTTTCAATGCGTCGTGCCTGACGATAGCTTGGACGCGCTTAAAGCCATGGTCGAGAAGATCGCTGGTAGCGGCCTCGCCTCTCCCCTCGCCGTGCTCAAACGCATGGGGCCTGACGCTTCGGGCATCATGTCTTTCCCTATGCAAGGCTACACCCTCGCGGTTGATTTTCGCGAAAGCCCCAAGGCGCGCAAGCTGATTGCCGAGCTCAATGAAGACACGCTGAAGGCTGGCGGACGGATTTACTTCGCCAAAGACAGCCTTGCGACTGAAGAACAAGCCAAAGCCATGTATCCTGACTGGCGCAAATGGGCGGCGGAGGCCAATAAGGCCGACCCAAGCAAAGCCCTTGAAACTGACCTGACCCGCCGCCTTGGCCTGAGGAGTGAATGATATGAGTGAAACATGGATCATCCTGGGCGCGAGTTCGTCAATGGCGCGCAACTTTACCCGCCGCTTGGCTGAAGAGGGCCACGCGCTCATCCTCACCGGCCGTGACAAGGACGACCTTGCTCGCCTGTCAGCCGATTGCCTGGCGCGCGGCGCAGCCCATTGCGAAAGCTTTATGATCGACGCGCGTGATGCCAAGAGCTTCACCCCGATCATCAGCAAAGCCGGCCTTGTTGACGGCACGCTCTCTTGCGCAATGTTCATTGGCTCTATGCCCGATCAATCAGAAATCGACGCCGACCCAAGCCTCATCGACGGCGTGATCGCCGACAGCTTCACTGGCCCGGCGCGGTTCTTGCAACTGCTCGCGCCATTAATGGAAGAGCGCGGCAGCGGCACTATTGTGGGTGTCGGGTCTGTCGCAGGCGACCGTGGCCGCCTTGGCAATTACGTCTACGGCGCCGCCAAAGCCGGCTTCGCGACTTACCTCTCGGGCCTGCGCAACCGCATGGGCCGCGAGGGTGTTCATGTGATGACCGTCAAACCCGGCCCGGTCGACACTGCAATGACATGGGGCCTCGGCAAACAACCGTTTATGACAACCCCTGAAGGCGTCTCCAACGACATCTTCAAAGGCCTGCGCAAAAAGCGCAATGTTGTCTACACAGCGGGTATCTGGTGGTTGGTGATGATGGTCATCCGCAACATCCCCGAGCCGATCTTCAAGAAGATGTCGATCTAGCCGCCCTAAAACCCAAGCCACTTTGCCCAAAGCCCAGCCGCGTAAAACATCAGCGACAGGGTGATCATAATCAGCCCGAGGCCGCGTTTGTCGCGCAGGGCAAAAACGATCGGGTCATAGTCTTGCTTGCCGTAGTAACCAAGGCGCACCATGCGCCAGAGCCACGCGGCAAGCGGAACCATTGCAAACCACAGGAACCAGCGATCAGGATAAAGCGCCACGGCCTGCGCACTTAGAGTGTAAAAATAAAACACCACCAAAGCCGCGATCATGCTGACAATCGCGAAGTTCAAAAGCTTTCCTCGGTCAAGCCTTCCGTATCCCCGCCCCGGCAAGTGATCATCAGTCTTCGCCAAGGTCAGTTCGGTCAGCCGCTTGACTGCACCGAGCGTCAGAAACACCGGAAAGATGAAAAACAGCATCGCGCCGGAGACTTCGACCTGCGCCGCCGCCGCACCAGCAACCACGCGCACAGTATAAAGCGAGCCGAGCATAAATATGTCGACCCAACGCATCCGCTTGAGGCGCATCGAGTAGGCGACCGAGACAAACACATATAATACTGTCACCGCCAGAAACTTCGGCCCGAGATAAGCGCCAACACCAAGTGCAATGCAAACCAGCAACAAACCTGTCAACATTCCCACACTCAAAGGCACCGTGCCGCAGGCAAAGGGGCGCTTGCATTTCTTCGGGTGCAGCCTGTCAGCTTCCAGATCAAGCAAGTCATTGACCACATAAATACTTGAAGCCGCCGCCGAGAAAGCCACCATGCCCAACAGCGCCATCATCAGAGAGCCGCCATCAAAGCGGTGCGCAGCCAGCAAAGGCAACAACAGCAGGATATTCTTAACCCACTGATGCGGGCGGATCGCCTTGAGCAGGCTCTTAACCTGCCAGCCAGAATCGCGCATTTGCAGCGGCCCGCTGGTTTCACTGACAACATCAACACCGTATTGCGCAGCCAAAGCATGCGCCAACTTAGGCTCGTTCTCTTCAGCTAGCGCAACACTGTCGCCTGCTGCCTTGGCCTTGTTCATCCGTGCGAGCATTTCGCTATCGACTGGCAACAAGTCGGCGCGCAACTCAACACCTTCAACCCGCTTGCCACTAATCAGCGATCCCAGAGTTGCAACAGGTGCTTGACCAAACGCCGCCCAAAAATATTCTAGCCGGGGGCTTGTGCGCAGCAAGCCGTCTTTCAACGCGAAAACCGTAACCTTTGACATGTTCACTTCTCAGCTTTTGCAAGTTTCACATTAAAGACGCAGCCGTCCGAGGCAAGCTCGGGCGGTGTCAGGCACAGGCCACGCGCGGTTTTGAACGCGGCAAGCACCTTGGGCACATAATCCCGAGTTTCTGCATAGTCAGGAACACCGCCGTGTTTCTTCACAGCGTTCTCACCAGCATTATAGCTGGCCAGCGTCAGGATGGGGTCATTGCCCCATTGCTTCATCAAGACGTTCAGGTAGGCAACGCCACCTTTGATATTCTGCGAAGGCTTCAACCGGTCTTCAACTCCAAAGCGCTTGGCCGCTGGCGGCATAAGCTGCATCAGCCCTTGGGCACCGGCCTTGCTCACAGCATCAACGCGCCCGCCGCTTTCAATCGCGATGACTGCCAGCACCAGGGCTGGAGAAACATTGGTGCCGATCGTTTCACGCAAAATGTCAGCCCCGTGCTTGGCAGCAATTTCCTGCATCACTTGCAAGCGTGGCGAGGTAACGTTCTTACCGCCAGGGCCGTTATCAAGCAAAATGAGGGCTGGCCGCAGCCGCCCCGGCCCGCTCTCCGCGATCTTCGGTGAGACTTTATCCCAGAACCATGCATAATGCGCTGCACTTTTTGCGGGCTTTGCTCCGCTCTCGGCCGGTTTCGCCACTTTGGGCGCAGTTGGTGCACCTAGAGTCGAGCTCTTGCCGCGCTGCCGCTCGAGGTCTTCAGGTGTGATCTGAATGGTAATGCGCTTCTTCTTACTGCCCGAGCTCGGGGGTTTCACGCTTTTGAACGTGAACGAGCGAAACGGCGCAGGTTCGTCTGCAGCCGCCGGAACAGCACTTATCAGTGCCACCAGTGAGTATTTTAATAGGCGCCGCATGTTTTCCTGCGTTCTGCTCTGCCTCGGTTATTCTGAATATATCGCAGAATCCGCGCCAAAGCGCTAGCGAAAGCCTGAATTTGTGCCACATTTGATGCGATTTTGGCTCGTTTTCTACGCCGAAAAGGCAAAAAAGAAAAAATTCAAAAAAGATTTTTATTTATTTTCAACTGGATAACACCGTTATGTCACTCTTCTTGGAAATACTCAAAAAATGCTCAAATCGCGCCCAATTCTCGCCCAATTCCGAGGGCTATATATGTTCATACCAAGTCGACGATGGGTCACAGAGAGAGCGGCCCACTCAACCACCGGCTCGGTTTTGTAAACACTTAAAGATCCTTTGGAGGGACCTACCATGATGAAATTTATCAAAAACTTCCGTAAAGACGAAGACGGCGCCGTAACAGTTGACTGGGTTGTTCTTACAGCCGCGGTTGTTGGCCTTGCAGTAGCTGCATACTCGTCAATCCAAACCGGTGCAGAAGACCTTACTTCACGCACAAACGACTTCATGGGTAGCCAAGACCCAGGTTCATTCAACTAAGTTGAGTTGACCGCCGCATCGCCTTACGGGCGGTGCGGCATTTTCGCGTTTACCAGAACGCATATGTCCAAGACATGTTTTCCAAGGAAGGCCAAGTAATGCTGCACACTATCAAACGGTTCTTCAAACAAGATGACGGCGCTGTTACTGTTGACTGGGTTGTTCTGTCTGCCGCAGTTGTCGGCCTTATGGCTGCCGGATACGGCGCGATGAAAGAAGGCACGACTGATCTCGCAGATGGCACCGAAGAATACATGAGTTCGGTTGAAGTCGGTAACTTCTGATCATCTACCCACACTACGGAACGTCTTGGAACCGCTGTAACACTCAGCGGTTTCTTTGCATTCAGAGGTGTGAAACCCTTAAAACACCATAGCACCACCATGAAGCTGCCATATTTTCATGCCATGTTTCTCGCAAGGCGTGGCGGGCTATTCCCTCACCCATAATAAAAGTTTGAGGATGCAACAATGCGAGCAGTATTTGGATTAGTGCTAATTGCCGGGGTTGGCCTAGCGGGCCTCGCCGTCTTTATGGCAAAAGGCTACATCGACGACTATCAAAGCCGTCTTGAGCAAGCCAAAGCAAACAGTGGTTCAGTCGACACCATCAAAATTTTCGTAACCAAGAAGGCCGTTATCTACGGTGACGAGCTCACCAAAGATGACGTGCGTTTGGTTATGTGGCCCGTCAACTCAGTGCCTGAGGGCGCTTACGTTGAGCCTGAAAAGCTCTTCCCACAGGGTTTTGACAAGCCGCGTGCCGTTTTGCGCTCAATCGAGCCAGGCGAAGCGATCTTGGAAACCAAGCTAACCAAAGCGGGTGAACCTGCCGGCTTGACAGCCCTGCTCAAACCCCAAGAGCGCGCCTTTACTATTAAGGTCGACGTTTCATCAGGTGTCTCCGGCTTCTTGCGCCCCGGCCACCGCGTTGATGTCTACTGGACAGTGCGCACCGACAACGGTGAAGTCACCAAGCTGCTTCAAACCAGCCTGCCACTCATCGCGATTGACCAGTCAGCCAACGAAGAGGTCAAATCTTCCGGCATCGCAAAAACTGTCACCGTAGCTGTGTCCGCACAGCAGGCTGCGAACCTTCAGCAAGCCCAGTCAACTGGCAAGCTCGCGCTGGCCCTCGTTGGCTCGGGTGACGAAGAAAGCAGCGAGTCAGTCGAAGTCGATCAGCGTTCACTCTTGGGCCTCGCGGCTGTCGAAGCCCCACAAGCTGAGGTTGAAGCAGAGATCTGCACGATCCGCACCCGACGCGGCGCGGAAGTGGTCGAAATCGAGATCCCCTGCACAAACTAAGGTAGTGTAGTTTGTATTCTTCACGACATAATGAGGCGCGGCGAAAGCTGCGCCTTGTTGCGATTTCAAGGGCTTCAGACCCGTCTGTTGCTCATCGCCCACATAAACAATGCAAGCGAAGTTACTGATTCTTGCAATAAAAAACAAAATGAAGCATGGTCACAATAATAATGGGGAAAACCCCGCATAATACCCACGTGATCGGAGAGGCAGGTCACCATGACATTGAGCAACACACTAAAAGCAATCGCTGCAGGCATCGCTTTAACACTTACATCAATCCCGAGCGTCACAATCGCCGAGTCGATCCGCGTTGTTAAGCGCGGCACGGCAAGCACGTTAAACGTGCCGATGAACCGTGCGGTTGTGGTTGAAAGCGATCAGCCCTTTGCAGAGCTGTCGATCGCAAACCCGGCAATCGCCGACATTTCGTCACTGTCCGACAGAACGATCTACGTTCTCGGCAAGGCCCCTGGCCTGACAACAATGACGATCCTTGACGCCAACGGGCGCTTGATCACCAACGTTGACGTTCGCGTCGCCGCGGATGTGAGCGAGTTCAAGGAACGGTTGCGGCAGATCTTGCCCGGCGAGAAAATCGAAGTGCGCACCGCGAATGACGGTATCGTGCTGTCGGGCACCATTTCATCTGCTTCGCGCCTTCAACGCGCGCTTGATCTGGCCGAGCGCTACGCGCCCGAGCGGGTTTCGAACCTGATGGTCGTAGGTGGTATCCAGCAGGTCATGCTAAAAGTGCGTTTCGCTGAGATGCAACGCACTGTGTCCAAGTCACTAAGCGCTTCACTGGCGCTTAACGGCAGCGCCCTCGGTGGCAACCTTGGCATCAACGGCGGCAGCAACACCATGAACAACTCAGGGGCCATCACAACTGGCCTTGGTGGTTCCGTGCCCGCATCATCCGAGCAAAACGGTGCGATGATGTTTGGCTTTAATGCAGGCTCGGTCGAAGTCGGCGTTCTGCTAGAAGCCCTTGAAACAAAAGGCATTGTTCGCACTCTTGCCGAACCGAACCTCACTGCCCTATCGGGCCAGGAGGCCAAGTTCCTTGCGGGCGGCGAATATCCGGTTCCTGTGGCGCAAGACGGCGGCTCAGTGACAGTTCAGTATAAGCCATTCGGTGTTGAGCTTAACTTCATCCCGCGTGTTGTCGACGGTGACTTGATCAACCTTGAAATCGGCGCAGCTGTTTCATCGCTTGATCCGGCGAACGGCACAACCTTCAACAACTTCACCATTGCCGCGTTCAAAAAGCGTGAAACATCAACCACAGTTGAAATGCGCGACGGTGAAAGCTTTGCGATTGCCGGTCTCTTGCAAGACGACTTCCGCGATACAGCCGGTCAGGTGCCTTGGTTGGGCGACGTTCCAGTCCTCGGCGCATTGTTCCGCAGCGCAGATTACGCTCGTCAACAATCAGAGCTCGTGATCATTATCACTGCTCACCTTGTAACGCCGACACGCGGCGAGGCCTACGTGCTTCCAACCGACCGTGTTCGCCCACCAAGTGAAAAAGACCTGTTCCTGAAGGGTCGCGTGGCCAATACTGGCCAGCAAGTGCAAACAGGTGTTGTCGGAGAAGTCGCCAAGCAAGACTTCAACGGCTCTTACGGCTACGTGATGGAGTAAAGCGATGTTGGGGCACATGAAAAAACGTATCACCAAAACAAGCGCAATCGCATTGGCGGCAGGCCTTGCCCTGTCGGGATGCGCCAACAGCCCGGCAATGGAACAGTTCCAGGGCGAATCCGGCCAACTACTGCGTGGCAACGACTTTGGCAATGCGACCATGAACAACACCATGATCATGTCGGGCCAAAAGTCTTATGCCATTGATCTGGCGAACAGATTTGCCGCAGACGTGATCACAACCGTGCATTTCGGGTTTAACAGCGCCACACTCGACGCTGGCGCACGTGACGCACTTCGTGAGCAAGCCAACTGGATCAAACAGTTCCCCGAGATCACCTTTAGGGTCTTTGGTCATGCTGATGCTCCGGGCTCAAACGCCTACAACAAACGTCTTGGCTTGCGCCGTGCAAAAGCTGTTGTCTCTTTCCTGACGACACAGGGCATCAGCCGCAGTCGTCTTCAGGCAGTCTCTTCACTTGGCGAAACCCAGCCGCTGGTTGCAGCTGCCGGTCGCGAACGTCGCAACCGCCGCGCTGTCACCGAAGTTTCTGGCTTTTCGCAGCGTCATCCGACAGTGCTTGACGGCAAGTATGCGCAGATCATCTATCGTGACTATGTTGAAAGCGCCCAAGCCAAAACAGGACTCACCGGCATATCCGGCGCCGAGTTCTCGACAGAGCAGTAAACCTGCGAAAATATGCAAGAAAAAGGCGCTACGGCGCCTTTTTTATTGGTTCCTGACAGGAACAAATACCGCAGAAAGGGAGCTTTTTAGCCCTATTTCTGCCCCAGTCTTCACCGACATTCTTCAAAACTAGTAGTGCGTTCAGGCTTTGAGCGCGTGGGTTTTAGATAGAGGCCGAGAAACGGTCCGCACTCTGAACACCCTTGATTTGAGGAATAGGCAATGACGACGGCAGACATTCAACAATCCGGCCTCCCCGCGCTGAAAGCGTGCACCGTAAGCCGAGACGTGCAGGAATTCGACTTGCTCATCGAAGACATGGAAGCCGCACTGGGCGAAGCCTGGGGCGACCTTGGTTTTGACGAAGTGCGAGCGTTCTTCGATCAACCGGAAGCCGACGAGCTTGAGTTCATAGCCCTGGCAATTGACGCCGAGGATGAAGACAAGCTTGCACTTCTGAGTAGCATCATCGAAACAGCCAAGGCTCGGGACATCAAAGTTATCCTGATCGCCGACGATGTCACACCTGCCTCGCTGCACCAGCTGCTGCGTGATGGCGCTGACGAATTTGTCCCCTACCCGCTCCCCGAGGGTGAGCTGCATGCTGCGATCGAGCGCCTGCACACCGCACCCGAGCCAGTTGCGACGCCGCAGATTGAACAACCCGCAGCCGCCCCTGCTCCTGCAGTCGCCAGCCCGGGCACAAAAGACGGTGTCTTGTTGGCTGTTCACGGTCTTGCTGGCGGCACAGGTGCAACCACGATGGCGGTTAACCTCGCTTGGGAACTGGCCACGATTGATAAGAAAAACCCGCCGAAAGTCTGTCTGATCGACCTTGACTTGCAGTTCGGGTCTGTTGCGACATACCTCGACCTGCCGCGCCTTGAGCCGATCTTCGAGCTTTGGTCAGACACCGAGGCGATGGACGCCGATATGTTTATGCACGCTATGGTTGGCTATGAAGATCAACTCAGCGTTTTCACCGCGCCAAGCGAACTGATCCCGCTGGATCTGATCACATCGGATGACGTGAACCGCGTGCTCACCATTGCGCGCACCCAGTTTGACTACGTGATCGTCGACATGCCCAAAACGCTTGTCCAGTGGACCGAGCCAGTTTTGCGTCAGGCGCATGTCTACTTCGCCCCTGTCGAGCTTGACATGCGATCAGCCCAAAACACCCTGCGCCTCAAGCGTGCGTTGTTGGCCGAAGATATGCCGCTCGAGAAGCTGCGCTACGTGCTGAACCGCGCGCCGAAGTTCACTGATCTCAATGGCAAGGCCCGCGTTAAGCGCTTGGCAGAGAGCCTTGATATCAAGATCGAAGTGCAGCTGCCCGACGGTGGTAAGCCTGTTACCCAAGGTGCGGATCACGGTTTGCCGCTTGCCAGTTCGGCAAGCAAAAACCCGCTCCGTAAAGAGATCGCCAAACTCGCGGCCGAACTGCATGCGCTCGGCCAGTCCGACGCTCAAGCGGCTTAAGGGAGAGACCTGATGTTTTCACGTTACAAAAAAGATGGGGCCACTCCTAAGGGCGCCAGCGCGAATGTCACCGAGCTTCCGACAGCAAACGCCAAAGCCCCAGAGGCCGCACCCGCCCCTGCGCCGAAAAAGGCCGTCAGCATGCGCAAAGTTATAGAGCCTTCTGCAGCCGTGCCCGTTGCCGCTGACCGCGAAACGAAACGCCGCGACCGTATTGGTGAACTCAAACTTGAGCTCCACCGCGAGCTGCTCGACAACCTCAACCTGGCCGCACTTGAAACCGCGTCAGAGAACGATTTGCGTGGTGAAATCAACGCCATCACCGATGAGGTTCTGGCGCAAAAGAACGTTGTTCTTAACCGCGAAGACCGCACGACGCTGTGCAAAGAGCTGTTTGATGAAGTGAAGGGCCTCGGCCCGCTCGAGACGCTTTTGCAAGACGAAACCGTCAACGATATTCTCGTTAACGGTCCGCGTCAGATATTTGTGGAACGCAACGGTAAGCTTCAGCTCACCGACATCACTTTCAAAGATGAAAAGCACCTGATGCGGATCATCGACAAAATCGTTTCTGCTGTTGGCCGTCGCGTCGACGAAAGTAACCCCTATGTCGATGCGCGCTTGCAAGACGGCTCGCGTTTCAACGCAATGGTGCCGCCGATCGCGGTTGACGGAAGCCTCGTTTCCATTCGTAAGTTCAAAAAAGACAAACTCGGCATCGACGATCTTGTCGAGTTCGGCGCCTTCTCTGAAGAGATGGCCGCCTACCTTCAGGCCGCTGTGTCGACGCGCCTCAACATCATCGTTTCTGGCGGTACCGGCTCGGGTAAAACCACAACGCTCAACGCCTTGTCGAGCTTCATTGATGACGCCGAGCGCATCCTGACGATCGAAGACACCGCCGAACTCCAGCTCCAGCAGACACACGTTGGCCGGATGGAAAGCCGCCCTCCTAACGTTGAGGGCAAAGGTGAAGTTTCCCCGCGCGACTGTCTGAAAAACGCACTGCGTATGCGCCCTGACCGCATCATCGTGGGTGAAACCCGCGGCGAGGAAGTTATCGACATGCTCCAGGCGATGAACACCGGTCACGACGGCTCGATGACAACAATTCACGCCAACAACCCGCGCGATGGTATTTCACGTCTTGAAAACATGATCGCTATGGCCGGCATCGAAATGCCGCTCAAAGCCGTGCGCTCACAGGTTTCTTCAGCCGTGAACTTGCTCGTGCAAGCCAGCCGTTTGCAAGACGGTTCACGCCGGATGACTTCGATCACCGAAATCACCGGTATGGAAGGTGACGTTATTTCGATGCAGGAGATCTTCCGTTTCCAGCGTGTCGGCCTGACACCTGACAACAAAATCATCGGTCACTTCACAGCCACAGGCGTTCGCTCGCACTTCTCCGAGCGCTTCCGTCTCTGGGGCTATGATCTGCCCGCATCCCTCTTTGAACCTGTCGCAGCGGAGTAAGCCCCATGGCAATCAGCGCAGAACCTCTCATTTATGGCCTGATCTTTATCGGCGTGCTGGTGCTCGTCGAGGGCCTTTACCTTGTTGCCTTCGGCAAGTCGATCTCGCTGAACAGCAGGGTCAACCGCCGCCTCGACATGATCGAGAAAGGCAACAAACGCGCCGATGTGATGGACAAACTCCGCAAGGAAATGAACCAGCACAAAGGCTCGATGGGCATTCCGCTCTACTCGCTTCTGGCCGAAAAAGCCCAGCGCGCGGCCCTCGCTTTCACCCCCGGTCAACTGATCGGGATCATGGGTATTGTTTCGGTTGTCGCCTTTCTCGGCCTCACGGTAGGAACCGATACCGACTTGCCAATTCGCATTGCTCTTGCACCGGCTATGGGCATTGGCGGTGTGTTCTTCTGGGTGAACTCGAAAGCCAAAAAGCGCATCTCGATGATCGAAGAGCAATTGCCTGACGCGGTTGAGCTGATGGTGCGAAGCCTGCGTGTTGGGCACCCCTTTGCCAGTGCTGTTCAGATCGTGTCAAAAGAGATCAAAGATCCGCTAGCCAGCGAGTTCGGCATCATCGCCGATGAAAGCGCCTATGGTCGTGACGTGGGCGAAGCGCTTAAGGATATGGCCGAGCGCATCGGCCTGCAAGATCTGCGCTTCCTCGCGGTTGCGGTGACGATCCAGCAAGTCTCAGGTGGTAACCTCGCCGAAATTCTTGATGGTTTGGCCAAGGTTATTCGCGCCCGCTTCCGCCTCTTCCGCCGTGTGAAAGCGATCACCGCGGAAGCACAATGGTCAGGCAAGTTCCTGTCGGCCTTCCCGGTGGTGGCGCTGATCGTGATCAACGTGCTCGACCCGCACTACTACGATGTTGTTATGGATCACCCATACTTCATCCCCGCCTGTATCTTCGTCGGGGTCATGCTTACCCTCAACCTCTTCGTTATGCGTGTCCTAACCGACATCAAAGTGTAACCGGTAACAAAGGATCAATCTCATGGACGGGATTAACGAAACGCTCACTGGCTTCCTTGGCCCCTTTGGCCCGCTGATTGCGGTTGGCCTTCTGGGCATCGTGCTGGTTGCTGTCGCCGTCTCGCTGATGGTCGCACAAAAACGTGACCCGCTTGAACGCCTCAAGCACGACACGCGCATGCCCAAGAACACCAGCGAAGTTAAGCAAAAGCTGCGCGCTTCCCAGCGCAATGAAAAGCTTGAGAAGTTCGCAAACTACCTTGAGCCACAGGACGACCAAGAACTTGCCGGCATGAAGCTCAAGCTTATGCAAGCGGGCTACCGCGGCAAAGACGCCGTGCGCTACTTCCACTTTGCCCAGTTCGCGCTTGGAATTGGTATGCTTTTGCTCGGGGTGATCTACTTCATCACTTTCGTGCAAGACGATCAGACCACCATGCAGCAAACCATTCTCTACATCATCGGCCCGGGTGCCGTTGGTTATATGTTCCCCAAATACTGGGTGACAAAACGCATGCAGACTCGCGCTGAAAACATCACAAACGGCTTTCCCGACAGCCTCGACATGCTGCTGGTTTGCGTTGAAGCAGGTCAGTCAATGGAACAAGCGATCCTGCGGGTTGCTGCCGAAGTGCGCCCCTCTTGCGCTGATCTCGCCGACGAATTTGACATCGTCGCCAACGAGATGAAGGCCGGTAAAGACAAGACAACCGTGCTCAACGACATGGGCGAACGGTGCGGCTCGCAAGATATTTCGAGTTTCGTGACCGTTCTCAACCAGTCACAAAGCTTCGGTACGCCGATCTCGGATGCTTTGCGTGTCTATTCTGCCGAAATGCGTGACAAACGTGTGATGCGCGCTGAAGAAGCCGCGAACAAGTTGCCAACCAAGATGACACTTGCCACAATGATGCTGACGGTGCCTCCGCTCCTGATCATTCTGGTCGGGCCTTCGGTTCACGGCATCACGCAGTTGGGCAATATGTAAGGCACTCTATGCAACTCCGCCGGTTTGGGCTGTATCTGGCAACCACTTTGACACTCGCTTTGGCCGCTTGCTCGACAGGCGGCCTTGGCACGTCAAAAGACAGCCCGTTTGCGCCGGGGGCAAAGAAGAACGGCAAGGCCGTCGACGGTTTGCTTGTCGGACACCGGCTTATGGAGGCGGGCGAGTATGAGCTGGCCCTATCACATTTCACTCGGGCGGCAGGCGAGCATGGCCTCACAGTCGACGTTCTCAGCGCACTCGGAACCGTCAACCTCGGCCTTGGCCGCCTAGGGCAAGCCGAAAACTACCTGCGCAAAGCCATAACCTCCGATGAAGCCGTGCCCGAAACATGGAACAATCTAGGAGTTTTGCTCATGGAGCGTGGCGAATATGCCGAAGCCGCACAGGTTTTTCGCCGCGCCTATGCACTTGATAATGGCCAAAGTGACCCAATTCGCGATAATCTTCGCTTAGCACTCGCAAAAAATGACTTTTCGAGTTATAATGACGAGGCAGAAGAACAAGAATACAAATTGGTACGGCGCGGAAGCAGCGACTTCCTAATAAGATCGATACCATAAAAGAGGCTGAGGCAGTTAAAAGGACGCAGGCACATGCGCCATATTAGA
Source organism: Lentibacter algarum (assembly GCF_018860975.1). Lineage (GTDB taxonomy): Bacteria > Pseudomonadota > Alphaproteobacteria > Rhodobacterales > Rhodobacteraceae > Lentibacter > Lentibacter algarum_A. The sequence continues at coordinate 83,351 of NZ_JAHKQI010000009.1, forward strand.
ATTATTTCGCTATGCGCAGTTGGCATAGTTGCTCTTGCTGGTTGTGAAAAATCAGGCAACAGCGAAGTTTCCCGCGCTTTCAAAGACGTGAACGTGGTCGATGAAAGCAACATGAGTGACATTATGCTCACGGTTGCCGACCCGAACGAAGCGGTGAGCTACTTCAAACGCTCGTCCGCCGAGAACCCGGATCGTGCTGATTTGCAGCGTGGGCTCGCGCAGTCACTCGTGCGTGCCAAACGCGCCAGCGAGGCTCTGCCTGTCTATGTGAAGCTGCTCGCGCATGAAGATTCAACCAATGAAGACCGCGTCAACTACGCGGACGCCCTCATTCGCGCCGATCAATGGCCTGAAGCCGAGGCAGCCCTCAATAAAGTTCCGCCAACCCACGAAACATTCAAGCGCTACCGCCTGGAGGCGATGATCGCCGACAGCAATAAGCAGTGGAAAAAAGCCGACAGTTTTTATGAAACCGCCGTTGGCCTGACAACCAAGCCTTCGGGTGTGCTCAACAACTGGGGCTACTCCAAACTGGCCCGCGGTGACTATGCGGGTGCCGAACGCTTGTTTGGTGACGCGATCCGCCAAGATAAATCGCTCTTTACCGCCAAGAACAACATGGTTCTCGCCCGCGGTGCGCAGGGTAACTACAACCTGCCGGTCATTCCGATGAACCAGACAGAGCGTGCTGAACTGTTGCATACGATGGCCCTCGCCGCGATCAAACGTGGTGATGTCGAAACAGGCAAGGGACTGCTGCGCGAAGCCGTGAACACGCATCCGCAGCACTTTGAAGCCGCCGTGCGCAGCCTGCGTGCACTCGAAGCCAACGTCACCAACTGATCGGCACTTGCCATGATCGAGCAAACCGCCCTTGCGGCCCGTGTGTTCCTGCCCTTTGTGCTTCCTATCTGCTTTTGGGTTGCATGGTCTGACTTGCGCGTCATGAAGATCCCCAACAAGGCTGTTACCGCCTTGTTCGCGGTGTTTGTTGTGGTCGGGCTGTTTGTCATGCCCTTTCAGACATACCTCTGGCAGATCTCGCATGTGGTGATCGTGTTGCTTGTTGGCATCGTGCTCAACGCCGCTGGCGCTATGGGCGCGGGTGACGCCAAATTCGCCGCCGCCGCCGCACCTTTTGTGATGCTCGGCGATCTGCGCATCCTTATCGCCTTCTATATGGCAAACCTGCTCGCTGCTTTTGCCACACACCGCCTGGCCAAACACACGCCCCTACACAAGCTCGCACCTGACTGGAAAAGCTGGAACGTCGGCAGTGATTTTCCGATGGGCCTCAGCCTCGGCGCAACACTGGCGATCTACCTCGGCTTCTGTGCAATCTACGGCAGCTGAAGCGTGCCGCGCCAAACTTGCCGCGCTGGTTGGCTCGAAACGCCCAGAACATTGCTATGTTCTGCACCCCCCGCACTCACTCAGTTTCAGGTTTAGTGCGAGGCGTTTTGAGGTTGAAAAACTGCCATATTTTCATCCTGATAGACCGGCTCCAGCTTGATTTGGCGCGCGCTGATTTCACGCATTACCAGCTCTTTGAATTCAGGCTTAAGGCTGCATTCCGGCAGCACAAACAGCTCCGCATCTTCAATGCCCGGCAGCCCGCCATAATACCATGGCGCGCCGCCCTTGAGCGGCTCAAAGTCGGCAAACAGCCAGAAGGTGTTGAACAGCCCCGCCGCGTAAACGCGCTTTCCGGCATGCCCTTCTGCCTCAAGCGTTCGGGCCATCGCACGCATATAGCCCACAGCCCCGCCGTGTAGTTTACAGCTCCCGTCATCCTCGCCAAGCGGCCATACTCCGGAGGGGTTTTCAAACCGCGCCGTGACGCCGCGCAGGCTGTTGTCACTTGGCAAAACTGGCTCAAACGCCGCCCTCGGCTGTGTGATATGCCGCACCGGGCTAAAGCCGACATTTACCGCCACAGGCGCAATCAGTGCGAGCGCAACCGCGCCCCAGATCTGCAAACTGCGCAGCTCACGCGCTAGAACCAACAAGACAATGCCCCACAAGACAAGCCAGATCGGATCATTGCCGTAGTTCTGATAACTCACGTAAATCGCCCCCGGAAGCATCAGCGCCAGCACCAGCCCCGCGGGGTTGTCCTTGGCTTTGGAGCGCAGCCACAACACCGAGCCTACCGCCAAAAGCGTGCCCGCCGCGTAGGCTGGCGAGAGCATCACCTGTGCCCAGCCCTTACCCGGTTGCGGCCGCACGTCCGAAGCCGCAACTGCCAGTAAATCGCCAACATAAGCCTGCCAAAAGCCAAGCCCGCAAAACAGCGTCTGCACAGCCAAAACTGCCAGACCAACCAGCACAGCAGCGCCCAAAAGCCTGGCCTCTTTTCTGACCAATAGTCCAAGAACAACAGCCGGTGCAAAGGCCACAAAGTAAGTCGCCTTGATCAATGTCAGCGCGGCCATAGCTGCGCCAATGATCAGCGCCTCGGCCCAGAAAACCCGCCGCTCGGCAGGTAAAACAACCAAGGCCAGCGGCAGGAACACCACGGCCCAAGCCCAACGGTTATAGTGCATCGACAGCGACAGCTTCGCGTCCGTTCCGCCGTAAACAAGCCCCGCAGCAAGCAGCATGACAGCAGCCCCGAAAGCAACCCCAAGCCAGGTTGCGCGCATACGGCTCACTGCCACATACCATGCCGGCAGAAAAAGCAAAGCCGCCAGCCCGATCTGCCCCCATTTCAGCGCATCTCCAAGGCCAAGGCCCGCAGAGGTCAACAGCGCAAATGGCGCGACGCTCCACAGCCCGAGCGGTGTCATAAAATCCTGATGAATACGCTCGCCATCCGCTAACCTCAGCACGATATCAACCAAATGCAGCATATCTGTCTCGTGTTTGGCAAAATCAAACCCGCCTCGCACCGCCGCCAAGCCTGCCAAAACGGCCAAAACCCCTAACAACAAGGCGAAAACACGCCCTCTTTGTGCTGACTGCATCACAACCTCTTCATATTTTCTGCACTTTATGGGTGCATACTGTCCTTTGCACGGTTTTTGTTTGGGAACCTCGCTCAGAGCGGGTAAACTAATTGCAAAAATCAAGCCTGCACAAAGCAGGCCAACATACTTGAGCAGTCGAGGCACAAAATGAACATGCAGCCCACAGCCGTAATGGCTCCGCCCCCGCCCAAAACGCTGGAAGAAATGCGCCTTCCGATCGTGATGATGCGCGACATCGTTTTGAAAACTTTGTTTCGCAAGAACATTACCGAGGTCGGTGAGCTTGCCGCCGCTGTTTGCCTGCCCCGCCCCGTCACCCAAGAGCTGATCGACATGGCCCGCGAGCAAAAACTGCTTGAAGCAACAGGCACGCTCAACGCAAACTCCGGCGGCGAAATGGGTTATCAACTTACCGAGGCTGGCAAGTCCCGCACCCTCGACGCGCTGTCGCAATCCGAGTATTTCGGCGCCATGCCGGTGCCGCTTGAGGTTTACCGCGAGCAGGTCAAACGCCAGTCAATCCGCAACATTCAGGTCACCCGCGAGCAGCTTGTCAAAGCGATGGGGCACCTCGTTTTGCCTGACGAATTGCTCGGGCACCTCGGGCCAGCCGTCTCCGCAGGCCGTTCGGTGCTCATGTATGGCCCTCCCGGCAACGGCAAATCTTCGATCTCCAACGGCATCCGCGACGCGATGGGCGACAAAGTCTATGTTCCGCGCGCGATCGAATACGCTGGTCAGGTGATCACCGTCTATGACCCGATCGTGCACACCGCCGTTGAGGAAGACGTTGAAGACGCAACCGCTCTTCGCCGCCGCAAAACCTTTGATACACGCTACGTCAAATGTGACCGCCCGACTGTTATCACCGGCGGCGAGTTGACGCTCGACATGCTTGATCTTGTCTACAACCCGACAGCGCGCACCTATCAGGCACCGCTTCAGCTCAAGTCCACCGGCGGCATCTTCATCGTCGACGATTTGGGCCGCCAGCAAGAGCCTCCACAAGCGCTGATCAACCGTTGGATCGTTCCGCTCGAAGAGAGCAAAGACATCCTCGCGCTGCAATCAGGCGAGAAGTTTGAAGTGCCGTTTGACACGTTGGTTATCTTCTCTACCAACTTCCACCCCAACGAGATCTTCGATACAGCTGCCCTGCGCCGTATCTTCTTCAAGATCAAAATTGACGGGCCAAATCAGGAAAACTTCCTCAAAATCTTCGCGCTTGTTGCCCGTGCCAAAGGCATGCAACTCGACGAGGCCGCGCTGGTGCATTTGCTCAAGGTCAAATACCCGACCATCGACAATGTCTACGCCAACTATCAACCTGTTTTCCTGATCGACCAGATGCGCGCGGTCTGCGACTTTGAGGGCATCCCCTACCAAATGACGCCCGAGTTGATCGATCGCGCATGGGACAACATGTTCGTTAAGGAAGAGAAGATCATCCACTAACAGCAAACGCTTTAAGCTGTCGGGTGTGCCTTCCGGCGCACCCGCACTTTTTCCTGTTAAGCCGTCAGCCCTTCGGGCTCTTCAAGCCCGTTGGCACGGCAACATGCGGTCACGGTATTGGCCAGCAAGCAAGCAATCGTCATCGGCCCGACACCGCCTGGCACAGGCGTAATCGCCGCCGCGACTTCCGACACTTCTGCAAAGTCGACGTCACCCAGAAGCTTGCTTTTGCCCGGCTTGTCAGGGTGTGGCGCGCGCGTAATACCGACATCAATCACAGTGGCGCCCGGCTTCACCCAGTCGGCCTTAACCATTTCAGCACGGCCCACGGCAGCCACAAGGATATCAGCTCGGCGACACACCTCAGCCAGATCTTTGGTGCGCGAATGGGCGATGGTTACGGTGCAACTTTCACGCAGTAGCAACTGGCCCATTGGCTTGCCAAAAAGGTTCGAACGTCCGATCACAACCGCCTCAAGCCCCGACATGGAGCCAAGCCGATCCCGCAGCAGCATCAGGCAGCCTAGAGGCGTGCACGACACCAACCCGACTTCGCCACTGGCCAGAAGGCCTGCGTTTACAACGCTGAGGCCATCCACATCCTTTGCCGGGTCGATCCGCGCAACAACCGCGCGCTCACTCAGATGATCAGGCACAGGGAACTGGCAAAGGATACCATGCACGGAGGGGTCAGCGTTCAGCTCGTCAATCAGCGCAAAGAGATCAGCTTCAGAGACATCCGCAGGCAACTTGTGCTCGAAAGAAGCCATGCCGACCTCGACAGTCTGCTTGTGCTTCGCGGCAACGTAAACTTCGCTCGCAGGGTCTTCACCCACGAGGACAACAGCCAAACCCGGTGTGATCCCGTGATCAGCCTTCAGCCGCGTCACATGCTCTGCAACCTTGCCACGCACCGTGGCCGCAAAAGCCTTCCCGTCAATCAAAGTCGCGCTCATCAAACCCTCATTTTTCTTGTTACAAATATCCCCGCCGGAGGCTGGAGCCTCTTCAGAGGCGACCGTGGCAAAAGGGGTTCAATGCCCCTTTTGCCACGGCCCTTTGGCTTAAAACAACCCTTCGATCTCACCCGCCTCATTGAGGCAAATCGTTTCCGCTGCTGGCACGCGTGGCAAGCCAGGCATGGTCATAATCTCACCGCAGACGACCACAACAAAACCAGCCCCCGCTGAAAGCCGCACTTCACGCACGGGAACAGAATGCCCTGTTGGCGCACCGCGCAAGGAAGGGTCGGTTGAGAAGCTATACTGCGTTTTCGCCATGCACACAGGCAAATGCCCGTAACCTTGCTCTTCCCACAGCTTCAACTGATCCCGTGTTTTCTTGTCTGCAATCACTTCGTCGGCGCGGTAAATGCCCTTGGCAACCCGCTCAATCTTCTCGAACAGGCTCAGCTCGTCCTGATACAGCGGCGCAAACTGGCTCACGCCTGAGTCTGCAATCTCGGCCACACGCTTTGCAAGCGCCTCTGAACCCTTGCTGCCAAACTCCCAGTGCTGAGACACAATCGCCTCACTGCCCTGCGTAGCAACATAGTCCTTCACCGCCTGCACTTCGGCCTCGGTGTCTGTGACAAAATGGTTGATCGCCACAACAACAGGCACGCCAAACGACTTGAGGTTGCCAATATGGCGTCCGAGGTTTGCACAGCCTTCGTTCACCGCCTCGACATTCTCGCCGCCGAGGTCGGCCTTGGCCACGCCGCCGTTCATCTTCATCGCCCGCACCGTGGCAACCAGCACCACACAATCAGGCGCAAGGCCCGCTTTGCGGCACTTGATGTTCATGAATTTCTCGGCGCCCAAGTCAGCACCAAAGCCCGCTTCAGTAACAACATAATCCGCCAGTTTAAGCGCCGTCGTGGTGGCAATAACCGAGTTGCAGCCATGTGCAATGTTGGCAAAAGGCCCGCCGTGAACGAAGGCCGGGTTGTTCTCAAGCGTCTGCACAAGGTTCGGCTGCATCGCGTCCTTAAGCAGCACAGTCATCGCGCCTTGTGCCTTGATATCACGGCAAAAAACAGGGCTTCTGTCGCGACGGTAAGCAACAATCATGTCGCCCAAACGCTGCTCGAGGTCTTTCAGATCTTTCGCCAAACACAAGATCGCCATAACCTCTGAGGCAACTGTAATGTCAAACCCGTCCTCGCGTGCAAACCCGTTGGACACACCACCAAGGCTAGACGTGATCTGGCGCAGCGAGCGGTCATTCATGTCAACAACCCGCCGCCAAGTGATGCGCCGCGTGTCGATCTCTTGGCCGTTGCCCCAGTAAACGTGGTTGTCGAGCATCGCGCTCAACAGCGAGTGCGCCGAGGTGATCGCATGAAAGTCACCGGTGAAATGCAGGTTCATGTCTTCCATCGGCACGACCTGCGCATAGCCACCACCAGCAGCCCCGCCCTTCATACCAAAGTTCGGGCCAAGGCTCGCCTCGCGAATACAGACCATCGCCTTCTTGCCAATGGCATTAAGCCCGTCACCAAGCCCGACAGTCGTGGTCGTCTTGCCTTCGCCCGCTGGCGTCGGATTGATCGCCGTCACCAAAATGAGCTTGCCGTTTTTCTGCTTCTGAACAGAGTTGATAAACGCTTGGCTTACCTTCGCTTTGTCATGGCCATACGGCAGCAGATGCTCAGTCGTGATGCCGATCTTGTCACCGATCTCCTGAATTGGTTTCTTCTTGGCCTCGCGGGCAATTTCGATGTCTGACTTATAGCTCATGTGGCGGAGTCCCTCTGCTGATCCGGCTAACGTTCCCTAAGGTCTACTTGCTTACTTGCGCGACAAAGGGCGTGAATCCGACATTTCCGCTCCAACAAACGGCGAGGCCCACTTAGCAGTTTCATTTCGGAAACTTCTATCAGACACCACGCGCCTCATTCCAATGCTCCCAAACCCTCTGGTCTGGCACGTGCAAAACAAGCTCGTCGCCAAGCGCAATCGCCCCCGGCCGCTCAACCCAAGCCGTTACACCGCGCCGCCCTTTGGCAGCTGGCTTATAAGCTTTGCCAAAGCCCTCATGCTCTCGTTCGATCTCTTTTGCCGGAAACAGGCAAGGCCGGTTTTGCATATCAATAACCAACGTCGCCCCTGACTGTGCCTGCAACCGCGACGATGGCGGCACATGGCTAAAGTCACCAATGCCCTCAATCACCAGCGACGCGCCAAGCCACGCCGGCTCAAGCCCCGCAAGGCCCATTGCTTGTGCGCTCAAAGCGATCTCCTCTGCCGATAAGACAGACAACTGCCGCACATTGGCAATCTCGGTGCCGCGCTCGTGTTGCTCTAGCACTCTCACATCCGAGGCCCGCGTGCGTCCGCCGTGGGCCTCGCCGACAAGCCCGTCAAACGTAAGCTCAGCCGCCTCGACAGCCTCCGAGCGCATGCCTTCGCCCCGATCAGACACCCGTCCGATCCAATTGATAACCGCCTTAAATTCCGTCGCCATCAATGCTGGCATCGTCCACCTCTATCTCCCGGGTCTACTTCTCTGTAAACTTCAACTCGATCCGCCGGTTCTGCGCACGCGCCGAGGCCGAGTTGCCGGTCGCTATCGGCTGATACTGCCCAAACCCGTTTGCACTCAGCCGCTCCGGCGGAATGCCTAGAAAATTCACCATGTATTTCACGACTGACAGCGCCCGCGCTTGGCTGAGCTCCCAGTTGTCAGCAAATTCACCGGTGCCGGAGAGCGGCACATTGTCGGTGTGCCCGTCCACACGAATAACCCATTCGATCTCATCAGGAATGTCACTCGAAACGTTGCGCAGAATTGTTGCAATTTTTGCGAGCTCGCCCTGCCCGAGGCGTGACAAGTCTGCTTGCCCCTGCGCAAACAGCACTTCCGAAGAGAACACAAACCTGTCACCAACGATCGTCACGCCCTCTTGAGCGCCCATAACATCACGCAGCCGTCCGAAAAACTCCGAGCGATAGCGCTCCAGATCCTGCTTTTCAGCCTCGATGCGCTTGCGCTCGGCTTCCTCAAGCTCACGCCGCCGCCGTTCTTCCGCTGCCGCGCGCGCCAAGGCCGCATTCAAATCCTGACCGAGGTTTGACAGCTGGATGTTTGACGCGGCATCACGTTCCTTGAAGTCGTCGATGATCGCCTGAAGTCCGCCTAGTTGCTCGCGTAAGGCCGCGACTTGCTGGTTCAAAAGTGCTTGCTCGCGCAGCGCTTCCGCCGATGCCGCTTCCTCCTCGGCCAGCGCAGCATTTGCCGTTGCCAACAAAGCCGCACGAGCCTCGCTGTCGGTCAGCGTCTCCGCCAAAGCCGCGTTTAGCTTTTCTTCCGCTGCCTGAGCAGCCGCCAAGAGCGTCAGCGTTTCTTCGGCTTTCTTGCGCTCGGCTTCAAGGCTCAGCGTCATCGCCGTTAGCTCGGTGTCAGCCGCTTCAAGCTGTTTGCGCAACGCTTCTGCCGCCGCAATCTCGACGAGGCGCGCCGCCTCTTCTTCGCTCAGTTGGGTTTGCAGCTTGGCAAGCTCGTCCTCTTTGGCTGTAGCCTCAGCTTCTGCTGCTGCAATCACCGCCTCCAAAGCCGCGCGCTGCGTCGCCAAGTCAGCAGCTTCAAGCCTCAGCGCGTCAGCTTCGCTCTGCGCAGTGTTGCGTTCCGCCACAAGGCTCGCAACACGGGCCTCAAAGCTCGTGATAACCTCCGCTTGCTCGTCACTCTTTGCCGTCAAGCTTGCTATCAACGCGGCCTGTTGCCCAAGCCGTGCCTCCGCATCCTCCAGCGTTGTTCCAAGTTCGGTAACACGTGCCTCAAGCCCTGTGGTTTTGCGTTGCTCCAGCCCCAAAGCCTGCGCCAGTTTGGCGATCTCCTGGTTGAGCTGGTTCATCTCGCTTTCCTGGCCCGTGATCGTCTCGCGCAGCACAAACTGCACGACCATAAAGATGGTCAACACGAACATCAAAACCAGCAGCAGGCCTGTCATCGCATCGACGAAACCCGGCCAGATATTGGCTTGAAACCGAGCGCCCGTGCGCCGCGAAAGAGCCATAGCCTAGCTCCCCTCCGGTGGTTTCTTACCCGTCGTGCGCATCCGTCGCGGGCCTGCCGCGGGTTTGTCGTTCAGGGCTTGGCCCAAAGCCGCTATGTCCTGGCGCAGCTCTGCCATCATCTCTTGCCGACCAGCGCTGATCTCTTCCAGCACACGCAGCATTTGCACATCAATCGAGCGCAAGCGCATACGGCTTTCCGCATCAATTCCGGCATCTGCCATGGTGCCACCCGTGCGGCGCAACTCCGCAATCAAAGCCTCCTGCCCCTCAGCCACCCGCGCCAATGCACTTGTCACCGGCGTCTGCGCATTCATGTTCTGGCTCATCCGGTCGATCGCATCGGCCAGCGTGCCGAGCTTTTCGTCAACCAGCGCGCGGCTCACATCCGACTGCGTGAACATCATCTGCATGTCTTCCATCTGCCGGCCCATGTGCTCAAGCACGCCGTCAAGCACCGCCGCCTGCCCGCTTTCTTCGCCGTCACCCGAAGCAAAACCAAGCCGGGTGATCGAGCTCAGCCACTCTTCCAGCTCTCGGTAAAAACGGTTCTGCCCGTGTCCGGCGAAGAGCTCAAGCAAGCCCACAACAAGCGAACCGGCAAGCCCCAGAAGCGACGAAGCAAAAGCAACACCCATGCCCGAAAGCTGGCTCTCAAGTCCGCCCATCAAACGCCCGAACAGCTCGGCCCCGCTCTCACCCTCCTGTGGCGCGAGGCTGCGAATGGTGTCAACAAGAGCCGGAACAGTCGTCGCCAAACCGTAGAATGTCCCCAAAAGACCGAGGAAAATCAATAAGCTAACGATATACCGCGTGATCTCGCGTTCTTCATCAATACGCTGCGCCACCGAGTCCAGTATCGAGCGCGCCGAGCTGGATGAAATTTGCCTGCCCCGCCCACGGCTGGCCATAAGCGTTGCCAATGGTGCCAGCAACGAAGGCACAACAACACCTTCACGGTCGTCATTCTGCCCTGCAAACGCCTCGATCCACCGCACCGAACGCACCATTTGATAGACTTGCCAAAATGTCGCCAACACCCCGATCAGAAAGACAAAAAGGATGAAGCCGTTGAGGTAGGGGTTGGCCTCGAAAACAGGTAAAACCCGCGGCAATGCCAGCAGCGTCACACCAACAGTCAGCCCCAGCACGACCAACATCAACAAGACGGGTCTCACAGGGTGAGAAAAATGCGGCTCGGCCTCGCGGTCCGGATGGTCCATGTGGACGTGCTCCTGACACAGTTATCATTGTCGAAAACCATAGGCAGATAATGTCGCCAAGCCAAGATGTTATCCTAAAAGCAAAGCAGCGCCCCCAAAAAAGAGCGCTGCCGTTTGATTTACGTTAATCAGAGAGAGGATCGCTCCTTAGCGGCGGCCGCCTCTTTCAGAGTTCTCATCATACACACCATTGCCAAAGTTTTTCAGGACATGACCGTTAGTGTCCGTAACGACGGCCCCGCCGCTCATGTTCGTCTTGGCTGTGTCCTTCGTGCTCACATCAACTTTGTGATCAAGCTTGGCGCGAAATGCCTCTTCAAAGGCGCGGTCTTCAGGAGTTGTCACCGCAAAGGCTGATGTTGCTGTAACGGTTACGGCGGCGAGTGTGACTGCTGTGATAAAACGTTTCATAAGATGGTTCCTTCTAGAGTTGGTTCAGGGTTATGTCGGAAGCTGCCTTCCGCTCTACAACCAAATTGGTCACGCCCAACCGGTTATTCAAAACACCTCAACTCACCTCGCCGTGAGCCCCCGCGAGGCCCCTGTGATCTTTCGCCCTAGGATTTGAAAACACGCATTAAACCTTTAATTTCAATGCACTAGACAGCGTCAAAAACACGCCTCATGAAACATTACTCACAGATCACGCCGCCGTAATCTCGCGGTGATGGGTTTTGTGATCAATCGGCTTGGCAAAAACCTACAGCCAAGGCTCGCGCCGCCCGCTCAAAGGCCGCGCCCGTGATCACTGTTACAGAAATTCACCTGCTCAAAGCAGAAATTTCACCCGACGAACCAGCTCGTCAAGCTCGTGATCGGTAATTCCAAGCTTGCTTAGGTGCTCGGCTGTGTTGATCAGATACTCGTGGTTCGGGCCGCGTCCGCCCTGCGCACGGGCGATGATCTGCGCCTGTTCTTCAAGATCAAGCCCGCCGCAATATTGCTCGTGCTCGGCATCAATCACATAGGCCAGCGCCTCGACACTGCCGCCGCCCGCAAAAACGATCTCGACATGTTTCTCAAGGTAGGCCGCAGACACCAGCTCGCGCTCGCGCAAATAAGCCAGCACCTCGTCCTCTTGCCCTTCACGCACAGCAAAGCCGACACCGTGGCAGCTTGCCTTCTCGCTTTCGTCAAGCGCCAGCACGAGGCCGGGGTTGGCAACCGTTCCGCGGTGATGAATAGAGCGCATACAAAAACTGCGTTGATAGCCGCGCAAACTGGCAACCCGCATTTCAGCCACATCAAAGCCGGGGTTCCAAAGCAAAGAACCGTAGCCAAACACCCACATCGTCATAACACTTGTTCCCCCTGCGCTTGCCCCCCATAAACACCAAGCAAACACCCGAGAAAAGAGCGCATCACATGAAAAAGTTGCTTGTTGTCATTCTAACCCTCTCCGCGCTTTGGTTCGGCTATTGGTTTGTCGGCTCAAGCGCGGTCAAAACCGGCTTTGAAGCCTGGTTCGAAGACCGCCGCGCCGAGGGCTGGCAAGCCGAGTATAGCGGTCTGTCCTTGCGCGGTTTTCCCAACCGCTTTGACACAACCCTAACCGAGCCGGCACTGGCCGACCCGCACACAGGCTTCGCATGGCAAGCACCGTTCCTTCAGATATTCGCACTGTCTTACAAGCCCAACCACATCATCGCCGCTTTCGCCGACAGCCAAACCATCAGCACGCCGCACCAGCGCTATAGTATAGAGAGCACAGGCATGCGCACCTCGATGGTCATGCAACCCAACACCGACCTCGCTTTTGATCGCGCCAATCTGGTCTCTGAAGCGTTCAGCGTTATGCCCGATGGCGGCAAAGCTAGTCATGTTGACGGCCTGCAAGCCGCGCTCAAGCTGGTTGAAGGCGCCGATTATCGCCTCGCGCTTAACATCGACGGTCTCAAACCCGCTCTGCCCGCCGAGATCACAGGCAACCTCCCCGCTGCGCTCTCTGCCCTGCGCGCCGATGCGACGCTGGGCTTTTCAAAGCCGTGGGATATTTCCGCACTGGAAGACGGCCGCCCACAGCCCCGCACAATCAAGCTGCACCTCGCCGAGGCAAAATGGGGTGAGCTTGAGCTTGAAGCTGCTGGCACACTGGAAGTTGACCGCGCCGGAACGCCGACTGGCACAATCACCATCAAGGCCCGTAACTGGCGCGAGATCATCGCCCTTGCGAGCGCAATGGAGGTTGCGCCCCAAGCTTTGCTCAACCAAATCGAACAAGGGCTCTCCCTGCTGGCGCAGCTTAACGGCAACGCAAGCACTCTCGACATTCCGCTTGGCTTCTCTGGCGGGCTGATCAAGCTCGGCCCCTTGCCCCTCGGGCCTGCCCCGCGCGTGTTTATCCAATGAGCGACGCCTACGAGACAGCCCTCCTCAAGGCTTGGGGCCCACAGGCCGACAGCGCCCACGACATCGCGCATATCCGCCGCGTCTGGAGCAACTGCCAAGCCCTTAGCACCGAACAAACCGACCAAGACGTGCTCTATGCCTCCTGCATTTTTCATGATCTGGTCAACCTGCCAAAAGACTCGCCCAACCGCAGCGACGCGTCGCGCTTGTCAGCCGAGGCGGCAGCGCCTCTGCTTCTTGCCCTCGGTTTTGAGCAATCCAAACTTGTCGCCGTGCAGCACGCCATCATCGCCCACAGCTATTCAGCCAACATCGCACCGGAAACCGAGGAAGCCCTAATTCTGCAAGACGCCGACCGCCTCGACGCTTTAGGCGCAATCGGCATCGCCCGTATGTTTGCAATTTCAGGCGCCCTTGGTCGCGCACTCTACGATCCCGATGATCCGCTTGCTCAAAGCCGCGAGCTTGACGACACCCGCTTTGCCATCGACCACTTTGAAACCAAACTCTTCAAACTGCCCGAGATGATGAACACTGAAAAAGGCCGCGCCCTCGCGAGGGCCCGCCGCGAAGAAATGCGCGCCTTCCGCGCCTCTCTGCTTGAGAGTGCCGTTAACTAATTTCGGCTGTTTTGCCGCGTCCGGAATTGTCTGCACGCATTATGCATATGTTTATGCACTGTGGTATGCACGGGTTGTGCAGGCCGTTTCGCCGCCAAAATCACATTAACTATTTGCAATAGGGCCCGCCGCGGTAGCGCGCCGTGTCAAAGTGGAAATGATCGCGGTGAAACCGGTCTGACCCCGGCCCCAGGACCGTGCCAAACGGCCCACACGCGGCCTTGCGGGCTCCGGCCAAGGCCTTGCCGCCTCGTCCCTTGCCCCAGTCCTTCAACACATTGACTTCATTGCCATTTTCAAGATAGATGCCGGAAATATCAATCGCATGTCCCTTACCATGCTCGCTGATCTTCGCGCCCTTTTGGTTGTTGCGAGTCCGGCAGGCATAATGCGCCGCCACGCGGATTTTGCTCACCCCTCCACCGAGATTGCCAAACGCCGGTTTCAACCCGCCATCAACCCATGTTTTCAATGCCTTAGCGGTCACACAATCCATCACTGAGTGCTGGCTCAAGGCCACACCCGAGACTGATTTCAGCCGCACCGCATCCTCGACGCCACAGCCCTTGATCTTCCCCGGAACCCGCCCGATCGCATCGCCCTGCAACGCCGGATCACCACAGACCATCCCCTTACGCGCCTCACGCTCGCGCTTGCGTTTTTTACCCAATCCAAACAGCGCCAACTGCTCGTCCTTCAGCTTCGGCCTAGGGCTCGTGACAGGAGCCAATTCCGGCACCTCCGGTCGCGCAACAGGGCGGATACTTCCATTCGCTGCAAACATCGGAAGGGCCATCAAAACTGCCGTTAACGTAATGAAAAATCTCATTTTTTCTCTCTCCCGAAGTTTGGTGCATCCGTATCCTGCCCCGCTTCGATAATCCCGCGTCTGATCGCTCTTGTATGGGTAAAATAGTCGAATAAATGCTCGCCATCCCCGGTTCTGATAGCCCTTTGAAGCGCGAACAATTCCTCGGTAAAGCGCCCCAGAATTTCCAATGTGGCTTCCTTGTTGTTGAGGAACACATCGCGCCACATCGTCGGATCAGAGGCTGCAATGCGGGTAAAATCGCGAAAGCCTGCAGCCGAGTATTTGATCACTTCGCTGTCGGTGACACGGCTTAAATCATCAGCCACGCCAACCATCGTGTAGGCGATCAAATGCGGCGCATGCGAGGTTACAGCCAACACCAAATCATGGTGATCGGCATCCATTTCCTCAACGTTTGCGCCCATACCTTCCCAGAGCTCGCGAAGCTTGGAAATTGCTTTCTTTTCAGAGCCTTCCACAGGCACAAGCACGGTAAAGCGGTTGTCAAAAAGCTCGGCAAATCCGGCTTCCGGGCCCGAGTGTTCGGTGCCAGCCAAAGGGTGTGCCGGGATGAACTCGACCCCCTCAGGCAGGTGCGGGCCAACTGCGTCGATCACTGCATTTTTCACCGAGCCGACATCGCTCACAGTCGCGCCTGCCTTCAAGAACGGCGCGATCTCTTTCGCCACATCGCCCATCACCCCGACAGGCACACAAAGAACCACCAAGTCAGCGTCCTTCACGGCTTCTTTGAGGCTATCGCAAACCACGTCACAAAGCCCTATTTTGCGGGCTGTTTCGCGCGTCTCAGATGATCGCGCGAAGCCGCGCACTTCGCTTGCCAACCCCCCGCGTTTCATCGCCCAAAACATCGACGACGCGATCAGCCCCAAGCCGATTAGAGCCACTTTATCATATACTTGCGTCATTGCGTGGCCTCTCGCCATTTTGTCAGCGTATCTATCACGCGCCCGGTTTGCTCGGCATCCCCAACCGTAATGCGCAGCCCCTCCGGAAAGCCATAGCCAGTTGGCCGTCGCACGATTATTCCGTCACTCAATAGCGCCTCCTCGGCAGCATCCGCCTCAAGCTTATCAGCACAGCGCACCAGCACAAAATTGGCAGCACTATCGTCAACCGCTAGCCCCAGTTGACGCATCGCTCCGGTGAGGCGCACCCGTTGTTCGGCGTTGAGTTCGGCGCAGGTTTGCACCCAGTCAGGATCACGCACCGCTGCCTCGGCCGCTGCGAGCTGCACGCCCGACAGGTTGAACGGCTGGCGAATGCGGGTCATCACGTCGATCATTTCCTTGGGGCCATACCCCCAGCCGATGCGCAGCCCGCCCAGGCCATATATCTTGGAAAACGTCCGCGTCATCAGCACGTTAGGCCGTGTCGCTGCCAGTGATTTGCCGCCGTCATAGCCTTCAGCAAACTCGACATAAGCGCCGTCCAGCACCAAAATCACGTTCGCTGGTAAGCCATCAGTCAGCCGCACCAGCTCATCATCAGGCAGCAAAGTGCCCGTGGGATTGGCCGGATTGGCAATGAACACGAGGCGGGTTTTGTCGGTGACCGCAGCGATGATCGCATCAACATCAACAACCCGCTCGCGCTCAGGCACAACCACCGGCGTTGCCCCCGCCATATGCGCCAAAACCGGATACATCGAGAAGCCGTGCTCGGTGTAAAGGATTTCGTAACCTTCACCACAGTAAGCTTGAGACACAAATTGCAAAACCTCGTCAGAGCCCACGCCGCAAATTATGCGATCGGCTTCAAGCCCGTAAACGTCGGCAATCGCCTCGCGCAGGCTTGCATGGTCGGTCGCTGGGTAGCGGTGCGTTTCGCTGGCCGCTTTGACGATGGCTTCAAGCGCAGCAGGCGGTGGCCCGAGCGGGTTTTCGTTTGACGACAGCTTGAGCACATCGTCGCGCCCCGCAATGCTTGAGGCGCCGCTTTCATAAAGCGCAATTTCCATGATGCCGGTTTGTGGTGTCAGGCTCATCACTCTCTCCTGTGTCGCTTTGTTTTAGACAGTCGGGAAAGCTGCGGCCAGAAAAGAAAAAGGGCCGCAGCGGGTTCCCGCCACAGCCCTTCATAAGCTTTGCGAAAACCGCTGGCTTAGTTTTGTGCGTAATATTCGATGACGAGGTTTGGTTCCATCATCACCGGATATGGCACGTCGCCAAGGCCAGGTGCGCGAACAAATGTCGCGGTCAGTTTTGAGTGATCAACGTCGAGGTAGTCAGGCACATCGCGCTCGGCGAGTTGCGTGGCTTCAAGCACAACAGCGATCTGCTTTGAGCGATCACGCACTTCGATAACGTCACCTTCTTTAACGCGGTATGAAGGGATGTTAACCTTCTTGCCGTTCACAGTGACGTGGCCGTGGTTTACAAACTGGCGCGCTGCGAAAACAGTTGCAACGAACTTGGCACGGTACACAACCGCGTCAAGGCGGCGCTCAAGCAGACCAATCAGGTTCTCGCCTGTGTCGCCTTTTACACGTTCAGCTTCCTTAAAGATGCGGCGGAACTGCTTTTCAGTCAGGTCGCCGTAGTAGCCTTTAAGCTTCTGCTTGGCGCGCAACTGCAGACCAAAGTCTGACAGTTTGCCCTTACGGCGCTGGCCGTGCTGGCCGGGGCCATATTCGCGACGGTTGACTGGTGATTTTGGACGACCCCAGATGTTTTCACCCATGCGGCGGTCGATTTTGTATTTGGCAGATGTGCGTTTGGTCACAGCTGATCTCCTTCGTTTAGGTTGTCGAAGGGCGTTGTCCTCTTCCCGGATTTTGCCGGAATGACAGGCTGGCTCTTGCGAGGGCCACCAACACCAATGAAGCCGCGCTTATAGCCGCCTCAGAGGAGGAGTCAACAGCTATGTAGCAAGGGTTTAGGCCGCGTCAAAGTTGAGGATGGCAGCTTCGGAGCCAGACAGGTTCCGGCGCGCAAATGCACCGTAGCTTTCGGGCCGACTTTCATACTCCGGTCGCATCTCCAAAAGTGAAGCACGATCTTCGTCAGAAAGCGTTGCAAGGGCTGTATTTGCGGGGTGAAAGCTCTCTGTTTCGACGCCATTGGCCCAAACAATCTGATGCTCAGGCAACAGCAAATGCACATAGGTCACTTCACGCAACTGACTGTCGACAACAATGCTACCGTCATTGAGCAAGTCCTTGGCGCGCACCAGAACTTCGTCAGTGTTGAACAGCGCCTGTGCTGCGCTTCCCTTCACCAACATGCGGTGTTCGGGGGACACGATGAGTTCCTCGTCCGGCCGCTCGATCCCGAGCGCTCCGGCTCTGATACGTATGGGCCGCAAACGTGGCATCGCAAACAAGCGTGCCCCGGTCATCCGCCGCTCTCCGATCCACTCGATCTCTTGCGCGCCGTTGTCTTTGGTTTGAACTTTGTCGCCAACGCGCAAGTCTTGAATGAGCTTGGCGCCTTCCGGTGTTTCTATCCGCGTGTTGGGCGTAAAACATATCACCCCGCCAGCGTCAGGCCCTTCGGGCCGCATCATACTATTGTCAAAGTTCTGGTGAACAATCCACAAGTCGCGCCCCTGTGGCGGCATTTGATCTACAAACATCAACAAGGGTTGGCCGCCAGTCTGGGGGTCAATCAACGTGATCGTGTAGCTCTGAGTGCCGTCAGTGACAACAAAGCTGCTGTCGTCAAATGGCAATGCGTCATTCGGATCGTGCAACGATTTTGTCGCGTCCAATGCAACACCAACAAGCCGTTGCACCATACGTGCCGCGCGCTTTCGCATGTTTGCCATGTCGTCTGTGTCTTCAAGCTGCAACAGATCATTGGGGCCATCAACACGCACCGCATCTCCGCGCCACGCCCAAGTCGCCCCGACATTCAAGTCGGTGACTGGTGCATTCACCAGCCCGTCCAGTTCTGTTTGCGGCCAGGAAACTACAAACGCGCCTCTAAAGCCCGTTGCCATTTCTAAACTGCCTGCCTCGTCGTTTTTTGTTATTAGAAAAAAACTAACAGATGAGATTCGCGCTGCATACCCCCGAAATGATAGGGAAATTCGAACATGTGACATAATAGTTGCCCTCGGAAAGCGCACCGACTGGACAGCCCTGCTTCACATTGTCACTGTGCTGAAAACAAGCAGGAACTTTAACGTGGCGATCAAAATTGACATGCTGCGCGTCTTTCGCGCCGTTGCCGAAACAGGCTCTCTAGCGCATGCTGCCGAGCAGTTGGGGCGCACGTCTTCTGCGCTGTCTATGTCCCTAAAAAGCCTGGAAGAGCACATTGGCGTGGCGTTGTTTGAGACACAGCGCAAGTCACATCTCACCCCGATGGGCCGGCATGTCCTGCTCGAAGCTCAAAGCGAGATCGCCCATTTCGACGAAACCATCAGCCGGATAGAAAAGCTTGCCAAAGCAAAGTCGGGCCTCATCCGCCTTGCGGTAATCCCTTCTTTTGCACAAGTGTTCTTACCACCGGTTTTGCACCGGTTCCAGCGAACCCACCCTGATGTCTTGGTCGAGTTGCGTGACATGGACAGCAGCGCTGTTCTGAATGCGCTTAGCCATGATCAGGCCGACATCGCCGTTGCTACACTTCCAGAGCGCCCCGGCTTTGAGCGCAAACAACTGTTTTCGGATGCATTCGGCATTGTCTGCCCCCGCGGGCACCGTCTGCAAAGCGACCGAAACGATCTAACATGGGCCGATCTCACTGGAGAAACTCTGATCGCGAATGGACTTTGCGCACAAATTGATGACTCTGAGCTTGCCCCTCTTCTCTCGCAATCGCGGATGATGGTGCACAGCACCGCTTCGCTTTTGGCATTGGTGCGTGCTGGACAGGGCGTAACCATTCTGCCCGAACTTGTCTTGTCGCCCAACGAACAAGACCTCGCTTTCTTGCCGATAACCGGCAGCAACGTCACCCGGCAAGTGCATATTATGCACCGCCCCGAAGCAGCGCTCATGCCGCCGGTTCTTGCCTTTTTACGCTGCTTGCAAGCCGAACACCTTCAAACGATTCAGAAAAACTGAAGTTTACTCAACTCAAATTCGATTGATCTGAAGCCCGATTCTGCGCCAACTGGTAGATGAACTCTTTCAGGATGCCACATGACACAGCCCTCGACACAGCCTTCGACACAGCCCTCGACACAGGCCAACAAGAACTACATCGCCGGCGAATGGCTCTCTGGCGTCTCGGATATCGCCAATATTAGCCCCTCAGATTTGTCTGATGTGGTGGGCCATTTTGCGCAGGCAGATACTGCCCAACTAGATAAAGCCGTAGACGCCGCACATGCCGCTCAAGCCGAATGGGCAAACTACGGGCTCGAACGCAAGCAAGCTGTGCTAAATGCCATCGGCAACGAGATGATGGCCCGCGCCGAAGAGCTCGGAACCCTGCTCAGCCGAGAGGAAGGCAAGCCCCTTGCAGAAGGCAAAGGCGAAGTCTACCGCGCGGGTCAGTTCTTCACATACTACGCCGCTGAAGTGCTGCGCCAGCTGGGCCAAAATGCTCAGTCAGTGCGCGCGGGCGTCGACATCGACATCCGCCGCGAGCCTGTTGGCACGGTGGCAATCATCAGCCCCTGGAACTTCCCCACAGCGACAGCCAGTTGGAAAATTGCCCCTGCGCTGGCCTATGGCAACGCCGTCATCTGGAAGCCAGCCAACGCGACCCCCGCCTCGGCCCATGCCTTGACCGAGATCATCGCCAAGCAAGACATCCCCAAAGGTCTGTTCAACTTGGTCATGGGCTCTGGCCGCGACATTGGCCAAAAGCTTGTCGAACACACGGGCATCA
The DNA here is from genome assembly GCF_018860975.1 of Lentibacter algarum. GTDB lineage: Bacteria > Pseudomonadota > Alphaproteobacteria > Rhodobacterales > Rhodobacteraceae > Lentibacter > Lentibacter algarum_A. The sequence goes on from NZ_JAHKQI010000009.1 coordinate 103,603, forward strand.
ACGCAATCTCCTTCACAGGGTCCGTGCCTGTTGGTCGTGGCATCGCGCAAGCCGCTGTCGGCAACTTCACCAAGCTGCAAATGGAAATGGGCTCCAAAAATGCACTCGCAGTGATGGATGATGCCGACCTTGACCTCGCCGTCGCCGCAGCTCTCGGAGGCTCCTTCGGCGGCACAGGCCAGAAATGCACCGCCTCTTCGCGGCTTGTGGTGCATGAGGCCATTCACGACACTTTCGTTGAGCGCCTGATCAAAGGCGCCGAAGCTATGCAAGTCGGCCACGCGCTTGAAGCAGGCACGCAGATCGGCCCCGTTGTCAGCGAAACCCAGATGAGCGAAAATCTCGCATGGATCGAAAAAGGCCGCGCTGAGGGTGCCGAACTTGCCTGTGGTGGTGTCCAGGTCGAACGCCCAACACAGGGGTACTACATGACACCGGGCGTTTTCCTCAACACCACAAACCAGATGCAAATCAACCGTGAAGAGCTGTTCGCGCCGCTCACGGCCGTGATCAAAGTCGGCTCCTATGGTGAGGCCCTGCACACCGTCAACGACACCCGCTTTGGCCTCACTGCTGGCATCATGACACGCTCACTGGCCCGCGCCAACCATTTCCGCGCCAACGCGCGCTCAGGCTGTGTCATGGTCAACCTCGCCACTGCCGGAACCGACTATCACGTGCCCTTCGGTGGCCGCGGTGAAAGCTCTTATGGCCCACGCGAGCAAGGCTCAAACGCCGCCGAGTTCTACACCACGGTCAAGACGGCCTACATCGCTGCCGGCGACCCGGAGTAAGCAACCATGTATCGCATCGACAACCTGCAATACGCCAATTGGTCTGAAAAAATCTTTCGCCAAATGCGCGCGGGCAGGCTTGATGCGGTGCATGTCACCATCGCCTATCACGAAAACTTTCGCGAAACGGTGCTCAACATCGAGCAATGGAATCGCTGGTTTGAGCAGTTTCCCGAGCTGATCTTCAAGGGCCGGTGGGCGGGCGATGTGCGCTTGGCGCACGAGTCCTCCCGCACGGCGATCTTCTTTGGTTTCCAGAACCCCTCACCCATTGAAGACGACATTGGCCTCGTCGAAGTCTTGCACGATCTTGGCGCGCGCTTCATGCAGCTTACCTACAACAACCAGTCTCTCCTCGCGACCGGTTGCTATGAGGATGACGACACGGGCCTCACGCGTATGGGCAAACAGGTTGTGCGTGAGATGAACCGCGTCGGCATGGTCGTCGACATGTCCCATTCCGCCGATCGCAGCACCATCGAAGCCGCTGATCACTCTGCCCGCCCCATCGCCATCACCCACGCTAACCCGCATTTCTGGCAGCCCGCCCTGCGCAACAAGCGCGACGATGTCATTCGCGCGGTCACGCAAAACGGCGGCATGCTTGGCTTCTCGCTCTACCCGCATCACCTCAAAGACAATTCCGACTGCACGCTTCAGAGCTTCTGCCAGATGATCGCCGACACCGCCGAGAAATTCGGCGTTGATCACCTCGGCATCGGCTCCGATCTTTGCCAAGACCAGCCGGACAGCGTCGTCGAGTGGATGCGCGTCGGCCGTTGGAGCAAAGAGATTGACTACGGAGAAGGGTCGGCCGCAGCTCCCGGGTTCCCACCAATGCCAAGCTGGTATCAAGACAACCGCGACTTTGGCAATATAGCCAAGGGCCTTGCAACCGTCGGTTTTTCTCAGACGGAAGTTGACGGTATCATGGGCGACAACTGGTTTCGCTTTTACGAGCAAAATTTCGGCCCCGAAGTATGACACGCATTCCTCTCCGCCCGCCCGAGCAAGTCATGACGCTCTCGCGATTGGGGAGTCTGCACCAATGCCGGCTGTCTTTCATGCGCCAACTCCTGCGCCGGATGAAGCAGGAAAACTGGTCGTTTACCCGCCCACATTTTGACATCAACACAAGCGGCGAGGGCTTCGCTGTTTACACCAGCCAAGGCCCCACCCGTGCTTACTCTCTCATCGCCTTTGCTCATGACTTGCCCGATGACATGCGCTCAGATCGCGTAATTGCCACAGCATGGGATGCGACGTTTGCCCTGTTTGACGGCACGCCAAATCTGGCCGACATTGAACGCCTACGTGCCAATGTCCCCTTGCAAGAAGCAGGCCGCGTTTCCGAAACCGAGCTTTCGATCTCCCGAGCCAACCGCTCGGCGCGCCTCTGGAACGCTACAGTCGAAACCCTCGCCAAAGGCCAACAACCCGACGCGGATGTACTGGCAAATGTCGGCTACCTCATGCGCACAACCGCCGTCTACGGATCCGGCAAGTTCGGCGCTGCCGACCGCGCCTCACTGGAAGAGCGTCCTGAGTTTTCGCCGCCCTTTCAAGTCGAAATGCTCTCGGTCTACCTTATCCGCGCCTTTGTTGCCGACCTTGTCGAACACATGGCAAAAGTCAGATCCCCGAACAGTGCCGTGCCCCTCGCGCCCGGCCTGCGCCGCGGCCTTGGCATCGGCAACTCGACAGGGCTCGGCATGGCCCCATTCCTGCTCAATCATCCGCGGCTGCTCAACAACTGGATCAGTGCCCGCGAGCGCGCTCTTGCGACGATCCGCTCACTTGCAAGCGCAGATAGCACCGCGCACGCGTTTCTCTCGACCTACCTGCACGCCAAACAAAGCATCGGCCTCTGGCACTCTGAGCACCCCTTGCAAAAAGCCAAGCTAAAGCAGCTCGCCGCTGACATCCAGATGCTCGACGCCCGGCTTGAAAGTTTCGACTTCACACAGCCCCAAGCGTGGAACGCTCTCTACCTATGGGCCGAAAACACTCTCTCGGAAGAAGGCCAAGAACTGCTGGTGTCTCTGATGCTCGAGCCTCACGCTGATTTGGTCGACAGCCTCGGCCCGCAGATGCAAGCCGACGAAAGCACGCTGTTCATGATCGACGGCGCAATGCCCGCCGAAACCCTCTCTGCACTGATTTGCACACACTACGACTGGGCTTTGCAGATTGATTGGACTGCCCCCCAAGCAATCGCGCGTCTTTGGTATGTCTCGGAAGAAAAACTCGAACCGCGCCTTTGCGAACGGGCCAACGAGCCACTTGAAGACTACGAGCAACCCCTCGCACCGGCCCGCGATATATGCAGAATGTTTGGCGACTTGCATACTTTCGCAGGCAACACCGCCGCGTTCCTACAAGCGCACCCCGAACACCGCAGCGCAGCGCGCCGTGTGCAAATGCGCGCCCTCTTTCCCTATAGCGAAGTCTGCGACAACACCATCGACGCGAAGATGCTGCCTATTGACATGCTGCGCGCCAAACTCAGCTTCTTTGGCGCAACAAATTTTGATCCACGCTCCGACAGATGGGTGCGCATCAACATGTTTCGCGGCGCGCCTTACCCCTCTGAATTATCGCAACAAAACTCCGATGACTGGGTCTACGGAGTTGTTAAATGAGTTACGCCCTTGGAGAAATTGAAGGCCTCTGCAGGAAGGCCGCAAAAGGCGCAGGCTTTACGTGGGGCGAAGCCGAAGAAACCGGGCAAGCCATACGTGTTCTTGCCGCCTCACGCCTCCCTGCGGTCCGAACCTTCGCTCACTATTTGGAGGCACTAGAGGCTGGTATCGTCCCCTCACAAACCTGCCCGATCCGACTTGGATGCCAGCTCATTGACGGGTCGCGTGTCTCGGCCTTCAGTTGCGCTTTCCCGCTTCTTCTAATGCCCTTTATTGCGCGGGTCGCTGCGGTTCAAAACCGCGCATTGTTGCTTTCCAGCGAGGGGTTTCAAGCAACTGCGGCGCCCTGCATGGCGATCACACTCGTCAAGACAACGGAGGTCAACTGCGACCTTCAGCTTACCCCCACAGCTGCTCCTGCCGCTATCGCGCGCGTTTACCGCGCCGAGGCGTCGGGAGCCGACATCGTTTCGCTGTCGCAATTTGCACAGCGCACCTATGCCCCCGAAACCGAAGCCCGCAGGCAACAAGGCGCCGGTGCTGGCAACGACGGCAACAGATGATTGCACCTATCCATACGTAAGCGTATGCTTCTAACATGTCAGACAAACAACTCTCCAAAAACGACTGGATCGCCGCCGGTTTCGAAGCTCTCGCCAAACAAGGCCCGCAGGCCTTGAAGGCCGAGGCGCTCGCACGCGCATTAGGCACAACTAAAGGCTCGTTCTACTGGCACTTCAAGGATGTCGCCGCCTTTCACGACAGTATGATCAACAAGTGGCAAAACAGCGCTACGGTTATCACCGATGAAGAGAATCCGGCGACAACGCTGCGCAATTTGGCTCAGAACTATGCCGTCATGGCCGATCCGAACCTGCGCGCTTGGGCCCGCTCGAATGAGCAGGTCGCTCAGGCCCTCGCGGACAGTGACACCAGAAAGCTCACCGAGATCGCATCCCTTCTTGAAAAGTGCGGCGTCAGCAACCCGGAGTTGGCACAGGTGCTCTTTGCAGCAACCATCGGCCTCACAGAAACTCCGGGTTGCGACGCGAAAAATGCGATCGCGACCCTTGTCGATCTGATTTTGGCGCTTAGGTAAACGCTATGAAACGCTCGTTGCTTCCCTTCGCACTGATCCCTGCCCTCGCGGTATTACCCGCCTGCCGCGCCGACGAAACCGTTGGTGGCTACGGTGCCGCCGAGCGTGTGTGGCGCCTCGAAAGCATTGATGGAGCCGCTTTTTCGGCCCGTGCAACTCTCACTTTCCCCGAACCCGGAAAGATCGCCGGGCAAGCTCCATGCAACCGCTATTTCGGGCCAATGACCGTGCCTTACCCGTGGTTTGACGCGGGTCAGGTTGCCAGCACCCGCATGGCCTGCCCCGACCTAACGAGCGAAAGCAAATTCCTGAAAGCTCTATCAGAAATGAGCTTGTCGGAAGTGAGCGGTGACGTTCTCTTGCTCAGCAATGATGCCGGCCGCACCATGGTGTTCAAGGCAGAGTAAGCCGCCTCTCGAACACTTGAACAAATCGCGCGCGCGCCGACGGCAAAGGCTTGCCGCCTTGTTCATGCGCAAAGTTATGCGTCAGAAAGTGCCCGGTGAGGCGCAATCCCGCTGCAACTTCGGCATCGCTCCCCTCACCCTTCCCGAGCATAACTGGCGGCAGAGGCAACAGCCTGTCTTGCCACTCACCCGCACCAGCGCGGGTCACTGCACGGCCTGTCTTGGGCGAGACAAACTCCAGAGGCTCAACTGCGCCTGTCACGGCACAGCATGTCAGATCAAGGCCAAAGCCGAGTTCATCAAGCAAGGCAGTCTCCCATTTGAGGTAGGCCAATGGCCAGATCTCGTCCTGACCCAGCAAGTCAAGCAACTGTTCGGTGCGCTCGTATAATGGCTGATGCGGCTCGCGCTCGGGCAGCGCAAAACGCAGCAAAGCGCAGACAGAATTCAGCCCTGCGACAGCCAACCGCGATCCCATCACTTGCGCCGCGCGCGAGCGTTGCAATTCGGCTGTGAAACTGCCCAGATGTTCCTCCAGCCGCGCGCGCCAAGCCAGATCAAGCTGCGCACCGGGCTGTAAAACCGGCGCCATCTTGCGACTATTCGCTCCCCGCACAACACCTGCGTGCAGCCCCCGCGAAGGCGTAAGCACCTCAACGATCGCGCTGTTTTCGCCGTGCATCCGCGCCGTCAGAAGTATGCCAGTGTCTCGCCAGTCCATGCTTGGAGCCTAGCGATAAACGTGAGGCTTAGCGAGCAGTGAATTTGTCCTAAAGCTGGATCCAAGCCGTCTTAAGGTCAGTGTATTTATCAAGCGCATGCAATGACTTGTCATGCCCGTTGCCCGACTGCTTGACACCACCAAGAGGCACAGTGTTATCGGCCCCACCGTAGGTATTAACATGCACAACACCTGCACGGATGGCGCCAATCATCCGGTGCGCACGGCTCAGGTTTTCTGTCCAGACTCCGGCGGCAAGCCCGTGGTCAGTGCCATTGGCCAGCGCCACAGCTTCGGCTTCGGTGTCAAACGGAGTGACAGCAAGCACAGGCCCGAAAACCTCATTCTGGAAGACGTTATGATCACGCTCAACCCCCGTCAGAATCGTCGGTGCCATGTAATAGCCTCCCGTTTCTTGCAGAATTCTCGCGCCACCGGTCGCCAGTTCGGCACCTTCAACAAGTGCTTTTTCAACAAAGTTCAGATTGCCTTCAAGTTGCTGTGGCGAGTTCACCGCTCCGATCTGTGAACCGAGATCAAGCGGATCACCGACGACCAGCTTTTCAGCTTCTGCCGCCATGAGCGCGACGAACTCGTCCTGCACGGAACGCTCGACCAACAACCGCGAACCTGCCACACAAACCTGCCCGGAATTGCGGAAAATGCCCATCGCAGAAACCTTAGCGGCTTGCGCCAGATCAGGCGCATCCGCGAAAACCACATTGGGCGATTTGCCACCAAGCTCAAGGTAGACCCGCTTGAGGTTCGAGCGCGCTGAATACTCCAGCAAACGGCGGCCTGTCGCGGCTGACCCGGTGAACACCAGCACATCAACATCCATGCTCATCGCCAAGGCTTCGCCCGTTACCGCGCCTGCGCCAGTGACCACGTTCAACACCCCGTCAGGCAAGCCGGCTTCACTGCAAATCTCGGCCAGTTTCAACAATGAAAGTGACGCAGTCTCCGCAGGCTTGAGCACCACGGAATTACCCGCAGCCAATGCAGGTGCAAGCTTCCATGCACCAATCATCAATGGGAAATTCCAGGGAACAATCGCTCCAACAACACCGACAGGCGCGTGATGCACAAGGCCCAGAACGTTGGGGGCGGTTGGTGCAATCTCACCGTAGATTTTGTCAATAGCTTCAGCATAGTAGCGGAATGTTCCCGCCGCCGAGCCGGCCTCGGCCTTAAGCGCCATGTTAAACTCGGTGCCATTGTCACGCACGCCGAGCACAGTCAGCTCGACAGCATACTGCTCGATCAAATCAGCAATTTTGTGCAGCACTTTTTTGCGGCCCGCAGGAGCCATGCTTGCCCATCGTCCGTCTTCAAACGCAGCCCGCGCGGCTGAAGCGGCACGGTCAACATCCTCAGTGGTTGCTGAAGCTAGCGTGGTGAGTTTTTGTCCGTCGATCGGGGAGCATACTTCGAGCGCTTCGCCCTGAGCGTCTTGCCACGCTCCGTTGATAAAAAGCTTCTGCGGCGCGACATCTGCGCTCCGAAGTTCGTTGATCTGTGCTTGGACTGCCATTTGGCCTCCTTAAGGGATTTGCGCTCCTGCCAAACGTGGCGGAGATGAATGATAAGCACGCCGACAATCATGATAAACAGGATCATCGCCACGGGGCGGTCGATAAAATCAAACGGGGTTTTCACCCGCGCCATGCCAGCGCGTAGTTTTACTTCCATGATGCCGCCAAGCACCATCCCCAGAACGATCGGGACAGCTGGCAAGGAAAGGCGTTTGAGCACAAATCCAAAGATGCCAAAGCCCGCGGCGAGCATGCAATCAGTGACCGAATTGCGCAGGGAGTAAACTCCAACAAAGCTAAGTGTCAGGATTGCTGCGCCCAGAAAACGATTGGGGATTTTGACCACCTTGATCAATTGGTTGGTTGCGAACAACAGGAAGATCAGCACCAACACATTGAGGATTAAAAGCGCCAGATAGAGTGCGACAACAAAATCCATATCGTTTTGAAACAGCGCTGGCCCGGGCACGACGTTGTGCACATAAAACACCGAGAGCATCATCGCGGTTAGCGCCTCACCGGGAATGCCAAGTGCCAAAAGCGGAACCATCGCCGCTGCAGGCACAGCATTGTTTGACGTCTCCGCCGCGATGAGCCCTTCACTGGCCCCGTGTCCAAAGTCATCAGGACGTTCAGAACTGCGCTGCGCATAAGTATAGCTCAGGAACTGCGCAGTAAACTCGCCAACTCCAGGGATCATCCCCATCAGCACGCCGAGGCTTGCTGAAACGCTGGCAACACGCGGATGCCGACCGAGCTCTCGCAACCCCTGAAAGAGCCCGCCACGCAGCTTGGTCAATCGGACTTTTTCGTCTTCTCCGCGCAGCAAAAAGATCGCCTGACTGATCGCAAACAAGCCAAGCACAACAACAATGAGGTCAACACCCGACGACAGCCAGCTTTGATCAAACGTGAAGCGCTTGGAGTATTTCACCGGCTCAAGCCCGATGGTGTGAAGGAATATCCCGAAACACGCCAGCCCCGCGGCGATCAGGCTTTGGCCGCGGTGAGCAATGACCACCAAAATAAGCCCCAAAAGCGCCGCGAGGAATATTTCGCGACTGCCAAACATCGGTGCGATCCTCGCAAGAACGGGCGCGAACAGTATCAGGCAAACAACAGAGAACACCCCGCCAAAGAAGCTCGCCGAGTAGGCCAGGGACAATGCCCGACGTGCCTCACCGCGGGTCGTCATCGGATAGCCATCATAGGTCGTTAGCGCATTGACAGCCGTGCCGGGAGTATTGATCAAGATCGCCGGAATCGCACCACCATACATAGAGCTTCCGTAAATACCCAAGAGCACAGTGAGGCCGACAATCGGATCCATGCTGAAGGTCGCAGGCAGCAAGATCGCAATCGCCACAGCAGGGCCAACCCCAGGGATCGCGCCGATCAAAACGCCGCCGATCGAACCGACAAGCAGCGCGATCATCACATCCCAACGGGCTAGTATCTGCAAGCCATCCAGTATCAGGTCCATCTGCGCCTCAAAAATTCAGGATAAAGAACGAGCGCAACGCACCCGGCAGGTATTCATAAACAGCCCCACCAGGGATTTTGACATTGAGTAGCCCTTTGAACACAACGACCACGACAACGCCAAAAATGGCACTTATCCACAGCATTTTCCGGCTGCGATAGCCAAGCCGGTAAGCCAGACCCAGCATAAACAAAACCGTCATTGGCAAGTAGCCGAGCCGCGGCACGAGCCAAACGTAGCCCATAAACCACGCCACATACTCAAGCGCTTTCGCCCAAACGAGCCATTCAGCGGCATCAACCCGCGTTAAACTCCGGCGCGGCAGCTTCCAAAGATGCAGCCCGCCAAACAACAGCATGCCAATAACAGACACCGCAGGCCAAAACCGCGGCTGCGCAAAAAACTTGGTTCCCTTGGCCCACTTGGTCTCGCTGCCGAGCTGACTGAGTAACAAAGCTGCCGCAAGGAAAAACACAATTGCAAACAGCGCCTGCCCCCTTAAAGGCCCGTCAAAACGTTTGATCTCTTCACTACGATCTTTGCTCATCACATGGCTCCGGACAGAAAGAGGCTGGGCATATCACACGCCCAGCCCGACAGTTTGCTTACTCCAAGAGGCCTTGGATCGTGCCGACAGTTTCGATGTTGCGGGCCACACGTGCGGCAGCCTCATCAGCACCCTGCCAGTAAACCAGCGCGCCGGTTTCTTTGGCAATGTTTTGTGCACGCTCAGACATCACAGTCTTTTTGGCAACCGCGATGATTTTCTCTCGCACGTCCGCTGGCGTATCTTTGAGCACAAACAGGCCGTTCCAAAGCGCGATGTTCATCTCGGGGTCAACTTCGCCCGCAGTCGGCGCATCCGGCACCAGTGAAATGCGCTCATCCGTGATCGACACAAGTACTTTCACGTCGTCGAGGCACGGCAATACAAGCTGCAATGTGGTGTTGATCACGTCCGCATCGCCCGAGGCAAGCGTGTTGCAATCAAGTGCGTCAAATGCGGCGTCCGAGCCCCACTCAAAGCCTTTCTTGACGGCCAGAGCTTTGGTCACCTGCGTCGGCGTCAGCGGATCACCAAAGTGACCAAGCGCAACGTCGTTCTCTTTGGCGTATGCCGCCAGCTCGTCCATATCGCTGTAGGGCGCATCTTTTGAGGTGGCAATTACAAACGGATAGGTAAGGAAAATGCCCAGCGGGTCGAACTTCTCAGGTGCCAATTCGTCGATGCCGATCTGGTGGCCTACCACAGGAACACCGATCACAAACGAGCCGATAGTGTAGCCGTCAGCAGGCGCCTGCGCGACTTCTATCGCACCAGGGAAAGGGCCGCCGCCGCCGCCGGGTTTGTTCACAACTGCCGCCGAAACGCCGTATTCCTTCTGGAAGTCCTCGGCGATCATCCGCGTCAGCACATCCTCCAAGTCACCGGGAGGCCAAGGCACGATAAAGCTCACGGGTTTCTCTGGGTATTCAGCAAACGCCGCGCCTCCCAAAGCTGTCATTGCAAGAGCGAGTGCGCCGCCCAGAAATTGTTTACCTAGCATCTTGTTCTCCCTGATGTTTTGGTTCATTATTTGAACCATTGGTTCTAAAATAGATTGACAGACCAATGCCAAGTCTGTCAACAAATTTAACAAGTGAACCGTTCATCAGGGCCTCCAAACCCGCAAGCGCCCAAAAATTGGGCGAGAAAGTAGACAATGGGAACCGTCTCTAAAGCCCTATCTTTGCTGACATATTTCTCGCGCTCGCGCAGCCTGATCGGGTTGAGCGAGATGTCTCGTCTGTCCGGGTTAAACAAGGCCACGGTGCACCGTTTGCTCACCGAATTACAGGACCAGGGATTCGTTGAACAAGCCGGAACGGGCCGCGAATACCGCCTCGGCGTCGCCTTTTTGCGCCTCGCTGCCCTGCGCGAAGCCGCCGTTCCTATGCGCGATATCGCAATGACTGCCCTCACAAAACTCGCCGAAGCGACCGGCGAAACCGCGCATATTTCACTCTTGCAAGGCAGCACACTCAGCACGCTGGCCTATGTCTACTCGCACCAGCACGGCACCCGCGTCACCATGGAAGACGCAGAGGTTCTGCCGCTCCACGCGACAAGCTCGGGCCTTGCTGTTCTGGGGTTTTCGGATGCGGGTTTTGTTGACGAAGTGCTGTCTGCAAGGCTTGAAGCCCTCACAGCCAACACCGAGACGAACCCGGCCAAGCTGCGCAAAATTCTCGCGCAGGTGCGCGCAGATTGCATGGCAGAATCCGTCGGAAACTTTGAAGACGACGTGCACACACACGCCATGCCGCTGTTTGATGCGCGCCAATCCTGCATCGGCGCACTCGCCATAGCCGCACCCGTGTCACGCATGGATGACGCGCTGCGCACCGCCATTCGCGCCAACCTTCGACAGGCTGCCCTGCGCCTCACACGCGCGACGGGTGGCTTCCTTCCGCAATCGTTTAATGAGGCCGCCGCATGAGTCAGCAAGCCCTTATCCTTGACTTTGGAGGCGTCGTGTCGCGCACATTGTTCGAGACACACAACCTCACCGAAGCCGCTCTTGGCTTGCCCGCTGGTAGCCTTACCTGGCAAGGCCCTTTCGCACCCGACACCGATACGCTCTGGCGTAACATGCAAGCCGACGAGATAAGCGAGCGCGACTACTGGAGCGAGCGCACCCGTGAAGTCGGCCAGCTTGTGGGCGAAAACTGGACAGAGATGAGCCAGTTTGTACGCGCCGCGCGCGGGGCCGAGCCCGAAGCCGTCATCCGCCCCGAGTTTCGCCAAACCATCGCTGCATGTAAGGCAGCGGGCATTCGCCTCGCGATCCTCTCCAACGAGCTTGATCTCTTCTATGGCGCCGACTTTCGCGAGAAGCTGCCTTTCCTCGCTGACTTCGAAGTGATTATCGACGCCACCTACACCGGCATCCTCAAGCCCGACGCACGCGCCTATGAGGCTGTGCTGGAAGAGCTGGCCCTGCCTGCAAGCGCCTGTGTTTTCGTCGACGACCAGCTCCGCAACATCAAAGGCGCTGAGGCCATCGGCCTGCCCAACGTCCACTTCGACGTCACCTCACCTGCAACAAGCTACCAAGACGCACTCGGCCTCTTGGGCCTCCCTGAAAGGACACTGACATGAAAGACAGCAACTTCCTCAAAGAGAAAAACGCCCGTTCGCTTTGGCATCCGATGGCACACCCAGCCGACAGCCTCGCCAACCCGCCGACAATCGTCACCGGTGCGGAAGGTGTGAACATTATTGATGTCGATGGTCATAAAGTTGTCGACGGTGTTGGCGGCCTCTGGAACGTCAACCTCGGCTTCTCCTGCCAGCCCGTCAAAGACGCGATCGCAGCCCAGCTTGAGCAGCTCCCCTACTACTCGACGTTTCGCGGCACGACCAACGACGCCGTCATCGAACTCTCCGAAGAGCTGCGTGAGTTTTTTGAGCCCGACGGCCTCACCCGGGCGTTCTATACGTCTGGTGGATCTGACTCTGTCGAGACAGCCCTGCGCCTCGCGCGGCAGTATCACAAGGTGAAGGGTGAGCCCGCCCGAACCAAGTTTCTCTCGCTCAAAAAAGGCTATCACGGCACGCATTTCGGCGGCGCATCCGTTAACGGCAACGCCAACTTCCGCACCGCCTACGAGCCGCTACTGGCTGGATGTCACCACATCCCGGCGCCCTACACCTACCGCAACCCCTTCAACGAGACAGACCCCGAAAAGCTCGCCCAGCTCTGCCTTGCGGCGCTTGAAGACGAGATTGCCTTTCAAGGTGCCGGCACAATCGCCGCCTTTATCATGGAACCTGTCTTGGGCGCAGGCGGCGTCATCCCGCCACACGAAAGCTTCATGCCCGGCGTGCGCGACATCTGCACCCGCAATGGCATCCTGCTCATCGCTGATGAAGTGATCACAGCATTTGGCCGCACTGGCTCATGGTCGGGCTCACGTCACTGGGGCGTGAAACCCGACTTCATGTGCACCGCCAAAGCGATCACCAACGGTTACTTCCCGTTTGGCGCGGTGATGATCGCCGACGAAGTCGTGCAAGTGTTCGAGAACGACAAAACAGGCAAAGCTGCTATCGGTCATGGCTACACCTACTCAGGCCACCCTGTCGGCGCAGCTGCGGCACTGGCTTGCTTGACCGAAACCAAACGCCTGAAAGTAAACGAAAACGCCGCTGCCCGTGGCGCCGAACTTTTCGAAGGCATGCAAGCTCTGCAAAACAAGCACAGCATCATCGGTGACGTGCGCGGCGGCCACGGCCTCATGTGCGCAATGGAACTTGTTTCAGACCGCGGTAACAAAACCCCGATTGACAAAGCCACAACGGCGACCCTGCAAGAGGTCACCTATAACAATGGCGCAATGGTGCGAATTTCCGGCCCCAATGTGATCCTCTCGCCGCCGCTGGTTCTGACAAGTGACGATGTTCAAACCATCCTCAATGCCCTCGACGCAGGCTTCAAGGCCGCCGGCTAAACGGCAACCCTTAAATGCGGTTCAAAAGCTGGCGTGTCGGCCAGGCATCCGCAGGCATCCCTAACCGCTTTTGCATATCTTGCACTGCGGCACGGGTGCCTGCACCCAAGATGCCGTCAATCTTGCCGACATCATACCCCTTGCGTGCAAGCTTTTCCTGCAAGCGTTTCATATCCGGCCCGCTGAGGCCTCGTTCGGGCTGGCCGGCATTGAACACAGGGGCGCCCTCAAGGCGGTTGGCAAAATACGCCGCGGTTAAGACATAGGTAAAGCTCTGGTTCCACTCAAAATAGACCCTAAAGTTCGGATAGGCCAAAAACGCCGGGCCTTTGCGCCCCTGTGGCAAAATCAGTGAAGCAGGCAAATGCCCCGCAAGCTTCCCGTGCCTCGGCTTCACGCCCATCTTGGCCCAATCCGCCGCCTTCAACTGCGTCCCCAACCCAGACTTTGACCAGTCCATTTCGGCTGGAACCGCAACCTCTTGCAACCACGGCTCGCCAGCGCGCCAGCCAAGATGGCGCAGCATTTTCGCGCCGCTCAGCAGTGCATCCGTTGGTGAGGTTTTCAGCCGCACATGCCCGTCACCGTCACCGTCAACACCGTTGTCCAGAATGTCCTGCGGAAGCATTTGCACCATGCCGATCTCTCCAGCCCAAGCACCTGTAGTCTTGGTTGGGCTAAACTCGCCGCGTTTGTATAGCTCTAGTGCCGCAAAAACTTGCGGTCGGAACAGCTCAGGGCGGCGGCAATCGTGGCTCAATGTCGTCAGTGCATTGAGCGTATTAAAGTCGCCCTGAAAGCTGCCGTAATCGGTTTCAAATGCCCAAAATGCCAGCAACACACCGCGGCTCACACCATAGTCGCTCTCCATGCGAGCAAACGTGCGTCCATAGCGCTTGGCATTGTCGCGGCCTTTGGCCAACCGCGCGTTCGAGATAAGCCGCCGTGAGAAACTGGTGAAATCCAACTGGAAAACGCCTTGGGCGCGGTCTGCCTTCAGCACCTTTTTGTCTTGTCGCACATTGGCAAAAAAGGAGTTCACCGTCTTCGCATCATAGCCTTTGGCACGCGCTTCTTTGCGCATCCCTTCGACAAACCCGCCGAAGCTGCCGCCACATGCGCTGTTTGCCAAAGCACCTGAGCCTGCACCAAGAACCAAAACCAATAAAGATGTAAAACCGAGTCTGCGCATGTCTGCTCCCACATTCACCTGAATAACCCAAAAGGCTCGCGCTCCTAAGAGCTCAAATCCTGAAAACATGCAAGTGCTGCAACAGAGCGCCTTTCTCTCTTGAACACCCTTAGAAATACTAAAACTGTAAACAAATTAGCGTGATCTCGCCGAAAACCACGCAATTTTGGCAGGAATTTGGGGATTTTCAGGATATCAAATTTGCAACCAAACCCTTAAACTGCCCAATATCTATGCAGACTGTCGGCTTCAGGCTCTCTCCGGCAAAGACTGCATTAACTGGTGAGGATCGTGTGAACCTTCTAATTGTCGAAGATCAGACAGCTCTGGCAGAGCTCTGGCGCAAACACCTTGAGCGACAGGGGGCAATTGTCACCGTTGCAGCAAGCGAAGACAGCGCTGTTTCTTATCTGCAAGAGCAAAAGTTCAGCGTGGTTATTCTTGACCTTGATCTCGCGAAGGGCAGCGCTCTTGCCATAGCCGACTTTGCCAGCTTCCGGCTTCCCGAGGTGCAAGTCATCTGCGTGACGAGTTCCTCGTTCTTTTCCGACGGTTCTATCTTTAACTTATGTTCGAACGCCTGTGCGCTTATTCAAGCAGACACGCCCCCGAACGACATTGCCGCAATGGCCGAGCACTTCGGCAGCCGCGCAAGCTAGCAGGCCTAGCTCGCCTTTTTCAAATCAGCGACCAATTTGTCAAAGTCACCGCGACGTTTGTCGAGCATAGCCCCGATCTCGGTGCGCTCGGTAAGCAGCATGTTGATACCTTCGACATAAAGGTTGAAAAACTTGTTGCGGCCCGAGCGATCAGACACAAGGAACGTCACCTTGAATGGCGATTGCCCTTTAAGATACGCCGTCGCATCGACTTCATACCATTTCTTCACCTTGCGCACGCCGGTAACTTCCAGTCGCCCGCCGATAAACTCGCGGAAACGGCGTCCGTATTTACGCGCCACGTAAACCTGAAATGCTTTTGAGTAAGAGCGCTTCTGAGAAGAGCTTGCTTTGCGCCCGTCGTTCCCAAGTGTGTAAGCCGCAATGTAGGATGTGTCCGAGTAACGCTCGAAAATGCGCTCGAAGTCACCATACATCGCAGTTTCCGACTTGCCCGAAGCGATCACTTTGTTGATTTCACCGACCAGCTTGTCAACCAACGCTTTGGCCTCATTCTCGTTGAGCGCCAGCGCCGCTTTCGGGGCGATCATTGCCGCTAGGGCTGCACTTGCAGTTGCTACAACAGAACGGCGGGTCATCAGATGTTTCATGGTCAAAATCCTTCGGTATTCAGATCAAACGGGTCACTCTCAACTTCGGCAGCATCTTCCCCGAGTTCGAAGCGCCGGTTCTGGATGTAAATCGCCCGAGCCTGCGAGTAGCTGTCAGCGCTTTCATAAAGCAGCGCATCAAGCGTATCGGCGTAGGTGCCCCTGTCGCCAAGCCGTGCCGCCAGCGAAGCTCCGGTGCCGATGTATTTTTCGGGGCTTGGCAGCACGTATGACAGCGGGTTGGTAAACAGATCAACCACTTTTCCGACAGCATCACGTTCTGTTGATGGGCCCAGCACTGGCAGCTCTACATAAGCGCCTTCACGAACACCCCAGACATGTAGCGTTTCGCCAAAATCAGTATCGGCTTCCTCAAGCTTGAACTCGCCTGCAGCATCAACAAGCCCGCCGAGGCCGATCGTGGTATTCAGCGCAAAGCGCAAAGTGTTCTTGCCAGCATCACCGATACGGCCTTGCAGCAAATTGTTCACCACCAACGAAGGCATGCCAAGGTTCGCCGAGAAGTTGCTAACGCCTTTTTGCACTGGTTTTGGTATGATCTTCACATACCCGTTGCCTGCCGGACGCACCACAGCGCGGTCAATCGACTTGTTCAGTTCGTGGTTGTTGCGGTTGCGCTCTTCAAACGGATCAAACGCCAAAGCAGGATCATGCCCAGCACCCGGATTGTTACACCCGGCAAGCGTTACACTGATCAATACTGCTGAAATAACGTTCAAAACGCGGAAATTCACGTAGCACCCCCTAATTCCATTGGTCTCATCTAATTCATCATGCCCGCAAGTCCATGCCACGCAAAGGGTTCTCTTAGATCTGTGGCAGTTTGGAAACAGAACCGCTATAGAAATGGGCGGACTCCCGCGTGGTCAACCTTTTACAACCTATTCGAACTAGAAAGACCCTATGAACAAACCAAATCTTCAAACCGGCCTTGAAGAGCTTCGCGCAATACGGCGCGAAAGCCGGGGCCTTTTCTGGGCTGCGGGTTTGTTCAGTGTGCTTGTTAACCTGTTGATGCTCACCGGCCCGCTCTACATGTTGCAGGTCTATGACAGGGTGCTTGGCTCGCGCTCCGAGGCCACGTTGGTTGCCCTAACAGTGCTTGTCATCTTTCTCTACACGATGATGGGCTTGCTCGACTACGCTCGCGGGCGGATCATGGCCCGAGTTGGGGCGCGTTTCCAGACGCGACTTGATCAGCGGGTGTTTGACGCAGTGCTGCGCAAAAACGCCCTTGGCATCCACGATCAAAGCGCCACAGCCCTCCGTGATCTTGAGGCAGTGCAGCGCTTGCTCACTTCTCCAGCGCTCATGGCCTTGTTTGACATGCCATTTGCCCCGTTGTTTTTGTTCGGGATTTTTCTGTTTCACCCCTGGCTCGGCATACTCGCAGTTGTTGGTGGTGCGGTTCTGGTTCTGATCACTCTGACCAATCTGAAAACAACGCGTCGTCCACTGATGAAAGCCAACCAGGCCCTCGTGATCGCCGAGCAAACCTCCGAACAACTGCGCGCCGAAAGCGAAATGATCCAGGCGATGGGGATGCGCGAAGCAGCCTTTCACCGCTGGCAGCAGTCGCGCACCTCTTCGTTGAGTGAACAGCTTCATGCTGCCGATCTTGGCGGTATCTTTACCACTTCTGGCAAGGCCTTCAGGATGCTCTTGCAATCGCTGATGCTCGGGCTTGGCGCCTACCTCGTGCTGCAAGCCGAACTTACCCCCGGCGCCATGATCGCCGGCTCCATCCTCATGGGCCGCGCCTTGGCGCCGATTGAAGTCACCATTGGTCAATGGCCGGTGTTCGAGCGCGCTCGAAAAGGCTGGGAAACGCTCTCTAATCTGCTCTCGGAAGTGTCACCCGAGGCTACCCGCACAGCCCTGCCACGCCCGCAAGCCCTTCTTGAAGTGCAGCAAGCAACAGTCGTTCCACCGGGTGAAGCACAAGCCGCCCTCAAGATGGTTAACTTCACGCTCAAGCCCGGCCAAGCTGTCGGTGTCATCGGAAAATCAGGGGCAGGAAAGTCAACGCTGGCGCGCACCCTTACCGGAGCTTGGCGCCCGGCAGGCGGCAAAGTCCGGCTCGACGGTGCAACTCTCGATCAATATGATCCGACCGTTCTCGGCACATTGATCGGATACCTTCCGCAACGTGTCGAGCTGTTTGACGGCACCATTGCCGAGAACATCGCGAAACTTTCGCAATCACCCGATTCCGAAGCTGTTATCGCCGCCGCCAAACGCGCCGATGCGCACAACATGATCCTGCAATTGCCCGATGGGTATGACAGCCGCGTGTCGGCAAATGGCGGGCGGCTGTCCGGCGGGCAGATCCAGCGCATCGGTCTGGCACGAGCGATGTATGGCGAGCCGGTTTTACTCATTCTTGATGAGCCAAACTCCAACCTCGACAACGACGGAGGCCTTGCTCTCAACCGTGCCATCAAGGGCTTCAAAGACCGCGGTGGAGCCGTGCTGATCATGGCCCACAGACCCGCCGCCATCGAAGAATGCGACCTTCTGCTAATGCTCGAAGACGGGCGCATGCTGGCCTTTGGCCCGAAAGATGAAGTGCTGCGCAAAGTCACGCAAAACCATGCGCAACTTGCCGCCAAACCTGCCCCGAAGGGAGACAGTTGATGCCACGCCGTGACAGCAACACTGCCCTTGTGCCGCGCGGTGGAACGCTCCCGGCGAAGCTTGCTGGGCACCACAGTGAGGACGCGTCGCAAGCCAAGGCTGAAACCCGCCGTCGCTGGCCTGCGCGCATGCCCGTTTTCGTAGGCCTTCTCGCAACTTTGCTGCTTGTTGGCGGCTTCGGCGGGTGGGCGGTGTTCAGCTCGCTCGCAGGCGCGATCGTCGCGTCAGGGCGCGTTGAAGTCGAGCAAAACAGGCAAGTTGTTCAGCACCTCGATGGCGGTGTTGTTGCGCAAATTCTCGTAGAGGAAGGCGACACAATCGTTGCCGGTGACATCTTGCTGGAGCTTGACAGCACCACGCTACGCTCCGAGCTTTCCATTGTTGAATCCCAGTTGTTCGAAGTGCTTTCGCGCCGCGCCCGCCTTGAGGCCGAGCGCGACGAAGACGACACCTTCACCGTCGATCAGGAATTGACCGAACTGGCGGCAACAAACACTGAAATTGCCGACCTTATCGAAGGCCAGAAGCGGCTGTTTGCGGCCCGGCGCGAAGGCGTGTCGCGCGAGCGTGCACAACTTGCCAAACAACGTGATCAAATCAGCGATCAGGTGCGCGGCCTCAATGCCCAAACCGCAGCCTTAAGCGAGCAAATTGCCCTCATCGGTGAAGAGCTGAAGAACCAGGAAAGCCTGCTGGAACGCGGGCTTGCGCAGTCTTCACGGGTGCTGTCTCTGCAACGAGAAGCCGCTCGCCTCAAAGGCAATGTCGGTGAGCTCACCGCGCAAATGGCCCAAGCCGAAGGCCGGATCATCGAATCCGAGCTTGAAAGCCTCAAGCTCGCGGGCACCGTTCGCGAAGAAGCCATCAGCCAACTGCGCGACTTGAGAGTGCAAGAACACGAACTGCGCGAACGCCGCTTGAGCCTCAAGGACAGGCTCTCTCGCCTGTCGATCACCGCGCCTGTGTCTGGCGTCATCTATGGCCTCACCGTCAACACACCACGCTCGGTGTTACGCCCCGCCGAACCTGTGCTTTACATCGTTCCGCAAGACCGCCCTCTGGTGATCGCAGCCCAAGTGCCACCGATCCACATTGATCAGGTTTATGCCGGACAGAAAGTGAACCTACGCTTTTCCGCTCTTGATCAGCGCCGCACACCCGAGTTGTCCGGCCAAGTCGTGCACGTCTCGCCTGACAGCTTCACCGACGAGGCCCGCGGCACTTCGTATTACCGCGCCGAGATCATCCTTGCAGAGGGTGAAATCGACAAACTTCCGGAGGGCTCGGTGCTGATCCCCGGCATGCCAGCCGAGGCCTATATCCTAACCAGCGAGCGCAGCCCTCTTGACTACCTTATCAAACCGTTCTCCGACTATTTTGAAGGGGCATTTCGCGACTGACCGCATGTTTTGCCGTTTCGGCCCGCCGCGTTTGCCGTTAGCCTCATGGCGACTCACCTAACAGGAGACACCCATGACTTCCCAGATCGAAACCCGCCTTGCCACGCTCGGTATCACTTTGCCAGAAGCCCCCGCTCCGGCCGCCAATTATGTACCCTTCGTGGTCACAGGAAACACCGTCTATGTCTCCGGTCAGATATCAAGCAATGCTGACGGTATGATCACCGGTAAACTTGGCGACACCTTGAGCACAGCCGATGGCGCTGCCGCCGCCAAAACCTGCGCCATATCGTTGCTCGCACAGCTCAAAGCTGCCTGCGGAGGAGACATTGATCGCCTCGTGCGCGTCGTCAAACTGGTTGGCTTCGTCAATTCGACAGCAGACTATGGCGAACAACCCGCCGTCATCAACGGCGCTTCAGACTTTATGGTCGAAGCATTGGGCGACAAGGGCCGCCACGCGCGCTCAGCCCTTTCGGCAGCGTCTCTCCCCTTCGGTGTCGCGGTTGAGATCGAAGGCATTTTCGAGATCAGCTGATGCAGGCCCCAGCCCTTCCAGCAAGCTTTCTCGAAGCCCCTATAGCGCATCGTGGCTTGCATGATATGGCCGAAGGACGGCCGGAGAACAGCCTTGGCGCCTTCACGGCGGCAACCGCGCTCGGCTACGGGATCGAGCTTGATTTGCAGCTTTCAAAAGACGGCGAAGCGATCGTGTTTCACGACTATTTTCTTGATCGCCTCACCTCAGAAAAAGGCCCCCTCGCCCAGCGCACAGCCGAGGAACTCTGCGGAATTTCGCTTCTTCACAGCCGCGCCGATCGTATCCCGACACTGGCGCAAGTGCTGGCTGTGGTCGCAGGCCGCGTGCCGCTGCTGATCGAGCTCAAGGATCAAGACGGCGAGCTTGGCGAGAATATCGGCAAACTGGAAGCCGCTACCGTTAAGGCCTTACAAGGCTACTCAGGCGATGTTGCCCTGATGTCGTTCAACCCGCATTCTGTTGCAGAACTCGCCCGCCTTGCGCCCACCCTGTCGCGCGGATTGACAACCTGTGATTACCTCAAACAAGATTGGCCCACAGTGCCCGAAGCCCGCCTTGCCGAACTGCGCCTCTTGCCGGATGCAACCCGTGTCGGATCCGGATTTGTCTCGCACCAAGCCGATGACCTCAACAACCCGCAAGTCACCAAACTCAGGGCTCAAGGCCTGCCCGTGCTGTGTTGGACAATCCGCTCGCCCGAGCAGGAAGCCACAGTGCGCAAAGCTGCCGACAACATTACATTCGAGGGCTACCTGCCCGCATCAGCAGACCTATCGGAAAGCAGATGACCAACAACACTCCGATAGAAATCAGGCTTAACCCCACTCTTGCCGATATCCCCGCCGCCGCGTGGGATGCCTGTGCGCAGGGGCTTGATCCCTTCACCACGCACCGCTTTCTGCTGGCCCTTGAAGAGAGTGGCTCTGTCGGTCAGGGCAGCGGTTGGCAGCCACTCTACCTCACGGCCCACCTGGGTGATCAGATCATTGGCTGTGCGCCTCTTTACGGTAAATCCCACTCTCAGGGCGAGTATATTTTTGACTTCAACTGGGCGCATGCCTACGAGCAAGCTGGCGGGCGTTATTACCCGAAGTTTCAAATCGCAGTGCCGTTTACTCCCGCCACAGGCCGCCGCTTTCTGACGCATCCGGAGTATGATACGCAGGCCTTCACCGCCCTTGTACAGGGCGCAGTTCAGCTCGCCTCCGAGCATGGAGTGTCTTCACTTCACGCAACCTTCTGCACCGAGGCGGAAGCAATAGCCGGTGCGCAAATGGGCCTGATGCGCCGCACCACACAGCAGTTTCACTGGCTCAACAAAGGCTTCAACAGCTTTGACGACTTTCTCTCAACGCTGGCCTCTCGCAAACGTAAGAACATCCGTAAGGAACGCGCCCGCGCTCAGGCTTTCGGTGGAACCATCTCCCGCCTCACCGGCGACGAGATCACCCCCGAGCATTGGGACGCCTTTTGGCAATTCTACCAAGACACCGGGCAACGCAAATGGGGCACGCCCTACCTTAGCCGTTCGTTCTTTGACATCGCTCAGGAAACTCTCCGCGACGACATGATTCTCGTCATCGCCGAACGTGACGGGCAACCCGTCGCAGGCGCGCTCAACTTCATCGGCCAACAAGCGCTTTTTGGCCGCTATTGGGGCTGCATAGAAGATCACCCCTGCTTGCACTTCGAGCTATGCTACTATCAGGCAATAGAAGCTGCCATCGAGCTTGGCTTGCCCCGCGTCGAAGCCGGCGCACAAGGCGAGCACAAACTCGCTCGCGGCTATTTGCCAACCGCGTGCCACTCACTACACTGGATAGCGGACGAGGGTTTTTCAAACGCCGTTGCGCAGTATCTAACTGCCGAAACCGAAGCCATTGGTGAAGAAATCGAGATACTCACCGGATACGGGCCGTTCAAGTCCGAAACCGCAGACACCAGGGAGGAACAAGATTGATCGAGAAACTGAGCGACACCGCCCGCGAGCAGCTCCTCGCACCCTTGGTTGCCAACGGCTGGGAGCACGACGACACCCGCGATGCGATTAGCAAAACCTTTAAGTTTGCCGATTTTTCAGAGGCCATCAGCTGGATGATGCGCGCCGCCATCTGGGCCGAAAAGTGGGACCACCACCCCGAGTGGAGCAATATCTACAGCCGCGTCACCGTGACTCTCACAACCCATGACGCCGGAGGGCTCAGCGCCCTTGACGCCAAGCTCGCTCGAAAGATGGATGGTTTGTGAGCAGGTGATCAACTCACAACATTCTTCCACTCGACAGGTGTCACGTAAACCATACCCTCATCACCGCTGACCATGACCTCACCGTCTTGGATATTGACTTGCAGCTTCATCGAACGGTTCGCCAGTTTTGCCAGCTCTGCGGTGTCTTTCTCGACAAGATTTGTAACCTGAAGGTTGTCAAACCGGGTGACGCTGTTTTTGAGCTTGGCCCACCACATCTCGGCGGTCTTGCCGCCGTAACTGTAGATGATCACCTTACCGGCTTTGCCACAGGACTGCCGCACAATCTTTTCGCTCGGCAGCCCCAAGGCGACCCACAACTCCAGCTCGTTGCTCAGGCTTTTTTGCCAGATGTCAGGCTCGTCATCTGTTGAAATCCCCTTGGTCATTTCCAACTGCTCATGTGCATTCAAAGCAAACGCAAGCAACCGCACCATAAGTCGCTCGTCTGTCTCTGACGGGTGCTTGGCAACGGTCAGCTTATGGGTCTCGTAGTAGTGACGGTCTATGTCAGACACAGAAAGTTCAACTTTATAAATCGTCGCTTTTTGTGCCATGTTCGGCCCCTGACTTGTGGTTTTAGCGTTGCCTACAGCGTCTCATGACTTTGTGAAAGCCCATAAAGAAAGGCCCTCTACGGCATAGAGGGCCTGACTAACTTCACCTGATTGCGCGCCTTAAAGCGCCTCAACCATCGCTTCACCGCCAGAGATGTCGCACTCGCCGGGGCTGTCTTCTGCATGCAGCACCTTCACCACACCGTCGTCGGCCATCATCGCGTAACGCTTTGAACGGCCCGAAAAGCCAACTGGCGGTGCGTCAAAGTCCATGCCGATTGCAGCGGTGAACGCACCCGAGGCGTCAGAAAGCATACTTATGCCCTCACCCGTCGCGCCCGTTGCTTCGCCCCAAGCCTGCATAACCCAAGGGTCGTTGACCGACAGGCAGATGATCTCGTCAATGCCCTTGCCAGCCAGAGCGTCTTTCTGGCGAATAAAGCTCGGCACATGGGCGCTGCTGCATGTCGGCGTGTATGCCCCTGGCACCGCAAAGATCACAACCTTGCGGCCAGCTAGCTTCTCACCCAGAGCCACAGGCGCTGGCCCATCGGCACCAAGCGTCATCAATGTCGCCTCGGGCAGTTTGTCACCTACAGAAATAGTCATATCGCATCCCTCTCCTAGATTGCATTTGCTAGTTACAAACTTATAGGGTTTCCTTGCCAAAGAGCCAGCAGAAGGATCTCTCTCGTGTCTCATATCGTCGTCGTCGGGGCCGGTCAGGCCGGATCATCGCTCACCGCCAAGCTGCGCAAGGAAGGCTTCACAGGCCAGATCACGCTGATCGGCGCAGAAACCTCGCCGCCCTACCAACGCCCGCCGCTCTCGAAAGCCTACCTCTTGGGCGAAATGGAACTCGAACGGCTCTATCTGCGACCCGAAAGCTTTTACGCGGATCAAGACATCACCCTGCTGCTCGGCGCTCATGTCAGCGCGATTGATCCAGTCGCCAAGACCCTCACAGTTGACGGTGCACCGCTCGCTTACGACCAGCTCGCGCTCACCACAGGCTCAACCCCGCACCGCCTCCCCGCCAGCATCGGCGGTGCACTAGAGGGCATTTATGTGGTGCGCGGCCTTGCCGATGTTGATGCGATGGAACCGGAGTTCGCGACAGGCAAGCATGTGCTTATCGTTGGTGGTGGCTACATCGGGCTAGAAGCCGCAGCCGTAGCCGCAAAGAAAGGCCTCAAAGTCACACTGGTTGAAATGGCTGATCGCATCTTACAGCGCGTCGCCTCCCCGCAAACCTCCGACTATTTCCGCGCTTTGCACACAACCCACGGCGTCAATATCATTGAGGGCACCGGCCTCAAACAGCTCACCGGAGAGGGCCGTGTTTCTGGAGCAGAACTCGCCGATGGATCCAAGCTCGACGTTGATTTCGTTGTTGTCGGCGTGGGTATCGCCCCTGCAACAGCCCTCGCCGAGCAAGCAGGCCTCGCCCTTGAGAACGGCATCAAAACCGACGCGCAAGGCCGAACCTCT
This sequence comes from Lentibacter algarum, assembly GCF_018860975.1. GTDB lineage: Bacteria > Pseudomonadota > Alphaproteobacteria > Rhodobacterales > Rhodobacteraceae > Lentibacter > Lentibacter algarum_A. The sequence goes on from NZ_JAHKQI010000009.1 coordinate 128,134, forward strand.
GACGAGAGCATCTGGGCCGCAGGTGACTGCGCCTCTTTCCCCTACCGCGACACGCGTATCCGGCTCGAAAGCGTCCCGAACGCCATTGAGCAAGCCGAAGTCGTCGCCCAAAACATGCTCGGCGCCGGGCTGGACTATGCCGCCAAACCTTGGTTCTGGTCTGATCAATACGACGTCAAGTTGCAAATCGCCGGCCTTAACACTGGCTATGACCGCGTGGTTTCCCGTCAAGGCGACAAAGAAGGCAGCATCTCGTTTTGGTATTATCTCGGTGATACACTCCTAGCTGTCGACGCCGCCAATGACCCGCGCGCCTACATGATCGGCAAGCGCCTCATCGAAGCCGGAAAGTCACCGACACCCGCTCAGATCACTGATCCCGAAACCGACATGAAAGCCCTAACGCGCGCATGAGGATCATCGCCGGACAGCATCGCGGCCTTGTGCTTGCCACTGTCGGAAAGGGCGATGTCGACGCACACTTGCGCCCAACGTCTGATCGCACCCGCGAAAGCCTGTTCAATATCCTCGCACACTACGGCCAGCCAGCAAACGCCCGCGTGCTTGACCTCTTTGCTGGCACAGGTGCGCTCGGCCTCGAGGCGCTTTCGCGTGGTGCAGAACATGTTACCTACGTCGAAAACGGCCGCCCTGCGCAAAAGTTGGTTACCGAGAACCTGCGAAAAGCTCGCCGTGAAACGGACGCCAAACTGCTCAGCGTTGACGCGACAAAACTGCCTCCCGCGCAAACACCTTGCTCGCTGGTGTTTCTTGATCCGCCCTATGGCAAATCCCTCGGTGAAAAAGCCCTCGCCTCAGCCCTCGCCCAAGGCTGGCTGACAGACGACGCACTCATCGTCTGGGAAGAAAGCCGCGCACCGATCCCGCCACAAGGCTTCACAATGCAAGATCAGCGCTCCTACGGCGGCACTATCATCACGATACTGAGCCGCACATAAGCCAACGACATAAAGCGCGGCCGAGCTTGGCAATCTACATCAACTGGTTTTTCAGTAAGTCGGGTGGAACTTCCCAGTCGGCGAGAGCGTGAAAATCTCACAGCCCGTCGCCGTCACCCCGATCGAGTGCTCAAACTGCGCAGACAGCGACTTGTCTCGCGTCACAGCTGTCCAGTCATCTGCCAAAACCTTGGTCTCGGGCCGCCCGAGGTTCACCATTGGCTCGATCGTGAAGAACATGCCCTCTTCCAGCACAGGCCCCGTCCCCGCGCGCCCATAGTGCAACACATTCGGTGGCGCATGAAACACAGTTCCAAGCCCATGCCCGCAAAAATCGCGCACAACACCCATGCGGTGACCTTCAACATATGTCTGGATAGCGTGGCCGATGTCGCCAAAGGTATTGCCCGGCTTCACCGCCTCAATCCCCTTGAAGAGCGCCTCATGGGTCACCTCGATCAGCCGCTCGGCCTTGCGACCGAGCTTGCCAGCAACATACATCCGGCTCGTGTCGCCAAACCAGCCGTCAACGATCACCGTCACATCAATGTTGAGAATGTCACCATCCTTGAGCTTCTTCTCGCCCGGGATACCGTGACAAACAACATGGTTCACCGAAATACAACTTGCGTGCTGATAGCCTTTGTAGCCAATTGTCGCCGACTTAGAGCCAAGCTCACCAGCGCGCCGCTCGATAAACGCATCAAGCGCAGCCGTGGTCTGCCCAACCTCAACAAGCTCGGCAACCTCGTCCAAAATCTGCGCCGAAACTTGCCCAGCCTTCAGCATGCCTGCAAAATCAGCTGCCTCATGAATGCGAATGCCGTCTTTGGTCATCCGTCCGCGATGTTCACCACTCTGGTCAGTCACAGGCCCAGCCTCTCGTTTCCTAATTCCGCCTCTATTTAGGCAAACCTACAAGTAATAACCAGCCCACCGGCTTTCTCTTCGTAAAAATACTCAATCAAGCACCGGCAAAGCCTGCCCAAGGGTTATTTCCTCAGGGCTGATGTTGCAATCAAATGCCATAACCTCGACACCGCCCGCCCGCGCCTTTGCAAAGCCTGCCGCGTAGGCAGGATCAATATCAGCCGCGACGCTCACCCGCTCAATATCCGTGCGCTGCACCAAGTAAAACAGCACGGCACGGCGCCCCTCTTTCACAACATTCTCAAGCTCCTGCAAATGCTTGAGCCCCCGCGCGGTGACGCTATCAGGAAACTCCCCAAGTCCCGCCTGCCGCATCAACGTTACGCATTTTACCTCAAGGTAGATATCCGGCGCGCCAACCGTCCCGAGCAGAAAGTCAACGCGCGAGCGTTCACCGTATTTCACCTCGGGACGCACAGTATCGTAACTCAGCCCAGACACCTGATGCCGCATCAAGGCTTCTCGCAAAGCGCGGTTGGGCACGCTCGTATCGACGCCAGTGAAGTTCCCGTCGGCGTGCTCAACCAACCGCCAACCGTAATCGAGCTTCTTTTTGGGGTCGTCGTTGGGCTCAACCCAAATGCGCATACCCTCCTCCGCCAGTCCCATCATACTGCCGGGGTTGGCACAATGCGCGACAACTTCGCGCCCGTCTTCCAGCCGGATATCCGCCAAAAAGCGTTTGTAGCGGCGAATAAGCACAGCAGGCACAAGTGGGGTTTGAAAGCGCATAACCAAAGGCCTATACCCAAGATGAAAGCCATTCAAGGAGCGCATATGCCAAACCCGACAGCCGCGATGCTGGTCATCGGCGACGAGATCCTCTCAGGCCGCACGCGCGACGCCAACATGTATTTCCTCGCAGGCGAGCTCACCAAGGTTGGGATTGACCTGCTCGAAGTGCGCGTGGTTTCAGACGATCACGCTGCGATCGTTGCTGCCGTGCAAGCGCTCAGCGTGGCCTACGACACGGTGTTCACCTCCGGTGGCATCGGGCCAACGCATGACGACATCACAGCCGACTGTATCGCCGAGGCTTTCGGTCAGAACATTACAGTGCGTGACGATGCGCGCGCGCTGCTGGGCGCGCATTACGCTAGCCGCAACATGGAATTCACTGAGGCCCGCCAACGCATGGCGCGCATCCCTGACACCGCAACCCTGATCGACAATCCCGTGTCTATCGCCCCGGGCTTTACCCTGCAAAACGTTCACGTCATGGCCGGTGTTCCCAATGTCTTTCAGGCAATGGTCGCAAGCGTGCTTCCAACCCTCACAGGCGGCGCGCCCCTGCTCAGTCAAAGCCTGCGGATCAACCGTGGTGAAGGCGACATCGCTGGCCCGCTTTCGGAATTGGCGCAAAAATACGCCGCCCTTTCCGTCGGCTCCTACCCGTTTCAAAAGAATGGCGCTTATGGCTCTGACATCGTCATGCGCGGCTCTGATGCCGCGCTTCTGAATGCTGCCATGATCGAACTCGCAAAGGCCTTCGCCGATGACATTTCCTGATATCGCGCAAATCTATGACGTGGTTGATGGCACTTGGCCAGCAGCCGAGTATGCTGAAACCGGCCCCTGGCTCATCCGGACAGGCGCAGGCGGCGGCCAGCGGGTGAGCGCTGCGACAGCGCAACAGCCAGTTTCTGCCTCTGACATCAAAACCGCTGAAGACGCGATGCTGGCACTGGGCCAACCCAAACTCTTCATGATCCGCGAAGACGACGAAGCACTTGATGCTCTGCTCGACGCCCGGGGCTACATGGTGCACGACGCGGTGAATGCCTACGTCTCCCCTGTTGCCCCGCTTGCCGCCCAGCGCCCGCCGCGTGTCACAGCCCTGCTCGCATGGGAGCCTCTGGCCATCATGCTCGACATCTGGAAGGCAGGCGGCGTCGACCAAGGCCGCATCGACGTCATGCACCGTGCCAAAGGGCCAAAAACCGGCCTCATCGGGCGCCTCAACGATCACCCCGCCGCCGCGGGATTCTGCGCCATTCACGACAACATCGCCATGCTGCACGCCCTCGAAGTCCTGCCCCATCAGCGCCGTCAAGGCATGGCCAAACACGCCATTCACGAGCTCGCTCACTGGGCGCAAGTAAACGGCGCGAGCCATTTTTCGCTGGTCACGACCGCAGCCAACACCGGCGCGAATGCGCTCTACACTTCCCTCGGCATGACATGTGTGGGACAGTATCACTACCGCTTGAAGAAAGAGAGCTAAGCCATGAGCCCCAAACAACCCACAGCCCTTGACCTGCCAATGGTCGACCCGCTACCCGCCGCCACGCAAAAGTATTTTGACATCTGCCAAGAGAAACTCGGCATGGTGCCAAATGTGCTCCAAGCGCATGCCTTTGACATCGACAAGCTCAATGCCTTCACAGCGCTCTACAATGACCTGATGCTCGCCGACAGTGGCCTGAGCAAACTCGAGCGCGAGATGATCGCCGTCGTCGTGTCTTCGATCAACAAGTGCTTTTATTGCCTCACCGCACATGGCCAAGCCGTGCGCGCACTGTCAGGTGATCCCATTTTGGGCGAAATGCTGGTGATGAACTGGCGCGCCGCCGAGCTTGACGCCCGCCAAACCGCAATGCTGCTGTTCGCCGAAAAAGTCACTGTTGAAAGCCACAAGATTGTCGAAGCCGACCGCGAGCACCTGCGCAGTGTCGGATTCTCAGACCGTGACATCTGGGATATCTCGAACGTTGCCGGATTTTACAACATGTCAAACCGCGTGGCCTCGGCCACAGATCAACGGCCAAATGATGAGTATCACGCCCTTTCGCGCTAACCTTCTTTGCCTCGGTCTTCTTCTGGGTGTGCTCGCCAGCGCACCCGCCCGAAGTGCTGACTTGGCCCTGCCGCTCAATGCGTCACCAACGCATGAAAGCAGCCGCGCTTCAGCAACTTACATCGCCCCGATCGCACCCTATGCCGAGGGCCTTTTGCCAGCCTTCGAAATCAGCGGCCGCGTGACCAAACAGGCCTTCCGCGTTGACACACAAGGCGTCACCCCCCAACAGCTGCTCGCCCCCGTTGAAGACAGCCTCGCCGAAGCGGGCTTTGAGTTCCTGTTCAAATGCGAAGACAGGTTTTGTGGTGGATTTGACTTTCGCTTCGCTACCGATGTCATCACAGCACCCGATATGTTCGTGGATTTGTTTGACTATACCTTCCTGACGGCCAAACGCGACGCAGGCGAGTATATCACTGTGCTCACCAGCCGCGACGCAACAGCCGGATACATCCAGATCATTCAAGTCACCCCCGAAGGAGCAACGCTGCTCAGCACTGAAAAGTCAGCAGATATCAAAGCCGAAACGACAACACCGATTACGCGACCTGGCCAAAACGGTAGCCTCGCCGAACAGCTCGAAACTGTCGGGCGTTCTGTCCTGACGGGTCTGGCCTTCAACACCGGCTCTTCTGATCTTGGCGAAGCCGAGTTTGCATCTCTCAAAGACCTCGCAGCCTACCTAAGCGAAAACCCCACCCGCAAAGTTGCCCTCGTCGGCCATACCGACAGCGTGGGTTCCCTGAGCGGAAACATCACCCTGTCAAAGCGCCGCGCGGCTTCGGTGCGACAAAGGTTGATCAGCGCCTATAACATTGCCGGCGCCCGTATGGAGGCCGAAGGCATGGGCTACCTGTCGCCGCTGACATCCAACCTCACCGAAGACGGCCGCGAAGAAAACCGCCGCGTTGAAGTGATCTTGCTCAATACAGAGTAAAATCTGCTGACAGTAACCACGTCGATCGAGCCCAATAACCAGCGCCACCGCTTTACCGCAGCCAGCCCACTATTCACCCGATATGCCGCGAATGGCGGGTTTGAGCCCAGTGTGTGAAATCGGTTTTTGTGCGGCGCGTGCTCGCAGGGAGAAAATGCTGCGTCAGCATAAATTTCGCTGCTGCCGCGCGGCGGGAAAACCAGCCATACGCGCAGATCACAGCAAGGATCGGGCGTCGAATTGACAGACTGCGGGACAGAGCGGACCCCCACTTAAAAAGCCCGAATGTCGGCTTTCAGGAAACCGTTTAACAAACGGTGATTTCTATAACATTGAGAATGTCCCTTTTGGGGCCGCACCGACATTTGTAGCGCGGCAATAAAATCGCATCTTCAATCCGGAATTATCGCTCCTAAATGCTTTAACTTGTGTTCAGGTTCGACATGGATCGTAACCTTGGCACCATCTAAGCGATCTTTTATAGACTCCTCCATACGGTCACAGATTTCATGAGCTTGAAAGACAGTCATTTCACCGGGCACGACCAGATGGAAATCAATAAACGTTGCCGCGCCTGCGTGCCGTGTCCGAAGATCGTGCGCTTGCATTGCGCCATTCAATTGTGACGCGATAACATTACGGATCGCGTCGAGTGTCTGCGCTGAGACAGCCTCATCCATCAGACCGCTCAGGGACTCTTTGACGATTTTCGAACCTGACCAGAGAATGTTGATGGCCACGAGCGCCGCCAGTGCCGGATCCAGTATCCACCATCCTGTTGCAACAGCCAAAATAACGCCAGCGGCAACCCCGACAGAGGTAAGAACATCCGTAATCAGGTGTTTTCCATCGGCTACCAAAGCCGGTGATTTCTGTGCTCGTCCACGTGTGATCAGCACCCAAGCCCACAGCCCGTTTATGACTGTTGCGGTCATGTTCACAAGAAGCCCTTCTACTGGGGCATCAAGCATGACTGGCTGCATAAATCCGTGGTAGGCCTCGCGAAAGATGAGCAGTGCGGCAACGATGATCATTACACCCTCAAGGACAGCACTGAAGAATTCTGCTTTGTGATGGCCGTAGGGGTGATTGGCATCAGCGGGTTTCGCCGCGATATGGATCGCGATGAGCGCGGCGAACGCTGTTGCGACATTGACCGTGCTTTCGAGTGCATCTGATAAAAGTGCAACCGAACCAGTTATCCAGTAGGCAAGGGCTTTCAATCCCAAGACAGCGAAGCCGACGAAAATACTGCCAATTGCAAGTTTGATTGTGGTCATGTTGGCCGTTCCTCTAGTCCTGATCACGGCAGTTAGACTGCGCGATGCAGTGGTGCAAGCCACTGACTTTGCGAGTGAAAGTCATGTTCAAGTTAATCTATATTTCTATAGCTGGAATGCTCCCAAAACTCCGTTTCTAACAGGGGCGTAAAACGTCTCATTTTTTGCTGCCACAAATCACGTTCGAAACCTAACCAGTTTTCAAAGGTTTTTGGCTCACTCGTGCAAGCAGACATCCATGCATCACGCAGCATCGGTAAAAATGGGCCAGAAGCGTCCACTGCGTCCCAAACAGGTGTGGGCCATTTGCGCGCGGCCCGAACCAGCCGGCTACTTTCGCGACCTTGCGTTGTTTAGCGGAGCGACTGAAAGCAGGTTGCGTGGCTGCGATCTGGTCAAACTCGCAGTGGCTGACTTGGCAAGAGATGATCGCCTGCCGCTTCATCTTTCCGAGAATGCAGTATCAACATAGTCCTTGGTAAAAGCCGCATAGCCGTTTGCCGTGACAGCCAGATGCGGTTTGATGAGGTCGTGCAATTCGGGCAGTTTGTAAAACGGCACAGACGGATAGCTATGATGTTCGGTGTGGTAGGGCATGTTCCACGCAAGAAAGCGCACAAGCCTGTTGGTGAAGGTCGTGCGCGTATTCTCGAACATGTTTGCGACCGTGGGGCATAGCCCGTGTTCTGCAAGCAAATAAAAGCGCAAAAACGGTTGGCCTAGCAGCATTGGCAAGAGCCAGACATAGACCAGAAGCATTGAGGCTTGCCAAAGGCTCAGTCCAAGCAGAATGCCGTAACCGAGCAGATACAACCGCGCTTCCTTTGTGATTTTGCCTCGCCGCGCTTGAGGAACGTAAGCATCGTGCTGTCGCCCGACCGCATTCTTGACAAGTGTTTTTGCGTGGCTGATCCAGACCGGAACACCTGATACGTGTCGAACATACTGCCCCCATGTTTCCGGCTTTGGCGCCTCAAGCTCGGGGTCTTTTCCCGGAATTTGCGTGAAACGGTGGTGCGCAAAATGGAAATACCGAAACCAGTTTGAGGGCAGGAACAACACGAAGCCACAGACGTGGCCAACCGCATCATTTATCCAACCACTGTCAAACGGCGTCTTGTGACTGGTTTCATGCAGCAGCGTGAACAGAAACACGAGGAGGATGCCAAGAACGGGCACGAGCACCTGCCAGAATGGCACCGCAAGATAGATAAGCGCCGCGCAAATCAAGATCGCGCCCCAATGCCCCGCCAAGTGTCGCAACCCTTTGCCATCACTGCGCACCAGCAAGGCCTCGCGCTGCGCGACGTCCAAGGAGGATAGAAATGCTTTATGATCCATTTTGGTGCCCCTTTTCTGCATGACTATAGAAAAACCCTTCATTTCAATAGCGCGAATAATTGACGATTACATAAGCTAAGCTTACCAATAAGCATGGCCGATACTCTTTCCTTGCGGGCCCTTCAGGCATTCGAAGCCGCTGCGCGCCTTGGTAGTTTTGCGCGCGCAGCAGAAGAGTTGGGCATTTCACCCGCGGCCGTCAGCCAGCTGATCCGGGGTCTGGAAGAGCAGACAGGGCGGCGGCTCTTTGATCGCGCAAAGCGAAGCATCCAACTCAACGAGGCCGGACGAGAGGCTTTGCCTAGGCTGACTGCGGCGTTTCAGGATATCCGCGAAACATCACAGATATTGCATCATCGTGTCGCACAATCCCGACTGGTTGTTTCTGTGCCTCCCTCCGTTGCGACAAGCTGGTTGCCCCGAAGATTGCCTGAGTTTTTGGTCAAGGAGCCCAATGTCAGCCTCAGAACCCGAGAAGACCATGGCCCGCTCGATCTGGAAGCAGAGCGGATCGATATACGATTGTCCTATGGCTCATTCCCCAATGAGGTCGCACGAATTGTTTCGGAAGTGTCGGATGATGTTGTGGCGGTGTGTACGAAAGCGTATTTTGACGATCACAACTGTGCCGCCGATCTTGGGTTCTTTTCCACGGCCCGTCTCATTGAAACCGATTGGGGCGGTGTCGCGGCATCGTTTCCGTCCTGGACAGAATTCCTTGGTGAACCCCCAAGCCGGCAGACACATATCGTTGCGTCATCACACGCAGCACTCTCAATGGCAAAAGCCGGTCTGGGCGTTGCTCTTGTGCAGAAACTGTATGCGGCAGAACCTTTGCGACGCGGAGACCTTGTTCTGGCGAGTCCGAAGCGTTTGGCAATGCCGCAAAGCTATTGCCTGTCAGTGCGGCAGGCCGTTTCAACACGGCCCATGGTCGTTCAATTTGCGACGTGGCTAACAGCCTGTCTGCAGGCAGACATAGCGGGCCACTAAGCCCTGCAACGAGCGAAACCGTCTGCTCTGAACAGGAATTCAACCTCGCTCAAGGGTCGTGCATGCAACGGCCTCTGCGGGATATGTAGCGCATCATTGCAATCGCTGATCGGATGGCTGCATAGGGGGCGGGGCGCAAGTTCCCCGTCACAGCATCAGGTCCGATTTCTGGGAAACGAAATGATCGATCAACCGACGGGTCAGCGCCTTTTGTGGGCCAATATCCGGCCAGACGGCGTAAATGCCAAGATCAGGTAGGCTCCAATCGGGCAGCACCCGAACCAAACGGCCCTGCGCTAGGTCATGTTCAATTTCTCCGAGCGGGAGGTGCCAGATACCAAGCCCCGCCAGCACTGCGGCCTTTGCGGAGGTCACTGTGGTGACCTCGATACGCACATTCGAGGGCTCAAACTGTATCGCCCCCCCGCCCTGTTCCAGCGTTATCACCGACGGAATTTGAGTGACTGAAATGAAGTCCTGCTTCGCGAGGTCATCGGGGGATCTGATCGGCGTACGAGCAGCCAAGTAGTCGGGTGAAGCAACCAGCCAGCGCTTGAAATCGGCAATGCGGCGGCTCTTCAGGCTACTGCTGCGCAGGGTGCCTAAGCGGACCGCCAAGTCAAACCCGCCTTTCACAAGATCGGCTGGCGTGTCGCTGCAATGAAGCGAGATCGCTACCATCGGATACAGCCGTGCAAACTCCCAAAGCGCGGCATGCAGGCGACCTTGTTCACCAAAGGCGGGCATTGCGACACGAAGCGACCCGACAGGTTCATCATTGCCAGCATTGATCGCATCAAGAGCTTCTTCGCCAGCGGTGACCATCCGACGGGCGGGATCAAGGGCGATCTGGCCTTCAGGCGTAAGCGACATCGAGCGCGTAGATCGAAAGAACAGCGTAACACCCTGACGCTCCTCCAAACGCGAAAGATGATGACTGATCACAGAGGTGGATAGCTTTAGCCGGCGTCCTGCCGCACTCAGGCTTCCTGTATCCGCAATCGCTACAAACACAGCGAGGCTGCGGTAATCATCAATCATCTTTCTAATTCCTGTAAGAATGTTTTCTTACATCATGGGATAATCAAAAAGGCAGCTTCTGTCTATTTCTGGGGTCAACAGAAGGAAGTCAGAAATGTTCACACGTACAGCCAACATCACAACCGACCGCGCAAGTACCTACCTGCAGCAACTCTGCAAACACTTCGCCCACAAGATCGAGGTGCAGTTTGACCCGCAATCAGGGCACATCGCATTCCCCTTCGGTCAGTGTGATCTGGTCGCTCAAGACGCCACGCTGACACTGACGGCAACGGCCAATAACCAAGCAGACCTGACAAAAACAACCCGCGTGATTGCCAGCCACCTCGAGCGGTTCGCATTTCGTGAAAATCCCGAAATCAATTGGCAGCCTCTAACCGCCGGCTGATCCCTCTCCAACAACCCAAAGCGACACTGGAGAACTCCATGAACATCAAAACATTCATCGCATCCGCCGTCATCGCAACTGCCGCAACAGGCGCATTCGCGGACAACAAAGACACCGTAACCGCATTCTACGACTTGCTCAGCAACCCCGGTCAGCAAGAACAAGTCGACGCTTTCGTCGCCGCAACATCCGCAGATTGGGTCAGCATCGGCGACTACTCCGGCAACGCCAAAACCCGCGATGCCTTCCTCGGGCAAGTCGGCGGTTTTGCCAAGCTGATGCCCGACCTGAACTGGGCCATTCAAGACATGCACCAAGACGGCGACACCGTGATCGTGCGCAGCCGTGCAACCGGCACCCCCGTCGCGCCGTTCTTTGGTATCGATGGCGAGGGCCGCAGCTTTGACATCATGACAATCGACATCCACGAGATGGAAGACGGCGTTATCACCCAAACCTACCACATTGAAGATTGGGCAGGCGCGTTGCAGCAGTTGGCTGGCAAATAAGCCAACCCAGCAAAAGCCCGGATAAATCCGAAGGGTGCGGGCCGATGTTGCGCCCGCATGCTTCATTCAAGGAGAGAGTTTATGACAATCGCAGTAACCGCCGTTTCCGGCCAGTTGGGCGGCGCAATCGCCCGCAATCTGATCAAAACCTACCCGCAAGAAACACTCATCGGCCTTGCCCGCACACCGGCCAATGCCAAGGGTCTCGGCACCGAAATCGGCATCGAAATACGCCCCGGCGATTACGGCAAGCCAGAGCAGTTGCATGCGTCTTTGGAAGGTGTCGACACCCTGTTGCTCGTCTCCGGAATGGATGCGCCAGACCTACGCATCGGCCAGCACCGCAATGTCATTGAGGCCGCGAAATCTGCAGGCGTGCAAAAGATCGTCTACACCAGCATCCAAGGCGTCGAAGAAGGCACCGCCTTTTCGGCTGTCGTGCAAAGCAACCGTCAAACCGAGGCCGATGTGCGCGCCTGCGGGCTGGACTACGCCATCGGGCGCAACGGCATCTATATTGAACCAGACGTCGAATACATCGAAAGCTACAAAGCCAGAGGCGAGATCGCCAACAGCGCAGGGAATGGCAAATGCGGCTACACGACACGTGCTGAACTGGCCCATGCCTATGCCTGCCTTCTGACCAGCGACACCTTCAACGGCCAGACCTTCAATCTTTATGGGCCACAGATCACCCAGACGCAGCTTGCGGCCTATCTGAACGGTGCATTCGGCACGACATTAACCTACCGCGAGATGACGCCGGAAGACTTCATCGCCGATCGCACCGCCGAACTCGGCGATTTCATCGGCCCGATCATCGGCGGCATCTATGAAGGTATCCGGCGTGGCATCTATGACGCGCCAAGCGACTTTGCAGCCGTGGCGGGCCGCCCCCACCAAAGCTGGGAGGACTATTTTCAATCGCTAAGCAGTTAAATGCGACGGAAACACCGGCGCTGTTCGTATGACCATAAAGCCAGTAAAAGCACGCTACGATTATGCGCAATAGCCGCAAACGTGTCACAGCGCCTTCGTCGAGACCAACCGGAGCCAAGCCCATGTCAGCACTGAAATCCTTCTTCAACAGCCCCTACACCTTTTGGGTGATCCTGAGTTTGCCCGCCATTCCCATGCTCGCCATGCTGACGTCGGGCGACCCGAAAGCCATCCATCAACTGCTACATCCGACAGGCGAATTCGCCGCGCGGTTCATGATCATCTCTATGATGATCACCCCGCTGATGATGCTGTTCAAGGGGGCAAGTTGGCCGCGTTGGATGATGAAACGCCGCCGCTATCTTGGTGTCGCGGCCTTTGGCTACGCGCTTGCGCACACGATCCTGTATCTGATTGACGAAAACATGGTGGCGTTTTCAGGCGGCGAGATTTCCAAATTCTATATCTGGACAGGCTGGGTCGCGTTTTTGGTGTTTATCCCGCTTGCGATCACATCAACTGACGGCTGGGTCAAATCCTTGGGAACCCGCTGGAAAAGCTTGCAACGGTTTGTCTATCTGGCCGCTGTAATGACGCTGCTGCACTGGGCGGCCTTACACGACTGGGGCGGCGTTGGTGCGGCATTGGTGCACTTCGGCCCCCTCGCCGCATTAGAGCTTTATCGCGTCGGATCAAACCTGCGACGCCAGCGGCTTCGGGCAGCCTGAGCAATTAAGGGCGGCGCAGGATTTTCAACGCCGCCCCCGTGTTTACCCTAGAAGCCCTCAAGAACCAGTTTGCCCTTGGCCCTGTTGCTTTCAAGAATAGCATGCGCCTGTTTCACCGTCGCCGCATCGATCTTGCCCAAAACCTCGGGTTTCCTTGCCCCACGCGTCACCCTGCGCATTGTTAGTACATTCGTTAACGCTCCGCTTGGCCGGATCGTATGCACGCATTATGCACTGGTTTATGCACTGCGGTATGCATAGCTTAGGCACGGCCCTTGCGAAAAAGCTTAACGCCTTAACCTGCCGGAACGCAGGCTTTACGCTCTGTTTACCGGGCCGCCCTCGACCAACAAAAAAAGCCCCACACGCTTAGCGCGCGGGGCCTTATCATTCTGCTAACCGGCTTGGGTCAAACTGCCTACTTCACAGTAATTCGCCCATCGGTGTAAGGCGTGTATGCCCCGTTTTTTGCCAGATACTCAGCCGTTACATCAGCCAGATCAGGGCCAAAGTCATAGGCATTTTCGGCATCACGGAACATCTTGTAACCGTCGCCCCCATTGCGGACATAATTGTTGGAAACCAGCTTGTAGACTTTTGCCATATCAAGCGGCGCACCGCCGACCATCACATCAGAAATGCGCGCTCCCGCGGGTTGGCTCGGGTCAACCGTGTAACTCATCCCGGCAACTTGAGCGAACCGTCCAGCAGTTTCTTCATACTGGCTCGCACCGTTTTCAAGTGCCGCCAGAACAGCCTCGCCAGTGACTTCAAAGGTCGACAACGTGTTCTGGAACGGCAGCACTGAAAGCACCTCGCCCATTGTCACCTCACCGGCGTCAATTGACGACCGTAGGCCCCCGCCGTTCTGAATGGCGATCTCGACGCCCTGGTCTTTCACCCGATCAAGCATCGCATCCGCAACCAGGTTGCCCATCGTGCATTCCTTGGAGCGGCAGGTCTCGCGATCTCCGCCGATCACTTCTGCCGCCTCGGCAACAACACGGCTCTTCATTTCTTCAATCGGGCCAGCAAGATCGGCAACGCGCGCCACGATTTCCGCATCTTCAGCAACAGAAGCATCAAGCAAGATCGTGTCGCCAGTCGCCGCCGTCACAACGCCTGCGTCATCGAATGTCAGCACAAGGTGCCCGACATACTTCGAGTAAGCATAGGCCTGCACAACCGGCACATTTCCAACCATCGTCGGATAGGCCATCGCCCCCTCTTCGGTGTTGGAAAACTTGGTATGCGAATGCCCGCCAACCACAGCGTCAAGACCGGCAACAGCCTCGGCAATCGCCATGTCCTTCTTCACGCCAACATGGTTGAGCGCGATGATCTTGGTCACACCCTCAGCTTCAAGCGCAGCAACATCGGCCTTCAGGCTTTCGATTTCGTCTTGAAAAACCACCGCCTCACCCGGTGATGATGTTTCAGCCGTGTCCGTCGCCAACGCCGAGATAATCGCAACCTTCTCGCCGCCGACTTCGAGCACGACATGGTTGGTCACCTTCCCTGCCAGCACGTTGGAGCGCGACACATCTATGTTCCCGGAGATCACCGGAAACGAAACACCGTCAACCAGTTTGGCAAGTCCCTCAGGCCCGTCATCAAACTCGTGGTTGCCAACGGCCATCACGTCAAAGCCGACTTTCTCCATCATCTCGATTTCGACATCGCCCTTGTATGTCGTGTACATCAGCGAGCCCTGATACTGGTCTCCCGCATCCATCACCAGCAAGTTCTCGCCGGCAAGCTCTTTGCGCAACTCGGCAATCTTCGTCGCCACCCGCGCAAAGCCGCCAAAGCACTTACCCTCGGCGTTGTCCTCGGCGTTGCAGGTTGAGTCATACTTGTTGACGGGTTCAATCCGGCTGTGCAGATCGTTGATATGAACAATGTGCAGCGTGTAATCCGCCGCCGCTGCGCCTGCGCTCAGTGCCAAAGCCGAGGCCGCGCCCAAAATACGAGCAAACATGTCGAATCTCCTGTGTTGGTTAAGGCATGATGGTGCAACTCTTCCCGCAGGAGGTCAAAAGCTTTATGAAGCCGCTTCTGGGCTTGACCCTTTACTGCCTTTGAGGGCATCAAACCCGCATGCTTATCCTCAAGATATTCCGCGCTGCCGAATGGGCCGCGCTCCGTGCTGAAGGCGAAAGCCAAGGTGCGCCGATAGATATAGCCGATGGCTATGTTCACTTTTCAACCCCCGAGCAAGCGCAAGAGACCGCCGCCAAGCACTTTGCCGGTGCCGATGATCTTATGTTGCTGGGGGTAGAGGCCGAGCCCCTAGGTGAAGCACTCAAATGGGAGGTCTCACGCGGCGACGCCCTCTTCCCGCATCTCTACCGCACTCTAAAACTCTCCGATGTCGCCTTCGCTTGGCCCCTGCCGCTTGTGCATGGCACACATGTCTTTCCGGAAGAGCTCGCAGGTTTTGTTGACCCGACCCGCGCCCAGTTTGAGGCCTTCAAAGCGCTGGATCGCGACACCCCCATCGAGATGCTTAACCTCGTGCGTCTACGTGACGCCGCCGCCTACCCCGAAGGCCACGCGCTGCATGGCAAAGACCTGACAGGCGCCGACGCCTACGCAAACTATGGCCGTGAAACCGGGCCGATTTTCCAGCGCAACAATGGCACAATCGTCTGGCGTGCGCGCTTTGAAGCCGTCCTCATGGGGCCAAGCAATGAGCACTGGGATCACATCTTTGTTGCGCGGTATCCGAATGCCAAAGCCTTTCTCGCGATGATCACAGACCCCGAATATCAGCGCGCCGTTGTGCACCGGCAATCCGCCGTGCTCACCTCACGCCTGATCCGCACCAAGCCCTCATCTGGCAAAAGCGAGTTCGGATGAATCTGCTCGAAAAACTGGCCCTTTTCGGCATGCACCGCATCGACCCCGAGCGCGCTCACGGCCTCGCGGTCAAAGCGCTCGCGTCGGGCCTCGTGCCCCTGCCCGGCTCAGTTACATCGCCCCGTTTGGCAACCGAAATCGCAGGCCTCAAGCTACCGAACCCCGTTGGCCTCGCCGCTGGTTTTGACAAAAACGCCGAGGTGCTTGCGCCGCTGTCACGCGCGGGTTTCGGCTTTGTCGAAGTTGGCGCAGTCACCCCCCGCGCTCAAGACGGCAACCCCAAGCCGCGGCTCTTTCGCCTGAAAGAAGACGCCGCCGTGATCAACCGCTTCGGCTTTAACAACAAGGGCATGCAAGCGGCCGCAACGCGGCTCGCCCAGCGACCGAAAGACGCCGTTATCGGCCTCAACCTCGGAGCCAACAAAGACAGCAACAACCGCGCCGACGACTTCGCCAAAGTGCTTGCCCATTGCGGCGATCACCTTGATTTTGCGACAGTCAACGTCTCCTCTCCCAACACCGAAAAGCTGCGCGACTTGCAAGGCGCCGAAGCCCTCGCCGCGTTGCTATCCGGCGTCATGCAAGCCAACGCCGCCCTCACAAAACCGCTGCCGATCTTCCTCAAAATCGCGCCAGACCTGACCGATGCCGAGATCACCGAGATCGGCGATGTCGCCCTCGCAGCGGGGCTTAGTGCAGTGATCGCAACCAATACAACTCTCTCTCGCGAAGGCCTGACAGGTGCTGACAAAGCAGAGGCAGGCGGCCTCTCAGGCGCGCCCTTGTTTGAGTCCTCGACACGCGTGCTCGCCAAGCTCTCAAAGTCCACCCAAGGTAAAATCCCACTTATCGGTGTCGGCGGCATCGCAACGCCCGAGCAGGCCTACGCCAAAATCCGTGCAGGGGCCTCGGCGGTGCAGTTTTACTCCGCACTCGTCTATCACGGCATGAGCCTTGTGCCGCAAATCGCCCGCGGGCTTGATGACCTCCTCAAACAAGACGGTTTCAGCAATGTTTCCGAGGCCGTCGGAACCGAAAGGGACACTTGGCTATGATCACCATTTGGCACAATCCTCGCTGCTCGAAGTCGCGGCAAACACTGGCTTTGCTGGAAGAGCACGGCCACACACCAGAGGTGCGAACCTACCTCACAGACGCCCCTTCCGAGGCCGAATTGCGCAGTGTTGCCAAGGCGCTCGGCCTTGCGCCAATCAAAATGATGCGCACAGGCGAAGCCGAGTTCAAAGCCGAGGGTCTGACCAAAGACAGCCCAGACGACACGCTCTTTGCCGCCATGGCCCGCGTGCCGAAACTCATCGAGCGGCCCGTCGTATTGGCCAACAACAAAGCAGCACTTGGCCGCCCGCCCGAAAGCGTGCTCGACATTCTCTAAGCGACACTGCGCTCCAACGCAGGATAGCGCAGCCACAGCGTCAGCCCGCGCGCCACAAACGAGATATGCAGCGCCAGCCAAAGCCCGTGGTTTTCAAACACGGGCATCAACAGCCAAGCCATGACGGCGTAGATCACAAATGAAACCGCCATCATGTTGCGCATATCCGCCGAGCGCGTTGCGCCGATAAAAATGCCGTCGAGCTGCGAGTATGCGACAACCATCACGGGGGCAGCAACCAGCCACGGCAGGTAGCGTCGCGCCTCCTGCTGCACGTCCGGCGCCTTTGATATCAAGTCAATGATCATCGGCCCGAACAACCAGAACACCAGCGCCATAGCAAAGCCAAAGCCCAGCGCCCAAAGACTGGTGAGCTTTGAAGCCGCGCGCACCTGAGCCACTGCGCGCTTTCCGTAGGCCTGCCCGACAAGCGCCTCGGCGGCAAAGGCAAACCCGTCAAGCGCGTAACCTGCGATGTGCAAAAATTGCAGCAGCACCTGGTTTGCGGCCAGCGTCACAGTGCCAAAGCGCCCGCCGACCAACAGGAACGACACGAAGATGCCTTGCAACAACAGCGAGCGGATCAAGATATCAGTGTTCACCACCGCCATGCGTTTGAGCTTCTCGCGGTCAAACACCCGTGCCCAATCGTTCCAAGCGGGGCTAAGGAAAGCCTCACGACAAGCCCAGAGGCCAACACCAAAACCCGCCCATTCGGCGACAAACGTGGCCCAAGCCACCCCCGCAACGCCAAGCGACATGCCGATCACAAACAGCAAATCAAGGCTCACATTGACACCGTTTGTCACCAGTTGAATGACCAGCACAGCCTTGGTGCGCTCCTGCGCAATAAGCCAGCCGGAAATGCCGTAGCTGGCAATCGCTGCAGGGGCAGACCAGATCCTGATCTGCATATAGGTGCGCGCCATGCCTTCAACTTCGGGGCTGGCTGGCGAGGCTGCGAAAGCGCCCCAAAACAGCAGCGGCTTGATCAGAATAAACACAACGCCGCCCGCAAGCCCGATCATCAAAGCCCGCGTTAGCAAAGCCGCGACTTCACCCGTCTCCCCCCGCCCTGCGGCTTGGCTGGTGAGGCCGGTTGTGCCCATACGTAAAAAGCCGAACACCCAGTAAATTGCCGACAAGATAATCGCGCCAACTCCCACCGCTGCGATAGGTGCAGCATCGGGTATTTGCCCGACAACAGCGGTATCGACAGCCCCCAACAATGGCACCGTCACATTGGCCAGCAAAATGGGGATAGCGATCGTCAGAACCCGCCGGTGCGTTAGCTCAATCATCACTGTCAGGCTTGCGCTGTGGCATCAAGAAATGCCCCGTCGCCTGCGCAAAACTGCGCTGCCGGTTGTCTTGCCAGGCTTCGACATGCACGCTCGCATAGCGTCTGCCCGAGCGGTTCACCTTGGCCCTCGCATAGGCGTCTCGCGGCAGGCCCGAGCGCAGGTAATCAACCGTGAAGTCGATGGTCTTTGGCAAGCGGGGCAAATGTCCGGAGATGATTTCGTCGGCATCAAGTTCGCCCCGTTCCATCTCGTCCCAAAGCACCGCCCAGCCGAGGCCGATCACTGCCGCGACCTCAAGAAAGCCGCTGATCGCGCCACCGTGAATCGCAGGCAGCATCGGGTTGCCGATCAGCTTGTCATCATAAGGTAAAATCGCGGTCAGCTCATCGCCGCGCCGGTCAAACTCGATGCCGAGAAAGTTGATGTAAGGCACGCCATGCACCAATGCAGCAAGCACAGCATCGCGGCGTTGTTTGATAACCTGAACAGGCTCGGGCCGTTTACGCGCCATGTTATTGCTCCACCGTAAAAGCGCCGGTTGCCACGGCGACAGGGTTGTCAACATCATCATCAACAGCCGTCACCCGCACAAAGGCGACCGAGCGGGTGATGTGGTAGCACTCTGCGCGCGCAACAATCGTCTGCTGCGGGGTCGCCGCGCGCATGTAGTCAATGCGCAGGTCAATCGTTGCAGTGCCAGCGGGCGAACGCGGATGGCTCATTGTTGCGGCCCCCCCGCATGTGTCCATTAAAGCCGAAATCGCCCCGCCATGCAGCACGCCGGTCTCAGGGTCACCAACCAGCTTTGCATCGTAGGGCATCTCGCCCACAGCAACCCCATCACCGATGTCTGTCAACCGCATGCCAAGCTCGCGACAATGCGGAAGCGCGGCCACAAACTGCTTCGCAAATTTGACCTTATCCATTGGTGTCATCTCCTGCATATCGGCTCTAATTGCACGCATACTTCCACGCTCCGTGAAGGCCTGCAAGCGCTGGCTGAATAATCCCAAAACAACTCATGCCTTGATCTTGTGTCTGCTGCACTCGCGCCATAAGTTAGCACCAAGGAGAACGACCGTGACAGAACAACGCCTCACCTTCAAGGATATGTGCGCCAAGTTTGATGTAACGCCGCGCACCCTGCGCTACTACGAATACATCGAGCTGTTGCAACCCACCCGTGAGGGGCGCGCACGGTTTTATAGCCCCCGTGAAATTGCCCGCATGACACTTATTTTACGTGGTCGCCGTTGGGGGTTCTCACTTGAAGGCATCCGCCAGTTTCTCATGCTCTACGAAGAGCAAGGCACCGAAGCGCAACTTCAAACCTGGGTTGATTCTGCTGAAAGGCAGCTCAAAGAGCTTGAAAGACAACGCGCCGAACTTGATGAGGCCATCGCCGAGCTCACTCAGAACCGTGAAGAAACGCTGCGCGCCCTGCAATCCAAAAGGTGACGCAACGTACTCCTTACGTTAACGTCAACTTTTGCTTGAAACGAGACCAACCCTGAGTATCTAAGGTGCATCACCAAGTTGCACACGACGGACAGGGAGACGTTCAGTGATTGATTCTGATGAAACCATGACAATCCGCCAAATGTGTGAGGCTTTTGACGTAACACCTCGCACCCTACGGTTTTACGAAGCCAAAGAGCTTCTCTTCCCTATTCGCGAAGGCCAAAAGCGCCTGTTCACCAAGCGCGACCGTGCCCGCCTCAAGCTAATTCTGCGCGGCAAACGCTTCGGCTTCAGCCTTGAAGAGATCCGCCAACTGCTGGAGCTCTACTATGTCGGTGACCAACAGCAAACGCAGCTTCAGGCAACCTATGGCATCGCACAGGAGCGCCTGAACGATATGGAATCGCAGCGCGACGAACTCAACGAAGCGATCACCGATTTCAAAACCCAGCTTGACTGGCTCGGCAAGGTTATCGCGTCAAACGCCGATTTGCCCGCCGCCGCCGAATAACCCAATCACTCACGCCAAAACCCGGAGACATTCACAATGCCCAGCTACACAGCCCCCACAAAAGACCTGCAATTCGTTCTGCACGATGTTCTCAAAACGAGTGAATCTTCGATTCCAGGGTATTCCGATCTTGATCGTGACTTCACAGCCGCGGTGCTGGAAGAAGCCGGCAAGATCACCAGCGAAGTGCTCGCACCGCTGAACGTGGTTGGCGACAAAGAGGGCTGCACGCTCGAAAATGGTGTTGTGCGCGTGCCTACAGGTTTCAAGGAAGCGTTTGATCAAGTGCGTGAAGGCGGCTGGACAGGGCTTGATATGCCTGAAGAGTTCGGCGGCCAAAACATGCCCTACGTCCTCGGCACGGCAGTGGGCGAGATGTTCTCGGCCTCAAACCAAGCCTTCACCATGTATCAAGGTCTCACCCACGGCGCGGCCTCGGCTATCTTGGCGCACGGCACGCAAGAACAAAAGGAAACCTACCTTCCAAACATGGTGTCTTGCGAGTGGACAGGCACCATGAACCTGACAGAACCACACTGCGGCACAGACTTGGGCATGATGCGCACCAAGGCTGAGCCACAGGATGACGGTAGCTACAAAGTCTCCGGTCAGAAGATCTTTATCTCGGCAGGCGAGCACGAGATGTCAGACAACATCATTCACCTCGTTCTGGCAAAAATCCCCGGCGGGCCCGAAGGCATCAAAGGCGTTTCGCTCTTTATCGTGCCCAAGTTTATCGTCAACGACGACGGCACAGTCGGCGCGCGCAACGGCGTCTCGTGTGGTGCTATTGAAGAGAAAATGGGCATCCACGGCAACTCGACCTGCGTGATGAACTACGACGAAGCCACAGGCTATCTACTCGGCGACATGCACAAAGGTATGCGCGCCATGTTCACGATGATGAACGAAGCCCGCATCGGTGTTGGCATGCAGGGCCTCTCGGCCGCAGACGCGGCCTACCAAAACGCAGTGATCTACGCCAACGACCGCCTGCAAGGCCGTGCGGTTACCGGCGCTGAAAACCCAGAAGGCCCAGCCGATCCGCTGATCGTGCATCCTGATATCCGCCGCTCGTTGATGGACCAGAAAAGCTTCATCGAGGCCGCGCGCGCCTTTATCCTCTGGAGTTCGCAGCTGATCGACCAAGCCCACCGCGCCGAAGACGCCGACGCTGACGGCCTCATCTCGTTGATGACACCGGTTGTGAAAGGGTTCCTCACTGACGAGGGCTACGACATGACCGTTAAGGCCCAGCAAATCTTCGGTGGCCACGGCTACATTGAAGAGCACGGCATGAGCCAGTTCACCCGCGACGCGCGCATCGCGATGATCTACGAAGGTGCTAACGGCGTTCAGGCGCTTGATCTTGTCGGCCGTAAACTGGCGCAAGATGGCGGCAAACACGTCATGGCCTTCTTCGCCCTGGTCAAAGATTTCTGCTCTGAGAACAAAGATGTGGAAGGCATGGAAGACTTTGTCGAGCCGTTGAAAGTAGCGTCAAAGCATTTGCAAACCGCTGGCATGTTCTTCATGCAAAACGGCATGAAAGACCCGAACGCAGCTCTGTCTGGCTCAAACGACTTTATGCATATGATGGGTCATGTCTGCCTCGGCCTGATGTGGGGTCGCATGGCCAAAGCCTCGCTGGAAGCGCTGGCAAATGGCACCTCTGACGCGGCGTTCCACGAGACAAAGCTGGCAACGGGGCGCTACTATATGGCACGCCGCCTGCCCGCGACCGCGATGCACCTTG
Source organism: Lentibacter algarum (assembly GCF_018860975.1). Taxonomy (GTDB): domain Bacteria; phylum Pseudomonadota; class Alphaproteobacteria; order Rhodobacterales; family Rhodobacteraceae; genus Lentibacter; species Lentibacter algarum_A. Next base: position 150,266 of record NZ_JAHKQI010000009.1, read on the forward strand.
CGCGCATCGAGACGGGCGCAGAAACTGTCATGGCGCTCGCCGCCGACCAGTTCTAAGCCACCAAGAAAAGGAGCCCCGCCCCGATGCCAAAACGCTTCCGCCTCACCCGCCGTTTTCCCTGTGCCATGACAGAAGACGGCTACCGACGGCTCAAGCGTTTTGCGACAGAGGCCGGGCTCGACGAAGGTGAAGCGCTCTCGTTTCTGTTTGAAAACTTCGAGAGCGTCACCAACCAAGAAAACCTGACAGCCCGCCTGCGGCTGTTCAATTCAGAGCTCGACGCGCGCAAACGTTAGTTTTTTTCTGGGGAGGAAAAGCCAATGACATCAAGCTGGATGACAGACGAGCACCAAATGCTCGCAGACATGACGGCAAAGTTCATCACTGATGAATGGTCGCCTCGCTTTGAGAAATGGCGCAAGCAAGGCCAGATGGACCGCACGGCATGGAACGAAGCTGGCGAGCTTGGCCTGCTGTGCCCGTCCATCCCCGAAGAATACGGCGGCCACGGCGGCGATTTTGGCCATGAGGCCGTGGTGATGATGGAACACCCCCGCGCCAACCTCGCCTCTTGGGGTAATCCGATCCATTCAGGCATCGTCGCACATTACATCCTCAACTGCGGCACCGAAGAGCAAAAGCAGCGCTGGTTGCCCAAGATGGTCACCGGCGAGACCGTTGGCGCATTGGCAATGACCGAGCCGTCAACAGGCTCTGACGTGCAAGCGATCAAAACCCGCGCCGTCCGCGACGGCAATGCCTACCGCCTTACGGGCCAAAAGACGTTTATCTCAAACGGCCAGCACGCCGAGCTGATCATCGTCGCGGCCAAAACCGACCCGTCGCTTGGCTCCAAAGGTGTCTCGCTGGTGGTTGTCGAAACCGACAAAGCGCAGGGTTTCGCGCGTGGCCGCAACCTCGAAAAAGTCGGCATGCACGCCGCCGACACCTCAGAGCTGTTCTTTGACAATGTCGAAATTCCGCCGGAAAACATCCTTGGCGGAGTCGAGGGCAAAGGCTTCTATCAGATGATGCAGCAGCTCCCACAAGAACGCCTGATCATCGGCTGTGGCGCGGTCGGCGCCATGCAAGGCGCCATCGAGCGCACCATCGCCTATTGCAACGAGCGTGAGGCCTTCGGCGGCCCGATCATGCAATTTCAGAACACTCGCTTCAAACTTGCCGAATGCAAAACCAAACTTACAGTTTCTCGCGCCTTCCTTGATGAGTGCATCTCCGAGCACATGCGCGGCGAACTCACCGTCGAAAAAGCGGCGATGTGCAAGTACTGGCTGACAGAAACGCAAGGCGAAGTGCTTGATGAATGTGTGCAACTGCACGGTGGTTATGGGTTTATGCAAGAATACGCCGTCGCCGAAATGTGGGCCGACGCCCGTGTTCAGCGCATCTACGGCGGCACCAACGAAATTATGAAGGAGTTGATCTCAAGGTCACTCTAAATCCGCAACGACAACAATAATCCTCGCCCCTGGAAGCCTCCGGCGGGGATACTTTCACCAAGAAAAAGAGCCAGAAACCGGCAACTCTTTTTCTTGGTAGAAATATCCCACGGGGGTGTGGGGGTGTGAAACCCCCACCGCCGACCTAAAAGAAAGGAACTATGATATGACACTCAAACTCCACTGTTTCGGCGAGTCTGGAAATGCTTACAAAGCCGCCCTTGCACTTGAGCTCTCCGGCCTTGACTGGGAGCCTGTCTATGTCGACTTTTTCGGCGGCGAAGCCCGCTCGCAGGAATACCGCGCCAAAAACATCATGGGCGAAGTGCCAATGCTTGAAGACGGCGACATCCGCCTCTGTCAATCCGGTGTGATCCAGCAATACGTCACCGACAAATCAGGCAAACTCGGCGGCGCGCCAAGTGATAAATACGAAGTGCTGCGTTGGGTACTATGGGACAACCACAAGAACTCGTCACAAACCGGCATCACTCGGTTTCTGCTCAACTTCCTGCCAGAAGACAAACGCCCGCAAGAAGCTATCAACTTCCTGCAAGGCCGCCTTAAAGCGGTTTACGCAACGCTTGATGCACATCTTGAGGGCCGCGACTGGCTCGTCGGTGATGCGATCACCAACGCCGACATCGCCAACTGTGGCTACCTGTTTTACCCGGAGCCCTTCGGCTTTGAGCGCAAAGAATGGGCCAATATCGACCGTTGGCTCACCAACATTCAACAAACACCGGGGTGGAAAGCCCCATACGACCTGATGCCCGGCAGCCCCGCTGACCGCGCTTAAGACAACACCGGATAGGAGAAAACCATGACCGAAGCTTATATCTATGACGCCGTGCGCACGCCGCGTGGCAAGGGCCGCAAAGACGGCTCACTGCACGAAGTTTCAGCCGCGCGCCTTTCGGCTGTGGCTCTTAACGCCTTGAAGGAACGCAACGACCTGCAGGGTCACGCCGTTGAAGACGTAATCTGGGGCAACGTCACCCAAGTTGCCGAGCAAGGCGCATGCCTCGCGCGCACAGCCGTGCTTGCCTCTGATCTTGACGAAAGCATCCCCGGCCTGTCCATCAACCGCTTCTGCGCCTCTGGGCTTGAGGCCGTCAACGTCGCCGCAAACCAAGTGCGCGGCGGAGCAGGCAACGCCTATATCGCTGGCGGCGTTGAGTCCATGAGCCGCACCCCGATGGGCTCTGACGGTGGCGCAATCGCCGTTGATCCATCAATCGCGATCGACCACTACTTTGTGCCACAAGGCATCTCGGCCGACATCATCGCCACAAAATATGGCTTCACTCGCGACCAAGCCGACGCCATGGCCGTTGAAAGCCAGCGCCGCGCAAAAGCCGCATGGGATGCGGGGCACTTCAACCGCTCGGTCGTTCCGGTGAACGACGTGAATGGCTTGCCTATCTTGGCCTATGACGAGTTCATGCGTCCGCAGACTGACATGCAAAGCCTCGGCGCTCTTAAGCCTTCGTTCCAGCAGATGGGCGAAGTCATGCCCGGCTTTGATAAGATCGCTATGCTCAAATACCCGGAGCTTGAGCGCATCAACCACATTCACCATGCGGGCAACTCCTCGGGCATCGTTGATGGCGCAGCCGCGGTTTTGATCGGCAATAAAGAGTTCGGCGAGCAAATGGGCATCAAGCCCCGCGCCCGCATCCGCGCCACAGCCAAGATCGGCACCGACCCGACCATCATGCTCACAGGCCCAGTGCCCGTGACCGAGAAAATCATGCGCGACAGCGGCATGAGCATCAGCGACATCGACCTGTTTGAAGTCAACGAAGCCTTCGCCTCGGTTGTTATGCGTTTTGAACAGGCGTTTGATGTCGACCACGACAAAGTCAACGTCAACGGCGGCTCAATGGCGATGGGCCACCCCCTCGGCGCGACCGGCGCGATGATCCTCGGCACGCTGATGGACGAGCTCGAACGCTCCGACAAAGAGCTTGGCCTCGCCACGCTTTGCATCGGCTCAGGTATGGGCGCCGCTACCATTCTCGAACGGGTGTAACTTTGGCGTACTCACACCCCATCGGCGATGCTCACCCGTTTCCGCTGGTCTATGCTCTGGCTCAGGCCAAGGGCTATGATCAGCTGGAACTCGTGACAATGCACGACGGGGCGCTGATGCGGCTGTTTTGCAAAAAGCCATCTGTTGTCTTCCGGCTGGAAGGCGATCCGGGCAGCGCAATCGACCGTCAGCGTTTTGACTATGCAAAGCATATCAAAGTGAACGCCAAAACACCTGCAGAAATATTGGCTGTCATTCAAAAGGCGATCGCCGCCGAAACGACAGCCCCCTAACAACCCAAAACGGGAGATGAAAACATGACTGATTTTACCATGACCAAAGATGCCGAAGGCATCGCCACAATCGTCTGGGACACCGTTGGCAAATCCATGAATGTGATGAGCATTCAGGGCTTCGCCGATCTTGACGCCCACATCGACGACGCCCTCGCGGATGATGCTGTCAAAGGCGTGATCATCACGTCAGGCAAGAAAGGCAGCTTCGCCGGCGGGATGGACCTCAACGCCATCGCCAAGATGAAGGCCGACGCAGGCGACGAGCCCGCAAAGGGCCTGTTTGATGGCACCATGCAAATGCACTCGGTGCTGCGCAAAATCGAGCGCGCCGGTATGGATGCCAAGACCAACAAAGGTGGCAAGCCGATTGCTTCTGTGCTTCCGGGCACAGCGCTTGGAATTGGCTATGAGTTGCCTCTGTCAACGCACCGCATCTTTGCCGCCAACAACCCGAAAGCCAAAATCGGCTTCCCTGAAATCATGGTCGGCATCTTCCCCGGCGCGGGTGGCACAACCCGGCTCACACGTATGCTCGGCGCAATGGCGGCTTCGCCCTTCCTCTTGCAAGGCAAGATGGTCAGCCCCGACAAAGCCAAGGCTGCGGGCCTCATCCATGAAGTGTCAGATGATCCAATGGCCGACGCGCGCGCGTGGGTTCTCTCCGAGCCCAAGATCGTTAAGCCATGGGATGAGAAAGGCTACAAAATGCCCGGCGGTACGCCGTTTCACCCTGCTGGCTTCATGACATTCATGGGCGCCGCAACAATGGTTCACGCCCAGACACAAGGCGCGTTTCCTGCGGCCAAAGCCCTGCTCTCGGCTGTCTACGAAGGCGCGCTTGTGCCGTTTGACACCGCGATCAAGATCGAAGCACGCTGGTTCACCAACATCCTGATGAACCCGAGCTCGGAAGCAATGATCCGCTCGCTCTTCATCAACAAAGAAGCGCTGGAAAAAGGCGCCGTGCGTCCCGCTGGTGTGCCGGACCAAACCGTCAAAAAGCTCGGCGTTTTGGGCGCGGGTATGATGGGCGCAGGCATCGCGCTGGTCTCGGCTCAAGCTGGTATCGAAGTGGTGCTGATCGACCGTGACCAAGCCGCCGCCGACAAGGGCAAAGCCTATGCAGCCACCTACATGGACAAAGGCATCGCCCGCAAAAAAGCAACGGAAGAGAAGAAGGAAGCGCTTCTCTCGCTGATCACCGCCACGCCTGATCTCGACGCGCTCAAGGGCTGCGACTTGATCATCGAGGCCGTGTTTGAAGACGTAGGCGTCAAGGCCGAGATGACCAAAAAAGTCGAAGCGATCATCCCGGAAGATTGCATCTTTGCCTCGAACACCTCGACGCTTCCGATCACCGAGCTGGCTAAAGCCTCAAAGCGCGACGATCAGTTCATCGGCATCCACTTCTTCTCGCCCGTCGAGAAAATGCTGCTGGTCGAGATCATCAAAGGCAAGCAAACAGGTGACCGCGCCGTGGCCAAGGCGCTCGACTACGTGCGCCAGATCCGCAAAACGCCGATCGTTGTGAACGATGCACGCTTCTTCTACTGCAACCGCTGCATCATTCCATACGTCAACGAAGGTGCGCGCATGCTCACCGAAGGTGTCGCACCAGCCCTGATCGACAACGCAGCACGCCAGCTTGGCTTCCCTGTCGGGCCCATCCAGTTGACGGATGAAACCTCGATCGACCTTGGCGCAAAAATCGCACGTGCGACTAAGCTTGCGATGGGCGACGACTACCCCGATAGCCCAGCTGATGATCTGATCTTCTACCTCGAAGCAGAGGGCCGTATGGGCCGCAAGGCAAATGCTGGCTTCTTCAACTATGACGAAAAAGGCAAACGCCTCGGCTACTGGGAAGGTCTCAACGAGAAACACCCATTGCTCGAAGAACAGCCAGACCTCATCGAAGTGCAAGAGCGCCTGATGTTTAGCCAGGTTCTTGAAGCCGTTCGCGCGCTTGAAGAAGGTGTGCTGGAAGACATCCGCGAAGGCGATGTAGGCGCAATCTTGGCTTGGGGCTTCGCGCCTTGGTCAGGTGGTCCGCTCTCATGGCTCGACATCATTGGCACGCCTTACGCTGCCGAGCGCACCGCCGAGCTGGCCGCAAAGTATGGCGAGCGTTTCGCCACACCAGCCCTGCTCAAGGAAATGGCCGACAAGAACCAGACTTTCTATGGTCGCTTCTCAAAAGACGAGGAAGCCGCAGCCTAAGCTGCACTTCACGATCTTAAAAGCTGAAAGGGTGCGCTGGAAACAACGCACCCTTTCTTCTGGTTCCGGCATGGTGCACCCCACATGTTGCCCAAAAGGGCGGGGATTAGACATGCATAGCCCACCAAACCAGGCCAGAGCTCAGGCTCTGCCAACGGTTTTCACTTTGGATTGATGCTGGTGCTCAGGCCGGGCCGCGTCGGGCAAGGGGGGCTCTCTCTTCACCCCTTGCCGCGCGGGCCTGTCCTGTCCAGAAACAGTTCGATAACTGTCATCCCCAAGTGCAAAATCGCTGGCAGACGATCTCTTGCAATACCCTACTTTTGCCTAGGATATGCGCAAAAGGTTGGGCGCATTTGTGGTAAGTTTTAGGCATCATTGATGAAAAGCGAACAATCCCGTCAAATTGTGTCAACTGGTGCCAAGCCACCATGCAATCCTTCAGGCAACTTCCAAAACGCCCATCTCAACCAGTTGGCTCGCCTTGGTCTCAGCCAACATGTTGTAGCCAACCGTTTCTGGTTTTTCCGCCGTGGCGCGTTCAAGTAAATCGCCGCCCGCACTGCAAAACAGCAGCGTTCCGTGGTCACCGAAAACAACCTGCTCGCTTCTAAACTCGAGCGTAATCACTTCAATTGGGTCTGCCGGATACATCCGCTCGATACCGTGCAGCCCTTCAAGCGCCGCCGCAGGAAGCAGCGCAAACGGATCACCGTATAGCGCCTCCGCGATGTCGCTCTCCAGCATCACGCCTTGACGGCCGAGAAGCATGATCGGGCTAGAGTTTTCAAGCACTCCGGTCGGCACCAGCAACGGCCAGAACTGCACAGGGCAAGCCTCTTCGCCGCTCCAAAGCTGGCGGCGCGTGACGCCCTCCAGCGGTTGTAGCCCGTTGTCAAATGTCAGCACCATGTCGCCAGCTTGCAAGCTCGCGGCATCTCGCCAGCCAATCGCCGTTCCGATCTTGGTGCCCGCAGTGATACCAGTCAGAACACCTGTTGCCTCTACGGTTTGTGCTCCAGAAAAAGCCCCTGAAGGCTCAGAAACTCTAAAAGTTTTTTGGCGACCAGCGCCTTTCCATCCAAACATTTGTCTTCCCCAGACTGTGAATTAGCAGCTTTTTTTGCGGTCACTGGCAGGTGACCTTTTTGCGTTATGCAACCAGAAGGGGTGATTCTCGTGTGGGTTATGGGGCTGACTTTGGGCAATTTGAGGGCATTGTCGCCACAATAAAAACAATGATAGCGCATCATTGTGAATTGTCATCAAACTTGCGGCAAACCTGCCTTAATTCTCGAACCCGTAGTTAAAACGCGCGAGATCAGCGGCACAAATGGTCTCGACACGTTCCCGCGACGCCTGCGAATAGTAAGCCCGATAGTCGTCCTCTCGCGGGCTCGCGTTTATCCGAGGCAGGACGAGTTCAAAGCCCAGATGCTCCCAAAGCGGTGCAGCGTCTTCCTCAAAATGCTCCAACCTGATGTAGAGCGCCTCGCGCCCGGCCCCTGCCCCGTCGCGCATATAGCTCTCGTAGGGCATGGTTTGCATCGCATGTCCGATACCCTGATCCTGCAAGAACGCATCGAACTCCAAAGCCTTGGCAGTCCGCACTGCGGGGTGCTCAAACCTCTGCTCCCGCAGCCAGTGATAGTAACTCACCAGCCGGTCAAACGGGTTGCGCACCAGCGTAAACGCCAGCATCTGAGCGATATCTTCTCGGCTCACCACCCCCTCGATGTCAGCCAGTGTCGAATGCTTCCAAAGTCGGCCAGCAGCGCGCACATCTTTAAGCTTGCGCCGCCGTTTCAACGCCTTGGGCGTGTCCCCCAGCATCATGTCGTCTCGCATCGCCCGCTCTTCCAAAGCCAGTGCCAGCGAGGTGCCGCCTGTTTTAGGAATATGGACAAAAATATAGTTACGGCCGGGCGAAATGATCATGCCTGAACGCTACTGCGCACGTGAGCGAAGCGCAATCACCGAGCCCGCCGCAATGATCAACCCGACGCCAATGATCTGACCAAAGCTCAGGTTCTGCCCGAACCAATACCAGGCAAACAACGGCCCGAAGATCATCACCGAGTATTCAAACACCGCGACGTAGGACGCCTCGCCAAGTTGATAGCCCTTAGTGAGGCAAAACACCCCCGCGATCGAGCCGAGCACATGCCCGACCACAAGCCAGCCCATCTCGCCCATCGGCCACACAAAGCCACGTGTCACAAACGCCAGCGGCCCTTGCTGCTCCTCAATGCCCAGCGCGGCAATCACCAGCAGGCCGACAATGCCAAGCACCCCCTGCATGCCCATCGTGCCAGCCAGCAAGGTATAGGTGCTCTCGCCATCACACATCCTACGGGTGATAATCGCGCTCATCGCATATAAAAAGCCGCCGATCACCGGCACGATCACCAACGGGCTAAAAGCGCTCGGGCTGACTTGCAACACAATCAACGTGCCAACAAATCCAACCAGAACCGCACCAATGCGGTAAATCCCGATCGGTTCTTTCAGCACCAGCGCCGTCACCGCCACAACAATGATCGGCGAGGTGAACAACCCCGCCAACGACTGCGCAATCGGCAGGAACGCGAGAGAGCTAAAGTAAAACAGCATAGCCGAGGCAAAGAACGTGCTGCGCATCAGCACAGCCCCCCAGCGCTGCGGTAAAAACCGTGCACCAGCCAGCTGTGCCATCGCAAAAATGACCGGAATCGAAATACAGACTCGCACAAAGTAAAGCTGCCAGATGCTGATCTTTTGCGCGATCACCGCAACAAAGTTGTCGATCACGCCCAATATCATCATCGCCGCCAATATCCAAAGCGCCGCCGCTACGGGTTTTGTGTCACTCACTTCGGCTTGCCCCCAAATGTCGTTGCCGGTCTTCCCAAACCGCATCGCATGAGTTTAATCTGTCCTGAAACCGACTGAAAGCTCGGAATATAGGGAGGATCATCATGGGTTGGCTCAGAGACGAAACAGGTCTGGACAAAAACGCAGCAAACTTTGTGCCGTTGACGCCTTTGTCACACCTTGCGCGTGCTGCAAAAATTTACCCCGATCAGCTCGCCGTGGCCTATGGCAGCCAGCACCGCAAAACATACGCCGAGTATCACGCCCGCGTTTCGCAGCTTGCCTCGGCACTCGCAAATGCCGGCATCAAATCCGGCGATGTGGTTACAACCCTGCTGCCAAACCTCCCCGCACAGGTCGAGGCGCATTTTGGCGTGCCTGCCTGTGGCGCTGTGATCAATGCCGTCAACACCCGCCTTGATGTCGGCACCATCACCTACATTCTGGAGCATAGCGAAGCCAAGCTGGTGCTGGTTGATACCGAGTTCCTGCCCATGCTGGAAACCGCCATAGCCGCAATGAAAACGCCAGCACCGACCATCATCGAGGTGCCAGACCCTTCAGCAAATCACCCCGCCTCAAACCGCCACACCACCTATGAGGATTTCCTTTCTGGCGGCGATGCGGGTTTTGCTTGGACAATGCCTGAAGACGAATGGGAAAGCCTCGCGCTGAATTACACGTCCGGCACCACAGGCCAGCCCAAAGGCGTCGTCTGTCACCATCGCGGAGCCTACCTTATGACAATGGGCACTGTCGTCAGCTGGCAACTCGCCCTGCGCCCGAAATACCTCACCATCGTGCCGCTGTTTCACTGCAACGGCTGGAACCACAGCTGGCTGATGCCCCTGCTTGGCGGCACAATCATCTGCTGCCGTGACATCACCGCGCGCAACATCTACAACGCCATCGCTGACGAGGGCGTCACCCATTTTGGCGGCGCGCCCATCGTGCTGAACACTCTGATCAACGCGCCCGAAGGCGAACGCCGCAGCTTTGATCACACCGTGCAGGTCTTCACTGCCGGTGCCCCGCCCCCCGCGGCAACCTTGGCAGGGATCGAACCGCTCGGCTTCAACGTTACGCAGGTCTATGGCCTCACCGAAACATACGGCCACGTCACCGAATGCCTGTGGGATCCCGCATGGGACAACCACCCGGATGAGGCGCGCTACGCCACCAAAGCCCTCACTGGTGTTGCAATGCCAATGATGGAAGGCGCAACGGTTCACGACCCCGAAACACTCGAACCCGCGCCCCATGATGGCAAAACCCAAGGCGAAATCATGCTGCGCGGCAATTCAGTGATGAAAGGTTACCTCAAGAACCCCGAAGCAACGCAAGAAGCCTTCAAAGGCGGTTTCTTTCATTCCGGTGATCTCGCAGTGCAACACCCCAACAGCTACCTGCAAATCAAAGACCGCTCCAAAGACATCATCATCTCCGGTGGCGAAAACATCAGCTCTGTTGAGGTCGAAGGCGCGCTCGCCCGGCACCCCGCGGTGTCACTCTGCGCTGTGGTGGCACGCCCCGACGACAAATGGGGCGAAGTCCCCTGCGCCTTTGTTGAACTGAAAGACGGGGCGACAGCGACTGAGGCAGAACTCATCGCCCACGCCCGCAGCTTCTTGGCCGGTTTCAAAAGCCCTAAGCACATAGTCTTTCAAGAGTTGCCTAAAACCTCGACAGGCAAAGTCCAGAAGTTTGAGCTGCGCAGTATCGCCTCTAAACTCTGAAAGCTGCACCTAGGTCTGCGCACAGTCGCCGCCGTCAAAGCCGGCCAAAGCCGGCCTAAGCGCCAAGCAGGCCTATGCACACCTCGCTGGACACAACCTTGCAGTAGCTCGCCGCCAGCGGCGCCATGATCGACGCATGCACCATCTCCGCAGGGGCGCTCACACCGTCGAACGCCACATTCGCCGCCGCGCAGGCGTCATGGGCGACGCTGATTTCAAAGCCGAGGTCAACGGCCGCGCGCGCACTGGCGTCAACGCACATCTGGCTCATCGCACCACAGATGATCAGCCGGGAAACACCCGCCTTTCGCAGGATGCTCTCAAGCTCGGTGCCGACAAAACTGTTGGGGCGCGCCTTTTCAACAACCGTCTCGTTTGCCAAGGGCGCAACGCTATCATGCAGCTCCGCGCCCGCTGTATCTGGGTGAAAGAACGGCGCGGCATTTGACGCCATCACATGTTTCACATGCACAACAAAAACGCCATTTTCTCGCGCCGCGCTCAGCAAAGCCGCGGCCTTATCGCTTGCAGCGTCCATCGCGGGCAAAGGCATTTTGCTGCCTTCAAAGCTCGGGAAATAGTCGTTCTGGATATCAATCAAAATCAACGCTTGTTTGGTCATGTCGCCCTCATGTCTCTAGGTTTCAGTGTCGTCGGTCACTTTACGGCAGCCTGCCCGCCCTCTACGATTGGCGCATATGACAAAAAATATGCCAAATACGCCAAACGTCGCCATCATCGCCTATGACGGCGCCCAACAGTCGGCGCTCTTCGGGCTGGGCGAGATGTTTGATATGGCCAACCGCATGACCGATCCGGCCCTCGGCCAACAGATCACGCACCGCCTCGTGTCATCTTCCGACATTGCTGAAAACCCGCAGTTCGACGCAATCATCCTGCCTCCAAACCTGACTGGAAAACGCGGCACCAGTGATCACGCCCTGCATGCATGGCTTAAGCAGCAGCACCTCGCCGGATCAACCCTCTGCTCGGCCTGCGCTGGCGGCTACTGGCTCGGCCACGCCGGCTTGCTAGATGGTCGCCGAGCAACGACGCACTGGGCGCTTGAGGCCGACTTCCGCGAGGCCTTTCCAAAGGTGTTGCTCGGCCCCGAGCACATCCTGCTTGACGACAACGACATCGTCACCGCTGGCGGCGTCATGGCCTGGGTTGATCTCGGCGTTCACCTGATCGGCCGCTGGCTCGGCCCAACCGTGGTGTCGCGCACCTGCCGCCAGATGCTGATCGACCCGACAGGCCGCGAGCAACGCAATTACCGTGCGTTCCGCCCCGAAACGTCCCACACCGACCAAACCATTCGCGCCTTGCAACACTGGATGGAAACCCACGCAAACGACGACCTCTCCCTGCCAATGCTCGCGGCACACTCCGGCCTCTCGACCCGCTCGCTCCAACGCCGCTTCACCAAAAGCACCGGCCTGCCTGTAAACCGCTACATACAGGAACTCCGCGTTGAAAAAGCCAAGGGCTTACTCGAACTCACCAGCCTCCCGATCAGCCAGATCTGCTGGCAAGTCGGCTATCAAGACGTGTCAGCCTTCAACAGGTTGTTCAAGTCAGTCACCGGCCTCAGCGCGGGCAGCTACAGACAACGCTTCAAGATAAGCAAAACAAACTGAAAGGCCGTGCAATCTCTCTTTCCCAACATGCCACACCCATGCTAACCTCGCTCAAAGAGGCAAGAGCAGGCCCGCAATGACAGCGCTAAAAGAATATGACCGCATCGAAGCCACCGCGCTTTGGCGTGCAGCACCCGAGGCCCAGCGCCGCGAGGTGATCCTCTCTATCGGCGAAAGCACCCTGACGATATCCGACAGCAACGACACCGCACTCGCGCACTGGTTCTTGCCAGCCGTCGAGCGTGCCAACCCTGGTAAACTCCCCGCAGTTTTCTTTCCTGACGGTAACAACGGCGAAACACTCGAGCTGGCCGAGGACGAAGCTCAAATGATCGCGGCCATCGAAAAGCTGCGCTCGGCTATAGACCGTGGCAAGCCGCACCCGGGCCGCCTGCGTTGGCTGGTTAGCCTTGCTGTTGTCGCTGCGGTGGTTGCCCTTATCGCTTTTTGGCTGCCTGGCGCCGCCCGCGATCACGCCGCCCGCGTGGTGCCTGCCGTCAAACGCCAAGAGATCGGCTCTGCCCTGCTGGCGCGGATTATCCGTGTTTCCGGCCAGCCTTGCACTGACGCCTCTGGCGTCAAAGCCCTGCGCAGGCTTGGCGCGCGTCTGCCCTCACCCAAGGGTAGCGCAAAGCTGGTCGTCTTGCCCGCCGGTGTGCGGGACGCCACGCACCTTCCAGGGGGGATCATCCTGCTCAATCGCGCGCTCATCGAGGATTATGAGCAGCCCGACGTCGCCGCCGGATATATTGTCGCCGAACACCTGCACGCTCAGCTATCTGACCCGCTCAATGACTTTCTGAAGCAAGCAGGCTCTGTTACAACCCTGCGCCTGCTCACCACGGGCCACGTCAAAGCCGCAGCGCTTGACGCCTACGCCGAGCACTTGCTCACTTCTGATCCGGCCGCAATCAGTGACAGCACTATGGTCGCAGGCCTCAAAGCCTGGTCGGTTCGTGCACGCCCCTACGCCTTTGCCCGTGACATCACCGGAGAAAGCACCCTCGGTCTCATTGAAGCCGACCCTTTCGCCACGTCCGATCCTGAGCCGCTTCTCAGCGACAATGATTGGCAGCGTCTACAAAGCATCTGCGGAAGCTAACACGCACCCCCTTGCCAAGCCAGCCAACAGCGGCGACAGTATTCGCAAAGCAGGCTTTTTGAGTCTGTCAAAGACACCACCCATATCAAAGGAGACGGGCATGAAATTTCAATCCCCTCAAACCGTTGACGACGCCATTGCAATGCTTGCCGCAGACACAAATGCCCGCGTTCTGGCAGGGGGCACCGACTTGCTCGTGCGCCTGCGCTCCGGTCATATCTCGCCCAGCGCAATTGTTGACATCAAGCACATTTCCGGCATGCGCGACATCACGCAGGAAGACACTCCGGAAGGTAGCGGCTGGCGCATCGGCGCGGCCGTATCTTGCGCCGAAATGGGCGAGCATGCAGGCCTTGTTGCCGCCTACCCGGGCGTTGTCGAAGGCGCCGAACTGATCGGCTCAACCCAAGTGCAAGGCCGCTGCACTATGGTCGGCAACCTCTGCAACGCTGGCCCCGCGGGTGATAGCGTCCCAGCCATGGTCGCCGCAGGGGCTCTCATCCGCGTCGCTGGCCCGAACGGCACCCGCGACGTTCCAGTGCTCGACATTCCTGTCGCGCCGGGCAAAACCTCGCTCACTGAGGGCGAGTTCGTCACCTCCGTCTTTCTGCCCGCCCGTCCGGACAACGCCTCCGACGCCTACCTGCGCTTTATCCCGCGCACCGAGATGGACATCGCCGTTGTCGGCTGCGCTGTGAACCTCACGCTCGATGCGCAAGGCACAGTCACCGCCGCCAGCATGTCGCTCGGCGCGGTTGGCCCGAAGGTCAAGCAAGTTGACGCCAGCGCCATTGTCGGCAGCACCTGCGACGATGCGAGCCTCGATGCACTCGCTGCCGCAGCCACCGAAGCCGCAACCCCGATCGACGACAAACGCGGCACAATCGCGTTCCGCAAAGATGTCTCCGGCGTGCTCGCAAAACGCGCCGCCAAAATCGCCTACACCCGCGCAAAGGGAGCCTCAGCATGAGCCGTATCCACGTAAACACCACCGTCAATGGCGACGCCGTTGATTACCTCTGTGAAGCAGAAGACACCCTGCTTGATGTCCTGCGCGACACGCTTGATCTCACCGGTTCCAAGGAAGGCTGCGCCTCGGGCGACTGTGGCGCATGTTCTGTACTGGTTGACGGGCGGCTCGTTTGCTCCTGCCTCGTGCTCGGTGCCGAAGCCGAAGGCCGCACAGTCGAAACGATTGAGGGCATGGCCGAGGGCGACACGCTACACCCGCTGCAGAAAAACTTCATCAACAAAGCCGCGCTTCAGTGCGGTATCTGCACACCGGGTATCCTGGTTGCGGCCAAGAACCTGCTCGAAAAGAACCCGGATCCGTCCGAAGAAGAAGTCCGCTACTGGCTGGCTGGCAACCTGTGCCGCTGCACGGGCTATGACAAAATCATCCGCGCGGTGCTTGATACCGCCGCCGAAATGAGAGGCGCTGCATAATGGCTAAAGATGAGTTCCAAACCCGCGAGTTCAAAGTTGTCGGCACCCGCGTTCCGCGCCCTGACGGCCTTGACAAAGTCACCGGACGCGCCCGCTACGGCGCCGATATGTCCGCCCCCGGTATGCTGCACGGCTACTGCCTGCGCTCCCCGCACGCCCATGCGCGCATTGTCTCGATAGACACCTCGGCAGCCGAAGCCATGAGCGGTGTCAAAGCCGTCGTCACCCGCGCCGACTTTACTGTCACGCCGGAAGACCAAGGCACCCGCGACATCCTTGATAACGTCATGGCCGACAAAAAGGCGCTCTATGACGGGCACACCGTTGCCGCCGTTGCCGCCACCTCTCGCTCGGCTGGCATGAAGGCGCTAAAGGCCATCAAGGTCGAATATGAAGTGCTGCCCCATGTCATCGACGTTGACGAAGCCATGAAACCCGGCGCACCCGAGTTACACGAAGGTCGCTCGCAAGAAAGCGTGCCCGAAGGCTACTCGCAAAACGTGCTGGCCCGCTCGCAATACGGCCACGGCGACATCGACGCAGGCTTTGCCAAGGCCGATGTGATCATCGAGCGTAGCTTTACCACAGCCGCAACGCACCAAGGCTATATCGAGCCGCACGCCTGCCTCGCCACTATGGGCAATGACAACCAAGGTGATTTGTTTTGCTGCACGCAGGGTCACTTCTTGGTGCGTTCAACCTGCGCCGAAATCATGGGCATGGAGTCAGGCCGCCTTCGCGTCACCTCCTCCGAGATCGGCGGCGGATTTGGCGGCAAGACCACGGTGTTCCTTGAGCCAGTGGCACTGATGCTGTCAAAGAAATCCGGCAAGCCTGTCAAAATGACCATGTCGCGCGATGAGGTGCTGCGCGCATCCGGCCCGACAGCCTCTACCAGCATCGACATTAAAATCGGCGCAACCAAAGACGGTCGCATCACAGGCGCTTGGGGCGATTTTCGCTATCAGTCAGGCGCATTCTACGCCATGAACGGCGCGCTCGGCGCGATGTGTGGCTTCGCGCCGTATGATCTTGAAAACCTCAAGACTGTCGGCTGGGAAGTTGTCACCAACCGCCCCAAAGCCGCAGCTTACCGCGCCCCAGGAGCACCAATGGCCGCCTTCGCGGTTGAAAGCGTCATGGACGAACTCGCCTCGTCAATCGGCATGGATCCAATCGACTTCCGCCTGATGAACGGCGCAGAAGAAGGCACCAAATCGGCCTATGGCCCGACCTACCCAGCGATCGGCCTCAAAGCGACACTGGAAGCCGCCAAAGCCCACCCGCACTGGAGTGCACCACTGGGTGAAAATCAAGGCCGCGGCGTTGGCTGTGGCTTCTGGTTCAACTTCGGCGGCAACACTTCTGTCTCGCTGATGATCAACCCCGATGGCACAGTGAGCCTGTCGGAAGGCAACCCTGACATCGGCGGCTCGCGTGCCTCAATGTCGATGATGGCCGCTGAAGAGCTTGGCATCCCCTACCGCCAAGTGCGCACCATTATTGCCGATACCGCCAGCCTCGGCGAGAACGACGTCACCGACGGCTCACGCGTGACCTTTGCTGTTGGCCTCGCCACGATCAAAGCCGCACGCCACGCGATTGAAACCATGAAAGCCCGTGCTGCGAAGACTTGGGGCATCGACGCTGACGCAGTTGAGTGGGTCGATGGCGCCGCACAGCCCGCAGGGCCTAACGCGGGCAAGTTCCCGCCGCTGACGCTGAAAGAAATCGCGGCAACCATGTCAAACACCGGCGGGCCAATATCCGGCCACCACGAGGCAAACGCCGAAGGCGCGGGCGTGAGCTTTGGCACGCACATCTGCGACACCGAAGTTGACCCCGAAACAGGCGCTGTCAAAATCCTGCGTTACACAGTCTTCCAAGACGCGGGCAAAGCCGTGCACCCCGACTATGTCGAAGGGCAGCTGCAAGGCGGCGCGGTGCAAGGCATCGGCTGGGCGCTGAACGAGGAATATGTCTACGGTGAAGACGGAACCCTGCAAAACCCCGGCTTCCTTGACTACCGCATCCCCGTGGCCTCCGACTTGCCGATGATCGAACCGGTTATCTTGGAAATCCCCAACCCCGGGCACCCCTACGGCGTGCGTGGTGTGGGCGAAACCGGCATCGTGCCACCGCTCGCCACCATCGCCAACGCAGTCAGCCGCGCAGCAGACGTGCGGATGACAAGCCTACCCATGTCACCGCCAAAACTGCTGGCGGCGATCAAGGCTAAGTAAGTGGTTACTGTCACCCTCTGGGGCTCGCTCGCCGAGCTCGCAGAGGGGCAGCGCTCCGTCGAGGTCGAAGCCACAAACCTGCGGGAGTTGTTGCAAGCCCTTGAGCTTGCGCACCCCGCTTTGGAGCCGCAACTTGCGCGCGGCGTGTCGGTCTCTATTGATGGCAAAATCTACAACGACAGCTGGTTTCAACCTATCTCCGAAACCAGCGAAGTCGTGCTCCTCAACCGTCTGGAAGGCGGTTGAGCGAGGCTCTTTTGAGTATTTAGGCGAAAAGAAAAGCCTGCCTTAGCGCCTTTTAATATGCTTGAGCAGCGCCTCGCTGGCGTATCCATCAGCCGTCAGCCCGTTGCGTGACTGATAGGACTTGATCATTTTCTTGGTGTTCGGGCCGATCTTACCGTCGATCTTCTCAAGCGGATATCCGACGCGTTTGAGATGCTTCTGCAACTCCTTGGTCTCTTCTTCCGTCAAAGGGCGTTCACCCGCTTTAAAGTTCCCTTTGAGAGGCGCGCCGCCTTTGAGGCGATCTGACAAGTGCCCCACCCCGATCACATAGGCATCGGCGGCATTGTAGCGCTCTATAGCGCGGAAGTTCTTGGCAAAGATCATCAGCGCAAGGCCGCGCCCGCTTTTGGGGATCAGGATCGAAGCAGACCCGTAGTCACGTATCGCGCGCCCGTTGACATCCTTGATACCGAGCTTGGCCCAGTCCGAGGGCATCTTGGTGACCTTACGGCTGGCGAGGCCACGGTTGAAGCCTGCAGGCAAGCGCACTTCGACGCCCCAAGGCATGCCCTTGCGCCAACCCGAGCGCGACAGGTAGGCCGCCGTCGAGGCCAAGGCATCGGCGGGGTTTTTGCCCCATATGTCGCGTTTGCCATCACCTGTGAAATCAACTGCGAAAAGCTCATAGCTGGTTGGGATGAACTGTGTATGGCCCATCGCGCCGGCCCAAGAGCCTTTCATTTTTGAGGCAGTCGTATCGCCGCGCTGCAAAATTTTGAGCGCTGCAATCAGCTGTTTTTGAAAGAAATCACGGCGGCGGCCATCATATGCCAGCGTCGCCATCGCTTCGATCACATTATAATCACCGCGCAAATCACCGTAAAAGCTCTCAAGCCCCCAAACAGCAACGACAACTTCCTTTTCCACACCATATTTGCGCTCGATCTGGTCAAGCAAGCGCTTGTGCTTGCGCAGCATCTGCTTGCCTTGCTTCACGCGCTTGGCCGAGGTCGCGTTTGCCAGGTATTCCCAAATTGTCTTGCTGAATTCGGCTTGGTTGCCGTCACGCTCGATCACATCGGTGTTGTAACGAATTCCACGAAAGGCGCTGTTTATGACGCCCTGCGAAATGCCTGCACGTTTTGCGCGCGGCTTGAAGCTTTCAACCCAAGCCTCAAAACGGGCATTGCGCGGGTAGGTTTTAACTTCGGTTACAAGAGGGCTTTGGGCGTTTTCAAACCCGTCGGGGCGCAGCCGTGGCCGCAAAGTCGAGCGTATGGCGCTGACAGGCTCAACAGAAACCACCTCGCCACCAAGCCCGCTTCCGGGCCGCAAAATCGGCCGCAAAGAGACATCAACCGTGCCGCTGGCAACGCTTTCGCCGCTGATCATCATGAGTAGTGCTGCAATACCGCCCGAAACCCGTAGCATGGTTCTTCCCCGCTCTCTGCTCGTTTCGGGAAGCCTAGCGCGGATTGCCCAGCGCCGAAAGCAAAAGCTTTCAGGTCTGGCCGTTAGTCGCCGAGTTGTATTCGGCTTTGATCAAAGCGAGGTGTTCGCGCAAGAGCGGCACCCGCTCGGGGCGAAAGCTCTCTTCAAGCACCTCAAGCTCGAGCATGCGATCAAGCCGGAAAGCGCGAAAATCCTGCCGCAGCAGACACCACGCCAAGAGCATATGCGCGTTGGTCATAAAGACAATCGCCAGCGGCTTGACGCTGCGGGCGCTCGCGCTACCTCCCTTGTCGCGGTAAGCAAAACTCACCAGCCGCTCGTCCCACGCAGCGCGGCGCAGGGTTGCGGCGTCAATCGTCGGCTCGGACAGGGGCTTGAACCTCCGCGCCGAAAGCACCGCATGTTCAAGCCGACGCGCTTGCCGCTCGGGCACACGTGCACGTATTTTGACAAGCGCCGAGCGCGCAGCTTCAGCCAGTGCCGGGTCACCGACTTGCTCGACATCACGTAGGCCAAGCACAAGCGCTTCCAGCTCGTCTTCCTCAAACGCCAGCGGCGGCAAATGCGCGTCTTCTTGCAGCGTGTAGCCAAAACCTGCCTCGCCTTCGATCACCGCTCCAAGGCCGCGCAGGCTTTCAACATCACGGTATATCGTGCGCAAACTGACACCCGTATCTTGCGCCAAAGTCTCGGCACGTATCGGCGGTGTGTGGCTGCGCAGGGCTTGCATGAGCTGAAAGAGGCGAGCAGTTCTGGACATGATTTATCTTTGCACAACTTACTGACAAAAACTGACAGTAGGGTTGCTTATAGCTTGAGCAAGCAATTTCACAAAGGACAAACCCATGATCACGCTGCTCACCTATCCAAAAGCCTTCGGCGAATTCTCGGCCTCCCCGTTTTGCACCAAAGCAGGCTACCTCTTGCAAATGTCGGGTTTCGAGTGGCAACGCGAAGACACGCTTGATCCGCGCAAGTTCAAATATGCCAAGCTGCCAGCAATCCGCGTAGACGGTGAAGTGATCTGCGACAGCGACAACATCCGCGCGTTTCTCGAGAGCAAAGGTGCCGACTTTGACGCAGCCCTGAACGGTGATGACCGCGCAAGCGCCCGTGCCTTTTCGCGCATGGCCGAAGAGCACATGTATTTCCACCAAGCGCTTGATCGTTGGGGAAACGAGGACGTTTGGCCGATCATCCAGCAGGAGTATTTCAGCATGATCCCCAAACTGGTGCGCGGCTTTGTGACCGGCAAAATGCGGAAGGTTTTTCTGCAAGGCATGCATGTGCAAGGCCTCGGGCGCTTCACCCCCGAAGAGCGGTTGGCGCGGTTAGAGCACGACTTGCAGGCAATCGCCGGTCGCCTCGAAAACCGTAAGTTCCTGTTCGGCGACACGCCCTGCTCTGCCGATGCTTCCATCGCTGCAATTCTTGGTGGGATGCGCGCCAGCCCGGCCCCGACGCCGCAGTCAAAACGCATCATTGGTGATGCGGTGTTGATGCGCTATGTTGATGCCATGCAGCAAACTGTGAAACTCCCGTGAGAGCCTTTCTCAACCCCGCCGTTGAAGCCGTGTTTGAAGCCTTCCCCGCGCCAGAACGCGCAGGGTTGATGCATCTGCGTGAGCTGATTTACACAAGCGCCGATGAGCTCGGTGTTACACTGTCAGAAGAGCTACGTTGGGGCCAACCAGCCTACCTGACCGCAAAGGGATCAACCCTGAGGCTAGGCTTGCCAAAGACAGGCGGCATCGCGCTGTTTGCCCACTGTCAGACAGACATCATCTCTAACTTCGCCTCACAAGCTCCAGCAAGTTACCGCTTTGACGGCAACAGGGCTGTCCTGTTTGACACGACGAAAAACGTCGTTGATGCGGAGTTGATGCAGCTGATCAAACATGGCTTGAGCTACCATCAAAAATAGCTATTTGCGTTTGCGCTTAACCTTCGCGGCTTTCTTCTTGGCCGCACCAAGCTTGCGTTTGGTTGGTTTTCCACGTCCGCGAGCCGCGCCCTTGGCAACGGCTTTACCCTCGATTTCGAGCAGCTCGAGCGACAGCCCGCCCGTGACAGGCGCCGCTTCACGCAACCGCGTTTTGACACGTAGGCCAAGCCCGATTTCACGTCGGCTTTGCGAGCCAACAAGCACGCCGCGATCCGCGTCAAAGCGAAAGAACTCATTGCCCAACTCGCGGATGGGAACCAGCCCGTCAGCACCGGTTTCATCAAGCCGCACAAACACACCAAAACCGGTGACGCCGCTGATTTTCCCCATGAACTCGGCACCGATACGCTCGTTGAGATAAGACGCCAGATAGCGGTCGTTGGTGTCGCGCTCCGCCACCATCGAGCGGCGCTCGGTTTCTGATATTTGCTGCGCAGTTTCCTCAAGCGTGTTGATGTCCTCGGCGCTCAAACCGTCGTCGCCCCAACCATGCGAACTCACCAACGAGCGGTGCACAATCAAGTCGGCATACCGGCGGATCGGCGAGGTGAAATGCGAGTAGGCCTTGAGTGCCAGTCCGAAGTGGCCAAAGTTCTCGCGTGAGTAGTAGGCCTGCGTCATCGCACGCAGAGTGCTCATGTTGATCAGCTCGGCCTCGTCGCGCCCTTCGGCTTGCCGCAACAGGCGGTTAAGGTGCGCCGTTTTCAAAACCTGCCCCTTGGCAAGTGTCAGCCCCGATGCCTGAGCAACCTCGCGCAGCGCGTCCAGCTTTTGCACACTCGGCTCTTCGTGAACGCGAAACAACTGCGGTGATTTGCGGCTCAAAAGCTCTTCAGCGGCGGCGACATTTGCCAGCACCATGAATTCTTCGATCATCCGGTGCGCATCAAGCCGCTCGGCAAAATCAACCGATGTCACCTTGCCCTCATCCGAGAGCACGATTTTGCGCTCGGGCAGGTCAAGCTCAAGCGGCTGCCGCGCGGCGCGGGCTTTTACCAAAGCGCCATAGGCCTCATAGAGCGGCGCAATAACGTCGTCCATAAACGGCGCACACTTCTCGTTTACATCACCGTTCTGGGCGGCCTGCACTTCCTGATAGTTCAGCGAGGCTTGCGAGCGCATCAGCCCGCGCACAAACTTGTGGCCAAGCTTCTCACCAACGTTGCTCACCTGCATTCGCACAGCAATACAGGCCCGCTCAACGCCCTCGTGCAGCGAGCACAAATCACCCGACAAGCGATCAGGCAGCATCGGCACAACGCGGTCGGGGAAGTAGGTTGAGTTGCCCCGCTTGCGCGCCTCGCGGTCAAGCGCCGTGCCGGGCTGCACATGGTGCGCGACATCGGCAATCGCCACCCAAATGATATGCCCGCCTTTGTTCTTCGGGTCATCATCAGCCTGAGCAAAACAGGCATCATCATGGTCGCGCGCATCCCACGGATCAATGGTGATCAGGGGCATCTCGCGCAGGTCTTCACGGCCCTCAAGCCCTGCTGGCTTTTGCGCATCCGCCTCGGCGATCACCGCGTCAGGGAAGGCATCAGGTATAGCATGTTGATGAATGGCAATCAGGCTCACGGCCTTGGGCGCTGACGGATCTCCAAGCCGGTTAACAACCCGCGCTTTTGGCAGGCCCATACGCCCCTTAGGCCCCGCTTGTTCGGCTTCTACAAGCTCGCCATCTTTGGCGCCTTCTGTTGCGCCTTCGGCAACCGTCCACTCTTTTTGCTGGCCTTTATCGACAGGGACAATCCGCCCCCCCTCCGAACCTTTTCTGAACACTCCGAGGATGCGCAACGGGTTGGTGCCGATCCGCCGGATCAGCCGCCCCTCATAGGCATGCTCTTCGCCTTTCACTTCGGTCAACCGCGCCAGGAGCTGGTCGCCCGCACCCATAGCCGGGTCACTCGCCTTGGTGATCAAAAGCACCATCGGCTCTTCGCCCTCGCCCGTCCATTCCATCGGCCGCGCCAGTAAGTCACCGTCATTGTTCGGGCCAGACACCCGCAGCACCGACACAGGCGGCAACTTGTCAGGGTCGCGAAACGTCTTCTTGCGCTTGGTCAAATGGCCCTCGGCCTCAAGCTCTTTGAGAATGCGCTTCAGGTCGATCCGAGCAGCACCTTTGATGCCAAAAGCCTTGGCAATATCGCGCTTGGAAGAAAGGGTCGGGTTATCTGAAATCCACTGAAGGACTTCGTCTTTTGTGGGAAGTTTGTTCATGCCTTCGGACCTAACATGCGCGCCAATAGAAGGGAATATTTAACGCTCTGTTCATAAAGCGCTTAACGCGGCAGGCGCAGCGTTAAGGTTTTCGCGGTGTAAAATCTGTCAGCACGCATTATGCACTGTGGTATGCACTACGGTATGCACGCATTGTGCAGGCGCTTTTGCGCCGTTAACTTTCGTAAATCATCCACTGTATCAACATCGCTCAACTCCGCCGCCAGCGCATAACTTTGGCCGCAAAGTGTGGCGATACTATCGCTCAAAGCGTGCTCACTCGACCAACGCACATTCTCAAAAATCTCGCGCGGGAGCGGGCGTTTTCGGGCAAACCCCGTCAACCAAAACCCGCCGTCATCAGCCGGCCCAAAAACCGCATCATGCCTGCCCAACAGCCCGAAGGCCTGCGCGATTTCAGGTTTTGTCACACCCGGAATATCACCACCAACAAGCACCGCTGGCCCCTTGGGAAGTGCCTCAAATGCGCCCTTCATCCGCAGGCCCAAACCGCCTTGCCCTTGCGAAATACGCGGCAAATGCAGCGGCCATACCTTGCTCGCTGCGGCCGAGTCAGGTGCTACACTTAGCCATATTCGCCAGCGTGGATCATCCAACCGGCGCAACATATCGGCCACCTGATGCCGAAACCACCACGCTGATTTGACCATGCCAATATCACGCCCAAGCCGCGTTTTCACCCGTCCGACTTGTGGATTTTTGACCATGACAATGAGGTGTTGCCGCCGCATAACTCAGGCAAAATATTCTTGCAAAATACGCGTGTAAACCGCCTTCAGCTGGACGATCTGCTTCACCGGAACGCGCTCGTCAACTTGGTGCATAGTCTTGCCCACAAGGCCAAACTCGACCACGTCGCAATGATCCTTCACAAAGCGCGCATCCGAGGTGCCGCCAGTTGTCGACATCTCGGGCGTCACGCCAAGCTCGGCATTCACAGCGCTTGCAATCAAAGTCGAAAGCGCGCCCGGTGGCGTGATGAAGCTCTCGCCAGAAACCTTCACCCGCATCTCGACGCCAGTGCCAAATTCTTCTTTTATTTTAGTAGCTTCGCCCTCAAGCCAAGCCGTCAAACCCGCGCCGGAGTGGCTGTCGTTAAAGCGAATATTGACTGCGGCTGAGCAGGCCGCAGGAATAACATTGGTCGCGGCATTGCCCGTGTCGATCGTCACCACGGCCAGCGTCGATGCATCAAAATGTTCGGTGCCTTTGTCAAGCTCGTGGCTCGCCAAACGGTCTATCAAACGAGCCATCGCCGGCAGCGGGTTGAGTGCGCGATGCGGATAAGCCGAGTGCCCCTGCTCGCCAGTCACAGTGAACCAAGCCGTCATCGAGCCGCGCCGTCCGATCTTCATCATCTCGCCCATTGTGTCCGGCGAGGTTGGTTCTCCGACAAGGCAGCAAGACATGCGCTCGCCCTGCGCGGCCATCCAGTCAAGCAGCGCCGTCGTGCCATCAATCGCGTCGCCCTCTTCGTCGCCCGTGATGGTCAGGATCACCGCGCCGTCAGGCGGAGTGTCACGCACAAAGTCGACGGCCGCCGCCGCAAAAGCCGCCACGCCTGACTTCATATCAGTCGCGCCGCGCCCCCAGATGTAGCCGTCCTTCTCAACAGCTCCAAACGGGTCAACGCTCCATGCCGAAACATCACCAACTGGCACTACGTCGGTGTGCCCGTTAAAGCCAAAACTCTTGTTGGCTCCGCGCGTGCCCCATCGGGCGAACAGGTTGCTAACACCTCCTCGATCAACCCGCGTGCACTCAAAACCACCGGCAGTCAGAAGCTCCTCAAGCAGCACCAAAGCGCCGCCCTCTTCAGGCGTCACTGAAGGACAACGTATGAGGGCTTTCGTCAGCTCGACCGGATCAATCTTCGTGACCATGCGCACGCTCCTTAAGAAAGATGTTAACCTAGTCACCCCAATATCGGTTTACACCCGTCTCCGCAAACCAAGCAAACATGCCACATTGTTTTCACTAAGCTGTTGAGTGAATGATGAAACGTCTTAACAGGCTCGGCGTTCTCGTGTTAATCTTCAAAGAAGAATAAACCAGAGGCAGAACAGGCGCGCGGGTGAACCCGCCCTGATCACAACGAGCGAAAAGCCGACGATCCGCTGTTAAGCAACAGTGCCGCGTCCTTCGTTTTGCCCTGAATGAGGCAGTATTGGCATGGGCGTTGCATCGGAATTTCCGGTCACATTTTTCCGGTTATTCAAGACAATATTCTTGTATCAAGCAGGTGTCGCATGAGCTGGTTGGCGATCGCAGGCAGCGATGAACAGCATTACGCCCTGCGCGGGCTTGAGCCTAAAAGCGCAGCTCACTTGCAACAGGGTGCGCCATTGCTCAAAGGCAGCTTGGTGATCGAAACCAGTATTTCAGCTGAAGGGCGCCCGCAAAACCTGCTTGCCCATCGCGTTAGCAGCCCCGAAAAACGTATCATTTCCTTTCACGCAATCCCCGGTGGCGGGATCATTTTGGTTTTGCAAAGCGGGGGGCAGACCACTCACGCGGTTGTCGATCTCGACAGCTCAGAGCGCACCGATCTGCTGCGCATCACTTACAGTTGGGACATGCGTAAAAATTGGGGCCGCCTCGCGCTAGAGCGGCCCGAAACCGGCTGGAGTTCAACCACCGCTATCTCGCATCCGCAGCCTCTCTGGACCGATGACATTCGCTCGATGACACTCGCGCCCCATCTGGTTCAGATTGACAGTGATGTTGAGTTTTTTGCGATTTCTGATCAGGTTGAGCCGCTCGGCCCGATGCCCAGCCTGTCTGCTTCGATCCCAGTTCTTAGCCAAGGGCGCTACAAGCCCGTTGCCAAGATCAAACCCCGTGATGTTGTGCAAACCGTCGAGCATGGCGCTGTTTCGGTGCTCGGCGCGCTGGCACGCACAGTGCCGGCTCGCGGCAGTTTTCGCCCTGTGCAGTTGCGTGCTCCCTACTTTGGCTTGCAGCGTGATATCATCGTCGCCCCCGACCAAAAACTTGTCATCTCTCAACCAATGGTGGAATACATGTTTGGCTGTGAATCCGTGTTGGTACGCGCCCGACATCTTGTCAACGGAACCTCCGCGATCTGGGCTGATAGTGGCCTCATCAAGACCTACCACCAGTTGATATTGCCTGCGCACGAAACGCTCTACGCTGCTGGAGCGGCACTCGAAAGCTTGTTTTTGGGTCGTTTGCGGCGCAAGCCCGAGCAACATGCCGAGACGCTTCTAGCGCCTGTTTCGCGTTCCCAACTGCCCGAACATATGCGTTCGGTTCACCCTGTCTTGCGCCCCTTTGAAGCTATCACACTGGTCGAGCAATGCGCCGCATAAAGCCCGCAAACCTGTGCTCGAGATAGTTTCCTGAACATCCAGCAAACTACACCCATCGCTGAGCCGTTTGAACTGAGCGGCATATCCTTGCCGTTAGTAGGTGATCGTAACGATCACGCTGTCAGTATATACACCCATACCAGGCGACTGTCCTGCATGGATACGCCCATGCACTGTGAAAGCATTGTTGCTGCCATTGCCCGTGGCCGACATGCTGTTGCCCGGCAAGTTGCCCCAAGGCATCGTGCGAGAACCGTCGCGGTACAATCCATAGTTCAGCGTTTGCAAACCACTTCGCATCTGTCGGTTTGCGGGGTTTGATCCGCCGCCACCGCCCATGTCCAACCCGACAGTGTAGTCGGTGTCAGAGGTGCAGCGCACATTGATAGTTGCCGTTTCATCAACAGGTTGGTTGAGGCTGCCGCTGATGGTGCCAAAGTTCAATGACGTCACATCCAATTCGCAACTCGGAACAACTTCCGCAGAGACGGTAAACGGCGGAATGCTCGCCGACTGGTTCAGCAAAGCGCAGGTTGTAAGCTCGCCATATTCCATCTCAATGTCGGACGCGCCCGAGAACGTAGAGCTATATTGGCCACTGCCCACCGCCACTGAATTTGCGGTGATATCTGCAAAAATTGGAACAGTCGCAGAGCCGCGCCCCAGAAGCGTCGTCACGGGCACGTAGATCTCGTTGAGTGTGCCAAACGCATTTCCATTGCCAACCGGGCGGAGCTGATAGGGCAAAGCCGCCCCGTCACCGCGACGCATATAGCGTGGCGAATTGCTGTTGCCCGCGCCGCCGCTTCCCGGCCCAAAGCGCAGGCAGACACCCACAAGGCTTAGCAGCGTCCCGCTACACGAAATGTTCACCGTGCCGGAGGTTTGGTTGGTTGCGCCCGTACGTACACTGACAGAGCCAAAGTTGATGTTGCTCACCGTTGCACGACAAGACAGAGCCGAGGCCACTTGCGGCATCAGGCCCAAAAAACCAGCCGCAAGGACCAAACGTAAGAGTTTTCGCATAGCTTGGTTCATTTGCAAATCACCGGATCAATAAGGTCTTGGGTTGCGGCAGTCTCTTCAAACTGGAACGTTGCTGTGCAAGCTCCGCGCGGAGTGTCAAACCGGATCGTGTTGCGCCCTTTGACGTTTTCAAGCCAGGCTTGCCCGTCATAGCCGACGTAGGTTTCGTCCTTATGACCATTCAGATAACCGTATGTTCCTGCTGGCAAAAAATCTCCGTTCGGGTAGCGCAACACAACCAGCACATTGGGGCGGATGCTGCCATTGAAGCCCACAAACATCCCCGATTTACGTGCAGGAACAACATCCATCGCCGTCGCGCCGACATTGGCAGTCTCTGACAGGTCTTGAACGTTGATAGAGACGCGGTTACGGCGATGCGATGAGAGGCCGGTAACAAGCGCTTTACCACGCTGGTTGGTTCGCGTCACAGGGCGGTTTTGCAAATAGATCGGCAAGTCCGGCACACCCACATCAACCAAAGCAAAGCTGTCTGTGATCGGGTTGCCAGCCGCGATGCCCTGTTTCGTCGCAACGAAAGAGCCCTCGAACGTGCCGCGCGCAAACGTGCCACCACCGCCTGTTTGCAACTCAAGGCCGCCTTTGCCAAATGGGCTGCGATAGTCGCCTCTCGCAGAGACAAGCTGGTTTCCGCGTTGGCTTTCGAGCTGAACGGCATAACCGGTGTCGCCTACTTTCTCTCCTATCGAGCGAGCAAGGTAGAGGTTGCCTGACGTGCTTCCATCATAGCCCTTGTCATAACTGCTACGCGCATAGGTGCGGTTACCAAGAGACATCGACACACCCAGCGAAACCGTCGTCTCATCGGTGCGTAAGTTGCGAGAGCCATTAAAATTGATCGACCCGCGACCCTCTTTGAGAGACAGCCCATAGGACGTAGACAGCAACAGATCACTAGAGCTGGCCCTTTGCGCGTGAACCATGCTCACACCGAGCTTTCGGTCGGAAAACGGCATCGGCACCGCAACACTGACAACATCCATCGCTGTGGGGAACTCAAGCAATGAGCCAGTGCTCGTAATGTTCTGAATGCCGAGGTAGTCAAGGCCAGTGGCATAAGCCAGATCGGCAAACCCGTCTTCTGCGCGCATGGTGTTCAGGTTGAAGTCCAATTGGCCGATAGAGGTGCGGAAATTGGCCTGCACAAACTTTGCTTTCGTATCAAAGTAGTCACTGACACCTCCGGTTAGAGAGACTTCGGCAAACGAGAATGGCACCACATTAATGCCGAAAGACGCCATGGCCAGATCGCTCTTGCCTTCAAAGTGCCCTTCTAATGTTACATTTTTGGTGAGCCCGTAGCGCAGGCTACCGGAGTAGACAAGGTCACTGCCATAATTGTTGCTTTCCAGCCCGTATGCCTGGCGGGCATAACCAAACTCCAATGAGTAATCGGCAACGCCCTTTTTGAGCAGATTTTGTGAGGCAAAGAACGAGACCTTTTGCTTCTTGGCGTGGCCCAACTCGTCGCGCACGACGATAACAGCGTCACCCGCTCCCGAGTATATTGGCAAGTCATCGATGCGAAACGGCCCTGATCCAACAGATGTGGTGTAAGAGCGATTATTGTCAATAAACACATCGACGGTTGAAGGCACTGCAGCCGCACCAGAATACGACAGCAACTGCTCGGTCACGATGTCACTGCGCAAGCTAAAATCGCGGCGAAGCTGCACACCACCAATGCGAATGGGCCGCGACCACGACATTCCGGATGTTTTGACATCACCAACCGACAGCGTCAGCGCCTTGCTTGCATTGCTGATTTCATAGCGGGTTTCATAGCGTGTAAAGGCGTTGTCTGCGCCGGCTGCGTTGCTATAGCGGTAAGCACCTGTCGTGCTGAGTGTGCCATATGGAGTGAAAACCCAGCTATCCAGCCCGAGTGTAAGCGAGTTGAAGCCGAAGCTCTTGTTGGCTCCACTGGTGCCGAAGTCAACGCCGAGCGAGTAGTTCAGAACCGCGCCGGTGCTTTTCTCGGCAGCCAGATATTCAGGACGACGTGCCGCTGACTGAACTTTGGGAAGCAAGCTGCCGTTTGGAACATTCAGGATGATCTGTTGGGTGTCCGGCTTATATCGGTATGTCAGGCCGGGAATAGTATCCAGGTAAACACGCGGATTAACAGCGCCCGGGGCTTTCACACCAATTTCTGCCAGCTCCGAGCGTTTGATCGAAATACGGTTTTCCGATGGGTGCGCCAAGAACTCAGCGGCTAACCCCGTGTCGGAACCGTTCATTTCAACGGCGAGAAACAGCGGCGTCTCTTCCTCGAGAACAGCCAGTGGGTCAGGCACGTTAGCGTTTACTTCGAGACCTGTTTCAGCTGTCTGTGCGATACCGGTTACTGGAACCATACCTAAGCTGATGAGTCCGATAGCTAATATTTTTGCGCAGTTCATCTGTTTTACCCCTTAAACTCGTGAGCCAGCAAGAGAAACGCCTCGCTGGCACTTTGTTCAAAACAAAACTTAGGAGCTAAAGCACATTGGAACAGAGTGACGAACCTGAAGCTTAACAGCTTGACCTGACTGCTCTTTTCCCGGCAGGCGATCAACCAATACGCGGTAGCATTCGCGGCCACGCACGGGGCGTTTGCTCACGCGAACCAAGCGCACTGTCAGCTCCTGACGAGGGTTAAGGCGTGCCACGGGAGGGCTCACAATAACATCGCGCGTTGGCTTGGCTTTCTTGGGGTCGGTGCCTTCGCGCCATTTGAGAACCCGCATCTGCAAGACCGAGGCTTGCTTGCCGCTGGCCTTGACCGTCAGTGTAGTCTGGCTCGCAGCTTTCACATTCAGCCGCGTAGGTGACACCGTAAGGCTATCTGCCAGCAGGGGCGAAGTGACGCCCCCGCTGATAAGTAGAGCGGCGACGAACGCCGGCTTTACAATTTTCACTATGCTCGATTTCAACATGGGATTTTCCCTTATTATGTTTGGTTTGCCTCGGCTACTCTAACCGTTAATGGTTAAGAGTAACCAAAATTGTGTCCGTATAGAGCCCTGCACTGTAGCTGCCTGGGGGTATCTGCCCATAAACAGGTATTGCTTGTGGAACAACTGCCGTCAAGTTGCCCGAGAATACTGTGCCGCCTGACGCGACAGCACTTGAGTGCCCAGCGTCGGAGAAGACAGTATAAGGCAGCAAGTCGCCACCAGTGCTGGCCATTTTGCGTGTGCCGCCTTCTTCGTTTTGGCCAGCGCCCAGCGTAACAGTAGCGCCGGTTCGGCTGCCAGTGCAAAGCACAACAATCGAGCCTGGCGTAATCTCGTTTGAGGCCGTCGATGAATCGATACTGGCGAATGATAGCGCCGTCGCAGATGTCAGCGTGCAGCTGTCAGCAACAATGGCTGAAACGTTAAGGTTGGCAGTTTCCTCAGCAGCAGAAGCCATCGAAGACGCCGCGCAAAGGGCACTTAACAGTGAGAGTTTCAAGGAGTTCTTAATAAACATAGTCATGCCTTTCTGGGTTTGACAGTGATCGTTACCGGGCTTCTTAGAAGCAGTTCACGGCGTGGAATCCTGCGAAGTAGCCAGACCATCTTTCTCGATAAACTTGTCCAAATCTTGTCGAATAAGAGTGTTCTTCGTGAAAAAGAGTGGCCGACGAAGAGCATAGTGCTCACCTCATCAGCAGGAACGCGCCTTTCCAGCACACCTCAAGAACCGCCATTGCCGTTGTACAACATCGGACAAATATACCGCATGAAGACTAGGCAACTGACTGTTGGAGGAAACCTACATTCGAGTTGGCGGCAAATGGCGCTACCTGTGGCGCACCGTCGATGCAAATGGCCGGTATTGCCAAGTTGAGGACACAACGTACCGATGACTTTTTCTATGATTTCTCTATTTGCCGCACGGGGGATCGGAAGCTATTTGCGAAGGACGAAAAGGAACTTCAAGCGCAGGTCGAAAGGTTGCACAAAAACGCCGCCGCGCTAATTTCTGTTAGTGATAAGTGAATTGCGCGCTCTGTTAGACAACACCAAATTGTGGCTGCTTGATCTGGAATGATACCAGCCTATTTGGCCATCTGAGTTAACATGACAATGCCGCCTGCTGGTTCCAGCCAAACGCCAAGACTTTGCGACAGAGCCCACTTTTACCTACCCAAATAGAGTGGTAGCCAAAGTGTGATCTCTGGGAAGACGATGATCAGGGCAAGAGCAACCATTTGCAAAAACACAAATGGTAAAACTCCAAGGTAGATCGTCTTGATTGGGACATCTTTCGCTACACCCCGAAGATAGAACAACGCGTAACCAAATGGCGGGGTGAGAAACGATGTTTGCAAGTTGACTGCCAGAGCGATCGCGAACCAAGCCAATACATGCTCTTGGTCCATTCCAAAATCAAGCCCAGCGATCACGGGTGCAACTATCGGAACAACAACAAGGGTGATTTCCACCCATTCAAGGAAAAAGCCCAAGATAAACACCACGAACATGATCAGAAGCAGAGACGTATAAGGGCTGCTACCTTCAAATGAAAACAGATCGATGATCATTTCATCGCCGCCGAGTTTCCGAAAAACAAGACTAAAGATCGTTGCACCGATCATCACAAAGATGATCATCGCTGTCGTCTTTGTACTGTCTGTGAGAGCTGCTGAAAGCGATGAAAGAGTTAGACGGCGAGAGATCAGCGCTAACACCAAAGCTCCTGCTGCTCCAATCGCTGCGGATTCAGTGGGGGTTGCGATGCCTGCGATAATCGTTCCCAAGACAGATAAGATTAGAATGATTGGCAAGAGCAAATCAAATGCTAACTGAAACATCAGTTTACCAAAACTCTCAGGTCTATCTTGTGCGATCGCAGGCATACGCTCTGGTGAACGAATAACTATATAAACGAGGTAGCCTACGTAGAGGAATGCCAGCAACAAGCCAGGGCCAACCGCGCCGATGAAAAGACTTCCGACCGAAATTGAAAGTTGGTCGCCCAGAATGATCAGCATGACGCTTGGCGGTATCAATATCCCCAAGGTCCCGCTCGCTGCAATCAAACCCGTCGAAATTTTGGGGTCGTATCCGTTTTTGAGCATTGGTGGCAAAGCCATCATCCCCATCAGCACAACAGATGCGCCGATAATGCCGGTTGAAGCCGCCATGATGATCCCGATCAAAGCCACCGCAAAAGCGTAGCCACCCGGGATCGAGCGAAACAGCGACGCAAGCGAACGTAGGAGTCTTTCGGCAATGCCGGAACGCTCGAGCATTAGCCCCATGAATACAAACAATGGAATCGCTATGAGCAGCCAGTTCGTGAGCACTCCAGAGAAAATTCGTTGCACACCAATCGAGAGAAATAACATTGGTACGCCTGCGGCTACTGCAAAAATGATCCCGACACCCGCCAAAACAAAGGCGACTGGATACCCCGCGAAAATGCCCGCAATCAAGCCAAGGAGCATGGCGATAGGCCAGATGTATTCAATCATGAGTATGCTCACTATAGATAGGTAGTCCACGAGAAGCTCTTAGAACTGAGCGCATAGCTCGAGCCAAAGTGGCCACTCCAAGCAAAGCAAAACCAGCGGGCAAGCAGGCTTTGATAAGCCATCTGTCTTGAAGGCCGCCGTAGTTTGACCCTTCACCAGATGAAAGGGCCGTAAGCGCAAACTTGGTGCCGAACCAAGCGATGATAAGGCAAAATGGCAGAATAAGGAATAAATCACCAAGAACCTGAAAGGTTGCATTGGTTCGATTGGAGAAGTTGCAAGACAGAAAGTCTACCGAAACATGTGCGTTGTCGCGAAACGCCAGTGTTCCACCGAACAAAACCAGCAAAGCGAAGATGTGCCACTGCATGTCCGTGAGCGTGTTTACTGTTATACCATCTCCGAGCAGGAAGACATCACCTTCCCAAGAACCGAAACTGTTCCAGCCAGCTTGTGCCGCAAATACGGTTAGGCAAACGCACAAAATAAGCGGTAGCATAAGCCATCCTATAAAGCGCCCGGGTAGCGTGCAGATGCCGATGATATTGGTTAGAAAACGATCCATGTCAGGCCTGTTCGCTTTGTTAACAATTGCAATAGGGGGCCACTTAAGTAACCCCCTATGCTACTAGCTTGTTTCAGTTAGGCATACTTTGGAGCTCGCTCCAACGGCTAACGCGTTCGACGTAAGCTGTCAGAGAGGCATAAGCTTCCTGAAAGATTGGGTCTTTCGCGGCTTCTTCTTCCATCACTTCTGTCGCAGCAGCTTTCATTGCGACCAACACTTCGTCAGGGAAGCGCTTAACAGTTGCACCCGCGGCTTCGATTTCTTCAATCGCAAGCATCTGCTGGTTCAACTGATCGCCAAGGTTGTCAACAATGTTGGCTTTGCAAGCCTCAATCATTGTTCCTTGATGCTGTTCTGATAGGCCCTTCCAAACATCCATATTGATGATGATAGAGTCCCAGCTTGAAGGCTGGTGCCAACCAGGAAAGTAGTAGTTTTTCGCGATCTCTTGAAAACCGAAGTTCTTGTCGAGTTGTGGCGCAGAGAATTCAGCCGCGTCAATTCGACCTGTTTCAAGCGAAACATAGATTTCGCCAGCAGGAACGAGTTGCGTATTGGCGCCCAATTTGGCAAGCGCCTGCCCGCCCAAACCAGCGATCCGCATGTTGAGACCTTTAAGGTCTTCGACAGTGTTGATATCTTTATTGAACCAACCGCCAGCCTCAGGCACAACCAGATGGCATGGGATGATCTTTACGTTGTGTGGGTCATAAGCCTTCTGGATAATTTCAAGGCCACCACCTTCAAACATCCACGCCAAAGCAATGTCAGGTGTCGGACCAAACGGCATTGATCCAACAAGGTTGGCAACCGGGATTTGACCGGCCCAGTAGCCAATCCAATCAAAACCCATCGGGATTGCACCCGTGCTTACCGCACCAAAAACTTCAAATGGCGGGACAAAGTCACCTGAGCCATGAACCTTGATGTCGATCTCGCCACCGGTCATCATGCGAACCTTATTTGACCAGTTAACGGGGCTTGGGCCAATAGACGGTACGGTCAAACCAAACACGCTTTGCAGGTCGAAATTCTCAGCAGTTACGGAACTGCCGACCCCTACTGCGGCCATCGTGGCCAATGTTAAAAACTTATTCATGTTGCCTCCCTAGAGCGCTGCGCTGAGAGCCGATTTGAAACATGCTCAAATCGTATCCAGCCGTTGATAGATTGCTCGCCAATTTATTTTCTCCCTTGGCGACAATCAAAACATTAGATATATACAAACTGATTTGCAATATGTGAAATTCAAAAAGGTGCTAGACGAATGTTTCTTTTAAATGGAGAGATCGCGGTCGTGACGGGCGCAGGCCAGGGCAACGGCGCCGCAATAGCCGAAGGCATGGCAAGCGCCGGCGCCCTTGTCGTTCTTATTGATATCAATAAGGAAACTGTCGAGCAGGTGAGAGACAAAATCATCGCGAGTGGCGGTGAGGCTGTTGCCTATCAACTGGATGTGACTGATCAGTTCAAAGTAAACGCATTGCGTGTCACCATTTCTAAGGAAGTCGGAGCTGTTTCCATCCTTGTGAATAACGCAGGAATCATTCGGCGTACCGAAATCGACTCTGACACGTATGAAGACGATTGGGATCTAACGTTTGCCGTGAATGTGACCGGCGCCAAAAACATGGTGCGTGCGTTCCTGCCTGATCTGATCGAAACATCGGGCAGCGTGATCAACCTCGCCTCGATTATGTCAATCGTCGCGGGCCCCAGCCTAACAGCATACGCGGCAAGCAAAGGCGCTATCGCGCAGTTTACCAAAGCCTTGGCACAAGACATGGCGCCTCATGGTGTGCGCGTTAACGCCATCTTACCGGGAGTAATCGAAACTCCGATGACCCAAGTTACGAGAGACACTCCTGAAGCGATTGCTCGCTTCATGGCGCACACGCCTCTGAAGCGCGTCGGACAGCCCACAGAACTTGTCGGACCGGTGATCTTCCTCGCATCAAATGCAGCAAGCTATGTAACTGGCGCGCTGCTGCCGGTCGACGGCGGCTATTTGACCGCATGAACGAACTTGAGAAAATAGGAAGCAAAATGGAACGCAAAATATATGAATGCGATGTCTTGGTCGTGGGTTCTGGCGCGGGTGGGCTATCAGCGGCTGTGAGTGCCGCGCACCGCGGCAAGAAAGTTCTGGTTGTCGAAAAGGAACCTGTTTTTGGCGGTACAACTGCACGTTCTGGAGGCTGGAGCTGGATCCCCAACAACGGACCAGGAAAGCGCGCAGGTGTTCAAGACAGTGTTGAAAAAGCGCGCACATACTTACAGCACGAAACTGGTGAGCACTTCGATGCGGCGCGCGTAGATGCCTTTCTCGAAGCTGGCCCAAAAGCCGTAGAGTTCTTTGAGAGTGAAACATCTCTGCAGTTCGATCTTGGCCCCACCTTTGCCGACTATCACCCTGATGCCCCCGGTGGCTTGGATGGTGGCCGTTCGATCGTTGCGCGCCCTGTCGATGGACGCGAACTCGGCGCCGAGATCAAACGCTTGCGCCCTCCATTGGCCGAGATCACATTCTTAGGGATGATGATAGGGACAGGTAAAGAGCTCTTGCACTTCTTCAACGTGACACGCTCTCCTATATCAGCGTTTTATGTTGCTGGTCTGTTCATGAAATTTCTACGCGACATGGCCTTTCATGGCCGGCCGATGCGGCTGATGAACGGCAACGCGTTGGCAGCACGGTTGGCGAAATCCTGTTTTGACAAAGACGTTCCCATCTGGACTAGGGCCGCAGTAAAAGAACTTACCAGAGATGCAAAAGGGCGTGTTATTGGCGCTCTCGTTGAAACTGTCCAAGGAACAGTCGAGGTTCGCGCGAATGATGGGGTTGTCATGGCCGCAGGTGGTTTCCCACATGATGTTGCGCGCCGCATGAAGCTGTTTGGGCACGCGACAACAGGGAACGAACACGCCTCACCTGCCCCTCCCGGAAACACAGGGGACGGATTACGTCTTGGACAATCAGCAGGTGCTGCTCTCAATGATGACTTGCCAAACGCGGCAGCTTGGGTTCCTATCTCACGGCCCGTCAACAAGAATGGCACACTTGGCACCTTCCCACATTTTGTTGACCGTTCAAAACCCGGCGTGATAGCTATCACCCGTTCAGGCCGGCGGTTTTGCAATGAGGCTGACAGTTATCATGACTTTGGGCAGTCGATGACCAAGACGTGCAAAGACGAAGGCGGAGAAATCTGCGCGTTCTTCATTGCCGATCACCGCGCATTGCGCAAATACGGGCTCGGTTTTGTGAAGCCATATCCTGTGCCCTACAAACAGCACATCAAGTCAGGTTACCTCTTTAAAGGCGAAACGATTGCTGACCTTGCAAAACAGATCGGGGCTGACGCTGAGCAGTTCGAGCGCACTGTAAGCGATTTTAATGTTCATGCGCGCAATGGCGAGGATCCTCAGTTTCACAAAGGGTCAACGTCCTACAACCGGTCGCTGGGCGATCCCGACCACAAGCCTAACCCTTGCGTCGCTCCTGTCGAGAAAGGACCCTTCTATGCAGTCAAACTCGTGATGGGTGATTTGGGAACATTCGCAGGCTTGCGCACCAACGAGTATGCGCAAGTGCTTGATGACAACAACCAGCCTATTAGCGGCCTGTACGCAGCCGGCAACGATGCAGCGAGTATCATGGGTGGCAATTACCCAGGCGGCGGCATCACACTCGGCCCAGCATTGACCTTTGGCTATATCGCCGCACGGCACATGGCTGGTGGCAACAAATGAACAGAAGCGGTGGCATAGCCTTCGGCATAGCCGCCGTTTTCGCTTGGGCGATCTACAATGTTGGCGTTGAGATCGGCCACCAACAAGGCCTGAGCAGTGCCGACCTAACCTTGCTACGCTATGCTGGCGGCATGATAGTTATGCTACCGGTTATGGCGTTCATGCGGGTTAGCCCCTTTACAGATACGACTGTGTTTCGAACCGCGGTTCTGGTTGCTGTCGCAGGCCCGCCATTCGCTTGGATATTCAACACCGGATACACCTTAGCGCCTCTCAGTCATGCTGTCGTTATCAGCCCGGGTATGACCATGTTAGTTGCAAGTGGCCTTGGCCGTTGGTTTGGCGGCGCCCCGCTTTCTCTGCACCGCAAACTTGGAATGTCCCTACTAATCTTAGGGCTGATCTTCATTGCCTCGGACCAAGAAAGTAAACCGCACTCAGGATTTGGACCTTGGCTTGGTGATCTGTGTTTTGTTGTAACCGGCACGCTTTGGGGCGTGTTTACATGGCTTATGTCTCACTGGAAACTGGACGCCGTGCGAACAACCGGTCTCATCGCTATTTGTTCAACCACAGTTTACCTTCCCATCTACTGGTATCTGTTTGAGCTTCCACCTGTCGCCGTAACGGTATGGCTCGAACAGTTTATATACCAAGGCGCGCTAGGCGGGGCCTTGGCTGTGGTGTTCTTCGCAATCGCAATTAGCCGTCTAGGAAGCACAACAGCCGCAGTCTTCCCTGCCCTAGTGCCATCAACCGCTGTTTTCTGCGCGATACCTATGACCGGACAATCACCGAACGTGCTTCAATTCGCCGGATTGGCCACAGCGAGTCTTGGCCTTTTCGTTTCATTGGGAATTTTTAATCGCCAGAATTCACGGCTTCTTCGTAGCCTAGGTCACGAGAAAGGTTCCTTGTGAACTCAAGAAGCCGGTACACAGGCGCACCATCTGGCGCGAGATCAATATAGCCCGTTGGACCTATGATAGTGATCACCAACTGTATCTGACCCGTATGGTCAAAAACAGGTGCCGCGATCGCTGATACACCCGGAATTGGCATATCGCGTGTCACAGCATAGCCATCCGATTTGGCTTTTTGCTGTGCACCTAAATAGGTTTCTTCATCGACCTTGAAAAAGGCCCGCCTTTCAAACTCGGTGTTCGTAAGTTCTGCTGCAACCAACGGCGACGTGATTGTCGAAGGCAAAAACGCCCCGAAAACTGCCCCAGTTGCGGTTACAGTCATGCTGTAGTTCCCGCCAACTTGAACGTTCGCATGAATACGGTCATCGAACTCCTGAACATAGGTAATCGTAGGGCCATGCGTGCCCCATACAGAAACAGTGACCATCAGCCGTAGTTCAACAGACAATGCGCCGACCCGCACGATCGTGTCGCGATGCGCATTCTGGTTGCGTAGTCTCGACAACCCGAGGTGCAAGGCAAAAGGGCCCAATTGATACAGTCCACGCTCAGTTTGCTCGACCATCTGCATCTTTCGAAACGAGACAAGATAAGGGTGCAATTGCGCAGCTGAAATTCCAACTTCTTCAGCAATATTACTCAATTTTTGAGGAGACTTCGCCTGCAATAGAGCTGTAAGTATGCGTCCGCTCGTTTCGACAGTCTGCACACCACGCCGTTTCGACGAGTTGTCATTCTGCTTTACCATATTCAACTACTTCTTTTAGAAACTCTTTCAGTAACCCATATCAAGAATAAGGGCGTTGCTCTAGAAATTAATACCGCTAGATTTTCAGACTGAAAAAACAGGGGACTGTTGCGATCGACGCAAACTGAACGGGACTGTTGCATTAATTGACTTATGTCGGTGGGGAGGTTTGTGGACTCGGTGGATCATGCGGTTGCGAAGAGTTGGCAGACAGACTGGATCTCGCCCAGAACACCTGATTGGTTTTGATGGATGTGGCCGCGTTTGATGGTTCGGATTGTTTCGATCCCGCTGAGGGTCGCCTTTGTCGATATCCAAGTAACCGTTTCATGGCGGCGTGGTCGCTTTCAATCCGATTGTTCCTCCATTTTCGGTCGATATGCCGGATGCTATCGAAATGTGGATCATAGCGATGATTGATTTCGCGTATGACGCGCCGATACGCTTGCGCTTTGTCGGTGACAATTGTCACCGGGCGGTGGAGCCTGACACGCTCGATTGCTTTGTTCAGAAAGGCTTTGGCTGCTTTCGCGTCCCGCTGTGCAGTGAGGCGTAAGTCAACCATTTGACCGTTCGCATCAATTGCGCGCCAGAGGTATCACCACTTGCCGCCGACACGGATGTAGGTCTTATCCATATGCAAATCGACGCTGGCGCGACGCAGATGCTTCTCGGTTCGCTTGGTCAGTTCAGGTCCAAATTTCTGGACCCATCGATAAACCGTAGACCGATCTACCGATATGCCACGTTCAGACAGCAGATCGATCACATCCTGGTAGGATAACGGAAAACGCAGATAAGCCCAAAACGTAGCACCAGCGTAGCACCGCCTGAAACGGCAACGCAAAAAGCCGCACGAGGGCGGCTGTTAACGTGTTGTATTTGTTGGTTTATTTTGGTTGCGGGAGTAGGATTTGAACCTACGACCTTCAGGTTATGAGCCTGACGAGCTACCGGACTGCTCCATCCCGCGCCAAAAAGTGCCTCAAACTCGAATTTTAGGGTTTGAGGCATCGAAAGAGAGACATCAACGCTGCCGATTGACAGCGAATTGATAGACCTTATTAAGTTTGGCAGTGACCTACTCTCCCACACCTTAAGATGCAGTACCATTGGCGCAACAGCGCTTAACGACCGGGTTCGGGATGGAGCCGGGTGTTTCGCTTGTGCTATGACCACCAAACTAAATAAGGTCTATCAAAATCCAAGTCAGGCAATACTTTTAGTAAGTGTATGCTGATGATGATCAGTTAAAGCCTAGCTTTTACTGGATCAAATCAAGCCTATCGGGCAATTAGTACCAGTCAACTGAATGCGTTACCGCACTTACATCTCTGGCCTATCGACGAGGTGGTCTACCTCGGCCCTCAGGGATACCTTGTTTTGAGGGGGGCTTCCCGCTTAGATGCCTTCAGCGGTTATCCTGTCCGATCATAGCTACCCAGCACTGCTCCTGGCGGAACAACTGGTACACCAGTGGATCGTTCACCCCGGTCCTCTCGTACTAGGGGCAACTCCTCTCAAGTATCCTACACCCACGGCAGATAGGGACCGAACTGTCTCACGACGTTCTAAACCCAGCTCACGTACCTCTTTAAACGGCGAACAGCCGTACCCTTGGGACCTGCTCCAGCCCCAGGATGAGATGAGCCGACATCGAGGTGCCAAACACTGCCGTCGATATGGACTCTTGGGCAGTATCAGCCTGTTATCCCCGGCGTACCTTTTATCCGTTGAGCGATGGCCCTTCCACTCGGGACCACCGGATCACTATGGCCGTCTTTCGACTCTGCTCGACTTGTCAGTCTCGCAGTCAGGCTGGCTTCTGCCATTGCACTCAACGAGCGATTTCCGACCGCTCTGAGCCAACCTTCGCGCGCCTCCGTTACGCTTTAGGAGGCGACCGCCCCAGTCAAACTACCCGCCACACAGGGTCCCGGATCCAGATAATGGACCGCGGTTAGACATCAAGCAGAGCAAGGGTGGTATCTCAAGGGAGGCTCCACGAAAACTGGCGTTTTCGCTTCAAAGCCCACCACCTATCCTGCACATGCTCGGCCTAATGCCAATGTGAAGCTGTAGTAAAGGTGCACGGGGTCTTTCCGTCTAACCGCGGGAAGCCTGCATCTTGACAGGCAATTCAATTTCGCTGAGTCTATCTTGGAGACAGCGGGGAAGTCGTTACGCCATTCGTGCAGGTCGGAACTTACCCGACAAGGAATTTCGCTACCTTAGGACCGTTATAGTTACGGCCGCCGTTTACCTGGGCTTCAATTCAGAGCTCTCACCCCTCCTTTTAACCTTCAGGCACCGGGCAGGCGTCAGACCCTATACGTCGTCTTGCGACTTCGCAGAGCCCTGTGTTTTTAGTAAACAGTCGCCACCCCCTAGTTTGTGCCCCCAGTCATTACTTGCGTAAGAACTGGGCCTCCTTCTCGCGAACTTACGGAGGTATTTTGCCGAGTTCCTTCAAGATAGTTCTCTCAAGCGCCTTGGTATTCTCTACCAGTCCACCTGTGTTGGTTTAGGGTACGGTCTGATGGAGGGCTATTTCCAGGAACCCCTAAACGGCCTCCCCAATCCAATAAGGGGAAACAATCTTCGGGATCCGTCACATCCTCCTGGCCCACGAATATTAACGTGGTTCCCATCGGCTACGCATTTCTGCCTCGCCTTAGGGGCCGGCTTACCCTGCTCAGATTAGCTTTAAGCAGGAACCCTTGGACTTTCGGCGACAGGGTCTCTCACCCTGTTTGTCGCTACTCATGTCATCATTCTCACTAGTGATCTCTCCACGGGATCGCTCACGCGCCCGCTTCACTGAAAGCTCCTTGCGTCCAACACCTTCCGAAGAAGGCTAAAGACGCATGGAACTATGTCACACTACGCTCCGCTACCATGCACTATGTGCATCCTCAGCTTCGGCTCATGGCTTGAGCCCCGTTACATCTTCGCCGCAGGACAACTTATTTAGACCAGTGAGCTGTTACGCTATCTTTAAAGGATGGCTGCTTCTAAGCCAACCTCCTGGTTGTTTTGGTCGTCCCACCTGCTTTCCCACTTAGCCATGAATTAGGGGCCTTAGCTGGAGGTCAGGGTTGTTTCCCTCTTCA
This sequence comes from Lentibacter algarum, assembly GCF_018860975.1. Taxonomy (GTDB): domain Bacteria; phylum Pseudomonadota; class Alphaproteobacteria; order Rhodobacterales; family Rhodobacteraceae; genus Lentibacter; species Lentibacter algarum_A. Next base: position 192,099 of record NZ_JAHKQI010000009.1, read on the forward strand.
CTACGGACGTTAGCATCCGCAGTGTGTCTGCCAGATATTACTCCCGGGTATTCGGAGTTTGATTAGGATCAGTAAGGCTGTAGGCCCCCATTACCCATTCAGTGCTCTACCCCCCGGGGTATTCGTCTGACGCTCTACCTAAATAGATTTCGCGGAGAACCAGCTATCTCCGAGTTTGATTGGCCTTTCACCCCTAGGCACAACTCATCCCGACCTTTTTCAACAGGTGTGGGTTCGGTCCTCCAGTAAGTGTTACCTTACCTTCAACCTGGTCATGCCTAGATCACTCGGTTTCGGGTCTGATCCATCTAACTCATTCGCCCTATTAAGACTCGCTTTCGCTGCGCCTACACCTAACGGCTTAAGCTTGCTAGATAGACCAAGTCGATGACCCATTATACAAAAGGTACGCCGTCACCTCTCAAGGAGGCTCCGACTGATTGTAGGCGTTCGGTTTCAGGAGCTGTTTCACTCCCCTCGTCGGGGTGCTTTTCACCTTTCCCTCACGGTACTGGTTCACTATCGGTCAGTAAGGAGTACTTAGCCTTCGAAGGTGGTCCTCCGATCTTCAGACAGAATTTCACGTGTTCCGCCCTACTTAATACGTCCTCTCATGCTTCTTATACGGGACTGTCACCCACTATGGTTGGCCATTCCAGACCATTCTAATCACAATTGAGGCTCGGCTGGTCCCCGTTCGCTCGCCGCTACTAGGGGAGTATCAATTGATTTCCTTTCCTCCGGGTACTTAGATGTTTCAGTTCCCCGGGTTTGCTTTTATAAACCTATGTATTCAGTCTATAAATACCTGGTTCAGCCGACTATAAATTACCGAAGTAATTATAGTAAACTGTCAGGTGGGTTCCCCCATTCAGAAATTCATGGATCAAAGCTTATTCTCAGCTCCCCATGACTTATCGCAGAGTATCACGTCTTTCATCGCCTCTTACTGCCAAGGCATTCACCAAACGCCCTTCTCGCGCTTGATTTGATCCAGAAAAAGACAGGCTTGCGCATGTCGCGACACCAAGCTGGTTCAAAGCAGGTGTCCTTATTCTGGTATCAAAAGCATACATTTTCCCGCCAGGCCTATAAGGCCTGACAAAAACTACGATCTTGGTATGAACAAGACCGCGTTTCAGTTGAAGTCCGTGCGAACTTCAACTTGGTTAGTGTACTTGACTTGGACAACTCTGTTCTTTTCAGGCTGGCATACTCTAGAACTGATCGAGGAAACAATCTTGCCTAAAGCTCGCCCCGAAGGGCACCAATCTGAGGTTATCCACTTACTCGCGGAAACCAACAGTGTTGATTTTTGATATCTCTCTATACGATGTCAATAACGCTCATTCTAAGAATGAAACGTCTTCGTCTGAAAGATCAGACGTTCAAACAGCGTGTGCTGCTTGAAGATTTGATCTTAAGGTGTTGTTCCTTGGTGGAGCCTAGGAGGATCGAACTCCTGACCTCCTGAATGCAAATCAGGCGCTCTCCCAGCTGAGCTAAGGCCCCTTAAGGAAATGGTGGGTCGAGGAGGACTTGAACCTCCGACCTCACGCTTATCAGGCGTGCGCTCTAACCACCTGAGCTACCGACCCATACAGACCGGCAGGTCTGAAATTTGTTTCTGAAGAGATATGAGGACGGTCCGGTCCGGTTTGAGACACCGAAGTGTCTCTATATGCTACCGAAGTAGCTGCTAAGTGTTCGTCGAAATGAGCAAGCTCATCTGCCAGAACATCCTTAGAAAGGAGGTGATCCAGCCGCAGGTTCCCCTACGGCTACCTTGTTACGACTTCACCCCAGTCGCTGATCCTACCGTGGTCCGCTGCCTCCTCGAAAGGTTAGCGCACGGCCGTCGGGTAGAACCAACTCCCATGGTGTGACGGGCGGTGTGTACAAGGCCCGGGAACGTATTCACCGCGTCATGCTGTTACGCGATTACTAGCGATTCCGACTTCATGGGGTCGAGTTGCAGACCCCAATCCGAACTGAGATGCATTTTGGAGATTAACTCACTGTATGCACCATTGTAGCACGTGTGTAGCCCAACCCGTAAGGGCCATGAGGACTTGACGTCATCCACACCTTCCTCCCGCTTATCACGGGCAGTTTCTCTAGAGTGCCCAGCCGAACTGCTGGCAACTAAAGATGTGGGTTGCGCTCGTTGCCGGACTTAACCGAACATCTCACGACACGAGCTGACGACAGCCATGCAGCACCTGTCACTATGTCCCGAAGGAAAGCCTGATCTCTCAGGTTGTCATAGGATGTCAAGGGTTGGTAAGGTTCTGCGCGTTGCTTCGAATTAAACCACATGCTCCACCGCTTGTGCGGGCCCCCGTCAATTCCTTTGAGTTTTAATCTTGCGACCGTACTCCCCAGGCGGAATGCTTAATCCGTTAGGTGTGTCACCGAACAGTATACTGCCCGACGACTGGCATTCATCGTTTACGGTGTGGACTACCAGGGTATCTAATCCTGTTTGCTCCCCACACTTTCGTACCTCAGCGTCAGTATCGAGCCAGTGAGCCGCCTTCGCCACTGGTGTTCCTCCAAATATCTACGAATTTCACCTCTACACTTGGAATTCCACTCACCTCTCTCGAACTCAAGACTAGCAGTTTCAAAGGCAGTTCCAGGGTTGAGCCCTGGGATTTCACCTCTGACTGACTAATCCGCCTACGTACGCTTTACGCCCAGTAATTCCGAACAACGCTAACCCCCTCCGTATTACCGCGGCTGCTGGCACGGAGTTAGCCGGGGTTTCTTTACCAGATACTGTCATTATCATCTCTGGCGAAAGTGCTTTACGACCCTAGGGCCTTCATCACACACGCGGCATGGCTAGATCAGGCTTGCGCCCATTGTCTAAGATTCCCCACTGCTGCCTCCCGTAGGAGTCTGGGCCGTGTCTCAGTCCCAGTGTTGCTGATCATCCTCTAAAACCAGCTATAGATCGTTGACTTGGTGAGCCGTTACCTCACCAACTATCTAATCTAACGCGGGCCAATCCCTCTCCGATAAATCTTTCCCCCGAAGGGCGTATACGGTATTACTCTCAGTTTCCCGAGGCTATTCCGTAGAAAGGGGTATGTTCCCACGCGTTACTAACCCGTCCGCCGCTCGCCCCGAAGGGTGCGCTCGACTTGCATGTGTTAGGCCTGCCGCCAGCGTTCGTTCTGAGCCAGGATCAAACTCTCAAGTTGAAAAGCAATTGCTTGCTTAACCTTGACGTCGAACCTCTGCACATCACCATATGACCTTACTGAAATCATATGGCGTTTTCTCTGTTTATCGTGCTTGAAGTTATCAAAGATAACTAGAAGCCGTCCAAACAGTGAAGCTGACTATCCATAATCGCTAGGGCCGAAGCCTTCGCTAGGTAGTTGATATGAAGAGGTTGATCCATCGAATGAACCAAACCGCCCACATATCTCTTCAGTTAATATCAATTTCAAAGAGCGTCGAGACCGAAGCCTCAGAGACAAAAGTGACTGGATGCGCCCTAACTTGTTGGCGCGCCCCGCCTCAGATCCCTCAATATTCTTGCCTCCCGTCCCGCTGGAGCGTCGCTCCGTTGGTCTGTTTGGCGGCCCGTTGGAGCGTCTCTGCTCGTCCGGTAAGGGGGGTTCTAAGGTTAGTAGCTGAGACCCGCAACCCCTTTTTTCACCGAATGTCATTTTTTTTACATGTTTCTGATTTTTCCTATGTTTTGAGGGGGTTACTTGTTGATAATTCCGCCGATCACCGCTCCTAAGCAAGATTATTGCTGCAATGACTGGCTACAGAACCCAGATATTGAGTTATCCACAGGCTGAGCAACAAGACTCACCGCGCAATCTGGTGAATCGCGCTCCGATTCATCAATCCGACTCGCAATTTTCCTCCGATTCACCTGAATCGCTCCAAATGAATCACCCCAAATCACCGATTCATTTGAAAATTCATGCTCTGAAGAGAAGATTCTCACCCATTCAGCGAGTCGCTAGCCCGATTCACAGCCAAGTCACCACCAAATCACTGCCAAATCACTGCCGATTCAGGCAGTCTTTGCCAGCCTGGCCCAGAATCGCGTGCCAATCAGCCCCAGAATCACGGCCATAAACACCAGCGGCTCAATCTGAATGCCTTTCACCAGCATTATGAAGTGCGCCGCACCAAGAATCGCCGCCAGATAGGTAAGCTTGTGTAGTTTTCGCCAGCGCGTTGCGCCGAGTCGGCGGATCGAAGCGTTGTTAGACGTCGCTGCCAGCGGCAGAAGCAGCGCAAATCCCACCATACCGACAGTTATATAGGGGCGCTTCACAATATCGGCCCAGATCAGCGCCACATTGCCAAGATCAAGCACCAGCCAGACCAACAAATGCGACAGTATATATATGAACGCACTCAGCCCCAGCGCGCGGCGGAACTTCAACAGGTTCAGCCCCACGTACTTGCGCAGCGGTGTCACCGCCAAAACCGCAATCAAAACCTTCAGCCCGGCCTCTCCGTAAGCATGCTCTAGCGCCTTGATCGGCTCCGGCCCAAGCGCCCCATTTAGGCCTTGATAGAACAGCCAGAAAACATGCCCCATACACAGTATATATAGGGGCCATGCCGGAACCCGTTTTACAAGGGCATTTAGGTGGTCGGAAATCGGCTTCATTGCGGGCGTCATTTAGGTGCCTTTTCGAGAGCCTTCAAAGCCCCACAGTTCCGCCCGACCCGTTTCACAAATTCGGCGCAATCGTTTCGCAAGCTTCGACAAAAAACAGCAGTTACAGGACCACGCATATGACTTACTCTCTTGTGCCTCACGTCAACGCGGCGCTTCACGACAGCGCAAGCAACAGCAAACAAGTCTTCCGGCCCACATGGGGCGCTAGACTGCTTATCCCTGCGGTCATGCTCTCGATTTTGTTGATCATTGATCTCAGCAACATGCAGATATCGCTGACTGACGGACAAACTTTCGTCGGCAAGGCGCTGCTTGGCATAACTCTGTTCTTGGCGCTCTATCAGTGGATCATGCTCAACTTTGTTTGCCGCATCCGGCTTGAGGGCAATACGATCACAAGCTACGGAAACTCGCTCTTTGCGCAAACCCGTGATTTGGATGGATTGTCGCAAGTGCAAACCCTTCACAAAGAGGGCTTGCTGAAACTCACATTCCATAACGCCAAGCCGCTCTACACCATGCGCTACATTTCCCAGCGCGACACATTCCTTGCACTCTTGAATACACATATCGCGCGGAACACCTAAAGACTGCGTCAAAAGTTGGCTTTCAAGTCCATGCCTTCATAGAGGCTGGCCACATCCTCTCCATAGCCGTTCATCATGAGCGTCGGTTCGCGCCCGGCAAACAGCCCGCCGCCAAGTTTGCGTTCCGTCGCCTGTGACCAGCGTGGATGATCAACCTCGGGGTTCACATTGCTATAAAAGCCATATTCGCGGGCATTGGCCTTGTTCCAACTGGTCGCCGGCTCTTTGTCTGTCAGGGTTATCCGCACGATCGACTTGATGCTTTTGAAGCCATACTTCCAGGGCACAACTAGCCGCAGCGGTGCACCGTTCTGGTTGGGGAGCTCTTTGCCGTAAATCCCGGCGGCCATTATCGTGAGCGGGTGCATCGCCTCATCAAGCCGTAAACCTTCAACATAGGGCCAATCAAGGACAGGGTATTTCACCCCTGGCATTTCGTCGGGCCTCAGCGCAGTTTCAAAAGCAACATACTTCGCCCCGCTCTGCACACCTGCGAGGGCCAACAAGTCGGCAAGCTCAAAGCCGTTCCAGGGCACAACCATGCTCCAGGCTTCGACACAGCGAAACCGGTAGATGCGCTCTTCAATGCTCACCTTCGCAAGAATGTCTTCCAAAGCATAGTCGCCCGCGTTGTCGACCATCCCGTCAATCTTCACCGACCAAGGCTTTGTCGTCAGGCGGCCTGCGTATTTCGCCGGATCTTCCTTGCCAGTGCCGAACTCGTAGTAGTTGCAGTAACCGCTGATGTCCTCAAGGCTGTTAGGCTCAAGCGCCTCGGCCCGCGCCGCAGACCCAACAAGCCCAAGCCCCGCAACACCGGCCATAATCTGTCGCCGGTTCAAAAAAACGCTCTCTTCGGTTACGTCACTATCCTTAAGAGTGTTGCGCCAGCGAAATGCCATAGTATCAGTCCTTATCCCGGTTTCCGCTCAAGTTAGCTGCGTTTCCCAAAACCGCCAACCAACGCTTTCTCACGTTTTCGCCAGATCACTATAACTTGTGACTGTGAGAGTGACTGTGACTGTGACTGTGACTGTGACTTGGATAAAGCTCGCTCATCGGCCTTGAACGGCCGTCGTCTTGCACCAGCCGCACATGCGCGCGTGTCATCAAGCGTGGCTCCGCCACCCCGACAGAATGCGCAATGGTCTCAACCTCTTTGATCACCTGCTTGGCATAATTCGCAACTTTGAGGTATTTCTCTTCAACAACCAGCCCCCGCTGCAGCTTGCCATCATGGGTGGTTATCCCTGTCGGGCAGGTGTTCTTGTTGCACTTTAAAGCCTGAATGCAGCCAAGACTGAACATAAAGCCCCGCGCCGCTGTGACAAAGTCTGCCCCGGCACAGATCGCCCAAGCAACATCGCTCGGGTTCACCATTTTGCCGCTGGCAATAATCCTGATGCGCGCGTGTAGCCCGTGCTTGTCGCGCATGTCGCACATCAGCGGCAGCGCTTCTCTGATCGGCATGCCCACGAGGTCAATCAACGGCATCGGCGCCGCACCCGTGCCGCCCTCGCCGCCATCAACAGTTATAAAGTCAGGCGCGCTATCGGCCCCGCGCGCTACGATCAACTCAAAGAACTCCGCCCAGGCCTCGTCCCCGCCGAGCACCGTTTTGATGCCGACAGGCTTGCCAGTCACCTCGCGGATGTGCGCGATCATGTCGAGAAGCTCACCCCAATCGCCTGCCTCCAAATGCCGGTTGGGCGAAATGCTTGCACGACCGGCCGTGATACCCCGAATTGCGGCGATCTCGTCAGTGACCTTCTCGGCAGGCAGTATCCCGCCCTTGCCCGGCTTCGCCCCCTGCGCCAGCTTCAGCTCGAACATGCGGATATTGTCCAAAGCCGCCAGCTCGCGCAGCTTGTCGTCACTCATTGCGCCGGCCTCATCACGCACGCCGTATTTCGCCGTTCCGATCTGCGCGATCACATCGCCGCCGCCCTCAAGGTGGTAAGGCGCAACACCGCCCTCACCCGTGTTCAACCAAATGCCGGCCTTAGCCGCACCCTTGCTCAGTGCGCGCACGGCAGGCTTTGACAACGCGCCAAAGGACATGCCCGAAATGTTGAAAAAAGAAGGTGCACTATAAGGTGTGCGTGCTTGCGGCCCGATCACCAAAGGCTCGCTGCTGGCAAACTGATCATCCAAAGGCGGAAAGGCGGCGTTCATAAACAGCGCTGTGCCCGGAATGCCCAAGTTGCGTGTCGAGCCGAAAGCAACAGTGTTACCCTTGCCCTCGGCCGAGCGCTCGACCCAATCACGCTGTGCTCGGTTAAACGGCATCTCCTCGCGGTCCATCGCAAAAAAATATTGCCGGAAGAACTCTCCTAAAGTCGAGAATACATGCCGGAACCGCCCGATCACCGGATAATTGCGCCGGATCGCATCGCCCCTCTGCCGGCGATCAACCACATACATGGCAATCAACACCGCCGCCAAAACGCCTAGCGCAAACACAAAGGCCAAAGCCAGAAAGCTCACCACACTCATTGCAAACTGCATCACATTCCCTGTTTGATATATGTCATTTCTACTGCATTTCTGTTACTATAGGCTGCGTTAACACACCTGCCAGACAAATTCATGAGGAGACATCATGCGCGCCCTTCTTTCAGCCTTCGCCATGCTCGCGGCCACGACCGCAATCGCCGACACCTCAACCATGATCACCTACACGACTTCAGACAGCTTTGAAGATGTGATCTTCGGCCTGGAGAACGCAATCATCGACGAAGGTTTGGTTATTGAGGGTGTCAGCCACGTCGGCGACATGCTCGAGCGCACAAAAGCCGATGTCGGCTCTGACATCACCCTGTTCTCCAAAGCCGACACTTACAGCTTTTGCTCTGCCAAAATTTCGCGCGACGTGATGGAAGCCGATCCGATGAACATCGTCTTTTGCCCTTACGACATCTTCGTCATCGTCTTGCCTGACAAACCCGACGAAACCAAGATCGGCTTTCGCAGCTTCCCTGAAGGCGAGATGAAAAAAGTCGAAGCACTGCTTGATCGCATCGCCAAAACCGCAATCGGAATTGAGTAATACCCATCTCGGATCACAGCGCCCTACTCGCTTGTTACCTCAGCCGATCGGCGCAAAACCAAGACTGGCATTACAGTAAATGCCAGTTTGCAGTTTTCGCCATCGAGCGCGAGTTTCCGCCCAGTTTCCCAGGTATCGACAAATTTATCGTCCAATTGGCTTGCCTGCGTGGTATCACCAGTGCTTGACGCAGCACTGAACATGCAAGCCAACAACATGGATTTTGACGAATGCCACCTCTCTCAAATGTTAACCTCAGTCAGTATTTCTATGGTAACTCACTCGTAAATCACTACAGCGACAGCCCCCAGACCAACGTGCCTTATTGGCTCAACCAACTGATCAATCACACTGAAGGCAGCTACGCCGCAAATGGCGGCTACGGCTTTCTCCAGCAGTTTGCCGATCGCCCCGAGCCAAACAATGAATGGGGCTTTGAGGGCGTTGCGGGCCTCTGGGACTCCGACGTTAACAGCTTTGAAGATGTGACTTTTGATCAAGTGATCATAACCCCCGCCAACTTCATTCAAGACCAAACCCCCAGCACGCTCTACTATGGCAGTGGCTACAGCCCGCTTACCGCAACAATCGACATCATCGGTGACACCCTCGCAGATCAGCCATCCGCTGACGTCTTCATCTATGAAGGTTGGTCCGATCTTGGCTTGTTCAGTGAGGCCTTCCCGCCCTCAAATGCCGTGATGCAAAGCTATTTTTCCTTCAACCAGGCCGACTATCACGACTGGTATCTGAGCTATGTCAGCAGTTTGCAGGCAGAATTCCCCGATGCCAGCATCACGCTCATTCCAGTCGCGCCGGTGCTTGCGGGCTTGCTCGCCGACGGTGGCCCGCTCGCTGGCCTCGCAACAACCGACGTGTTTGTTGACAGTGCCCCGCATGGCACCGACACGCTCTATTTTCTCGCAAGCCTGATCACCTATCAGGCCACAGTCGGTGCGCCCGCACCTCTCGGGTTTCCGATTCCGGACAGCATTCACAGCCTCGTCGCCGACAACTTCGCCGAGGTCGTCGCATTTGTCGAAGCTGAGTCCGCTGTTTACTTCGGCGGTGACGATCTACCCGACAGTGGCGTCAACATCATCAACGGCACAGATAGTGACAACCGCATCACAGGCACGGAGGATGATGACAGCATCGAAGGCTACGACGGCAAAGACTCCATCAATAGCAAAGCCGGCGATGATGTGATCGACGCTGGTAACGGTAACGATGACATCCGCAGTAGCCTCGGCGATGACAGCATTCTCGGAGGCAATGGCCACGACATAATTCGCGCAGGCGCGGGCAGCGACACTTTGCGTGGCGGTTCTGGCAACGACACCCTACGCGGCGGCGAGGGCAACGACACTTTGCGCGGTGGTGCTGGCAACGACAGCCTCAACGGCAATGCCGGCGACGACCTCCTCATCGGCGGTGCACGCAAAGACAAGCTCAAGGGCAACGCCGGAGACGACACACTGGTCGGCGGTGCGGGCAATGACCATCTCACAGGCGGTGCAGGTGAAGATGTGTTTGTCTTTGCCACGGGCAGCGGCAAAGATCAGATCAATGACTTTGAAGATGGCTATGATCTCATCGACCTGCGCGGATGGGGCCAAAGCTTTTCCGCTCAACTGGCCTCTGGCATGATCGACGTCACCATCGGCGCGGGGCAGAGTTACACACTCGTCAACGGCAGCGACAGCATCACCATCAAAAACACCTCCGGCGAAGGCATAACACTTACCGAAGCCGACTTCCTCTATTAATGCGCTTCGAAATCAAATTGTGGCTCAGCTTAACCTCGAAACGCTTTAGGATAGCTTTGCCGTCGACAAGGCTTCACCAAAACCGGCGCTAACGGTAAGGGCCGCTCCTCATCGGGGCGGCCCTTTTCGTTTTATAGCTTAATGCACGACTGCATCTTCCGGCGGCTCGCGCCTGCTGTTGCCAACACGATCACCGATGATCAAGCCCTCGGCTCCCGCGCTTACGGCGATGCTATCACCGTCATGCACATCGCCCGACAAGATCGCCTCGGCGAGCGGGTTTTGAAGTGCGCGCTGAATCACCCGTTTCAAAGGCCGCGCCCCGAAGACAGGGTCATAGCCCTCATCGGCAAGCCAGGTCTTTGCAGCGTCGTCCAAATCCAGCGTGATCTTGCGACCCGCCAGCCGCTGCGCCAAGCGCATGAGCTGTATTTCGACAATCCCGCTCATATCATCGCGCGCGAGGCGGTCAAAGATGATCGTTTCGTCCAACCGGTTGAGGAACTCGGGCCTGAAGTGCGCCCGCACCGCATCCATCACATCGCGCTTGGCATCGGAGGCATCGGCCCCGTCCGGCAGTTGGCTCAAAGCCTGCGCGCCGAGGTTTGATGTCAGGATGATCAGCGTCTGCTTGAAGTCAACCTTACGGCCCTGCCCGTCGGTCAAAACACCGTCGTCCAGAACCTGCAACAGCACGTTGAACACATCAGGGTGCGCCTTTTCAACCTCGTCAAACAGGATCACCTGATAAGGCCTGCGCCGCACCGCTTCGGTCAGCACACCGCCCTCGTCGTAGCCGACATAGCCGGGAGGTGCGCCGATCAAACGGCTGACCGCATGCTTCTCCATGAACTCGCTCATATCAACCCGTGTCATCGCGTTCTCGTCATCAAACAGGAACTCGGCAACCGCTTTGGTCAGCTCGGTTTTACCCACGCCAGTTGGCCCGAGGAACAAGAAACTGCCCAAAGGCCGCCCCTCGTCATTCAGCCCGGCCCGCGCACGTCGCACCGCGTTCGACAGCGCTGTAACAGCCTTGCTCTGGCCGATAACCCGCTGATGCAAGTCAGCTTCCATATGCAGCAGTTTATCGCGCTCGCCTTCCAGCATCTTGCCGGCTGGCACGCCTGTCCAACGCTCGATAACTTGCGCCACGTGCTCGGGCCGCACGGCTTCTTCCACCGTCATATCGCCCTCGCTGGCCTCGGCCACGGCGAGCTTCTTCTCAAGCTCGGGAATAACGCCAAAGCGCAGCTCACCGGCGCGGGCAAGGTTGCCCTCCCGCGTGGCGATTTCGCCCTCGGCACGGGCTTGATCAAGCTGCTCTTTCAGCTCGCGTGCGCCTTCAAGCTTGTCGCGTGCCGCTTGCCAGTTGGCCGACATTTCGTCCGACTTCTCCTGCAAGTTGCCGACATCTTTCTCAAGCTGTTCGAGGCGCTCCTTCGACGCCGCATCGTCTTCCGCCTTCAAGGCCTCAACCTCGATCTGCATTTGCAAAATCTGGCGGTCAAGCGCATCAAGCTCCTCTGGCTTGCTGTCGACTTCCATGCGCAAACGGCTCGCGGCCTCGTCCATCAAATCAATCGCCTTGTCCGGCAAAAACCGGTCAGTGATATAGCGGTTCGACAAAGTCGCCGCCGCAACCAAAGCACTGTCAGAGATGCGCACACCGTGGTGAAGCTCATACTTTTCCTTGATGCCACGCAGAATAGAGATCGTATCTTCCACAGTCGGCTCTTCGGTAAACACCGGCTGAAAACGCCGCGCCAAAGCTGCGTCTTTCTCAACGTGCTTGCGGTATTCGTCCAATGTCGTTGCGCCAACACAGTGCAACTCACCCCGCGCAAGCGCGGGCTTAATCAGGTTCGCCGCGTCCATCGCGCCGTCTGCCTTACCCGCACCAACAAGCGTGTGCATCTCGTCGATAAACAAGATGATCTCGCCCGCTGCATCGGTCACCTCGTTGAGCACAGCCTTTAGCCGCTCCTCAAACTCACCACGATACTTCGCGCCAGCTATCAAAGCGCCCATGTCGAGCGACATCAGCTTTTTGTTGCGCAGGCTTTCAGGCACATCGCCGTTCACAATGCGTAGGGCCAAGCCTTCAGCGATCGCGGTTTTACCAACGCCCGGCTCCCCGATCAAAACAGGGTTGTTTTTCGTGCGGCGGGACAAAACCTGCATTGTCCGCCTGATCTCGTCATCACGGCCAATGATCGGGTCAATCTTGCCCTCTCGAGCGCGCTCGGTGAGATCAGAAGCATACTTGCTCAACGCCTCATAGCTGTCTTCCGCGCTAGCGCTGTCTGCCGTGCGGCCCTTGCGAATGTCATTCACAGCCGCGTTCAACGCCTGCGCATTCACAGCGCCCGCACTCATAGCTTCCTTAGCGGCCGACTTGACCATGCCAAGCGCCATCAAGACCCGCTCGACCGGCACAAAACTGTCGCCCGCCTTTTTGGCAAGGCTCTCGGCCTCGTCGAGCACCTTCATAAGTGATTTATCAACGTAAGGCTGCCCCGTATCGCCGCTCACTTTGGCAATTTTGCCAACAGCCGCGTCAACCGCTTCCTTCACCCGCTGAGGCGCACCGCCTGCTTTGGTGATCAGGTTGCTCGCAAGCCCCTCGCTGTCATCCATGATGGCCTTAAGCAAGTGCTCGGGCATAACCCGCTGGTGGTCTTCCCGCATCGCTATAGTTTGTGCCGACTGCAAAAAACCACGCGCGCGCTCGGTGAATTTCTCCAAGTTCATATCGTTCTCCTTTTATAAGCCTTCCCAGCTGGCGCACCCAAAAGAGGCATACGTCGCGTCGGGAACCTTGAGATTAAAATGGGGAACACCCCTTTGGCCTTCAAGGGCATCCAAGCGGAAATCCGCACATATCTTCACACATTTTCACGAAAACGTGGGCAGCCCCTTAAACCGTTACATTTCGCCCCCATGTTGGTGTCAGGCAAGCGGCATAACCGCGCCTCAAACAGGAGACGTAACATGACCAATAAACAGACACGCATCGCACGCATCCGCTATAATCTTGAGTTTGCCGGCTATGAAGCCGTTGTTTTTATCAGCGAGAACGGCACGGATTACACCTATCCGAGCTTTGTGACCGCCCCGCTTGACGCCGAATACGCGCTGGTGATGCGCAGCCTGACAGAGGCCGCCTATCGCAAACACCGCTCTGATAACCCGGGCCTGCGCTCCTACCTGCGCCGCCTGACAAATACGCCTTTTGCACCAACGCACCCCCCGCTGGCCGCATAAGACGTTACTGCCTGCGCAAGCCCCCCTTGCGCAGGCACAGAGGCCCGTGCTGGTGCCGTCTTGCTGGCTTTGCTCGTGTTTCGCTATAAATCTATAGTTCAGGTTAATGGCGAAACACTCTAAGCTTCTACCATGAACACATTGGAAGACATCCGCACCCGTTCGGGCCTCGCCGACCTTTTTGAAGGCCAGTTACAGCACATTGGCATCGCAATCCTGATGACCCTCGGGGCGGTTTCCCTGCTCGAACCAACCGAAGGCGCAAGCCTCCTCGGCGTATCAAGCGTTGCATGGGCCAAACTCTCGATCAGCCTTGCCATACTGCATCAAGTTATCGTTGCGCTCGGCTTTCGCACACAACTTCATCTCAACTGGCTGACCAAGCGCTTTGGCGACAATGACATGAAAGTCTGGGCGCTGGTCTTCATACCTCTGCTCATCGCCCGCCCGATCTCGCTGATCATGGTTGGATGGGCCGACGCCACGCCCATCACCCAGTTCGCAACCCTGCAAATGCTGCTCGGCCTCGCCTTGCTGGCCCCCGCACTCTGGGCGCTGCACTCGACGTTCAAACACTTCACCATCCCCCGCGCCTTGGGCGGCGATCACTTCCGCGACGCTTACGCTCAAATGCCCCTCGTCAGCAAAGGCATCTTTGCCTACACCAGTAACGGTATGTATGGTGTGGCCTTCCTTGGCCTCTGGGCCATAGCCCTGCTGTTCGGCTCTTGGAATGCGCTTGTTGTGGCGTTGTTTCAGCATGCCTATATCTGGGTGCATATGTATTGCACCGAGCGCCCCGACATGGACTGGATCTATGGCAACCGCGCCGCGCTTGCGCCAACAGATGATCACGCGTAAACAGCCGCGAACCAACAGCCGGAGCACCCCATGACACAGCCGCTACCAGACGACCGCCTGATCGTCGCCCTCGACGTGCCAAACGCGATCGAAGCGCATCAACTCGCCATGAACCTCGGCGATGCCGTGTCGTTCTACAAAATCGGCCTCGGGATGCTGACAACCGGCGGGCTGGCTCTGGCCAATGAGCTCAAGCAAGAACACGGCAAACGCATCTTTTTGGATATGAAGCTGTTTGACATCGGCGCAACGGTTGAGGCCGCCGTGCGTGGCCTTGCGCAGTTTGATCTCGATTTTCTCACAGTCCACGGTGACCCCCATGTTGTGCGCGCTGCCAAAGAAGGCGCGGCTGGCAGCGACATGAAGATCCTCGCCGTGACGATCCTCACGTCGCTTGATCGCGAAGATCTGAACGCATCGCTGATCAAAGAAGGTGAGATGCAGGCGCTGGTGCTTGAACGCGCCGGACGGGCTTTCGAAGCTGGAGCCGATGGCGTCATCGCGTCACCGCAAGAAGCACGACTGATCCGTGATCTGCCAGACGCAGACGGCAGGCTTATCGTCACCCCCGGCGTGCGCCCTGCTGGTGCCGAACTGGGTGATCAAAAGCGCGTCGCCACGCCAGCAATGGCTATACGCGACGGTGCCGACCACATCGTCGTTGGCCGCCCTATCTGGCAAGCGCCAGACCCCGCACAAGCCGCACGCGACGTTTTGGCCGAGATCGGTTCACCTCAAGCAAGAACGCCAAACCGCTAAACGCGCGAATTTGAGCAAAACAGCGCTCACAAGGCCGAAAACTACGCGATTCTCCGCCATTTTCGCCAGTTTTCCATATTTCAAGCAGTCGTTGACGTCGAGTTGACGGTAGGGTCGCGCAGATTTTACGCAACCCAAGGGCCCGCTCACGGACAGCCCGCAACTGCAAGGATATCGTATGCCAACTCCAACGACAGGCACCACTGGGACCAATTTTGACAACATTATCGACATGATCTGGGCTGACCCCGGTCTGACTGCAAGTGTGTCGCAGGAAGATATTATCGGCGGAACCGAAGCGGCCGACGCCATGAACAACATCATCGTCGAAGCCATTAACGCTGAAAACCTGTTTGAAGACGGGTTGATCACGATCGCTGATGTCCACACGCTCAACGACTATATCCGCGCCAACTACTACGACGAATGGGTCGTTCACCACGGCAACGATGAGGGCAACGTCGAGACCGGCTTTCACCTCGTGCAAGACGACGGAGCCACCTCCCTGCTCGAAACTGACGATCTCGTCGATTCGGTGTTTGACGGGCTCTATCACCTCGGTTTCGAAATTCGCAACGGCATTATCTACAACGAAGACGGAAACGCTAACGCCACAGTCGGCCACCTCGCGCATTGGCTCACCTGGGCAATGTCGGGCGGGCTATCTGCCTACTTTGGCACGGCAGAAAACAACTTCGTTGAAGGCTATAACCTCGACGACTTGCTCCTCCTCGGTGCCGGCGATGACATGGGCGTTGGCGGCTTGGGCGACGACACGCTGCGCGGCGAAGGCGGAGACGATCTGCTCACAGGCAAGGGCGGAAACGACCAGATTTTTGGTGGCAACGGTCACGACGAACTCCTCGGCGGAGAAGGCAACGACTTGCTGAAAGGGGGCGCCGGCAACGACGAATTCTGGGGCGCAAATGGCAACGACACGCTTAAGGGCGGCCGCGGAGAAGACACCATGCAAGGCGAAAACGGCAACGATGTGCTCAATGCCGGTGGCGGCGATGACTGGGTCGATGCCGGCAATGGCAACGACTACCTCAGAGGTGGCCGTGGCAACGATGCGCTGCATGGCGTTCAGGGCAATGACACGCTTGCGGGCCAAAATGGCAACGACACGCTAGACGGCGGCATCGGGAACGACAAGCTCAGCGGTGGAAACGGCGACGACCGCCTCCTCGGCGGCGCTGGTGACGACAAACTTATTGGCGGCGCTGGCAATGACTTGCTTTCAGGCGGCGACGGCGCAGACCGCTTCATTTTCGGAGCCTCCGACAATGGCGACGACACCTTGCTCGACTTCTCTCATGCCGAAGGTGATCTGATCGTGCTGCGCAACAACGTCGAAGCGTCTTTGTCCTTTCAGGATGGCACTGACACTTTGATCACCCTCACCCACGCGGTTACAGGAGAGATGCTGGGAACGGTTACCGTGAGTTCCGCGCTCCTCACAATGGATGACTTCGCCTGATCAAGGCGCAAAAAAGTAAAGCCGCTTGCTTTCGCAGGCGGCTTCTCTTTTGGCAAAATGCTGCGATCTAGTCGTCGTTAATGTCGGTTTCCCAAACCTTCACCTGCCCGTGGCGCACGCCGGCCACGCGGCGCATGACAAGCCAGCCAACCAGCGAGAACAGGGCAAACAGCAAAAACGTCGTGGCGAACGAGCCCGCAAGGAACGTCGACACCGGCCCACCGATCCCGAGCAATATGCCCACGACACCAGCACCGATGGCAAAACCAAGCAGAATAAAACCGGGCGCAAACAGCTCAAGTATGCCCAAGGCTACGGCGGCCGCAAACCACGCCCAACCGTTGGTCCAAAGTTCTGTGCTTGCAACCTCTTCCATCACTTGCCTCCCTTAAGCATCTTGAACGCATCACCAAAGGCTTCCATCGCGTTGGCCGGCAGCAAGATCGTCTGCTTGCCCTCGCCCGCGCCAACGGTGGCCAGTGCTTCAACCTGCTTGAGCGCAACCTGATACTGCGCCGCCTCGATGCCGTGGGTGGCAATCGCTTTGGCAACAACTTCTGTCGCATAGGCTTCCGCATCCGCAGCAATCCGCCGCGCTTTGGCGATCTGCTCGGCCGAGTAAAGCTCGGCATCTGCGTTCAACTCAACCGACCGCTTAGAGCCTTCCGCGCGTGTCACCTGAGCGCGGCGTTCGCGCTCGGCGTTGAGTTGCTGCAACATCGCATCGCGTGTCGCTTGATCAAGGTTCACATCCAATATCTCGGCCCGGGTCACTTCAATGCCCCAGTCATCTACAGCGCTTTCAACGCTCGACTGGATCTGGCTGATCAAAACCGAGCGGTTTGACTGCACCTCATCAAGCTCCATCAGGCCGATCTGCGCGCGCACAATGCCTGTAACCGTCGTCGCAATCGCGGCGTCAACATCGCGGATCCGGTAAACTGTCTTTTCCGGTTCGAGAATACGGTAAAACACGCTGGTTTCGACCTGCACCAAAACGTTGTCTTTGGTGATGGCGTCTTGTTGGGCTGTCGGCAACTGCCGCTCAAGAATGCTCACTTTGTGACGCACACGGTCAAGGAACGGCACAATAAAGTTGATCCCTGGCCCAAGCACCGAGCGCAGACGGCCAAACCGCTCTACAACGTGCTTTTCTGACTGAGGAACAATTCGAACCCCAAGCAGAATACAGAAAATGATAAAGACGGCGATCATGATCGTGACCAGATTGCCGCCCAAAAATTCAGCTATTAGTTGTTCCAATGTTTTGATCCCTCTTAAAGTCGTTGTGTTAAATATGGGGTGTTTTGCAGCATTTTCCAAGTGGTATTGCTCCCAAGCGCGCTTTAAGCTGCACCTATGCCAAGCCTCTGCCGCGACTGCCTTGCCACATTTGAAAGCCATGCGCGCTGCCCCGAGTGCCGCAGCCCACGCGTGCGTTCGCACCCTGAATTGTTCAGCCTCAACATTGCCCATATGGACTGTGACGCTTTCTATGCCTCAGTCGAAAAACGCGACAATCCCGAGCTGGCGAGCAAACCGGTGATCATCGGCGGCGGCAAGCGCGGTGTTGTCTCGACAGCCTGCTACGTTGCGCGCATCCGCGGTGTGCGCTCGGCGATGCCAATGTTTCAGGCGCTCAAGCTCTGCCCCGACGGCGTGGTCGTGCCGCCCCGAATGAACGCATATGTTGAAGCCTCGCGCGCCATCCGCGAGATGATGCTTGAACTCACCCCCGAGATTGAACCGCTCTCGCTTGATGAAGCCTTCATGAACCTCGCAGGCACCGAACGCCTGCATGGCCGCCCGCCCGCCGTCATGCTCGCGCGGTTGATCAAGCGAATGAAAGACGAGCTCGGCCTCACAGGCTCTATCGGACTGAGCCACAACAAATTTCTCGCCAAAGTTGCGTCAGACTTGGAAAAACCCAAAGGCTTCTCGGTGATCGGCGTCGCCGAAACGCAGGAGTTTTTGCAAGATAAACCGGTCAAGCTTATCTGGGGCGTGGGGGCCGTATCGCAGGCCTCGCTGGCCAAGGCAGGAATACACACCTTCACCGACTTGCTCCGCTGGGAGCTGGAAGATCTGACAGCACGCTTCGGTTCTCTCGGCACGCGGCTCTATCACCTCGCCCGCGGCGAAGACAGGCGCCGCGTTTCGGCACACGAACCGGTGAAATCAATCTCCAAGGAAACCACCTTCTTTGAAGACACCGGCAATCTTGAGCTGCTGGACGGGCACCTCTGGCGTCTCGCCGAGCAAGTCGCAGACAACGCCAAAGCGCGGGGTCTGGCGGGGCAAGTGGTAACGCTGAAACTGAAGAAATCCAACTTCCAGTCGCTCACCCGCAGGCTCTCGCTGCGCGACAGCACCCAGCTGGCTGATGTGATCTATCGCACCGCCCGTGGTCTGTTTGATCAGGTTGCAAGCGAAGCGCCGTTCCGGCTGATCGGCACTGGTATCTCCGGCCTCGTCTCCGCCGATGACGCCGACCGTGCCGGCGACCTGCTCGACCCCGACGCAGGCAAACGCTCCGACATCGAACGCGCAACCGACAGCATCCGCGAAAAGTTCGGCAAAAGCGCCATCCGCAAAGGCCGCGCCCTACGATGAGCTTCAATCAAGCTCGACCCGAACCGGACATTCCCTGAAACCCAAGCAAAAGTCCACAGCGCGGGACGAAGCTGCCGTTCAAGAATTGAGTACCAAGGGCTGCTTTCATAAACTTTATTGACGGGGCTTTCGCCATATCCGACGAATTAGGAACCAACCTAGGCATGCAAAAAGCAACGGTACGCCCCAAGCTAGAAGCATGAAACCAAAGTTACCAAGGTCGAACGACCAACCAACTAAGGTGCAACGATTAATGAGATTTCCACCTTCAACTAAGACCATCATTGCAGCCTCTGAGCTTATGTCCAAAAGTCTTTGTTCAATATTGTCAGGAGCAACAACAATAGGGTCACATAAAACGCTACCACTTACGGCCAAGCCAATGACGGCACCCACTATGAAGCCTAATAATTGACCAATAAACCTGCCCATTCTGCTCTCCTTAACCCAATGCTGTAAGGACAATCGCTAGGTGCAGCTTTGGTCCCTCATAGGTTCAATTTTGCAAGAAGCTCGTGAAGCGAACCGCTTTCAATCTCCTACATAGCCGACATTCGACGATCAAGCAGCATTCGTCACTCTGGGCTCAAACCCGCCATTCGCTGCAGCATCGACCAAGAACTGGTTTCTTTTTCAGGTCAGTTGATGACGCTAAGGTTAAAAGCTTCCTAGGGTCTACCTTGCCTCGCAAGGATATCCGGCGCCACCGCACGTTGCGTTAAGTTAATGTCGCTAAACCCGCTCGGCAAATTTGTGCATACGCATTATGCACTGTGGTATGCACTGCTATATGCACCCGAGTCACCTGCGAGCAGCTCGCATCTGCAAAGGTTAACGCTTTGGAACGTAGCCTGAGGCAAATCTATAGAAATGGCTGATAAGCTCGCAAAATAAGGCTAATTCGCTTCGTCTTCCAACATCCGGACTTCGCGTTGTGGGAACGGAATAGAAATGCCGCCCTCTTGAAACGCGTCCCACAGCGCCAGATAGACATTCCCGCGAATGTTCGTCAGCCCCCCCGTCGGATCAGAAATCCAGAACCTCAGGATATAGTCGACCGAGCTGTCACCAAAGCCGACGATATGACAAACCGGTGACCGGTGCACCAACACCCGCTCAACGCTCTTCGCCGCCTCGATCGCAAGCGCGCGCACTTTGTGAGGGTCATCTCCGTAGGCCGTGCCAAAGAAGATATCTAGCCGCACAAAGTCGTCAGAATGCGACCAGTTCACAACCTGTCCGGTGATCAGATCTTCGTTAGGAATAAGGTATTCGCGGCCATCACGCGTGACAACTGAAGTATAGCGTGCACCCAGTGTATTGATCCAGCCGAACGTCTCGCCAAGGCTGATCACATCTCCCGGCTTGATCGACTTATCAAGCAGAATGATCACGCCGGACACGAGGTTGGAGACCACTTTTTGCAGGCCAAAACCAAGGCCGACACCGATCGCACCGGAGAGAACGGCAAGGCCAGTGAGGTCAAACCCGATGGTCTTTAGGCCGATGTATGTCGCCAATCCGTAAAACCCGACCTGCGCGAACTTGACCACCAGAACTTGCATTGAAGGGCTTATGTCTTCGTTCTTGCGCACCCCGCTGGCCGTTGACTTCGAGACAAAACGGGCAATGAAAAACAGCACTCCGAGCGTAAACGCCGCCTGTAGCAGAAACCACAGTGATATCCTTGTGGTGCCCAGATCAATCGCCGCTGAGTCAAGCAGTCTGCGCGCCTCTTCGGTTACGCCAAAGGCTGCAAGCGTGATCCACGCCCAGCCTACATAGCGCACCAAAGTTCGCAATAAGTTGTTGTTTATCAGTCGCGTAACGACCGCAATCACCAGCCAGGCCAGGGCAAGATTGGCCACCCAACCAAGCAGATACGAACGCGACGGCCATGTGATTTCGCGCATGATCCAGACGAGCGGAAAGATCATCGACACAAACAGGATCAGCCGCAAACGTCGCTCGATCAGCAACAAAAACCGCAACCGCCACTTGGGCCAGTTGTCACGCGTGCGCATCCATTCGCGATAGCGAGGTGTCAGCAACTTGGCGACAAGATGCGCGAAAATAAAAAGCCCGAGCGCAATACCTATCTGGTAGACGTTCCAGGGCCTGAACAAGCCGTCAACAAACACTTGCACCTTGTCAGCCAGCGACAAAACCACTTCCTGCGCAACCGATGCTGCGGCCTCGGCAGATTCAGCAACCGTGTCTGCTGCGTCCCCCGGCTCGGTGCCGGCCGCTCGCTCTGCCTTTAAGTCTGTCTCGCCAGCCATAGATACCTCTTAGCACAAACCTTACATGCCGCACAGAAGTGGGCAAGCGCTTTGCTGATCGCACTCTTGCGAGTCATTGCAGCAAGATGTATCTGCTATGTCATGATCATGATATTCGACATTGATGACCGCGCCCGCCTACGTGAGCGCTTTTACGGCGAAACCCGCGCTGTAGCTGCTTGCTTGTAAGCTCCGCAACACCTGTCGCAACACCTTCATTCAACAACACGGGAGAGGACCTATGTCCCCCAAAACGCTTTACGACAAAATCTGGGATGCTCACGTCGCCCACGAAGCCGACGACGGCACTTGCCTGCTTTATATCGACCGTCACTTGGTGCACGAAGTGACCAGCCCGCAAGCCTTTGAAGGCCTGCGCATGACGGGCCGCAAAGTGCGCGCACCGGAAAAGACCATCGCGGTGCCGGATCACAACGTGCCAACCACGCTTGACCGCGCCAACGCCGCAACGATGACCGAAGAGAGCCGCATTCAGGTTGAGGCACTCGACAAAAACGCCAAGGAATTTGGCGTGCATTACTATCCTGTTTCTGACGTGCGCCAAGGCATCGTGCACATCGTCGGCCCCGAGCAGGGCTGGACATTGCCCGGCATGACAGTGGTCTGCGGCGACAGCCACACCGCCACGCACGGCGCTTTCGGCGCGCTGGCACACGGCATCGGCACCTCCGAAGTCGAGCACGTTCTGGCCACGCAAACGCTGATCCAGAAGAAATCCAAAAACATGAAGGTTGAGATTACCGGTAAGCTTAACCCCGGTGTGACAGCCAAGGACATCACCCTCGCGGTGATCGGCGAAACTGGCACCGCTGGCGGCACTGGTTATGTGATTGAATACTGCGGCGAAGCCATCCGCGATCTTTCCATGGAAGGCCGCATGACCGTCTGCAACATGGCTATTGAGGGCGGCGCGCGCGCTGGCTTGATCGCGCCTGACCAGACAACATACGACTACGTCAAAGGCCGCCCCCACGCGCCAAAAGCCGGCCAATGGGAAAACGCCCTTGAGTGGTGGAAAACGCTCTACACCGACGAAGACGCCGTGTTTGACAAGACCATCACGCTCAAAGGCGAAGACATCCAACCAGTCGTCACATGGGGCACTTCGCCCGAAGACGTTCTGCCGATCACAGGCTATGTGCCAAACCCCGATGACTTCACCGGTGGCAAGGTTGAGGCTGTCAAACGCTCACTTGAGTATATGGGCCTCACACCAGGCCAGAAGCTGACTGACATCGAGATCGACACAGTGTTCATCGGTTCCTGCACCAACGGCCGCATTGAAGACTTCCGCGCTGTGGCCGAGGTTGTCAAAGGCAAGAAGATCAAGGAAGGCATGCGCGCCATGATCGTTCCGGGCTCGGGCCTTGTCCGTGCGCAAGCCGAAGAAGAAGGCCTCGCAGATATCTTCAAAGAGGCTGGCTTTGAGTGGCGCCTCGCGGGCTGCTCGATGTGCCTCGCGATGAACCCTGATCAGCTCTCGGAAGGCGAGCGCTGCGCCGCAACCTCAAACCGCAACTTTGAAGGCCGCCAAGGCTACAAGGGCCGCACACACCTCGTGTCCCCCGCCATGGCCGCCGCCGCTGCGATCACTGGCCACCTCACTGACATTCGGGAGATGATGTAATGGAAAAGTTCGAAAAACTCTCAGGCATTGCCGCGCCGATGCCGCTGGTCAATATCGACACCGATATGATCATCCCCAAGGTGTTCCTCAAATCAATCGAGCGCACCGGCTTTGGCAAGAACCTGTTCGACGAGATGCGCTACAACCGTGACGGCACCGAGATCGAAGACTTTGTTCTCAACCAGCCGGCCTACCGCGAAGCACAGATCCTTGTGGCCGGTGACAACTTCGGTTGCGGCTCCTCGCGTGAACACGCCCCGTGGGCAATCGCCGACTTTGGCATCAAGGCGGTTATCTCAACCAGCTTCGCCGACATCTTCTTTAACAACTGCTTCAAGAACGGCATCTTGCCGATCGTCTTGCCGCAAGAAGTTGTCGATGTGCTGATGCAAGACGCCGAGAAAGGCGCCAACGCGCGCATGGAAGTTGACCTTGAAGCGCAGACCGTGACAACATCAGATGGCGAGATCTTTAGCTTTGAAGTCGACGCGTTCAAAAAGCACTGCCTGCTTGAGGGACTTGATGACATCGCCTTGTCGTTGGAAAAAGTTTCCGCAATCGACGCCTTTGAAGCAAGCGCCAGCACAGCGCGCCCTTGGGTGTAAGACTTTTTTAAGAGCGGTCATGGAAACTCTTCCCATGGCCGCTTTTGAGCAATTTGACTAAAACTTCGTTACTCAGCCCCTATGGGCACAATTACGATTTTCCACAAAATCTGGTAAATTTCGTTTCTTTCGCCACATTTACGCTCCGCAATTGATGCAATCTCGCACCACTTGCTCCCTTAAAACGCCCCATTTCCAAGCTCTTATCAAACCAACACTTGAGCTGAGAATCGAAAGAAGGCAAAAATTGGGCAAGATTGAGGCATACCGTCACAAACGACGGGATCAAGTTGGAACAAGGCCGCGGCAACGCATCGCAGCCAGCCAAGTTGAGAGGATTGGGCAGTGGTAACCCGGATGGCAGGCGCAGTTTTGCGCGCAATACTTATGGCTTTGCTCGTAGCAATGCCTGCTCTGATACTTCCGGGTATCAGCGCTGACTCGACGCAAATTGTTGTGCTCGCAGCGCTGCTGGCGTTTTTGCTCACCTTCATCGAGTATTACAGCCAATACCCATCAATCATCGAGTTCCGCTACGCTTCGCCGTTCAACCGGCTCCGCTTTTTTGCGCTCTTCGTGTCCGTCACTTTGCTGTCAGTCATTTGCGCCAACAAATCCGATCCAACCCCGATTTCCGCAACACTCTCGCAGATCGGAGTGGCTTGGGGCAACGTGCTCGACTTCCCGTTCTCACCGGTGCGCCTCGTTGTGCTGATGATGCCCGAGAATGCATCGGAAACTCTGATCGCGTCAGTCCGCACCGCGGCTGGCCTGTCATATTTCATCTCGATCATAGCACTGTTTGTCTTCATCACACTTGTGCGCCTGCTCGGATGGCCAACACGCAACCGCGCCTTCAACGTCTGGATCAACCTCCCCTTGTTTGATCCAACCGCAGGCGGCGACGTTGTTCACCGCTTGAAGCGCGATGCTGGTCTTAACATTGTGTTAGGGGTTTTGCTGCCATTCTTGATCCCGGCGGTGGTGAAAGCGACATCGAGTTTTATCAACCCATTGTCACTTGAGAACCCGCAAACGCTGATTTGGACAATGACTGCATGGGCCTTTTTGCCAACATCAATGATCATGCGCGGTGTCGCTATGGGGCGCATCGCCGAGTTGATCGAAGAGAAGCGCAACCGCGCCTATTCGAGCTCCGAGCAGGCGGGCATGCAAACCGCCTGATAGCTGGGCTATTAGCGCTATGCCTCTCGACCCCGCTTACAGCCGACGAACTGCGCATTGCCTTCTTCAGCGCCGACCTTAGCCGCAAGGGCCCGGGCTTACTTCTCCGCGATATTGCTTCTGGCAAAGACCAACAAATCGCCGCCGTGCAAGAGATCATCAAGCAAATCTCTCCCGATATTCTGCTGCTGTCTGACTTTGATTATGACGCCGACTTACGCGCGCTCAATGTCTTTAACCAGCGGCTCGGGGCCGCTCGCTATCCGCATCTCTTTGCTCTGCGCCCAAACTCCGGCATGCACACAGGCCTTGATCTCAACGGCGACAAACGCCTCGGTTCACCCCAAGATGCACAGGGCTTTGGCTACTTTGCGGGGCAAGGCGGGCTGGCCTTGCTCTCGCGCTACCCCATCAACAAATCTGCCGTGCAAGACTTTTCGACACTGCTTTGGAAGGACATGCCAAACGCCCTATTGCCAACATGGCCCGACGGTTCGCCCTTCCCCTCGCCCAAGGCGCAAGCCGTGCAGCGCCTTTCATATGTCGCGCATTGGCTGGTGCCAGTGCAGCTTCCTAGCGGGCCCCTAAACCTGCTCGCCTACCAGGCTACCCCGCCAGTGTTTGACGGCCCCGAAGACCAGAACGGCAAGCGCAACCACGATGAAACTGCTTTTTGGCTGCACCTGCTCGACACACCGCAAGCCACTCCGTTTGTGCTCCTTGGCGGCTCAAACCTTGACCCGGCCGATGGCGATGGCCGCGTCGAAGTTATGCAAGCTCTGCTCGCGCACCCCGCTCTGCAAGACCCGAAGCCAGCAAGCGAAGGCGGCAGGCAAGTCGCAAACCCGAGTCACAAAGGTGACCCCGCGCTAGATACCGCCGATTGGAAAGATCCTTTTCCGGGCAACATGCGCGTCGACTATGTGCTGCCATCGGCGGCCTTTAAGGTGCTCGACGCAGGCGTTTTCTGGCCCGCGCCGACCGCATCAAACAGCGCTCTCGCGAGCCGCGCCAGCCGTCACAAGCTGGTTTGGGTTGACGTCGAGCTGCCTTAACACCGTCTCAAGTGGTGTCGCCTCAAACTCTGGTAAGAGCGCGTCAAACCTATCCGACGAAAGCCAATGCGAGGTGTCAAAGAGATAGCGCATCTCCAGGAGTTCCCGCGCCAACTCCCAAAACGGCGCGGTCAGACGGAAAAGCCACCAGGGAAACGCACGAACAATGAGTTTGCTCTGAGTCATTCGCTCGATCTCGGCCTTCAATTCATCAAGTGAAAACGCATGCCCCGGAAACGGGATGTCCTCATAGACACCCAGCGCCTCACGCTGCTCCGCCAGCAACGCCACCGCGCGCGCCCAATCGGGGAGATAGGCATAGGCGTGCTTCACTCGACGATCGCCCGTGGCGCCGATCCGCCCCTTCTTGATTTTGTTGAGGATCATAAGTGAAACAATATCGGCGTTCTTGTCTGGGTCGATAAAACTACCGGCCCGTAGGTTGATCACTTGCACCCCGCTATGTGCATAGCGAGCTTCCATGTCGGCTCTGATTTTACCTTTGCGTGACACGGGACGGTGCGGCGTCTGCTCCGACCATTCACCCGCCTCATCGCCAAAAACATAGACATTGCCGGGCAAAACAACGGTCGCGCCGCTCGCCTTAGCTGCGGCAATAACCTGTTCGGTGATCTCGGGAATGATCTCTGCCCAGTTGTGATAGTTCGGCGGGTTCAGCCCGTTGATGATCACATCACAGCCCATGGCCGCCTCGGTCATATTGCCCTCTGCACGGTCATACTTTCGGCAGATCCAGCCGCGCGCCGTGAACGCACGTATTGCATGGGTGCCGATTTTGCCGGAAGCTCCAAGAATGAGCGCTGTCTTTTTCAGGCCCTGAGTTGGGTTTTGTGTCATGTCTCTTTCCTTTGGTTGGTGATGACAGCAACCTGATGCATCCATCCGCGAATAGAAATTGCGCAAGAATCTCTATGTGCTATTCAAATGTGAATGGACAACATGCTCTCTTCCCTCAACTGGTCGCTCGTGCAAGCCTTCCTTGCGGTCGCTGAAACCGGATCGCTTTCCGAGGCCGCGCGCAGGCTAAAGCGCAGCCAGCCAACTCTTGGCCGTCAGATCCAGCGGATCGAAAAAAGCCTTGGCGTCGAGCTCTTCCAGCGTCATGCCCGCGGGCTTGAGCTCACACAAACGGGTGCATTGCTGCTTGAGCCTGCACAGAACATGCGCGCTGCTGCGAAGGCACTCGAACTCGCGGCAGAAGGCCAGGACACCAGCCTTGAAGGCGCTGTCAGGATCACCGCCAGCGAGTTTGTCGCCCATCACATCCTGCCACCGGCTCTCGCCCGACTGAGACAAGATGCCCCCGGCATCAACCTCACGCTTCTGCCCTCTAACACTACAGAAAACCTGCTGTTTCGCGAGGCCGACATCGCCGTGCGTATGTATCGCCCCGATCAGCTTGACGTCGTCACCAAAAAGATCGGCGAAATCGGCGTCGGGATATTTGCCTCCCAAAGCTATCTCGCCCGAACAAAAAAGCCGCAAGCACCCGAAGACCTACCCGAGCATGACCTTGTCGGTTACCACCAAAACCCGCTGATCATCGAGGGCATGCGCGCCGCTGGCATCCCTGCTGACGAGAGCTGGTTCACCGTCAAATGCGACGACCAAACTGTCTACTGGGAGCTGGTGCGCGCAGGTTGCGGCATAGGCTTTTCGCAAACCAGTATTGGCATCAACACGCCCGACATGGTGCAACTTTTTCCCGAGTTACCGATCCCGAGACTGCCAGTCTGGCTCGCGGTGCCCAAAGCGCTGCAACATACGCCCCGCGTTCGTCACGTTTGGAATGCACTGGAAGAGGGCCTCAAGCCGCATGTTTCTTGACGCTCCGCGCCCAAGCCGATAGCTGATAGACAACTTATCAACTCAAGGAACACCGACATGAGCAACCCTTCGCTACTTATCCTCCCTGGTGACGGTATCGGCCCCGAAGTCATGGCCGAAGTCCGCAAGATCGTCGATTGGTTCGGGGCCAAGCGTGACCTCGTTTTTGACGTCAGCGAAGACCTCGTCGGCGGTTCGGCCTACGACAAACACGGCACGCCCCTGCACGACGACACGATGGAAAAAGCCCAACAAGTTGACGCTGTTTTGCTTGGCGCTGTTGGCGGTCCAAAGTATGACAACCTCGACTTTTCCGTAAAGCCCGAGCGCGGCCTTTTGCGCCTGCGCAAAGAGATGGACCTGTTCTCAAACCTGCGCCCCGCTCAATGCTTTGACGCTTTGGCCGATTTCTCATCCCTCAAGAAAGATGTCGTTGCTGGCCTTGATATCATGATCGTGCGCGAACTGACCTCCGGCATCTACTTTGGTGAGCCGCGCGGCATCATCGAGGAAGGCAACGAGCGTGTCGGCATTAACACGCAGCGCTACACCGAAAGCGAGATCGCCCGCGTTGCCCGCTCGGCGTTTGAGCTGGCCCGCAAGCGCGGCAACAAAGTTTGCTCGATGGAAAAAGCCAACGTCATGGAGTCAGGTATCCTCTGGCGCGACGTGGTCACAGAAGTGCACCAAGCCGAGTATGCCGATGTCGAGCTCAGCCACATGTATGCCGACGCAGGCGCGATGCAACTCTGCCGTTGGCCCAAGCAATTTGACGTGATCGTCACCGACAACCTTTTCGGCGATATCCTCTCAGACATGGCCGCGATGCTCACGGGCAGTTTGGGCATGTTGCCCTCGGCTTCGCTCGGTGTTCCCATGGCCAATGGCCGCCCGAAGGCGCTCTATGAGCCGGTGCACGGCTCAGCGCCCGACATCGCCGGCCAGGGCAAAGCCAACCCGATCGCATGTGTGCTCAGCTTTGCTATGGCCCTGCGCTACAGCTTTGATCAGGGCACGGAAGCCGACCGTCTTGAGCAGGCAGTTGAGAAGGTGCTGGCCGACGGCCTTCGCACCGCTGACTTGCTCGGAGAAGAAGGCGTTACACCTGTCAGCACCTCGGAAATGGGCGACGCTATTGTCGCCGCGTTGACAGCCAGCCTCTAAGCCGCCAACTCACCGGAAGAGGCCTTGCAGGATTTGCGAGGCCTCTTATCTTTTAAGAATGGTTGATATCATTCACGGGCTGCCCGAAGGCATGGAAGACGCCGCCGCAGCGCTATACTGGCAGGCATTTGGCGAAAAATTCGGCAAGCTGCTAGGGCCTGATGCCCGAGCGCTTCGTTTCTTTTCAGGCAGCATCAAC
Source organism: Lentibacter algarum (assembly GCF_018860975.1). Taxonomy (GTDB): domain Bacteria; phylum Pseudomonadota; class Alphaproteobacteria; order Rhodobacterales; family Rhodobacteraceae; genus Lentibacter; species Lentibacter algarum_A. The sequence continues at coordinate 221,133 of NZ_JAHKQI010000009.1, forward strand.
CGCAAAGCGATCCTTGCCGCTGTCGAGGGCGACACTTTGCTCGGCATTGCGGCTTTTCAGGTTGATAACAAAGGGTTTTCAACTGCTGGAGCGGGCGAAGTATTCAAGCATTACGGCCTCGGTGCGCTTTGGCGACTGCCGTTGTTGGCCTTGCTTGAACGCGAGCCGCCAGAGGGCACTTTGCAAATGGACGGCATCTGCGTGGGCGACGCCGCGCGCGGTAAGGGTGTCGGCACTGCGTTGCTTGAGGCCTTGTTTGCACGGGCAAAATCTGATGGTTTTAGCCACATCACCCTTGATGTCATCGACACGAATCCGCGTGCAAAAGCCCTTTACGAGAGGCTCGGTTTTGAGGCGGTAAGTCAGGAGAGCACGTCATTCATGCGCTTGTTCCTCGGTTTTTCAAAGGCAACTCGCATGTCGAAACGGGCATAATTATGCCACGTGGTCGGTCTCGACTTGGTGTTTGGTGACGGGTATTGGCCCTGCAGTTCACATGCAGGACCTGTGTAGTAGCAAAAGGTCCACATAGTCTGTTCCCAGTCGTTCCAAAGACGCATCGGCGGCAGCGGTGAAGGCTTCTGGCGCGAAGTGTTCCGGCAGAATTTTGGTGGTGAGGAACATCTCATCGCGGCGGACATCGGCGCGGCGCAAACCTTCGCCGACCTGCGTTTCATTGTCATAGGCTTGTGCGGAGTCAATATGGCGGAACCCTTCAGACAGAGCCGCGGCCACCATTGTGTTTTCTTATGCAAATTCAGGCATGACGTGCGCAGCCAACTCGGCCAGATCATCTTCGATTTCGCGCTGCGATTGACGCAAGTTAAGGGCGATGAGGGCAACGGGTCGAACACCTGCCCTGCATCCCCGAAGCTGGGATCGTGGACTGGCACGTCCCGCAGCCAGACGGCGTCGAGGCCGAGGTTTTCGACGAGCTTCACGCCCTTGGCAGGGTTTGAGATGTCAGGCGCGTCAAAGGGGCGACCTTCGGTACGGGCACGGCGTTGTCCGGCCTCAGACCAGTCGCGGTCCAGTGGCAATTCAATGCCAAAACTCATGCGGTCTTTGTAAATCAGATTGAAGGCCGACATGATACCAACCTCCTGTTCAGTGTTTCGCCCCGCCGCATCAAAGACGCTGCGGGGCGCTGAGGTTATTCGGCAGCGACGGCTTGGGGGGCGGCGCCGTTCAGGCGGCCGGACAAGCGCACCAGAACGATCCCGACAACCACCACACCAGCAGCAATGTAGGGGGCAGCCGCAAGGCCGATGCCTTCGACCACAAGCCCACCGGCCCATGCGCCGCCGGCAATGCCGAGGTTGAACGCACCGATGTTCAGGCCAGAGGCCACATCAACCGCACCGGGCGAGACTTCGCGTGCGATTTGCACGACGTAAGACTGCAACGGCGGCACGTTGGCGAAGGCAAAACCACCCCAGAAGGCCGCAACCGCGATGGCCGCAATCGGGCTGGTCAGGCACGCGCCCAGTGCGACCAGTGATATCGCAAGACCCGCAAAGATCACCGTCAGGGAGGCCACTGCGCCGATACGGTCAGCCAGTTTGCCGCCGGCTATGTTGCCCACTGCGACAGATGCACCGTAAAGCAAAAGCACCAAGCTAACCGCGCCCGCAGACAGGCCCGTGACTTCGTTCAGCATCGGCGCAAGGAAGGTGAAGGCGATGAAGTTGCCGCCATAGCCGACAGCCGTGATCAGGTAGACCAGCAGAAGACGCGGCGAAGTCAGCACCTGTAATTGGGCTTTGATCCCCGCCGAGGCGACTTTGGTCAGGTTCGCGGGCACCAAGATGGCAGAAGCAATGAAACCGATGACGCCCAGAGCGACAACGCCAAGGAAGGTCGACTGCCAGCCAAAGTTTTGGCCGATGAACGTTCCCAAAGGCACACCCGTCACCAGCGCGACAGTCAGACCGAGGAACACCAGCGCAATAGCCGAGCTTTCCTTTTCCGGTTCGACAAGATCGGTCGCGATGGTCGAGGCGATGGCAAAGAACACGCCGTGCGCGAGACCGGTGATAAAGCGTGCGGCGACGAGGCTGCCATAATCCGGCGCAAAGGCGGCATAGCCATTGCCGAGGATGAACAGCCCCAGCAAGAGCAGCAACAGCGTTTTGCGCGGCACGCGATCCGCCATTGCCGTCAGCACCGGCGCACCGATGGTCACGCCAAGCGCATAGAGGCTGACCAGCATGCCAGCAGACGGAATAGAAACGCCAAGATCGGCGGCGATGGTGGGAAGCAAGCCGACGATAACGAACTCGGTCGTTCCGACGGCGAAAGCGCTGATGGTCAGCGCCCAAAGGGCAAGGGGCATCGGTGTTCTCCAATAAATTTGATGTCGACGCCGTATATGCCAGCCGCTATCTATTGCGAGAATAGACAATTTTGGAATGGATCATTGCAAAAATTGCACGAATTGTTGCGCATGGGGGATTTGGCCGCTTTTGTCGGGATCGTCGACGATGGCGGCTTTGCTGAATCTGCTCGGCGCAGGGGGGTGTCTGCCTCTACGCTCAGCCGGTCGGTCACGCGGCTGGAAGAGCAGTTGAAGGTCACGTTGCTAAGGCGCACGACGCGGTCTATCGAAATCACCCCTGAAGGTGCTGCTGTTCTGGCCGAGGCGCGCGAGATTTTGGACCGCAGCGAGGCCCTGCAAGAGATCGCAACAAGCGGACAAGCCCCCGCGGGGCCACTGCGTGTAAACGCACCGGTTCCTTACGTTCTGCATGTTCTCGCCCCGCGTTTGGCTGAGTTTCACGCAAAGTACCCTGACATCAAGTTGTCGATCGATATGACCGACACGCTGGTCGACTTGATTGGTAGCCATGCGGACGTTGCCATTCGGCTGGGCCAGCTGCCTGATAGCGACATGTTGCACCGTCCCTTGGGGCGTACAGCTTGGAAATTGGTGGCTGCGCCGGAGTATCTTGACCGCAACGGCTGGCCAGAAATACCCGCCGACCTCGCACAGCTGGAGCAAGTACGGTTCGCGGCACCCGATCATATCAACACATTGCGCTTTGCTGGTCTGTCCTCTCCCGTGACAGTGCCCACCGCCATCACCGCAGGCAACGGAGAGGCCGTGCGCCAGATGGTCTTGGGCGGTCTGGGCATCGCGCGGTTTTCCGATTTCATGATCGCTGACGATATCCAAGCCGGGCGTTTGATTGAGCTGTTTCCCGGCCAACTCGACGCCGCCCCTTTGAATATCTCAGCGCTCTACCTTACCCGCGTCTCGGGCCTGCGGCGACTGGGGGTTTTTCTTGACTGGGTGGGGAAAATTGGTGGAGGCTAAGTCATGCGAGCGCCTTTGATCATGTATAGCGCTTCCGTGCAAAGCGTGGCCTCAAAAGGTAACTCCGCGTTAGCCCTATACAGACATTTATTTGTATGTCCGCTGCCTGGAAGTTGCACCGCAGCACCACGACCTAATGCGGTTTTTGTGCATTCACCTTGATTGCCCAATCACACGGCCCTGTTCCTTGACGCTATATCCATCAATAGCATCACGACCTAAGCGCAGCCGGGAATTCGGGCGATCACCTTAATTTCAAAGTCAAACCCGGCGAGCCAGTTCACACCTACGGCTGTCCAGTTAGGGTAAGGCTTTTCAGGAAAAGCGCGATCCTTCGCCTGCATGATGTCACCGAACTGGGCTTCGGGATCTGTATGAAAACTTGTGACATCGATGATGTCGCCGAGGGAGCAGTCTGCGGCGTGCAACACCTCGGTCAAGTTATCGAAGGCGCGCTGAACTTGCGTCGCGAAATCGGGCTCCGGTGTTCCGTCTTCGCGGCTCCCCACCTGGCCCGAAACGAACAACAAGTCGCCTGAGCGGATGGCCGCAGAATATCGGTTGGTGTCATACAGGTCTTGGCGGCCTGACGGGAATACGGGGTCTGGTTTGGTCATAGGGTGTCCTTTGGGCTGAGAAATTTGCGATGTGCAGGGCGGTAATCGCACAGGTATTGCGGGTTAGGAGTGTAAGGCACGGCGGCGTTCGGTCTTGGCCAGCAACACGAGGGCAGCGATCAGCAGCAGGCTTGCATTGAAAGGGTGCAGCGCAAGCATGGTCGCCCCGCCTGTGGCCAGCGCAATCTGAACCCCGTAAAGCGCCAGAGCGGCCAAAGCCCACCATGCGAACCCGCGCAGATAACCATTGGCGCAGGCCATAATGGCCATGACAACGACCGGCACACCGGCCAAGCCGCCGACCATGCCGTGGATGGACCACGGCAGGCCCGCGAAGAGAGACTGTCCGGCGAGAAAGAACTGACCCGCGAGGGCGACGGGGAGCAATCGGGCTGACCACACAAACAGGGCGGGCGTGCCGCGCTCGAGAGCGACGAGGGTATCGTGCGTGCTTGCGGTCATGGCTCAGACCTCTGCCGCTTTGGCAACCCGTGGGGTCGCGATGAACGCTTGAAGCGCACGGGTGTAGCTCTGGGCTGCGGCTGCCAATGCGGCCTCATCGAGCTTGTCCGCTGAAAACGTCAGATGTGGCGCATGCCACGGCAGGCCGCACCGATGCGCCATCGCTTTCAACGGGGTGAAAATTTCGTCGACCGAATAGTGATTTTGACCTGACCGCGTATAGGCTTCGGCTACGTTGCCAAGCGTCGCGGCCACCATCAACGGCGTCCCAGCAAGGCGCGCGCCCTCTTCTTGTGGAAAGACATAGTACATCCGCGTCAGCACGGCGTCTTGCCAAGCCTTCAAAATCGACGGCGTCGCATACCATTGCACAGGAAATTGTAGCACAATGCGGTCGGCTCCAAGCAACAATTGGGCATCGGCCTCGGCATCCGTGAACATGTCGATGTGCCCATCGGGATAGCGTGCCTGCACATCGATCGCGGTCACGCCTTCAATGCCTTGCGCCGCACGAAACAAAGCCGCATTGGCGACAGATTTTTCAATATCGCGGTGGAACATAAGTAAGAGTGTCTTGGTCTTGGTCTTGGTCTTGGTCTTGGTCTTGGTCATAGTCTCAGTCCTTATGGGTTCGTTTGACCAAAACGTAGATCCGCCAAAGAAATAATTCCAACTGATATAATATATAGTGTATTATTGATTTCATGAATTTAAGATCGATCGACTTGAACCTGCTCGTGGTGCTGGATGCGCTGTTGGACGAGGCCCATGTGAGCCGTGCGGCGCATCGGCTGAACCTCTCCCAACCCGCGGTTTCGAACGCGCTGCAAAGGTGTCGCGATCTGTTTGATGACCCGTTGCTCGAGCGCGGACGTGGCGCAATGCGGCGGACCGCGCGGGCGGAAGCGCTGCGGGGGTCTCTTAAATCCATTCTAAGCGAGCTGAATGACCTTGTTGACCCGCCGGAAACCCCGTTGCACACCTTGCGCCAAACCGTGCGGCTGACGATGGCAGACGACCCGACATTTCTGATCGCGGGGCCGCTTCTAACGGCATTACAGTCCACCGCCCCGGGGGTGACCCCAATTTTCCAACCTTGGAACGGCAGCACGGCAGCGGCGCGTGATTTGCTGAGTGGCGAAACAGACATTGCCGTTTCGGTCTTTGGGCACCAGATCGAGGGCATCGAACAGATCACACTTTTTGAAGAGACATATGTTGTTGCGATGCGGCGCGATCATCCTGCTGCACAGGCGTTTGATCTGGATGCGTGGCTGGCATTCCCGCATGTCCTGATGTCCGGAACAGGAGAGGCGCAATCACCTTTGGATGCTCAACTGGCGGCGATAGGGCGATCGCGTCGTGTTGGTGCGGTTGTGCCCTCCTTCCAACTTGTCCCGTCGCTGTTGGCGCACACAGATCATATCGCGATGTTGCCCAAACACGGGTTCGATCAAAACGCGCATCCGCTTTTGACCAGCTTTGATCCGCCGATTGAGGTCAGCGGCTTCCCCTTGCATCTGGCCAGCCACACGCGCCAATCGAACAATCGCGGGGTCCAGCATGTGATTGCCGCGATCAGAGAGATTTTTCTCGTTTGAAACCAAGGTCGGTCTGAATGTCCATAACGGTCGTTCTCTTGCCCTGCTACGCCCCGAGGGCGTTCGAGCTCCAAAATTGCAAGTTAGCTGTCGATAAGTGGCAAATCGACGTCAACAAGTGTCACCTTAGGTGTCATTTCACACTCGCATGCGTCGTGAACTTTAGCCGCACTTGCTGTGCCCACAACTGGCACAGGTCATACAGCCCTCAACCATCCGCATGTCAAACTGTCCGCAAGAGGGGCACGATTTGCCCCGTGGTGCATCAAGGTTAACGACATCCGCTGTTGGATCAACTTTGAGCCCCATGCCTTCACCTTCGATGAAACCGGTGGCAATCATGTGTTGCTCGATCACGCCGCCTATCGCCGCGAGAATCGAAGGAATGTATTTTCCGCCCATCCAGGCACCGCCGCGCGGATCAAACACCGCCTTGAGCTCCTCGACCACAAAACTCACGTCCCCGCCGCGCCTAAACACCGCCGAGATCATCCGCGTGAGCGCAACTGTCCAGGCAAAATGCTCCATGTTTTTGGAGTTTATGAACACCTCAAAGGGGCGTCTGTGCCCGCCGACGATCACGTCATTCACTGTCAGATAAATCGCATGCTCGCTGTCGGGCCATTTGAGCTTATAGGTGTTGCCCTCAAGCGCGTTGGGGCGGTCAAGTGGTTCTGACATATAGATAACTTCGGCGCCTGTGTCGGCTTCGGCGGCGACTTCGCTGCTTTCTGACACACTCAACACCGAGCCGGTGATGTCGTTCGGGCGGTAGGTTGTGCAGCCTTTGCAGCCGGTATCCCATGCCTCCATATAGACTTCCTTGAAAGCCTCAAAGCTGATGTCTTCCGGGCAATTGATGGTCTTGGAGATCGAGCTATCAACCCATTTTTGCGCCGCCGATTGCATCTTGACGTGTTCGAGTGGGGCAAGTGTTTGCGCGTCGACAAAGTGATCTGGCAAGGGGGCATCGCCGAATTTTTCACGCCAGAGAGCGACTGCATAATCAACGACTTCCTCCTCGGTGCGCGAGCCGTCTTTCTGCAGGACTTTGCGGTTGTAGGCGTAGGCAAACACCGGTTCGATCCCGGAGCTGACGTTGCCAGCGTAAAGGCTGATCGTTCCGGTCGGGGCGATCGAGGTCAACAACGCGTTGCGAATACCGTGTTCTGCAATTTCGCTGCGCACATCCTCGTCCATCGCTTGCAGTGAACCGCTGGCGAGAAATGCGTCAGCCTCAAACAGCGGAAACGCGCCCTTCTCGCGCGCCAAATGCGCCGAGGCCCGATACGCGGCGCGGGCGATCGCGTGCAGCCAATGCTCGGTTTGACGCGCCGCCTCGTCGGAGCCATAGCGCAAGCCAACCATGAGCAAAGCATCTGCAAGCCCCGTCACACCAAGGCCGATACGCCGTTTTGCCGCCGCTTCTTGCGCTTGTGCCTCAAGCGGGAATTGCGAGGCATCGACGGTGTTATCCATCATCCGCACGGCTGTCGCGACAAGCGCTTCAAGTTCGGCCACATCCAAAGTTGCCGCATCTTCGAACGGGTCCTTGATAAGCCGGGCAAGGTTAACAGAACCTAAAAGGCACGCACCGTAGGGCGGCAAAGGCTGCTCGCCGCAGGGGTTTGTTGCCGCAATTTGTTCGCAATAGTTGAGGTTGTTCATCTGGTTGATCCGGTCGATGAAAATCACCCCCGGCTCGGCAAAATCATAGGTAGACTGCATGATCTTATCCCAAAGGTCACGCGCCTGAATTGTGCTGTAGGTCTTGTCATTGAATTTCAGATCCCAGCTCTTGCCAGCTTTCACCGCTTCCATAAACGGGTCGGTGACCAGAACCGACATGTTGAACATCCGCAAGCGAGCGGGGTCTGACTTGGCGGTAATAAAGTCAATAATATCAGGGTGATCGCAACGCATTGTTGCCATCATTGCACCGCGACGCGAGCCCGCTGACATGATCGTGCGGCACATTGCGTCCCACACATCCATAAAACTTAGTGGCCCTGAGGCATCGGCGGCGACGCCGGAAACGCCTGCGCCCTTGGGGCGGATTGTCGAGAAATCATAGCCGATGCCTCCGCCTTGCTGCATGGTTAATGCGGCCTCGCGGAGCATGTCAAAAATGCCACCCATACTGTCGGGGATCGTGCCCATGACGAAGCAATTGAACAGTGTTACCGCACGGCCTGTTCCGGCGCCTGCTGTTATCCGTCCAGCGGGCAGAAACTTGAAGTCTTCCAAGGCGTTGTAGAAGGTTTTCTCCCATTTAGGAGCATCCGTTTCAACGCTTGCCAAGGCCTTGGCAATACGTTTCCAGCTGTCTTCGACGGTGGCGTCGATCGCGGTGCCATCGGCCTCCTTGAAACGGTATTTCATATCCCAAATCTGCTCGGCGATTGGTGCAGAAAAACGGCTCATAGACTGGCTCCTAGACGGGCGGGTTGGCAAGGCTTTAAGTGATACATGAGAAGCGGGTCAATCTTCAATGGTCAATCTTCAATGGTAGAATCATGCTGCGAGTCATATTGTACCACATATAGAGGACATTGATGACAAGCATGATACATCTTGTGAAATTAAGCGTCGGAACGGACACTCCTGAAACGCTTGAAGCGTGGCAGAAGAGCCGTGCTGCACTGCACCCAGAGCGCTTGCCGCAGCATGTGACTCGCATGTGGCCCAAGCGCGAGGACGAGCTCCTCGCAGGAGGCAGCATTTACTGGGTGATCAAGGGCTCGATCCAGTGTCGACAAAGGATCGTTCGGCTTGATGAGGTGATCGGGGAAGACGGGATCAGACGCTGTGCTATCGTGCTTGATCGCGAGGTTATACGGACCACAAACGCTGTCAAACGCCCCTTCCAAGGCTGGCGCTACCTGACCGCAGAAGACGCGCCCAAAGACCTTGCCAAGGGGCGTGAAAACGATGATGCGATCCCGGCGGATCTGGCTGGCAAGCTGGCGGAAATCGGAGTGTTGTAACCGAGCTGCGAACGCTATGGTTAACGCGCATTTCCGGCTAGAAAACCGCTGCACAACCCGTACATACCACAGTGCATATACCAGTGCATAATGCGTGCTGACAGTTTTGACGCGCGCCCTGCAGTGCAAACTGGTTAACAGAGCTCGAAAAGTGTTAATGTTGCGAATGACTCGCAATTCTGCCGCGCCACCCCATATAGAGCGTATGGACAGACGAAACTTCTTACGATCCGCCGCCGCAGCCGGGCTTGTGCCTTTGCTGCCCGCCCTCCCCTCGGCCAGTGCCGCCGCGACGGTCGCAGCACCTGTGGTCAATGATTTCATGTATGGCATGGCCGCGTTCAATGCGCGGCTCCGCGGAGTTAGCTCTCCGGCAAAAATCGCGCGCGATCTCGGGATCACCAAGGACGCCGCGAGTGTTATGCAGAACCGTTTGGTCCAAGACGGGCTGGTTGGCCTACCTAATGCGACAGGGCTTGCCCGCACCACCGAGCCATTTGCGCAATCTATCGAAGCACGACGGCGCACGGCGGAGCGACTGAAGGATATCGCGAAAGACAAGTTCGAGCGAATTCTGGAAACGCAGCCCGAGGCTGAAGTTAGAGCTGAAGGTGATGCAGAAGACTCGTCATCGCCTCACGCTCGGCCTCATCCAGATCAGGATTGCGCGCCCGAAACAGCGTTGCTTCCGAACGCAGAACCGGACCATCTGACAGAATCTTGAGATGATTGGCGCGCAGGGTGTCGCCCGTTGAGGTGATGTCTGCAACGGCTTCGGCTGTCTCGTTTTTGACGGTGCCTTCTGTCGCGCCCTGGCTGTCGACAAGCTGATAATCAGCCACACCGTGGTCGCGCAGATAGTCACGCACAAGGCGGTGATACTTGGTGGCAATGCGCATCCGGAAGCCGTGTTGGGTGCGAAAGGCGGCGGCGGCGGCGTCAAGGTCATCAAGTGTGTCAACATCAACCCAAGCCTGCGGCACAGCAACGATCAGATCGGCAAAGCCAAAACCGAGCGGGGCGAGTTCTTCAACCCGTTGTTCCCACTGGCCGAGTTTTTCGCGGATCAAGTCGGTTCCGGTGACTCCAAGGTGAATGCGCCCTGCCGCCAGTTCGCGCGGGATTTCACCAGCAGAGAGCAACACCAGCTCGATGCCATCGACACCCTCAACCAAACCAGCATACTCGCGGTCAGACCCCGAGCGCGATAGAACAATACCCCGCGCTGCGAACCACTCGAACGTCTTTTCCATCAGGCGGCCCTTTGAGGGCACTCCGAGCTTGAGCGTCATGCTGTTCCCCCCTTGAGCATCATCATCAGACCGGGGCGAACGACGCCACCTACAGCGGGAATTTCTTCGCCATTGCCCAGTTGCCGCGTCAGCGCGTCATAGCGCCCGCCGCTGGCGACAGGGGGGAGGTCGGCGCGCTCCTGGGCGTAAAAGCCAAAGACGAAACCATCGTAATATTCCATCGAGGCGCGGCCATAACTGGCTTCAAACTGCAGGTTTGCCACATCAACGCCACGGGCTTGCAGGGCTGCGGCGCGGCGGCCCAAGCGCTCGACTGCGGCGGCGATGCTTGGCATGTCGACAGCGATGTCGCGCAGGTGCTCAAGCGCATGTGGCAGGGCTTCGCTGACCGAGAGGATCGCGTCCATCAGCTGCACTTCATTGTCAGAGAGCGGCGCTGCTTTGGCGTCTTCACGCAGGGTGTTGATGCGGGTTTCAACCTCGGCTTTGCTGCGCAGGCCAATGTTCGGGCCAGCCTCTGCGAACGGGTCATCGGCGGCAAGCAATGCTGCACGAGAGGCCGGAACGTCAGCGCGGCCAGAGTAACGCTCTATCAACGCGCGAAAACGGCGTGGGCGCCAGATGTGACGCAAAAGCGCAGCCTTGCGGGCTTCGGTTGTTTGCAGACCTTCAACTGCGGCCATGAGAATACCGATATCACCCGTTGCAGCACGCAGCGGCAGGCCGCGCAGCACCGATGAGATCAGCGCAAACACTTCGGCTTCGGCCTCTTCGGGTGCGCCGCGCTCGAACACTTCGTAGCCGACTTGCAGGTATTCACTGGCGCGGTTGCTATCGTCTTCCTGCCGGCGGAACACTTCGCCTGCGTAGGTATAACGAGCCGGTTCTGCACCATGAGCCATGTGCATTTGCACCACCGGAAGCGTAAAATCGGGCCGCAGCATTTGCTCGCCTTTGAGGGCGTCTGAGGTGACATAGGCCCGCGCGCGGATGTCTTCTCCGTAGAGATCAAGCAAGGTTTCGGCGTCTTGCAGAACCGGCGTGTCGATGACCTGCGCACCCGCCACTTCAAAGAGGGCACGCACGCGCGCGGCTTCGGCACGTTTGGCGAGACGGTTGGGCATTAGTCCTGCTCTTCCAGTATGCTTTTCACCTTGGCGACAAGTTCGCTGCGCGGCACTTCAAACTGGCTCGGGCGGGCTTTCCACTCTTCAAGGGTGGCGTTTTCAGCGATCTTGGCTCCGAGGACGAGGTCTTTGATTTGCACAAGGCCTTTATCAAATTCGTCACTTCCGGCGATCACCGCAACAGGGCTTGCGCGCTTGTCGGCATACTTGAGCTGGTTGCCGAAGTTCTTGGGATTGCCAAGGTAAACTTCAGCGCGGATGCCAGCTTGGCGCAGTTCGGCGACCATTGTCTGGTAGTCGGCCATGCGTGCCTTATCCATCACGGTGACAACAACAGGGCCTTGAGCTTCGCTGCTCAGGCGGCCTTTTTCGCGCAGGGCTGCGAGCAGGCGATCAACACCGATGCTGACGCCGGTTGCAGGCACTTCCTGCCCAGTAAAGCGCTTGACCAAGTCGTCGTAGCGCCCGCCGCCCGCGACCGAGCCGAACTGACGTTTGCGGCCCTTTTCATCGAGGATTTCAAAGGTGAGCTCGGCTTCATAGACGGGGCCGGTGTAGTAGCCAAGGCCGCGCACAACGGACGGGTCGATGACGATGCGGTCAGCGCCGTAGCTTTGGGCGGCTAGGAGATTGGCAATTTCAGCGAGTTCGTCGATGCCCTCTGTGCCGACTGTGCTCTCGCCGACAGCCGCGCGCAGGTTGGTGAGTGTCTCATCGTTGCTCGCGCCTTTGGAGGTCAGAAAAGCGACCACGGGCTCGGATTGCTCGTCGGTCAGGCCGACACCGTCGATGTAGGCGCCGGATGCGTCCAGCCGCCCCTTGCCGAGCAGCTCGCGCACGCCTGCTTCACCGACTTTGTCGAACTTGTCGATGGTGCGAAGCACATTGGCTTGCTGGGCCTCGTCAGTCACCCCCATCGCTTCAAGCACACCGTTGAGAACCTTACGGTTGTTGATGCGCACGATGTAGTCGCCGCGCGGGATGCCGACCTTTTCCAGCGTGTCTGACAGCATGGCGCAGATCTCGGCGTCGGCGGCGACAGAGGCCGTGCCGACTGTGTCAGCGTCACACTGGTAAAACTGGCGGAAGCGGCCCGGGCCGGGCTTTTCGTTGCGCCAGACGGGGCCCATTGTGTAGCGGCGGTAGGGTGTCGGCAGATCGTTGCGGTGCTGGGCGTAAACGCGGGCCAAAGGCGCTGTCAGGTCATAGCGTAAAGCGAGCCAGTCGCCGTTTCCGTCTTCCTCAAACTCCTGCCAAGCGAAGACGCCTTCATTGGGGCGGTCAACGTCAGGAAGGAACTTGCCGAGCGATTCCACAGTTTCAACAGCCGAGCTTTCAAGCGCGTCAAAGCCGTATTGGTGATAAACACCGGTGATCAGCCGCAGCATCTCTGCGCGCTCGCTGACTTCAACACCGAAATAGTCACGGAACCCCTTGGGCGTTTGGGCCTTGGGGCGCGGGGCTTTTTTCTGCTTGGCCATGGGCTTGTCCTTGCCTTTGATCTTGCCTTGAACACTTGCGCTTGGCTCTAACTGACTACGGCCAAAGGAGCAAGGCGGCAGCGCCTTGATAAGCGGGCAAGAAAGCGGCTATGAGAGGGCCATGACAGAACATGAAGAAAAATTGGCGCATCTTGAGCGCGTTACCGATGAGATGTCAGCCGTGATTGCGCGGCAGGACAAGGAGATCGCTCTTCTCACGCGACGGGTGCAAATGCTGATGGAAGCTGAGGCACACCGGCAGTCGCAGGGCGGCGAGCACATATTTAACGGTAACGAACGTCCGCCGCATTACTAGTGGCCTTGGCCCTAGTTCATCGCCACAACAGAACCATCGTGCAACAGGATATTGCGCCACGACTGCGCGCCTACGAAGGTGTTGTAAACCGTCACAAAGCTGGTGCTTTTCTCAAGAGACTTAAGTTTGGCACCGCAGGGTTTTCCCTTGCCAGTCTTGCATACCTGACGTTTCACCTTCTCATAGGCCTTGTCGGTTTCGCTCCACGGCTGTCCTTTTGACGCGTCGCCATAGCGCAAGGATTCGTGTTGCTCGACGTCACCGAACAATGCCAATGCCGCGTTGACTTGCCTTGGGCATCCGTCGTCAAACCCAGTGATGTAATACGCTCGCGAGGTGATGCTGCCGGGGGCGCTGTCATAGAGGCGGAACTTGCCTTTGCCGTCTGACGAGCGCTCGACTTCGGCGCCCATGTCGCTCTTTTTCAGCCCACAAACGCGGGCGATAGTGCCAAATCCAAGCGAGGTTCCCGGCTCAATGATTTGTGCGTCAGGCCCTGTTAGCACAGCGGCTTTACGACCGCTGAACATCCCCTTGAAGCCGCCACGTTGCTGCTTGGTGGCCGCAACGGCAGGGTTTTCAGCAGGCTCGACGGCGAGCGAGGCTTGCACGATTTCGGGCTGGTTTTCAGTCTGGCCTTCAGTTTGGCCTTCAGTCGCTGGCGCGACAACTGGTGCGGTTTCACTCGCAGTGTCCGGCTTCGCTTTCAGAAAGCCGAAAAGCTTTGGTTTTTCATCCGCTTGCTCCACTTTAAGAGCGCTTTCTGGTGCGGTTTCGAGTTCAGGAACCACTCCCTCTGCAACCGCCTCTTCAACCGCCTCGTTGACGGCATCCTGTTCAACACCGGATTCGAGCGCCGCTTCGGGTTCCGCCTTCTTGCCCATCAAACGCTGAAACAACGGGCGGGTGTCGTTGGGATCAACCGGAGCCGCGAGCGCATCGGCTTGCGCAGGTTCCTCTTGCAACTCGACTTCCGAAATTTTTGCCACGTCGGCCAACGGATCGGCACAAGCACCGAGCATGGCAACCAAACCAAAACTGATAAGAATCTTACGCATACATGCCCCGTCCGATAACATTAGATGTGTTTACAGTTGCTGTGCGCGATGGTCTAGCATTTCTGCAAACACCCGCGGGATTCTGCTCAAATGTCATGGACTTCCAGCACGCCAGCCAAACTTTTGATCGCGCCTTTGATTTGCGGGTTGATTGAATAATCACCGCCAGCGTCGATTTCAACTTCCCCAGGCAGGCCCGCATCCATCAGGCAAAAGTGCAACGGCCCTGTGCCGGAACCACGCGCAGCCTTGGCAGCATTGGCGATCACTTCAGCAACGGCGGCAATCGCCGTTTCGTCTTCAACAAACACCTTGAGGCCGCTGTCGCCTGCGTCAGCAACAACACCGTCGATCGGCACGATAGATTTCGCCAACAGCTTGAGCTGGTCGCTTTCAAGTGTGGCCTCGCAAGTGATCACAACCTTGGCCCCAGTTTCGAGGTTATCTCGAGCTTTTTCAAGCACATCGCTGAAAATTGTGATCTCGTATGCACCGGATGTGTCGGAGAGTTGTGCGAAGGCAAACCGGTTGCCACGCGCTGATTTGCGCTCTTGGCGGCCAGCGACCACACCCGCCATTTTGGCGATAAATGCCCCGCCTTCGGCCTTGGCTTGCACTTCTTCAAGCGTCAAAACCTGCTTGCGTTTGAGCGGCGCCATATAGTCATCAAGCGGATGCCCCGAAAGGTAGAACCCCACGGCTTTGAACTCTTCACCGAGGCGTTCGGCTGGCAGCCAGTCTTGCACCGGAGAGAGGCGCGGCTCGGGGAGGTCGTCGCCAGCCTCACCAAACAGGCTGACCTGGTTCGAGTTTTTCTGATCATGGATCGCGGAGGAGTAGCCCATCAGCCCTTCAAGGCTGTCAAACACGCGGTGGCGGTTGCGATCAAGCACATCAAAGGCACCGGAACGGGCCAGCATTTCAAGCGGGCGTTTGCCCACACGTTTGAGATCAACGCGGCGAGCGAAGTCAAACAGGGTGACAAACTCGCCTTCCTTGCGGGCTTCTGTGATGAGTTTCATCGCTTCAACGCCGACGTTTTTCAAAGCGCCAAGTGCGTAGTGCAGCACTTGCTTGCGCACAGTGAATGTTGCGTCAGAGCGGTTCACGCAGGGCGGCTCCCACGCGAGATCAAGGCCTTTGCGCACTTCCTCGAAGTATGTGGCGAGCTTGTCGGTGAGGTGGATGTCGCAGTTCATCACACCGGCCATAAACTCGACCGGATGATTGGCCTTGAGCCATGCAGTTTGGTAGCTGACGACAGCATAAGCAGCGGCATGCGATTTGTTGAAACCGTAGTTGGCAAACTTCTCGAGAAGGTCAAAAACCTCAGAGGCTTTCTTCTTGTCGACGCCGTTTTCCATCGCGCCTTTTTCAAATTTCGGGCGTTCCTTGGCCATCTCTTCGGCGATCTTTTTACCCATCGCACGGCGCAGCAAGTCGGCCCCGCCAAGGCTATAGCCTGCCATCACCTGAGCGATCTGCATAACCTGTTCTTGATAGACGATAATGCCTTGAGTTTCCTCAAGAATATGGTCAATCGAGGGGTGAACAGACTCGCGTTCCTTAAGGCCGTTTTTCACTTCGCAATAGGTCGGAATATTCTCCATCGGGCCGGGGCGGTAGAGGGCCACGAGCGCGACGATGTCTTCAATGCAGGTCGGCTTCATGCGCTTGAGAGCGTCCATCATCCCCGAGCTTTCAACCTGAAACACAGCGACAGTTTTGGCAGCGGCGTAGAGCTTGTAGGAGCGCTCGTCATCCAGCGGGATGGCATTGATTTCGTTAACCGCCCCTTCGGCGGGGGTATAGAGCTCGGTTCCATCCGCTGCCGTATGGATATCGCGGCCCTCGGCGCGAATTTGGTCAACAGCGTTCTGGATCACGGTGAGGGTTTTGAGGCCCAAGAAGTCAAACTTCACCAGCCCCGCCTGCTCGACCCATTTCATGTTGAACTGGGTTGCGGGCATGTCAGAGCGCGGGTCTTGGTAGAGCGGCACGAGGGCGTCAAGCGGCCTATCGCCGATCACCACACCCGCGGCGTGGGTAGAGGCGTTGCGCAGCAGCCCCTCGACTTGCATGCCGTAAGTGAGCAAACGGTCGACGACTTCCTCGTTCTTGGCCTCTTCACGCAGACGGTCTTCTGTGGCGAGGGCTTTTTCGATGCTGACGGGTTTCACGCCCTCAACGGGGATCATCTTGGAAAGGCGGTCAACTTGGCCATAGGGCATCTGCAAAACGCGGCCGATGTCGCGCACGGCGGCTTTAGAAAGCAGAGCGCCGAAAGTGATGATCTGGCCAACTTTGTCGCGGCCATATTTCTCTTGCACATAGCGGATCACCTCTTCGCGGCGATCCATGCAAAAGTCGATGTCAAAGTCGGGCATAGACACGCGTTCAGGGTTCAAAAACCGCTCGAACAGCAGCGAGTATCGAAGTGGGTCAAGGTCGGTGATCGTCAGTGCATAGGCCACAAGGCTGCCCGCACCCGAGCCACGACCAGGCCCAACCGGAATGTTCTGCTCTTTGCTCCAATGGATAAAGTCGGCAACGATGAGAAAGTAGCCGGGAAAGCCCATATCTTCGATGATCTTGAGCTCGAAATCCAGCCGCGCCTGATATTCCTCGATGCTCACCGCGTGCGGGATGACAGCCAGCCTATGCTGCAAGCCTTCGTTCGCTTGCCGGCGCAATTCGGCGATCTCGTCATCGGCAAACTTCGGCAGGATCGGATCACGTTTGTAGGCCTTGAAGGCACAGCGCTTGGCGATTTCGACAGTGTTCTCAAGTGCTTCGGGGAGGTCAGCAAAGAGCACGGCCATTTCGCGCGGCGATTTGAGGTAATGCTGCGGCGTCAGGCGGCGGCGAGGCTCTTGTTGGTCAACATAGGCGCCATCGGAGATGCAGATGAGGGCGTCGTGGGCCTCATACATCTTGGCTTTGGGGAAGTAGACATCATTGGTGGCGACCAACGGAATTTGCATGGCATAGGCCATTTCGACAAAGCCGCGCTCGGTGAGGCGCTCGGCCTCCGGCGCGGTTCCACTGTCATCAGAGTGGCGCTGAAGCTCGACATAGAGACGATCACCAAACATTTCTTTCAGGCGCTGCATCAGGGCTTCGGCGGCGGGGCGTTGGGCGGTTTGCAACAGCTGCCCAACAGGGCCTTCGGGGCCGCCCGTAAGGCAGATGATATCAGCTGAATGAGCAGCCAACTGCTCAAGTGAAACCTGAGGCAACTGCCCGTCACTGTCGATGTAGAGACAGGAGTTGAGCTTCATCAGGTGCTCATAGCCCGCCTCGGATTGCGCGAGCAAAACAACTGGCGCGGGGGCGCGCGGGCGCTCTCCCGGCTCGGCCTTGTGATAGGTGAGATCAACCTGACAGCCGATGATCGGCTGGATTCCGGCGCTTTTCGCCCCTTCGGAGAACTCAAGCGCGCAGAACATGTTGTTGGTATCTGTCACGGCAATGGCGGGCATGCCCATGTCAACGCATTGTTGAGGCAGCTTTTTGAGCCGCATCGCGCCTTCCAATAGGGAATACTCGGTGTGCACGCGCAGGTGAATGAACTTGGGGTCTTGATTCATGTCGCCACCCTAGCGCCGCGCTGTGCGAGCAGCAATGCCGTCAAAAGCAGCAAAGCGCAAATATCTTATGCTCAGCCCGACGCCGTTTCACAATAAATACGGGATATACATTGCCCATTCTCTACGAATCGTTGAAAGTGTTTACGCTAAGATTTGCCATTCATTTCTTGCGTCATGACGCCTTTCAACGCTTGAATGCTTGGCAAGTTATAAGGCCCGCGAGAGGCCACAAACCAAAGGGAAACACTGAGTGACAGAAACTTTGTTGACCATCGACAAACTCACAAAGGCCTACCCTGGTGTGGTTGCAAACGACTCCGTATCATTTGAGATCAAACAAGGCGAAGTGCATGCTTTACTTGGGGAAAACGGGGCGGGCAAGTCAACTTTGGTGAAGATGATCTACGGCCTTGTGAAACCTGACAGCGGCGTGATGACAATGAATGGCGCTCCGTTCACTCCGGCGGAACCGCGGGCTGCGCGAGCTTCGGGCGTAGCGATGGTGTTTCAGCATTTCTCACTGTTTGACGCGCTGGATGTTGCCGAGAACATTGCGCTCGGAATGGAAAACCCGCCACCAATGCGCGACTTGGCTGAGCGTATTCGCTCGGTTTCGGAGGAATACGGGTTGCCGCTAGACCCTTACCGCACGGTTGGCGATTTGTCGGCAGGTGAGCGTCAGCGCGTTGAGATCATCCGTTGTTTGCTGCAAGACCCCAAGCTTTTGATCATGGATGAGCCGACCTCGGTTTTGACTCCGCAGGAAGTTGATATTCTGTTTGAGACACTGCGCAAGCTGACGGCTGAGGGCGTGGCTATTCTTTACATTTCTCACAAGCTTGAAGAGATCCGCACACTTTGCGATGCGGCGACAGTTTTACGGCTTGGCAAAAACGTCGGCACTTGCATTCCCGCCGAGACAAGTGCGCGGGACATGGCCGAGTTGATGGTGGGCACCGAACTGCAAACACCCAAGAGCGCGGGAGCCGACCTTGGGGAAGTGGTGCTTGATATATCCGGGCTTTCGATGCCTTCGCCCAGCGAATTCGGGACTGCATTGAAGAACCTTCATATGCGGCTGCGCGCCGGTGAAGTGCTTGGAATTGGCGGCGTAGCGGGCAACGGCCAAGACGAGATGCTGCTCGCCCTGTCTGGCGAGGTGCGTGTTGACACGAACGCCCTGAAGATGAACGGCAAAGCTATCGGCAACCTTGCGCCGAACGCCCGGCGTGCTTTGGGATTGCTCACCGCGCCGGAAGAGCGCCTCGGACATGCCGCAGCACCTGACATGAGCCTAACGGAAAATGCTCTTTTGTCGGGCAATGTGCGGCGGGGGCTTTCAGAGAGAGGCTTTCTGAAGTGGGGCAAGACGCGCGCGTTTGCTGAAGAGATCATCGAGAAGTTTGACGTGCGCACACCGGGGCCGGACAATGCTGCACGCTCGCTTTCGGGCGGCAACCTGCAAAAGTTTGTGATTGGCCGAGAGGTGCTACAAGCGCCAGAAGTGTTGGTTGTTAACCAGCCGACATGGGGCGTAGACGCGCTGGCAGCAGCCTCGATCAGGCAAGCCATACTAGACCTCGCAGCAGGTGGAACAGCCGTGATCGTGATCAGTCAGGACCTTGACGAGCTAATGGAAGTTGCTGACAACTTCGCTGCTCTCAACGAAGGACGGCTTACAGAAAAGCGGCCCACGAAGGGGCTGAGCATTGACGAGATCGGCCTGATGATGGGCGGAGCACATGGAATGGAGGCGGCACATGCTGACGCTTGAAAAACGCCCGCAGCCGTCAAAGGCTTTTGCTTACCTCACGCCACTGATCGCTATTCTTGCGACCATGTTTTTTGGCGGCCTGCTGTTTATGGCTCTCGGCAAGAACCCGTTTGAATCTATCCGAACGATCTTTTGGGACCCTCTGTTCGGCGAGTTCGCGTTTTATTACCGGCCCCAGCTTTTCGTTAAAGGCGGGCCGCTGATCCTGATCGCGATCGGGCTTAGCCTCGGGTTTAAGGCCGGCATCTGGAACATTGGTGCTGAAGGGCAGTATATTGTCGGGGCGATATGCGGCGCGGGTGCCGGGCTGGCGTTTTACCCGATGGAAGCTTGGTATATCTTCCCGATCATGATCATTGCTGGCGCATTGGGTGGCTGGGCTTGGGCGATGATCCCTGCCCTGCTCAAAGTGAAGTTCCAGACAAACGAAATTCTGGTTTCGCTTATGCTGGTCTATGTCGCCGATCAGTTGTTGGCATCAATGTCACTTGGGCTGCTCAAGAACCCTGAAGGCCAGGGCTTCCCAGGTTCTCGTAACCTCAAGGATTACCCCAGCGCTTTTAACGACGAGATCATCACCGGCACGGGCATGCATTGGGGCGTTGCGGCGGCCTTTATCGCGGTGATTTTTGCCTATGTGCTGCTCAACCGGCACATGCTCGGCTTTTCTATCCGGCTCACAGGCGAGGCCCCGCGCGCGGCCAAGTTCAGCTCGGTAAACCCCAACCGCATCATCCTGTTTTGCCTTGGCATGTCAGGTGCTTTGGCGGGCTTGGCGGGGATGTTTGAAGTGTCCGGCCCATCGGGGCAAGTGAGCATTGATTTCGCTTCCGGATACGGCTTCACCGCGATCATCGTGGCCTTCCTCGGGCGGTTGCATCCGGTCGGCATCTTCTTTGCAGGTCTGCTTCTGGCGCTGACATATATCGGCGGCGAGATGGCGCAGGGCAACCTCGGCTTGCCCAGTGCGGCGATCCAGTTGTTTCAAGGCATGCTGTTATTCTTCCTGCTCGCGGTTGATCTGCTCACCAACTATCGCATCAAACTTAGCCGCAAGGAGGCCGTGTGATGGACCTTTCAGCAATCAACCCTGCCCTCCTTCTCGCTTCGCTTCTTGTGGCCGCAACCCCCATCCTCATTGCCGGTATCGGCGAGCTGGTTGTCGAGCGCGCGGGGGTTTTGAACCTTGGTGTCGAGGGCATGATGATCACCGGCGCGATTTGCGGCTTCATGGCGACGATTCTAACCGGATCACCAGCGCTCGGCTTTTTGTTTGCGGCCCTTGGTGGCGCGGTTTTGTCGCTGCTGTTTGCATTGCTCACTCAGGTTGCACTCGCAAACCAAGTGGCAAGCGGCTTGGCGCTAACGCTGTTTGGCCTCGGGCTTTCTGCGCTGCTCGGGCAGGGTTATGTCGGCCTCAAGCCGCCCGCAACACCCAAGCTTGATATCCCGCTGCTCTCTGACATCCCTTTCTTTGGCACCGTGCTGTTTAACCATGATATCATTGTATATCTCGGTATCGCTCTCGTTGCTGGCGTTTGGGCGGCACTCAAATACACCCGTGTTGGGCTTATCTTGCGCGCGGTCGGAGAGAACCATGATGCCGCCCATGCGCTTGGCTATAAGGTTGTGCGTATTCGTGTGATGGCGATCATGTTTGGCGGTGCTTGCGCTGGGCTTGGCGGCGCTTACATCAGCCTCATCCGCGTGCCGCAATGGACCGAAGGCATGACAGCAGGTGCTGGCTGGATCGCTCTTGCGTTGGTGGTGTTTGCCAGCTGGAAGCCCTGGCGTGTTTTGTTGGGTGCTTGGCTTTTCGGCGGTGTCACCGTTTTGCAGCTTAATTTGCAGGCAGCGGGTGTTTCTGTGCCTGTCGAAATCTTGTCGATGTCGCCATATATCATCACCATCATCGTGCTGGTAATTATGTCGGCGGATAAATCGCGCGCTCCGGCCTCGCTCGGGCGCATCTTTCACGCCTCTAGCTAATACCTTATACTCACAAACAGAATCTGCATCAGGGAGACTACAGATCATGAAATTCACCAAAATTCTCGCCACAGCTGCCGTGGCGCTCGGGCTGGCTACTTCAGCCTTCGCTCAAGACAAAACCAAAGTCGGTTTTATCTTTGTTGGCCCGATCGGCGATGGCGGCTGGACACATGAACACAACGTTGGCCGCCTCGCGGTTGAAGCCGAGTTTGGCGATAAGGTTGAGACAACCTACGTTGAAAACGTGCCAGAAGGTGCCGACGCCGAGCGCGTGATGACACAGATGGCGCTGCAAGGCGCTGACCTGATCTTCACCACATCGTTTGGCTATATGGACCCGACTATCAACGTCGCCAAGAAGTTCCCTGACGTGAAGTTCGAACACGCGACAGGCTACAAGCAGGCTGACAACGTGTCAGTTTACTCGGCACGCTTTTATGAAGGCCGCGCCATTCAGGGCCACATCGCCGGCAAGATGACGAAGTCAAACATCGTTGGCTATATCGGCTCTTTCCCGATCCCCGAAGTTATTCGCGGCATCAACTCGGCCTATATCCACGCCAAGAAAGTTAACCCTGACGTAGAGTTCAAAATCGTTTGGGCCTTCACATGGTTTGACCCTGCGAAAGAAGCGGACGCGGCCAAGGTTCTTATCGAACAAGGCGCAGACGTGATCTTGCAGCACACTGACTCAACCGCGCCTTTGGCGGCGGCTGAAGCGGCTGGAAACGTCATCGGCTTTGGCCAGGCGTCAGACATGGCCGAGTTCAAAGACGGCCCACGGGTTAGCTCGATCATTGACGCATGGGGCCCTTACTACATCGACCGTGTAAAGGCGGTTATGGACGGCACATGGGAAAGCAAAAGCACATGGGACGGCATCGGCGCTGGCATGGTTGGCATTGGTGACATCACCGACAAAGTACCAGCTGACGTAAAAGCCGAAGCATTGGCGATGAAAGAGGCTTTGGCCGACGGCAGCTACCACGCGTTCACAGGCCCTATCAACAAGCAAGACGGTTCGGCATGGTTGGCTGAGGGCGAAACTGCTGAAGACTATGGCGACAACGGCCTTGCTGGCATGAACTTCTTCGTTGAAGGCATCACCGGCGACATTCCCGAGTAAACTTACTCAGCTAAAATTCAGGAAGGGCCTCGCAGGTTTGCGGGGCCTTTTTTTGTTGGTGCTCGGGTTTGCTCTGCCGTAACCTCGCCCAAACTGAGTGAGGGCAGAACATGACAGACATCATCGTCATTGGCGGCGGCATTGCGGGCACATCTGTTGCCGCGCGTCTGGCGCCGCACGCAAGTGTCACATTGCTTGAGGCAGAAAACGTCTTGGCCTATCACGCCTCCGGCCGATCGGCGGCGCTGTATGAGAGCAATTATGGTTTGGACACCACAGTTGCTTTGAGCAAAGCAAGTGCTGACTACTTTCACCAATCGGGGCTGCTTAGTGACCGCGGACTGCTGATCGCGGCACGGGCCAACGAGCGTGAGCAGTTTGAGGCTGACACTGCGATGCTGAAGCTCGAGTTGATCAGCCCAGCCGATGCGCTGGCAATGATCCCTATCTTGGATGGCGCGCAGGTTGCCCATGCCTCTCATCACGCCGGAGCATGGGACATCGACACAGACCGCATGGTGCAGGATTTTGCCCGCGAGCTGCGCACACATGGCGGCCGTCTACAGACCAAATCGCGGGTGGTTTCGATCACCGGCGGCGCGGGGGCTTGGGCGGTGCACACCGAGGCTGCCACCTATGAGGCTGCGATCATTGTCAACGCCGCTGGCGCGTGGGTTGACGAGCTTGCAAAGCTCGCGGGCGTCACACCGCTTGGCTTCACCCCGCTGCGCCGTTCGATGGTGCGCATCCCTGCGCCCGGAGGGCATGATGTCAGCAAATGGCCGATGTTCTTTGGAGTTGGCGAAAGCTGGTATGCCAAGCCCGATGCAGGCTCGCTTATCGTCTCTCCGGCCGAAGAACACCCGATGCCGCCGATGGATGCCTGGGCTGATGACATGGTCCTTGCCGAGGGCCTCGCTCGCTATGAGGCCTTGGTCACCGAGCCTGTCACGCGGATTGAAGCGAACTGGGCAGGCCTGCGCACGTTCTCTCCCGACAGGCATCTGACGGTCGGGTTTGACGTGCACACCGACGGCTTTTTTTGGCATGCAGGGCAAGGCGGCTACGGCTTTCAAACTGCGCCTGCTGCCAGCCAGCTTGCCGCTGATCTAATCCTTGGTCGTGCGCCTGAAATGGATGCTGGCACTGTCAGCGCCCTTAGCCCTGAAAGGTTTGCATAGTGTCAAAGCCGCGTGATCTTTCTGCTGTTGCCAGCTTCGCTCAGCCTGCCGAGGGCGCGCAGTTGTATGCCCCTTCAGCAGCCAAAAATGTCGAGGCGATAAGCGAGGTTCTTTGCGCCCATGCGCCCGATAGCGGCGCAGCACTTGAGATTGCCTCAGGCACTGGCCAGCATGTCGCAACCCTCGCCATGCGCATTCCGCAATTGCACTGGCAACCCACCGAGCTTGATCCTGTGCGCCGTGCGAGCATCGACGCCTATGCGACTGATATCAACAACATCGCCCCAGCGGTTGAGCTGAACGCAACGGCTGTTGGTTGGCACACAAAGCACCAAGGCCAAGCGCTGATCACCCTTGCCAACCTGCTGCATCTGATCTCGGAGCCAGAAGCGCGCACATTGATTGCCGAGGCTGGACAAGCCCTCGCGCCGCAGGGTGTTTTGCACCTTTACGGCCCGTTTCTGCGTGATGGCGAAACAACCTCGGAGGGCGACACGAGCTTTCACGCCAAGCTTCAGGCCGAAGACCCTGAAGTAGGCTACAAAGACGACTGGGACATCATCGAATGGATCCAAGCCAGCGGTATGGACCTTGTCGAAGTGATCGAAATGCCAGCTAACAACATGTCATTTGTTGCGCGCCGCGTTTTCTAGGGCCGATAGGCGGAAACCCCCTAGCGCTGCGACAAGCCTGTTGACGTGGCCGCCCCAACCCGTGACTTTAGACCTCATACATTTCACGTCAGGTTGGTCATATGTTGCGCGTTTTTGCTCTCTTTCTTGTTCTTGCTACTCCGGCGCTCGCCGGGCCACGCTTTAAGGACAGTGATCCTGTCGCTTTTGCCGGACGACACCCGCATAAATACGCAGTTCACGGCATCGACGCCGCGCGCTTTCAGGAAAGTATCGACTGGCGGCGTGCTCGCAAGGCAGGTGTCAGCTTTGCTTTTGTGAAGGCCACTGAAGGCGGCGACTTGCTTGATCCGATGTTCAAGTCCCATTGGCGTGGGGCGCGCAAAGCCGGCGTGCCTGTTGGGGCGTATCACTTCTACTATTTCTGCACGCCCGCCCGGGTTCAGGCGCGCTGGTTCATCCGCAATGTACCCAAAGCCAAAGGCGCACTGCCACCGGTGCTTGATATGGAGTGGAACCCCTTCTCACCCACCTGCAAACTGCGCCCGCCCGCTGCCACTGTGCGCAAAGATATGCAAATTTTTCTGCGTTTGATCGAGAAGCACTATGGTCAGCGCCCGGTGATTTACACCACCCCGAAGTTCTTCAAAGAGAACGACCTTGGCCGCATGAAAGGCGAGGAGTTCTGGCTGCGATCAACGGCCAAAACCCTCAAACAGGCCTACCCCGGCCAAGACTGGCATTTCTGGCAATACACCAGCACCGGGCTGATAGAGGGCATCGAAGGCGAGGTTGATATCAACCTCTTTCACGGCAATCGCAAGGCTTGGAACCGCTGGCTCAAGGCCCGTGCGCGCTAGTTGAACTTGAGCTTTGCGCGGCGGATATGAAAGCCGTTGCCTGTGCTGTTTGAACAGCGCACGCCGTCTTTTGCCATGCTACAGTTGAAACCCGAAACGTTCCAACTAGAGCCATAGCCGAGCTTTGGCAAAGGCAGCGGCCAGAACACATCACCATGGCAGACCCAACGCGCATTGCCGCGGCCTGCATAGGGCAAAAGCACGATGCGGGTTTGGTCTAGATCGCAGGTCAGGTCATCATCGCCGAAGTCGAGAGGCGGCGACCATTGCACCTCCCAAACAAGGCAAGCCAGCCGGCGCTGTGACTCGGGCAGAAGCGCGTCAGTGTCCCAGTCGCGATCAATCGTGTAGCAAAGTATGTTGCCACTTGGCGCTTTGAAACCTGTGCTTTCGGCCGAAGCCCATGTGCCAATGACCGCGAGGGCCAAGCCGAGTATTAGTCTGAGTGACCTACCCATCTTGGCGGATCGTCGCGTTCTTCGGGTCGTAGGGGCTGTCGCATGTCACCACAGCATCCCACAGTTTGTCCTGCATTTTGACTTGCAGCTTGGTGCCTTCGACGGCCAACTCGGGCGTCACGTAACCCATGCCGATCGACTGTCCGAAAGCGACTGAATAGCCGCCGGATGTGAGGCGCCCTACGCGGGTTCCCTCGGGTGTATAGAGCACTTCGCGGCCCCACGGGTCGGCGTCGCTTGGCCCGTCGATGAGCAGCGTGCAGGCCTTGGAGCGGATGCCCTTGGCGAGCATCGCCTCTTTGCCGTGAAAGTCTTTTTCCAAGTCGATGAACCTTGGCAAGTCGGCCTCGGCAGGCGTTGCGTCGCGGCCAAGCTCGTTGCCAAAGGCGCGGTAGCTTTTTTCTTGGCGCAACCAGTTTTGCGCCCTTGCACCGACAAGCTTCATGCCGTGTTTCTCTCCGGCCTTCTCAAGCAGATCAAACAGGTAGTTCTGCATCTCCATCGGATGGTGCAACTCCCAACCAAGCTCGCCGGTGTAGGCCACGCGGATGGCGTTGACGGGGCACATGCCGAGCTCGATCTTGCGAGCGGTGAGCCAAGGGAAGCGCTTGTTTGACAGGGCTGTCTCGGGGTCAGCGTCAACGATCACCTCTTTCAAGACATCACGCGACTTTGGGCCAGCGATGGCGAAAACGCCCCATTGGGTGGTGACATCCTGGATCTCGATATAGCCGAACTCGTCCATCTTGTCTTCCGCAGCCTTGCGCAGGAAGTCGGCATCGTATTCTGTCCAAGCGCCTGCGGAGACGAGGTAGTAGTTGTTCTCGCCGTTGCGCACGATGGTGTATTCCGTGCGCGTCGTGCCATGCGACGTGAGCGCGTAAGTCAGGTTGATGCGGCCCACGCGCGGGAGTTTGTTGCAGGTGAACCAGTCCAAGAACTGCGTGGCTCCGGGGCCTTTGACGACGTGTTTGCTAAAGGCAGTCGCGTCGATCAGGCCAACACCTTCGCGGATGGCTTTTGCCTCATCAACCGCGTGCTGCCACCAGCCGCCACGGCGGAAAGAGCGCGCGTCGTGGTCAAAGCTTTCGGGCGCATCCAGCGGGCCGAAGTAGTTAGGGCGTTCCCAGCCGTTGACCCAGCCAAACTGTGCGCCGCGGGCTTTTTGACGGTCAAACGCGGGGGCTGTGCGCAAGGGGCGCGCGGCGGGGCGCTCTTCGTCGGGGTGGTGCAAAACATAGACGTGATCATAGCACTCTTCGTTCTTGCGTGCGGCGAACTCGGTTGTCAGCCAATTTGAGGAATAGCGTTTGGGGTCAAGGCTCGCCATGTCGATCTCGGCCTCGCCATCGACCATCATCTGCGCGAGGTAATAGCCCGTGCCGCCTGCTGCGGTAATGCCAAAGCTGAAGCCCTCGGCGAGCCACATATTGCGCAAGCCGGGTGCCGGGCCAACGAGCGGGTTGCCGTCGGGTGTGTAGCAGATCGGGCCGTTGAAGTCGTCTTTGAGGCCGCTCTCGGCGCAGGATGGCACCCGCTCTGTCATTGCCATATATTGCTCGGCGATGCGGTCAAGATCGAGCGGGAAGAGATCGGCGCGGAAGCTGTCGGGGACGCCATGCTCGAAACGGGCTGGCGCGTCTTTCTCATAAATGCCGAGAATCCAGCCGCCGCGCTCTTCACGAGCGTAAGACTGGCTGTCAGCGTCACGCACAACGGGGTGCTCGGGGTTAGTCTTACGCCATTCTACAAGCTCTGGGTCTTGGTCCATGACAATAAATGTGTGCTCGACAGGGATTGCGGGCATCTTGATACCCAGCATCTTGGCGGTGCGCTGCGCGTGGTTGCCTGATGCTGTCACAACATGTTCGGCGGTGATCACGACTTGCTCGTCAGAGGGCACAAGGTTGCCGCCCTTTTCGACCATCTTGGTGCAAGTCACTTCCCAGTGCGTGCCTGTCCAATTGAAGGCATCGGCCTGCCATTTGCGCTCGATCATCACTCCGCGTTGACGCGCGCCTTTGGCCATCGCCATCGTCACATCGGCGGGGTTAATGTAGCCGTCGGTGTTGTGGTAGATCGCGCCTTTAAGGTCATCGGTTCTGATCAGCGGCCAGCGGGTTTTGATCTCGTCAGGCGTAAGCCATTCATAAGGCACGCCGCAGGTTTCGGCTGTCGAGGCGTAGAGCTTATACTCGTCCATACGCTCGTCAGTTTGAGCCATGCGCAGGTTGCCAACCACAGCAAAACCGGCGTTCAGGCCTGTCTCTTCTTCCAAAGACTTGTAGAAATCGACCGAGTATTTGTGAATATGCGTCGTCGCGTAGGACATGTTGAACAGCGGCAAGAGGCCAGCCGCGTGCCATGTGCTGCCAGAGGTCAGCTCGTCGCGCTCGATGAGCATAACATCATCCCAGCCCGCCTTTGCGAGGTGATAGGCGATCGAGGTGCCAACCGCGCCGCCGCCAACAACGAGTGCTTTAACTTGAGTTTTCATGCGCCGACTCCCTAGGCATATCTTTGCATATGATATGACCTATCGCGCCGCCAACACACTGTAAGCGCACGACCAGTTTGGGAGAAAAGCGACTTCAAGCGTTTCGACACAAGCCTATTGCGGGTTAATCACCGACACGGATGCGCCTGAACGATGAACTCATTTTCTTGCGGCTGCTGCCGTTCTGGGGAAGTTTCCGAGCTGATTTGTTGCTGCTTGAAAGATGCGACCAGACTTCGGGGATCACTTCATCAACTTCGCGCTTACGCTCGGCTTGTATCTGCGCTTGGGTTTTGATGCGGCCAGTCCTGTTGTATTGCTTTTCACGCGCAGCGAACTGCTCTTCTTCGGCATTCGGGCTTTTCAGTTCTTTGAGGCGAAATTTGACATTTTTCTGATATTTTTCAATGCCATAGCTGAGAACAGTGTGCTCGGCCGCTGTGGCTTGCACATAGTAGTCGGCGCCCGCAAGGGTGAAGCTCGCGATTGCCAGAAATGATAGCTGTACTGTTCTCGACATAGGACCAACCTCTTCGTAACCTTTTGTTGGTTAACGCGGGTCATTCTACCCAAGACTGTGTCAAAACAGGGTTAATCCGGTGAAAACCTCATGGTTATTTGCCAAGCACGATGCCTTCGCGGCGAGGGTCGGCGCCGCCTGACAGGCCCTCCTCGCTGAGCACGATCATATGCAGGCCCGAGTTCAGAGCGCGGGTGTTCACTTCAAAGCCCATCTCACGAAGCGGGGCGACCATCCCTTCGGCATCGGTGCCCTCTTCAACATCATACCCGCCAAAGCGGTTGACAAGATGCGGCAATGCGACCGCCTGTTGCGCATCAAGCCCCCAGTCAAGATGCGCGACCAGCGTTTTGGCCACATAGGGGATGATCCGCGAGCCGCCGGGGCTTCCGAGCACGACGACGGGCTTACCATCTTTGAGCACAATTGTTGGTGCCATTGAGCTGCGCGGGCGCTTGCCCGGCTCGACACGGTTGGCGATTGGCACGCCGTCGCGGTGAGAGCGAAAGGAGAAATCTGTTAGTTCGTTATTGAGCAAAAACCCTCCGACCATGAGCCGCGAGCCAAAAGCATTCTCAACCGTTGTCGTCATTGAAAGCGCGTTACCATAGCTGTCAACGATCGAGATATGCGAAGTCGAGGGCAGTTCGATTGCTTCGTCATCGGCCAGGTTGTAGCTGTGATCAAACTCTGGTTGGCCCGGGGCAACTTCGGTGAGCGCCTCAGGCCCGCCGAGCAACGCGCCTCGCTTGCTCAGATAGTCGGGCGCTAGCAGGCCCTTGCTTGGCACTGGCACAAAGTCACTATCGGCGATGTAGCGCCCCCTGTCGGCAAACCCGAGGCGGCTCGCGTCGCCCAGCAAAAGCCAGGCCTGTGCATCTTGCGCTGACGTGAGGTCGTGTTGCTCAAGCATGCCAAGGATCATCCCGACTGTCAGCCCGCCCGACGACGGCGCGCCCATTCCGCAGACTTCATAGCCTCGATAGGCAGCACAAACGGGATCGCGTTCGATCACCTTATAGAGCGCGAGATCAATTGCAGCCAAGGTGCCGGGGTTGTCCTCGTCGCCTTGCACTTTGGCAACGATATCCTTCGCCAGGCCTCCGGAATAGAACGCGCCGACACCCCGCCCGGCCAGCTCTCTCAGGCTTTTGGCGTAGGCAGCATTTACCAGCGTTTGACCTGCAAGTATGGGGTGCCCGTCGGGTAAGAAGTAATCACGTGTCGCAGTGTCATGGCGCAACCGTGCGGCATCATTTGCGACCATCTCGGCCAGACGTGGCGACACACGAAAGCCGTTCTCGGCAAGCCCGATTGCGGGTGAAAACAGACTGGCCCACTTGGACTTCCCCCAGCGTCTGTGGGCTTCTTGCATCAGCGCGGGTGTGCCCGGCGTGCCGACAGAGCGGCCTCCAACGACAGCATCGTAGAACTTCAGCGGCTCGCCCTGTGCGTCAAGAAACAGTGTCGGGCGCGCCGCGAGAGGTGCGGTTTCGCGGCCATCAAGGCTGCTGAGCTTGCCTGTCTCGGCGTCATACCACACGAGGAAGGCGCCGCCGCCGAGGCCCGAACTTTGAGGCTCAACCAGCCCCAACACAGTCTGAACAGCAACCATAGCATCGGCTGCTGTGCCGCCCTCAACCAGCACCTTCGCTCCGGCTTGGGCTGCATAGGGGTTGGCCACGGAGAGCATCCAGTTTTGGGCTACTACGGGCTTGCCAGCAGCCTTGGCTGCTTGCGATTGTGCTATTGCCTCATTGAGCGTTTCTGCGCCCAAAGCCGTCGCTGTTTCAGGCGCAACAGCATCGGCTGTCTCCTGAGCAAAAACGGGGGATGCAAAGCATAATCCTGCAACAATCCAATTGATCAACCGCATGTTCGTGTCTCCAGATATCCGCCGCGCACCTGCGCAAAACGGGCCAGTTTCAAACTGTCGGCACTCGTAACTTCGGACGTCTTGATGCTTTATAGCATCGACGGAACAACCTGATCAGGCGGGCGGTGCCCATCGTCAAATGTCTTGATGTTTATGATAACTTTTTCGCCCATTTCAAGCCGCCCTTCAAGTGTCGCGCTGGCCATATGCGGCGAGAGCACGACATTTTCAAGCGCGCGCAGATCGGCGTTCATTTCGCCACCGTGATCGAGACCGTGCTCAAATACATCAAGCCCAGCGCCAGCAAGCTCCCCAGCCTTTAGCATCCGTGTGAGAGCATTTTCGTCGATCACCTCACCGCGAGATGTGTTGATCACCACAGCTTCGGGCTTCATCAACTTCAGGCGGCGCGCGTTGATCAGGTGAAACGTCGAAGGTGTGTGTGGACAGTTTACAGAAAGCACATCCATGCGTGCCACCATTTGATCAAGGCTCTCCCAGTAGGTTGCTCCAAGTTCGGTTTCCGTCTCTTCACGCAGGCGCCGGCGGTTGTGGTAATGTATCTGCATGCCAAAGGCGCTGGCCCTGCGCGCGACAGCTTGGCCGACACGCCCCATGCCCAAGATACCGATCCGCTTGCCGCCGATCCGTGTGCCCAACAGCGCTGTTGGATTGAACCCGGAAAAGCCACCGTCTTTCATCAGAGCGAGGCCCTCGGGAATGCGACGCGTGACAGCCATCATCAAAGCCAAGGTCATATCGGCGGTATCGTCAGCCGAAACCCCCGGCGTGTTGGAAACTAGAATGCCTCGCTGTCGAGCGCTAGCAACATCAATATGGTCAAACCCGGCCCCATAATTGGCGATCAGCTTGAGCTTCCCACCTGCCCGTGCCAGCAGATTAGCATCAATCGTATCTGTCAATGTTGGCACCAAAACGTCAGCGTCTTGCATCGCGCTGGCAAGCTCGCTGCGGCTCATCGGGGTGTCATCTTCGCGCAGGCGCACATCAAAAAGCTCGCCCAGCCGGGCCTCTACCGCCTCTGGCAGGCGTCGCGTGACAACAACACTCAGACGTTCAGATGTCATAAACAGCTTCCTTTGCTTTTCTTTTCCGCGCGTTGATGTCAGGTTGACCGATAGAACGCCAAGGCACAAGAACCTTGCGCAAAAAATGACCACGGCAGAGACGAAGGCAAAGCAGGCAAACCCATGAAAACACGTGTGATCGGTTTTTTCTTAGCAGTGCTCATGAGCGCTGGCGGCGCGCTTGCGGATGGTGCGCGCGGCAGTGTAACCAACCTGCCGATCCCGCGGTTTGTTTCGATCAAGTCCGACGAGTGCAATGTGCGCCGCGGGCCGTCGCTGAGCCACAAGATCGACTGGGTGTTCAAACGTCGTGGCATGCCTGTCGAAGTCACCGCTGAATATGGCCACTGGCGCCGCGTCCGAGACCGCGACGGAGCTGGCGGCTGGGTGCATTACTCGCTGTTGTCAGGCTCGCGCACGGTGATCATTGAGGACGATCTGGTTGCCTTACATATCCGCCCGGACCCTGAAACACAGATAAGCGCCCGCCTCGAGATGGGCGTGATCGCCAAGCTCGGCAGTTGCACCGCTGACTGGTGCCGACTGAATGCCGGCGGCTACAAAGGCTGGGCACCCAAAACTGTTCTCTGGGGCGCAAAACCCGACGAAATCCGAGAATAAGCGTTTTTGTGCAAAAGAGTCGCAAAAATTTTCAACAACAGTCTTGAAAGCATCGCAAAGGGCGCGTAACTAGCCCCTCAGAGTTGGGATGTGGCCTAGCGGTAGGGCAACTGTTTTTGGTACAGTAGATCGTAGGTTCGAATCCTACCATCCCAGCCAACTCTCTCAGATAGCTTGTAGAAAAAGCACTCACAGCTTCCCGGCTGGTCGAGAACCCTACGTTATGCCCCAGTTTCCGCCCCAGTAGTTTTCGGGTGTTTCGGGGGTGGCGGGTGATCCCATACATCTCGCTGGAGGCCTACCTTCTGCCAACCAAGGTCGTTCATGAGATGTCGTGTTTGGTTAGCATTGGCCTGTAGCTCTTGGCTGATGTGATTAACCAAGTCGCTCTGAGGAACAACTACCAACTTACTTTCATTCAGATACTCATCGAGCTGATCCAGAATGATCTGGCGACTGGTTTGCCTTACTGGGGCACTTCGGATCGACTGAGCACTAGCGAAGGACAGACGACCGACCGCTGGGAGGGCAAGTGGCTGGGGCGGAAACTGGGGCATAACGTAGGGTTCTCGACCAGCCGGGAAGCTGTGAGTGCTTTTTCTACAAGCTATCTGAGAGAGTTGGCTGGGATGGTAGGAGTCCTTGCCGCTCGATGATTGCCAACGGTTTTTTGGAGTGGGGGGCCAGACTGGGGCGGTTACTGGGGCAGGCTGGCTGGGGTGTCTGGGGCAGACTGGACCGACCACTGGGGGGCAGTGGAGCCTGAGCGAACGGTGCGGCCAGAGGGAGTGTGAGCGTCGGGGCGGTTTGGGAGCGAGCCTGAGGCCCAATTAACCGCAATGGCCTCGATATCGTGTCACGTCTTTGAGCGCCCAAACGGAATAACCACTCCCTGATCTGGGTACTGCATATGTTGGTAAAAAGTGTCTTTTTGCACTCGTAGGTGCTCCAATGCGGCATCTAAATCATTGTAGAGCTTTAAATCTATAACATGACTGCCCCTAATGGCTAACGAATACATTCGGCTAAGCCGCTTCCCGAAAGAGCTCGAAGCCACAATCGCGACTGGAATAGGGTTCGACAAGTTTGGAAACAAACTGTCATACAGATCCTTGTATTCTGACATCTCCCACATACCCACCGTAGCATCATCCAATGAGCGAAGATCTATAAGTTGCCTATGTTTTGGGTGAAATGAGCTGTCGGCAGCATAGGCTCGCAAAGCTTCGCTGATTTCCTGCAAGGTAATAACGCCTGAAAGCTTTACGTAAACTAGGTCTAGCGGTTTAATTAGTTGGTGCGTAACAGCCATGAAAACTGTCCTCTAATAGCCACGGGAACCAAAGGTACCAGAGGAAAGAAAAAAAACATAGCCAGTAATCCCCCCCGGCCAGCACACGCCAGCCGAGGGAGAGGTCTTAGACAGTCCGGTTGACCACGTAGTCAGCCAACCACTGCCAGTAGGCTTCAGCACTAGGGAAGCCCTGAGACCGTGCTGCGACGTCCTCCGCTGCCCGACGAGAGCAACCACCATCGAACTGAGCGATAGCGGCCCTCTCTTCGAACTCCTCGATGCTCGGGATGCTCATTTGGGCAGGCGTAGCTGATCAACGATCGACCGCTTCTGTTGATCCGAGATTCCGGCGGAGTAGATCCCGTAGGTCAACCCGTTCTCAGAGCGTGCCGATTGATGGCCAACCAGAGACGCCGTCCAGTGCTCCGGGACGCCAGAGCGCTCGCACTGGGTTACGAACCACTTGCGAGTTGAGTGGAAGACCAACCCCTGTCGCTCCAACCCCAGGCGCTGCCTGAGAACAGCAAAGCGCTTCGTCACGTCGTTGACCTTCAGAGACGGGAACAGAGGCCCCTCAGAGGGCAGTCGGCGGAACTCCTTGACCAGCCGAGGGTGCAACGGAACCTCTCGCTCCGCCGCATCGGTCTTTAACAGGCGAAGCCGATTGGGGCGCACTAGTAGAAACAAGCCCTGTTGACCCTTTTCGACCAGGTCGTCTCGGAGCAGGCCCGTCGCTTCCCCCGCTCTCAACCCCGACAACAAGCAAGTGACTAGCACGGAGCCCAAGACAGGGTCTCTCGCCGCAAGCAGAGCCTTCACCTCAGCGTCCGTTGGAGCCGCGTAGGGTTGCGGTTGGACCTTGCCGTCAAAGCGAACAGTCTTGAACGGGTTCTGCTCAAGAGACCCTTCATAGACCGCCCAGTTGAGGAAGTGGTTGCCCCTTCAAATAGGCATAGCGAATACGAGCAGACATAAGCCTCCTCCTTTCGTTTCTAGGATTGTGAGTTTTAAGTGGAGAGAACGCGCAGGATTTGCTCCAACGCAGGTTCTCCGTAAGCGCCCTTCAGAGGGCCAGTGAAGGCGAAACCGCCCACACAATCTTCGTAGACTTCGGTGACTTGAAACTGATGCTCCGGCACGTCATCAAACGCGGCGACAATCAGAACGTCACCCTCTTGTAGGTGTCGCTCCGTGGATCAACTCAGCCAACTGACGATCGTCAACATGACGAACACAAGGAGCGCATCATCAACCAAGGTGGTCTTCTGAGCACGCGAGCGTGCCTTCTTAGGGGCAAGCAGGGCCTTCATAAGGTAGGACAGCATAGTAAACCTCCATCGTTGCTATCTTAATAGATACGGAGGTTTGCTCGGTTTTCTGGGGGGAGTGGGTGACGGCCCTGAGCGGACCTTCGGCCGAGGACCTCGTCGCTATGCTGCGGCTTTGACATTTCTGACATTCGCTAAAAACCGAATTGCCAGTTATTTTCTTGCAGACATTGCCGAGATGGGAGGTCGTTCGTCGCTTGTCTGTAGTCAGATAGACTTGGCACCATAAGGAGTTTCAAGTGATGTACATTGTTATCCGGCACGATGTGATGGGTTCGTACCTCAGTGACTAATGCGCGCCACAATCAGGACACTTTGTGCTTCGAGGGTTGGCTCAGTCGCCAGGTCATCTAAAGTGACGGAAACAGTCTTATTCGCAATTTTTGCTCTCACGTTCTGAAGGTATTGCCACAATGATTTTTGCCCCGTCATTGGAACGCCTCGCCTCCGTCGGGACGAATGATTTCACCGAGCAACAAGCGATCAGAAATGAATGGTCAGAGATTTTCGCAAAGGATTTCGACCATTTCGACAGTTTCTATGACCTCATTATCAACGCAAGCCAGACCCTCTTGGACATAGAGCCGCCTTCACGGCAGCCCCATGCATTCACAAGGCAAAGCGCCGAGGTTTTTCTCTTCACAGCCTCGGACGCGGGCTATCTGGGCACCATTGGCTCAAAGCCCGCAATAGAAGAAAGCCTTGCACGGCACAATGAAACGATTTTGTCTTTGGTTGCTCAGATGACGGCAGCGGCAAAGCACCGACAAGATCTTGCCTTGGCCGTGAACGCGCTCATGTCGCTGTATTTCTATCATATCTCGTATGGTGATGTTGGCAAAAGGTTATACGCTGATGTGGCACGCATCATTCCCGATGCGGTGATGGCCTTTCCCGCGCAGGCATTCCCTTTCGCGCTCTTCCTGCTGTCCAATGGTGGGGATGCCGCCGAACGTATGAGCCGGATCATGATTTTCCATGTGGTCCAGCGCGGGGACATTGCACATGAGCTCTGTCACGAGGTCGCCGAGGGCACGATAGACTTGCGCAGGGATTGCAAATGGCTGCGTGAGTTAGGCCCGGCAATCATGGGGCCTGTTGCGCGAGCTGTGCGCGACGAGCGCCCAGAACTATGCGACGTCTTTGTATCGGCCTTCGTTCTGGAACCGCTCCTGTGCAACCCGCAGAGCCGCGAAGAACAGCTGGAACGCCTTGAAGCCGACCTTTCCATTCTACGTGCCCGCCTCCGGAGCTTTGAAAGATGGCTCAAGGCACCTACGCCCGTCACAGCGCAAGATATCCCTCTCGTCCTTGACATCGCGGAAAAGGAAAAGGATCTGGAGCGTGTCAAAAACGACTTTGACGCATGGATGGCTGAACACTGGGATTTCGCCGTGCAACAGATCGCAACCCGGCCAGACAATCACGCCACACTTCAGGCGATCCGGGCCGGACTGTCTCCATTCCTCAGCACTGAGTTGGAACAACTTCTTTCAGATGCGGCCAAGGTGACACCGGACAAGGATTGAAAGGCTACGTTTGATATTTTGAAAGACGATTGCCGAATTTTCTATTGCAGCGAAAGACCGCTTCCCGCCCATGTCCACTACCAGCCCACGCCCGCAGCCCTCCGACCGCCTCTCACTCAGCTATCGCTGTGCTTTGGCCAATCCGCCCCATGCTCACTCCGCTCCAACTCGCGTTGCTCCTCGTTCGCTCCGTTCCGCCCCAGTAACCGCCCCAGTTTGTCCCGGCAGTCAGAAAAGCCTAGCGTTGCCATCGGTCGGCAAGGACTCCTACCATCCCAGCCAGCTCTCTCAGTCAGTAAGTTAACAAGACACTCAGGGCTTCCCTGCTGGTCTAGAACCCCACGTTATGCCCCAGTTTCTGCCCCTGCTAGAGGGACGCCTTCCCTTTGCTAGTGGAGGGGGTTCTATGGGGGTGGGTAATAGGTATAAGTAATGAATAGAGAGCGGAGGGAAGAGACCCAAGTTCCTTCCTACCCGCCCAACCTAACCTAACCTAGAGGAAAAGGGGGAAGAAGTGGCAGAGATAGAGAACTCCTGGCACTCCCGCCCATAGACGACAGATATGATTCATTAAACCATCGCGTCGAGTTAAAGATGCGCGACGTTGGACATTTACGATGTTAAGGTTTGTTAACACATATGGAGAGCGCTGTTTATGACTGTTTCGAAGGACCGGCTTACTGTTGCAGAGGCCAAAGGGCTGCGCACAGCAAAGGAACTTGAGGGCCATCTTGCCTGGCTTGATACATTTACGCCTGCCGCGCTCGGCGTGCTTGCGATTGCCTCGGGGATTTATACCTATCTCGGTGTTTCCTCCTTGCTGGAAGACAACGGCGCCGTTTCGTTCTTTGCGGCTGTGGCTTACTCTATTGCTGTCTCGGTCGGAATTTTTGTTTTCTGGAGTTATATGCTGCGGTTGCTGCCTGCCATGCGAACTGCGGGGGGCTTTATCGGACTTACTGTCGCCACGATGGTCGGCTCGCTTGCTATCATTGCGATGTCGAGCTGGTTAAATGCGGCGGCACTTGCAGGCTCTGCCGCTGTTGAGCAGCATTTGGAAAACACGGTCAGGGATTATCAGAGCGCGCTTGAGCAGGCGCATGACATTGCGCTGAGCGGCCAATCTCTCGGGCGGGAAGTTGAGCGCGCGCGGCAAAGTTTTGATGCACTGGCAGAGCTCGAGCAATCGGGCGAACTTTCTGGTGCGGCAGGGCGTGGTGCGGTCTTTCGGGTTTTGAAGCAAAAGTCAGAAGAGCTGAAAAATCTTGAAGACCAGATTGCCACGCAGCAGCCGTTGATTGACGAAGCCTTCGAAGACGGAAACAGGATCCTTGCGCGGATGCGCGAGCTTACCGT
Source organism: Lentibacter algarum (assembly GCF_018860975.1). Lineage (GTDB taxonomy): Bacteria > Pseudomonadota > Alphaproteobacteria > Rhodobacterales > Rhodobacteraceae > Lentibacter > Lentibacter algarum_A. The sequence continues at coordinate 259,073 of NZ_JAHKQI010000009.1, forward strand.
GGCGGCGGGTCCTGTTGACATGCGTTCGGTGCGCTTCTCTGAGGAAAGCGTAAAACTCGCGGGCGTGGTTTCGCAGCTCAACCAATATAGCGTTGCGACACTTGTGGCGCGGGCGGCGGAAGACTTGCCAGCATCTGTTGTGTTGCCCGAGCTTGACGGGCGCAATTCATCAGTCCGCGATGCGCAATCGGCCACGATTGACTCGGTTCTTGATGCGCTCGACCAGCGCAGCAAGTCACTGAAGAACGCGGCGGATGCTGTGCTGGAGATCGAGGCGCCTATAGAGACCGCTTACAACCCGATCTCGGCGGCGGATGCTGTAATCCGATATGCGGGGAATTTTGTACCATCATGGGCGGGGGCGATAGCGATTGACCTATTGCCTGCGATTCTTGTTTTTGTGCTGGCCGTAACCCAGACAGCGATAAGAAACGGGCGCGATGGGATGAGCATTGAAGACACGCTCACATTGGCTGACCTTCGGGCTGCGATTAACGCGATGAAAGATGTCGAAATGACGATGGGCGCGGCGGATGCTGCGATGCATGAACGCACCGCGAAGCTTGAAGACGGCAAACCGGACAAGAGCTGATGCGTTATTTGCCGCAGATAGACGCGAAGAGTGGGCTGAAATATGTGCTGCTGTTGCAGCTTGCTCTTGCAGGCTTGCTTATAGCGACGCAGATTTTCGGGATCATGCCGAAGTTGTATGAGGAGAAGGTCGAGCTGCCCAATGGGCCGGTTTCACCTGGCGACCAACGGCGGGAATACAGAACCGACCGTTCCTTGCCTGGCCTTGTGACTCAGGACGGGCCAGCCGACCTTTCCATGCCAGACAAGTTTGACAACCGCTTGCGGTTTGAAGTGATGGTTGTGGAAGGCAAGGGCAATGTGTTGCTTGTTACAGGGCAGATTGATGAGGGCGCAGCGCAGCGTTTTGAGGAGCAGCTTGCGGATATGCCTGCAAAGCCCGACCTGATTGCGCTGCATAGCCCCGGGGGGCTCGTTCAGGAAGCTCAACAGATCGGACGGACTATCAGGGTGAAAGAGCTGCCAACGGCTGTTCTTAAGGGGGGTGTTTGTGCCTCCTCCTGCCCTTACGTTCTGGCTGGCGGACTGGACCGGGCTGTTTCTCGGCAAGGGATCGTGGGGCTGCACCAGCATTATTATGATCAACCTGGATATATGCCTGTGATGTTCGCGGTCGAAAGCATTCAGACGGGCCAAGGTGAAACGATGGAGTATCTCGTTGAGATGGGAGTGGACCCGTCGATCATGGTTTACTCGCTCAAGACACCGCCCGAGCAGATCTATGCGTTGGTTGAGGAAGAGTTGATCGAAACGCGTATTGCGACAAAAATCGTGGATTGACGGTTTTGAAACGCAGGCAAGCTCATCTTTGGAGAAGCTCATCACGACATATGAGGTGATCACGCTGACTTGGGGAGTGTCCCGAGCATGTTTGCTTGAAACAGTTTCGGCCCTCGGGGCGGGAGTGCCAGGAGTTCTCTATCTCTGCCACTTCTTCCCCCTTTTCCTCTAGGTTAGGTTGGGCAGGTAGGAAGGAACTTGGGTCTCTTCCCTCCGCTTTCTATTCATTACTTATACCTATTACCCACCCCCATAGAACCCCCTCCACTAGCAAAGGGAACGGGCAGTTTCCAGACCTTCGCCGAAGTGGCAAACTGTTGGGTGTGATATTGGCAAAGCAGCCATTCAACACATGAGTATTGCAAACTGCCAATCAATGGCTGCAGCGAGTGTTCTTCCACAGCTGCCGCTAGAATTCGAAAAACATAAGACTGCGTATCCTGATCGGTTGTGCCCCGGGCGCCTAAATTGAAGTCATCTAAGATGCACAGGCTTCGTCGCAGCAGCATACCCGCGAATACCGCACAGTCACGAAGCCATCGTGATCCTAAAACTGACACCCAACAACACGTTCGCGCCAAACTTAATTTCAGAGCGCCTCGCGCGACGGTCTTGTATTCTCTTTAGCTTGATCCAGAACTTCGCTCAGCTCGTCCTCGTTGCGATAGCCGATCAAGATGCCCGCTTTGGCTTCGCCCAAAACAGCATCTCGTGCGGCGATTTGGGCATCCGAAATAGTTGTGCGTTGTGACGTCCGCCGCGCCCAATCAAAGAACAGGCGTTCAAGCCGCGCCGCTTCATCACTATGCGCTGGGTCTGCGCCCAGATCGGTTAATTCGTCCGGGTCTGCCTTCAGGTCAAAGAGCATGGGGCGAAACCCTTCTGCAAAGACGTATTTCCACTGCCCGTCAAACAGCATCGTCAGCTTGGCATCCTTAACCTCGACGCCAAGCCGTTTGCGCACGTCGCGCATCGAGTAATCATACTCAGATACCGCAAAGTCTCGCACTTTATCTTGCGTCCCATGCAAGACGGGCCGCAGCGAGATGCCTTCAATGATATGGGGCACCTCAGCACCGCCGAAATAATCGAGAATCGTCGGGACAACATCAATCGCCTCAACCAAAGCCGAGGATTTCAGCCCGCGGGTTGCATCTGCCTCGGGGCTCGGATCAACGACGATCAGCGGGATGCGCGACGAAGCGTCGTGGAACAACTCCTTTTCGCCCATCCAGTGGTCACCAAGATAATCGCCATGATCGGAGGTGAAGACAATCATCGTCTCCTCGGCAATCCCTTGTTCATCGACAAAATCCATCAGGCGGCCGATCTGATCATCGAGTTGTTTGATCAGCCCCATGTAGGCGGTCAGGACACGGGTGCGGGCGGTGTCGTCGCTAAAGGCGCGCGACACGCGTTCTTCCATAAAGGCGCCGTAGACTGGGTGGGGATCGGCTTTTTCTGCCGCATTGCGCACCGGATCGAGATGCGTCTCTGGGCCATACATATCATGATAGGGAGCAGGCACGATATAGGGCCAGTGCGGCTTGATATAGCTCAGGTGCAGGCACCATGGCGTGTCTCCGGCCTCGCGGATGAAATCCATCGCGCGTCCGGTGATGTAGGGCGTTTCGCTCTCCTCGTCAGCGGCGCGTGCGGGTTTATCGGCATTGTCCAGAAACCAGCCGTTCAAGATGTTGCCGTCTGCGTCTTCGGCGCTGTTTGCGACACTTTGCCAAGGGTTGTCGTCTGGCCAGCCACGCTCTTTCATGTGGTCGTCATAGGCCTTGTTGCGCGCGTAGCGCGGGCCGTCAGGGTGCAGCCCGTCGTCGCGCTCAAAAGGCTCAAAGCCGCATTCCGAGACCAACACGCCAATCTCGCTATCGGGCGCCAACCCAAGGCGGCGCATACCTTCAACATCGGCAGTCATGTGGGTTTTGCCGCAGAGCGCTGTTCGCACTCCGAGTGGGCGGAGATGATCGCCCAGCGTCATTTCACCCACCTTCAGCGGGATGTTGTTCCAGGTGGAACCATGTGAACCGGCGTAACGTCCGGTGTAAAAAGACATGCGCGAGGGGCCGCAGATCGGGGATTGCACATAGGCTCGGTCAAATAGAACGCCGCGCTTTGCCAGCGCATCGATATGTGGTGTGTGCAGATGCGGGTGTCCGGTGCACGAAAGGTAATCCCACCGGAGTTGATCACACATGATAAAAAGAACGTTCTTGGGCATTGGGAGAATTACCTGAAGTGGTGGCCGGGGTGCTATCACCCCGACCAGTTTCGTTTACATGCGAGCGGTGTCAGGGATTGTCACGCCCAGCTCTTCAAGCGCGCGCAAGGCACCTGGGTGCAGAGGCATGTTGATGTCAGCGACAGCTGCTTCCGGATTGACCGCCTTAAGCCATGGTGCGCTTTCGCCCATCTCGGCAACGCCAGCGAAGAAGGCTTTGGTCATCTCGTAGACCATCGCCTCGTCTGCGCTTTCATTCGTCACGATGCCGACGGTGACACGCAGTGTCGTCGTGTCGCTGTCGTTCGTCTGGTTGTCGCCATAGACACCAGCGGGCAAAACACCCAAGCCAAAGCCGGGACGGTTGACCAGCGCCTTGACTCCTTCGGCTTCAAGCTTGTCCGCGGGGATGCCGAGGAAGCGAACTTCGTTTGTCACAGCGATCTGAGTCAGCACAGGGCTCGGCGCGTTTGTCGGGTTGCAATAGACGTCGAGGTTGCCATCCTGAAACGAAGCCGCTGCTGCGTCCCAGCCGAATTTTACCGCTTCATAGTCTTTGCCCGCCTCGAGGCCTGCAACAGCCTTGAAAAGACGCTCCATTGTAGAGTAAGCCGCACCTCCTGGTGGGCCGAGAAAAACACGCTTGCCGCGCACATCCTCCATCGAGGTGATGCCTGAAGATTCGTAGGTCGCAATGTGATAAACGCCCATCGGGAAGTTCAACACAGCGCGCAATTTCTTGGCCAGTTCCGGCGCCTGATCCATCTTCGCAAACATTGCTTTTTGATTGGACATCAAGGCCTGCAACGCAGGAGACGTCATGCAAAACGCTGTCTTTCCCTGTGCAACTTCCAGAACGTGGCGTGTGGCAGCCCCTGTTGCGTTGACCTGAATCTCGTAGTCAGGCAGCTCGCGATTGATGATATTGGCGAAGGTCGTCATCACAAGGTTCGGGGTGGTGCCCGGGCCAAGAGTTGACATCCGCAGCAGTTCTTTTGCCATGGCCGCGCGCGGCAATACTGCGAGTGCTGAAGCTGCAACAGCGCTTGCCAGCACCGAGCGGCGGTTGAGGTTTGTCGTTTTCATGGATTGGTCCTCCCTGTTGTCATGAAATTTGGTTTTTGGTTTTCAGTTCCAGACGGTCGAAGATCATCAAGCCCACGGCGACAGCCGCTGCGACCCACGACACGAGTGTTCCGAAGAAGATAAGCGCTGCGGCCAAACCCAGCCCGACAGGCACCATGTAGCCTTTGCCGCGGCGAGGGTAACAGGCTCGCGAAATCAGGATCGTGGCGAGCAGCACGAATAAGATCGCCTGAGCCGATTGCCCCAGAGTAAAGCCGGTGCCCAGCAAAAGCGCAGGTTTGTAGATAAACGCAAACGGGATCACGAACCCTGGCAGGGCAAGCCGTGACGCTTCCAGAGCTGTGCTCATAGGAGACGACCCTGCGATCGGGGCCGCCGCAAAGGCAGCCAGAGCAACAGGTGGCGTGATCGCTGACAGGACTCCGAAATAGAGCACAAACATGTGGGTATGGACGATCGGCACGCCCAGCTTTTGCAGCGACGGCCCCATAACCAGCACGATGATGAGATAGGCAGGCACAGTTGGCATGCCCATGCCGAGCAGCAGACAAGCGATGGCCATCAGAATAAGCGACAGGATCAGCTGATCTTCGGCAAGGCTCGAGAGAAGTGAGGCAAAGCGCAGGCCAACACCCGTCAGGTTTAGAACACCTATAACGATACCCACAGCGCCCACAATCACCACCAACTCTGCCGAGATCAAACCTGCCGAGCGGATAAACTTGAGCCAAGCCTCGCCATTGAGCAACAGATCAGGCCGGATCGCGAACCCCAGAACCGTGGCAAGGGCAACGCCGACGAAGCCTGCATAGGCGGCTGATGCCCCCCCAACCATGGTGACGACGATGCCAGTGAGCGAAATAACGAAAACCGCCATCTGAACAAGCTCGCGCCAGTTGAACGAAATGGGCGGTTGCTTTTCCTCGTCAAGATCCATGTTGCGGGCCGCACTCGAGATCGCGACGAAAAGACCACCGTAGTAGAGCAGCGCAGGCACCGCAGCTGCAGCGCAAATTGTTAGATATGGCACGTTCGTCACGTCAGCCATGATGAAGGCAACCGCCCCCATGATCGGCGGGGTGATCTGACCACCGCTCGATGCCGCAGATTCAACAGCTGCAGCGAAACGGGGCGAAAACCCTCGCTTCTTGATTAACGGAATGGTGATGACACCGGTGCCAACCACATTCGCTACGGCTGACCCCGAAATCGTGCCAAAGAGCCCGCTTGCTACAGTCGCAGCGGCGGCTGGGCCAGATCGCAGGCGACCAGTGGCGGCCAAAGCAAGGCGCACGAGCACCAAGTCGATCGCCAGCAATTCAAGCAGGGAGCCGAACAGGATGAAAATCAAAATGGTTGATACGACAGTGGCCATTGGCCGGCCAAACACACCGTCAAAAGAGAACCACAGCACGGTCATCAACTCTTCGGTGGAAATACCTGCGTGGCGCAGAAAACCGGGCGCCATATGCCCGAAGGCCCCATAGGCCAAAACGATCCCCGCAACCAGCGCCATGACCAGCCCGACCGACCTGCGCGTCAACTCGACAACGGCGAACAGGCCGAGCATGCCCATCCAGATATCAGTCGACGTCAAAAAATAGAGACCTGTCTCGATCTCTTCGGCGGCGCGGAAATATTGAAAGACACTTAGCGCAAGCGCCACGGCGGTAAACAAAAGAAGCATGCTGTCCCACAAGCTGCCTGACCGCCCGAAGCCTGATAGAATGATCAGCAAACCGCCGACCAACAGCATTCCGACACGTAGGTAGGAATCAGAAAACACGCCAAACACAGACACATATAGTACGACGCTGATCACGATGAGCGACAATAGCAATACGGCACGGTCCACGAGTGTGGATTTGTTCAAAACAGTCACAGCGTCCTCCCTTGAGCCCCTGTTTCCAGTCCGCCTCGATCTCCCGACGAGGTGTGTGGGCGTGTAAGAAGGCTATTGAACAGTGGCATCTTTGTCGACTATTCGTTTCACTAGGTGGAATGATGCGATGACAAAGCTGAACCGATCAATTGACCGTGGGATGGCCGTTCTTGAGGTCGTCCATGCTAGCGGGCGCATACCCCTTGGTGCGCTTGCTGCGCGCACGGGGCTGCCTAAACCGACAGTTTTGCGCATCTGCGCAACACTTGAACAGCGCAGATGGCTGTTCCGGCGAAGCAGCGACGGCTGCTATCAGCTTGGTTCGGCCTTTCCGCAAGAAGCCGGTATGCCAAACCGTGTCGATAAACTTGTCGCTGTTGGCAAGGGCGAGATTGTGAAGCTGAGTCGTAGCACAGGCCTGGCCAGCGATCTGGCTGCAGGAATCGGCGGTGGGCGTGTCGAGATCATAGACACATCCCGAGTGTATAAAGTTCACGCGATATATCCCGATGTTGTGGGCTTCCGGCCCTCGCCCATCCTGTCTGCATTGGGGTCGGCATATCTCTATGCGATGACGGGTGAGGAACGCACTAAAGCCTTGCAAGATCTCGTTGACCAGCTGCCACGCGAAGAAGTCAAAGCGCTGCCTCAACTGGCAAAAGTCTTGAGCGATATTGGAACGCGTGGCTATGCTGCCCGCTCGCCGGGCCATTGGGGGAGGGCCGTAGACTACGGTGCGCTACCTGCGGCCATAGCCGTTCCAATTATTGCAGGCGGCGAGCCGGTCGGTTCCATTAGTCTGGTCTGGAACGCCAACAACCGGTGTTTGGAAACGGTCGTCAAAGATCACTTGGCGCAGCTGCAAGCGACAGCGCAGACCATCGGTAAGACCTGCGCTGATCAGAATTGACGGGTGAGTGGTTTCAGGCGGGTAGGTCGCCTCGCCATGCCAATCATTGAGGGATGAGAACCCTTTGAGAAGATCATAGCCCGCAATCTGCGATCAATTGCTCTCTGTTGCTCAGAACAATTTTAGAGCCAGCCCTGCTACGTCAATTGAAACAGAATGCCTAACAGTGCGCGATCCGGTCGCCTGGGAAGTAACACTGCGGAGTCTGATCACCGGATGAACGTCCGAAATGATTCGTGAGCGGTCGTTCTGCCAACACCATCCAATGGCGGCTTCGTCCGCCTCTTACCAGTTCATGCGCGGTGCAGCAAAAGGAACGTTATCCTGTACCAGCCTTATCCTATACCAGCCGTTCGTGATCAGCGCGGCGGATGACGGCGAAGAGCCCATTTTTACGCGATGCTGCAATGTGTTCGAAGGGCTGTTGTTGCAGGCGAGGTGCAATTTACCCTTTGCTCGTTTTTCGGTTAGCCATCCCAGTTGAACCCTGTTGCTTCTTCGGACACGGTCCAAAGTTTCTCCATGACAGCTTTGTCGTAGGCATGAGGATTTAGTGTGCCCTTGCCGACCGGTCCGACGAACTCCATCCGGCCCGTCGGGCCGTAAAGCGCGCGCTGTTCCAGCCCGTCCTCGGTGGCGCACATGACCTCGGGGTAGGCTCCTCTTTCGGCGGATTGCACCATAGGCGTGAGGGCCATGAGCCTGAAGAGCAGCTTGGTCAGCCAGTTGCCGCTGGTGGTGATCAGCGAGGTTGCCGAAGAACCGGGGTGACAGACGTAAACCGACATGTTCTTGCCTGTCCCCGCAATCCTGTCCTGCAATTCATAGGCAAACATCATCTGCGCCAGCTTGCTCTGACTGTAGACAGGATTTGCGCTGTAGTTCTTGTCCCAATTCATGTCGTCGAATTGGATGGTCTTGATCCCCATGTTGTAGCCAAGGCTGGCGACCACAACGATCCGGCCTTTGCTCGCTTCGATCAGGTCGAACAACATTCCACACAATACGAAATGCCCGTAGTGGTTTGTGCCAAGCTGGCTCTCAAAGCCATCGACCGTCAGCTTCTGTGTCGGCACTTGCGCGATGGCTGCGTTGCAGATCAGCGCATCGATCCGAGGAACGATTTTCAGAACCTCATTTGCTGCTGCGCGGACGCTTGCCAGTTCGGACAAGTCCATACGCACGAAGCTCACCTCGGCCTCAGCCCCGAACTCTTCTTTCAGTTCTTTTATGGCAGCGGTCGATTTGTCTGCGCTTCGGTTCAGCATCACGACCTTTGCCCCCTTGGACAGAAAGATGCGCGCGGCTTGAAATCCTGCACCAGCATTGCCACCGGTAATGACATATGTTTTGCCCGTAAGTGATCGGAGGCGGTCAGGCGTCCAGCCTTTGGGTCCGAATATCGTATCTGCCATTGTGTTCTTCCTTAAGGCGTCGGCACAACAGCCGCGCGATGTCTGCTTTCGTGTTGAAATGATAGATAGCTCTCACCAATGGTCAAAAACAGATGAAATCGTCGCGTATACTTGCCTAATTGTATCACACAGGTTGTCTGGGGGGATTTTGAACCGTTAGACTGGCTGCATGAGCAAAGAACACATCAAACACCTTATTGAAGCCCGCACCGACCAAGACGGCCTGACAGAAACCGGAATCAAAGGCGTGCGGTTGTTTCGGGCCACACAAGCGATCCCCTGTGTTCCTGCCGTTTATGAACCCAGCGTTATTGCCATCGTGAGCGGTGCCAAGGAGGCTATTCTTGATGGCCACAGATTTGTCTACGACGACAGCCAATATATGTGCTGCCCGATGTCGATGCCAGTAAGGGCTGGTACACCTGCCGCATCCACAGATAACCCTCTCTACGGTGTCATCGTTTCACTGGATAGGCGTGTGATGACTGAAATGGCGATGGAGATAGAGAATACCGGAGGCGTCCTCCCAGTGCTCGAAGGCGGTTTGCGTGCGCAAGGGATCAGACTGGCCAAGTGGGACGACGCTTTCACCGATGCGTTGCTAAGGCTGCTACAGCTAGGGGTAAGCCAGACGGACACGGCAGTTCTTGGGGAGGTGCGGTTGCGCGAGTTGTATTACGCGATCCTAAAGGGTGAGGCAGGTGTCTTTGCAAGACATGCCTTTGGCGCTGGCAATGCTATCGCGCGGTCCATCGCACATGTGTCGTCCCAATTGAACGCACCTATTTCGATTGAAGATATGGCAACCCGTGCAGGCATGAGCCGTGCCGTGTTTCACCGCAAGTTTAAGCAGGTCACAACAATGGCCCCGATCCAGTTCGTCAAATCCATGCGTCTCAACAACGCTGCGATGAAGATTGCTGGCGGCATGACTGTGAACGAGGCGGCAATGGATGTGGGCTACGTCAGTTCGTCACAGTTTAGTCGAGAGTTCAAACGTATGTATGGGCAGTCTCCGCGACAATGGAGCGATGCGCAGCAATTCGCGGCGGAGATCGGGTGATAGTCGGCGAAGAGCCCATTTGGCTAAATGCTGTGCTTTGCACGAATGGCCGTAGACGTGGAAAGCCGACCTTCGTAAAGTGAGGGCAGCATCGACCTTCGCAGCACCTGACGCAACAATCGCGCGAATTGACGTTAGAGAAGCACAGGAAGTGTAGGCTAAGTGTTTTCGGACAATCAGCCGGAGCACCCGTTTTAGCGGAACTGGGATTTCGGCATCGGGGAAAAGAGTATCGGATGAAAACCGTCGACAAGGCAATGCTGCTGCTGCGCCAGTTTTCACTGGAAAGCCTGGAAATCGGGTTGAATGAGCTTGCCCGACTTACGGGGCAGGACAAGGCCGTGACGCGCCGGCTGTTGGTCTCGCTCGTAAAACATGGCTTCATTGAGCAGAATCCGGAAACCAGAAAGTACTCTCTTGGCCACGGGTTCCTGTCGCTTGCGCGGCTGAGAGAGGCAACCGTACCGATGGTCAAGGCGACGCAAATCGTTGTGCAATGGCTGTGTACGAAATCAAACGAAACAGCGCATGTAGGGATTCCGGGGGCGGAACGAATGACCACTGCGGCCTATGCACTGCCGTCCCGAGGGAATGTCATCAACCTGCGCCCGGCCGAAACCTACCCCTATCACGCGTCGTCTTCGGGTCTGGCTTTTTTGTCCTTTTGTTCGGAAAGCACACGCATGCGACTGCTTGAACTGGAGCGAGAAAAACTGACCCGGTTCACACTTACCGATGATGACGCGCTGGCCGCATTTTTTGAAGAAACACGTCAAAGGGGCTACTCGTTCAGCCGCAATACCGTCGAGGACGGGGTATGCAGCGTCGCCATGCCATTCTTTACCGATGGCAACGACCCGGCTGGGACAATTTCCATTGCTGTGCCGGATCTGAAAATGAATCCGGACCGTGAAGCCGAGCTGACCAGGTGGCTTGGTGCTGCGGTTGAGCAGCTTGAAATCTCGTTGACCGGTGTTTCGATGTCCAGAAGACGGCTTTCGACAATCGCCTCTTAACAGGGGGTGCGATAATCGCACCGTTAGGACGTAAAGTTTCAGAGAATCGTTTCCACCTGCCAGTTTCGCACCACCGCTGATGAACCGTTTGCGAAGCATCGGCTTCGCTGGCAGAAAGAACTATAAATGGCGAAGAGCATTCCTCAAACTGCACCTGTTGTCATCGTTGACGGAGGCATCATTGGTGTCTCCACGCTCTATCATCTTGCGAAGCGCGGTGTGAACGCGGTGCTGATCGCGGGAAAAATGTTCCCGCTGCGGGCACAGCTGACGCCGTTTTACGACCCCAAGGGAGAGATCATGCGCGGGTAACCCGGCATGACAAGGGAGGGCGATATGACAGACACAACCATTCTGGTGATCGGCACCTACGACACCAAGAACGACGAGCTGGAGTTCATGGCCGGAAAAATCCGTGCCCAAGGTGGCGCGGTCCTAACCATGGATGTCAGCGTTCTGGGTGATCCTGAGAAGCCAACGGATTACTCCAAACATGCGGTGGCCGAGGCCGGGGGGCGTTCGATCAGGGAAGCGATCGACAGCGGCAGCGAGCATGTGGCGATGCAGATCATGTCGGATGGCGCCTGTGCGCTGGCACAGCGCCTGAATGACGGGGGGCATATCAACGGTGTGATCATTTTGGGTGGCACTATGGGCACCGATCTGGCGCTTGATGTTTGTCAGACCCTGCCGATTGGCCTGCCGAAATACATGGTCTCGACGGTGTCGTTCTCGGCGCTTATTCCCGCTGAGCGCCTGTCTCCCGACATCCAGATGATCCTCTGGGCCGGAGGGCTTTATGGGCTGAATGCGATCTGTAAATCGTCGCTGGCACAGGCAGCGGGAGCCGTGTTGGGCGCGGCACGCGCAGCCGAGCCCGTCGTGGGTGCGGGCCGTCCAACGGTGGGCATCACATCGCTTGGCACATCCTGCCTGAAATACATCAAGACGCTGAAACCCGAGCTTGAGGCGCGTGGCTACGAGGTGGCGGTGTTTCACGCCATGGGCATGGGCGGCATGGCATTTGAGCAGATAGCGGCGCAAAACGGCTTTGTTTGTGTGATGGATTTTGCCGGCTGCGAGCTGGGGAATCTGCTGGCAGGGTCGGTGGTCAATGCCGGTCGCGACCGGCATCGTGCGGCGGGGCGTGCTGGCATCCCGCAGATCGTTGCGCCCGGCTGTATGGACCTGATTGACTTTGCCGGCTGGCAGGAAATTCCCGAGCGTTTCCAGGACCGCCCGATCCACACCCATAACAAGCTGGTTAAGAACACCTTCTACAATGCCGACGAACGTCGCGACATCGCGCGGGAACTGAATGAGCGTTTGGGAGAAAGCCCGGCGCCAACGCAATTGATTATCCCCAATGGTGGCATCGAAGAATGGGATCGCCCCGGAGGCGATTGTCACGACCCAGAAGGTCTTGCCGCTTTTCTAGACGAGCTACGCAGCACCGTTGCGCCATCGGTCAAGGCGACCGAGATCGACGCGCACATCAACGACCCGGAGTTTTGCACTACGGCACTAAACATCTTTGACGCCTGGGTGGCTGAAGGGGCCGTGCCTGCGGCAAAATCTAACTAGAGCAACCACTTTTTATCAAGGAGAACAGCATGACATCCAAATTGAAACTGGCAATTGCAGCCAGGCTGCTAACCCCTGATATGCGCACCGAGGGCGTAGCTGCACCCGAGCTGCCACTGTCGCTGTAGACAAGCAAGGATTGTTTTTAGAAGAGAATGGAAGTGAGATATGATGAAGCGTACTAAGGAGCAATTGCTCGTCGACCGAACCCGCTATCTGGGGCCCAATGTCTCGACGTTTTACGACGATCCTGTGCATGTCGTGCGCGGCGAAGGAGTCTGGCTGTGGGATGCCGACGGGCGCAAGTATCTTGATTGCTACAACAACGTTCCGCATGTCGGCCATTGCAATCCGCGCGTGGTCGAGGCGATCTGCCGCCAGGCGTCGACGCTCAACACCCATACGCGTTATCTGCATGACGGCATCCTGGACTATGTTGAAAAACTGACCGGGACGATGGACGCCTCGCTTGATACTGCTATCCTGACCTGCACCGGATCCGAGGCCAATGATATTGCCCTGCGCATGGCCGAGGGAACGACCGGCAAACGTGGTATCATCGCCACCGACGCGACATACCATGGTAACACCGCGCTGGTCAGCCAGTTGAGCAAATCCAACCCGCCCAGCGTCGGCTTCGGGTTGGGGCAGTTTTTCCGGTTTGTCGAAGCACCCGATAGCTATCGCAATCCGGATCCGGACGGGGCCAAGTTTGCTCAATCCGTGGCCGAGCAGATTGAAGCGCATGAGAAATCCGGTATCGGGTTTGCCGCGTTGCTGATCTGTCCCTATTTCCTCAATGAGGGGTTTCCCGACACTCCCGATGGCTGGCTGAAGCCCACTGCCGAAGTCGTTCGCAAGGCCGGTGGCTTGCTGATCTGTGACGAGGTTCAGTCTGGTTTTGGCCGCACCGGAACCCACATGTGGGCGCATGAAAAAATGGGTGTGGTGCCCGATGTGATGACTTTGGGCAAACCGATGGGCAATGGCCATCCGATTGGAGGCGTGGTGACCCGAGGTGAGATTTTGCAGACATTTCGCTCGGGCTACCGTTACTTCAACACGTTTGGCGGCAATCCGGTCTCGTGCGCGGCGGCGATGGCGGTTCTGGAAGAGATCGAGGACAAGGCCCTTGTTCGGCATGCCAACACGGTTGGGCAACATGCCCGCAAAAGACTGGAAGCCTTGCAGGCCAAGTATGAGGTCATTGGAGATATCCGTGGCTCAGGCTTGGTTTTCGGGGCCGAAATGGTGCTGGATCGGGACAGCAAAGAACCGGCCAGTGAATTCACCGACCGTGTGATCAATGCGATGCGCCAACGCGGCATCCTCCATTCCAAATTGGGACGCCATAAGAACACGCTGAAAATCCGCCCGCCTATGCCGTTCTCGGTTGAAAACGCCGATCTTCTGTTCGACACGCTGGACGAGGTTTTGGCCGAAACCCGGCTTGCGCCATGACGGATGTTGTAGATCAGGCACTGGCGCTTTGGGGCTTTGACGGCGCGACTTGCCGGCTGATTGCCGAGCGGGAGAACCGGGTGTTTCGAGTGGATCATCACGGGAAAGCCTATGCCTTGCGGCTTCACCGCGCGGGTTATCGCACTGACGCCGAGCTGTGGTCCGAGCTGCAATGGGTGGCTGAGTTGGGCCGCGGCGGGCTGAATGTGCCTGCGCCCGTCCCGTCGGCAGCAGGCAAGGTTCTGCACATCGTCGAGGGCATTCAGATTGATGTTCTGACTTGGCTGTCAGGCGCGCCAGTCGGCGAAACCGGCAAGCCCTTGCAGACCAATGACCGTATCGGGCTCTTTCACAAGATCGGCCAGGAAATGGCGCGGATGCATATGATATCGGATGCGTGGACCCTGCCCGAGGGGTTCACCCGGTGCCAGTGGGATCGCGCGGGCTTGGTGGGCGACGCGCCTGTCTGGGGGCGGTTCTGGGAGAACCCGACCTTGTCTGACGACCAGCGCTCGATGTTTCAGAGCTTGCGCGACTCATTGCAAAGCGACCTATCGCGGCTTGAAGGTAAGTCGGACTATGGCCTGATCCACGCCGACTTGGTGCGCGAGAACGTGCTTGCTGACGGTGGAGAGCTTCAGCTGATCGATTTTGACGATGCAGGGTTCGGCTTCCGGCTGTTTGACTTGGCCACCACCTTGCTGAAAAACCGCAGCGAGCCGGATTATCAGGCTTTAAAGCAGGCGCTTGTCACCGGCTATCTTTCAATCCGAGAGATTGACCTAGCGGCGCTCGATCTGTTCCTGTTAGCGCGCGCCGTCACATACGTTGGCTGGATCATACCCCGCATGGATGAGGCCGGGTCCGAGGCCCGGAATGCGCGCTTCATCGACATCGCAACGGACCTGGCACATGAGTATCTGGCCCGGATGGGTTCGCCCCGAGATGGCCGAAATGGAGATGCTGCATCGTGATTTCAATACTCGCGAACGCGCCCTACCCCTGTTCCACCAGATCTTGCCACTAGGCGCTCGCGGTCGCCTCAACCTCTGATCGAAGCCTGCGTGCTGCACCACCGGGTGCTGCGCCCCAGACGGCAATCCAACGGTAGAAAATCGGCGTGAGAAACAAGGTGAACACGGTTGCGAAACCCAAGCCGCCGACGATCACCCAACCGACGGCAATCCGGGCTTCGGCCCCCGCGCCGGAGGTCAGGATCAACGGCAGACCACCAAAGACCGTAGAAACCATCGTCATCATCACTGGTCGGATCCTCAGGCGTAGCGCACTTCGGATTGCGCTTTCGATGTCGGCGCCCGCTTCGCGCAGCTGGTTTGCGAATTCGACAATCAGGATACCGTTTTTGGCCATCACCCCGATCAGCATCACAAGGCCGATCTGGCTGTAGTAGTTCAGCGAACCGCCGGTCATCGAGATTGCCAGCAGCGCGGCGGCAAGCCCGAAGGGCACAGTCAACATGATGACAACCGCACTGGCAAAGCTTTCGAACTGCGCTGCCAGCACCAGAAGCACGACGACCAGCGCCACGCCGAAGACCATGTAGATTCCGGCTTGGGAATCGTCGAGCGTCGCGGCCTCGCCGGTGAAGATGATGCCCATGCCATCGGGCAGAACTTCGTCGGAAATCGCAAGCAAACGGTCCATCGCGGTCGACAGGTCAACGCCCTCGCCGAGGTTCGCCTGCATCGAGACGGACAACGCGCCGCCCAGACGTTCGATTTGCGCATCGCTCACCACCGTTTCCAGCGCAGCGACGGCGGACAGTGGGATATAGGCACCGCTGGCGAGGCGGATGGACATGGACGCGATGTCGGACGGATCGTCAATCGGCGGCCCGCCGGGGACGACATTGACGTCCACTTCGATGTCATCGGCAAAGACGCTGACCGCAACGTCGCCCTGAACCATGGCGCGAACGATGGCGGAGATATCCGAACTGTTGAGTCCCATATCGCCCGCCGCGCTGTCATCCACCGTCACCGCCAACTGTGCATTGACGCTGTTGTTGGACAGTTGCGGGTTCTGGAAAGTCGCATCCTGCGACATGGCCGCGGCAAGGGCGTCGGCGGCTTCCGTCATTTTCGCAAGATTGGTGCCGGTGACGGCAAAGCTGAGCCCGCCACCCGCGCCACGAATGTTGAGGCTGTTGGTCGAGCGCGCACTGACCTGCACCCCGGGCACAGAGGCCAGTCGGCCACTGATCTGCGCAATCAGCTCTTGCTGGGTAAAGTCACGCTCGGCCCAGTCCGGCAGGCGGACGACAATAAACGCACTGGTACCGCCGCGGACGCCAATGATGCTCTGTACCGTCTCGATCTGCCCGCTCTGCTGGTAGGGAGCGAGGATGTCTTCGACCAGCAGGACCTGCGTGTCGAGATAGTCAATCGTTGTGTCCGACGCGCCGCGCGCCTGTACGAGGAAGAAACCACGGTCTTCTTGCGGTGTGACGGCGGAGGGCAGCGTCATCGCGGCGCCCATGGCGATCATGGCAAAGCCTATGGCGACCGCCAAAACCAGCAGAGGCGTGCGGATGGCAAAATCCATGACCCGGTCAAAGCTGCGCGCCAGAATGCCCGGCTCGGTTTGCCCGGCATTGGCCTGTGTCTTGCCGGGGTCTAGAAGGGCCGACAGCACCGGTGCGAGGGTGAGCGCGGTGATCGACGAAAGTGTGACCGCGAAGGCCAACACAAAACCAAATTCTGAGAAGACACCGCCCGCCTGCCCCGGCAAAAACGAAATCGGAATGAAGACCGCGGCGAGTGTTGCCGTGGTTGAGATGACGGCAAAGAAGACCTCGTTGGAGCCCGATGAAGCGGCGGCGAAAGCGCCCATACCGGACTTGCGCTTGCGCACGATATTCTCGACCACGACGATGGCATCATCCACGACCATTCCGGTCGCCAGAACCAGCGCCAGGAGGCTGATCGTATTGACGGAAAATCCCGTGAGCCAGATCGCCGCCAATGTGCCGATCAAGGCCACCGGGATCGTGACCGCGGGGATCAACGTCGCCCGTGGGGAGCGCAGGAACAAAAATATCACGGCAATGACGATACCGGTTGCCATGAGGATGGATTTGACGACTTCGTTGATCGACCCTCCGATGAAAACCCCGTCGTTTGACGTGATGAGCAGTTGCACACCTTCGGGCAACTGGTCGCGCAATTCCTCGACGGCGACAGCGACATCGCGCGAGATATCCAGCGTGTTGCCAACAGATTGGCGGGTGATATCGAGGCCAATGGCAGTTTCGCCGTTCACGCGGGTATAGACGCTGGCGTCTTCCGGGATCAGCTGCACAAAGGCGATATCGGCCACTTGGGTCGTGTCGTTGATCGGCAGTTGGTTGATAGTCTCGACGGTGACATCCTTGCTGCCGACCCGGAGCGAGAGGGTCTGGGATTCGCTTGAAAGCGCACCAAGGGCAGTGTCATCGCGAAGTTGTGCAAGCGCGGTAGAGACGTCAAAGATGGTCAGCCCACGGCTGAGCAGAGACGGCATGTTCACGGCCACGCGGAACTCGTCGGCCCGGTCGCCGCGCAGGGTCACTTCTGCGATGCCGTCGATCAGAGAGAGCCGTTCGTAGACTGGGCCCTCGGCAAGCTGGGTGAGCGTGTCGAGGTCGGTATCGCCCAACAGCGCAAGGCGAATGATGGCGTCGGCGTTGCTGTCGCTTTTGCTGACGACGGGATCGTCGATATCATCGGGCAGAGAGCGCAGGGTGCCCGACACAAGCTCGCGCGCCTCATTGGCGGCCACGTTGACGTCAGTTCCATCGGACAGATCGATGGTGATGCGGCTCGACCCCGTGCTGGAGGTCGACTCGATATAGGACATGCCTTCAAGCGCACTCAACGCATCTTCGAGGGCCTGGGTGACCTCGCTGTCCACCGTGCTCGCCACCGCGCCCTCATAGGTGGTGCGCACGGAAATCACCGGATTGTCCACATCGGGCATTTCGCGGACATCGACGCTGGTGAGCGCCGCAAGACCGGCAATGATGATGAGCAGGTTCAGCACGATCCCGAAGATCGGTCGCGCGACAAAGGTATCCGCGAAACCGGCTTTGTGGGCTCTCTTTTCGAAACTCATGCGCCCGGCCCTTTGCCTGCACCTGCGGCTGTGACCTGCGCCCCTTCGCGCAGCTTGGACGCGCCTTCCGCCACGATCTGCGCACCCAGGGGGGCTTCGGTCTCAACCCAGACCTGATCTCCTTCGCGGAAACGGATGGTGACCGGAACGCGACGGGTGCTGCCTTCCTCGACGACCCATATGCCCGCGCCGCTGCGGTCCCATGTGATGGCCGTTGCGGGCACGACGGGAAAGGGGTCGGTCTCTTCGGTCATGCGGATGGCAAAGGTCATGCCGGCGAGCAGCAACCCCTCGGGGTTTGCGACTTCCGCCTGCACCGTGGCACTGCGGGTTACGCTGTCGAGCCGGCTGTCGAAAGCGGTGATCTCGCCCTCGAAAATACGCCCCGCATATGTGGGTGTCGAGACGAGGACGGGCTTGCCCTCGGTCAAAAGGCCGATGGAGCGTTCCGGCACTTCGAACGTGGCGAGCAGGCTGGTGGTATCGTCAATTGTCACGATGGCCTTACCGCTCGACACGCGGTCGCCCAGGCTGACGTCACTGAGCCCCAACCGGCCAGAGATCGGTGCCACGATCGTACGGTCGTCTAGTGCGACCTGGGCCAGCCCCACATTGGCTTCGGCCAAACGCAACGCCACGCGCGCCTCCGACAGCTGCACGTCCGTCACGACAGAATTGCCATTGCTGCGCAGCCCTTCATAGCGGGTGACAGTGGCCTGTGCCTGATCGCGGTTGGCCTCGGCGATCTCAAGCGCCAGCCGTTCCGTGCGATCATCCAGTTGCAAAAGGACATCGCCCTTTTCAACCATCGCATTGGCAAGCAGCGCAGTTTCGACCACTTCCCCCCCATCGGTCGCGGTCACTTCGGTGCGGCGAAGCGAGACGGCACTGCCAACGGTCCTCAGAATGAGTGTATGTTCGCGGGCCTCTAGCGGCGTAAGAACCACCGTCGTTGCCCGGCCCTGCCTCCGCTGCCCTGATTGCGCGCCCTGCGGCGCATCAGCTGTTACGTTCGCGCTGCCGCCCCAGAACTGCGCGACCTGTTCGGGCACACCGAATGCGACGCCATAGGCGCCCGCGACTATGATGAGGGATAAAGCGGCGTAAAGTAATCTTTTCATGGTTCTTGTGGCTCCTGAGGGCTCCGTCGGGGGAGTGTCAGCCAAGTGCCGAGATCAACCTTGGGTGGCGAGAGATGTATCATAAAGAAGGTCCTGAGGTGCCTGTGTTTGTTCTGATACGGGCACTGAAACACATTCCGTCGCTCGTGTTTCGATTTTTTTCAGCTAACCTGTGCGAAAAATTAGCGCTCACGGCGCAGAAAGGCTGAACCCCCCGATCAGCGGGTAGTGATCTGTGGGCCAGACCCCGCCGAAACCCGCCACCTCAAGGCGCACTTAGGCGGTTGGCGTGCCCCCATCGGGTGGTCTGGTTTGATCGTTTGTGCCTTTGGTCCTATGAAGCGATGCTTTCCGGCGCGGGTGGCCGATAGCCTAGGGCGCAGTGTGGCCTAACGGTGTTGTAGTGAACCCGCCAATGCTCGATCAGGGTTTGAGCCTCGCGCAGGTTGTCAAAGATTTCGCCGTTGAGCAGTTCATCGCGGAACCTGGCGTTGAAGCTTTCACAGGAGCCGTTCTCCCAAGGTGACCCTGGTTCGATGTAGGCTGTCTTGGCACCCATAGCAGTGATTCAGTCCCGCATTTTCTGAGCAATAAACTCCGAGCCACTGTCCGACCTTATCTATTCCGGCGGGCCACGCAGAATGAACAGGTCTGTCAGTGCGTCCAGCACATCGGTGGAGCTGAGCTTGCGATCGACGCGGATCATGAGTGCCTTTCTGGTGTATTCATCGATGATATTCAGTGTTCGGTAGGCTCAACTGGGTGTCCCCAGCGATCCAAGTGGAAACCGCCGGGGACACCGCAACTCGCTACCGATTATCCGCGCGAACGCGTGTTCTTGGGATCGTAGATCGCTCCGGTGTGGATTTTGGCGGCTTTGACCTCCCCGACGTCGACGGGCTGGCCATCAACTGCCATCTCGCGGGTCACGTAGCCCATGGCCAGAGCCCGACCAACCGAATGCCCCATGCCTGCCGAAGTTACCTGACCAACTTCTTGGCCGGCGGATGTCAATGCTGCGCCAGCTTCGGGAACATCCGCCCCCTCCGGCATTTCAATCAGCACCAAAGCGCGGTCCGTGCCGGTTTTCTTCAGCGCCTCGACGACGGCCTTGCCAGGGTAATTCGTTTCCTTGGCGCGGATCGTCCAGCCAAGGCCGGCTTCAACAGGGTTGTTGTCTTCGGTTATGTCGCGGCCAAAAATCGGATAGCGCTTCTCGATCCGCAGAGACACCATCGCAGCAACACCACAGGGCACCAGCCCCTTGTTTGCGCCAGCTTCCAAAATCGCCTCATAGAGGTCCTCGGCATTCTGGGTTGGAATGAACAGTTCGAAACCCAATTCACCGGTAAAGCCGGTGCGCGAGATGATGACATCATCCACACCATTTAGAGTCGTTTCGACGATTTCGAATGGCTTCAGGGCATCGTTTGTCAGGTCTGCATTGGTCAATTCTTGCAGGCAGGCGCGTGATTGCGGCCCTTGAATCGACAGCGATGTATAGCGGTAACCCAAAGAGACAACATTTACCTCCATGTTTTTGCCAGCATCTTTCAGATGATCGACAATGACATTTACACGATGCGGTGCCGGACAGACCCAGAATTTACCCGCGTTCACGCGCCAGACGATGACGTCGTCCAAAAAGCCGCCTTTGTCGTTGAGGATACCACAATAGGTTCCCTTCATGTCGGGCAGTTTTGTCACATCCGCAACATGGGTTTCGTTGATCAAACGCTCGGCGTCGCTGCCTGTAACTTCTACAAGGAACTGGCCAAATATCTCGAACAGGCCGGCCTTTTCGCGGGTTGTCAGATGCTCGGTTCTGGGGTCGCTAAATGCGATCGGTGCAAAGTATCCGCCGGCATTGCGCACATTGGCACCACGCTTGATGAAGGCATGATAAAGGGGAGTTTTCTTGGCTTCCATGATAGGTTTCCGTTTCTATTTCAGAGAAAGAGTGTTGGTCGTTCGCGTTTGAAGATCCGGTCTTCGGGCTCATGGCCCAGCAGTTCGCGGGCGTGGCGGTGTCCGGAATAAACCGCAGCTTGTAGGGTGCCGGGCACTTCAGCGTCGCCGATGTTGCGGTGCGGCACGCCCCGGGCTGTCAGGGCATCTGACAAAGTGGTTTCGGGCAGGCGATTGGTAACAGCAACCAATGTCGTCGCGGCGATATCGGGCAAGGCTTCACCGGTATCGGACCGCATCACATTCAACGCTCCAGCCTGCCATCCGGTCGCTGTGGTGTTGGGATATGTCTTGACCCCAGCCCCCAGAAGTTCGCCCAGAACTTTGGGCTGTTCCAGCGTATTGCCCATCCAGCCTGAAAGGGTTGGAAGCGGGGTCACCAGATGAACCTCGTGACCCTTCTCGGCCAAATCCACGGCCAGCGCACTTGCCATGTAATAATGATCGTCATCGTAGATCACGATTGCTCCGGATACTTCGGAGCCGTTCAGAATGTCGTCCGGTGTCAGCGCATTGCCTTTGAAGCCGGGGATTGGTGCAAGGTTTGAGCGCCCGCGACCATCCTCCAGCCAAAGTGCTCCGGTTGCCAGAAGAACATGATCCGCCTCAAACTCGGCAACCGCATCCGCATCCAGTTCGCTGCCAGCATAGAGGTGCACATTGCCCATTTGTTGCAGTTGATACAGCCGGTAGTCACGTACTCGTGCCCAGGATGCCAAGCCCTTGATGGCCGATTCCCGCAGGCTTCGTCCGCCCATTTCGTCGGCCTTATCGGCCACAGTGACCTCGTGGCCAGCGCGCGCGAGCGTCAAAGCCGCCTCAAGCCCCGAGGGGCCGCCCCCGACAATCAACACGCTTTGCGGGGTCTCAGCCGCAGGGACCATTTCCGGGTGCCAACCGCGGCGCCATTCTTCGGACATGGTGGGGTTTTGGGTGCATCGCACCTGAACGCCGGACAATTCCACCGAGACGCATACATTACAGCCGATACATTCGCGGATATCCTCGACCCGGCCTTCGCGGATCTTGTTGGGCAGGAACGGATCGGCAATCGAGGCGCGAGCCGAGCCAATCATATCAAGCACGCCTCGTTTGATCTGGCTGACCATAATGTCAGGAGAGGTGAACCGCCCAACACCCAAAACCGGTTTGTTCGTCACCTGTTTGACGAAGCTGGTGAAGTCTTCTTGATACCCTTGTCGGGCATAGCGAGCGGTTTGGCTGTCGGCGCTCCAGCCCGAGATGTTAACGTCCCAGAGGTCTGGCAGATCGGCCAGCGCCTCGACGACGTCACGGCCCTCGCCGTCGCAGGTGATCCGTTTGGGCCCTGATGCCTCGTGCACTGCAAACCGCAAAGCGATTGCCATTTCGCCAGCGGCTTCGTCCTGCGCTTCTTCCAGCACTTCGCGCAACAGGCGCAGGCGGTTGTCGAAAGAGCCACCATATTCGTCCGTGCGGGTGTTGTAAGCCGGGGACAGGAAATGCCACAGAATCGAGGCGTCATGGCTGGCATAGACATACGCAATGTCGTAGTCGGCCCGCTTCGCCCGCCCGATGGCTGCCCGGAAAGACTGCCGCAGACGCTTGATGTCTGATTTGTCCATCGCCTTGGCGGAGTAGGGCATATCCGGTTTTAGCGTTGGCAGGGAGGATGGCCCCAGAACCGGATAGCCGTTCTCGATCCCGCGGGAACGGATGCCGGTATGGGCCAGTTCGATCGAGGCCAGCGCGCCATGGGCATGAATGCGATCGACCGAATGCGCGTGCGCCTTCACGTCACCCTCGTCCCAGAGCCGCTCATACGGCAGGCCGGACAAGTCCGAGGTCGGGTCGATCTCGGACAACTGCATACCGATGATACCCCACCCTCCTTCAGCCCGCATCTCACGGATACCAATGGCACCGTTGGGCATCAGATAGGAATGCCCATTGGCGTAGGGCATCATGACGAACCGATTGGGCGCCGTCACCGGGCCAATCTTCAACGGCTCGAACAGGATATCGTATTGACCTTCTAACATGTCAGCCCCCCGATGGAGTCGCGTTGGTTTTCAGGGTGCCATCCGCGATCCAGCCATCGATGATTTCCAGGACCTTTTCCGAAAACGCTTTGTCGTTGATGTGGCAATCCATAACGGTCAGGTCGATTGGATCGTTCATCTCGCGCTTGTAGGCGTCAACCATGACAGCCAGCGCGTCAGGATCATGGGCGGGCATGCCTTCGGTATCCCAAGCATGAATGCCTTCAGTGGGAAGGATAAATTTCACCGGCCCTTTTGATTGTTTCAGCCGGTTGGCTACCTCATGCGCCAACTCTCCGCGTTCCTCTCCGGTGAGAGCCGCCGATGCCAGAAGGCGGTTGTGGGCGTGATAGGGCCGGTCGCGGAACCGTTCGGGCACGGGTTGCCAGGTGGCAAAATCAATCATATCGCCGAAGCCGGGTGCGGCGATGATCGGGATGCCGCGACGGCCTGCTGCTGTCATCCGGTCCGCCCCGGCATTGACGATGGAGCCGACCATCAGGTTGCCGATCTCGGCCACGGCCAGTTCCAGCACGCAGGCGAAATACCCCTGATCGGCGAGGCTTTCCATAGCCATTCCGCCCATGCCAGTGCCGTGAAAGACCGCCAGAGAGAAACCCCGGTCGATCAGCGGTTGGCGCAAATGCATCATGTAGTGCAGAGCCGACGAGCCAAAGCTGACCATGCCAATCACCGGACGATCCGGATCCGGAGCACGCACGGCCTGAGCCGCACCATAGACTGCGCCTGCGGCTTGGCTGAGCGTCGCCATGCAGATGTCGTTAAGCCCGTAGAGCCCACCGGCCCAGAGGATCATCTGGATATCCGCCGAAAGCCGCTCTGGTGGGATCAGCGCCGAGAATGCGATGGTCGAGACCACATATTTCGGCACGCCAATCGGCAGAGCGCGGGCGCAGTCAAGCGCCAGATCGGTGCCCATTGTACCGCCGAGAGCCAGCATCCCGTGAATTTTGCCTTCGGCGTAAAGCTTGGCGGTCAGCTTCGCGGCACCTTCCGCCATGATCTGCATGGCGTGGTTTTCATCGCCCGAGTCGATGGCATCCTGAATGGTTTTTCCCGCAGCCGCAGCCACGTCATGCTTGGAAACATCAGTCGGCTCGGATGGATCGCCCAGCACGCTGACGTCCATGGAGACAACGTCTCCGCCCAGTTTTCGGATGCTGTCGCAAACGAAGTTCAGTTCCGGGTCTTTGGTGTCATAAGTGCCAATGACTAGAATGGTTTTTGCAGAGTTCATGAGTTTTTCTCCCTTAAGCGCGTCAACCACGCATGATTTCTCCCTTGGGGTCATAAAGCGGCGCCAACTGCGCTGTGATCGGGTACATTTCGCCCGCGATCTGAACTTTGAGACCGCCTTCGTCGATCCAGGCCTTGGAAACTCCTTCGGCGTTTTCCAATGAGGCCAGGCCGATCATTTGTTCCAGACGGAAACCCCAGTCACCGCTGGTGACATGGCCAACAATCTCGTCACCCTTCCAAATAGGTTCATTATGGATCAGATAGGGGCCATTCTCTGCGGTCAGGCCGGGTACAGAAATGGACAGGGTGCGGTGTTTGGTGGCCGGGCCGCCGGCTTTCTGTTTGGCGAGGGCTTGGCGCCCCAGAAAATCTTTCTTGTCCAGTTGCACGGCGAAGCCTAGCCCGGTTTCATAGGGGGTATCATCTTCGCCAATGTCATGGCCGAAGTGACGAAAGCCTTTTTCCAACCGGCAGGCATTCATGGCGAACATGCCCATCGGGCGCAGGCCATGCGGCCCGCCAGCGTCCAATAGCGCTTCATAGAGTCCAGCAACGAATTCGGTCGGGATCATCAGCTCAAAACCCAACTCGCCAAGGAACGAGCGACGGATCGCCCAGCAGCGCGCGTGCCCCAAGTCGATTTCCTGCGCGGCCCCAAATGGGAAGGCGTCGTTTGACAGGTCGTCACCGCTCATCGCTTGTAAGATGGCACGGGATTTCGGGCCGTGAATGGTCAACAACCCATAGGCAGAGGTCGCGTCAAAGATCTCAAACTGCCACTCGGGGTCGGCATTGGACTTGATCCAATACTGGTCACGCATCTGGCTGGGATGACCGGTGACCACCATGAAACAATGTGGTGCGATGCGGGTCACGGTGACGTCCGCCTCGATCCCGCCGCGCGTGTTCAGGAATTGTGTGTAAACGGATTTGCCCACGTCCACATCCATCTCGGCACCGCACACCCGGTTCAGTGCCTTCACTGCATCGGGGCCTTGAACCTGAATTTTTGCATACATGGACTGATCAAGGATTACAGCCGCGTCGCGCGCAGCAAGACACTCTTCTTTCACATGCGCCGACCATGGTTTCCATCGGATCGACGGCTCGTCGCGCCAATCCGCGCCATAGTACATCGGGACTTCCCAGCCGATCCGTTCGGCGAATTGCGCACCAGCTTCTTTAAGCCGGTCATGCAGCGGCACCCGGCGCACGCCGCGCGCAGAGGTGACTTGTCGTCCGGCCCATTGAAGGCCGTAGTGAAAGCCCACGGCTTCGGCGGCACGCTCGGCGTTATAGGCCGTGTTCTTCTGGAATGGGTGCGCCCGCACCGCCAACAAAGGCAGCATCGAGCGCGAGGGCATCCCGTCGATCATCCACTCGGCCATGGTTAACCCTGTGCCGCCCGAATTGAGAATACCGTTCGAGTTCATACCCGTGGCCAGAAACACACCCTCAATCTCGGATGATGGGCCCATATAGGGGCGCCCATCCGGGGTGAAACTTTCGGGCCCGTTAAAGAAGGTTTGGATGCCCATTTCGGCCAGTGCCGGCATCCGGGCGAACATGCGCTCCAGTTCGGGCTCGACATGTTCCATGTCAAAGGGCAGCTCGTCGAATTCGAAGTCCTCAGGAATGCCGTCACGCCCATAGGGCTTGCCCATTGCCTCAAACCCACCGATCAACAGCTTGCCGGCGTCCTCTTTCCAATAGGTTCGCTCTTCTGCGATGTTCAGGATGGATTGCGTCGTGGGCAGCCCCTCGATCGGCTCCGTCACGATGTAAAAGTGCTCGGCGGCGTGCAATGGCACTGTCACACCATGCGCCTTGGCGAACAGGTGGCTCCACATGCCGCCTGCGATCAGCACCTTGTCGGTTGCAATCACACCTCTGTCGGTCTCGACACCGGTTACACGGCCGCCGTTCAACACCAGACGCTCAACATTGGTCTCTTCGAACACCTGTGCTCCGAGCGCCCGCGCGCCCTTAGACAAGGCGACGGAAACGTCCAGCGGATTGACCTGCCCATTTGACGGGACATGAAATGCGGATTTGACATCACTGACATCAACGTCGGGCCAGTATTCCAACAGCTCGGGCACTGACAGCATTCGGGTTTCGATACCCATGCGAGCTGCGTGGTCATGGCTGCGCAACAATTGTTCGTGGCGCACGTCGCTGAGAGCGAGGTTGATGGTGCCGTTTTGTTTATATCCAGTGCCTTGCCCGGTCTCGATTTCAAGCGTCTGAAAGAGTTTCGCAGTGTATTTGCCAAGTTCGGTCTGCGACGTGCTGTCACGCAATTGACCGACAATCCCAGCGGCGTGCCATGTGGTGCCGCTGGCGATTTTCTTGCGCTCGATCAGAACCGCAGGCACACCACGGTGCGCCAAGTGATACAACGTTGAAACGCCGATAATGCCGCCGCCAATAATGACTACCGGTGCCTGATCGGGAAGGGGTTTGTTCATGTGGTCTCTCCTGACATGGCTAAATTTTCTGAGGCGAAACTCCGCCCTAAATGAGATCTCGTCGGTTTCGTTTTGTCGCCAGAAGACGGCACAGCACCGCCGATGGCTGCCGTGCCTGATCGCGCGGCAAGTAAAACGGCGGATTTCAAGGGCATTTGGTTTTGTTTGGAAGGCTGCCGCGGTCTTGCCAGGGTAACGATGCTGCTGACGCTGCCTGCAGCGTCGAAGATCGGGGCGGAAAAGGAAATGGCAGGTGCATTCGGCTGAGGGGATGGCGCAACACCTTGCGCTCTAAACGCGGACACCGCCTCGTCCCAATTTTGTTCATTCAAGTCTGAGTGCGTAACGTCGCTCGGCGCAATGTCACACGCGGCAAACAGGCAGACTCCCGGGCTCGAGTATGGTGAGACCTTCTGAAAGGCTCCGTCCTGCTGCGCGCCCTGATGGAAAACCAGGAGCGGCTTCAGAGGCCCCGGCTGACCCGGATAAAGGAACGCCCAACAGGAAGCTTCTTCGGACACGGCGGCAAGGATCTGACGGAAGATATGGAGCCCTAAAGTACCGGAGTTCGACAAGCGGGCAAGGTTAGAGACTGCTGGTCCTAACCGGTATCCCTTTGTCTTCGAGTTCTGTTCAACAAACGAATTTGATTCGAGCTCACATAGGTAGCGATAGGCCGTGGTCTTGTTTTGTCCCGTTAGACGCGAAATCTCAGAAAGTCCAAGTTCATTAGAGCTTTCAGTGAAATACTTGAGAATTTTCAGTGCATTGGAAACCGTTCCCAAAAGTAAATCCCCCATTTCACAACCGCAAAGAGCCCCACAATAGGGTCGCCTTTCACACCAGAGTTGACACAAACTAATTCACAGTGCAATTATTATTTACATAAGTGGTGACAATAATGAACCCATAGATCTACTCAGGGAGAGAGAAATGCTCAAGAAAACACTCACCGTAGCCGTGCTGGCCTCAATGTCGCTGGCGCCATTGGCTGCTCACGCCGAGTATCCGGAAAAGCCTGTGGAATTTGTTGTTCCGTGGCCTCCTGGTGATCTCGAAGATGTGCTGACCCGCATGATCGCGGAAGACTTTCAAAAAGAATATGGTGTGCCAGCTGCGGTCGTAAACAAACCGGGCGGCGGCGGCGGCCCGTTTCCTGGAGCAGTCGAGGTAGCTGGCGCCAAACCTGACGGGTATACAATTGGGTCGTTTATCGTCGCTGTCCCGGTTGTTGGCCCCCAGATCGGCATCCCCGAACTGAACCCGAACCCGTTTGAGCCGCTCGGGGCGTTTTTGACCTACCCGTTTGTCATCGTTGCCGGAAAGAATGCGCCTTATGACGATGTGGATGGGCTGGCTGCCTATGCCAAAGAGAATGACGTTGCTCTGGGCCACTTCGGTGCCCCGCTAATCCCGACCAAAGTGACAATGGCATTGGCCAGCGAAAAGGGCTTTTCGTTTGGTTCGGATGCCGCCTTTGACATGCTGGACTGCAACTCGTTGGCCTCGGGTGACGTAGACGTCATGAACACCACGCTGCAACTGGTGTTGCCCTGCATCGACGATATCAAGGTGCTTGCCTCGATTGGTGGCGAGCGTATCAGCCTGACACCGGACGCGCCCACAGTGGCGGAGATCGCGCCCACGTTGGACATTGCATTGTGGAACGGCCTGTTCGTCCCCAAAGACACACCTGCCGATGTGCGTGCAAAGATCATCGCGGTTGCAGAAAAAACCATGATGTCGGAACGCGCTCAGAAACTGGCGAAGGAAACCGGTGCATTGGTCTATTGGCAGAACGCCGACGACACGCAGGCGTTGATCGCAAGTGACACCGCCACTTTGAGTGAAATAGGCAGCATGCTCTCTGAGTAATGATGCCTCTCCCTGGGCGGCCGGCGCTGATTTGCCGGCCGCCTTATTCAACTGAAACAGGACATGTACGGGAGGATGCCTGTGATACGCGCGAAAACCCTTCAGGATTTATTCAAACGCTATAGGAGGCCGGGTGATATTGTTTTCGCCTGGGTCTTTCTTGCCTTCAGTCTGTTTCTGCTGCTCAACTTGGATGCCCAGACCGCTACCGTGAAGGGAACCAAATGGGCGGCCCAGCCATCTTTCTGGCCAACCGTGGCGGTGTACACAATGGTTGTGTTCGGTGCACTCCACTTGATCAGCTCATTCGTGTCGCCCAAGCTTGACGGGCGCTGGCAGGAGGTAGGCTTCTGGCTACGCTCTTTCGAATTTGCCACGTGGTTCATGGCTTATGTCATACTGGTTCCGCAGCTTGGATACCTGCCATCCACGGTTCTCTTTACCATCGTGCTGACCATTCGGTTGGGCTATCCGTTGCACCCGTTTCTCGGCGCCGCTGTGGCGCTGGCGGTGACTGTCGTCGTTATTTTCAAGTCTCTTCTGCAAGTGAAAGTCCCCGGAGGTCAGGTCTATGAATACCTGCCCGACGCGCTGCGTTCTTTCATGCTAACATATTTTTGAGGTGAACCATGGACGCGTTGCTTTCCGGAATTGAACTCCTCGCCCGTTGGGATGTCTTGGTCGCGCTGCTTATCGGCTCGATCGGAGGGGTCATTATCGGTGCCATTCCCGGCGTTGGGGCTGCGGTGGCTATCGCCATCCTGTTGCCAGCCACCTTTTCACTGGACCCCATTGTGGGCCTGACCATCCTTTTGGGGATCTATGGCAGCTCGATGTATGGCGGCGCCTTGCCTGCCATTCTGATCAACACCCCCGGCACGGCTGTGAATGCCCTTACGACCTATGACGGCTACCCGATGACCAAACGCGGCGAGGCGCGCCGCGCGTTGGCGTTGGCGTATTCCGCATCATTCTTCGGAGGGATATTCTCGATCGTCTGCCTGATTCTGCTTTCCCCCTTGTTGGCGATGATCGCACCGCACTTCGGCAGCCGCGAAATTTTCCTGGCAGCTCTACTGGGGATCATACTGGTGGTTCTTGCACACCGGGGGCAGGTTTTTGCCGCAGGCATGTTGGCCGGGTTCGGGATCTTGCTGAACTCAGTCGGCTTGGAGCCCATCAAATACACCCGCCGCTTTACCTTTGAGCAAACATGGTTGAACGGTGGTTTTGACCTGATTGTTGTCGTGCTCGGCCTGTTTGCGCTGTCGCAGGCCTTTTTGCTGCTGGTCGACAAGGACAACACCCCGCATCCGCAACCCATCGAGGGGTCGATGTTTTCCAACCTCAAGGAAATCTGGCTTTACAAGCGCGTGGCCTCTGCCGCCTCGGGGTTTGGTGTGCTGATGGGGATGATCCCCGGTGTTGGGGAATTCACGGCACAATTCATGTCCTACACCTACGCGCAAAAGACATCGGAAAACCCGGAAGCTTTTGGTGACGGCTCACCCGAGGGGCTGATCGCATCCGAGGCGGCAAACAATGCCGTTCCAGCAGCAGCCATGATCCCGCTGTTGGCTCTCGGCATTCCTGGTGAAGCTCTGACCGCAATGATGCTGTCAGTCTTCTATGTCCACAACGTGATCCCGGGGCCGCAGCTCTTCCAAAACCAACTGGATTTCGTTTACGCGCTCTATATTGCGATGATCATCTTGAATGTGATCGTCATGATCTTCCTGTTGTTCTCAACCAATTTTCTAACGAAGGTTATCCAGATCCCCACACGATTTCTGGGCGTGATGATCCTGACCCTAAGTTTTGTTGGCGTCTACTCTTTGCGTAATTCGGTGATCGACTGTGCGATTGCGTCGGGCTTTGGCATTCTTGGCCTGATCCTCAAACGACTGAATCTGCCGCTGGTCCCGATCATATTGGGCATGGTTCTTGGCGGTATCATGGAGGCAAAACTCCGCACTTCAATGATCCGGGTTAAGACACCCTGGGATTTTGTCGACCGCCCCATCGCAGCCATTCTTGCGCTGCTAATCGTCTTCGTGCTGCTCATGCACGTGCGCACGCTGCGCCGCGAGCATAAGGATCGGATCGCCGAGACGGAACACGATCACGACGTCCATACATCGCAACAAGGATAAGCCATGCTTGACCAATCCAAAATCGACACCCTGCGTAGCCAGCGGGTTGCGCCTCGAAGCCTCATCATTGATGGCGAGCTTTGTGCAAGCGAAACTGGTGATGTTCACGATGTGCTGTCTCCCATCAACGGGCAGAAGCTGACAACAACTGCGGCAGGCACCAAGAACGACGTGGATCGCGCCGTCGCAGCGGCGCGAGCGGCATTCGAAGATGGGCGCTGGTCACGTCTTGCGCCAGCTGCACGCAAGAAAGTGATGCTTCATTGGGCAGACTTGATCGAGGCTGAGGCTCTCGAACTGGCGGTGCTTGGGGTGCGTGACAATGGCACCGAGATTTCCATGGCCATCAAGGCCGAAGTCGGATCGGCCATCAACACCATCCGCTATTATGCCGAAGCGATAGACAAGATCTATGGCCAGATCGCACCAACCGCGCAAGACGTTCTGGGCCTCGTCCATCACGAACCTATTGGCGTGGTGGCCGCGATCGTACCGTGGAACTTCCCATTGATGATCGGAACATGGAAACTGGGCCCGGCACTTGCGGCAGGAAACTCGGTCATTCTCAAACCCGCAGAAACGGCTTCATTGTCGTTGCTCAGGATCGCCGAACTGGCGCTTGAGGCGGGTATTCCGCCCGGCGTTCTCAATGTCGTGACCGGTGCGGGCCGAGTGGTGGGCGAGGCGATGGCTCTGTCCATGGATGTGGACGTGATGGTCTTCACCGGCTCGGGTGGCGTTGGCCGCAGACTTCTGGAAAACTCCGCACGCTCCAACATGAAGCGTTGCTATCTCGAACTTGGTGGCAAGTCGCCCAACATCGTTTTCGATGACGCTCGCGATCTGAGTGAGGCGGCAAAGGTCAGCGCAGGGGGGATCTTCCGAAATTCCGGGCAGGTCTGTGTGGCAGGATCCCGGCTTTTGGTTCAGAAAACCATTCACGATGAATTTGTCGCCGAACTGGCCAAGCATGCAACCGCCATGAAGGTTGGTGATCCCCTGGACGTCACCACAAGTGCCGGAGCCGTCAACAACCTGA
Source organism: Lentibacter algarum (assembly GCF_018860975.1). Lineage (GTDB taxonomy): Bacteria > Pseudomonadota > Alphaproteobacteria > Rhodobacterales > Rhodobacteraceae > Lentibacter > Lentibacter algarum_A. The sequence continues at coordinate 291,115 of NZ_JAHKQI010000009.1, forward strand.
CACAGCTTGAGCAGGATCTTGGCTTTGTGCAAACAGCCCGCGCCGAGGGTGGCACAGTCTATCAGGGCGGCAATCGCATTCTGGAAGACACCGGCGGCTACTACATGGAGCCCACCATCATCACCGATGTGAAGCCTCAGGACAGCGTCGCCCAGAAAGAGGTTTTTGGACCTGTCTTAGCCGTCACCTCGTTCGAAGATGAAGCCGAGGCCGCTGCCATTGCCAACAGCACGGTCTATGGGTTGGCGGCGGGTGTCTGGACGGCCGATCTTGGGCGCGCGCACCGGATGGTTCGCGCGGTGCGCTCCGGTGTCGTCCACGTCAACACATATGGCGGACCGGATGTCACGGTGCCCTTGGGCGGGGTCAAGCAATCCGGTAACGGGCATGACAAATCACTGCATGCATTCGAGAAATTCCTCGACTTGAAAACGGCCTGGATCAAACTCTATGTGTGAGAGAGACCATTGAAGTGTTTTGGTGAAATTCACTGCGAAGGTGAATATCTCTTTGGGGGCGACAGGCCTTTGGAGTTCACTTTTCTTTTGTGCCCCGGGTTTGCACTGTTGGACCTGGCCAGCGCAATCGAGCCTCTCGCGATATCCAACCGATTGTCAGGCCAAGTGCGGTACAAATGGCGTGTCTTGTCCGTGGACGGAGAGGAAACGCCCTCCACAAACGGAATGTCCTATCCGGTTGATGGCGCCATAGCAGACCACACGCAAAGTGATCGCGTTTTTGTTTGTGCATTTGACGATCGGACAGTTGACGGCTCTGACAGAATCGTCGACTGGCTGCGCCGTCAGGCACGTATGGGCTCGCGGTTTGGGGCACTTGGAACAGGGGCTTCATGGCTCGTTCGTGCTGGCGCCGTAGGCAATCGTGCTTTCACACTCCATTGGAGCGTTCAGAACAGCTTTTTTGAGATGCACCCTGACCACAAGCCCTCAGCGCAAATTTTCACGTCAGATGAAAGATTGGTAACCTGCGCTGGTGGGCGGTCTGTCTCGGATATGATGCTTAACCTGATAGATGCTGATCTGGGGAGGGATCTCGCGGTGAAAGTGGCCGATCATATGATCGGCGGGCAGCCGAGAAGCGCAGATACACCCCAGCGCCTGAGCGCAGTGCACAGGTATGGAACCCGCAACGCGCTTTTCCTTTCGATCGTGGAAATGGTGGAAGCTGATGAAACCTGTGAGTTGACGATCGACGACCTGTTCCGTCAGCACGAAATCTCAAGGAGGCAACTTGAGCGTTTGTTCAATCGGCATTGCGGCACATCACCTTCGCGCTTTATCAAAGAAGTGCGGCTGGAACGTGCAAAGGAGCTTTTGAGCGAGACTAATTTGAGCGTACTGGAAGTGTCCGTGGCTTGCGGCTTTGGGACAGTTGCCAGCTTTTCCAAGTCATTCTCGAAGCGGTACAATTGTCGCCCTTCGAGTTTCCAAGCGTGAATTTTGCATTGCGACCGCATCAAATGGCAAAGCGCGCAACCTTACGACTGCGCTCTTTCTTCATCTAAATCAAATCCGAAATTCAGGTGCTCGCTTCCTCTAGGCGGAACAATTCTGCACCTTGGTCCAGGATCGACCGCGCAATGCGGTGGCCCGAGAAGGTCGCCGCCTGTATCGTACCTGGCGCCATCGCGTCACCGCAAATCTCGACCCGGTCAACACCCAGAAGCTTTTGCGCCTCGAAGAACAACTTGTTCTCTGGCAACCGGGCCCCCACGAACACCAGAGTTTCACAGGGAATGATGTCTGGCCCTCCAAGGGACAAGCTGTTTTGAACTTTCACTTGGGCGCCGTCGAAGCCCACAAGCCCAGAATTGACGTGAATGCGCACTGACATCTCCTTCATGCGTGCGATGATTTTGCGTTGCTCCAAAGTGTAAGACGTCCACTGTGCCACAGCCTGCTCAGGTGTAACATAGGTTACCGGGTGGCCGCTCTTGTGCAGCAGTTCGACAAGCACGCTGGCCATGTAATTGTGCTCATCATCATAGACGACCACCGGGCCCACGGCGTCTGCACCGTTCATCAAATCCTCGGGTGTCAGAACACGGGCCCCTTTGGGCCACAACAGCGGCTCGAAATTGCTGCTGCCGACACCGTCCCCTCGCCAGGTCGCGCCAGTGGCGACCACGACATTGTCAGCGCCGAACTCGGGCAGGTCATCAGGGGTCAACAGACTTGACGTGTAGATATCCACATTGCCCATCTGTTGCAGCTGGTATTCGCGATATTCAGTCACGCGGCGATAGCTGTGCAATCCGGGTAACTTGCTTTCCCGAAGTGCCCGCCCGCCCACGTTCTCAGTGGCTTCTGCAACAGTCACTTGATGCCCCGCGCGTGCAAGGGTCAGCGCACAGTCCAAGCCTGCTGGCCCGGCGCCGACAATAAGCGAGGACTGTTCTTCTTTTGCACGACCGATAATTTCGGGATGCCACCCACGACGCCACTCTTCGGCAATCGTCGGGTTTTGCGTGCAGCGCAAGGGAACCCCGTAGGCGTCCATGCTCACGCAGACATTGCAGCCAATGCACTCCCGGATATCTTCGATCCTGTTTTCTCGGATCTTGTTGGGCAGATAAGGATCAGCAATGGAAGGGCGTGCGCCGCCGATGAGGTCTAGCTTGCCGGATTTGATAACCGAAACCATCTTGTCTGGGCTGGTAAAGCGCCCTACCCCCACAACCGGCTTTGACGTGATCGTTTTGACGAATTCGGTGAACTCCAATTGGTAGCCTTCTTCTGCAAACCGCGCTGTGTTGGAATCCGCCGACCAACCTGAGATGTTGACGTCCCAAAGATCCGGCAGTTCGGCGAGCATTTCGACGACTTCCCGGCCTTCTCCGTCATGGGTCATGGCCAGCTTTGCACCTACTTCGTGAACCGCAAATCGCAGCGCGACGGCACGTTCTCCAGCCGCAACCTCAAGAGTGTCTTCCAGAACCTCACGCAAAAGCCGCACGCGATTTTCCAAAGATCCCCCATATTCATCCGACCGGTGGTTGGTCCGCCGTGACAGAAAATGAGACAGAATCGAAATGTCATGCGCGGCATAGACGTAGATAATGTCATAGCCCGCTCGCTTGGCCATTTTTGCTGCCTTTTTGTGGCTCTCACGAAAGGCCTTGATGTCTGACTTATCCATACCCTTCGCCTGAATTGGAATCTCAGGTTTCAGGATTGGCAGGTCGGATGGCCCTATAACCGGCATGCCCGTTGCAAAGTTGCGCGCACGCATACCCCCGTGGGCAAGCTCAATGGCAGCAAGCGCGCCTTTCGCCTTTATCCGTTCTGCTTGCTCGGCATGGGGCCTGAAATAGACCTCATCCCAAATCCGTTCAATCGGGTGATTGGCCATGTCCGTGTCATTGCTGATCTCGGTGATTTGAACCGCCACGGTGCCCCAACCGCCGTCAGCTTTGGTTTCCCGCAATGCGATCGCTCCACTGGGCAGTGAAAAGCCGTGACCGGTTGCGTGAGGAGCCGCGAAAAACCGGTTGGGCGCCGTGACCGGGCCGATCTTCACTGGTTCGAAAAGCAAATCATAGTTCATGTGCATCTCCAGACAGGTGTCGATCAGTGGTTCATTATTATCACCACTGTTGCGCATAAAATGAAGATTAGGCTGCTTTGAGTCAACCTGTTTCGTTTGATCGTTGGTGAAGAACCGCCTAACTCGGGTGGAATCATCGCCTTTTCTGAGAGGGCAAGCTGCTCTAGAGGCAGGGCTGTTCGCTCAGAAGCCTGAGGACACTTCCATACACTTGTGCATTACGTCGGGATGAACTGAGAAATGTTGCAAGAGGCCACGGTGGCCACGGTGACGTCGGTAACCAAAGCAACCTGCTATCAGTGCTGATCGAGTATCGGAACCGGTTCGCAAAAGCGTGCGGGCTCACCTCCGGGAACGGCCAATTGGATTTGCTGACCTTAAAAACCCGTCAAGGAGGTTTGCATGCGGACCACTGCTTCCCGCAGAAACGGCAAAAGCTCGTTGACCCGCTCATCATTCATGTTGGCGTCAGGGACCGCGATGGCAACCGTTCCGACAGGGTCAGGACCGTCAGCGAAGAAAGGCATTGCTATGCTTGCCACACCATTCTCAAACGTGTTGCGGCTCTGCGAAAAGCCCGTCTCCTTAAAGGCATTTATCGTCCGCACGATGTCAGTTTTTCGAGTTTGAGAGGCGTCCGTGGTTTTCTCGCGCTTGATCGCCAGGATTCGCTCCCGGGTCTCATCAGTCGCAAATGCTAGGTGGACCAACCCGGAGGACGTGAGGTGAAACGGAAGCACCTGAGTGGGGATGATGTTGATCACATTCCCTTTGCTGGGCATGCAATATGCGATCGTCGTCATGCCCTTTTCGCCGGGCACGCCAATATGCACTGTCTCGTCTACTTGCTCTGATAACCAATCAGTCGTTTCCTGTGCGGCACGGACAATAGGAACGGTCGCTTCACGTATCCGGGCGAGCCGCAGGAACCCGTGCCCAAGGCGGTATTTGCCACCTGCGGCAACCTGCTCGACAAACCCGTGCTTGGCCATCGCAACCAAAAGGCGGCGTGTCGCAGCCTTATCAAGCCCGGACAGCGTCGCCAGTTCACTCAGCCCGACTTCGGTACGTTCCATTGAAAACTGGTCGAGAACTGACATTGCCTTGTCGACTGTCTTCACGGTGCATCCCTTCCCGTCCGGAGTCATTCGCAGTTAGGGTTTTTAACACAATATTGTCAATAGTGACCCTTCTCTCGGCCGCTCAAAGCCGACATCTACACCGATAGTAATGAATCTCCGGAATCCGCCTTCTCTGCCAATACCTCCTACAGCGATGCGTTAACACCGGCCACTCCATCAATACTTGGCAGCGGCACCATTGCCCCGCAATTTGCTCCTTCGAGTTGGCTTCGTGAAAGTCGGCTTTGCGCCTCCTAGCCTGTGACGTTCTGAAGCTATGTTCTGCTAGAATAGCTCTGGAGGGATAGGGCCGTTTGGGCTTTGCGGCTCTGGCGAAACATTCGTGGCGTGCCGCGATTCTATGCGCGCAGCGCACAAACTGTTCTCACTTCGCCTCTTTTATAGACAGAAAATCCGGCTTTGCGCACAAATTGAGCAGACACATTTGGGGTCGCGGAAAATGGCGCGCTCTTTCTTTACTCTGCGCTGCAGCAATTTTTAGTCTGAAGCCGCAAAGGCTCAATTAGAAAAGAGAGACAAGTGTGAAACTCATTATGGCAACCATAAAACCATTCAAGCTTGAGGAGGTTCGAGACGCACTTTCAGCGATCGGCGTTCGCGGCATGATGGTGGAAGAAATCAAAGGGTTCGGCGCGCAGTCGGGCCACACTGAAATTTACCGTGGCGCGGAATACACCGTCAACTTCGTGCCCAAGATCAAACTCGAAATCGCCGTGCAAGCGAGCATGGCTGACGAGGTTGTTGAAACAATCACCAAAACGGCACGCACCGGCAAGATCGGCGATGGCAAAATCTTTGTTCTCGACATCGCTCAAGCTGTTCGCGTTCGGACCGGCGAAACCGATGAGGAAGCGCTATGAACACCGCTATTAGGAAAATGAAAATGCACAACTTTGGAAAACTGGCGCTGCCCGCAGCCCTTTTGCTGCTGCCGCAAACCGGCCTCGCGCAAGACGCTGATACAACGCCAACCAACGCCGACATCGGCTTTATCTTTACCACCTTTATGTTCTTGGTCTCCGGCTTTCTCGTCTTCTTCATGGCGGCTGGCTTTACGATGCTCGAAGCCGGCCTCGTGCGCGGCAAGAACGTTGCAATGCAGCTGACAAAGAACGTTGCGCTGTTCTCTCTCGCGTCGATCTTCTTTTACCTGCTCGGCTACAACCTGATGTATCCGGGTGATGGCTGGACGATTCCCAACATCTTGGGTGCGTTCGCTGTAACCGGTCTTGAGCCAGTTGGGCTTGAGGGCGTTGAGGCTGACCTGACTTATGCTTCTGTCGGTTCTGACTTCTTCTTCCAGCTTATGTTCTGTGCCGCGACTGCTTCAATCGTATCGGGTGCGCTTGCTGAACGGATCAAGCTCTGGCCGTTTCTGGTGTTTGTGGTTCTGCTCACTGCAGTAATCTACCCAGTTCAAGCAAGCTGGAAATGGGGCGGCGGCTTCCTTGATGCCATGGGTTTCCAAGACTTTGCCGGTTCAACTGTTGTGCACTCTGTTGGGGGCTGGGCGGCTCTTTGCGGCGCGATCATCCTTGGGCCACGTTTGGGCAAGTATAAAGACGGGCGCGTCACTCCGTTCCCCGGTTCAAACCTCGCCTTGGCTACGCTCGGCACGTTCATTCTGTGGCTCGGTTGGTTCGGCTTTAACGGCGGTTCACAACTCTACATGGACACCGCGGGCAATGTTGCTGACATCAGCCGTATCTTCTCAAACACCAACACAGCGGCTGCGGCCGGGGCGGTTGCAGCGCTGATCCTGACACAGGTGATGTATAAGAAGCCTGACTTGACGATGATCCTGAACGGCGCCCTTGCTGGCCTCGTGTCGATCACTGCCGAGCCGTTGACGCCGACGCTTGTTGAAGCAACGCTGATCGGTGCTGTTGGTGGTATCATCGTTGTCTTCGCGGTTCCGTTCCTTGACAAGCTCAAGATCGACGATGTTGTCGGTGCGATCCCTGTGCACCTTTGTGCCGGTATCTGGGGCACGATCGCGGTTGCGTTCACCAACGAAGCGGCGAGCCTGGGCGTGCAGCTCTACTCGATCTTCGTTGTCGGTATCTTCGTATGTGCAGCCTCGTCGCTCGTTTGGCTGGCACTGAAATACACTGTTGGCATCCGCGTTTCGGAAGAAGACGAGATCAACGGGCTTGATATGGCCGAGCTTGGTATGGAAGCATACCCCGAGTTCAAAAACAGCTGATCTTGCTGACCTAAACGAAAGAAACCCCCGGCTTGCGCTGGGGGTTTTTGTTTGTGCGCTGTTTAGGCCACGACGATCCAGACGATAATCAGGCCGATGAAGAGGTAGACCAATGTGTTGATCATCCAGCGGATCAGGCCTGCGTCGCCCTCCGGATCAACGCCCATGCGCTCGCAGATCTTGGTTCCTGGCCAGAGGATAATATCATTGAGGGACATATGCGCGCTCCTTTAATTGGTATTTCGTATGCGCATTACCTAGTGCTTTTAATTGCGCATTTCAAATGCTAAATAAAACTCATGAAGTTAGACAAGTTTACAGACTACGCATTGCGGGTGCTGATGACATTGGCCCTAAAGGCCCCTCTGCGGGTGTCGGTTTCCGAGATCGCTGCCGTTTATGGCTTATCCGAGAACCACCTTGCCAAAGTTGCCGCCGAGCTGACGCGGGCGGGTTTCACCAACTCCGAGCGTGGGCGTTACGGCGGGCTGACATTGGCCTTGCCGGTTGAAGACATCCGCCTCGGCGCAGTTGTGCGGGCGATGACGCGCAACGATGATGTGGCCGAGTGTTTCGGTGCCAACCAGAGCTGCCTTATCTTGCCAGCTTGCGGGCTGCGCGGGCCGTTGGCTGAGGCACAGGAGGCGTTCTTTGCCGCGCTTGAGCGGTATACGCTGGCCGATGTAACGGCGCAAAAGAGCGCGCTTGCCGAGTTGCTAGCCACGTCGTAAAAACCGTTCTATGTTAAGCACCCTGCCCCAAGGCAACTACAGATTTATCGCGCTCGATGTCGAGACCGGCTGTGGCGATGCGGCGAGCATTTGCCAGATCGGTATTGCTTGTGTGGGCTATGACGAGCAGATCGAAACGTTCGCAACATATGTTGATCCGCGCATGGCCTTCTCGGGGTTTAACATTCAGCTGCACGGCATCGGCCCCGAAACCGTGCGCGGCGCGCCGGTGTTTGAGGAAGCAATGTCAGCCATGCTACCACTGCTTGAGCGGCATCATCTTGTGCAACATTCGAGTTTTGATGCGCGCGCGATTTCCAAAGCCTGCGAGGCCTTCGGCTTTCCCGTTCCGCTGCTATCCTGGACAGATAGTGTGCGGGTCGCGCGTAAGGCCTGGCCCGAGTTCAAGGGCAACGGCGGGCATGGGCTCGGACACCTCAAAGTCGCGCTTGATCTTGACTTTGAGCACCACGACGCGGGCGAAGATGCACGCGCAGCGGCGCAGGTTGTGATGCAGGCTGAAGAGCGATTGCAGCAAGATTTCGACGACATCCGCGAGGCGCTTTTGCCCAAGGCCAAACGACGGGTTGTTTAGGCGGCCAGTCCGGCTTCTGCCTTGGCGACGTCAAAGCCATACTCAAGACAACAGTCGGCGTGAACCTTCTTCATCAACGCGTAGTCTTTGTGCTTTGAACCCAAATCGCGGGTTTGCCACCAGTCTTTTGACAGGTCAAAAAACTGCGTTGAGCCGTCAGCGTAGCGGATGAAACGATACTTGCCGCGGCGCACGCTTGCGCTGTCATGCAGGAAGGTTGGCACGGCGCGGTCGGGTGCGCGCTCCCACTCGACTTGCGGGCGCAGGGAGCGGCCGATACTGCCTTCAATTGGCGGCTGGCCGAGGTAGTCCATCACGGTTGGGCCGACATCAAGCAGCGCCACAGGATCGCTCACCACTTGCGCGACGGGATTGCGCGGATCGTGGATGATCAGCGGCACGTTGGCCACTTGCTCCCACAGCGTGTGCTTGCGAAAGCGGTTGCGCTCGCCGAGGTGTAACCCGTGGTCGGAGACGATAACGACCAGTGTGTTGGCGGCGTGTCTGGAGCGTTTGATCGACTTCCAGATGCGGCCAAGCTGATAGTCGGTGTGCGAGAGCGCCGAGAAGTAGTTTCGCACGCTTTTCTGCCAGAACTCTTTGCGGCTCGCGTTGATGTTAATGGTGCTGGTCTCGTCCATGAAGGCATTTTCATCAAAGCCGTCGGCCCAGTCGCTTGGTTGCTCGAATTTGGTATAATCATACATATCCTTGAAGCGCTTGGGGGTGATCCAAGGGCCGTGCGGGCCGTAGAAGCCCACGTCACGGTAAAAGGGAGCGTCGCCTTTGTAGTTTTTCAAAAACCAGCGCAGAGAATTGGCGACTTGGTGATCGTAAAAACGCGGGTCGTCGTGCTCGTTGATCGCTGCTTTGCCGCCGCGGAACCCGCCCATTTCGGTGCTGATCCTCTCTGGAATGTTCCAGTCGCCAGTAAACTTCTTCTGGTTGTCGGAATAGATGACATTGTGGATATCATCTTCCAAAGCGGAGTAACCCTGCATGACTTTGCCGCCAGCCGAGCAATAAAACCCGCGCTGTTTGAGCCTGTGCGGCCACATGTTTTCGGGCGGGAGCGTCTCGAAGTAGTGTTTGTAGGGGCCGGTGACACCGGTGTGATGCGGAGAGAGGCCTGACATAAAGCTGGCCCGTGACGGGCTACAGACAGGCGCCTGGCAATAGGCTGCTTGAAAGGCCGTAGACTGGGCGCAGATGCGGTCAAGGTTGGGCGTTTGCAACTGCTCGCCAAAGGCTGATTTGTATTTCCAGAAGGCTACTGCGTCATCAAAGCTGATGAGGATAACATTTTTGATGTCTTGGCTGGCGGGCATAAAAGGCTCCTGAAACTCACGGCGGGGCGCGGCATTGCGAGCGCGTTGCTATGACCCCAAGAAGTAGAACAGAACACTTGTCTGGTCTAGAGATTTTGCCGGAAGGGAGGGAGGAAGGTTTGGTGGAGCATAGCTCTAACCAACTACTGTTTCATATTGTCCCGTTCGATTTCATATCACCCTATAATCATTGATCAATTGTTGGATTTCTCATATCAAACCATTTCAGGTCATGTCACATTGTCCCGCCACTGATGGAGGGTCAAATGGCGGGACAAGTCATGTAAAACGGATGTAGGGGCAGGGCATGGGAAAGCTAACAGTCAAAATGGTGGCGAGCCTTAAGGAGCCCTGTCTTGGCCCCTTAAAAG
>NZ_JAHKQI010000008.1:0-187518 GCF_018860975.1 Lentibacter algarum
TGAAATTGGGGGCTAGACATGGGGTTGCGACGTATGATCTGGGCCAAGTATGACTTGCTTCCGTCTTTGCGGGTCTTTGTGCGTATCGTTGCCATGCTGTATGACTTTCTCTGATTTGGTATGACTTTAAGTCATACAGTGTGTGAAAACAGACGAAAATAGGGGAAAATCATACCAAATACGCAGGTGTGAGAATTGGGCAAGTTGGTGAAAAGTACAATAAAATCAGACATTAACCATTCGGCCCGCCTATCTGTCGCACCGATGATGGACTGGACAGACCGGCACTGCCGGTATTTTCACCGCCTTATCAGCCAACATGCGCTGCTCTATACGGAAATGGTGACCTCGCCGGCTTTGGTGCGCGGGCGGGCGTTGCATTTGCTTGACTACAACCCAGAAGAACAGCCCGTTGCTTTGCAGCTTGGTGGCTCTGATCCTGTCGAGCTGGCCGAGGCGGCGAAGATCGGAGCGGACGCTGGTTACTGTGAGATCAATCTCAACGTCGGCTGCCCGTCAGACCGTGTGCAGTCAGGCACGTTTGGCGCGGTGTTAATGCGCGACGCGCCACTTGTAGCCGAATGTTGCGCCGCGATGATCGCAGCTGTTTCGGTTCCCGTTACCGTAAAGTGCCGCATAGGTGTTGACGATCAAGAGCCGCAAGATGTGCTGCCTGATTTTTTGCAGCGGGTGTCTGATGTTGGTGTTTCCCGTTTTGCGGTGCATGCGCGCAAGGCTTGGCTCAAGGGGCTTTCTCCGAAGGAAAACAGAGACATACCGCCGCTTGACTATGCTATTGTGCAGGCAATGAAACAGCAGTTTCCGGAGTTGCACCTGTCGCTGAATGGCGGTGTTGCGACGCTTGACGACGCGTTGCAGCACCTTGAAGCGGGCCTTGACGGAGTGATGATCGGGCGAGCGGCTTATCACCAACCCTGGGAGGTTTTGCACGGGGTTGACGCGCGTGTGTTTGGGGCTGAAGCGGCGCATAAAACACCTCAGGAGGTTGTGCGCGCGATGTTGCCGTATATCGACGCTCACGTGACGTCTGGCGGCAAGTTGGGGCAGATATCAAAGCATATGTTGGGAGTGTTCACGGGCCGTCCGGGCGCGCGGGCTTGGCGGCGCGTGCTTTCGGAAGGAGCGCATAAACCTATGGCTGGCACAGCGCTGGTAGAGGCTGCTTTGAGTGAGCTGGATTAGAGAAAGATAGCCACATGACTGACACTGTTCTGATGCTTCAAATGCTCCTGCTGTTGGTGGTGATCGGAGGCCTCGCAGGTGTGCTTGCCGGGATGCTTGGTGTCGGCGGTGGTATCGTTTTGGTTCCGGCATTTTTCTATGCTTTTCAAACGCTTGGGTATGACGGCCCGCAGCTGATGCAAGTCTGTTTGGCAACCTCTCTGGCGACAATAATAGTGACCTCTGTGCGCTCGGTGTCGAGCCACAACAAAAAGGGCGCGGTGGACTGGGATATTCTGCGCACATGGGCTCCGGGCATCGCGATTGGCGCTGTTTTAGGCATGCTGGTCGCGGCGCAATTGCGCTCGGTGACGTTGCAGGCGTTGTTCGGTGTTTTGGGCATTGTCATCGGGCTTTACATGGGGTTCGGGCGGGCCGAGTGGCGGCTTGGGCAGGCGATGCCGGTAGGGCTGAAGCGGGCTATGTTATCGCCTGCTGTTGGCCTAATGTCCGTGCTTATGGGCATTGGCGGGGGCAGCTTCGGGGTGCCGCTTATGAGCTTGTTTAACACGCCCATTCACCGTGCTGTGGCGACGGCGGCAGGGTTTGGTGTGATCATCGCGGTGCCGGCTGTTATCGGGTTCTTACTGGTGCCGATCGAGGGCGCGCCGCCTTACACCGTGGGGGCTGTGAACCTCGTTGCTTTTGGCGTGGTGATCATGATGACGCTGTTCACGGCGCCATATGGTGTGAAGCTTGCCCATGCTATGGACCCGAAACCCTTGAAACGGGTGTTTGCGGTTTTTCTCACGGTGGTTGCCTTAAACATGCTGCGTAAGGCTTTGGGATTATGAACAATTTCGCAAGATTAGGTTGGAAGAAATTTGCTTTTGATCCGGCGCTGAGTGACTGGATCAAGTCGGTGTATCCGGCTGCCTTGGAGGCGGTGGCAGCCCCTGAGAACAACGATTGGCTGCAGTGTGAAGGCACTTGGTTTGTCGGGGTTGATGTGCTTGGCAATGACGCGCTTGGTGCCCTTCCTGACGGGCCTGTTTTGAGCGGTGCGGCCTTTGAGTTTGCTTGTCAGCCGTTCGGAAACTTACCACTTCACAAAGGGCAGATTTCGGTGATCTATCCGGGCTATCCGAAAGCGCGGAAGGGCGAGAGTGATGCGGCGCTTAACTATCGCATCAAACGGGATGCGGCGCATTTGGACGGGTTGAAGCCCAGAGAAAACAAGCGGCGCTTCATGGACGAGTATCACGCCTATGTGCTGGGAATTTCGTTAACCGGCAGTGCGCAGAGTCCGTTGGTTGTCTGGGAGGGCAGCCATGAAGTCATCCGCGAAATGCTGCGTGACGCCTTTGCAAACCTGCCGCAAGAGCGCTGGCACGAGGTTGATCTGACGGAGGCCTACACAGCGGCGAGAAAGCAGATTTTTGAGCGTTGTCAGAGAGTTGAAGTGCCTCTTGAACGTGGTGAGGCCTATGTCGTGCACCGGTTTGCTTTGCACGGTGTTGCGCCTTGGACAGAGGGTGTTGAGGGGCCTGATGAGGGGCGGATGATCGCTTATTTCAGGCCGGATGTCACAGACCGGCTGGCCTGGCTTAATGAAGCGTAACCACAGCGTTAAGGCGGGTTAACGGGCTTTTGGGCCCGTGTGACTTGCGTGCATACCACAGTGCATACCACAGTGCATAATGCGTGCTGACAGTTTTGCGTGTTTTGAAAACCTTAACGCTTCAGCCGCGCGGCGCGGCCACCACGGCGGGTTGTGGGTGCAGCATTGCGGCTTGGCAGTTCGGCCATGACGGCGCGGCGCTCATCAGAGCTCATCCGCGACCAGGCAGCGATCTCGTCGATCGAGCGCGCGCAGCCGGTGCAGAGCCGTGTTTCGGGATGCACCACGCAGATGTTGATGCAGGGGCTTTCAGGCTCGTCGCGCTTCCAGGTTTTCGTGCGGTCGCTCATGGTGTTGCCTTCAGGTGTTGCAAACGGTCGAGTGCTCCTTGCAGGATATACGATGCGGCGACATGGTCGATGACCTCGGCGCGACGTTTGCGTGACGTATCCGCCTCAAGCAGGGCACGTTCGGCGGCGACGGTTGAGAGGCGCTCGTCCCAAAATGTGATCGGGGCGGTGGTGAGGCGCGCGAGGTTGCGGGCAAAGGCGCGGGTTGACTGACAGCGCGCGCCCTCGGAGCCGTCCATGTTGCGGGGCAGGCCAAGAACGAAGCCAACAATCTGGCGCTCTTCTGCCAGCTTGAGCATTTGTGTCGCATCAACCATGAACTTTTTGCGGCGGATGGTTTCCAGCGGTGAGGCGCTGCTGCGGAATGTGTCGGACACCGCAAGGCCGATGGTTTTGTCGCCCAGATCAAGCCCCATCAGCGCGCCCATTGGTGGCAACATGGGGCCAAACCCGGCGATGTCGTCAAGGACGGGGGCGAAGCCGCTCATTGCACCAGTCCTGCGCGTTTGGCGCCTGTTCGCACGGTTGCCAGAGCGGCGGGGTTGTCAGCAAAGCGGCTCTGGGCCTCTTGCCAGATTGCTTTGGCGCGATCAGACTCGCCCAGTGTTCCGAGAGCGCCGATGAGGCGGGCCCACTCTTCGGGTGAGCCGCCTTCGGTTGCGAGGCGGTCAGACAGGCGCGAGACCATGCCGCGGATCATTTCGTCGCGGTCTTGGGCGGACATTTCGGCTGCGCTTTCAATGTCTTCGGCGCTTGGGCCAGCAAGGGTTTCGGCTTTTGGCTGGGTGTAGTCTACGCCTGCCAACCATGCGATATCGTCGATATTGGCTCTGATCGGGGCGATCCACGGCGCGGCTTCTGGCCCTTCGGTAAGCAAGCGCGACCAGAGGGCAAAAGCGCGGTCGGCTCTGTCATTTTGCGCCCACATCTGCCCGAGGAAGTAGCGTGCGACGGGGTGTTTTTCGTCGATCACGAGGGCGGCGCGCAGGGCGGCTTCTGCTTCAGGTGAGACATATCCGCTGGCTTGGGTGATCATCATTTGCGCCAGAGCCGTGTTGTCGGCGGCTGTGGCTTCATCTGCCTTGAGGGCGATCACGGCGCTTTGCGCCTTCTGTGCGGCAGTAAAGTTACCGAGGCGGGCCTCGTTTGTGGCCAGAAACTGCTGGCCTTGAAGCTCGCCCGGGTTTTGCGCCACGGCCTCGCGCAGTTTGGCGATCAGCTCTTCAAAACCGGCGTCAGCCTGCGGTTTGGGCTGAGGCGGCAGTTTGGCGGTGTAGGCCGCTTGGCTCGGGCGGGTTTCATAGAGAGTTTGAGCGGCACTGAGGCGCGCTTTGTGGGGCTGATCAGGTTGGCTCGGCGCGCCGAGTTGCGCATAAAGCCCGAGGCTTCCGGCGACGACGGCAAGGGAGGTGAAAGCCGCCATCGCGCGGGTGAGGGTTTGCGGTTGATCACCTGTCTTCGCGGCCTTGGCGAGTTGCGCATCGGCTTTGAGCACGCGGCGGCCAACCTCGGTGCGGGTGCGCTCGGCGTCGGCCTCGCTGATCACACCGCGGGCGAGGTCACGCTCGACGTCATTGAGCTGATCGCGGTAGACGCGCAGATCATAGGCGGCGGGGTGTTCTTCACTGGCGTCAGAGCGAAACAGTGCCAGCGCAAAGAGCGTGGCGGCAAGGCAAGCAAGCGCGAGGGCGATCATCCAGAATATCATATGCTTCATTTAGTGCGCCTGAGCCTTTGGGAAAAGGCCAAAACGCCTGTAAGCGCGGCAATGTCGCATTTGTGAGGGATTCTGACGATTTACTGCGCCGTTTATGGCCTGTATTCAGGCACTAACCCCTAAGACTTGTTAGCAGATCGGATTCGAAAGCCATGAGACGTTATTCTGCCTTTGCTGTGGCCCGAGAGGCTGCTCGTTTTCACTCGGGATGGGAGCGCGCCTGGCGCTCGCCGGCTCCGAAGAAGAAGTATGATGTCATCATCGTTGGCGCGGGCGGGCACGGGCTTGCAACGGCGTTCTACCTTGGCAAGAACTTCGGCATCACCAATGTGGCGATTTTGGAAAAGGGCTGGCTTGGTGGCGGCAATACGGGGCGCAACACCACGATCATTCGCAGCAACTATCTGCAAGACCCGTCGGCAGCCTTGTATGAAAAGGCGCGCTCGCTCTATGAGACCATGTCGCAGGATTTGAACTACAATGTGATGTTTTCCCCGCGTGGTGTGATCATGCTGGCGCAGACCGAGCATGAGGTGCGTGGTTACAAGCGCACGGCCCATGCCAATATGTTGCAGGGTGTGACGACTGAGTTTATCAGCCCCGCGCGGGTGAAGGAACTGGTGCCGATCATCAACATTGACGGGCCGCGCTATCCGGTTTTGGGCGGGTTGTGGCAGGCACGCGGCGGCACGGCGCGCCACGATGCGGTTGCTTGGGGCTATGCGCGGGCCTGCTCTGATATGGGCATGGATATCATCCAACAGTGCGAAGTGACTGGCGTGCGCTCAAGCGGCGGCAAGGTTGTTGGCGTTGACACGAGCAAAGGCGCGATTGATTGCGACAAGCTTGGCTTGGTGGTTGCGGGGAACTCCGGCGACTTGGCGAATATGGCGGGCTTCAGGCTGCCGATGGAGAGCGTGGCGTTGCAGGCGCTTGTGTCTGAGCCGATCAAGCCTTGCATGGATGTTGTCGTGATGGCCAACACGGTGCATGGCTATATGAGCCAGTCTGACAAAGGCGAGATGGTGATCGGCGGCGGCACGGACGGGTTTAACAACTATACGCAACGCGGCAGCTTTCACCACGTCGAGGAGACTGTGCGCGCACTGGTTGAGACTTTCCCGATGGTCAGCCGCCTCAAGATGCTGCGCCAATGGGGCGGAATCGTTGACGTGACGGGCGACCGCTCGCCAGTGATCGGCAAAACCCCTCTGGGCAACTGCTTTATCAACGCAGGCTGGGGCACGGGCGGCTTTAAGGCCATCCCGGGCGGCGGCTGGGCAACCGCCGAGCTGATCGCCAAAGGCGAACCGGGGCCGCTGTCAGCCGAGTTCGGCATGGAGCGGTTTATCGAGGGTCGGTTTATTGATGAATCTGTTGCCGCTGGCGTGGCGCACTAAGGAGGATATGGGACATGCTAATTCTTGAATGCCCATACTGTGGGGTCACAGGCGAAGAGACGGAGTTTCATGGCGGGGGCGAGGCGCATATCAAGCGTTTTGGGCCGGGGTCAAGCGACGCTGATTTTGAGACTTATCTGTTTATGCGCGAAAACCCGAAGGGGGTTCACTTTGAGCGCTGGCGGCATGTGAATGGCTGCGGCAAGTGGTTTCATGCGGCGCGTTGCACGATGACGCTGGAAGTGTTCGGGACGTATAGCGCCCAGACGTTTGAGCCACCAAAAGAGATCAAAGATGCTATCTCGGCCAAGCGGCCGGGGTGGAGCTGGAGGGAGTTCTCATGAGCACACGTTTGACAACGGGTGGCGCGCGGATTGCGCGCAACAAGCCTGTGACGTTCACGTTTAACGGCAAGACGCTCAAGGGCTTTGAGGGCGACACGCTGGCGTCGGCTTTGCTGGCCAATGACCAGATGCTGATGGGGCGTTCGTTCAAATACCACCGCCCGCGCGGCGTTGTGGCCAGCGGGGCCGAAGAGCCGAACGCGCTGATGAACATGGGCGAGGGCGGCAAGTTTGAGCCCAACCAGCGCGCCACGACGACCGAATTGTTTGACGGTTTGGTTGCACAGTCGCAGAACCACTGGCCGAGTCTGGAAGTGGATGTTGGTGTCGTCAACAACGCCATGGCGCGGTTCTTGCCTGCGGGGTTTTACTACAAGACATTCACCTTCCCCAAGTTCGCTTGGAAGCACGTTTACGAGCCGATCATTCGCAAGTCAGCGGGCCTCGGGAAAGCGCCGACAGAGCGCGATGTTGACACCTATGAGCACTTCTACTTCTTTGCGGATGTGGTTGTGATCGGCGGCGGCATTGCTGGCTTGCAAGCGGCCAAAACTGCGGCGCTGTCTGGTGCTAAGGTCTTGATCATGGAGCAAGATCCGGCTTGGGGCGGACGTGCTGTTGTTGATGGCGGAATGCTCGGCGAGGTGCCCGCGGCTGACTATGTGAGCGCGCTCGTGGCCGAGCTTGAGGGTATGGACAACGTCACCATGCGCAACCGGATGATGGGGGCTGGTGTCTATGACCACGGCTATGTGACCGGATATGAGCGGCTGCGCGATCATGCGCCCGAGATGGCGGGGCCGCGGCACCGTTTGTGGCGCATTCGGGCGGGGCAGATCATCACCGCGACGGGCGCTATCGAGCGGCCATTGAGCTTTGCTGGCAATGATGTGCCCGGTGTGATGCTGGCGGCGGCTTTGCGCGATTATCTGGTGATGTATGGCGTCAGTGTTGGTGACCGTGTTGTCGTTGTGACCAACAATGACGACGCTTACCGCACGGCGATTGCTGTCAAGAAAGCGGGTCTTGATGTGCCTGTGATCCTTGATGCACGCGCTGAAGGCGGCGGGGCGATTGCGGGTGAAGCCCGCGCGCTTGGTATCCGTGTTGAAAACGGTAAAGCGATTGCCAAAGTCACCGGCGGCAAGCGGGTGAAGAGCGTGAAGATTTGCGCGCAGGCCGGCGAGGGCGGTGTGCTGGAAGAGATCGAGTGCGACGCGGTTGCAATGTCGGGCGGCTTCTCTCCGGTGGTGCACCTCTGGAGCCATTGCGGCGGCAAGCTGACGTGGGACGAGGAACACGCGATGTTCCGCCCTGATGCTGAGCGGCCACCGAAGGGTGCCAACGGCGAGGGCTTTGTTGTGCCTGCGGGGGCGGCGAACGGCGTGCTTGATATGGGCGTTGGCTTGGCGGACGGTGACCATGCGGGGCGCTTGGCGGTTGAGGCTTTGGGGCTTAAGGCCGCTGATGCGAACCTGCCCGCGTTTGATCAGGCGGTGGAAGCGCCGCTGGCTGAAGTCTGGATGATGCCACAGGGCGCGGGGCCGAAGTTGCGCGCGAAGGCTTGGCTTGATTATCAGAATGATGTGAAGGTTTCTGATGTGCAGCTGGCTGCTCAGGAAGGCTATGAGAGTGTTGAGCACACCAAGCGCTACACCACGCTCGGCATGGCAACTGATCAGGGTAAGTTGAGCAACATCAACGGCTTGGCCGTGCTTTCTCATGCGTTGGATAAACCTATTCCGGCGACAGGAACAACCACCTTCCGCCCGCCTTACACGCCGATCAGCATGGGCTCGATTGCCGGTGAAGCGCGGGGCGATGTGTTCCAGCCGCTGCGCCGCACACCGATGCACGACTGGCACGAGGCCAACGGCGCGCATTGGGAGCCTGTCGGACATTGGCGGCGTGCCTACTGCTATTTGCAGGGGGAAGAGACGCCACATGAGGCTGTGAGCCGCGAGATACTGGCCACCCGCAAGAGCCTTGGGCTGCTGGATGCAAGCACGCTTGGCAAGCTGATCGTCAAGGGGCCGGACGCGGGCAAGTTCATGGACATGATGTATACCAACATGATGAGCAGCCTGAAGCCGGGCAAGTGCCGCTATGGCTTGATGTGCAGCGAGAACGGCTTTCTGAGCGACGACGGAGTGGTTGTGCGGCTGGAAGATGAGAGCTTCCTTTGCCACACCACGACCGGCGGCGCGGAGCGTATTCATGCGCATATGGAAGAATGGTTGCAAACCGAGTGGTGGGATTGGGAGGTTTACGTCACCAACGTGACCGAGCAGTGGGCGCAAGTCGGTGTTGTCGGGCCGAACTCACGCAAAGTGCTTGAGAAGCTCGGTGGCGTGGATGTCAGCAAAGAGACGCTGGCCTTTATGGAGTATACCCAAGGCAAGCTGGGTGCGTTTGATGCGCGGATCTTCCGGATTTCGTTTGCGGGGGAGCTTTCTTACGAGATCGCCGTTCCTGCCAGCCAAGGCGCAGCACTTTGGGATGCGCTGTATGAGGCGGGTGAAGAGTTTGGCGTGACGCCATATGGCACCGAGGCGATGCACGTGATGCGCGCCGAGAAGGGCTTTATCATGATCGGGGACGAGACAGACGGGACGATTATTCCGCAGGATCTCGGCCTCAATTGGGCGATTTCCAAGAAGAAGGAAGACTTCCTTGGTAAGCGCGCGCAGAAGCGGGCGTTTATGGACAACCCCGAGCGCTGGCAGCTGGTCGGTTTGGAGACCACTGACGGCTCGGTTATTCCTGATGGGGCTTATTGTGTGGCTGAGGGCGACAACGCCAACGGGCAGCGCAATGTGCAAGGGCGGGTGACGTCAACCTACTATTCGCCGACGCTTGGCAAGGGCATCGCTATGGGCCTTTTGCATGACGGGCCAAACCGTATGGGCGAGGTTGTGAGCTTTCCGGGGACTGACGGTAAAAGCTATGAAGCCAAGGTTGTAAGCCCTGTGTTTTATGACCCTGATGGGGAGAAGCAGAATGTCTGAGCTGAGAAGTGCGCTGGCTGGCGCGGTGTTTGATGGTATTGCCAAGGTTCAAGAGGCGGGCCTCTGCGGGATGATCGCATTTCGCGGTGATCTGAGTGCAACCAAAGTCAAAAACGCGGTGACGGGTGTGACGGGTGTAGATATGCCCGGCCAACGCGGCTGCAACGTGGGCGGCGACAACGGGCTGGCGTGGATGAGCCCTGACGAGCTCTTGATCATGGTTGAACATGACAAGGCCGAGCTGGTCTTGGAGACGCTGGCGAAGGGGCTGAAGAACCAGCATTACATGGCCGAGAATGTGTCAGATGCGCGGGCGGTGTTTACGGTGACGGGCAAGCACGCGGCGGAGGTTATCGCCAAGCTTGCGCCGGTTGATATGAGCACATTTTCTGTGGGTGAGATACGACGCACAAGGCTTGCGCAGGTGCCAGCGGCGTTCTGGATGCATGGCGAAAACGCCTATACCGTTGTGTGCTTCCGTTCGGCGGCCGACTATATGTTCGGCATTCTGAGCATGGCTGCACAAGAGGGCAGCGAAGTTGGTGTTTTTGGATGATCTCTGGCGTGAGATGAACGTCGGGCTTTTCTTAACGCTTGGTCTGTATTAACTATGCACTATGCGACAGGAAAACAGCTTCAGGCGCCCCGTTGTGGGTATTATCGGCAACCAACATCTGATCAATGATCAATATGTGATCCACGGCGGCGGGGCCATCAACAGCGAGGCTGTTTCGACAGTTGCGGGCTGTTTGCCACTGCTCGTGCCGACGGACCCGGCGCTTGTGTCAGTCGAAGAGCTTATGGCGACTTGCGACGGTTTTCTGTTTACGGGCGGACGGCCGAACGTGCACCCCGACGAATACGGTGAGGCGGAAACGCCTGCGCATGGAGAATTTGACCGCGGGCGCGACGCTGTGGCGCTGCCGCTTATTCGCGCATGTGTTGAAGTCGGGCAGCCGATTTTTGGCATTTGCCGCGGTTTTCAGGAGGTTGCGGTTGCCTTTGGCTCAAGCCTGCACCCCGAAATCCGGGAACTGGAGGGCCGCGACAACCACCGCATGCCGCCCGAGGGCACGATGGAAGAGAAGTTCGAGCTGCGCCATATGGTCAGCTTTAGCGAGGGCGGTGTCTTTCACAAGCTGATGGGCGCGCCTGAGGTGATGACCAACACGCTGCACGGGCAGGGGATATCGGCTGCTGGCGAGCGCGTGGTGATCGACGGCTATGCGCCAGACGGCACGCCCGAGGCGATCTATATCAAAGACGCACCGGGCTTTACGCTTTCGGTGCAGTGGCACCCTGAGTGGAACGCCGCCAACGACCCTGTTTCAAGGCCGCTGTTCGAGGCCTTCGGGGAAGCGGCGCGCGAGTGGAGCAAAGCCAAGACCAACGCCTGAGTTGCGGCGTTGGATTTGAGTATTTACACCAAAAGGAAAGCCTGAGCTGGTTTTTTGCTTTAGAGCGAGGTGCGCAGGTGCCAGAGCTCGGGGAAGAGCTCGACCTCTAGCATTTTGCGCAGGTAGCTGACGCCACCGGTGCCGCCTGTGCCACGTTTGAAGCCGATGATGCGCTCGACTGTGGTGACGTGATTGAAGCGCCAGCGGCGGAAGTAGTCTTCAAAATCAACCAGCTTCTCGGCCAGTTCATAGAGTTGCCAGTGCGCCTCGGGGGCTTGATAGACTTTTGTCCAAGCCTCGGTGACGGGTTCGGATGCGCTGTAGTTTGAGCGCAGATCGCGGTTGAGCACTGTCTCGGGCAGGGCGAAGGTTTTGTTGAGCATGCTGAGCGCCACGTCATAGAGCGAGGGCTGGGCGAGCTCGGCCTCAAGTAGCTCTAGCACTTCGGGCTTATGTTCGTGGGGTTTGAGCATGGCTGCGTTGCGGTTGCCGAGGATGAACTCGATGAGGCGATACTGGTGCGACTGAAAGCCGGAGCTTTGACCAAGGTCGTTGCGAAAGCGGGTGTAATCAGAGGGCGTCATAGTGCGCAATACGTCCCATGCGCTGTTAAGCTGCTCAAAGATGCGCGCCACGCGGGCGAGCATTTTGAAGCCATGCGAGAGGTTACCTGTCAGCATGGCCTCGCGGGCGGCGTAGAGCTCGTGGAGGGCGAGTTTCATCCAGAGTTCGGAGGTTTGGTGCTGAATGATGAACAGCATTTCGTCGTGGGCATCGGAGCGGGGTTCTTGCGCGTCGAGCACTTTGGAGAGTTGCAGGTAGTCGCCGTAAGACATGCGGTCTTTGAAGGACATTTGGGCGCCGTCATTGGCGGGGTTGTATGCGTCGGACATGGAGTAAATCCTTGAATGAGTTGGGAAAAGGGCGGCGGGCGCGCTTTAACCGTTCAGGCAGGACGTCATAGACAGGCGGCGCCATGTGGCGATCCAACCTGCGGGGCGGCGCTCGGGAAGAGCGCTTTGGGTGTTGGCAAATGTCATGCCGTCAGCATGTGCTGTGAGGCGGGCAATGTCAAAGCCCGAGTTCGGCGCGCAGCTTTTTGGTGAGCTTTGAGACGGCCATATCGTAGCTCAGCTTGATGTGATTTTGCAGCTCGTCGTCAGAGAGGCCTCCGTCGCGGTATTGCTGGAGCCATTTCATCCTGCGTGAGGCAAGGTAGGGGGCGGGGCGGATGCCGGGCATCTCTTGCAAGACTTCATAAGCGATGTCCGAGCACTTGAAAGTGAAAGCGTCTTGCCCGTCATTCCAACCGCAGATGGCGAAGAGCTTGCCGCCGACCTTCCACACATCAGCGTTGCCCCATTGCACGACATGGGTTGCTTGCGGGAGGGTGGCGCAGAAGGCGTTGTAACTGTCGCGGTTCATGTTTTGCCTTTTTGGAGTTGGTTGAGCTTGCCGCGGGGCTCAGGGCATTGCAAGTTGTGGCGTGGCTTTGCGATAGACATTCATGAGCGTGAATGTGATATTTGTTCAAATCCAGGGAGGACGTTATGCGCCATTTTATGTCGATCGTTGTAGGTTTTGCCTTTGCGGGGGCGGCTTTTGCCAGTGAGGATATTGCCGATCAGTATCCGCAGTCGGAGCTTTACTCAAAGCCTGTCGAGGTGATCCCGCATGTGTTTTCTGCGATCGGGGCGACGGCGCCACCGACTTACGAGAACTCGGGACACAACAACAACCTGAGTTTTGTTGTCACCGATGCAGGCGTTGTTGTGGTGAACGGCGGCGCTTCGGCGCGGCTTGCCAAGGCGTTGCATGACGAGATCAAGACCGTGACAGACCAACCTGTGAAGCTTGTGATCAACGAGAACGGGCAGGGGCATGCGTTTTTGGGCAACTCCTACTGGGCGGCTTTGGGCGTGGACATTCTTGCGCATGAGGATGCGATTGAAGAGGGGCACGAGCGCGGTTTTGACATTCTTGAAGGGATGAAGCGCTACAACCGTGACAAGGCGGAGGGCACTGAAGTTGCTGTTGCCAACCTGAGTTTTAGCGAGCGTTACGACTATGAACTCGGCGGTGTGAAGTTTGAGATTCTGCACCTTGGGCCTGCACACGGGCCGGGCGATACGCAGGTTTGGATTCCGCAGTGGAGCATGATGATCGCGGGGGATATCGCCTTTCACGAGCGGATGCTGCCGATCTTTGCGGACACATGCACGAGCTGCTGGGTGCAAACATGGGAAGAGAAGTTCGAGCCGATGCAGCCGACTTATGTGATACCCGGGCATGGGCATCCGACCAATTTGGCGCAGGTGAAGCGCTATACGTATGACTATCTGCGTGATCTGAGAGAGAAGATCGGAGCGCATATCGAAGAGGGCGGTGACCTTGCGGGTGCTTATTATGTTGATCAGGCTGCGTGGGCGCATCTGGATACGTTTGAAGAGCTGGCGACCAAAAATGCGGGGCGCGTGTTTGAAGAGATGGAGTGGGAATGAAGGCCTGGCTTGATATCCCGCCTGCATGGCTCCTGCTGTTTTTGGGGCTGAGCTGGTTACAAGCGACGCTGTTGCCGGTTGGGCCGGTGCTGTTGACGCAGCCGTTCGGCTTTGGGCTTATCTTCACAGGTTTGCTGGCGATGGTGGCCGCTGTTTGGGAAATGCGTCGGCACAAAACGACTGTGATTCCACGGCGCAAGCCCCGCAACATCGTAACCGGCGGTGTGTTCACGCTTAGCCGCAACCCTATCTACCTTGGTGATGCATTGGTGCTTGCCGGAGCCAGCCTTTATTGGGGGGCCTTGCCTTCTCTGGTTTTAGTTCCTGTGTTTATGTGGTTAATAAACTGGCGGTTCATCGAAGAAGAGGAAGCCAGTTTGCGGGCTGCTTTTGCGGACGAGTTTGCTGCCTACGAAAAAGAAACGCGACGTTGGCTTTGACAAGTATGCCGCGATGCGACATCAAGCTGCGACGAATTTATTGAAAAGACTGACCGAGGCCGCGCGCAAGATTGTTTCTCGGTGAGTTTGGTTGGACAGAAGAATACCTGAAGGGGACAGATACGTGATTATTGGAACGCCCAAAGAAGTCTTTGAGGGAGAGGCGCGTGTCGCCATGACCCCGGACTCTGCCTTACAGCTGCAAAAGCTGGGCTATGAGTGCATGATCGAATCCGGCGCTGGCAAGGGTGCTGGCTACTCGGATGCTGACTATAAGGCGGCGGGCGTGACGGTAAAGAAAACCGCCAACGCGCTTTGGAAAGATGCTGAGATCATTGCTAAGGTGCGCCAGCCGGAAGCCGAGGAGCTCAAGCATCTCAAGTCTGGTAAGACGTTGATTTCGTTCTTTAACCCTGCGGCGAATGATGCGGGTATGAAAGCGGCGAAAGCCAAGGGCGCCAATGTGATCGCGATGGAAATGGTGCCACGCATTTCACGCGCTCAGAAGATGGATGCGCTGAGCTCGATGGCCAATATCGCGGGCTACCGCGCGGTTATCGAGGCTGGTAACAACTTTGGTCGCTTCTTTACCGGGCAGATCACCGCAGCGGGCAAGGTGCCTCCGGCGAAGGTTCTGGTTGTCGGGGCGGGCGTTGCTGGCCTTGCAGCGATTGGCACGTCGACATCGCTTGGTGCGGTGACGCTGGCGTTTGATGTGCGGCCTGAAGTTGCCGAGCAAGTCGAATCGATGGGCGCCGAGTTTGTTTACCTCGACTTTGAGGAAGAGCAGCAAGACGGCGCGGCGACGGGCGGTTATGCGGCGGTTTCTTCTCCTGAGTTCCGCGAGGCGCAGCTTGCCAAGTTTCGTGAGCTGGCTCCTGAAGTTGATATCGTGATCACCACGGCACTGATCCCCAACCGTGAAGCGCCCGAGCTTTGGACGCCTGACATGGTTGCGGCAATGAAGCCGGGTTCGGTGATCATCGACCTTGCAGCGGAGAAGGGCGGCAACTGTAAGCTGACGGTCATGGACGAGAAGATCGTTACTGACAACGGCGTGACGATTGTTGGCTACACCGACTTCCCGAGCCGGATGGCGACGCAGGCCTCAAACCTTTACGCGACCAACATCCGCCACATGATGACCGATCTGACGCCTGAAAAAGACGGCCAGATCAACCATGACATGGAAGATGACGTGATCCGTGGTGCGACTGTGGCTTACGCAGGTGAGATCACCTTCCCGCCGCCGCCACCGAAGATTGCAGCGATTGCAGCCCAGCCAAAGGCCGAGGTTGTTGAACTGACAGCGGAAGAAAAGCGCGCAGCCGAGGTTGCTGCGTTCAAGGCGCAGACCAAGCAGCAGGTGACTTTGCTCACGGTTGGCGCGGCGCTTTTGCTTGGTGTGGGGCTTGTTGCTCCGGCGAGCTTCATGCAGCACTTTATTGTGTTTGTTCTGGCGGTTTTCGTTGGCTTCCAAGTGATCTGGGGCGTGGCGCACAGCCTGCATACGCCGCTTATGGCGGTGACCAACGCGATCAGCTCGATCATCATTCTCGGCGCACTTATGCAGATCGGCTCGGGTTCGTTCCTTGTCATCCTGCTGGCGGCTGTCTCGGTCTTTATGACAGGGATCAACATTTTTGGCGGCTTTTTGGTAACACGGCGAATGCTCGCCATGTTCCAGAAGTCTTAAGGGGGGCTGATCATGGAATTCGGTTTCACAACAGCGGCTTATGTCGTTTCAGCTATTCTCTTCATTCTTTCGCTTGGCGGTTTGTCAGGGCAGGAAAGCGCCAAGCGCGCGGTCTGGTATGGCATCGCGGGCATGGCTTTGGCCGTGGCGGCAACGCTCGTCGGCCCCGGCGCTGGCTATTGGCTTTTGTCACTGATGATGATCGCGGCAGGCGGGGCCATTGGCTACCAACTGGCCACTAAGGTGCAGATGACGCAGATGCCCGAGCTTGTCGCAGCGATGCACTCGCTGGTTGGCTTGGCGGCTGTGTTTGTTGGTTTTATCGCGCATTTTGAAATGGTGCGTGTCGCTGATCTGATGGTTGCCAACGATGTTGCCCTGTCAGAGCTGGGGACTTTCGCAGCGCTTATCGCCAAGAAAACTGTCGTTGAGCTCAACATTCTTCGGGTTGAATTATTTCTCGGTATCTTCATCGGTGCTGTGACATTTACCGGCTCGGTGATTGCCTATGGTAAGCTCGCAGGCAAGGTTGACTCGGCTGCGACGAAGCTACCGGGCGGGCATATGCTTAACGCTGGTGCGGGGGGGCTCTCCTTGATCTGCCTGATCTGGTATTTCAACACTGGTGGTTTCCTGCCGTTGTTCATCATGACGCTGGCGGCATTGTTCATTGGCTACCATTTGATCATGGGCATCGGCGGCGCTGACATGCCTGTTGTTGTGTCGATGCTCAACAGCTACTCTGGCTGGGCGGCTGCGGCGATTGGCTTTAGCCTTGGCAATGACCTTCTGATCGTGGTCGGCGCGCTGGTTGGCTCGTCTGGTGCGATCCTCAGTTACATCATGTGTAAGGCGATGAACCGCTCGTTTGTGAGCGTTATTCTGGGCGGCTTTGGCGGCACGTCTGGCCCACAGATGGAAGTTGAGGGCGAGCAGATCGCGATTGAGGCTGACGGTGTTGCCGCGGCTTTGAACGAAGCTGACAGCGTCATCATCATCCCGGGTTACGGCATGGCCGTGGCTCAGGCACAGCAAAATGTGGCCGAGCTTACGCGGCGTTTGCGCGCCAAGGGCAAGAATGTGCGCTTCGCTATTCACCCTGTTGCAGGGCGTTTGCCGGGGCACATGAACGTGCTGCTTGCCGAGGCGAAAGTGCCTTATGACATCGTGATGGAGATGGACGAGATCAACGAGGATTTCCCTGAGACTGATGTTGCGATTGTTATTGGCTCAAACGACATCGTGAACCCTGCGGCGCAGGAAGACCCGAACAGCCCGATTGCTGGTATGCCGGTGCTTGAGTGCTGGAAGGCCAAGCAGGTGTTTGTCTCCAAGCGCGGGCAGGGCACCGGATACTCAGGTATCGAGAACCCGCTGTTCTTCAAAGAGAATACGCGGATGTTTTACGGTGATGCGAAAGCTTCGCTTGATAAGCTGCTGGGCATGATCGACTAGCTTGCTGGTTTTTGTGGTAGAGAGGGGCGCTCCGGTTGGGGCGCCCTTTTCTGTATACAAGTGTATTCTGCCAAATATTTGATTTTGCGACAAAGAGCGCATTTACTTGTGGGCGCGCTTCGATAGGTTCACAGGCAAAGGAGTGCGATATGTCTGCAATTGCCGATCACCCGCTGCGTTACAATCTTGCCAACGAAATGCATGCCCGGCCCTTTCCTTTGATCGAAGCACCAGCGACGGCGGCTTTTCTGGCGATCAAACGTAGTCAGAATGCCGCTGCGCGTGAGCGTGCACATGACAGGGCGCATTTATGTGCCTTGCTTGATCGCTTTGGGGCGGCACATCCGCCGCCTGATGCCACGCACTATTTTGGCCAGATCGGCAAGCATTGGTTGAAGTGGGAGAGCCACACCGAGTTTGTCACCTATACGGCGTTTTCAAACCGGCTCGGGACGCGGGCCTTTGATCCGGCTGATTTTGAAGTTTTTCCTGATGATTGGCTTTCGCAGGCGCCCGGAGAACGGGTGACAAGTGCTTTGTTGCGGATCGAAGAGATGACGCAGGAAGCCACGATGGAACGCCAGATGAACGACTGGTTTGTGCCCGAGAGCCTTGCCCTGAGCTATGTGCTTGATGAGGCGGCGTTGATTGCGGGGGACTTCAGCATTGATCAGGCGGGGCACATGCGCTTTGCAGTATTTGCCGCCAAAGACACAGGCCCGCAGCGCATTGGACGGATCGTGCAGCGGTTGTGCGAAGTTGAAACCTATAAGGCGATGTCGATGCTTGGGTTTGCCCGTGCCGCTGAAACCAGAGGGGTGATGGCAAAGTTTGATGCGACGCTGTCAGAACTGATGGACGATATGACCCTGCATGAAACACCCGCTGAGGCAACGTTGCAGGACTTGCTTGCTGTGTCATCCGAGCTTGAGAAGCTGGCGGCAGACACGAGCTTTCGCTTTGGCGCGACGGAGGCTTACGAGGTGATTGTCAATGCGCGCATTACTGTGCTGCGTGAAGAGCGCTTTAAGGGGCGGCAGACATTTGGCGAGTTTATGATGCGGCGGTATGATCCGGCCATGCGCACGGTTGCCGCGAGCCGCAGGCGCTTGGTGGCTATGGCTGACAGGGCGATGCGGGCTGGCGAGTTGTTGCGCACGCGCGTTGAAGTTGAGCGCTCGGCGCAGAACCAGCAGTTGCTTGAAGGGATGAACCGCCGCGCCGAAGTGCAGCTACATATGCAGCAGACCGTAGAGGGGCTGTCTGTCGTCGCGATCAGCTATTACGCTGTAAACCTTGTCGCCTACGCGCTTTACCCCGTTGTGAAGAGCTTTGGCGGGGTGGATAAGGCCTTGTTGATGGCGCTGGTTACTCTGCCGGTTGTAGGGCTTGTGTGGCTGGCTGTGCGTCGGATCCGGCGCCGCTTTTCGTAAGCAGACGGCTTGCAAGTTTAGCGCCGAGGATGATGCTTATCAGGGCGATGATGGCCGAGAAGCCAAGAGTTGGCACGCCAGCGAGGCCAGCGCCCAAGGTGCAACCGCCAGCGAGCACGCCGCCAACACCCATGAGCACCGCACCCAAAAGGTAGCGGCCTGTTTGTGACGGCGCTTCAAAGCTCTGCCACGCGAAGCGGCCGGAAACCAGTGCTGATAGCGCTGCCCCGACAAGCGCACCACCGAGCAGGCCAACGCCAAAGCCCGGTTTGATCGCGGTGCTGGCGATGCCCCAGAAGAGCGTGTCGGCAGCGGGAAGTGTGAAGCTGAGGCTTTGCATGGCGATCGGGTCAAACTCGTCAAACAGGACAAAACCGGTGCCGACCCAAGCCAGCGGAACCAGTGCGCCGATGAGGGCTGCAAGGGCGAGTTGCACGACATTGTTGCCCGAGCGTAGTGCGAAAACAAGCGCGATTGCGGCGAGGGCCGTGGCCCAAAGCAATCCACCACCGGGCAAAGCGGCCAGCGAAGTGAACTCGCCAAGCGGCATGGTGACTGCCCCAAGTGCCACGCGCACCGGCGCGAGAACGCCTTTAAGCGTTGCATGGGCCGCGAGCGCAAAAACGATGATAACTGTAAGCGCGCGCAGGTTGCCGGAGCCAGCCAGCACTGTAAGGCGCGAGGCACAGCCGCGTGTGAGCACCATGCCAACACCAAAGGCCAGCCCGCCAAGCACGACCGCCAAAATCGGCAGATCGGCGGCAAGGAAGCGATGCTCGGCAAAGGAGATATAACCCGCAGCAACGCCAGCTTGTGTGCCGACCAAGGCCACTGCAAGGGCGATGAGCCAGACACCGGCGGCTTGCTTGCGCTCATCACCGACCACATCACCAACCACAGCGCGACGCAGGCAAAATCGGGTGATTTCAGCGAGCACACCAAAGGCAACACCGATTGCCAATGCCAGATAGAGGCTGGCGGTCAGCGGGGTGAGGGTCTCAAAACCGAACTGTTCAAACATGGCGCATCTCCTTGGGTGGTCGTCTTGCTTGATTTGGAGGGTTTGCTGCAGGGCTGCAAGCTTTCGGGGCTATAGAGTGCGAGCATGGTTTGGGAGAGCGTTCTGCGCCTGCGCGACTGCGAGGCCAGCTGTGCAGTCTCGACCCCAAAAGAGAACGCGCGGCCTGCTGTTGGTGGGGCCGCGCGAACAGGTGTTCTTATTTTCTCAAGGTGGCCTAGCGGCCTCGAATGCGTGGGTCGAGCGCGTCGCGCAGGCCGTCGCCGAGGTAGTTCACCGCGAGCACCGTGAGTGAGATGGCGACACCCGGGAGCATGACACGCTCGGGGAACTCTTGCATGCGCGGCACGGCGTCAGCGAGCATTTTGCCCCATGTCGGGAAGTCGGAGGGGAAGCCGACACCGAGGAAGCTTAGCGAGCTTTCGGTGATGATCGCGGTGGCGAGGCCGAAGGTTGCCGAGACCACGATGGGCGAGATCACGTTGGGCAAAAGATGCCGCGTGATGATGCCTTTGGAGGTTGTTCCTGCCGAGCGGGCGGCGAGGACGAACTCGCGTTCCTTAAGCGCCAGCACATCGCCACGGACGATGCGCGCGGTGTGCATCCACGAGGTGATGCCAATGACGCCGACGATGAGGATAAACATCCCGCCTTCGGGGCCGAAGTTGGCACGCAGGGGTTGACGGAACAGTGTTACAGCAACCAGCAGAAGCGGCAGCACGGGGAGGGACAGGAACAGGTCTGTCATCCGCATGAGGGGGCCGTCGAGCTTTTTGAAGTAGCCTGCCAGAACGCCAATACCCGCGCCGAGGAACAGCGAGAGCAGCATTGCCGCCCAGCCGACAGCGAGCGAGGTGCGCCCGCCTGCCAACATATTGGCAAGGCCGTCACGACCGAGTTGATCGGTGCCGAAAGGGTGGGCCCAACCGGCTTTGACATCACCGTTCCAGATCAGGGTGTAGATTGGCCGCCAGTCTTTTGATCGGATGTCTAGTTTGCCGGGATCAACCTGCCAGATCAGCGAACCGAAGAGCACTGCAAGGGTGATGAACGCGAGGATGAAGCCCCCGAACATAGCGCCCTTATGTTGACGAAATTGCAGCCAGATTTCCTGCCCCTGAGAGCGATGCGGCGGCAGGGTTGTGTTGTCTGACAGCGCCTCGATCGGGACGATCTCTTGGTCATCAGTCATAGCGGATCCTCGGGTCTAGCACGCCATACATGACGTCGGCAAAGATGTTGGCAAGCACGATCAGGATCGCGAAGATGAAGGTGAGTGTCATCACCATTGGCATATCAGAGGCAAAGAGCGCGCCAATGAGGGCGTCGCCGATGCCGTTAACTTTAAAGACCCGCTCGGTAATGATCGAGCCGCCGAAGATACCGGGGATCGCCAGCGCGATGACGGTGACAACGGCGATCATCGAGTTACGCAGCACATGAACCAGCACGACCACGCGCTCGGACAAGCCCTTAGCGCGGGCGGTGCGCACGTAGTCTTGCTTGAGGTTGTCGAGCATTGACGCGCGCATAAAGCGGCTGATCTGCGCGGTAACTTGTAGGGCGAGGACCATGACAGGCATGATCATCTGGGCGAGTTGCTTTTTGAAGCTGGCCCAGCTGTTGACCTCGAGCGTGGTGTCATAGATCGACGGGAACCAGCCGAGGTAGACCGAGAAGATCACGATCAGCAGCGGGCCGGTGAAGAACGGCGGGATCGAAAAGCCGATCATGGTGATGAATGTGCCGGCTTGGTCAAACTTGGAGTATTGCTTGTAAGCCGAGTAGATGCCGATGGGGATGGCGATGAAGAAAGCCACCACATAGGCGAGGCCGACAACCCAGAGCGTCTGTGGCAGACGCTGGAGGACGAGGTCCATCACGGGGGAGCGGGTCTGCCAGCTGCGCATGCGCAAATCGCAATCTTCAAGCGCGCCAGCGCCGCATTTGGTGTAGAGTTCGGTGTCCGGCAGCCAGCCAAAGAGGGTGCTGCTGTTGGTCAGGTAGTCGATAAACACCTTCGGTTCGATCCAGAAGAATTGCACCAGCCACTTCCAGAACTGCACATACCAAGGCGCACCGAGGCCGAGGGCTTCGCGCATCTTTTCTTTGACTTCGGGGGGGACGGTGAGTGGCACTTGTGCCATTGGATCGCCGGGGGCGAGCTGCAGGAGCAGGAAGATTACCAGAGCGATGAACAAAAGCGTCGGGATCGAAAGGATCAACCGACGGATCGTATAAGTCAGCATGAAGCGGCGCCTTTGTTTACAGGTCTGGGTTTGCGAAAACGGTATCAGAGCGGAATGGGTGCCCCGCCGGAGCGGAGCACCCGATAGTCAAGCAAGGCTTACTTGATGCGGTACCATTCGGCTGCGTCCCAGAGTTCTGAGTCCCAGACGTTGAGAATGTGGCCACCAAGTGTGTTTGACTGGCCAGACACGCGACCACGGTGAACGAGGCCAACGATTGTGTGGCTTTCCTTTGTGAGCATGTTGTTCATTTTGATAGCAATCTCGCCGCGCTTGGCGATATCGCCAGTCCTGCCGAGTTCGTCGATCAGAGCGTCATAGGCCGGATCACAGAAGCGGTTGATGTTTTCACCCTGCCATTGGCTTGCCGGGCGTGGCTCGTTACCGCATTTGTAAGCTGCAAGATATTGCTGCGGGTCGGTGCCGTTGAAGGTGTTCGCATACATTTCAACATCAGCGTAGAACTTCTGGAAAGTGTCGGGCGAGCCCGGGTCACCGCCAAAGAAGACAGAGGAATCAACATTGCGAAGTTCAACTTCTACGCCGATTTCTTCCCACCACTGTTTGATCAGAGCCTGGAAGTCCTGACGCACAGCGTTGGTTGATGTTTGATAGAGGATCGACAGTTTTTTGCCGTCCTTATCACGCACGCCGTCGCCGTCGCTGTCTGTCCAACCGGCTTCGTCAAGGAGCGCTTTGGCGCGGTCCATGTCTTGGGTCAGGCAGAAGTCGTTTTTAGCGGCAAAGTTGTCAGGCGCTGGAACGAGGTCACAAGTTGGCTTACCGGCGGTGCCGTAACCAACTTCAACCAGCAGATCGCGGTCAATGGCGATTGACAGGGCTTCACGCACTTTGATGTCTGACAGGAAGGGGTGAGGGTGCGCAACTGTTGCACGCTCGCCTTCAGGCAGGTCAGGTGACGGGTCTGTCATGTTCATCTCAAGGCGCTCGACCAGTGGGCCGAACCCTGCGATGGCTTTGCCTTTGCCGCCTTCTTCAAACTTCGCGATCACATCGGGTGCGAGTTGGAGGTTCCAGGCGTAGTCCATTTCACCGGTTTCAAACACGGCACGGGCAGAGGCTGTCGCGTCGCCGCCGCCTTTGAGTGTCATGGTTGCGAATGCCGGCTTGGCCGGGTCACGGTAGTTCGGGTTGGCCGAAAGCGAGATCACGTCATTTGGTTTGAACTCGTCAACCTTGAAGCCCGCGGTGCCGATCGGGGCAAAGTTTGCCTCGGTGCACTCAGGAGCTTTTGCACCCATGCAGTTCGCAAACTGAGCGGCCTGGATAACCGGAGACTGGCCGCCAACAAGCGGGCCATACGGGTTTGGTTTAGGCTGATCAAAGGTGATCTTGAGTGTCAGGTCATCGACAACTTCGACACTTTCAACACCGTCAAAGAACGAAGCCTGAGCGCAGCCGCCTTCCGGGTGCATGCAGTAGTCGGCGGTGAACTTGGCGTCGTTTGCTGTAACGGCTGTGCCGTCTGACCAAAGAAGACCTTCTTTGATTTTCCAAGTGATAGATGTGAGATCTTCGCTCACGCCGCCGTTGGCAACTGTTGGAACTTCGGCTGCGATATAAGGCACAAGCGCGCCTTTGTCGTCGTAGCGCGCCAGTGGCTCGATGATCAAAGACGAAGCTTCGATGTCTTTTGTGCCACCCGAAAGATAGGGGTTCAGGATCGAAGGCGCTTGCCAATAGATCACGTTGACGTGGCCATCAGAGCCGCGCTCGGCCATAGCCGCGGGGGCCATGACAAAGGAAGCTGCTGCGCCGAGCAGAAGGGTTTTAACTTTCATTTTACACTCCAAGTTACGCAAGCTCTTCGGCTTGCTATGTGGGATCCGCTTATGGTGCGGCTTTGAACTCGGGGAGCAGTTTTAAGGTCACTCGCTGTGACGCGAATGTTCAACTTTCCCCCTGTCATGCTCTCTATTGCAAACAGAGATTCGAAAAATTGCAAGTCTTTTGCAGTAATTACGTGAGATCAGTTCAAGCTGTTTGACAGGTTAAGCCAACCCTGAGTAGCGTGGTTAGATCGGCTTAAATGAATGGGATGTGTGAATGCTGGACCAACCTCTGGACCAACCGCTGGTCGCGATCGAAAACCTGCGAGTAGAGTTTCAAACCAAAGACGGGCCAGTGGTCGGAGTGAAAGATGTTACCTTTGATGTGAAAGCGGGTGAAACCGTTTGTATCGTGGGTGAATCAGGCTCTGGCAAGTCAGTTTCCTCGCTCTCGTTGATGCGCCTTATCGAGTATGGCGGCGGTGATATTGCCGGCGGCAAACTGATGTTCGAGCGTGGCAATGGCGACAAGATCGACCTCAAGCAAACCGATCAAAGCCTGATGCGAACGATTCGTGGTAACGAGATCGGAATGATCTTTCAGGAGCCTATGACCGCCTTGAACCCCGTGTTTACCGTGGGCCGGCAGCTCACTGAAGGTCTACGATTGCATAAGGGAATGACTAAAAAACAGGCAGAGCGCCGCGCACTTGAGCTTTTGCAGCAAGTTCGCATCCCTGAGCCCGAGCGCCGCATCGAGCAATATCCGCATGAACTTTCCGGCGGGATGCGACAGCGTGTGGTGATCGCGATGGCGCTGGCTTGTGAGCCACGCTTGCTGATCGCCGATGAGCCGACGACAGCTTTGGATGTGACCATTCAGGCCGAAATTCTGGCTCTGATGGACCGCCTCAAGCGTGAAACCGGCACGGCTGTGATGTTCATCACTCACGACATGGCTGTTGTTGCCCAGATGGCTGACCGTGTTGTTGTAATGTTCCGGGGTGAAAAGGTTGAAGAGGGCACGGTCGAGGAAATTTTTGAAAACCCGCAGCACAATTACACCAAGGCGCTGCTGGCGGCTGTTCCCAAACTTGGCGAGATGAACGGCACGGACAACCCCTCGCCGATGAAACTCTTGGGGCGCGAGAACCAGAACCTTGACGAGATTGTCGGCACTGACGAGGTGCTGCTGGAAGTCAAAGGGCTGACCACGCGGTTTCCGGTTAAGGGCGGGTTTTTCCGCCGCACTGTCGCCAATGTGCATGCGGTTGAAGACCTTTCGTTCAGCATCGAGAAAGGCCGCACGCTGAGCCTTGTGGGCGAAAGCGGCAGCGGCAAGTCGACGGTCGGACGCTCGATTCTGCGGCTGGTTGAGCCGCAGGAGGGCAGTGTCATGTTCGAGGGCACCGAGGTGCTGTCGCTGAACACCCGCGACATGCACAAGATGCGCCAGGACATGCAGATGATCTTTCAGGATCCGTTTGCCAGCCTTAACCCGCAGATGAACCTGATGAGCCAAGTTGCCGAGCCGATGCAGAACTACGGCATCGCCAAGGGGCAGGAGTTGCACGACCGTATCGAAGCGCTGTTTGATCGCGTGGAGTTGCCGCGCTCTTTCCTGCGCCGTTTTCCGCATGAGCTTTCCGGTGGGCAGCGCCAGAGAGTTGCGATTGCGCGGGCGTTGGCGCTGAACCCCAAGCTGATTGTCGCTGACGAAGCCGTAAGTGCGCTGGACGTGTCGGTGCAGGCGCAGGTGCTCAACCTGATGATGGAGCTACAGGCCGATCTCGGGCTGAGCTACCTGTTTATCTCGCATGACATGGCCGTAGTTGAACGCGTCAGTCATGATGTCGCGGTGATGTATCTGGGGCGTATCGTCGAGATGGGCCCACGCCGTGAAGTGTTTGAAAACCCCCAGCACCCCTATACGCAAGCGCTGATGAAGGCGGTTCCGATTGCTGATCCGCGCAAGCGCATGAGCGAGAAAGAGCTGAACTTCAAGCCGATCCCGTCACCTATTCATCCGGTTGAGTATGTTGCCGAGCCTTCTGTTTACAAGGACGTGGGTGATGGGCATAAAATTTTGATTTCCGAAAGCGGCTACTGATGGCTGAAGTTCTTACACCATTTGAGTTAATGGAAAAGCTGATCGGTTTTCCGACTGTCAGCCGTGATCCGAACACGGATCTGATTGATTGGGTTGAGGGCTATCTGGCTTCACATGGCATCGAGAGCCATCGTCACTGGCGCGATGAAGCCAAGACCCATTGCGCGTTGTTTGCGCATGTCGGCCCGTGGGAAGAGGGCGGTGTTGTGCTTTCGGGCCACACCGATGTTGTGCCGATTGACGGGCAGCCCTGGACGACTGATGCTTTTACCGTAACCGAACGCGACGGCAAGTATTATGGCCGTGGCACCTGTGACATGAAAGGCTTTGACGCACTGGCGCTTTGGGCCTTGGTGGAAGCCAAACGGCGCGGTGTGACGCGGCCTTTGCAGATTGCTCTCAGTTACGACGAAGAAGTTGGCTGCACTGGTGCGCCCGCGATGATCGAAGCCATGCAAGGCGTATTGCCCAAAGCCGAGCTGGCCATCATCGGCGAGCCGAGCATGCTTAAGGTGGTAAATGGTCACAAAGGCGGCGTTGGTGTGGCAACGCATATCGTGGGCTTTGAAGTTCACAGCTCGATCATGCACACAGGCGTCAGCGCAGTCATGGAAGCTGCGAAACTGGTAGACTGGGCCAATCAGATGAACGCCGAGGTGATGGCCAAGAAACCGACCGAACTAGCAGCAATGTTTGATCCGCCTTGGACCAACTCCCATGTCGGGACGATAACGGGTGGCACGGCCAACAACATCACCGCCAAAGACTGCCAGTTTATCATGGGCTTTCGTGTGGTTCCGGGGGAAAACAAGCAAGACTGGGTCGACCGCTATACCGCCCGCGCGCGTGAAGTTGAGGCCGGTATGCAGGCCATTCACCCAGAGGCGCGGATTGATCTAACCGGCTTCTTTGACGTGCCAGCGCTCAAACCCGAAAAGGAAGGTGCCGCCGAAGTGTTTACGCGGCGTGTGACGGGCGACAACGCCAGCCATGTTGTGAGCTACGGCACCGAGGCGGGGCAGTTTCAGGACGCCGGATACTCCGCCGTTGTTTGCGGCCCCGGTAGCATAGAGCAAGCGCACCAGCCTGATGAGTTCATCACTATTGCCGAGTTCGAGAAGGGCCACCGCTTTATGGAGCGGTTGTTGGATGAGCTTGGTGCGTGATGGGTATCCCGCTTGGGCTTGAGCATGCTTGCGAGCATGTAAACGCACTGTCTGATGAGGCCGATGTGGTGATCATCGGTGGTGGAATTATAGGTGTTTGCACCGCGTATTACCTTGCAAAACAAGGGCTTAAGCCGCTTTTGCTTGAGAAGGGACGTGTTGCTGCCGAGCAAAGCGCGCGCAATTGGGGCTGGATCAGGAAGACGGCCCGCGACTATGCCGAGCTTCCGATTGTGATTGAAGCACAGCAGCTTTGGGAAGAGCTGGCTGAGGAGTGTGACACCGACATTGGCGTGAAACGCGCAGGCGTTACCTTTTTGCCCGAGAGCGAAAAGCAGCTTGCTGACTATGAAGCATGGCAACGTGATTTTGGCGCTGTGGCTGGCACCGAAATGCTGAGTGCGGTGCAGGTGCGTGCGATGTTCCCTGATGCCATTAACCCGTGGCGCGGGGCGATGCACACGAGCGATGATATGGTCGCCGAGCCGTTTGTTGCGGTGCCTGCGATCGCGTGCGCGGCGGTGAAGCTTGGCGCTGTCATTCGTGAGGGTTGCGCCGTGCGCGGGCTTGAGCGGGCAGGCGGCGCGGTGAGCGGCGTGGTGACAGAGGCGGGAGCTGTCAAAACCTCGCGAGTGTTGGTCGCGGCGGGGGCCTGGTCTTCGCTGTTTTTGCGGCGGGAGGGACTCAGCATCCCGCAGCTTTCGGTGCGCTCGAACGTGATGCACACCAAACCGATGCCAAATTTTTTTGACGGAGCCGCAGGCGAGGACAACATGGCCTTTCGTCGCCGCGCAGACGGCGGCTATACGATGGCGTCGCTCGGGTTTAACGAGCTTTGGATCGGGCCGGATGCCTTTCGGGCTTTGCCATACTATCGGCAGCTGCTTTTGGGTGGGTCGTTCCCGATCAAGCCACGGTTTGGCGCGCCAAAGGGCTGGCCTGACAGTTGGACGACAAAGCGCAATTGGAAACTAGACGAAGAGAGCCCGTTCGAGCGCCTTCGGGTGCTTGACCCCGAGCCAAACCACGCAGCGCTTGACCGGATGCTGGGCAAGTTTGCCGAGCGTTTCCCGAGTGTTGGCAAGCCTGTTGAAGCGCGTAGATGGGCGGGGATGATTGATGCGATGCCTGATGTCGTGCCGATTGTTGATACTGCGCCGATAGAGGGCCTGACCATTTGCACCGGAATGTGCGGGCATGGCTTTGGCATCGGGCCTGCGTTCGGGCGGATCATGGCCGACATGATCGCGGGGCGTGAGATTGACCACGATCTAAGCCGCTTTGCGCTTGCGCGTTTTGATACATATGCGAAGCTCGAGCTTGGACCTGACGTTTAGGAGAACTCCATGCCCGTTCAAAACCGCTTTGCCGAATTTGCCGATGAACTCACCGAATGGCGACGGGATATTCACCGCCACCCCGAGATCCGGTTTGAAGAGAACCGCACTGCGGCCTTTGTGGCCGAGCGGTTGCAGGCCTTTGGCTGCGACGAGGTTGTGACTGGCTTTGCCAAGACGGGCGTCGTTGCTGTGATCAAGGGCCGCGAGACGGGCTCAGGCCGCACTTTGGGCTTTCGCGCTGACATGGACGCGCTGCCGATAACGGAAGCCACGGGACTTGATTATGCCTCTGAGAACGCAGGGAAAATGCACGCTTGCGGCCATGATGGGCATACTACGATGTTGCTTGGTGCGGCGAAATACCTCGCAGAGACGCGCAATTTTGACGGCACGATTGTGCTGATTTTTCAGCCTGCTGAAGAGGGCGGCGGCGGGGCGCGGCTGATGCTCGAAGAGGGGCTTGTCGACACCTTCGGCATTGATGAGTTTTATGGCATGCACAATTGGCCGGGCATCGAGGCGGGGCAGTTTGCGGTGCTCGAAGGCCCGTTGATGTCGGCGGCCGGTGGATTTTCCATCACCGTGAAGGGCAAGGGCGGACATGGGGCGATGCCGCATATGTCAGTCGATACTTCGCTGGCGGCGAGCAACATTGTACTGGCGTTACAGTCAATCGTTGCGCGCAATGTGAACCCGCTGAGATCGGCCGTGATCTCGATTTGTGGAATGCGCAGCGATACTGACACATACAATGTGATCCCTGATACGGTGGAGCTTAAAGGCACTTTGCGTTTCTTTGATAAGGATGTTGGCAAGCTTATGCTTGAGCGCATGGAGGCGGTTGTTTCCAACACCGCTGCGGCTTACGGCGCGGTCGCAACTATTGATCATCTCGATGGCGGCGTTGGCCCGACAGTGAACGATGTGCAAGCCGCTGGCCATGCGGCTGTTGCAGCCCGGGCGGTGACGGGGCAGGAGCCTGTGGTGATCGACCCGGTGATGCCAGCTGAAGACTTCTCGGAAATGCTGGAAGCCAAACCAGGCTGTTATGTCTTCATTGGCAACGGCCCGAGTGCCGATTTGCACAATCCGCATTACAACTTTAACGACGAGATTTTGCCTGTAGGAGCCAGCTGGTTTGCTACGATGGCCGAAACACGAATGTCCCTCAAGTAAGGAGAAAACCATGCCTGTTAAGAACCGATTTGCCGAATTGCACGATGATGTCACCGCGTGGCGCCGCGATATTCATCAGCACCCCGAGATATTGTTTGAAACGCACCGGACATCCGCTTTGGTCGCTGAAAAGTTGCGCGAGTTTGGCTGTGACGAGGTTGTCGAGGGCATCGGTCGCACGGGTGTTGTTGGGGTGATCAAGGGCAACACGGATACGGCTGGCAAGGTGATCGGCCTGCGCGCAGACATGGATGCGCTGCCGATGACCGAGGTGACGGGCCTGCCGTATGCCTCCAAGACCGAGAACGCGATGCATGCTTGTGGCCATGACGGGCACACGGCGATGTTGCTTGGCGCGGCGCAGTATTTGGCCGAGACACGCAATTTTGACGGCACCGCTGTGGTGATCTTTCAGCCAGCCGAAGAGGGCGGCGGCGGTGGACGCGAGATGTGTGAAGACGGCATGATGGAGCGTTTCGGCATTCAGGAAGTTTACGGCATGCACAACTGGCCGGGGATGAAAACCGGAGAGTTTGCCATCCGGTCGGGGCCGTTTTTTGCGGCGACTGATATCTTTACGGTTGAGTTAACAGGCCTTGGCGGACATGCGGCGAAACCGCATGAAACCATCGACACCACGGTGATGGCTTCGCAAGTTGTTCTGGCCTTGCAAACCATAGCCAGCCGTAACGCCGACCCGATTGACCGCGTGGTGGTTTCGGTGACGTCTTTTGAGACCTCATCCAAAGCGTTTAACGTCATACCTTCAGGTGTGACGCTCAAAGGCACGGTGCGCACGATGAGCCCCGAGATGCGCGACCTTGCAGAGAAGCGAATTGGTGAGATTTGCACGGGTATTGCCAGCACCTTTGGCGGCACGGCTGTGCTTGATTACACCCGCAACTACCCTGTGATGGACAACCACGCAGAGCAAACAGCATTTGCGGCCGAGGTTGCCAAATCAGTTTCGGGTGCATGTGAGGAGGCGCCGCTGGTAATGGGCGGCGAGGACTTTGCCTTCATGCTGGAAGCGCGGCCCGGTGCTTACATTTTGATGGGCAACGGTGACAGCGCGATGGTGCACAACCCGGAATACAACTTCAATGATGAAGCTATTCCGGCGGGCTGTAGCTGGTGGGCCGGAATTGTCGAGCAACGCATGCCTGCGGGCTAAGGCTTGTGGCCTGCGGCTTGCAAGGGTAGAGCGGGTTTATGAAGAAGCTCCGCACTATAGCCTATCTGGCTGAGCCACACACTGAAAAAACGGCGTTCTTTAGGGCGGTCGGCGAGGCTGTTGGGGTGTCAAAACGCTTGCCGACTTGGCCTTTGTCGCTGCGTGGTTTTGCCCAGACGCAAGTGCGCGCCGAGGCGGCTTTGGCGCGGGCCAAAAAGCAACCAAAGAGTGCTTTAGGGCGGTGGCTGAAGCTGGCGTTTCTCAAGGCCCGTTACAATTGGGCCCGGCGTTACTTTGAAGCACACCCAGAGGAGATCGCGCTCTGTTGGCAGGGGCTAACCGGCACGCGGCGCGCTTTTATGGAAGGCGCGCGTGACGCGGGTGCGCAGCGGTTGTTTGCGGAGCTTGCGCCTTTGCCGGGACGGTTGACGCTTGATTCCGAGGGTGTGAATGCCGAAAGTTCGGTGCCGCGGGAGGTTGCGTTTTATGGTGCGGTCGAGGCAGACCAAGCGCTGTTAGCTGCCCTAAAAGACCAGTTTGAAGCGCGGGCGCCACGGCGAGCGGATGTTGGGCAAGGCAAGGGAAGTTTTTCCAGCAAAGACAGGTTCTTATTTGTGCCTCTTCAAGTGCATGACGATAGCCAGCTGGTGCTTTTTGCGGGTTGGTGCGGCGGGCTTGAGGGCTTTCTTGCGGCCTTGGCGGAAGCCTCGAAAAGCTTGCCGGAAGGCTGGCACTTGCGGCTTAAAGAACACCCGAGTGCGAAGCGGGCTTTCACTGAGGACATCAAGGCGCATATCGCGGCGGGGGCGCGGCTTGTGCTGGACAATGACACCGACAGTTTTGCGCAGGTTGCCGCGAGCCAAGGGGTGGTGACAGTGAATTCGTCGATGGGGCTACAGGCGATGTTTTTTGACAAGCCGGTGGTGCTGACGGGGCAAGCTTTTTGGGCGCTTAACGGCGTTGCTAACAAGGCTGCGAACCAAGTTGAACTGACAAAAGCCTGTGCTGATGCTGCGGGTTTGAGTTTTGACAGTGAGCTGCGCGCGCGATTTTTGACATGGCTGGCGCGCGAGTATTACATCGGCTTTGAGGGGACGACCCTTGCCGAGCCGAAGCAAGTGATGCGGCTGATTAAGACAGTAGAACGGAATATAGATGCCCAACAGTCACTTTAGTTTGTTCAAGACGTTTGTTGACCGCGAGAGACATGTCGCGATGGTGCTTAACCCGAAGGTTCTGACCACCTTTACGCGACGTTTCTTGAGTGAAGGTTTTGCTGAGTTTCATGGACGAGCCGACCCGTCTGAGGGACGCTACAGGCTCGTCAAAAATGCAAGGCGCTTTCCGATGGCACGGTTGCGCGACTATTGGCACTTTCGCAATCACCACTCTGATTACGCGATTTATGCCTTTGTCCGAAATCCCTATGCGCGCGTGTTTTCGGGCTGGAAAGATAAGTTCTACGACGGACACAAGGGCTCTGAAGACGGGCGGCTCGCAGGTTATCCGCGCTCAATGCGGCGCGGAGAGTTAAAGGCAGCACGAGCGTTTTGTGCGGCCCACGGCCTTGAGGGAGCTGTAGAGGGAACTCTGGTGCCGTTTGGCAGTTTTGTGCC
Organism: Lentibacter algarum; assembly: GCF_018860975.1. Lineage (GTDB taxonomy): Bacteria > Pseudomonadota > Alphaproteobacteria > Rhodobacterales > Rhodobacteraceae > Lentibacter > Lentibacter algarum_A. The sequence goes on from NZ_JAHKQI010000008.1 coordinate 32,184, forward strand.
GTATTTCTCCGCGCAACAACCGGGCCAACGCAACCAGCACTGGGACCTTCAAACTCTTGTTCTGCAACAGCCGGAGTTCAAGCTTGCAGGGGCATTTCTGATGGAAAGTCAGCTTGAAGAGGCTATCAAAACCATCGCGAGGGTGCTTGAATTTGATGAAGATTGGGCGGTTTCGCGACTAAAGAAGAAAGAGAATGTTTCTTCAAACTGGCCAGGTGATCACCCGATGACAGAGGGTGTTGCAGAGCAAGTTTACAAGGCCTGTAAGCCGGATTTTGACGTTTTTGGCTATCGCAAGGACAGTTATACATCGCTTTGGTAGTTGCTATTGGTCTGACTAAATTGTTTTCAGCAATGGTAAGAGTAAGTCGCGGGTTTTTTCGACGGAGTTGGCGTGCTTACGTGCGCTCCAGGTGTTTGGCGCTTCTGGCGTGTTGAAATGGGCGCAGATTTGCTTGGCGAGATCGGCGCTGCCTGTCACCACGCTGGCGCTGTTCTGGCTGTGTAGCTCGGCGTAGGCGTCAACAAAGTTGCCCACATTCGGGCCATGCAAAACAAACACGCCAGCATGTGCAGGTTCATAGGGCGTGTGCCCGCCTTGCTGCCCGAAAGAGCCGCCAAGAAATGCAATGCCGACGGTTTGAAACACGGCATCGGCCTCACCAATAGTGTCAACAAGGTAGATCGCGGTGTCATGCGTTGGCGCTTGTTTTAGCGAGCGCTGTGCCAGCGGTAGGTTGGTTGCTTCCCGGATGGCTTCGGCACGCTCGGGGTGTCTGGGAAGCCAGAAGAGCAGTGCATCGGGAAAGCGCGATAGAACCTCGGCATGTGCGCAAAGAACATTGGCTTCGTCAGCGGCATGGGTGCTGACGGCGGCCCACGCGGGGCGGTTGCCGACGGTATCTTTGAAGTGCTGAAGAACCTCGGCGGACGGCTTGGCCATGGCGGGCGCGGCTTTGAGGTTTCCTATGGAATGCACCTGCTCGGGGGCAAAGCCCTGCGCGAGAAAGCCCTCGCGCACGCTGTCACTTTGGCAGCTGATGAGGTTGAAAGGCGCAAGCAGGGCTTGAAACGTGCGTTTGAAGCGGGCGCGCGAGCGAGAAGGACGGGCATTGACTAAGGCTGTCGGAGTGTTTTGCGCGGCCAGAGCAGCGCTCATACGCGGCCAGATGTCGCCTTCGACGAAGACGGCGAGGTCTGGCTGCCAGGTGGCAAGGAACCGTGAGACGCTGGTTTGGGTGTCGATCGGAGCGAACTGGTGCAGCGTGCCCTCAGGCAGTGCCTCGGTCACGCGCGCTGCGCCTGTTTGGGTTGTAGTGGTAACCAGGAGCGTCGCGTGTTCGCAGAGCAGCGAAGCGAGGGCCGCGATGGATTGCACCTCGCCGACAGAGGCCGCGTGCACCCAGATGAGCTTGCCTTGCGGGCGGGGCAATGTCGCGCGGCCAAAGCGCTCGGCGCGGCGGTGTTTGGGCGCAGCTTGTTTATCATGCGCTTTACGGGCGATGCGGCGCAGTAGCCAGGGGGCCAATGCAGAGAAGATAAAATATGCTTTGAGCAGAGCTGTTGACTTGACCGTCGACATGCTTAGCCGCCTGTGTGGCTCATGTGGCGCGACATTTGTCCGCCGACGTTTTGGCGTGAATAGTCAAAGTCGTGGCCCTTGGGTTTGCGCGAGATGGCGTCACGGATCGCGGCATCAAGCGGGGTTGTGCTGTCGGGGTTGGCCCGCAGAGGTGCACGCAAATCAGCGTTGTCTTCCTGGCCGAGGCACATGAACAGCTCACCGGTGCAGGTGAGGCGCACGCGGTTGCAACTTTCACAGAAGTTATGTGTCAGCGGGGTGATAAAACCGATCTTCTGGCCGGTTTCTTCAAGCTTCACGTAGCGAGCAGGGCCGCCTGTGCGCTCGGGGAGGTCTGTGAGCGTGAAGCGCTCGGCAAGGCGGGCGCGCAGATCTTCCAGCGGCCAGTATTGGTCGATGCGGTCTTCATTGCCGATGTCGCCCATAGGCATAACTTCGATAAAGGTGAGGTCCATATCTTCTTGAGCGCACCAGTCGGCGATGCTGAACAGCTCATCTTCGTTGAAGCCCTTGAGCGCCACCACGTTGATCTTGACCCGCAGGCCGGCGTTGCGGGCAGCGTCAATGCCTTTGAGCACTTGCGGCAAGCGGCCCCAACGGGTGATGTCGGCAAATTTTTTCTCATCGAGTGTGTCGAGTGAGATATTGATGCGACGCACACCGGCGGCATGCAGATCCTTGGCAAAGCGGTGCAGTTGGCTGCCGTTGGTTGTCAGGGTCAGCTCTTTGAGATCGCCGCTGTCAAGATGCCGCGACATGCTGTTAAAAAAGGTCATGATATCGCGGCGCACCAAAGGCTCGCCGCCGGTGATGCGCAGCTTTTCAACGCCGAGGCCAACGAAGGTTGAGCACATGCGATCAAGCTCTTCGAGTGTCAGGAGTTCTTTCTTGGGCAAGAAATTCATGTTCTCGGACATGCAATAGACACAGCGAAAGTCACACCTGTCTGTCACGGAGACACGCAGGTATGAGATCGGGCGCATAAACGGGTCGATGAGCGGTGTTGTCATGCCAAAACAGTTAAGTGCTGCGCAGGGGCGGGGCAAGGGTGTTTCTTACTGGCAAAGGGCGTGCCGTGCGATTAACTTGTTTTACATGAGACATATTTTTACCAGTTTGATCCTGTGTGGCTTGCTCGCGGCCTGTGCAGTTGTACCGAAACCTTCTGAAAGTGTGCCGCCCGGTGACGGGGCGCAAGCGATGCGGCCAAAAGCGCGGCCTGACGGGCTGAACACGACGCCAGCCAAGCGGCCACCTGCGAATGCGACCACAGCAGCGCAGTTTGACACCACCAGTGCCGCCGAGAAAACCGCCGCAGTAGAGGCGGCCAAGGAGGCGACGCAGAAGGGCGAGGGCAAGGCGCTCGGAGTGACGGTTGCTTCGTTGGGTGACCCTGCGCAGCCGGGCCTATGGATCAAGACACCGCTGGTGAAAACTGCTGCCAAGGGGCGGGTTGTTTACGGCAAGAACGGCAAAGCCGTCGAGCTTGATCTCATTCCGCTTGACGGGCCAGCAAGCGCGGGCTCACGCATGTCGCTGGCGGCCTTGCGTGTGGTTGAAGCGCCGTTGACGGACTTGAGCGAAGTGCAGGTGTTCGTGAATTGATGGACACACCCGCAGCGAAACCACAGATGATCCAGTCATTCGGGTTTGCCGTTTCGAAAGCGGGCAAGGCTGTGCCGATCGAGGTTGAACCTGCGGGAGACCTCAAAGCCGTTCCCGCGGGGGGCTATCGCTGGATCCATTTGCAGGGCAGTCTGGAAGCGCTCGGCGAAGCCGTTGAAAGCCACGAGCTTGATGATATCACCCGTTCAGCGCTAACAGCGGGTGAAACCCGTCCTCGATGCAGTGCCCACGGCGACGGAGCCATCATAGTTTTGCGTGGGGTGAACCTCAACAATGGTGCCGCGCCTGATGATATGATTTCGCTGCGGATATGGGCCGAAAAAGACCGGATTATCAGCTGCGGTATCCGGCCATTGAAAGCGCTGGAAGACGTTGTTGCGATGCTACGATCTGACCGTGCGCCGCGCTCGGGTGCGGAACTGATTGCGGCATTTGCCTTGCGGCTTGCCGACCGTGCCGAACCTGTTGTTGCTGATCTCAACGAAGCGGTTGATAGCATTGAGGAAGTGATTGCCTCTGAGGATACCGGCGATGCGCGCCGTCTGCTTGCGGATGTGCGGCGGTCTGCGATCAGCTTGCGGCGCTATATGTTGCCGCAGCGCGATGCCTTGACGACATTTGAAGTAGAGGGCTTTGCCTGGGTGACCAAAGACAGCCGCAGTTACCTGCGCGAAGCGATTGACCGGATCATGAGGCTTTGTGAGGAACTTGACAGCATTCGAGACCGCACACAGGTTGTGCATGATCAAGTGAGTGACGCCCGCGCGGAGCGGATGAACAACCAGATGTTTGTGCTGACAATCGTTTCTGCGTTTTTCCTGCCCATCGGTTTTGTCACCGGTTTGTTAGGCATCAACGTCGGCGGGCTGCCTTTGGCGGAAAATCCCTTTGGCTTTTGGCTGACTTGCGGCGGGTTGGTGGCTGTTTTGCTGGCTGAATACCTGTTGTTCAAGAAGATGAAACTGTTCTAGAACTTTACCAAGACAGCCTGACGGGCTGATGGGCTGACCTAAGCTAACAGACTACAAATACCGACCAAAAGGGAGAAATATCATGGTTACCTTCAACAGACGCCAAACACTTGGCCTCATCGGCGCGGCGGCGGGCACGGCGCTTGCCGCTCCGGCGATTGCCAGCGGCAAGAAGATCACTGTCGGCGCGCTGCGCTTTACGTCACATGCAGGTAGCTTTGTTGCTTTTGAGCGCAACTACTTTGCCGATGCAGGCCTTGATGTGGAGCTGAAATTCTTTCAGGCCGCGCAGCCTATGGCCGTGGCGATTGCCTCGGGCGACGTTGACTATGCTGTTACGGCGATGTCAGGCGGACTAATTTCATTGGCTGACAAGGGCGCGATCAAGGTGATCGGCGGCGCGTTGAGCGAAGAGCCGGGGATTGACGGGCAAAAGATCCTTGCTTCGGACGCGGCGTTCAAGGCGGGCCTCACTTCGGCAGCTATGCTTGGCGGCAAGAGCTTTGGCGTTACGCAGGCAGGGTCGTCGTTCCACTACATGGGCAGCAAAGTTGCCGAAAAAGAAGGCATCGAAGTGACGTTCAAGCCGCTGCAAAAAGTCGGTGCGGTGATTGGTGCGTTGAAGTCGGGCCAGATTGATGCGTGGTCGATTGTGCCGCATATCGCCAAGCCTCTGGCTGGCTCGGGTGCTGTGCATATCATTGGCAATATCTCGGATTATCTGCCGGCCTACCAAGTGACAACGCTGTTCACTTCGGCAAAGAACGCTGCCGACGAGAAGGCCCAGACTGGCGACTTCCTCGCCAGCTACTCAAAGGGCGTCGCTGATTACAACGCTGCGATGATTGCCAAAGATGGTGGTGATGACGGTGTGAACGAGATGGTCGATCTGATCCATAAGTATGTTTACACTGACCGCCCGCGCGAGAAGGCGGCACCGTCGATCATCAACGGCACGATGCGTCTCAATGAGGGGGCCAAACTTAACACCGCGTCGATTGCAGATCAGCTGGGCTGGTTCCAATCAGAGGATTTGGTGAGCAAGGATATCAGCCTCGATACGGTGCTCGACACAAGCTTTGTCGAAACATTCGAAGCCTAATGTTTGAGAGCAGGGCGTGGGTTTCTGATCTGCGCCCTGCTGTCTATTTGAGAGGCATCTATCATGGACATTCGCCTTGAAGGCATCAGCCATTCTTATGGCGACACCGAGGTTCTGCGCGACATTTCGCTTGAGGTGACGAGCGATCAGATCGTTTGTTTGGTGGGGCCTTCGGGCTGTGGCAAGTCAACCTTGCTGCGGTTTTTGGGCGGGTTGGAACGCCCGACAAAGGGCCGTGTTTTGCAAGTCGGTTCGCCACCTGAGGGCTGTCTCAACCCGCTGACCTATGTGTTTCAAGACTTTGCCTTGCTGCCTTGGCGCACGGTGCGGGGCAATGTCTCGTTGGTGTTGGAAGATCACGGCATTCGCGGTGATCGGGCCGAGGCTATCATTGCTGATGTGCTGTCGCGCACGCGGCTGAGCGACTTTGCAGAGGCGTTGCCACGCCAGCTCTCTGGTGGGATGAAACAGCGTGTCGCAATTGCACGTGCGCTGGCCGTGAACCCGGCTGTGATGCTGCTGGATGAGCCGCTTTCTGCACTTGATGCGCAGACGCGTGAACTCCTGATGGATGATCTTGTGAGCCTCTGGACGCGGGCGCCCTTTACGGCGGTTTACGTCACTCACAACCTCGCTGAGGCTGTGCGCCTTGGTCATAAGATTGCGGTGCTGTCGAGGCGGCCCGGGCAGATCCGTGAGGTTGTCAGCATCGATATGCCGCTGAGTGAGCGCTCGCATGGTAACCCCGAGCTTGAAGCCGTGCAGAGCCACCTGTGGAACTTGATGCGCGAAGAGGCCAAGGCCGCCGATGAGGAGTTGCTGGATGTCTGATCCTCGAGAAGTCCGTTTTCGTGGCGGTGGCTTTGCTCCGTCGGCGCGGCGGGGCGTTGGACTCGTGGTGTTCGTGGTGCTGATTGCGCTGGCCGAATGGGGCACGCGCTCGGGCTTTATCACGCCGCTGACTTTGCCCAAGCCTTCGGATGTGCTGGCCACGTTTGGCGAGCTTTGGCAGAGTGGTTTGTTGATGAAGCACCTCGTGCCCTCCTTGACGCGGCTTCTTGTAGGTGCGGCGCTCGGTGTCAGCATTGGCATGTCTGTCGGTGTTTTGATCGGCTTGTTTTCTTACGTGCGCGCGGGGCTTGTGCCCTTGGTTGCTGCGCTGTTTCCCATCCCCAAGATTGCGCTGTTGCCGCTGTTTGTGATCTGGTTTGGTATTGATGAGGGGTCAAAGTATGCGCTGATTGCCTTTGGCACCTTCACGCCCACCGTTGTTGCCACTTATGGCGCGGTCGATAATGTTGATCGCTCGCTCATTCGCATGGGGCAGAGCTTTGGGCTGAGCTGGTTTTCGATCGTGCGCAAAATTGTATTGCCCGGGGCGATGCCGGGGATACTTTCTGGCCTGCGCATCAGCCTTGCGATTGCGATAATTTTGCTGGTTGCTGCCGAAATGCTCGGAGCGGAATATGGCATTGGAGCCTATATCTTGCAGGCCGGATCGCTCTATGACCTTGAGCGCCTGTTTGCGGGCGTGGTTATTCTGTCGCTGCTCGGTGTGGTGGTGAGCACCTGCATCGGGTTGCTTGAAAAACGCATGCTGCGTTGGCGCGCTTAGCCTTCTTTGGGCAGGTGCTTAGCGGCTTCCTTACGGGCGAAAGGCTTCATTTTGCGCGCATGGTTCGCAAGGAAATACTCGACCCGTGGTGCGTCGTGTTTGCTGAGGTCGCGCAGCCACCAAGCGACAGATTTCTGGATGAACCACTCGTCGTCTTCGACATATGCCACGGCCCATCCGAGCACGCGTTTGCGGATCGCGAGCTCTTCTGGTTTGGGGTGGTTCTGCTTGGTGTAGGGCAGGGTGACGACCATCGCGGCGCGGCGCACCCAGTGCTCGCTTGATTTGGTCCAAGGTTCGATGTCTTCAATGCGCGAGGGCTTGGCGACAAGACGCTTTTGTCCGGCCATCATCGCGTGATCGGCAATCGCCCAGCTGTCAAAATCGGGTACCCATGATTTGATCAGCTCCCAGACAGCTTCATCCGGCGAAATGCGCGCCTGCGTGAGCAGTTTTGCTGCAGCGAGGCGGGCTTCAAAGATGTTGGTTTTCCAGAGTTCGTCTGCGAGGGTAACGCGCTCCTCGACGCTCATTTGGCCGCGCCACTCTTTCGCCAGATCATTGATCGCCGGATTGGGCACGCCGAGGTATTCGCGCGGGACTTTGTGATAGTCTGCCATACCTTCGGCGCGGCCTTCTTCGGCGGCGGCTTTGAGGGCAGTGAGGGCTTCTTGAAGTGTCATAAGGTATCCGAATTTGGAAGGGTTAGGCTGCTTATAGCATGAATGTGTCTTTTGATCGCTGCGAGATCAGCACGTAGGGGCACCAGACGCACAGCGTAAAGACCCCCCTAAGGAGTTGTTTTGCGGTCTCAGGATCAAACATCGGCTCATTCGGTAAAATGAGCGTAATGGCGTAGGCGTCACCCAAAATGAACACCAGAGAAAAGACGGCAATGACGGTGTAGGCCTTGGGAAAACGCTCTTTTCTGTTGAAAAACAGATAGGCGATCCAAATGGCGGCGCAAATGAATAGACCGTTGAAGATCATTTCAGACCAGAGCAGGGGCTTCCACATGGCGTGATAGAACTCGGAACTCGGTGTTGTGAGCAAGGCGTAGGTGCTGTCAGAGAACAAGGCGGAGTAAAGCGGCACGACTTGAATGAGCAACACAAATGGGCTGAGCACGATGCCGATCGCCAAGAGAACGAGCCAGCCGCCGATCGGCAGAGGGGGTCTTGGTGTCGGGGCGTCTGTCATTCTACTGTCACCGACTTTGCGAGGTTGCGGGGTTGGTCGACGTCGGTACCTTTAGCAATTGCGGTGTGGTAGGCTAAAAGCTGTGCAGGGACGGCATACAGAATGGGCGTGAGCGCGTCAGGGACGGTGGGCATGGTGATGGTCATCCAAGTCTCATTGCCGGCTTCTTTTGCGCCGGCTTCATCCGTGATTAGCATGACCTTGCCACCACGGGCCATAACTTCCTGCATGTTGGAAACCGTCTTCTCAAACAGAGCGTCTCGCGGGGCTTTGACGACGACAGGCATGGTTTTGTCGATCAGCGCGATGGGGCCATGTTTGAGCTCTCCTGACGCATAAGCTTCGGCGTGTATGTAGCTGATTTCTTTAAGTTTAAGAGCGCCTTCGTGGGCAAGGGGGAACATGGTTCCGCGCCCAAGAAAAAGCACATCGCGAGCTTCGGCCAGCTTGCGCCCGGCGCGGGCGAAGACCTTGTCGAGGCTGAGGGCTGTGTTCACTGCAGAGGGGATCGAGCGCAGAGCCGATAGGTGATCGGCGAGCTGGGCGTTGTCGATCTCGCCTTTGTCATGTGCTGCCTTGAGGGCAAGCAGGAACAACACTGTCAGCTGACAGGTGAAGGCTTTGGTTGAGGCGACGCCGATCTCGGTTCCGGCAAGAATCGGCAAAGCCAAATCACTTTCACGGGCGATCGAGCTTGTCGGCACGTTGACCACTGACAAGATCGCGCTGGCTTTGCCTTCGCAGTAGCGTAGCGCTGCAAGTGTGTCGGCCGTTTCGCCGGACTGGCTGACAAACAGGGCAGCTGTGCGCGTGGGGATCGGCGGCTCGCGGTAGCGGAACTCGGAGGCAACATCAACCTCGACAGGCATGCGGGCGATCTGCTCGAACCAGTATTTTGCTGTCAGGCAGGCGTAGTATGCCGTGCCACAGGCCACCATAACGAGGCGGTCGACTGTGTTGAAGTCAAAGCCCGCATCGGGAAGGGTTATGTTGTCTCCGCTTTCAGACAGGTAATAGCCGATCGCTTCGGTCAAGACGCGGGGTTGCTCGGCAATTTCCTTTGACATGAAGTGCTTGTGACCGCCTTTGTCGACCTGCACTGTGTCAATCTCGATGGTTTTGATTTCGCGGTTAGCGGGGCGGCGCTCGGCGTCGAGGATCTCCACTTCGGAGCGCGAAATGACAGCGAAGTCGCCTTCTTCGAGGTATGTCACACGGTCGGTCAGCGGGGCGAGGGCGATGGCGTCGGAGCCGACGAACATCTCGCCTTTTCCATAGCCGATGGCCAACGGTGAGCCTTGGCGCGCGGCGATGAGAAGATCGCCTTGACCTTCAAACAGAAAGCACAGCGCATAGGCGCCTTTGAGGCGCTCCACGGTGTTGAGGGCGGCGTCGCGGGGGCTTTGACCCTCATCAAGGTAGGATTGCGCCATAAGCGCGACTGTTTCGGTGTCAGTGTCAGTTTCGTGGCCGATACCCTTCGCGGACAGCTCGGTGCGCAGATCGCGGTAGTTTTCGATGATGCCGTTGTGCACAACCGCGACTTGGCGGGTGCTGTGCGGATGGGCATTTTGCTCGTTGGCCGCGCCGTGGGTTGCCCAGCGGGTGTGGCCGATACCGGCTTTGCCCGTGAGGGGCTCATGCACCAAGCGATCCGAAAGGTTGACCAGCTTGCCAACTGCGCGGCGGCGATCAAGGCGGCCTTCATCGACGGTGGCAATTCCGGCGCTGTCATAACCGCGATACTCAAGCCGTTTGAGAGATTCGACCAAAAGCGGGGCTGCTTCGTGGTCGCCTAAAACACCAACAATTCCACACATCTACTTGCTCTCTTCTTGTTGTTTTTTCTTTTTGGCGCGCAGCTTGTCAAACAGCTTAACTGCGAGGTTGGGCTTGTTGACTTGCGGTGTTCGAGAGATCGCCAATGCGCCATCGGGGACATCGGTATTGATCACGGCGGCTGTGGCAGTCATGGCCTCGTTGCCAACCGTAACTGGCGCGATCAGCATGGTGTTCGACCCAATAAAAGCACGCGCGCCGATCTCTGTATGGTGCTTGAATACGCCGTCATAGTTACAGGTGATCGTGCCTGCGCCGATGTTGGTGTCCGCACCGATGCTGGCATCACCGATGTAAGTGAGGTGATTGGCTTTTGCGCCTTCGGCCAGTGTGGCGTTTTTGATTTCGACAAAATTGCCGACATGGACGTTCTCGCTAAGCTCGGCTCCGGGGCGAAGGCGGGCATAGGGACCAACAATTGCGCCGCGGCTTACGTGGGCGCCTTCGATGTGGGTGAAGGCGCGGATGTGTGCGCCGTTCTCGACAGTCACTTCGGGGCCGAAGACCACGTTTGGCTCGATGATTGTATCTGCGCCGATGTAGGTGTCGTGGGCAAAGAACACGGTTTCGGGCGCGGTGAGGGTGACACCGCTTTCAAGCGCCTCAATGCGGGCGCGTGACTGAAAGGCGGCCTCGGCAGCGGCCAAGTCAGCGCGCGAGTTGACGCCCATTGTTTCGGCTTCGTCGCAGGCAACGGCGGTTGCCGAGAGGCCAGCCTTGCGGGCGAGGCCGATGATGTCGGTGAGGTAGTATTCGCCCGAGGCGTTGTCGTTGGTGACTTGCTCTAGCAGCCCGAACATGTGCTTATTCGAAGATAGGATAACACCACTATTACAAAACGTTATCGATCGTTCTTCATCTGATGCATCTTTGAACTCAACGATGCGCTCAAGGTTTTCACCCTCCATCACCAAGCGGCCATAACGGCCTGCATCGGCAGCTTCAAAGCCGAGCACGACCACATCAAATTCCGCGCGGGCGGCGTTCATTGCTTCCAGCGTTTGCTGGCTGATAAAGGGCGTGTCACCATACAGCACCAAGGCGTCGCCTGTGGCGCCTGCGAGGGCCTCTTGAGCGCATAGCACGGCGTGGCCTGTGCCGTTTTGTTCGGCTTGCAGAACGACTTGCGCGTCCTCGTCGAAATCTATCGCGGCGGCGCTGACAGCGTCAAATCCGTGGCCCGCGACGATCACGGTATGGGCGGGATCAAGGGCCGCTCCGGCTTTCATCGCGTGGATGAGCAGCGGCGCTCCAGCAACCTTATGCAAAACCTTGGGCATGTCGGAGTGCATGCGTGTGCCTTTGCCTGCGGCCAGGATAATCAGGTTGGTGCTCATATGGTTTCTCTTGCCTTTTTGCTTGAGGCCCGTTTTATCCGCTGTGGCGCATAGCACAAGAGCGCAGATATCAAGCAATGTTGCGAGATGTGACAAGGCAGGCAGCAGCGGGAGCAGGACATGCGCACAGTTATTTTTGATCTGGATGGAACTTTGGCTGACACCAGCGGTGATTTGCTGGCCGCTGCGAACGTTGTTTTCCGCCAACTGGGCGAAGGTGATGTGCTGACTGTCGAGCGCGATGCCGGCGTGGCTTTGCGCGGTGGCAAGGCTATGCTGCGGCGTGGGCTTGAGCACCTCGGGCGACCAGACGAGGCTTTCGTCGAAGCCAATTATAAGGCGCTGTTGCAGGCATACGGGGCAGCGCTTGATACACACACGGTGTTTTATGACGGCGCGCTGGAGGCGGTTGAAGAGCTCAAGAGGCGTGGCTTTGGTGTTGGGATTTGCACGAACAAACCCGAGGGGCTTGCGCGTGAGTTGATGCGCCGTTTAGGGGCGCTGGATATGTTTGCCTCGCTCGTCGGCGCAGACACATTGCCGGTGCGCAAGCCCGACCCTGCGCCGTTGTTTGAGGCGGCACGGCTTGCGGGCGGAGCACCTGAGCGCTGTTTGCTTGTGGGGGACTCTGACACCGATCGCAACACCGCCAGAGCGGCTGGTGTGCCGAGTGTACTGGTCACGTTCGGCCCATCAGGCGAGGATATGGCAGCGCTTGAGCCTGAGGCCTTGCTTGAGCGGTATGAAGATTTACCAGAATTGGCCGAAAGCTTGCTTCTTTAGCGGCTTAAAGCCGTTTCGAGATTAAGTTGAGGCACAACTTGATTTCGAAGCGCGCACAGCACCAATAGTTTGCACGCGCTTCGCCTTCACCTTCTGTCTCAACAATAAGTCCAAGCGCTTTAGGCAAGTCTTGAACTCCAGCGTTCAAGTCAAAAGAAACGCTGGAGTTCAGTTTACACTTTTGCGAGCAAGAGACTGGACAATATCGAAAGGGGCGTGTTGTCCAGTGCTTCGAGGGCATCTTCGATAGCATTGGCACGCGGTAAGCCAAGCACAGGGTCAGCTAGGTTGTGGTACTTTTCGCGGAGCTCTGCTTCAGTTGGCGGGGCCGTGTGGTCCCATTTTGGCTCCATCCAGTCTGAGGTATGTGTTGCGCCGCTGGTGAGGGTCAGTGTTACGCGGGCGAGACGTTTGAGGGGGAAGGGGGCGTTGGCGTGCTCATGTTCGCGCATTTCCGTGGCGCGAGATAGGCGCAGAATTTCGGGGTCGTTCAAGGCATCGTCTGCGATGTCGGCTGGCGTAACGTCGCCACGCGCAATGGCAACCGCGACAGGGAAAGACGTGCTGTATTGCGCTTCCTCAGTTGTTTTTGGTTGGGACGTGGCGAGGCGCACGCTTTCATGGAAGGTTTCGACAGTGACTTTGTCCACTTGTTGTGACGTAAGCGAATGGGTTTTGAGCAAGGATAGGGCTGCTTCGATGGGAGCCTGAGCCCAGCGACAGACGGGGTAGGGCTTGTAGTATTGTTCGTGCACATACCAGCGTTGGCCGAGGTCTTTCCAATGCTCAGGTGCGTTTTCGACCGTGATCGCTGGTGCGCCGGTGAAGCCTCTAAGGGCGAGTTTGGTCGCGGACACGCCCGTCATTGCGCCCCAGCCGGAGCCGTCTTTCAACATTGTCGGATGGTCAATGCAGCGCATCATTTGGCTGCGGGGGCCGTGGTATTCGGCAATGCCGAGCGCGTGGCGCGTTTGAGCACTAGATAGTTTCAGTAGCTTGGCGCAGGCAGCGGCGGCTGTAACTGCGCCCCAACTGCCAGATGTGTGATAGTCAGGCACGGTGCGATGCTGGGCGACAGAGGCGCGCGCGCCGAACTCGTAACCCATTGTGATGCTGGCAAGAAAACCAGCACCTGAAACATTGCTTTCGTGGCCGATTGCGAGAGCAGCCGAGAAAAGTGGGCAACCGATGTGGCCTTTGGCTGGGTTAAAGCCGTCGTGGCCATCAAGGCTGTCTATCAACATGCCTCCCGCAAGAGCGGCCCCGCTGGCTGAAGCCTGATGAGGCGAGAACAGGAGTGGCTGTGTGCCGCCCCATTCTTCAGAAGCGTGCGCCGCAATAATCTGGCTGAGGCGTGTTGATGTTCCGCCTGCGGCTACCCCGATCAAGTCAAGCAGGCTGAGTTTGGTTTGGGCCTGTGTTGCCGGGGCAATATCTTGCCATTGAAGGGCGTGAATGAATGTCAGAGGTTTTGTCATACTGTGAGCCTGCGTGCTGCGGGAAAGCGCGTCTGTTGGTTTAGCGACATTTTGTAGTATTAGTTGCGACGGCCGAGTCGCATGACAACGATTGACGGCTGCCAGCAGGCCGCGCAATAAAGGCATATGCAAGAGATTTTTACCGGCAGTTTTACCCAGCAAGAACCGATCCCTGATGAAGGGATCGTAGCAGCACTTGAGGTTATGCGCAGCGGGCGATTGCACCGCTACAATGTGGCTGAAGGCGAGTTTGGCGAAACGGCGCTATTGGAGCAGGAGTTTGCGGGGGCAATGGGCGCGCGGTTCTGCGTCGCGGTGGCTTCGGGAGGCTATGCGATGGCCTGCTCTCTTAGGGCTTTGGGGGTGAAGGCCGGAGACAAGGTCCTGACCAATGCGTTTACGCTTGCACCGGTGCCCGGTGCGATTGCGTCGCTCGGGGCGGTGCCCTTGTTTGTCGGTGTAACCGAAGCTTTAACAATTGATCTCGAGGACCTGGCGGCCAAAGCTGATCAAGCCGAGGTCTTGATGCTCAGTCACATGCGTGGGCATCTGGCCGACATGGATGCGCTTATGCTGCTTTGCAATAAGCATGGCGTTAAAGTGATTGAAGATTGCGCACATACAATGGGCGCAACATGGAATGGCCGGTTGTCGGGCACTGATGGTGTCATCGGGTGCTACTCGACGCAGACATACAAACATCTGAATTCGGGTGAAGGCGGCCTGTTGATCACCGATGACGAGGTGCTGGCAGCAAAGGCGATTGTTCTGTCAGGGTCCTATATGCTCTACGAGCGGCACCTCGCTGCGCCAGCGCCGGAGGTGTTCGAAAAAATCAAGTATCACACGCCAAATGTTTCCGGCCGGATGGACAACCTTCGTGCTGCCATTTTACGGCCCCAGCTGCGCAAACTGGGTAAGCAATGCGCAGCTTGGAACGAACGCTATTCGTGCGTCGAATCCGGCTTGCGGGGCACGCCCGGTCTGCAAATTGTCGAGCGGTCCGAACAAGAAAACTATGTCGGATCCTCGATCCAGTTTCTACTGCTTGACTGGGAAAGCTGCAAAATCAACAGCGTGATTGATCGCTGCTTGGCGCGAGGCGTTGAGCTCAAGTGGTTCGGTGGGGCCGAGCCTTCAGGCTTTACCAGCCGCTATGACAGCTGGCGTTACGCGCCTAGCGACAAGATGCCTTCGAGCGATCGTGTTCTTTCAAGTATCCTTGATATGCGTTTGCCGCTCACTTTCAGCGTTGAAGATTGCGCGCTCATCGCCCGGATTATCAAAGCTGAAGTCAGTGCTGTCTATCAATCAGGCTAAGCCTTTTTCTTGGTGAAATATCCTAGGGGGTGCGGGGGACAACGTCCCCCGCTTCAGTCGTCCCGCGCCGAAGGCGTGGGGCGAAACCCTTGCAAAACTCTGAACGGGTTGAACCGAATCGAGCCTTGAGTTAGTAAATGAACAAGTGTTCAATAAATCGGGAGGATTACCCATGTTCTTGGGATCAATGAAGTTTGAATTGGGCGAGGATGTCACTGCCTTGCAAGATATGGTGCATCGCTGGGCGCAAGAGCGCGTCAAGCCCATGGCGGCCGAAATCGACACCAAAAACGAGTTTCCGAATGAATTGTGGAAAGAGATGGGCGATCTGGGCCTGCTTGGCATCACAACGCCCGAAGAATACGGCGGGGCGGGCATGTCCTACCTGGCGCATGTCATCGCGGTAGAAGAAATCGCTCGTGCATCTGCCTCCGTCAGTCTCTCCTATGGAGCACACTCAAACCTCTGTGTGAACCAGATCAAGCTCAACGGCTCTGACGAGCAAAAGCACAAGTACCTCCCCAAGCTGCTTAGCGGCGAACACGTTGGTGCATTGGCGATGTCCGAGCCTTCCGCTGGTTCCGACGTCGTCTCGATGAAGCTGCGCGCCGAAAAGCGCAATGACCGTTTCGTGCTCAACGGCAACAAATACTGGATAACCAACGGCCCTGACGCTGAAACTCTGGTTGTTTATGCCAAAACTGATCCTGACGCCGGCACCAAGGGCATCACGGCGTTTATCGTCGAGAAGAGTATGAAGGGTTTTTCCACCAGCCCGCATTTTGACAAGCTCGGCATGCGCGGTTCCAACACCGCCGAACTGATCTTTGAAGACGTAGAAGTGCCGTTCGAGAATATCCTCGGCGAAGAGGGTAAAGGCGTGCGCGTTCTGATGTCGGGCCTTGATTACGAGCGCGTCGTGCTGGCTGGTATCGGCACCGGCATCATGGCAGCATGTCTCGATGAGGTCATGCCCTACATGGCCGAGCGCAAGCAGTTCGGGCAGCCGATCGGAACCTTCCAGCTGATGCAAGGCAAGATCGCGGATATGTATACCAAGATGAACTCGGCGCGGGCATACGTCTATGAGGCCGCGCGCGCCTGTGATCGCGGTGATATCACCCGTCAGGACGCCGCTGCTTGCTGTTTGTATGCTTCGGAAGAGGCGATGGTTGTTGCCCACCAAGCCGTGCAGGCCTTTGGTGGTGCGGGCTTTTTGGCCGACAATCCCTGCGGGCGTATCTTCCGTGATGCCAAACTGATGGAGATCGGCGCAGGCACCAGTGAAATCCGCCGTATGCTGATCGGGCGCGAGCTGATGAACATGCATCTGTGATGCTGACAGCCGCCACCACATATGATGCGCTGCGGGAGGGCTTTGACTGGGCCGTTCCCGAACGATTGAATATGGCGGCGCAGGTATTGGCGCATCCGCGTGAGCAGGTGGCGATTGTTGATCTCTCGGAAGGGCGGCGGGAGGTCACTTATGGTGAGCTTGCGGATATGTCAGGGCGGTTGGCGGCGGAGTTGTCAAAGCGAGTCGCCCCTGGAGACCGTGTTGGTGTGTTGTTCTCACAAGACGCCTGGTGTGCCGCCGCGCATATTGCGATATGGAAGATTGGCTGCATTTCCGTGCCGCTGTTCAAGCTGTTCAAGCGCGACGCGTTAGCAAGCCGGATTGGTGACAGCGGGCTTGCGCTTGTGGTGTCTGACGCCGAGGGCGCCGGCATGATAGGTGACATGGCCGAGGCAATAGTGCCTTTTGATTTGCCCGAGGGCGATGTGGCGCTCGTTGATACGGCGTCTGAAGAGCCTGCGGTGCTGATCTACACTTCGGGAACGACTGGCAAGCCTAAGGGTGCTTTGCATGCGCACCGCGTGTTGACAGGGCATTTGCCCGGCGTTGAGATGAGCCATGATTTTCTTGGACATGAGGGCGATTGTTTGTGGACGCCTGCCGACTGGGCGTGGATCGGTGGCTTGTTTGATGTGCTGATGCCAGGTCTGGCGCTGGGCGTGCCTGTGGTTGCGGCTCGTTTGCCAAAGTTTACGGCGAGCGAGGCTGCGCGCATTTGCCAAGAGGGCGCCGTACGCAACGTGTTTTTCCCACCAACGGCTTTGCGGATGCTCAAAGCCGCCAACCAAACCATAGCCGGTTTGCGCTCGGTCGCGTCCGGCGGCGAGCCTCTGGGGGCTGAAATGCTCGCATGGGGGCGCGAGGCTTTCGGGGTGAGTATAAACGAGTTTTACGGGCAGACCGAGTGCAACATGTGTGTGTCTTCCTGCGCAATCCTGTTTGAGCCAACGGGCGGCGCGACGGGCAAAGCTGTTCCCGGGTTTGACCTTGCCGTGATTGACGAGCGTGGCGACGTGACAGAGGCTGAAGGCGACATTGCTGTAAAGCGTGGCGCGGCGTCGATGATGCTGAAATACTGGAACAATCCTCAAGCCAGTGCCGAGAAGTTTCGCGGTGATTGGCTGGTGACCGGTGACAAGGGCGTGATGGAAGGTGATGTCATCCGCTTTGTGGGCCGTGAGGATGACGTCATTTCCTCCGGTGGCTACCGGATCGGCCCCGCAGAAATTGAAGACTGTCTGATGACCCACGCTTCTGTTGCGACAGTGGGTGTCGTTGGCAAACCCGATCCTTTGCGCCATGAAATTGTGAAGGCATATGTTGTGCTAAAAGACGGCGCTGGTGCTTCAGCGGCGGAGCTTCAGGACTATGTTAAAGCAAGATTGGCGAGCTATAGCTACCCGCGCGAAGTTGCGTTTGTAGAAGCGCTGCCGATGACGGTGACGGGCAAAGTTATCCGCAAAGAGCTTAAGGCACGGGCTGTGATGGAAGCCGCTTCGGAGGCAGATCTATGAGAGGGCTGTTACTCATTATTGCACTTGCCGTCTGCGCACAGCGACTATCGGCAGAAGAACTTGAGTTTATCGCCGACTTTGACAGCTGTAAGGATGCCGAGATCGCACGTTTTGAGCTTGATCGGGTGCGGGCGGTCTCAGAATTGTACCAGGGTCAAGCCGATCATGTAGAAGCCGCGCAGATCGATGTTTGTGGGGTGAACGGAATTATCTTGTGTGATCGCAGTGATGAACCTTTGGCCTGTCAGCATGCCTTGGCTGCGAAGATGGAAGCGTTGCGTGTTGAAATTTTGGCCTCTTTGCCTGCGCCCGAGAGTTTGGACGCTGACATGGAGCAGCCTTCAGGGGCGCTTTATGAGAAGGTCTGGGCATTGGCGTCTGGCAGCTCTGCGGGGCCGGATTGTGCGGGCAATACGCCTGTGCTGGAAGCGTGGTGCGAAGCCCGCGAGGCAACACGGCGGGTTGAATTGGCCGTTCTCGCTTATCAGCTGGCGCGTGATCAAGGCACAGTAGCGCAGGCATATGAGCTTGGCTGGGCGCGAGTGCCTGCTCCGGTGAGGCCGAGAGTCCGCGAGGCGAATAAATAATGTACTCATATCAATTCAGAAATTTCTCAAAATTGGAGACAGCATGAAACTGCAATCACAAGCGATCCCGACGAGTGAACAGTTTAAGGCCAACGTCGAGGGGCACGAAGCGGCCCTGCGTATGGTGCAGGAGGCGGCTGATGCGGCGGCGCTTGGTGGCGGGGAGCGGAGCCGTGAGCGGCATCTGAGCCGTGGCAAGATGCTCCCACGTGATCGTGTGGCGAACTTGTTGGATGCTGGCAGTCCTTTCCTTGAGGTCGGGGCCACTGCGGCGCACGGGATGTATGAAAATGCGGCACCGGGCGCGGGGGTTATTGCGGGCATTGGCCTTGTCAGCGGGCAGGAGTGCATGATCGTATGCAATGATGCCACCGTCAAAGGCGGCACCTACTTTCCAATGACCGTGAAGAAGCACCTGCGCGCTCAGGAGATCGCGGAAGAGAACATGCTGCCGTGTATTTACCTTGTTGACAGTGGCGGCGCGAACCTGCCGCAGCAGGATGAGGTCTTCCCCGACCGCGACCACTTTGGCCGGATTTTCTACAACCAGGCCAATATGAGCGCCAAGGGCATTCCGCAGATTGCTGTTGTCATGGGCTCATGCACGGCGGGGGGCGCTTATGTGCCTGCGATGTCTGATGTGACCATTATTGTGAAGGAACAAGGCACGATCTTTCTGGCGGGCCCTCCGCTGGTGAAGGCTGCGACGGGTGAAGTTGTAACAGCGGAAGACTTGGGCGGCGGCGATGTGCATACGCGCCTTTCGGGCGTGGCTGACTATTTGGCAGAGGATGACGGCCATGCTCTGGCTTTGGCGCGGCGGGCTGTCGAGCATTTGAACCGTCAGAAGCCTTTGACGGTTGATTGGCGCAACAGTGAAGAGCCGGCTTATGATCCCGACGAGATCTTTGGCGTCGTACCTGCCGATTTGCGCACGCCTTATGACATTCGCGAAGTGATCGCGCGCCTTGTCGACGGCTCGCGCTTTGACGAGTTCAAGCCGCGCTATGGCGAGACGCTGGTGACGGGGTTTGCGCATGTGAAGGGTTGCCCTGTCGGGATTGTTGCCAACAACGGCGTGTTGTTCAGCGAGGCGGCGCAGAAGGGCGCGCACTTCATCGAGCTTTGTTCGCAGCGTAAGATCCCGTTGGTGTTCTTGCAAAACATCACCGGCTTTATGGTCGGCCGTAAATATGAGAACGAGGGTATCGCGCGGCATGGGGCGAAAATGGTGACGGCAGTGGCCAGCACCAAGGTGCCCAAGGTGACGATGCTGGTGGGCGGCTCGTTCGGGGCTGGCAACTACGGCATGGCGGGGCGGGCCTATAGCCCACGTTTCCTCTGGACATGGCCGAACAGCCGCATCTCTGTGATGGGAGGAGAGCAGGCGGCGGGTGTTCTGGCGACAGTGAAGCGCGATGGCATCGAACGCAAAGGCGAAACATGGTCAACCGAAGAGGAGGCCAAGTTCAAGCAACCGACGATTGATATGTTCGAAGAACAGTCGCACCCGCTTTATGCCAGCGCGCGGCTTTGGGATGATGGCATCATTGACCCGCGCAAGAGCCGTGAAGTTTTGGCTTTGAGCTTACGTGCGGCATTGAACGCACCGATTGAAGACACACGCTTTGGTGTGTTCCGGATGTGAGCAGGTTCTGGAAACGGGTTATCGTTGGTTGGCTCTTGGTGATGGGGCTTTGGAGCGGGGCAGCGCAGATGTGGGAGCGCAATATGGGCACAGCAGGTGAGTGTATGGTTGGCTACGTATATGACGGAGACACTGTCGAGTTGGAGTGTGGCGGGCGTGATCAGACGGCGAGGTTGGTCGGATTTGATACGCCGGAGACCAAAGACCCGGGGTGTGAAGCCGAGCGGGCGCTGGGCGAGAAGGCCAAGAAACGGTTGCGCGAGATCATCGCCAATAGTGATGTCTCGTACCGGCGATTGGGGCATGACAAATACGGCCGCAAGTTAATCAGGCTTACGGCTGATGGGGTTGATGTCGGTGATACTTTGATCGGTGAAGAGCTTGCTGTGGCTTACACAGGCGGCAGCCGGATTAACTGGTGTGTGAAGCTGGGGGCGCAATGAGAGATTTTAAAAAGAAAAAGTCGGATGTTGGAATAAGGAGAGTGCTGTTGTGAGGACCTTACAAGAGATTATTGATGCCAACCCCGAAGCCGAGACCTTTCGCTTTGGCGACAGTGAGGCACTTTGCAACAAGATACTGGCGTTGGTGCGGTCGGGCAAGAAAACGGCGACCTGTGAGGCTTTGCGGGTTTATGGCAGAGGCGGTGACGAGATGCCAAGTGTCGGCCGCAGAGATATAGCCCTTGAGTGGGACGGGCGGCCTGCCGTGATGTTGGAGACAGTTGAAGTCACCACGCGCAGGTTTGTCGATATGGACGACGAGTTTGTCGCTGCGCAGGGCGAGTTTAGCGATCTGGCGCAATGGGAGCAGAGCTACGAGGCCTATTTCAAGCGCAATGGCGGTTTTGATACTGGCATGGAGCTGATGTGTGAACGGTTCCGCGTCGTCGAGGATTTTGGAGGAAGCAATGTTTGATAAGATACTGATAGCCAACCGAGGCGAAATCGCTTGTCGGGTGATCGAAAGCGCGCGCGGACTTGGCGTGAAGACGGTTGCGGTGTTCTCGGATGCTGATCGCGCGAGCAAGCATGTGGCGCTGGCCGATGAGGCTGTGCACATCGGAGGCAACGCGCCTTCGGAAAGTTACCTGAAGGGGGATGTGATTATCGCGGCAGCTCGGGCGACGGGCGCGCAGGCGATTCATCCTGGTTATGGCTTTCTCAGCGAAAACCCCGACTTTGTAGATGCCGTTGAGGCGGCGGGGCTTGTGTTTATCGGGCCATCTGCCGATGCGATCCGCGCAATGGGCCTCAAAGACGCTGCCAAGGAGTTGATGGAACAGGCCGGCGTGCCTGTTGTGCCGGGTTATCATGGCAAGGATCAGGATCCTGAGCATTTGTCGGATGCTGCGGATGGGATCGGCTATCCGGTGTTGATCAAGGCGGTTGCGGGCGGCGGCGGCAAGGGCATGCGGCTTGTCGAGAAGCCTGCCGAGTTTCTGGACATGCTGGACAGCGCCAAGAGCGAGGCTAAGACAGCCTTTGGCAACGAAGATGTGCTGATTGAAAAGTTTGTCAGCCAGCCGCGGCACATTGAGGTGCAAGTCTTTGGCGACGGCAAAACTGCTGTGCATCTGTTCGAACGTGATTGCTCTTTGCAGCGGCGGCACCAGAAAGTGATCGAGGAAGCACCAGCGCCGGGGATGACCGAAGAGATGCGCGCTGCGATGGGCGATGCGGGTGTGAAGGCCGCTGAGGCAATCGGTTATAAAGGGGCCGGGACAGTCGAGTTTATCGTAGACGGCTCGCGTGGGCTGAGAGCTGACGGCTTCTGGTTTATGGAGATGAACACGCGCTTGCAGGTGGAACACCCTGTGACAGAGGCCATTACCGGCGTTGACCTGGTTGAGTGGCAGCTCAGGGTGGCCTCGGGCGAGGCACTGCCCAAGCAGCAACATGAGCTGAGCATCAACGGCCACGCTTTCGAGAGCCGCTTGTATGCGGAAGATGTGCCTAAGGGCTTTCTGCCGGCGACGGGCACGCTTGAGCGGCTGAAGTTCCCCGAAGGCGCGCGCAGTGACAGTGGGGTTCGTCAAGGCGACAGTATCAGTCCGCATTACGACCCGATGATCGCCAAGGTGATCACCCACGGGCCGAGCCGCGAGGTTGCGCTGAGCCGTATGGCGGCTGCATTGGCGGCAACGCAAGTGGGCGGAACCGTGACCAACCTTGGCTTCCTCGGGGCGCTATGTGCGCATAAGGGGTTTGCCAACGGCGAGGTAGATACGGGTCTGATTGGCCGCGATCTGGACAGCCTCGTGCAAGCGCCAATGCCTACAGACGCTGATGTGGCGCTCGCGGCATTGGCTGCGCTGGGCTTGCTAGAAACCCGCTGGGATACTGGCTTTGGCCTCTGGAGCGCGATGCAGCAGCAAGTTGGCCTGCGTTTTGGTGAGGAAGAGATCCAAGCGACTGTCATGAGCCGTGGCCCTGACGCGCATGATGTGCAGCTTAATGAGGTCACGCTAGAGGCACGCCGCATTGGCGAGCGCTGGTGGGTTGCCGACGAACCTGCACCTGAAGTTGTGGCGACGCAGGACAAGGTCTTTGTCTTTGCGCAATATGGCCTTGCATTTGATGTCATCGATCCATTGGCACGAGATGCCTCTACCGGTGGTGACGGCGGCCTTATCGAAGCGCCGATGCCGGGGTTGGTAAAGGCTGTGTTTGCCCAAGTCGGTCAAGACGTTAAGGCGGGCGACAGGCTGGCTATCCTGGAAGCGATGAAGATGGAGCATTCACTCTTGGCCGCGCGTGACGGGGTGATCGCGGAAGTGCTCACCGAGGCGGGAGCGCAAGTTGAGGCGGGGGCAGCCCTTGTGCGCCTTGAGGAGGAAGAGGGAGAAGCCGCGGCATGATGTCAACTCTGACCGGCTATCAAGACAGCGTCTACAGTTGGTGCGCGCGCGCTGGCTTGAAGGCCAAAGGTGTGGTGCACGCATATGAGGAGTTAGACCCGTTCAGAGAGAAGGGGCTGGTGCTGAAGATGGCCTCGCTCACGGTTGCAGACCTGATGCTGGCCCCTATGCTGCAGTACTTTACAGCGGCTTCGCACGGAGTTGGGCAAATGCAAACCTATCCGGCCCTCGCACGTCGGCTGGGTTGGACAGACAAACACTCCGCCTTTTCCTCAACACGCCCCAAAATGCTTGAACGAGCGGGAGAGCTTCAATGATCACCCTTCACCACGTCCCCCAGAGCCGCTCGATGCGCGTGCTGTGGCTTTTACACGAGCTTGAAGTGCCCTTTCAGGTTGTCATTCACCCGTTTGACAAGTCGCTGCGTTCGCCCGAATTCCTGTCGCTTTCGCCAGCGGGGCGGGTTCCTGCGCTGGAGATCGAAGGCGAACGAATGTTTGAGAGCGGTGCTATGATCGAATACCTTTGCGAGCGCTTCTCGGAGGAGCGGATGGGGCGGATGCCCGGCACGCCGGACAGGATGGCTTGGTTGACGTGGCTGCACTTTGCCGAAACCGTCTCGGCCCACGCGGCGACGCTGACGCAGCAGCATATCATGCTTTATGATGACAAGATGCGCTCGCCCTATGTGATGAAGCTTGAGGCGGCGCGACTGGCGAAATGTTATGAGGCCATTGAAGCCCGGCTGTCGACCCCGATCGAGAACCGCGACTATTTGCTCACAAGCGGTTTCTCGGCTGTCGACATTGCTGTCGGGCAGGCTGTCTATATCGGCAAGCATTTCGCCAAGATCGACGCTTTCCCCGAGTTGAGTGCTTGGTATGAGCGCATCAGCGGGCGTGAGTCCTTTCAGGCGTCATTGCCGCAGGGGGAACAGCGGGTTTACGAGCAAGAGTTCTATCCGGCGTGGCCGCTGCCAAAGGAGGGTAACGCATGAGTAATTATGTCGAGATATTTGAAGTCGGCCCACGCGACGGCTTGCAAAACGAAAAGCGCCAAATTCCGGCTGGCGAGAAGATCGCTTTGGTCGATTGTCTCTCGAGCGCTGGGTTTAAGCGCATTGAGGTTGCCAGTTTTGTCAGCCCCAAATGGGTGCCGCAAATGGCCGACAGCGCCGATGTGCTGGCTGGGATCAGACGGGCAGAAGGTGTGTCGTATGCAGCCCTAACACCCAACATGCGCGGCTTTGAAGGCGCTGTGGCCGCCAAGGCTGACGAGATCGCCATTTTTGGCTCGGCTTCCGAGGGCTTTTCGAAGGCCAATATCAACGCCAGCATTGCCGAGAGCCTTGAGAGGTTTGCGCCTGTGGCAGAAGCGGCCAAAGCGACGGGGCTTCCTATGCGCGGTTATATCTCTTGCGTGACAGACTGCCCCTATGACGGGCCGACCCCGCCGGCGGCTGTGGCGAAGGTTGCTAATGCGCTGCGGGCGATGGGCTGTTACGAGATTAGTTTCGGTGACACAATCGGGCAAGGCACACCCGAGAGCATCGACGCGATGCTTGCGGCTGTTTTGGAAGAGGTGCCTGCGGACGCGATTGCGGGTCACTACCATGACACGGCGGGCAGGGCGCTTGACAACATCGAAGCCTCACTGGCGCGTGGTGTGCGGGTGTTTGACGCTGCCGTCGGTGGGCTTGGCGGCTGCCCATATGCGCCGGGCGCTGCGGGGAACGTGGCGACCGAAGCTGTGCAAGACAGGCTTGTAGCGCTGGGCTACGAGACGGGCCTTAAGCGGGACATAATTATACAAGCGGCCGCTATGACGCGGGTAATGCGGGAGAGTTGAGATGGCATATAGCACGATAGCAATAGAGAAAGACGCGCGGGGCGTAGCGACGCTCTGGCTTGATCGGGCGGAAAAACACAACGCTATGTCGGCCGAGATGATCCGCGAGTTGACGGATGCGGCTGAAGTATTGGGCAAGGATGAAGCCGTGCGAGTTGTTGTTCTTGCCGCGAAAGGTAAAAGCTTTTGCGCGGGCGGAGACTTGCGTTGGATGCAAGATCAGATGGCCGCTGATGCTGACACACGTCGCGCTGGTGCGCGCGAACTGGCAATGATGCTCAATGCTTTGAACTTGCTACCTAAGCCCTTAATCGCGCGCGTGCAGGGCAATGCTTTCGGTGGAGGGATTGGCATGATGTCGGTAGCTGACGTGGCGCTGGGCGTTCCGGAGGCGAAGTTCGGGCTTACCGAGGTGAAACTGGGCCTCATTCCGGCGACGATTAGCCCCTATGTGCTAGCACGGATGGGGGAGGACAGGGCGCGACGGGTGTTTATGTCTGCGCGTTTGTTTGGAGCCGAGGAAGCACGGGAACTTAACCTATTGGCGAAAGTTGTCAGCTTGGAGGGGCTTGACGCTGCCGTTGAAGCGGAAGTTGCTCCGTATTTGCTTGCTGCTCCACAGGCCATTGCACAGAGCAAGCAACTGGCACGGAGTCTGGGCCCTGCGATCACACCCGAGGTTATCGACGCAACGATCGAGCGGTTGGTGCAGGTTTGGGAAGGCGAGGAAAGCAAGGAAGGCATCGCGGCGTTCTTTGAAAAGCGCAAACCACGTTGGGCAAGTTAACCAAGCGCTAAGGCTGCCGTGCGATTCTAACACCTTGCCACAATTCTTCCTTATTTGGCGACTATTCTCAAATTGGAAACAATAGATCTGATTTGTAGAGGTGTGTTTATGCCTGACACTTTATTAGGGGGAATCGTTATCAACGAGATACTCGTTGATCCGAACGGGGTGAACAATTTTGACACCGACGGTAACGGCACGGCCTCAAACACCGACGAGTTTGTCGAGTTTTACAATACTTCGGGCAGCGCAATAGACATTTCGGGCCTGGAAATTTGGGATCAAGGTGTTGGCAACTGGTTTACCTTTCCACCGGGGACGGTTTTGCAACCTGGCGCACATGCGGTTGTTATTGTGGGCGTGCAAGCGGGGGGAAGCTTGCCGACTGGCGGCGCAAACGACCTGTTCTTTGACGCTGGTCGCGGGACTGCCGTTATCAACAACGGTGGCGACAACCTAACCTTGTATGACCCCGCAAGTGATACGTTCATTCAAGCGACATTCAACGGTGACTCGCTGGATGATCCGACAACATATACGGGTTTTTCATCAACCGCGGTTCGCAACGGATCAGGTGAGGATTTTGGTAACGATGTGGACGGCAGCTCTCTGGTGCGAAGTCCCGATGGCGGTAACACATTCACAACGGGAACGCCGACGCCCGGAACAAGTAATGTGTGTTTCGTAACGGGAACACGGCTGTTGACGGATGCGGGCGAAACGCCGGTTGAAAACATAAGTATCGGCGATATGGTCTGGACGCTGGATAGCGGCTTCCAACCTGTGCTCTGGGCATTTTGTGCAAGAAGGACCCGGCAGGAGATATCGGCGTCGCCCAATCTCGCGCCGGTGCGCATCGCTGCGGGCGCATTGGGTGCGGCGCGACCCCGCCGTGACTTGCTGGTTTCTCAGCAACACCGTGTTCTGGTAAAGGGGCCTGTCGCGCGGCGGCTGTTTGACTGCAATGAAGTTCTGGTGCCTGCTAAGCGCTTACTTGAGATTGAAGGTGTGAACCTTGATCCTATGGGTGAAGATATTGGATACCATCATATAATGCTGGATAGGCATCAGGTGTTGTTGTCAGAAGGTCTGGCGACTGAAAGCCTTTATCTAGGTGATCAGGCTGTAAAAGCGCTATCGCCGGAGGCTGTCGAAGAGCTTGAAGCAATCTTGCAACAACCGATCCAGAAAATTTGCAACAAGATGCGCGGTGAAGGGGCAGCAAGGCCTTTGGCCAAGGGTAAGCTCGCAAAGCAGCTTGTTGCACAGCACTGCGCTGACAGGCGTCCGATTGGCGCAGGACGACAAGCCGCATAGGTCGGGCGAGGCCGCTGAAGACGGCAAAAAAGACGGCGAAAAATCTTGGCTTCCAAATTGAGAATGTTTCTAACCTCCGGTTGACCCTGCGCGGGGGCGGGAGTAAACCCTTCCTCAATACAAATGCTGCCACAAAGATGCGTAAGAATCTGCGCATGAAAGGAGCCTCGACTTGGAAGAGATGCTTCGGGAATATCTCCCTATCCTCATTCTGCTCGCGATCGCGATCGGCCTTGGCCTTGTTCTCATCCTCGTTGCTGTCGTTTTGGCGGTTCGCAATCCGGACCCCGAGAAGGTTTCGGCCTATGAGTGCGGGTTTAACGCGTTTGATGATGCGCGAATGAAGTTTGATGTCAGGTTCTATCTGGTGTCGATCCTGTTCATCATTTTTGACCTTGAAATCGCAATGCTGTTCCCCTGGGCTGTGGCCTTCAAGGACGTTAGCATGGTCGGTTTCTGGTCGATGATGGTGTTCCTCGGAGTGCTGACAATAGGATTCGCTTACGAATGGAAAAAAGGGGCGCTGGAATGGTCATGACCTCAACAGGCGTGCAAACGGGGCTGAACACAGCTCAAGCCGACAAGGAAGTTGCCACCCAGGCTTTGAATGCTGAATTGCAAGACAAGGGCTTTTTGCTAACGTCTGCGGAAGATATCATCACATGGGCGCGCACCGGCTCGTTGCACTGGATGACATTTGGCCTCGCGTGTTGCGCTGTCGAGATGATGCACTCGTCGATGCCGCGTTACGACGCCGAGCGCTTTGGTATTGCGCCGCGCGCCAGCCCGCGCCAGTCAGATGTTATGATCGTGGCCGGCACGCTGACCAACAAGATGGCTCCGGCGATGCGCAAGGTTTATGACCAGATGCCCGAGCCACGTTATGTGATCTCGATGGGCTCCTGCGCAAACGGCGGGGGCTATTACCACTACAGCTACTCCGTTGTGCGTGGATGCGACCGGATTGTTCCGGTTGATATCTATGTGCCTGGCTGTCCTCCGACAGCCGAGGCGTTGCTTTACGGCATTATGCAACTGGCCCGCAAAATCCGCCGGACAGGAACGATCGCGCGTTAACCCGCGCTGGAAGGACACGACTATGAGCGAAGAGCTGCAAGAACTGGGAGCGCTGATCGAGGCCAAACGGCCCGATTGTGTGCTGGGTTGGAGCGTGAGTTTTGACGAGCTGACTGTTGAAGTCGCGCCCACAAGCATTGTTGGCTTGGTCGAGTTTCTCAAATCTGACAGTGCCTGCAAGTTCTCCAGTTTGGTTGATGTTACAGCCGTTGACTACCCCGAGCGCGCCAAGCGTTTTGACATGGTCTACCACTTTCTCAGCATGTTTCAGAACCAGCGTATACGCTTGAAAGCAGCCATCCGCGAAGATGAGATCGTTCAGTCGATCACCGATATCTTCCCTGCTGCCAATTGGTTTGAACGCGAGATATTTGACATGTTCGGTATCTTGTTTAGCGGGCACCCCGATTTGCGGCGCTTGCTGACAGACTACGGTTTTCGTGGTTATCCGTTGCGCAAGGACTTTCCGACAACGGGCTATGTTGAGCTGCGCTATGACGAAGCCCAAAAGCGCGTTGTCTATGAGCCAGTCAAACTGGTTCAGGAATACCGGCAGTTTGACTTCATGTCGCCTTGGGAGGGAGCCGAATACATCCTTCCGGGCGATGAAAAAAGTGAGGGGGCGAAATGATGGACGGCTCAAACTTTGACGACGCCCAGACCGGCGAGCAGAAGATCCGCAACTTCAATATCAACTTCGGCCCCCAGCACCCTGCGGCGCACGGGGTTTTGCGGCTGGTGCTTGAGCTTGACGGCGAGATCGTCGAGCGCTGCGATCCGCATATCGGCCTGTTACATCGTGGCACCGAGAAACTGATGGAAAGCCGGACTTACCTGCAAAACTTGCCGTACTTTGACCGGCTCGATTATGTCGGCACGATGAACCAAGAGCATGCTTGGTGCCTGGCAATCGAGAAGTTGACAGGGGTCGAAGTTCCACGCCGTGCGAGCCTTATTCGCGTGCTTTACTGCGAGATTGGCCGTATTCTCAACCACCTGATGAACGTCTGCACGCAGGCGCTTGACGTGGGGGCGCTGACGCCACCGCTCTGGGGCTTTGAAGAGCGCGAAAAATTGATGGTGTTTTACGAACGCGCTTCTGGTGGTCGTCTGCACTCGGCTTATTTCCGTCCCGGCGGTGTGCACCAAGACCTGCCGCCTGAGTTGATCGATGATATTGATCAATGGGCGGTCGAGTTCCCCAAAATTCTGGATGATCTGGGCACTTTGCTTACCGAAAGCCGAATTTTCAAGCAGCGCAATGTTGATATCGGGGTGATCACCGAGGAAGACGTGCTTGAATATGGCATGTCAGGGGTCATGGCGCGCTCTGTCGGCTTTGCTTGGGATCTGCGTCGCGCCCAGCCTTATGAATGCTACGACGAGTTCGAGTTCCAAATTCCGGTAGGTAAGAACGGCGATTGTTACGACCGCTACCTGATGCGCATGGAAGAAATGCGAATTTCCGCAGACCTCATGCGGCAGGCGATTGCCAAGCTGAAGATGCCCGAAAATCAAGGTGACATCCTTGCGCGGGGCAAGCTGACTCCGCCGAAACGTGCGGATATGAAGCAATCAATGGAAGCGCTGATCCACCACTTCAAGCTTTATACCGAGGGCTTCAAAGTGCCCGAGGGCGAGATCTATGTCGCCGTGGAAGCCCCAAAGGGTGAATTCGGCGTGTATCTGGTTTCCGACGGTTCCAACAAACCTTACCGCACCAAGATCCGCGCTCCCGGCTATTTGCATTTGCAGGCGATGGATCACATCACCACAGGACACCAACTGGCCGATGTGGCCGCTATCATCGGCACGATGGATGTCGTTTTTGGGGAGATCGACCGCTAATGTTGCGCCGTCTTTATCATGACCAGCCCGAGAGCTTTGCTTTTACACCTGCCAACCAGACGTGGGCAGAAGGCCAAATCAGTAAATACCCCGAGGGGCGTCAGGCCTCGGCGATTATTCCGCTGTTGTGGCGCGCTCAAGAGCAAGAGGGATGGCTTAGCCGTCCGGCTATTGAAGGCGTGTGCGACATGCTGGGAATGGCTCATATCCGTGGTTTGGAAGTTGCTACATTCTACTTCATGTTTCAGCTGCAACCTGTTGGTTCTGTGGCACATTTACAGATTTGTGGCACGTTGAGCTGCATGATTTGCGGCGCAGAAGATTTGATCGCTGTTTGCAAGGACAAGATCGCCGAGAAGCCGCATGTTCTGTCGACGGATGGTAAGTTCTCATGGGAAGAAGTGGAGTGCCTTGGAGCCTGTTCAAATGCTCCGATGGCGCAGATCGGCAAGGACTATTACGAAGATCTGACAGCTGCACGTCTTGGCGAGATCATTGATGAGCTGGCCAATGGCAAAGTGCCGGTGCCGGGGCCGCAGAACGGCCGTTACGCCGCTGAGCCACTCTCGGGCCTGACGAGTTTGACAGAGTATGATAGCGGCAAGACGCAATACAACGCCAGCGCACAGGCGGCAGTTGATCTTGGAGAGACAGTTAAGCGGATCGACGGAACCGAGGTTCCGATCCTGACGCCGTGGCTAGACCGCTCCGACAAGAACGCTGGCAAAAAGAAACCTGCAAAGGCGACGGCTAAGAAACCTGCGAAATCAGCAAAGCCGGTTGCTAAAAATCCGGATGCAAAGGCTCCGAAGACGGTCAAGGCACCGTCCAAGCCAGCCGTTGCCAAAGCAGCGCTGATTGAAAGCAAGGAAAAGAAACCGCGCACGCTGAGTGCTCCGCGCAAAGCGGGGGCAGATGACCTTAAGTTAATCAGCGGTGTCGGGCCGAAACTTGAAACAGTGCTGAACGAACTTGGTTTTTGGCATTTTGATCAGGTAGCCAAGTGGGGCACCGAAGAAATTACTTGGGTCGATAACCGGCTCAAGTTTAAAGGCCGTATCGAACGTGATGACTGGATGGCGCAGGCCAAGATTCTAGCGAGCGGCGGTGAAACCGAGTTTTCAAAGCGCAAAAAAACGTAACGATTGTCGGTTGGTAATGTTAACGGGGGACGAACAATGAAACAGAATTCGGGATTGGGCACTTGCGGCTGGATCATGTGGCTACTGGCTTTGGTTGCCGGTGTCTTTGGATATCTGGCTGCACATGGTGCAGTTGGATGGTTGCCAGCACTGCTGGTTGGTATCGCGGTTGCTGTCTTTGTGGGCTTGGTGTTGACCACCTTTGTTTGCAAAGGAGCAAAAGCGACAGGCGAGAGCGTTGCCGAAACGACAAGCAAGGCAGCTGCGGCAACTGGTGCGGCGGTCGTGGCAACCGCTGCCACAGCTGGAAGTGCAGCCAAAACCGGAGTCGAGAAAGCGAGCAGTGCTGCAGCGAGCACAGCAGCAACCGGCAAGCGCGCTGTTGAAAAAGCAGCAAGCGCACCTGCTTCATTGATGTCGGATGCTTCAAGTGACAAGCCTGTAGGAAAAGCCAAGCCAGCTGCGAAAGCCAAGCCAGCTGCGAAAGCCAAGACTGCGACCGCAACGAAAAAATCGGCGGCTAAAACCACTGGTAGCGCTGCAAAAACTGCGGCAAAGCCAGCAGCCAAAGCTAGCAAGGCTGCCTCTGGTAAAGCTGCTGCGAGCAAAACAACGGCCAAAAAGCCAGCTTCCAAGTCAACAACGAAGCCGGCGACAAAGACCGCTGCCAAGTCGACGAAACCAGCGGCAAAAACCGCAAGTAAAGCCGTTGCTAAGCCAGCAAGTAAGGCCGCGAGCAAGCCAGTAAGTAAAGCGGCAGCAAAGTCTCCGGCAAAAACTAACACGGCAAAAACTACCACGGCAAAAGCAACTGTGGCGAAGCCTGCTGCGAAAAAGGCGGCAACAAAGGCGACTGCCACAACTGCGAAAAAACCGACTGCGAAAACTGCAGCTAAGAAGCCAACCGCCAAGACAGCAACCAAGTCGTCGACGGCAGCGAAGAAGCCACGCACTATGAAAGCACCGCGCAAGTCAGGTGCGGATGATCTCAAATTGATCAGCGGCGTAGGCCCGAAGCTTGAGCAAACGCTCAACGGGCTTGGCTTTTGGCATTATGATCAGGTTGCCAAATGGACAAAAGCTGATGTGGCTTGGGTCGACGACAACTTGAAATTCAAAGGCCGGATCGAGCGCGATGACTGGATGAAGCAAGCAAAAACTCTTGCTGCCGGTGGCGAGACCGAGTTTTCAAAACGTAAGAAGAAAGCTTGAGTTAGAAGGAAAAAATGAGCGGCGAACAAGACAAAGAGCATAAGCACAAAGGGCAGGTGGCTTCACTTGTTATTGTGATAACGATGCTGATTTGGATCGCCGCTCAATGGGTTGGCCCTGCCGTTGGCTTGCCCGGGCGCTATGCGCTTTTGGTAGATTTTGCGGCCATCGGAGCGCTCATTTGGGCGCTTGTGGTGACACTTCAAGTATGGCGCGCGCGCCGCGACAGTTAAGGACGAGAGCATGCTCAAAGACCAGGACCGGATCTTTACCAACATCTACGGGATGCATGACCGCACCTTGAAGGGTGCGCAAATGCGTGGCCACTGGGACGGGACAGCTGGCATCCTTCAAAAGGGTCGCGAGTGGATCATAGAAGAGATGAAAGCCAGTGGTTTGCGTGGCCGTGGCGGTGCAGGCTTTCCGACAGGGCTCAAGTGGAGCTTTATGCCTAAAGAGAGCGATGGTCGGCCTTCATACTTGGTGGTCAATGCTGATGAGTCCGAGCCGGGCACATGCAAAGACCGTGAGATTATGCGCCATGATCCGCATACGCTGATTGAAGGCTGCCTGATTGCCAGCTTCGCGATGCAAGCGAAGGCGTGCTACATTTACATTCGCGGCGAGTATATCCGCGAGAAAGAAGCGCTTCAGGCGGCGATTGATGAAGCCTATGACGCGGGTTTGGTTGGCGTGAATGCAGCTGGCAGCGGCTATGACTTTGATATCTATCTGCACCACGGGGCGGGTGCATACATTTGCGGCGAAGAGACTGCGCTACTCGAAAGCCTTGAGGGCAAAAAGGGAATGCCGCGGATGAAGCCGCCATTCCCTGCGGGGGCGGGGCTTTATGGCTGCCCAACGACAGTAAACAATGTTGAGAGCATCGCGGTCGTGCCAACGATCCTTCGCCGTGGCGCGGGCTGGTTCTCCGGCTTTGGTCGCGCAAACAATGCAGGAACCAAGCTGTTTGCGATCTCGGGCCATGTGAACAACCCCTGTGTTGTTGAAGAAGAGATGAGCATCAGCTTTGAAGAGTTGATCGAAAAGCATTGCGGCGGCATTCGTGGTGGCTGGGATAATTTGCAAGCTGTCATTCCGGGCGGCTCGTCGGTTCCCTGCGTTCGCGGCGAAAACATGCGCGATGCGATCATGGATTTTGATTACCTGCGCAATGATCTGGGCTCCGGCCTTGGCACAGCGGCGGTAATTGTGATGGATCAGTCAGTTGATATCGTGAAAGCGATCTGGCGTTTGGCGAAGTTTTACAAGCACGAAAGCTGTGGGCAATGCACGCCTTGTCGAGAAGGCACCGGCTGGATGATGCGGGTGATGGAGCGGCTGGTTGAAGGCAATGCAGACCCTGAAGAGATCGACATGTTGTGGGACGTAACCAAACAGGTTGAAGGCCACACGATCTGCGCGCTCGGCGATGCGGCGGCATGGCCTATTCAAGGGTTGATCCGAAACTTCCGTGGTGAAATCGAAGATCGCATCAAGGCGCAGGCTTCGGGCACAGCGGTTGCGGCGGAGTAAGTTGATGTTGCTGTTCAACAAAAAGCCAGTTCAAACGGCGGTTATCTGTCTCTTGGCGCTTGGAGTCAGCGGGTGTGAGCAAGCCAAAGACAAGCTAACGCGCAATTCGTATTACTACGAGGGTGTGACGTTTAAGTCGAAGATCGTGAAGTCCAAGGAAAGCCGTGAAAACTTTCAGGTCATTATCCGCAATGCCACACTAGGGCTGACTGGTGCCCGCGAGGCGGCACGGTTGGCGGCCAACAGATATTGTATTGAGAACTACGGATCGACTGACATCACCTATGGGAGTCAGTCGCCGGATACAGAGAACGAAGATTTGGTGCTGAACGACGGGCAACTCGTTTTGGATGGGAAATGTGCTGGATGGTAAATGCCAAGACATACCTTGCAGAAAAGCAGCGAAAACTATCTGAAATCAGCGGTTTAGCGGCTTGTTATTGCATAACAACAGCGCCTGTACCCATCTCGCATGCAGAAGGGGGCAGTGTGTCTGCTAGCCCGCAACTGCATGAGAGGAAAAACAACATGCGTAAACCTATTGGTGTTTTAACGGGAGCCGCTTTGGCTTCGATGATGATGGTAACTGCAGCTTCGGCCAAGCCTGACTTGAGCACTGTCAAAGAGATAGATGATAAAATGCTTCAAGTTGGGCTTGCTTTGGAGATTTCAGAGCAATGCAACAGCATTTCTGCTCGCAAGGTAAAGGGCGTTTCCTTTTTGTGGAGCGTTAAAAGCCGCGCCAATGCGCTAGGCTATTCTGATGATGAAATCAACGCCTATCGCAAAAGCAAGGCCAATAAAGCCCGCATTCGCGCACGCGGTGAAGACTATGTAAAATCCAAAGGGCTCGATCCGAAGAGCGCTGCTGATTTGTGCACCCTTGGCAAGGCTGAGATCGCAAAAGGCAGTGTGATCGGGAGCCTGTTGAGAGCAAAGTGAGATGACATGAGCGATTTACGCAAGATCATTATTGATGAGCAGGAAGTCGAAGTTGAAGGCGCTATGACGCTTATTCAAGCTTGTGAGCAAGCCGGGGTTGAAGTGCCGCGCTTTTGCTATCACGAGCGGCTCAGCATTGCCGGCAATTGCCGGATGTGTCTTGTTGAGGTGGTCGGCGGCCCACCCAAGCCTGCCGCCTCCTGTGCGATGCAGGTGCGTGATTTGCGACCCGGCCCTGAGGGGCAGCCGCCCGTTGTGAAGACCAACTCACCAATGGTGAAGAAGGCGCGGGAAGGGGTGATGGAATTCCTTTTGATCAACCACCCGCTAGATTGCCCGATTTGTGACCAAGGTGGCGAATGTGATTTGCAAGATCAGGCGATGGCTTATGGCGTTGATTTCAGTCGTTTCCGCGAGCCAAAGCGTGCCACGGAAGACTTGAACCTCGGGCCGCTGATCGAAACACATATGACTCGCTGTATTTCTTGCACGCGTTGTGTGCGCTTTACTTCAGAAGTGGCTGGCCTCACGACGATGGGCCAAACTGGCCGAGGCGAAGATAGTGAGATCACTGCGTATTTGGGTGAGACACTTGACAGCAACTTGCAGGGTAACATCATTGATCTCTGCCCCGTTGGTGCTCTGGTGAGCAAGCCATACGCCTTTACGGCCCGCCCGTGGGAACTGAGCAAGACCGAGACGATTGATGTCATGGATGCCCTCGGCAGCAACATTCGCGTTGATACCAAAGGACGTGAAGTGATGCGCATCCTGCCGCGCAATCATGATGGTGTGAACGAAGAGTGGATTTCGGACAAAACGCGCTTTGTTTGGGATGGGTTGCGTCGCCAGCGTCTTGATACACCGTATATCCGTGAGAACGGCAAGCTGCGCAAAGCAGGTTGGGATGAAGCGTTGACGCTTGCTGCAAGTAAGATCAAATCGGCAAATAAAGTCGCTGGCCTTGTTGGTGACTTGGCTTCGGTTGAAGCTGCCTTTGCATTGAAGCAATTGATTGAAGAGCAAGGCGGTAGTGTCGAGTGTCGCACTGATGGGGCTAAACTGCCTGCCGGCAACCGCTCCGGCTATGTTGGCACCGCAACGATAGAAGACATTGATAGTGCCCAGATGATCCAACTCATTGGCACCAACCCGCGTGACGAAGCGCCTGTTTTGAACGCGCGTATTCGTGCGGCATGGACGCGTGGTGCAAACATCGGGCTGATCGGGGAGCCGGTTGATCTGACATATGAATATGCACATATGGGCAACGACCGGGCTGCGCTCGACAAGGTATTGGGCAACAAATTTAAGCAAGTGCTCGAAGTGCCGAGCATTGTTATTGTTGGGCAGGGCGCTATCCGTGAAGCTGATGGCGCAGCGGTTTTGGCGGCGGCGATGAAGCTTGCAGAAGCGACAAATTCAAAGTTGATGGTCTTGCACACGGCCGCAAGCCGCGTTGGTGCGATGGACATTGGCGCCGTAACCGAGGGCGGGCTTAAGGCCGCAGTTGAGGGTGCTGATGTTGTTTACAACCTTGCTTCAGATGAGGTTGAAGTCGGCGATGGTGCGTTTGTGGTCTATCAAGGAAGCCATGGCGACCGTGGCGCACACCGTGCCGATGTGATTTTACCGGCCGCAGCCTATACAGAAGAGCAGGGCCTGTTTGTAAACACCGAAGGACGCCCTCAACTGGCGCAACGCGCTGGTTTTGCTCCGGGTGAAGCCAAGGAAAACTGGGCGATCTTACGGGCGCTGTCTGCTGAGGTTGGTGCAAAGCAACCTTGGGACAGCCTTGCAGGTTTGCGCCAACAGCTGGTTGCCGAAGTTCCGCATCTGGCAAAGGTTGATGAAGTTCCCGAAAACGCATGGGTTGCAGAGAAGGTCGGCAAACTTGGAACGGCCAGCTTCGTGAATGCTGTAGGTGATTTCTACCTGACAAATCCAATTGCGCGGGCTTCTGCCTTGATGGGTGAATTGAGCGGCAATGCAAAGTCGCGTGCTCAGAAAGTTGCGGCCGAGTGAAGAGGCTCACGTTCATATCACTTTGCGCAACGGTGTTTGTAGCAGCCTGCGCCTCTGAGGGGGATGACGTGAGTCGCGCAGCTCCTGTCGAAGACGTGCCGCGCAGTTTTGAGTATGCTGGCATCGAAACCCGCCTGCTTGATGGCGATCTTGTTCAATTTCGGGTTGCCATGACAGGTGATGCCTTGCCCGAAGACGCTGATCGCTACGCGCAATGTGCTGCTGCACAGTATTCGTTGATCCGGGGATACGGTTTTGCGCGACATGTGCGCACAAATATTGAGAATATGGGTGGTCAGTTGGTCGGAGATGCGGTTTATACCATCTCGGCGGCACTGCCACGCGGCTTAAAGACGATTGACGCTGAAGTCATCGTTCAGAGTTGCTTGGAACATAAGATACCGATGGTGTGAGGGGCTGATGGCTGAATTCTTTACGAACACGTATTTGGGGATATTCCTGCTGATTGTCGGGCAATGTCTGCTGATCATAGTGCCGCTACTCGTTGCATTGGCGTTTCTGCTCTATTTTGACCGCAAGGTTTGGGCGGCGGTTCACTTGCGTCGCGGGCCTAACGTTGTTGGCGCATTCGGCCTTTTGCAGAGCTTTGCCGACTTTATCAAATACGCTGTGAAAGAGATCGTCGTGCCGGCGGGGGCTGACAAGTTCGTCTTTTTCCTTGCGCCGCTTGTGAGCTTCGTTCTGGCGATGGCAGCTTGGGCTGTCATACCGTTCAACGACGGTTGGGTTCTGGCGAACATAAATGTCGCGATACTCTATATTTTCGCCTTTTCCTCGCTTGAGGTTTACGGCGTGATCATGGGGGGGTGGGCGTCAAACTCAAAGTATCCTTTCCTTGGTTCTCTTCGCTCTGCCGCGCAGATGATCTCCTACGAAGTTTCACTCGGGTTGATCATCATCGGCCTGGTGATTTCGACCGGGTCGCTCAATCTGAGTGACATCGTCAATGCGCAGAAGGGCGACTACGGGCTGTTCAACTGGTATTGGATCCCGCATTTTCCGATGTTGTTTCTGTTCCTGATTTCAGCCATGGCCGAAACAAACCGCCCACCATTTGACTTGCCTGAAGCTGAGTCCGAGTTGGTCGCTGGTTATCAGGTTGAATATTCCTCAACGCCATTCCTCCTCTTCATGATAGGTGAGTATGTGGCCATCGTGTTGATGTGCGCTTTGACCTCATTGTTCTTCCTCGGGGGCTGGCTCTCGCCGATCCCGGGCTTGCCTGATGGCATCGCTTGGATGTTTGGCAAGATGTTCCTGATCTTCTTCATCTTCTCGATGGTTAAGGTTATTGTGCCGCGTTACCGCTACGATCAGCTGATGCGGATCGGATGGAAGGTGTTCCTACCGCTCAGCCTTTTCTGGGTGATTTTCGTGGCCTTTGCGGCGAAATTTGACTGGTTCTGGGGCACGTATGCTCGTTGGGCCATAGGGGGTTAATTATGGCGAATGTCGACTATAAACGTGCGGCGGGTTACTTCTTCCTCACCGACTTTTTCAAAGGTTTTGGCCTTGGTTTGAAGTATTTCTTTGCTCCAAAGGCAACACTGAACTACCCCCACGAGAAGGGGCCGCTTAGTCCGCGTTTTCGTGGTGAGCATGCCTTGCGCCGATACCCGAACGGGGAAGAGCGTTGTATTGCTTGCAAGCTTTGTGAAGCGATCTGCCCGGCACAAGCTATCACCATTGATGCAGAACCGCGCGACGACGGCAGCCGCCGCACGACGCGCTATGACATCGACATGACCAAGTGCATCTACTGCGGCTTCTGTCAGGAAGCCTGTCCGGTTGATGCGATTGTTGAGGGGCCGAACTTCGAGTTTGCTACGGAAACCCGTGAAGAGTTGTTTTACGACAAAGACAAATTGCTTGCGAACGGTGACCGCTGGGAAGCCGAGATTGCCCGCAACCTTGAGTTGGATGCACCCTACCGATGAGCCAAAAAACCGCCTTTGAACAGATGATGGCCCAAGCTCAGGAGATGGCAAAAAGCTTTGCCCCTGCGCTTGAGACATTCACGCCCAAGGGGTTTGAGGCAATGATGCCGACCATGCCAAAAGAGATGATGGAAGCAGTGTTTGGCAAGGGGCTTGGCAGTAACGGGCTTGATGCTAAGACCAAGCTTTTGCTGATGCTCGCGGGACAAACGATGCAGGGTGCCCAAGCCGAAGCCCAGTTGCGCCTGACGGTGCGACATTTGATCGAGGCGGGTGCCACGGAAGAAGAAATTGCCGAAAGCATCGGCTTGATGTCGATGTTTGCGGGTATTCCTGCCATGACGCGGGCGATGGATATCGCCAAAGGTGTGATGGCTGACACGAAGGATGATGAGACATGAGCGTAGCTTTACTGGCTTTCTACCTCTTTGCAGCAGGTGTTTTGACGGGCGGTTTGTTTACTGTCCTCAGCCGGAACCCTGTGCATTCGGTGCTGTTTTTGATCCTTGCCTTCTTTAGCGCTTCGGGTCTGTTCGTGTTGCTCGGAGCCGAGTTTATCGCAATGCTTTTGCTGATCGTTTATGTTGGCGCGGTGGCTGTTCTCTTCCTGTTTGTGGTGATGATGCTCGACGTTGATTTTGCAGAACTCAAAGGCAATATGGCGCAATTCCTGCCAGCTGGCTTGGCGATTGCGGTTGTTCTTTTATTGGTGCTTGGCCTTGCGTTTGGTGATTGGCACATGAGCGAAGGCGTAAGCGCTGCGCGCGCGGCCGTAACGCCTGAGGGAACTGACAACACTGCTGCTCTTGGCTTGCTGCTCTATGATCAATACTTCATGATTTTCCAACTAGCGGGCTTGATCCTGCTGGTGGCAATGATCGGTGCGATTGTTCTGACTTTGCGGCATCGTGATGGCATCAAACGCCAAGATGTGTTGCAGCAAATGTGGCGTGATCCGAAAGACGCGATGGAACTAAAAGACGTGAAACCGGGGCAGGGGCTTTAAGCCGCCGCCTTGTAAGAAAACAAAGAACCGAGGGACGACATGATCGGACTTGAACATTATCTGACAGTGGCCGCTGTGCTGTTTGTCATCGGCATATTCGGGCTCTTCCTGAACAGGAAGAACGTGATCATTCTTTTGATGTCGATCGAGCTGATTCTTCTGTCGGTGAATATTAACTTCGTGGCTTTCTCGTCATATCTTGATGACATGGCCGGACAGGTGTTTACGCTGTTTATCTTGACGGTTGCAGCGGCCGAGGCCGCCATCGGGCTCGCCATCCTTGTGGTGTTCTTCCGCAACCGTGGCACCATCGACGTTGAAGACGTCAACGTGATGAAAGGATGATTTGATGATTTACAAAACCATCCTTTTTGCCCCGCTTATTGCTTCGATCATTGCTGGCTTCGGCTGGCGCATCATTGGCGAGAAAACCGCACAATGGCTGACGACGGGCATCTTGTTTTTGGTCTGCGCTCTTAGCTGGACACTGTTCTTGGGCAACGCCACGGAAGAGCACGCGGTGCATGTGCTTGATTGGATCAAGTCCGGGGATCTTGACACCGCTTGGTCGATCCGTGTTGACCGTCTGACAACCATCATGCTGATTGTTGTTACATCAGTCTCGGCTTTGGTGCACCTCTACTCGCTGGGCTACATGGCACATGATGAAAACTGGGGTGAGGGCGAGTCATATAAGGCGCGGTTCTTTGCTTACCTCTCGTTCTTCACCTTCGCGATGTTGATGCTGGTAACCGCTGACAATCTTGTGCAGATGTTCTTCGGTTGGGAGGGTGTCGGCGTAGCCTCATATCTTTTGATCGGCTTCTACTACAAAAAGCCAAGCGCCAATGCGGCGGCTATTAAGGCCTTTGTCGTTAACCGTGTCGGTGACTTTGGCTTCGCACTTGGTATCTTCGCTCTGTTTATGATGACGGATAGCATCCAGCTGGATGATGTTTTTGCCGCGGCACCACAACTTGCTGAAACGCAGTTGCACTTTCTCTGGGCCGACTGGAACGCCGCCAATTTGATTGCGATTTTGCTGTTTATCGGTGCGATGGGCAAGTCGGCACAGCTCTTCCTGCACACGTGGTTGCCTGACGCTATGGAAGGGCCAACACCAGTATCAGCGCTCATTCACGCGGCGACGATGGTTACTGCTGGTGTCTTTCTCGTTTGTCGGATGTCGCCGCTGTTTGAGTTTGCACCGGAAGCCAAACAATTCATCGTCTTTATGGGCGCAACGACAGCCTTTATGGCTGCCACTGTTGGACTTGTGCAAAACGACATCAAGCGCGTGATCGCCTATTCAACCATGTCCCAGCTAGGCTATATGTTTGTGGCCGCGGGCGTTGGTGTTTACTCGGTTGCTATGTTCCACCTGCTTACTCACGCTTTCTTTAAGGCGATGTTGTTTCTCGGGGCTGGCTCGGTCATTCACGCGATGCACCACGAGCAAGACATGCGCAACTACGGCGCGTTGCGTAAAAAAATCCCCTATACATTCTGGGCGATGATGGTCGGCACGCTGGCAATCACCGGTGTTGGTATCCCGCTGACTGCCTATGGTTTTGCCGGGTTCCTCTCGAAAGATGCAGTAATTGAAAGCGCTTGGGCTGGCACGCAAGGCGGTTATGCCTTCTGGATGTTGGTTATCGCGGCGTTGTTCACAAGCTTCTACAGCTGGCGCCTGATGTTCCTGACGTTCTACGGCAAAGCGCGCGGCGATAAACACACCCACGAGCACGCACATGAAAGCCCAGCCGTCATGCTGATCCCGTTGGGCGTGCTCGGGCTTGGGGCGGTCTTCTCGGGCATGTTGTTCTATGGCAGCTTTTTTGGCGATCATAACCAGGTGAACAAGTTCTTTGGCATTGCGGCGCATCATGCCGAGGCTGATGCTTCGCACAGTGCGGAAGCCGGCCATGATGACCACGCAGATGAAGCGAGCAACGATGATGGTCATTCTGAGCAATCACATGATGAAGCCGTAACCGAGCATCACAGTGAGGCGCTGAAAGGGGCGATCTTTATGGGCGCCGACAATCACGTCATGGATGAAGCGCACCACGCGCCGAAATGGGTTAAGATTTCGCCGTTCATTGCCATGTTGATCGGGTTCTTGACAGCCTACTGGTTTTACATCGTCAACCCGAGACTGCCTGCGCGGCTCGCGGAAAGTCAGCGCCCGCTATATCTGTTCTTGCTCAACAAATGGTATTTTGACGAGATCTATGACGCGATCATCATTCGACCGGCGTTCGCGCTTGGCCGTTTCTTCTGGAAGAAGGGCGATGGCGATGTCATTGACGGCGCGCTTAACGGTGTTGCAATGGGTATCGTTCCTTTCTTCACCCGCCTCGCCGGACGGGCGCAGTCGGGTTACATCTTCACTTATGCGTTTGCCATGGTGATCGGGGTTGTTTGCCTCGTCACTTGGATGGCTGTTACAGGAGGCGCTCGGTAATGGACAATCTGCTTTCCATTGTCACGTTCATTCCCGCGGTCGCGGCCTTGATCCTTGCACTATTTTTGCGTGGCGATGATGAAGCCGCAAAGCGCAATGCCAAGTGGGTTGCTCTGTTGGCGACGTCGATCACCTTCTTGGTGTCACTGTTCATTCTGTCTGGTTTTGACGCGTCAGATACCGGTTTTCAGATGGTTGAAGAGCGCCCGTGGTTGATGGGCCTGACCTACAAGATGGGTGTTGACGGGATCAGCATTCTGTTTGTCATGCTGACAACTTTCATGATGCCACTTACTATTGCTGCCAGTTGGAGTGTCGATACGCGGGTAAAGGAATATATGATCGCCTTCCTGCTGCTTGAAACACTCATGCTTGGTGTGTTCATGGCGCTCGATCTGGTGCTGTTCTACCTGTTCTTTGAAGCTGGCCTTATCCCGATGTTCCTGATCATCGGTATATGGGGCGGTGCAAACCGGATCTATGCGAGCTTCAAATTTTTCCTCTACACTTTCTTAGGCTCGGTTCTGATGCTGGTGGCAATGGTTGCAATGTATGCCCAAGCTGACAGCACCGATATTCCGACATTGATGAACCATAGCTTTGATTTTACAACCTTCAGCATCCTAGGTGTTCAAGTGGTTGGCGGGCTGCAAACTCTGTTGTTCCTTGCTTTCTTCGCGAGTTTTGCCGTCAAAATGCCGATGTGGCCTGTGCACACTTGGCTTCCCGACGCGCACGTGCAAGCGCCGACAGCGGGCTCGGTTGTTCTGGCTGCGATCCTCTTGAAAATGGGGGGCTACGGCTTCCTGAGGTTTAGCTTGCCGATGTTTCCAGTAGGAGCAGATGTGCTGACACCTCTGGTTTTGTGGATGTCTGTGATCGCGATCGTTTACACCTCGCTTGTAGCGATGGTGCAAGAAGACATGAAGAAGCTGATTGCTTATTCATCAGTCGCCCACATGGGCTACGTGACGATGGGTATTTTTGCTGCCAACCAACAAGGTGTCGACGGTGCGATTTTCCAAATGATCAGCCACGGCTTTATTTCTGGCGCTCTCTTCCTGTGTGTCGGTGTCATTTATGACCGTATGCACACTCGCGAGATCGACGCTTATGGCGGGCTGGTGAACCGTATGCCGGCTTACGCGCTGATCTTCATGTTCTTCACAATGGCCAATGTCGGCCTGCCGGGAACTTCAGGCTTTGTTGGCGAATTCCTGACACTGATGGGTATCTTCAAGGTTAACACCTGGGTTGCTGTTGTGGCCACGTCAGGCGTTATCTTTTCGGCAGCCTATGCGCTCTGGCTCTATCGCCGCGTGGTCATGGGCGATCTGATCAAAGAGAGCCTCAAGACCATCGGTGACATGACCAGCCGAGAGAAGGCGATCTTTGCTCCTTTGGTCTTTATGACGATCTTGTTGGGGGTCTATCCGAGCCTTGTAACCGATATCATAGGGCCATCGGTTGAAGCCTTTGTCCATAATTACGAAACAGCCCTGCACGATGCAGGCAGTGCCGCCGCAACGGCGCAATCGCACTAACGGAGAGAAACTATGCAGGCCGATCTCAATACTATCCTGCCGGAAATCCTGATTGCGCTCTATGCGATGTTGGCTTTGGTTGCAGCTGTTTACACGGGCAAAGACAAGCTCGCAGCGCCGATCACCTATCTGACCGCGGCTGTTTTTCTTGGCATGTCCGCCTATATTGGTCTCAACGGAAGTGATGCTACCGCGGCCTTTGGTGGCATGTTTCAGGACGACGCATTTGCGCGTTTTGCCAAGGTGATGATCCTTGTGTCGGCAGCGGCTGTGCTGGTGATGGGGATGGGCTACCTCGAAAGCCGCAATATGATGAAGTTCGAGTATCCGATTCTGGTTGCTCTCAGCGTCGTCGGCATGATGTTCATGGTCTCAGCAGGCGACCTTATGGCGCTTTACATGGGGCTTGAGTTGCAATCTCTTGCGCTCTACGTGATCGCGGCGATGCGCCGAGACTCTGTGCGCTCGACTGAAGCTGGCTTGAAGTATTTTGTGCTTGGCGCATTGTCATCGGGGTTGCTGCTTTACGGAGCTTCGCTGGTTTACGGCTATGCCGGCACGACGCTTTTCTCGGGGATCATTGCCGCAGCAGGCGAAGGCCTTGCGCCTATCGGGCTGCTCTTTGGGCTGGTCTTTGTCATGGCTGGTCTTGCTTTCAAAGTCAGCGCAGTGCCGTTTCACATGTGGACACCTGATGTCTATGAAGGCTCGCCAACACCGGTTACGGCGTTCTTTGCGACGGCTCCAAAGGTTGCTGCAATGGCGCTGTTTGCACGCGTTCTGCATGATGCATTCGGCGGTGTTTCGGCTGATTGGAGCCAGGTGCTGGCGCTGCTTTCAATGCTGTCGATGTTTCTTGGTGCGATTGCGGCAATCGGGCAAACCAACATCAAACGCCTGATGGCTTATTCTTCGATCGCGCACATGGGCTATGCCCTAATTGGCGTTGCCGCGGGCACAGCGCTCGGCGTTGAGGCGATGCTGACTTATATGGCGATCTACGTGACCATGAACATTGGAACCTTTGCGTTTATCCTCAGCATGGAACGCGATGGCTTGCCGGTGACAGACATCAGCGCGCTCAACCTGTATTCAAAAGCAGAGCCGG
This sequence comes from Lentibacter algarum, assembly GCF_018860975.1. Taxonomy (GTDB): domain Bacteria; phylum Pseudomonadota; class Alphaproteobacteria; order Rhodobacterales; family Rhodobacteraceae; genus Lentibacter; species Lentibacter algarum_A. Next base: position 76,820 of record NZ_JAHKQI010000008.1, read on the forward strand.
GCAAAGCGCTTGCACTGTTGGTGCTGTTGTTCAGTCTTGCAGGAGTGCCGCCGATGCTGGGTTTCTTTGCCAAGTTGGGCGTTTGGCGTGCGGGCGTTGATGCGGGGCTATACTGGCTTGTGGTTGCCAGTGCTGTCGCCTCGGCGATCGGGGCTTTTTATTACCTGCGCATTGTTTACTACATGTATTTTGGCGAAGAAGATGCGGGCTCTACGCTCGACAAGTCTCGCTCTCCGGTTCTATGGATCATGCTTATGGGCTCCGCGGCTCTTATGCTGATCGGTGTCATCAGCCTCTTTGGAATTGACAGTGCAGCGGCTCAAGCCGCAGCAGCGCTTGTCAACTAAGGCCGGATTTGTGAACCACAGTTGGCCAAATGGTTACGGCCAACGCGTGCTGCAAAGCGTTGATAGCACCAATGCGGAGGCTGCGCGTATCGTGAACGAATGCGCTGGCCCGACTTGGGTGTTTTCTCATAAGCAAACAGCTGCGCGCGGTCGACGAGGGCGCAAATGGGTTGAGCCTGAGGGAAACTTTGCCGCAAGTCTTTTACTTCCCGGTCTGAATGATCCTGCCGCAATGAGTTTACGCTCCTTTGTTGCCTCGCTTGCTCTTTATGATGCGTTGCGAGCCGCGGTTGGGCCTGCTGCCCGTCTTACTCTAAAGTGGCCCAATGATGTCTTGCTCAGCGGAGGTAAGCTCGCTGGAATATTGCTTGAGAGTGTTCCCAATGCCTTGGTGATTGGCATTGGTGTAAACCTTGCGGCAGCCCCCAAGAGCGCTGATGTTGAGGAGGGCGCGTTTTCACCTGTGTCTCTCAAAACAGAAACCGGCTTTGACATATCACCAGAAGAGTTTTTGTTGCTTGTTGCACAGGCCTTTGCGCCTTGGGAAGCGCGGTTTCGACAATACGGTTTCGCACCAGTGCGTGAAGCCTGGCTGTCACGTGCAGCAAAACTTGGTGAAACAATAACTGCTCGCACCATGAATAACGAAACGACCGGTGTGTTTGAAACTATAGACGCGGCGGGGCATCTTGTTTTATCCACCGTTAAAGGGCGGCTGGCCATTCCTGCTGCTGATGTGTTCTTCAATGAGGGAGCTTAGTCGATGCTATTGGCAATAGACTGTGGAAACACCAACACGGTTTTCTCGATCTGGGATGGCGAAAACTGGCTGTGCTCGTTGCGTACATCGACGCATCACTCACGCACGGCTGACGCCTATTTCACGTGGTTTTCGACGTTGATCAAGCACTACAATATCGAGGCTGACATCACTGATGTGGTTGTGAGTTCAACGGTGCCTCGGGTCGTCTGGAACCTGCGGGTATTCGCAGATCGCTTCTTTGATTGCCGCCCGCTGGTGGTTGGCAAACCCGAATGCTTGCTGCCCGTCGCGCCACGGGTTGATCAGGGCACTGCTGTGGGCCCGGACCGGCTCGCCAACGCTGCCGGATGCTTTGACAGGCATGGCGGCAACGCGATGGTTGTCGACTTCGGAACCGCGACCAACATTGACGTTATTGCTGCAGACGGCGCCTATGTCGGTGGCGTTATCGCGCCCGGTGTCAACCTGAGCCTTGAGGCACTTCACCAAGGGGCCGCAGCGCTTCCGCATGTTGACATCAGTCAGCCTGAGAAAGTTATAGGAACAAACACTGTCGCCTGCATCCAATCGGGCATCTTTTGGGGCTACGTCGGCCTGATTAAGGGGCTTATCTCACGGGTGCGTGACGAGTTCGGCGAGCCGATGAAGGTGATCGGCACCGGAGGCCTTGCGCCGCTTTTCGCGCAGGGTGAAGCGCTGTTTGACGCTATTGAAGATGATTTGACGATGCATGGATTGATTGTAATTCACCAATATAACAAAGAGCAGGGCACAATATGAGCACCGAAAGGATTGTCTACCTTCCCCTTGGCGGGGCGGGCGAGATCGGGATGAACGCCTACGTCTATGGCTATGGTCCGGCTGACAACGAGCGGTTTATTCTTGTCGACATCGGCGTCACTTTTCCGGATATGGACTCCTCGCCAGGGGTCGATCTGATCTTTCCGGATATGAGCTGGCTGATCGAGCGGCGTGATCGTCTGGATGCGATATTCATAACCCATGCACATGAAGATCATGTTGGTGCAGTTGGGCACTTCTTTGGAGAGTTGAACGTACCGGTTTATGCACGGGCGTTCACGGCAAACATTGCGCGTCGCAAGATGGCAGAACATGGGCATAGTGTAGACGAGGTCAAGACAGTGTCCGCATATCCTGAACGGATCGAGGCCGGCCCATTCTCTGTGAGCTTTGTTCCGGTTTCGCATTCAATTCCGGAAAGTTCCGGACTGCTGATCGAAACAGCGGGCGGAAAGATATTTCACACCGGTGATTTCAAGATCGACCATGAGCCAATGGTCGGCGAGCCGTTCGATGAGGCGCTTTGGGCGGAAATTGGTAAAGCCGGGATCAAAGCGATGATCTGCGATTCAACCAACATTTTTAGTAAGTCGGCTGGTCGTTCCGAGAGCGAACTGGGCGGCAATATCGAAGCACTGGTGAAGAGTGCCGAAAAGATGGTTGTTGCGACAACATTTGCGTCAAACGTTGCACGTGTAAAAACACTTGCTGAAGCGGGTGAACGTGCCGGGCGCTCTATCTGTCTGATGGGGCGTGCGATGCGGCGAATGGTTGAAGCTTCAATCGAAACTGGTGTTTTGACGTCGTTTCCCAAGGTCGTTTCGATCGAAGACGCGCGTAGTATCCCACGCGAGAGCTTGATGCTTCTTGTAACGGGCAGCCAAGGCGAGCGCCGTGCTGCGAGTGCGCAGCTGGCGCGAGGCAAGTTCAACGGCATATCGCTAAAGGAAGGCGATATGTTCTTGTTCTCCTCTAAAACCATTCCCGGAAACGAACGCGGGGTGATCTCGATCATCAATCAACTCTCTGAAAAAGGCGTTGATGTTGTGGATGACAACGACGGGCTCTATCATGTTTCCGGGCATGCCAACGGCCCCGATATTGCGAAGGCGCAAGACATCATTCAACCAACGATGGTCATTCCGATGCATGGGGAGCACCGGCATCTGCGTGAGCACGCTAAGCTGACTGAGAGCAAGGGCCGGCAGAGTATCATCGCAGTAAACGGGATGATGATTGATCTGTCTGGAAACGCCCCGAAGGTTGCAGAATATGTCGAGACCGGTCGACGGTATCTCGACGGCTCGACGCAAATCGGTGCGCTTGATGGAATTGTGCGCGACCGCATTCGTATGGCGCTGAACGGGCATGTGATCGTCACGATCATTCTGGATGAAGACGGCGAACCATTGGGCGACCCTTGGTGTGAGCTTTCCGGACTGCCAGAAGTGGGCCGCAGTAAAGCGCCGCTGGTTGATGTTCTTGAAGAGGATCTTTCGCAGTTTCTGGGCCGTGCCGACAAAAAGACCTTGGCGGATGATGACAAGATCGAAACCGAAATGCGCAAAGCGGTGCGCCGCGCCTCGCTTGACGAGATCGGGAAGAAACCGGAAGTCAGTGTGATCATATCCCGGATGGCCTGACTGACCCGCAAAAAGAAAAAGGGCAGGGCACTCGTCTGTGCACCTGCCCTTAGATTTCTCGGGAATGGCTGGCCCTAGCTAACCATGCGCTCTTCAAAGCTTTTGGCGATGAAAGTGGGCATGTCGTCGCCCATACCAGCGGGTTGCTTAGCTGACTTTCCGCGCTCGTTTGAGCCACGCTCACCGCGTGAGCGGCCTGACCCGCGGGATGTTTTGTTGTCATCCTTTGCTTGTGGTTCAGGCTTCGCATCTTGCGGCTCTTCAACCGGTTGTTCGGCTTTCACAACGGGTGTTTCGGCCTCTGTTTTGGGTGGCTGAGCCTCGGCTTTTGGCTTGCGGCGACGCTTTGGCTTTTCTTCGCTAACAGGCTGTTCAGCTGGCGTTTGCGGAGCGGCTTCTGGTGCTGCACTCGCGTCGGCATTGCCGCCGGCACGCGGAATCTCGTGTTTCACGAGACGCTCGATATCGCTCATGTTGCGCTCGTCGCGGGTTGAGCAAATCATGATCGCAGTGCCGGATTTTCCGGCCCGTCCGGTGCGGCCAATGCGGTGCACATAGTCTTCCGCGTGACTTGGAACATCGTAATTGAACACGTGGCTTACGTTGGGAATGTCGAGGCCACGCGCAGCTACGTCGGAAGCTACGAGAAAGCGCAGGCTTCCGTCACGAAACCCGTCAAGTGTGCGCATGCGCTGTGATTGCTCGAGGTCGCCGTGAATAGCAGCGGCATCAAGTCCGTATTTCTTCATCGACTTGGCGACAACATCAACGTCAATCTTGCGATTGCAGAAGATGATTGCGTTTTTGCACTTGTCGCCTTCATCCTCGATAAGTTTGCGCAAAAGTTGACGCTTTTCACTTGCTTCGCGGTCTTTGCGAGATCCTTTGAACATCACCACTGATTGGGTGATGGTCTCGGATGTGGTCGCCTGACGTGCAACTTCGACACGCTCGGGAGCCGAGAGGAAGGTGTTGGTGATCCGTTCGATCTCGGGGGCCATAGTCGCCGAGAAGAACAGGGTTTGGCGGGTGAAAGGCGTGAGACTGAAGATACGTTCGATGTCGGGAATGAACCCCATATCGAGCATCCTGTCGGCCTCGTCGACCACCATAATCTGAACGCCAGTGAGCAGGAGTTTGCCACGCTCGAAGTGATCAAGCAGGCGGCCAGGCGTGGCGATAAGCACGTCCGCGCCGCGGTTGATAACGGCCTCTTGTTCTTTGAAGCTAACACCGCCGATAAGCAGCGCTTTAGTGAGTTTTACATGCTGGGCATAGGTATCGAAGTTTTCGGCAACCTGCGCTGCAAGCTCGCGTGTCGGGCAAAGCACCAGCGAGCGCGGCATGCGCGCGCGGGCGCGGCCGCGGGCCAGCATCGATATCATTGGCAGGGTAAAAGAGGCTGTCTTGCCGGTGCCTGTTTGAGCGATGCCCAAAACGTCGCGCCCTTCAAGTGCAGGGGGAATCGCTCCGGCCTGAATGGGAGTAGGGCTTTCGTAGCCTGCATCGGCCACAGCTTTGAGAACCTTGGGGTGAAGATTCAGATCTGAAAATTTTGTCATGTGTATCCGTGTTTTACGGACAGCTCATGCCCGTAGCGTCTGGTCTGGGTTCGGCCCGTCTGGCCCGGCTTATAGCCCGTGCAACCCGTGGCAGCTGTTTACATCAAAAGAGGGGCAAGGGTCAATCAATCGGCAAAAAACCAGCGGAATTGCACCTTTACGTGGCATTCTTGTAGCAGGGTTGTAGCAACAACGGAAACGATGAGTATGATGCCTTGCTACTGAGGAAAGTTTGGAAACTGCCGCATGCGCTTTTCGGCCAGATCCAATTTGAGACAATGCAATAGTCCATAAGCATCAAGACGTTCCAGAAGTTCGGGCGTGGCGGTGCAAACCTCATGGTAGAAGGTGCGCAACCCCTCTTCGCCATCACTTTGCTCTATAAAGCTCAGCAGTTCGTGCAAGCTCAACCCGCCTTGCTCACGCGGGCGGTTCGGCCTGAGCTCGGCACGGTATGCGCCTTTGCTTAAGCGGAATCTGTAGGCAGCTTTCCAAGATTCATATGTGTGCGCGTGCAGGTGACAGAGCTTGGTTTCAAGAAGCTCTTGCTGGCCGGGGTTTTCTTCGCCGTCGGCATAAAAATTGTGAATTTTGAATGTGGTCTCCTCAAGGCCTGTGCGGGCGAAAACCTTACCTGCCACATGGCTTAAAAAACCGCCGGTGAGCTGCGCACCAAAAGTCGGGTATATGGCCTCGGTTTCAATGCGGCGCTGTTTGCGCTCACTGGTCATCGCTTTAAAGCAGGTCACCCCGTGTTGCAGGCCTTGGCCTTCGGCAGACAGCGCCTCAATCGGGCGCACGCGTGCAGCGGCGCAAGCGTCTGGCAAGGCCGCAAGTTGTTCCTCGATCGGGGCTTCAGGCCACAAGAACTCATCAACATCTATATGGGCAAGCCATGCGACGTCAGATGCCTTGCGGCGATAGGCATGTTGCGCATTGGCTGTCTGGCGTGTCTGGTGCTTTTCAGGGCGTTTGGCACTGCGCCAGTTTGCCTCATCTGCCTTGAATGTACGTATTTTCGGGTGTGATTTCAATAAGCTGAAGGCTTCGGGGTGATCGGCATCAAGATAGATGAACAACCGATGAGCACCCAGCTCAATGTGGTGCGCGGCAAAATTTGCGATGTCTTCTAGCGGCGCTTTGAGTGTGGTGACGATGCCCCATTTAGGATAGTCCTGCGTCATGTGCTAATACTCTTCATGGCCTCGGGGAACATATTGCGCGCCTTAGCAGTGAGTTGCAAATCAACGCTTAGAAGCATGTTCAGTGCGCGGAGCGCAGCGAGGTGCTCGGCGCTCGTGCTTCTGAGAGCCGCGTAAAAAGCCCGCAGACCGCCGAGGCCTTCGCTGTCTTGCACCAGATTGATAAGATCAGCGATGGAAATTTGGTCGTTGCGCGCAGAAACGTAAGACCGGCTGGCCAGCCTGCGCGGCAATTCGTTTGAGAAGTCTTCCCAGCTTGTGGCGTGAAAATGTGCAAGTTTGGTTTGCTCAAGAACACATGGTTTGCTGAATTTGCCACCAATAAGTTTATGAATGCCTAACCGCGCGTTCCGAAGACCTGTGCGCACAAGCGGTTTGCCTTCGCTGTGCGACAGGTAACCCGTGCGTAGATGTAGGCCGTACTCGGGGTAGAGCGTCTCTAGAACCCTGCGTGGTTGTTGCGCAAATTGCGGTGCAATCTTGCAATGCGTGAGGGCCGTTTGCATTGGCGTCAGCGCTTCGACGGGCAGGATACGCGCCCAATCGTGTGAGCTCGGGATCGTATCAAGCTGTGATTGGAGCGGTTTTTCTGGCAAGAGAAACTCGTCACTGTCGACATGTGCCAGCCAATCAACGGTGCCTTGCTGATAGGCTTGATTGGCATTCTGCATTTGCCGCCGATGTATAGCATTATGTGTCTGCGCACCCGAAAAAATACTTATCTTGGGGTGGCTTAACGCTTCAATGCCGTTGGTTGGCGCGTCAAGATAAAGATAGATTTTTGAGCAACCGAGGCCGATATGGTGGGCGGCGAAGCGAGCCAAGTCGTCAACATCCGCTTTGGCCGTGGTCACGATCCCCCAACTCACGTGCGGCTTTCCTTCGCAGCGCGTTGCTTGGCGCGACGGGCTTTCATCGTGGTTAACCGCCGGAAGATCGTGCTGGTTTCTGCGTTCAGTTTGTTGAGCAAGTTTTGTGCAAGTGGGCCAGCGATGTTGTCGGATTGGGCAGTCAGCCAAAGCGGGGCGAGCAGGGCGCTGTCCAGCCCTCCGTGGTTAAGCGAGTATTGATCCATTTCAAGCGGCATCTCGGCGCTGGCTCTGTTGCCAAACCTCCAAGCTTCGTTAGGTGGTTGCCCTGAGAAAAGTCGTTCAAATTCATAGAGTTTGATCATCCCGAAGAGCATCTTGAGGCCAAGACCAAGCTCGCGCTCTGCGGGGGTCTGGCCGTGGTCGGCAAAGGTGATGATCGACGAAACTTGCCAGCGCAAATCAAGTTCTGCCATCAAGTGCTCGGATTCTTCGGCCCAAATGCGGCGGAAGAGGGTGACGAGACTGTCGGGGCAGTCTTTGCGACGTAAGTTTGAGATGAGCTGGGCGTTGAGAAAGGCGAGTTCGGTTTTGCCGGTGAACTCACGTGCGATGAGGCATCGTTTGGCTGTCCATTTCGACTTGTGCGCACGGTCTGTAACCGCGCTTTGCGCAACTTGCGAATTTTTGAAGGGCGCCAAGTCAACGTCGACGGCGGGGAAGTCACCGTCGCGCAGAGTGAAGGGTTCTCTTCGCGCGTTCCATTGGGCGATCACCTCTTCTGCGCCGCCTGCGTATGTGAGACTTTCTGAACTCATAACTGCAGTCTGGCACGGGCGCGTGGGCTAGACCATCATTTCCTTGGTGGCGGTCAGTTTAACATCAGGATAATCACGCTCGACGCGGTCGATATCCCACTGCAAACGGGTGAGGTAAACAATGTCACCGTCATGGTCATGTGCGATGTGTTGTTTGTTTGAATCAACAAACTTATCAACCGCTTGCGTGGTGCCGTTAACCCAACGAGCCGAGGTGAACTGCGAGTTATCAAAGCGCACAGGCAGGCCGTACTCCAGCTCGATGCGGCTGGCGAGAACCTCGAACTGAAGCGCGCCAACAACACCGACAATGAAGCCGGAACCGATAGCGGGTTTGAACACCTTTGCGGCGCCTTCTTCGGCGAATTGCATTAGGGCCTTTTCAAGGTGTTTGGCCTTCATCGGATCGCCTGCTCGCACGCCTTGCAGGAGTTCGGGGGCGAATGACGGGATGCCCGAGACGCGGAGCATTTCGCCCTCTGTTAGCGTGTCACCGATGCGCAATTGGCCGTGGTTGGGAATGCCGATGATGTCGCCCGCCCAGGCCTCTTCGGCGAGTTCCCTATCAGATGCGAGGAACAGCACAGGGTTGGAAATTGCCATCGGTTTCTTGGTGCGCACATGCGTGAGTTTCATGCCGCGTTTGAAGTGTCCGGAGGCCATTCGCACGAAGGCGACGCGGTCGCGGTGCTTCGGGTCCATGTTGGCTTGCACCTTGAAGACAAAGCCGGAAACCTTTGTTTCTTCAGGGGAAATTTCGCGCGGTATGGCCTTCTGCACTTGCGGTTTCGGGCCAAAATCACCGATACCGTCCATCAGTTCTTTGACGCCGAACGAGTTGATCGCGGAGCCAAACCAGATCGGGGTCATATGGCCTTCGAGGACGGATTGTGGATCAAGCTTTGGCAGCAACTCGCGGGCCATTTCGACCTCTTCGAGAAACTGTTCCAGCAGATGTGCAGGGACGTGTTCGGCCAGTTTTGGATCATCCAAGCCCTTGATTTTGATGGATTCAGCAACTCTATTGCGGTCGGCACGATCCATCAGCTCAAGGCGGTCTTGCAGCAAATCATAGCAGCCCATGAACTCGGCACCGACGCCGATAGGCCAGCTGGCGGGAGTCACATCAATCGCCAGCATTTCTTGAATTTCATCAATAATTTCAAAGGTATCACGGCTTTCACGGTCCATCTTGTTACAGAAGGTCAAGATCGGCAAATCGCGCAGGCGGCAGACTTCAAACAGCTTTTGCGTCTGGCTTTCAACGCCCTTGGCGCCGTCAATAACCATGACCGCAGCATCAACTGCGGTGAGCGTGCGGTAGGTGTCTTCCGAGAAGTCAGAGTGACCGGGGGTGTCAACCAAGTTGAAGCGCAAGCTATTGAAATCAAAAGACATAGCGGATGCAGAAACCGAGATGCCGCGGTCTTTTTCCATCTGCATAAAGTCAGAACGGGTGCGGCGGGCTTCGCCTTTTGCGCGCACTTGTCCGGCCATCTGAATAGCACCACCATAAAGGAGAAACTTTTCGGTTAGCGTCGTTTTGCCAGCGTCGGGGTGCGAGATGATCGCAAACGTCCGGCGGCGGGCAATTTCGGGCGGCAATTCAGGGCGGTTTGAAGGGGTATCAAGCATAACCGCGCGTATAGGTAAGGTTTGCGACTTTGGCAAGAAAGACGCTGCACAACGGGTGCATACCACAGTGCATATAGCAGTGCATAATGCGTATGCACGGATTTGGGCGAGAAAGGCGTTAAGGAAGGTTGATAAAGTATTGAGATGTGGAGGCTTGCAGGCACAGAACTTGCTAAAAGCACTCTCTGATCAGAATTGACCCATGCGGCCACACCACAACCAAACGGCCAATGCCAAGTGCCGCTCTGCGGGACAAAGCCGCATTTTGCTTTTTAGTGTTTGGAGAATGTTCCCCGTTCTGATTTAGAAATGGAGTGACTAACGGAACCGACTTTGAGAGCAGGGTGACAAATGCTGACAAATCTTGACCTGACGGAACTCACGGAGTTTCGGCGTGAACTGCACCGATACCCAGAATTGTCCGGGGAAGAGGCGGAAACAGCCCGCAAGATTGCCGCTGCGCTGAAACCAATGTCACCAACGCGCATCTTGACTGGATTAGGTGGCCATGGCGTGGCGGCGGTTTTTGATAGCGGCAAAGACGGGCCCACTGTCCTTTTTCGGGCCGAGCTTGACGCACTGCCGATAGAAGAGCGTAATGACATCGCATGGTCGTCGCAGACAAGCGGAAAGAGCCATGTTTGCGGACATGACGGCCATATGACAATGCTGCTCGCGTTGGGGCGTATGATTTCTCGTCAACCGGTTGCTCAGGGGCGAGTCATCCTCATGTTCCAGCCCGCGGAAGAAGACGGCAGCGGCGCAAAAGCTGTGGTTGCTGATCCCGGCTATCAAGAAATTCAAGCAGACTGGGCCTTCGCCATTCATATCGAACCCGGACGGCCGTTTGGTTATGTCTCTACCTGTGCCGGGCTGATTAACTGCGCTTCATTGGGGCTTAAGATTAAGCTCAGCGGGAAAACCGCCCATGCAGCCGACCCCGAAGATGGCATTTCTCCGGCGCAGGCAATTGCCGAACTCATACCTGCGCTGGATGCTTTGGGGCAAGGTGGGGCGCTTGACGATGACTTCCGACTGGTGACGATTACGCATGTAAAGGTTGGCGAGCCTTCATTTGGTGTTGCACCGGGTGACGGTGAAGTTTTTGCGACCTTGCGAACGGCAGGTGACGAAGGCATGGACCGTCTTGAAGCCATGGCCCGCAGCCTTGCCGTCGCGGCGGCAGAGAAATTCGGGCTGAGTGTGGATTTTGAAGTGTGCGATAACTTTGCAGCTTCAATCAATGATCCAGAGGCCTATGCCGTTGCAACAAAGGCCATGGAGGCTATTGACGTCGCTTATGGTGATGCCGGTGTTCCCATGCGTGCTTCAGAAGACTTTGGCGTATTTGGGTGGGACGCCAAAGCTGCAATGCTATGCTTGGGGCCGGGCGAAGATTATGCAGCGCTGCACAATCCAGATTATGATTTCCCAGATGATTTGATCCCCATCGGAAGTGCCATCTTTGAACGTATCGCGCGAGATTTGTTGGGAACAGCTTAGCCCTGTTACCTACAGCGGTGATGTTTGATCCGACATTTGTTGCAATGCAGTAATCTGCAGAATGGGTTCAAACCCGCCGTTCGCTGTGAGCTGTTTGAATGTTAGCAGACTGCTCTAACTGCCCTTGCTGGCCCGCAGCAGGAGCTCGGCTGCGTTGGGGCGGGAGAGTAGGGACTTGCCAACTTCGAACTCGCCTTGGGCGCGGTGTTTGTGTCCGGCGAGGGTGCCGCCGAGGGTTTCGGCGACATTCTCGGGCAGGGCGGAGCGGGTGCGCGGGCTGATCAGCAGGGTTTCTGCGGCGATGCCCTCGGCAAAGACGATCTGGTGGGAGTCAAACAGGATCTGGAAGTAGTCGACAAAGCCACCTTCCTGCACATAGACGGTATCGCCGTTCACCAGATGTGAGGCTTTGAGCAAGACTTCGGCGCGACCTGCACCGAGCTTGTCGGAGCGCTGGTAGATGAACAGGCGATGATCGGGCGAGACGAGCAAGTCGTTCTCGTTGTGGAGCGTGCCTTTGGTGATCATCACAGGGGCAAAGTCGCCTATGGCGCGGGTTGTGTGGTGGCCGATCCAGCGCACGGGCTGTGGGCCGTCGTCGCGGGTGAGCACTTTCTCACCTAGTGCGAGGTCTTCAACCGCGCGTTGCTCGCCTGTGGCGAGGGTGAGTTTGGTGCCGCGGGTGAAGGACACGCAAGCAACCTGCGCAAACCTGAGCGGGGCATTGTCGCTGTCGATGCCGACGAGGCGGTAGTCTTCCTTTCGCAGCAGCGGGGCGAGAGGCATGGCGTAGATTTGCGCGACGTGGCCTTCTGTGTCCACTTCAACGAGCAGCAAGCATTCGATCGCCTGGCTTTGGCTGTCCATCAGGGTGATGCAGCTGTCGAGCACCACTGTTGCGCTGTCAACGCCGACTTCACTGCTTTCGGAAATGCGGAAATGCCCGTTTTCAAGCGCATGCACCGCGAGTTTGAGCGGCGCTGCACTCGGTGCGAGCTGATAGGAGTCATCCAGAATCAGCTCGGCGGCGTAGCTGAGATTGTCGCCAAAATTCGCACCGTTCGAGACGGTGAACATCTCGGCGGAATAGACCTGAAGGGCCTGCGCGGTTTCGGGGTGATCACTCATAAAATGGCCTGACAATCGTTGTTTCGAAGCTCTATAGCGCAGGAATCTGACAAAAGCACGGCGTTAGCGGGGCTGCCGTGCGGCTGGCGCTGGTCAAACGGAGGAAATTGCGCTTTTCTGCGGCCAAATGGAAACTTGAATGACTGGAGAGCTGAGATGGACTTGGGAATTGCTGGCAAAAAGGCGCTTGTTTGCGCGTCGTCAAAGGGGCTTGGCCGTGGCTGTGCGGAGGCACTGGCTGAGGCGGGGGTTAACCTTGTTATGAACGCGCGGGGGGCCGAGACGCTTGAGGCTGTTGCTGCTGATATTGCAGGGAAATATGGCGTTGAGGTTGTGGCCGTTGCTGCCGATGTCACAACCGAAGAGGGCCGCGCCAAAGTGCTGGCGGCGGCGGGGGATGTCGACATTCTGGTGACCAATGCAGGCGGGCCGCCTCCGGGGCTTTGGAGCGACTGGGAGCGCGAGGACTTTATCAAAGCACTTGATGCCAACATGCTGACACCGATTGCGCTGATGAAAGCCTTGCTGCCGCAGATGATCGACAAGGGTTGGGGGCGTGTTGTCAACATCACCTCGCAAAGCGTCAAGTCGCCCATTCCGGTGCTTGGCTTGAGCAATGCCGCGCGTGCAGGGCTGACGGGCTATGTTGCGGGCACATCACGGCAAGTTGCCGGAAGTGGTGTAAATATCAATAACTTGCAGCCCGGTATTCATGCGACAGACAGGGCGGTTTCGCTGGATGGCGGAGTTGCCACGCAGCAAGGTATCAGCCCTGAGCAGGCTAAGGCCAACCGCGAGAAAACAATTCCTTCGGGCCGGTATGGCACTGCGGAAGAGTTTGGTGCGACCTGTGCGTTTTTGTGCTCGCAGCACGCGGGGTTTATTGTCGGTCAGAATATCTTGCTCGACGGCGGTGCCGTAAACAGCACGATGTAGTGGCGTGAAGCGAATGCTCAGAGCAGGCCGTTATCAACAATGGCCTGCATGACGGCGGTGCCGAAGGCTTGGTTGCCGTGGCGGCCATCATCATGCTTGTACTCGTCAGGGAGAATGCCCTTAACGGTAAGCGTATCATTGGGGTTATAGACGGTGGCTCCGGCGGCGCTGATCTGCGCGGAGAGCTCGGCGTTGATTGCGCGCAGGAGCGGCCAACTGCGGAAGTTCGGCGGCACGACGACCACCAGTGGCGCTTTACTGGCAATCTTGCCCAGGCCTTTGATCATGTCGCGGCGTTGCTCTTGCAAGTAAGCGCGGGTGAAGCTGGCGGAGAGCAGGTTCTGGCGGTCACCGCCGCGGTCTTCGGAGAGGTAGGAGCCGAGCTTGTTTGAGCGGAACTCGGAGATGAACTCCGACACATGAAACCCGAGGCTGGCGACAACCGGTGTGCCGGAGATAAGAGGTGATTTACTGTTGGTCTCGGCTTGGAAGGCGGCGATCTTCTGGCGGGCGCGAAAGTGGTCGGACTTGAGCTGCCCCGATTTTTGCAATGTCACGGAGCCGTCGCGCCACGCGCCACCAGATGTTGCAAAGCTGGCAACGTCATAGCCAAGGGCGCGGGCACCGAGGGCGAGGGCGCGGGCGTGACTGTCCCCGACGACGATAAGCGGGTTCATGGGGTTGCCTCCGTATCAAGCGCGGCTTCCTCACAGGCGAGCTCTGCGGCGGCGTCTTCGGCCAGTATTGCGGCTTGGCGCTTGGCTTCGGCTTTGTTCTCTTTCAGCTTTTCCTTGGTGAAGCGCATGCCTTTGAAGAAGTGCTGCATCACCAGTTCGACGCCTTTGAGCGAGACCGAGCGCATGTTGGGCTCAAAGAAGATGCCGCGTGTGGGCGGCTGTGAGATGATCTCGTAGGAGGGGAAGTAGTCGATGTCATCGTCGCTTGTGGCCAAGTCACCGGCGACAGCGCGTAGGGTTGATTTTGAATAGGTCGTGGCCAGCAAAATATGGGCTTTATCGGCCGTCGCAGTGAGCGGCACAGGCGAGACTGTGAGCAAGATCTTGAGGCTCGGGTTGATCTCTTTGAGGGCTGCTATGGCCGTCTGCATCGAGGCGAGGATCTGCGGGTAGGTGTAGTTGTGAAACTGGTGCTCGTCAGGATTGTAAGTGCCTGCGAGCGTTCCGGGGCAGAGCGCGTAGGGCTGGCCCGTGCGGGTGTTTTCAAACCCCTCGGTGAGGCCCATTGTAAAGACAAAGACCTGCGCTTGTGCCACCGACCGGCCAAAGGCGCGAGCGGTGTTTTTGAGCAGGGCCAAGCACTCTTCAGGGCTTTCAAAGCCTTCGGGCTCGATCATCGGGCGCAGGCTGTCGCGGTAGCGGGGTTGCTTTCCTTTGTTGTCTTCCCAGATTTCGACGCTCTCGCATTTGTCGGGGTCTTGTGCGAGTTCGGCCCAGAAAGCCAGCATGCGAGCGGTATAGATATTGGCTGTGCGCGCAGAGTATACGCCATAACCGAACTTGGCAGCCAAGGCCGATGAGGTGCTTTTCGGGCATGGTTCGGCGTTGACCCACGGTTTGCCCTCGGCTTGCACGGCGCGCGAAATGTGCTGCGCAAAGCAAGAGCCGTAGGTTGCAAAGGCTGCGTTTGAAGGCAGCGCCCATTTCGAGCGCCAGAGTTTTTGCAGGTTCCAGATGCCCGGCTCGGCGACGGCGGTGCGCCAAAAGGCCTCTTTGGGCTGCTTCTGATAGGGTGTTTTGCTCACTTGGGTTTCCTCACGGGCTTGGCGCCGCTTTCATTTTCTTCATATTAGGCAGCCCGCAGGAGAAATTCCAATGCTTATGAGTTCGGTGTGGCGGGATTATTCATTCACCCTTGTGAATGTGATGTATACAAATCAACACCAATTCAATATCGTGAATTTAACAGAACGACAGGGAGGCTCGAATCAATGACATCGCGTTCGCAAAAGGACACGCCCTCACGCAGGGCGTTTTTGAAGGGGGCGGCGGCCTCTGTGCCAGTGGTTGCTGCCGCAAGTGTGGCGCAGGCAGAGGGTGACCCTCTGATCACCGAGGTGCAAGACTGGGCGCGCTATACGGGTGAAGGCGTTGACGAACACCCCTATGGCCTGCCGATCAAGTTCGAGAGTGACGTGGTGCGGCGCAATGTTGAATGGCTGACAGCGGATGTGATCAGCTCGATCAATTTCACTCCGATTCACGCGCTGGAAGGAACGATTACGCCGCAGGGCTGCGCATTCGAGCGCCATCACTCCGGTGCGATCGAGCTTAAGAAAGAAGACTACCGCCTGATGATCAACGGGCTGGTCGATCAGCCTTTGGTGTTTAGCTATGCTGATCTGGAGCGCTTTCCGCGTGAGAACCATGTGTATTTCTGCGAATGCGCTGCCAACTCCGGCATGGAGTGGGCCGGCGCGCAGTTGAACGGCGCGCAATACACCCACGGGATGATCCACAACATGGAATACACCGGTGTTTCCCTGCGCTCCTTGCTTGAGGAAGCGGGGCTCGATGCTGCGGGTGATCTGGCTGATAAATGGGTTTATGTCGAGGGGGCGGATGCCTCGTCAAATGGCCGCTCTATTCCGATGGAAAAGGCGCTTGATGATGTTTTGGTTGCCTTCAAAGCCAACGGCGAAGCGCTGCGCATGGAGCACGGGTATCCGGTGCGGTTGGTTGTTCCCGGATGGGAAGGCAACATGTGGATCAAATGGCTGAGGCGCATTGAGGTCACCTCGCAAGCTATTGAAAGCCGAGAAGAAACCAGCAAGTACACTGACACGCTTGCAGACGGCACCAGCCGTAAATGGACATGGGAGATGGACGCCAAGTCGATCATCACAAGCCCCAGCCCGCAGGTGCCTGTTCGGCATGGCAAGGGGCCGTTGGTGATCAGCGGTATGGCATGGTCCGGGCGCGGCGCGATCACGCGGGTTGATGTGTCAAAGGACGGCGGCAAGAGTTGGGAAACCGCAAGGCTTGCCAAGGAAGGCGAGCGCATGGCGCTGACGCGGTTCTACCTTGATACGACGTGGGACGGAGAAGAGATGTTCTTGCAAGCCCGCGCGGTTGACGAGACCGGCTATGTGCAACCGAGCAAAGATGCGTTGCGCGACGTGCGCGGCGAGAACTCGGTCTATCACAACAACGGTATCCAGACTTGGTGGCTTAAGGCAGATGGGGAGCTTGAAAATGTCGAAATTTCTTAAGGTTACGGCAGCAACCGCGCTTTCGCTGTGCATTGCGGCTCCGGCCTATGCAGAGAAGCTCGGTCTTGGCCGCGCGGCATTGCCAGAAGAGATCGCCGCATGGGACAAGGATGTAAGCCCCAACGGTGAGGGCCTTCCTGAAGGCTCGGGTGATGCACTTGTCGGCGAGGAAGTGTTTGCCGAGAAATGCGCCAGCTGCCACGGTGATTTTGCCGAGGGTGTGGACAACTGGCCCAAGCTTGCAGGCGGCGCCGACACCTTGGCTGACAAAGACCCGTTGAAGACTGTTGGCTCATATTGGCCTTATCTTTCAACCACTTGGGACTATGTGAACCGCTCGATGCCTTTTGGCGACGCGCAGACACTAACCAATGACGAAGTCTATGCGATTGTTGCATATATCCTTTATTCCAATGACTTGATCGAGGATGACTTTGTACTCTCCAAGGAGACGTTCCTTGAGGTTGAGATGCCAAATGCCAGCGGCTTTATCTTGGATGACCGGCTCACCTCGGAGGCGCATTTTGTTGGCGACGCTTGCATGAGCGATTGCAAGGATGAGGTCAAAATCACCAAGCATGTTGTGTTCAAGGGCGATCCTAACTCGCCGGATGATCCTGTTTCGGAGTCAGCCGGTGAGGCCGCTCAGGACGCCGCAACTGCTGAAGACGAAGCCAAAGCCGAAGACGCCCCGAAGGCCGAAGAAGCGGCTGTGGTTGAAGCCGCAGCACTTGATGCCGAGTTGGTGAAAGCCGGTGAGAAAGTGTTCAAGAAATGCAAAGCTTGCCATCAGGTTGGCGAGGGCGCAAAAGCCCGCACCGGGCCTGTTTTGAACGGTGTTGTCGGTGCGAAGCTTGGCCATGTCGAGAATTTCAAGTATTCCAAGACCATGTTGAGCATGGGCGAAGAGGGTGTTGTCTGGAACGAGGCCAACCTCGCGGAGTTCCTGAAAAAGCCACGCAGTTTTGTGAGCAAAACCAAGATGTCGTTTGCCGGCCTTAAGAAAGAAGATGATATCAAGGCTGTGACCGAATATCTGAAGTCATTCTCGGAATGATCGCAAACAGGGGCGCGCGGTTGTGTGCCCCTGTCGCCACGCTGGGAGGCCGTGGCTAGAAAAGAGCGCAACTCTGGGAGGGGATTGTATGCTTGCTTTTTTGACATCTCAGATCCGGATGCCTGCTTTGGCGGCACTGTTGTTTGTTGCGCCGCAACTGGCGGCTGAAGACATTGGTGATGCCAAGGCCGGTACCGAAGTCTGGGAACATTGCTCGGCTTGTCACCAAATCGGGCAGGGAGCGACAAGCGGCATTGGCCCGCATCTCAACGGCATTTTTGGGCGCGCAGCGGGGGGGCTTGAGGGGTTTGACTATTCCAAAGGGCTGATCCGCGAGGGCAACAACGGGTTGGTTTGGAGCCTCGACAAGCTTGATGCTTACCTGGAAAACCCCAAGGCATTGGTCAGTGACACGCGGATGTCGTTTGACGGGCTGGAAACCAAGAAAGAGCGCGACGATATATTGGCCTTTTTGCGCCAGTTTTCCGACAACCCGCAGAACATTCCCGAGGCGCCACCAACGGCTCGTACGCATGAAATTGTGTTGCCGCCAGAGGTATTGGCGATTGTCGGTGATTCCGAGTATGGTGAGTATCTCGCCAGCGAATGCACCACCTGTCATCAGATTGATGGAGCGAATGAGGGCATCCCCTCTATCACCCACTGGCCGCAAGAGGACTTTGTTGTCGCGATGCACGCCTACAAAGTGAAGGTGCGCCCGCACCCTGTGATGCAGATGATGGCGGGGCGGCTGACAGATGAGGAGATCGCGGCACTGGCGGCGTATTTTGAGAAATTGGAGTGAAGTGACGACCAACTAGAACCAAGGGAGGAAACGACGTATGCCACTGAATCGAAGAACTTTTATGGTAAAGGGGGTTGCTGCGGCAACTGTATTGAGCGCGCCACATGTGCGCGCCGACAACCACGCAGGCAAGCCTAAGGTCGTTGTGATCGGCGGTGGGGCTGGCGGGGCTACGGCAGCGCGCTATATCGCCAAAGACAGCAAGGGTGAGATCGACGTGATACTCGTTGAACCATCGCGCATGTATTACACCTGCTTCTTTTCAAATCTCTACATCGGCGGCTTCCGTGAGTTGAGCTCGATCGGCCATTCTTATGGAGGGCTGACGAAAGGGGGTGTTAATGTCGTGCATGACTGGGCGGTTGGTGTTGATCGCGCAGCCAAGACTGTGAGCCTCGCAGGCGGTGCTGTGCTCAATTATGATCGCCTTGTTCTCAGTCCTGGCATCGACTTTGTTGATGGTGCTGTGCCCGGCTGGGACGTGACAAGCCAAAACAAGATGCCGCATGCTTACAAGGCAGGGTCGCAGTCGGAGTTGCTCAAGGCGCAGGTTGAAAGCATGCCGCAGGGGGGCACCTTTGCGATGGTCGCGCCGCCAAACCCGTTCCGCTGCCCTCCTGGCCCGTATGAACGGATCAGCATGGTTGCGCATGTGCTCAAAGAGACAAACCCGACGGCGAAGATCATCATTGCCGACCCCAAGCCAAAGTTCTCCAAGATGGCCCTGTTTCAAGAGGGCTGGGCCGACAATTACAGCGGTATGGTCGACTGGATCGGAGAAGAGTTCGGCGGTGGCAATGTGGAGGTGAACGCCGACGAGATGACCCTGAGCATTGATGGGGAGGTCACCAAAGTTGACGTTTGCAACGTCATTCCGGCAATGAAAGCTGGCCGCATTTGTGAACTTGCCGGCATTACCGAGGGCAACTGGGCGCCAGTGCATGCGGCGACGATGCAGAGCCGTGTTGATGAAAACATCCATGTGCTTGGTGATGCGTCCGCACAGGGGGATATGCCCAAATCCGGCTTCTCGGCCAACTCTCAGGCCAAGGTTTGCGCTATGGCTGTGCGAGGTGCGTTGACGGGGAGCAAGGTTTTCCCTGCGAAGTTCTCCAACACATGTTGGAGCCTGATTGACACTGATAATGGCGTTAAAGTCGGCGCGACCTATGAGGCGACAGACGAAAAGATCGCCAAGGTGGATGGGTTTATCAGCAGCACAGGCGAAGATGCGGCATTGCGCAAGGCCACGTTTGAAGAGAGCGTCGGCTGGTATGCGGGCATAACGGCAGATATGTTCGGGAGCTGAGGGCTTAATAGCAATGACGGGGAGGGCGCGGCATAGGCTGCGCCCTTTTCAATTGCAAGGCCTGCGCTCTTCACAAGATGTTAACCAAGTTTTTCTAACGGTTTCTTCGAGTGCTCTTGCAGCCCGTTGTGCGCAAGACTAAGACTCCATTAGGAAAGAGACGCTATAGTCTCCGAGATATTTTGAGGCAGGACGAGAATGACAGACCCGTTTGAGACATATATGAACACGCTTGTGCCAATGGTGGTTGAGCAAACCAGCCGTGGCGAACGCGCCTACGACATTTTCTCGCGCCTGCTTAAGGAGCGGATCATTTTCCTCAATGGACCTGTGCATGACGGCATGAGCAGCCTGATTGTGGCGCAGCTGCTGCACCTTGAGGCGGAAAACCCCGCAAAAGAGATCAGTATGTATATCAACTCGCCCGGTGGCGTGGTGACGAGCGGGCTGTCGATCTATGACACGATGCAATACATCAAACCCAAGGTCTCGACTTTGGTGATCGGGCAAGCGGCGAGCATGGGCTCGCTTTTGCTGACTGCCGGTGAACCGGGCATGCGCTTTTCCCTGCCGAACTCGCGGGTGATGGTCCACCAGCCGTCCGGCGGCTATCAGGGGCAGGCCTCTGACATCATGATTCACGCGGAAGAGACACTGAAACTCAAGCGCCGTTTGAACGAGATTTACGTGCGTCACACGGGGCAAAAGCTTGATGTTGTTGAAGCCGCGCTTGAGCGTGACAACTTTATGAGCCCGGAAGAAGCCAAAGACTGGGGTTTGATCGACGAGATCGTTGAGAACCGCGCTAAGGCTGACGAAGAGTAAGTGAGCGCGCGGTGTCCCGCCGCGCGTCAATTTGCGATTGTGGGTCGGCCAAGGCTGGCCTAAGCTAGACGAAACTACAGGCGGGAACACCTGCCTTGAGATGCCGGAAAGGGCGCGCAATATGTCGAACACTACAAGCGGCGACAGCAAGAACACGCTCTACTGTAGCTTCTGCGGCAAGAGCCAGCATGAAGTGCGCAAGCTGATTGCAGGGCCGACTGTGTTTATCTGTGATGAATGCGTTGAGCTGTGCATGGATATTATCCGTGAAGAAACCAAAGGCTCTTCGCTGAAATCAAGTGAAGGCGTGCCAACACCACAAGACATCTGCGAAGTGCTGGATGACTACGTGATCGGGCAGGCTATGGCCAAGCGCGTGCTGTCTGTGGCGGTTCACAACCACTACAAACGCCTCAATCACGCGCAAAAGGGCGGTGATATCGAGCTGGCGAAGTCCAATATCTTGCTGATGGGCCCGACGGGCTGCGGCAAAACCCTGCTTGCGCAAACGCTGGCGCGCATCCTTGATGTGCCGTTCACTATGGCCGATGCGACGACGCTTACCGAAGCTGGATATGTCGGTGAAGATGTTGAGAATATTATTCTGAAACTTCTGCAGTCGTCCGAGTATAATGTCGAGCGCGCGCAACGTGGCATTGTCTACATCGACGAGGTCGACAAGATCACTCGCAAATCCGAGAACCCTTCGATCACCCGTGATGTGAGCGGTGAAGGTGTGCAACAAGCGCTGCTGAAACTGATGGAAGGCACCGTTGCAAGCGTGCCGCCACAGGGCGGACGTAAGCACCCACAGCAAGAGTTTTTGCAGGTTGATACAACCAATATCCTGTTCATCTGCGGCGGTGCTTTTGCCGGTCTTGATAAGATCATCGCGCAACGCGGCAAGGGCTCGGCTATGGGCTTTGGCGCAGATGTGCGCGACAATGAGGCGCGCGGTATTGGTGAAGTGTTTAAAGACTTGGAGCCGGAAGACTTGCTCAAGTTCGGGCTTATCCCCGAATTTGTTGGCCGTCTGCCCGTGCTTGCCACGCTTGAAGACCTTGACGAAGACGCGCTTGTCACCATCCTGACCGAGCCGAAAAACGCGCTGGTGAAGCAGTATCAACGCCTGTTCGAGCTGGAAGATGCGCAGCTGAGCTTTACGGACGATGCGCTGATGGCGATCTCGCGCCGTGCGATTGAACGTAAAACAGGTGCACGTGGTTTGCGCTCGATCCTGGAAGAGATATTGCTCGACACAATGTTCGAGCTACCCGGCCTTGAAAACGTTGAAGAGGTTGTGGTCAACGAAGAGGCTGTTAACTCTGATAGCGCGCCGCTGATCATCTACGCCGATGCGACGAAAAAAGAAGGTGCGGCCAGCTAAGGTTTACCCCTCCGCAACAAAGAAGGGCTTCGGTGCGATTGCGCTGGAGCCCTTTCTTTTACGGGGATTTAACCCAAGGCTGTCTATCTTTTGGTCGGTGGCTTGTGCAATTCGGGAAGTTTGCGCGGTTTTTGGCAAATCGGACAAGCCAGTCTGGACGTTGTCGGCAAATTGCGCCATATCTGACGGGAAGAAAGCGGAGGCCGCGATGAGCATTCTGAAAAAAATTCTGCGTCTGTTCACTTGGTGGAACGGATCGACCATCAATACGCAGTTTTACACTTGGCGCAAAGGCACCAAAGTGGGTGAAGATGCGGCTGGTAATACATTTTTTGAAACCCGTGATGGCAAGCGCCGTTGGGTGATTTTCAACGGGGAGGCCGAAGCAAGCCGAGTTGATCCTGATTGGCACGGATGGCTGCACCACACATTCAAAGAGCCGCCAACCGAGCGGCCTTTGCCTCACAAGGTTTGGGAAAAGCCGCATCAGGAGAACCTGACAGGCACGGCTCTGGCCTATGCACCTGCGGGCTCGCTGCGGCGTGTTTCCCCGAAAAAACAGTCTGATTATGAGGCTTGGGCGCCTGAATAGGTTGCCGGAGAAACGGTATGTCTGAAAACACCACAGAAGTTCTGGTAGGCGGGGCGGTCTTGGCTGCTGCGATCGGGTTTGTGCTCTACACGGGGCAGGCTGCGGGCTTTGCCATGCAATCAGGCGGCTACCCTTTGAGCGCTTCGTTCCGCTCGCTTGAGGGGGTGAGCGTCGGAACCGATGTGCGCTTGGCCGGTGTCAAAGTCGGCACGGTAAGTGACGTGTCGCTAAACCAGGAGACGTTTCGGGCAGACACGGTTTTGAGCTTGCAAAGCGGCATTCAGGTGCCTGATGACAGCGCGGTTGTGGTCAGCCAAGAAGGCTTGTTGGGCGGCAATTTTGTCGAGATCGTTCCAGGTGGTTCTCCGTTCTTTTATGCTGAAGGAGACGAAGTGCTCGACACCCAAGGCTCGGTTTCACTGATCTCGCTGTTGCTTAAGTTTGTCGCTGGAGACAGTGGCGAATGATACGTTTTGTATGTGTTTTCTGTATGTTAGCCGGTAGTGTTGGCGCAGAAAGCGTAACCGTTGGTACCGGAGCTGTTTTGCGCGGCCTTGATAAAGTCAGCGGCAAGACAACGGATATCGAGCTCGCGAATGGCACGACGACGGAGTATGGCCGTCTGGTGATCTCGCTGGGCGAGTGCCGCTACCCTGAGGGCAACGCTTCTGGCGATGCTTACGCGTTTTTGACTGTTCGAGACAAGGGCGCTACAGAAAATGCGTTTTCAGGCTGGATGGTCGCTTCGGCACCATCTCTGAATGCGCTGGATCACTCGCGCTATGACGTTTGGGTCACGCGTTGCAAAACCAAATGAGCATCTAGCTCTAACGGTGTTTGCAAAAATTTTCCTTCAATTCCAAGAGCTTCCGAGAGTTGACTGCGGTATGCTGCGCGGCTGATTTCTATGCCGCCGAGGCTGGCCAGATGCGGCGTTAGGAACTGGGTGTCAAAGAGTGTAAAGCCAGCACGGCTGAGGTGATCGACCAGATGCGCCAGCGCCAGCTTTGAGCCTCCGGTGCGGGCTGAAAACATGCTTTCCCCAAAAAACGCAGCGCCGAGAGAAACACCGTAAGTGCCACCGATGAGCTGCTGATCCTGGTAGATTTCAAAGGAATGTGCGAAGCCGAGCAGGTGTAACTCGGTGTATAAATCAAAGATTTCGGCGTTGATCCATGTTTCGTCTCGCGCGGCACAGGCCTGCACGACAGATCGAAAATCCTGATTTATAGCAGGTAGATACTCGCGTTTCCTCATCTGCTTTGCGAGGCTGCGCGAGATG
The DNA here is from genome assembly GCF_018860975.1 of Lentibacter algarum. Classification (GTDB taxonomy): domain Bacteria; phylum Pseudomonadota; class Alphaproteobacteria; order Rhodobacterales; family Rhodobacteraceae; genus Lentibacter; species Lentibacter algarum_A. The sequence goes on from NZ_JAHKQI010000008.1 coordinate 100,453, forward strand.
TGAAAACCGCCAAGAGGCATAACGCCGCGCTCGCGTGGGTCAACCCAGAATACCTCGGGGTCGTTGCGGCCCTCGGACATCGGAAAGATGCCCGAGGCATAGGCGTTCAGAACAATTTCTGGCGTCAGGCTCATGCCTTACGCTTGGCTTTCGAGGTTCTCTTCAAGCCACTTTTCAAGCCAGTGAATGTTGTAGCCGCCGGAGTGGATGTCTTCTTCTTGCAGCAGCGCGTGAAAGAGCGGGATCGTGGTGTCGATTCCGTCAACGATCAACTCACCGAGTGCGCGATTGAGACGTGCCAAAGCTTCGGGGCGATCGCGGCCATGCACGATAAGCTTGCCGATCAAGCTGTCGTAGTAAGGCGGGATAGAATAGCCATCGTAGAGCGCGCTGTCCATGCGAACACCGAGGCCGCCGGGGGCGTGAAACTGCGAAATTTTGCCCGGGCAGGGCGTGAAGTCCGGTAGCTTTTCAGCATTGATACGCACTTCAATTGCGTGGCCGTTGATCTCCAGATCATCTTGGGTGAAAGACATCGGCAAGCCTTCAGCGACGCGGATCTGTTCGCGCACGAGATCAACGCCGAAGATTGCTTCGGTGACGGGGTGCTCAACTTGCAGGCGGGTGTTCATCTCGATGAAATAGAACTCTCCGTTTTCATAGAGAAACTCGATGGTTCCCGCGCCGATGTAGTTGATGTCAGCGCAGGCGTCAGCGCAGACTTTGCCGATAGCGGCGCGCTCTTTGGCCGTGATCGTCGGGCCGGGGGCCTCTTCAAACACTTTTTGGTGGCGCCGCTGCAAAGAGCAGTCACGTTCGCCCAGGTGCACGGCCTTGCCTTTACCGTCACCGAACACCTGAATTTCGATGTGGCGCGGTGTCGTCAGGTATTTTTCGATGTAGACTTCGTCATTGCCGAAGTTTGACTTGCCCTCGGCGCGTGCGGTTTGGAAAGCGCTTGGCATATCGGCCGCTGTCTCTGCGACTTTCATACCTTTGCCGCCACCTCCGGCTGTGGCCTTGATGATCACCGGATAGCCCATTTCCGCGCCGATGCGCTCGGCTTCTTCCAGGGTATCAACACCACCATCGGAACCGGGAACAACCGGAACACCGAGTTTGATCATGGTTTCTTTGGCGGTGATCTTGTCTCCCATGACACGAATGTGCTCGGCTGTCGGGCCGATAAATGTCAGGTCGTGGTCTTCGATGATCTGCACAAAGTTGGCATTTTCCGAAAGGAAGCCATAGCCGGGGTGGATAGCTTGCGCTCCGGTGATTTCGCAGGCAGCGATAATTGCGGGGATGCTGAGATAGCTCTCGGTGCCTGAGGGTGGGCCGATGCAAACGCTTTCGTCGGCCATGCGCACATGCATGGCGTCGCTGTCGGCGGTTGAGTGAACGGCGACGCTCTTGATACCCATTTCACGGCAGGCGCGGATCACCCGAAGGGCGATTTCGCCACGGTTGGCGATGAGGACTTTTTCTATCATATCAGAACCTTACTCGATGATGACGAGTGGTGCGCCAAACTCGACGACGCCGCCATCCTCAACAAGGATGCGCTTGATAGTGCCGGACTTGGGCGCTGGTATGTGGTTCATGGTTTTCATCGCTTCGACGATCAGCAAGGTGTCGCCCTCAGAGACTTGCGCGCCGACGCTGATAAAGGCGGGGGCGCTTGGCTCGGGTTGCAGGTAGACCGTGCCGACCATCGGAGAATTGACGGCACCCGGATGCGAGGCAGGGTCGGCGGCGGCGGCTTCGGCAGGTGCGGCTGCGGCGGCTGGTGCGGCGGCTGCCGGGGCTGCTGCGGCGATGGCTGGCGTAGCTGCAACTTGCACAACTTCGTTCCGGCGGCTGACGCGGACATTGAGGCTGTCGTTTTCGCCATAGTCACGCTTGACGTTCAGCTCTGTCAGGTCATTTTCGTTGAGAAGCTGCGCGAGTGCTTCAATAAAGGCTACGTCGCTTGCGTAGGTGCCGGCTTTTTTTGTCATTTTGTCCTCGGTTACTTATGCTTGACGGTAGGTCAGCGTTTGGAACTTTGTAACCCAACTCTGAGCGCGTGAAAAGCCGCATCTCTGCTCAAGGAAATGCCGGTTACAGACATGAAACGAGGGGCGAGCGCGCGTTATAGCGGCATTCCCGAGAGTTTTGCCACCAGTTCGGCTAGTTTGCGGGCGCCGAATTTCTGCTGCAAGCGGGCGCGATAAACTTCGATCGTGCGGTAACTGAGCCCGAGCTCACGGCCAATTTCCTTGCTGGTAAGGCCACGACAGGTGAAAATTGCCACGTCGCGCTCTCGCTGGCTGAGGCTGACAACGGGGCGCTCTTCAGAGAGGTCAGAAAAGCTCCAGATGCCTTGTGCAAAAGGGCTCTCGGGCGTCAGTGAATTGCCACGCACCCGGCACCAGAACAGCGAGCTGTCGCGCCGTCGCATGATGCGCTCGTCGGAATAACGGCCGGTTTTACGCATTGCCGCGAGGCCGCGCTCACCTGTGCGCTCGTAGTCTTCCTGCGAGGCATAGAGGTGTTGCAAGGGCAGATCGATGTACTCGGCGGGCGTGCCGCCAAACACCTGAGCGAACTGCATGTTGCAACGCTTGATCACCCGGTTTTCGAGGATCACGAGGCCAACGGGCGCGTGGGCAAAACCCAGATCGGAGAGAGTGTCTTGTGACATGACCACAAAATGACGGCTTTTGGAGGGCGCTGCAAGGGTGCCGTATTTCTACGGATTGCGCGGCGGGGCACTGGCGTGTTTTGGTGAATTCAGGGAGATTTCAAATGAACATAGCTGAGTATTTACACCGCACCGCACAGGTGAAAGGCGCTGAGGGTGCTTTGTTTTCGGGGCATGAATGCGTTGCATCCTATGCCAGCTTTGCTGCGCAGGCAGGCGCTGTCGGGGCGTGGCTGTTGGCAAGGGGTGTGACGGCCGGCCAGCCCGTGGCTATTTTTATGAAGAACAGGCCTGAGTATCTGATTGTGCAATACGGCATCTGGATGATCGGAGCGGTTGCTGTTCCGATCAACGCGAAGCTACACGGGCGCGAAGCGGCGTGGGTTGTCGAAAACGCACAAGCGAAGCTGACTTTTGTTTCTGATGCGCTCGGCAGTGATCTAGGCAGTGATCTAGGCAGTGCGCTTGCTGAGGCAGGCTGTGAGTCCGAGCTTGTTGTGGTCGGCGGCGCCGCGTTTGACGAGGCCTTACAGACAGCACCTCTGCCAAGGCCTGTGAGCTGTGACAGCGATGATCTGGCTTGGCTGTTCTATACTTCGGGCACAACAGGGCGGCCCAAAGGGGTGATGATAAGCCATCGGATGTTGCGGGCTATGGCCCTGTGTTACTTTGCCGATGTTGATCAGGTTTCAGCCAATGACGCAGCGCTTTACGCTGCCCCCGCCAGTCACGGCGCAGGGATCTATAACATTATGCATGTGATGGCAGGGGCGCGGCACGTCTTCCCGCTTTCTGGCGGGTTTGACGAGGCCGAAGTCTTTGATCTGGCGCGCAGTTTTGGCTCGGCACATATGTTTGCTGCGCCAACAATGGTGAAGCGGTTGACGCAGGCAGCCAAGGCCGCAGGCGAGAGCGGCGAGGGCTTGCGCACCGTGGTTTATGCGGGCGGGCCGATGTATACGGCCGATATCATCGAAGCCGAGGCGCATTTTGGGCCGGTGTTTGTGCAGATTTACGGGCAGGGCGAGTGTCCGATGGGCATCACTGCGCTAAGCCGGGCCGATGTGAGTGACCGCAGCCACCCGCGTTGGCGCGAGCGTCTCGGCAGTGTCGGGCGCGCGCAGTCGGCTGTAGAGGTGATTGTCGCGGATGAGCAGGGCCATGAGCTGCCAGCAGGGAATGTCGGAGAGATCATGGTGCGCGGTGATATCGTGATGTCGGGGTACTGGAACAATGCCGAGGCGAGCGCAAAAACATTGCGCGACGGGTGGTTGCTGACAGGTGATATGGGCAGCATGGACGCTGACGGCTATGTCACGATGCACGATCGCAGCAAGGATATGATCATCACCGGTGGCTCGAATGTCTACCCGCGGGAAGTTGAGGAAGTGTTGCTTGAACTGGCTGATGTGGAAGAGGCCAGCGTTGTTGGCCGTGCGCATCCCGAGTGGGGGGAAGATGTGGTTGCTTTCGTAGTCATGCGGGCTGGCTCTGTGCTTGACGCGGCAGCGCTTGATGCTCATTGCCTGAGCAACATTGCCCGTTTCAAACGCCCGAAAGACTACATCGCGCTTGAGGCCTTGCCGAAGAATAATTACGGCAAGGTGCTCAAGACGGAGCTGCGCAAGAAATTGAAAACGCGTGCTTAAACACTATTCGTTCATTTGTTCTTGCACATCATCGAGTTCTTGTTGGAGGCGCATTTCTGTTAGGTAAGCTGCCGTGAGCCCGCCGTAGCTGTTGTGCAGTGCGGTGCGATGTGTGATCGGCAGGCTGCTGTTTTGCGAACTTCGGCTTTCCATCATCAGGCGTGCAGAATCCATAGCGCTTGATTGCGCCACTGCTTGCTGTGTTTCGGTCTTAACCTGCGGCGTTGGGCTTATGGCCACCCGCTCTTGCAGGGCGAGCGATGTGGCCGACGCGATGCGGGGACCGCTTAGAGAATCGATAGATGACATTGTCTTTGGCTCCGGTCTTGGAGCCCCCACCGTTGACTAGATTGCGCGGCAAACCTTACCAGTGAGTTAAGAAACCGAGGTTGAGACAAGTTGTAGAGGTTTTGAAGCCGGTGCTTGCAGCATAGTATTTCCTTCAATGCATGTGGATGAAAACAGGGCCCTGGTGACAAACAATTTGTGTTGACCTGCTTCCAAGCATTTGTTTGCAAACAAAAAAAGAGCGCTCGAAAGCGCCCTTGAGGTTGGTTTAGGTCGGATTTAAGCGCTTAGGCTTTGTTCATCCGGTTCTCTATCAGCTCATCAACGACGGCAGGCTCAGCCAATGTCGAGATGTCGCCAAGCGCGCCATAGTCGTTCTCGGCGATTTTGCGCAGGATGCGGCGCATGATCTTGCCAGAGCGGGTTTTCGGCAGGCCGGGTGCCCATTGCAGCATGTCGGGCGAAGCGATCGGGCCGATCTCGGTGCGCACCCAAGTGCGCAGTTCTTTGCGCAATTCCTCGGTTGGCTCGACGTCGTTCATCAGCGTGACGTAGCAATAGATGCCTTGGCCTTTGATGTCGTGTGGGTAGCCAACCACGGCGGCTTCGGCCACGGCAGCGTGGGCGACGAGGGCGCTTTCAACTTCGGCGGTGCCCATACGGTGACCGGAAACATTGATCACGTCGTCAACGCGACCGGTGATCCAGTAGTCGCCGTCTTCGTCGCGTTTGCATCCGTCGCCTGCGAAGTAATAACCTTTATAATCGGAGAAGTAGGTCTTCTCGAAACGCTCGTGGTCGCCCCAGACGGTGCGCATTTGACCAGGCCAGCTGGCCTTCATGCAGAGCACGCCCTCAACAGGGTAGGTGTGGATTTCCTCGCCGGACGTTGGCTCTAGCACCACGGGCTGCACACCAAAGAAGGGTTTCATTGCCGAGCCGGGCTTGGTTGCGTGGGCGCCGGGCAGGGGCGTCATCATGTGGCCGCCTGTTTCGGTCTGCCACCATGTGTCAACGATCGGGCATTTGCCGTTGCCGACCTTGTCGTTGTACCAGTTCCAGGCTTCAGGGTTGATCGGCTCGCCAACTGTGCCGAGCACCTTGAGGCTGCTGAGGTCGTGGCCTTCAACAAAGCTGTCGCCTTGGCCCATGAGGGCGCGCAGAGCTGTGGGCGCGGTGTAAAACTGGTTAACTTTGTGCTTTTCACAAACCTGCCAGAAGCGTGATGCATCCGGGTAGGTTGGCGTGCCTTCAAACATGAGTGTCGTCGCGCCGTTGGCGAGCGGGCCGTAGACGATATAGCTGTGACCAGTGACCCAGCCAACATCGGCGGTGCACCAGAATACGTCGCCATCGTGGTAATCGAAAGTGAGCTCCTGGGTCATCGCAGCATAGACGAGATAACCGCCGGAGCTGTGCACAACGCCTTTTGGCTGGCCTGTTGAACCTGAAGTGTAGAGGATGAACAGCGGGTCTTCGGCGTTCATTTCCTCAGGGGGGCAGTCGGCCGAGACTTTCTCGATTTCTTCGTGATACCAGAAGTCGAGATCGCCGCGCCAAGCGACTTGCTCGCCGGTGCGCTTGACCACAAGGCATTTCACTTCATCGAAATCATTCAGCAGCGCTTGGTTGACGTTGTCTTTAAGCTTGGTGGTACGGCCGCCGCGCGGTGCGTGATCGGCTGTGATCACCAGCTTGGCGTGGCACCCGTTAACCCGTGCGCCGAGGGCGTCAGGGCTAAAGCCAGCGAAGACGATCGAGTGTATGGCACCAATGCGTGCGCAGGCCAACATGGCGTAAGCGGCTTCAGGGATCATCGGCATATAGAGCACAACACGGTCGCCCTTACCAACGCCCAGAGACTTGATAACATTGGCCATTTTACTGACGTTGTGGTGCAGCTCTTTATAGGTGATGTGCTGGGCTGGCTCGTCGGGGCTGTCGGGCTCAAACAGGATCGCGGTTTGGTCACCGCGTGTTTCGAGGTGACGGTCAATGCAGTTTGCCGAGACATTCAGCGTGCCGTCTTCAAACCACTTGATGCTGACGTTGCCAGGCTCATAAGAGACATTGCTGACCTTGGTAAAAGGTTTGATCCAGTCAATGCGCTTGCCGTGTTCGGCCCAGAAGGCGTCAGGGTCTTTGACTGAGGCAGCATACATCTCGTCATACTTCGCTGCGTCGATGTGAGCGTTTTTGATCATTTCGGCGGAGGGGGGGTATGTTTCTGACATGATGCTTCCCAGTATGCTTCTCGGTTTGGTTTAGACGTGGTTCGTAGACTGCGGCAGACCTGCCTAGATAGCAAGATACTCTGCGCGCAGCTCTTCGTTCTCGAGCACTTCGGCGGCGCTACCGTCAAATACGATGCCGCCAGTGTCAAGGATCACGGCGCGGTCGGCAAGGGCCAGAGCACGCACAGCGTTTTGCTCAACGAGGATCGTGGTGATGCCTTGGGCTTTGATGATGCGCAGGGTTTTTTCGATCTCGTCAACGATGACAGGCGCGAGGCCTTCATATGGCTCGTCAAGCAACAGCACTTTGATGTCACGCGCCAAAGCACGTGCGATTGCCAGCATTTGTTGCTCGCCGCCCGAAAGGGTGATGCCCTCTTGCTTGCGACGCTCGCCAAGGCGCGGGAAAAGCTCGTAAAGACGCTCGATTGACCAGCCGATAGGCGGGGCGATTTGCGCCAGTTGCAGGTTTTCTTCAACCGTTAGGCCGGCGATGATCGAGCGGTCTTCCGGCACAAGGCCGATACCGAGTTGCGCCGCTTCATAGCTTGATTTGTCGTGCAAAGACACGTGATCAAGCCAGATCTCGCCATGTGTGACTTGTGGGTCATCCATGCGTGCAATCGAGCGCAATGTCGATGTTTTACCAGCGCCGTTGCGCCCCAGAAGCGCGAGGATCTCGCCTTCGTGGACGTTAAAGCTGATGTTTTGGACAATGTAACTCTCGCCATAGTAGCTCTCCATTTCCCAGATCGAGAGGAAGGCGGGGGCGTTTGCAGCGAGGTTTTTGCCGTGTGAGGCGTCGGGTTTCGTGTTCATGTGAATATTCCTTACGCCGCTGCGGTTTCGCCAAGGTAGGCTTCGCGCACTTTGGGGTGGCCTTTGATGTTCTCTGGGTCGTCCTCAACCAGTGGCGTGCCTTGGGCAAGCACTGTGATGCGGTCGGCCAGCGAGAAGACAACATGCATGTCGTGCTCGATGATGGCGATGGTGATATCGCGCTCGTCTTTGATCTGTTTGAGCAGGTCGATAGTGTTGTTGGTATCGGCGCGGGCCATACCGGCTGTCGGCTCGTCAAGCAGCAGCAAGCGTGGTTCCTGTGACAGGCACATGCCAATCTCAAGGCGGCGTTTGTCACCACGTGACATCGACGCTGCATGCATCTCGCGTTTGTCGGCCATATTCATGTCTTCCAGCATGTGCTCGGCATGCTCGACGATCTCTTTTTCGGCGAACATGTTTTCAAATGCATGCATGCGGAAAGCGCCGTCTCGCTTGGCGAAGATCGGGATCATCATGTTTTCCAGAACTGAAAGATCACCAAATATTTCAGGGGTTTGGAAGACGCGGCTAATGCCCATCTGGTTGATCTCGTAGGGTGTGCGGCCCAGAACAGACTGCCCGTCAAACATCACCGATCCGGTGTCAGGCATGAGCTTGCCAACAAAGCAGTTGAGCAGAGTTGACTTGCCCGCGCCGTTCGGGCCGATGATTGCGTGGCAAGTGTTTTCCTTCACATCCAACTCGACTTTGTTAAGAGCCTGCAGCCCGCCAAAGCGTTTGCCGACGTTTTTGACTTCAAGAATACCCATTAAAGTCTCTCCTTATTCTGCAGGGGTTTGAGTTGCTGGCGGGGTGGCTTGTCCGTCTTTCTTGCGAGAGAACAGCTTGGCGATGCGTTGACCGCCTTGCACAAGTCCACCGGGCAAGAAGATGATCACCAGCATGAACATGATGCCAAGCGTCAGATGCCAGCCTTTGCCAACGAAGTAATGCAAGAAACCAACCAGCAGGTTTTCAAGGCCGTCGGGCAGAAAGCTGAGCCATGTGTGCAGGATATCGTCATTGATCTTGCTGAGGATATTCTTGAAATACTCGTTGAAGCCCGCACCGACGACAGGGCCGATAAGTGTGCCGACACCGCCGAGAATCGCCATGATCACGATCTCGCCCGAGGCTGTCCAGTGCATACGCTCGGCGCCTGCGAGAGGGTCCATCGAGCTGAGCAATCCGCCTGCGAGGCCAGCGTAGATGCCGGAGATCACAAAGGCTGCGAGAACATAAGGCCGCGTATTGAGGCCGGTGTAGTTCATCCGCTGCTGGTTTGACTTAACAGCCCGCAGCATCATCCCGAAAGGGGAGCGGAAGATGCGGATGCTGATATAGAAGCTGATCAGCATGATGATCGCGCTGAAGTAGTAGCCGACATTGAAAGTGAACAGCCAGCTGCCAGCTTCCCACTGATAGCTTGAACGCATGGCTGCACCGAACAGGTTTGTCACTGGCAGTGCGCCATCGGTTGTGGCACTGCCCAGAATACGCGGGTCGTTCAGCGACAGTTGCAGGCCGGTTTCACCATTGGTGAGGTTGAAGTTTGACGACGGATTGCCGAGCACCGAGTAGGCGAGGTTGTAGCACATCTGTGCGATCGCCAGTGTCAGGATCGAGAAGTAGATGCCCGAGCGACGCAAGCTCACGTAGCCGATCAGGAGCGCAAACACCCCCGAGACGATCATTGAGAGCAGGATTGCCGGCAACACGTTCATGCCGACAAGCTTGAACATCCAAACCGCAGAGTAGGAGCCAATGCCAAGGAAGGCAGCGTGCCCGAAGCTGAGGTAGCCGGTGAGGCCGAAGAGGATGTTGAAGCCGATCACCAGAATGCCGAAGATCACGAAGCGCTGCATCAAGTCGGGGTAGCCCGCGTTGAACATCTGCGCCAGTGAGCTGCCTTCGGGGAAGGGGTTAAGGATGAACGGAGCCAGCATAGCCATGCCGATCACGATCAGGAAAAGTGTGGTGTCTTTTTTGTTCAGTCCGAGCATGGTTATTCCTCCATCACGCCTTTTTTGCCCATCAAGCCGCGTGGACGTGTGAGAATGATAATGATGGCGACCAAGTAGATGATGATTTGGTCAATGCCAGGGATGATTGCTTTGATCTGGTTCATTGAAGCGAAGGCCTCAAGGATGCCGAGCATAAAGCCCGCGAGAACCGCACCGGGCAGTGAGCCCATGCCGCCGACAACAACCACAACGAAGCTGAGCACCAGAAAGTCCATGCCCATATGGTAGTTTGGCGAGTTGATCGGTGCATACATGACGCCAGCAAGGCCAGCGACAGCCGCCGCAATGCCGAACATGATGGTGAAGCGCTTGTCGATGTTGATGCCCAGGAGGCCAACTGTCTCGCGGTCGGCCATTCCGGCGCGCACGACCATACCGAAGGTTGTGAACCGCAGGAAGGCAAAGACAGCGCCGATGATGACTGCCGAGAAGGCGAAGTAAACCATGCGCCAGTAAGGGTAGATGATCGCGTTGGGATCAAACCCGAGCAGCACGCCGAAGTCGAAGCTACCGCGGAAAACCGCAGGAGCAGGTGTCGGGATCGGGTTGGCACCGTAGAAGGCTTTGATCACTTCCTGCAAAACAATGGCGAGGCCGAAAGTCACAAGGATCTGGTCTGCATGCGGGCGCTTGTAGAAGTGCTTGATCAGCCCGCGTTCCATGATGAAGCCAACGCCGATCATGATCGGGATGGAGAACAGGATCGCCAGTGGCACAGCCCAGTCTATAAGCGCGGCGCCTGTGGCCTCTCCGAACCAGCTCTCGACATAGGGCGTCGCCACTTTGAGCGGTTTGCCGAGAAAGTCGGTTTTTGTGGGGTCTTCCACAACGCTGCTCAGCGTCAGGATCTTTTTGAGCGTTACCGCGCAGAAAGCCCCGATCATAAACAGTGCGCCGTGGGCGAAGTTAACAACGCCGAGCGTGCCGAAAATGAGCGTCAGGCCAAGCGCGATAAGCGCGTAAGCCGAGCCTTTGTCGAGCCCATTAAGAATTTGCAGGATGATTGAGTCCATCGTCCCCACCTTGGATTAGATGTGATAAGAGCGTCACGGCAAGCTGCCGAGTGTCTTTTTGAAAATGTGAGTTGGCGTCTTGGAAAGTGTCGGGGCGCAAATGTGTTACGCGCCCCGACTTTTGCTGCCGGCCTATTAACCCGCGTTACATGAGCCCAGTGCACCGCCCGCAAACATCGGGTGGTCGGGTGCATATGTAACTTGCTCTGTTGGCGTAACTTCCACAACTTCCAGAAGGTCAAATTCTGAAGTCGGGTTTTCTTTCCCGCGCACAACCAGAACATCTTTGAAGCACTGGTGGTCGTCTGCACGGTAGAGTGTTTTGCCGTTGCCGAGGCCGTCAAACTCATAGCCTTCAAGCGCTTCAGCAATGCCGCACGGGTTGAACGTGCCTGCACGCTCGGCCGCATCAGCATAAAGCAGTGTCTGGCAGTAAGTTGTGTGCGCCGCCTGTGAAGGAGGGAAGCCGTACTTTTCACCGAACGACTTAACGAATGCTGCTGAGCCTTCGTCTGTCAGTGACCAGTGCCAGTTTGTCGAGCCGTGGATGCCCTTAACGTTTTCGCCAGCACCCTTGGCCATCAGGCGTGAGTAGAGCGGAACAACGATTTCAAACTGCTTGCCGTTGACCATCTTGTCACGCAGGCCGAACTGAACCGCGTTGGTGAGCGAGTTCACCATGTTGCCGCCGTAGTGGTTGAGAACCAGAACATCGGCACCGGAGTTCAGAACCGGAGCAATATATGACGAGAAGTCGGTCGCAGCCAAAGGCGTGCGCACTTTGTTAACTGTGTTCCAGCCCATTGCTTCTGTCGCTGCGGCGATGCTTTCTTCCTGTGTCCAGCCCCATGTGTAGTCGGCTGTCAGGTGGTAAGCGTTGCGGTCTGTGCCGTAGAGGTTCTTGAGAACCGGTGCCAGAGCAGCCGCTGACATGTAACCGTTAAAGAAGTGACGGAAGCCGTTGGCTTTCTTGTCTTTTCCGGTTGTGTCGTTCGAGTGCGTGAGACCGGCCATGAAGATAACGCCGGCTTCCTGGCAGAGGCCTTGAACGGCAACCGCAACACCCGAAGAAGAGCCGCCGGTGATCATGATGGCGCCGTCTTTTTCGATCATTGACTTGGCAGAAGCGCGGGCGGCGTCTGACTTTGTCTGCGTGTCGCCCGTGACATACTCGACTTTCTTGCCAAGGATGCCGTTGCCCTTGAGGGCTTTTGACGAGAACGTGTTCATCATGCCGCCATCGCCGCCACCGTTGAGGTGCTCGACTGCCAGTTCGTAGGCGCGCAACTCGTCAGCGCCTTCGTCAGCGTAGGGGCCGGTTTGCGGAACGTTAAAGCCAAGCGTAACTGACGCGCCTGTCGGCTCGTTCATATATGCTGCGGCTGAAGACGCGGTGAAGATCGTTGGTAGTGCTACACCAGCGCCAACCATAGCGCTTGATTTGAGCATACCACGACGTGTGAAGTTCGATGTGGACATAGAAATCCTCCCTTTTTTTGAAAGTGGGGAAGAGCCTCCTCCTGCGCCGCCCCACGAGCACAATTGTGCAAACCCAGTATCGCGTCGAAGTAGAAAACCGATCAACAAGTAACTTTACACAAAGGAAAATTTTGTAAATAAATGAACTTGATCGTCGGTAAATCTGTAAACTTTCTTACGCGGCGGCGCAGAAAGTGTTTGAAAACAGGGGAGTTTCTTGATGAGAGGGCATGCATCAGCGGGCACCCGTATCAGAGAGCGACGGATCGCGAAGGGGTTGCGGCAGGCAACTTTGGCGGCGGAGATCGGAATCTCGGCGTCCTATCTGAATTTGATCGAGCACAACCGCCGCAGAATCGGCGGGAAGTTGTTACAAGCGCTTGCGCAGCGCCTTGAGGTTGAGTCCTCACTTCTGTCCGAAGGTGCCGAGCAAGCGGTTGTCGCGCGTCTGTCTTCTGTCGCAGAGCGTTTTGGCGAGGAAGGGGGCGCTGCCGATGCGACCGAGTTTGCAACGCGTTTTCCCGCATGGGCCAACCTTGTTATTCGCGCGGCGCGCCGTGTCGATGATCTTGAACGCAGTGTCGAGACACTCACAGACAGGCTCACCCATGACCCTCATTTGGCAGCAACACTGCATGAGGTGTTGTCAACGGTCACATCCATTCGCGCCACGGCGTCAATTTTGCAGGACACAAAAGAGATCGAGCCGGAGTGGCGTGACCGATTTCACCGCAACATCAACGAAGACGCCGCGCGGCTCACCGATGGCGCCGAGGCGCTCGTCGGGTTTCTTGACGGGGTTGATGACGCGCAAAGTGAAGTAAGTTCGCCGCAAGAAGAGTTCACGAATTTTCTCAGTGCTTACGGCTGGCACTTTCCGGCGATCGAGGCGCAGCGCAGCGGCGCAGCGGACAGCTACCTCAAAGGAGCCCCGCAACTGTCTTCGAGCAGCGCGCAGGCGATCGCGGAGCGCTATCTGGCTTGCTATGAGGACGATGCCCGCAAAATGCCGCTTGTGCAGTTCCAGCAAGCCATGCAAGTGCAAGGCGGCGATCCATTGAAGCTTGCGCAAGAGTTCAGCGTAGATACCGCAGGCGTGCTGCGACGCATAGCAACGTTGCCGGACAGCACCGCAGGGCTGATTGTTTGTGATGCCTCCGGAACCTTGGTTTTGCGAAAGCCGGTTGAGGGCTTTCCTGTGCCGCGGTTTGGAGCATCTTGCCCCTTGTGGCCATTGTTTCAAGCGCTCAGCCGCCCGATGACCACTCTGTCTGCGCAGCTCAACCTGCCTACGCGCAGCGGTGTCGGGGATTCCCATTTTCACACCTATGCCACGGCGCAACCGGTATTGAGCCTCGGCTACGGCCGCGAGCCACTGCTGGAAGCGACCATGCTTATCTTGCCGCAAGACGGGCCTGATACCTCCGAGCCAGCATTTCCCGTTGGGCCAAGTTGTCGTGTTTGCCCGCGAGATGCCTGCGCCGCGCGGCGTGAGCCTTCGATCATGACATCGGGCTTTTGAAAGCGGCTTTTGACAGAGGCGCCTTTCTGCGCTCATATAGTGTCAGGCAAGCCTGACAAGCCTGCCGCCTTGGGGGAGGAGACAGCATGAGCACGATGACATGAGCAAAACCGTTCTTTTGATCGAAGACGAGCCGAACATCATTGAAGCGATCAGCTTTTTGTTGTCGCGTGACGGGTGGTCGGTTCATACGCATTCCAACGGATTGACGGCACTGGACGCGGTGGCCGAGCGCCAGCCCGACCTGATCGTGCTGGATGTGATGCTGCCCGGGCGCTCGGGCTATGAGATCCTGAAAGATATACGCCGTGCGCGCGACACCGAGCAGACTCCGGTGTTGATGCTAACTGCACGCGGGCAGATGAAAGACCGCGAGCTTGCTCTTGAGGCGGGGGCCAACACATTTATGACAAAACCGTTCGCCAACGCCGAGATGCTGGACGCCGTGCGCGCATTGGCCGGCGCGTGAGTGCACCACCGGAGAATGGCAATGTGCTGCCAAAGGCGAACCAGTTCTTGCCCAAGGAGCTCTACCGTCAGCGCCGCTTGACGGATGCGCTCAAACTTTGGCCATTGCTCGGTTCGGTGCTGTTCTTTCTGCCGATCATGTGGAGCGATACCGGCGAAAGCAATGTGTTCGCGATGAAGTATCTGTTTGCCGTTTGGGGCGTCTTGATCGTCGGAGCTGTCTTGCTCAACCGCTGGGTTGATGACCCGCCTCCAACTGAAGCCCAACAACTGGAGCGGGACGCACCGTGATTTTATTGTGAACACCTCGGCCAATTTTCTGGCGGCGGTGAGTGTCGGCTATGTGGCGCTGTTGTTTCTGGTCGCCTTCGTCGCTGAACAAGCGGCCCGCAGCGGCCATGCGCGGTGGTTGCGCTCGCCTCTCGTCTACACGCTATCGCTGTCGGTGTATTGCACCGCTTGGACATTCTACGGCGCGGTCGGCTTTGCTGTGCGCTCGGGGCTTGAGTATCTGACGATCTACATCGGCCCGACACTGGTGGTGATCGGCTATTGGTGGATTTTGCGCCGCATGGTGCGGGTCGCGCGCGCCCAGAAGATCACCTCGATTGCAGACCTGATCTCAAGCCGCTTTGGCAAGTCAAACACCTTGGCGGTGATGATAACGCTCATGGCCGTTGCGGGCACGACGCCGTATATTGCCTTGCAATTGCAGTCGGTGACGCTGTCTTTTGAAGCATTTTCCAGCGCCGGGGTTGTCGATGGGCCCAATGATCCGGGCCATAGCAACGCAACGGCGTTCTGGGTTGCGATGGCTTTGGCGCTGTTTACGGTGCTGTTTGGC
This sequence comes from Lentibacter algarum, assembly GCF_018860975.1. Taxonomy (GTDB): domain Bacteria; phylum Pseudomonadota; class Alphaproteobacteria; order Rhodobacterales; family Rhodobacteraceae; genus Lentibacter; species Lentibacter algarum_A. The sequence goes on from NZ_JAHKQI010000008.1 coordinate 115,482, forward strand.
ACCCGCAACCTTGATGTCAACGAGCGCCACCACGGCGTGGTGATGGCGATCGCGTTTGAGGCGGTGGTCAAGCTGCTTGCGCTGTTGGCGATCGGCATATTTGTGGTCTGGGGGCTGGCTGGAGGCGTGCCCGAAGTGCTGGCACGGATCGAGACCAGCGAGATCAACTCATGGGAAGTGATACCCTCGCGGTGGGCGGGGCTGATCTTCCTTTCCGCTGCGGCTTTCCTGACATTGCCGCGGATGTTTCAGGTGTTGATTGTCGAGATCGACGACGAGCGCCACCTGCGCTTTGCCTCATGGGCCTTTCCGCTTTATGTGATGCTGATCAGCCTTTTTGTCGTGCCGATTGCCGTTGTCGGCCTGGAAAGCCTGCCAGCGGGCACCAACCCTGACTTGTATGTCTTGTCCTTGCCTTTGGCGCACGGCCAAACCAGCCTTGCGACACTCTCGTTTCTGGGCGGGTTCTCTTCGGCAACCTCGATGGTGATTGTCGCGTCAATCGCATTGTCGACGATGGTGTCAAACCACATCGTCATGCCGATCTGGCTGCGCTTTACGGGTGGGGGTGCAACGGTGTCGGGCGATGTGCGCCATGTTGTGCTCCTGTCGCGGCGGCTGTCGATTCTCGGGGTGGTGCTGCTCGGCTATGCTTACTACCGCATCTCGGGAGGCGGGGCAGCGCTGGCCGCAATCGGGCTGGTGTCTTTCGCCGGTGTCTCGCAGTTTTTGCCGCCGCTACTCGGGGGGCTGTTCTGGCGTGGAGCGACGCGCAGCGGGGCGATCAGCGGGCTGACTGTCGGCTTTGCAATCTGGCTTTGGTGCATGTTCCTGCCAAGCTTTGGCCCTGACGCGGTGATCCCCGCAGAGGTTTTTGTACATGGGCCTTGGGGCATAGGATTTCTGCGGCCACAGGCGATGTTCGGGTTCACGGGGCTAGACCCGTTGGTGCATGCGGTGTTCTGGTCGGTCGGGCTGAACACGCTGGTGTTTACACTGGTGTCGCTGCTCAGCTTTCCGTCACCGCTCGAACGGCTACAAGGCGCGCAGTTTGTGAATGTGTTCGAACATTCCAGCCGCGGCCAACGCTGGCAAGGGTCAGCAGCCCAGAGTGAAGATCTGATGGTGATGGCCCAACGCATACTGGGCCCAAGCGAGGCGCAGGCGTTGTTTTTGCGCGCGGCACAGGGGCAGGGCATTGAAGGGTATTTGCCCGAGCCGACACCTGATTTTCTCAATCATCTGGAACGCGAGCTGTCAGGCTCTGTCGGGGCGGCAACGGCGCATGCGATGGTGGGGCAGATCGTTGGTGGTGCGGCGGTGTCCGTTGATGATTTGATCGCCGTGGCAGACGAGGCCGCACAGATCATGGAGTATTCAAACCAGCTTGAAGCCAAGTCCGAGGAGCTTGCCCGCACGGCGCGGGCTTTGGGCGAAGCCAACGAAAAGCTCACCCAGCTTTCGGTGCAAAAAGACACGTTCCTGAGCCAGATTAGCCACGAGCTGCGCACCCCGATGACGTCAATTCGGGCTTTCGCCGAGATACTGCGCGACGAGACCGATGTTTCGGGAGAAGAGCAAAGCAAGATGAGCGCGATCATCCATTCCGAGAGCCTGCGGTTGACTCGGTTGCTTGATGATTTGCTTGATCTGAGTGTGTTCGAAAACGGGCAGGTGAACCTGAATGTGCAGCGTGGTTTGCTTGCGGATGTTCTTGATCAAGCGGTGACGGCTTCTGGCAGTGGCGGTAAGCTGGCGATCTTGCGCAAACCCGAGCGCGAGCAGGTGATGTTGACGACCGACCTTGACCGGCTTGCGCAGGTGTTCATCAACCTGATCAGCAATGCGCAAAAATACTGTGATGCCGCCCGGCCTGTGCTGCGTATCGAGGTGCGTCATGTTGCGGGCAAGGTGCAAATTGATTTTGTCGATAATGGCAGCGGTATTGCCCTGGCATCGCAAGGGCTGGTGTTTGAAAAGTTTGTCCGTCTTGACGGGCAAAGCGAGAGCGGCGCGGGCCTGGGGTTGGCGATTTGTCGGGAAGTTGTCACGCGGCTTGGCGGGGCCATAAGCTATTTGCCCGGGCAGGGCGGTGCAGCGTTTAGGGTGTCGCTTCCGGAGGCGGACAAGAGCATTTAGGCGCTTTTTTCAGTGCCGCTAACAAGATGCTAAGACTTTTGCGGCTAGATTATCGGTAACCGCGTCAATCTGCGGCGGAGGATATGGGCAAGCTGTGTCAAACGAAACTGTGTCAAACGAAACTGTGTTAAATGAAACTGTGTTAAATGATGTCTTGCGCCGTAAGGCGAAGGCTGGACGCGAAGAGCAGCAATCGCGGGTGATGTCACCGGCGCGGGCGATGCGTATAGCGTTGTCACGGGCGGCTGATGACCTCTTTGAGCTCGCGGTAACCGTGAGCGGCGTGCAATGCGAGCAACTTGGGCAAGACGGCATGCTGCGCACCGTCGATGACGAGATGCTGCTGGTCGTGCTTGACGGCCCAAATGGGGCTGTTGGCGCTGTGGCAGTTGATCTGTCGGTGCTGGCTGGAATTATCGAGCAGCAAACCATGGGGCAGGTTCTGAGGGGCGCCCCCGAGGCCCGCGCACCGACTTCGACAGATGCGGCGCTGATCTCGTCGCTGGTTGATGCTGTGCTGGCCAGTGTCGCCGACAACCTCGGGCCTGTTGAAGGGCGGATAACAGCGGGCTTTCACTTTGGCGCACGGCTCGAAAGCAAGCGCCACCTCGGCTTGCTTGTTGAGGCAGCAGATTTTCATGTTCTTCGGGCCCAGCTTGACCTGAACGGTGGTGCAAAGCGCGGTGAGTTTGTGCTGATTTGCCCTGTGCAAGCCGCACATATCGAGCCGTTTCATGGGGTAAACGATGATCCTTCCGAGGCCGAGGCTGACGACACCAAGCCTGAAACCACGTTCTTTCAGAGCGCTTTGATGCAGGCTGAAGCATGCTTGCCCGTCATCATACACCGGCAAAAAATGTCGCTGGCGCAATTGGCCAAATTGCAAGTGGGTGATGTTCTGGCCCTGCCGGAAGGAGCTTTGGAGAGGCTTGAAATCGGCAGCGGCGTGCCACAGAAGATCGGCCCTTGCCAGCTTGGGCAACACGAGGGGCAGCGCGCGGTGCAACTGCGGTTTGCTGTGCGGCCTTCGAGCGATGAGTTCGGCGAGAGCATAGAGCAAGATCGGGATTATGATACTTCTGCGGACTCGCTAACCGACTTACAAACAGGTGCTGCTCATACGTCCGCGGCTGCACCGGCTTTGATAGAGCCAAACGTGACTGAAGCGCCAACCACTGAGTTGCCCGATCTTTCGGATTTGCCTGGATTCGAGAGCAATCTGCTGCCAGAAGTCGGTTGAGTTTTGGCCCGAAGTGCCTGATCAAACGCTGCTATGGCAGGCTTGGCGGTGCATAGTGACCGCCAGTTTTGATCATATCGTCGAGCCTGTCTGGCATCACGAAAAACTCCGCACGCAAAGGCTTGAAGCTGCGCAGGAAGGTGCGCATCGCCAATAGCCCGCCAGCTTGGGCCCAGAAAAACGGCCCACCATATGCGGGTTGACGCGCAAGCATGCTGCGGCTGAGAAAATCCAGCTTCCACGGGGATGTCATGATGCCGGTTTCCAACAGTTGAGCTGAAACGCAATAGAGACTGGCATTCACTATTTGCCGGATATCGGCAGGTGACAGCGTCGTTTCGGCGACAGAACCGTCTTGCAGCAACTGCTGACGCCAGCGCTCTAATGCTTCTGCGGCCTTTGGCACGAGGTGCTGGCTATCGGGCTCAAAGGCTTGCGTTTTGTTACGGCCATCAATTCCGGAGCTGTGAAAGTAACCGCCTAAGGCCGGAGGGTTGTCGTGGGTGTCTTCGGTCATGAAAAACGAGCGAATGCGAAAAGGTTGCAAGCCAAAGCCTTCGGCATTCTGGATGTGAAGAGGAGGAATGAAGCCGGCAAGTGCAGCATTCACCTTTGCGACGGATGCGCCACGCGCAAGGCATTCTTCAGCACCGTGAACATAGGCTGTCAGCAGGCGCGCCGAGCAAAGCCCGTCCTGTGCTTTTTGGACAAGCACAGCCAGGCCTGCCTTCTCGAGCGGCGCCTGAAAGGCCCAGGCCGTCGCGAGGGATTCTTGCAGGCCTTCGGTGAAAGCCAACTCGGAAAAGAGGATCCTGTCTGAGTGGACATGAAAGTAGGCCGCCGCGGTATTGCCAATGAGCGAAGACGCGAAATGCCCGGCACTGTGGCGCATGCCTGACGTGATCAGCAACGGTGTTTCATCTGCTAGAGCCTGCCGTAGGCTTCTTGCCAAAGCGGGAAGATCTTCTGGCGATTGAGCGCCACACTCGATAGCATATTCGGCTGCCGCGAGGGCTTCAAAGGAGGGCAGGCTCTTTAACCGCGACATAGCAGCTTCTGCATGTGACGAGGTCAAGGACCCGCGTTTGATCCGTTGCGAGAAACGCCCCTGAATTGAAGCCCTCAGTGCGTCATAGCCCCCGTCTTCAAGCTCCAGAATGTCAATGCTGGCACCGGTATCCAACAGATTGAACGTTAAAATATGGGCGAGGGCGTTGGTTCCGATCAGGGTGAAACGGGGAGCATTCTTGGTGCGGCTGTTGGGCATGAGTGCTTCATCACAGCCGCGTTCGTATGCCAATGCGCGACTGCGCGGTGAAGCGGCCAGCACAGCGTCACGTTCCGCTACGAACTCCAGAAAAGCGGTTTCAGGCAGCAATTGTGCCGCCTCCAACGCGTCGATCAAGGCCGTTTGTTCTGGCGCATTGATGGGTGCGCGGGCCGTCTCAAGTGTCTGTTGATAGGCCAAGGGATCAAGATGCCCGGCCATTGGTTCGGTTGCGTATAGGTCATAGTCGCGCGCAACTTCGGCGGCGTGTCCAACGGTGTTCTGCCTGACGATTTGGGCAAACAAAGGCGCAAGCCCAGGCAGCGTTGCTGGCATAGGTATTGTTGCGTTCAACAGGTGCAAACAGCTTTCAGCGTCGAGCTCTCGGGCAAGGGTATGCAAGGCTTCGGGGCTGGGAAGGCGCCCTGATTGCAACCGCGAAAGGCGTAGGCTTGCGCCCTGATGAACGACCCGTGCATGAGCCGAGAGCGCCAGTTCAAACCCGGCGTCATAAACCGGGCCGCGCAACGCAGTTACGACCGGTTTTCTGGAGGTTCGAATAGCGGTGCAGAGTTGCGCGAAGGTCGGGGCCTGATCACCAGACAGGCGTTCCTCAAGTGGATAGTCTGCGCCGAACGCGCCAATTTCCCCTGAAATGACGAGCGCTTCGACCTCGTTGTTACTTTGCCCGTCTCGCAGGGCATCTAGAAACTCACGACGTTGCTCGACACAAAAAACCGCTCCGGGCAGATACCGCAAGCTGATAAGTGCGACACCATTTCCGACGTTGGTCTGAATAAACTCTGCCACAGATTACCTCACAGGTTTGTTGTCTTGATCTTGACGTCTGGACAGCGAACTTTCAAGCGTGAGCTGCTTGTATGCTGCCCACAAACTGTCATTGTAGGCTTCAGGTGACAGCCAATGTGCAGGGTTTGCGCGGCCGCAAGGTGCAAAACACTTCCCATAAAACGGGGCTTGTTACATTTTGTTTATTGAATATATGTGTTGTGACGCCAGTAAGGAAGAGACAGATGACCCCTCAAGTACACGCTTTTTTTGATCAAGCGACCAACACAATTTCTTATGTGGTTAAAGATCCGAATAGCGCCTCCTGCGCCGTGATCGACAGCGTGCTTGATTTTGATTACGCATCCGGCCGCACTGATACCAAATCGGCTGATGAAGTGATCGCTTACGTTAAGGCCAACGAACTGAAAGTTGAGTGGCTGCTTGAAAGCCATGTACACGCTGATCACCTCTCGGCCGCGCCCTATATTCAAGAGCAAGTTGGCGGCAAGATCGGGATCGGTGACGGGATCACTGTTGTGCAAGACACTTTCGGGAAAGTGTTCAACGAGGGCAGCGCGTTTCAGCGCGACGGCTCGCAGTTCGATCGGTTGTTTGTTGACGGCGACAGCTTGCATATCGGGCAAATGCGTGCCGATGTCATGCACACTCCGGGCCACACGCCGGCTTGCCTGACGTTTGTGATCGGCGATGCGGCTTTCGTTGGTGACACGCTGTTCATGCCCGATTTTGGCACCGCGCGTTGCGACTTTCCGGGTGGCTCGTCGCAAGACCTGTATAACTCAATTCAAAAGATACTCGCGCTGCCCGACGAGACACGCATTTTTGTTGGCCATGATTACAAAGCGCCGGGGCGCGACGAGTTTGCCTGGGAAACAACCGTGGGCGCGCAAAAGGCGGCGAACGTGCATGTTGGCGCGGGCTGTTCGCAAGAAGATTTTGTCGCACTACGCGACACCCGTGACGCCACTTTGGCGATGCCACGGCTGATCATCCCTTCGTTGCAAGTGAACATGCGAGCAGGGCAAATGCCCGAGCCTGATGCCGAGGGTGATGTCTTTTTGAAAGTGCCGGTAAACAAGTTGTAGGACAAGAAATGATTGAGATTGATTGGTTATGGGGCCTTTTCGGAGGGCTGCTTATCGGGTGTGCTGCGGCGATTTACCTGTTCGGAAACGGGCGCATCATGGGGGCAAGCGGCATCCTTGGCGGGTTGGTTGACGGTTCGGCCAAGCGTGAATGGGCCGAGCGGAGTGCCTTCATTGTTGGTCTGGTCGCGGCACCGATGCTGCTGCTGCCTGCCTTTGCCGAGGCGGATACGCATATTAACACCAATATCGCCGTGTTAGTTGCTGGTGGTTTGCTTGTCGGGCTGGGCACGCGGATCGCCAACGGTTGCACTTCGGGGCACGGCGTTTGCGGCATTTCACGGCTCTCTTTGCGGGGCATTCTGGCGACAGTGTTCTATTTGCTCGCAGGGGGCATCACGGTTCTGGTTTTCCGTCATATGCTCGGGGTGGTGTAATGCGGTTGTTGATAGCGCTGTTTGCGGGGGCTCTGTTTGGTAGCGGACTGTTCATCTCGGGGATGACTGACACCGCCAAAGTGACGGGGTGGCTGGACATTTTCGGCAATTGGGATCCGACGCTGGCCTTTGTGCTTGGCGGTGCGATCTTGCCGATGTTTGTGGCTTGGCGTTTCACAAAGGGGAGGGCGCCATTAACGGCCGAGCGCTTTCCGACGCCTTCTGACGCGCCTGTCGACAGGCGGCTTGTGATCGGGTCGCTGATGTTTGGAGCAGGCTGGGGGCTGTCGGGCCTCTGTCCGGGGCCTGCTATGGCCACACTTGGGTATGGTGGGGCGTTGCATTGGCTGTTTTTCGCGGCCATGCTCGCGGGGATGTTGCTTGCACCAATGGTGCAACACCGATTTTTTGAAAGGGATGCAGACTGATGAATGACCTGAGCGAGAGTTTTGCCGCCGCACCGCAGATAACGGCCGAAGTTGTTTCCGAGCTGGCGGCTCTTGGTTTTTCAGATGTGATCTGCAACCGGCCTGACACCGAGAACGGCCCGTCCGAACAGAGCCACGTATTGCAAGCCGCCGCCGAGGCCGCAGGGCTTAAGTTTCATTTTCTACCGATTGATCAGTCAAATCTGCTTGAGCCTTCAAACACGGAGCGCACACAGCAGATAATGCAGAGTGCGGAGGGCAAAGTGCTGGCTTATTGCGCTTCCGGCACGCGCTCGACTTTTCTTTGGTCGCTGGCGCAGGCCGGAAAAATGCCTGCTGACGATATCATCAAAGCGGCAGCGGATGCTGGCTATAACGTCGAGCAGTTGCGGCCGATGCTCTAAAAGTCTTCGAGTTTACGCGAGCATTATGCCCGCAACGACGCATCCAAGGCCAAGAGCCGAGAGCCCCAAGGCACCGAGGTTCCACGGCAAAATGGCCTGCACACGGGCTCGCAGAGCATCGTCAGGCAGCTTTTCACGGCGCGCTGAATTGACTTTGAGAATGCACCAGAACAAGCCGACAACACCGGCGACGGTCAGTGCGGCTCCAATCCAGACAAGCGTTTCCATGGGCGATCTCCTTTGCAGGGCAGAGCTATCTTATGAATGGAGCCGCGACAAGTAAAAGCCCTGACGAAAGGTCTTGGCAATTGGAGCCAAGGCCGTTAGCAAGGCGGCTCAACCTCAGAAAGGCTACTTGGCATGGACGATTCAAACTCCCCTTCAAGCTACCGCGTAGGCGCCGAAGAACTACGCCAGTTTATCGAACGTTTTGAACGGCTTGAGGCCGAGAAAAAGGATATCGCCGAGCAGCAGAAAGAGGTGATGGCCGAGGCCAAAGGGCGCGGGTATGACACCAAAATCCTGCGCAAGGTTGTTGCCCTACGCCGCCGCGATGCCAATGACATCGCTGAAGAAGAAGCGGTGTTGGAAATGTACAAAGAAGCGCTTGGTATGTAAGCGTTTTTGCATGTCAGGCGGTGATGAAACTCACCCCCGGCATGCGCGATATTTCTTCTACATCTGCGTCATAAGTATCTGTTAACTCGTCGATCAGCTCTTCCGTCCAGCCGGGCACGTCGAGCTCTTCCTCGATCATGTCTTCGCGCGCGAACTTGTCAAGAAACGCCGATATGACCCGCCGTTTTTGTGCTTCCGTCATTTCGGGGTGCTGGGCAAGGTAGGCGCGAAAGCGCTGGATGCCTTCCTTGGTCATGATCTCGGAGATCAGATCAAACCCGCCTTTGATCTTTTCATTCTGGTCGAGCCCCGCCATTTCGCGGATGAGATGCGCCCAGATCAGCGGTGTGTCTTCATTGCACCAAACCGTCAGCGCGACATTGGGGTTGTTGTCACGAATACGCTGCACAAGCTCCGACCAGCGCAGATCACGCGGATCAGCCCCAAAAGTCATTTCGGCAAAGTTGTTGTATTTGGTTTTGCCAAACATCGCCGGAAGGAAGGTTGCCGGATTGCAGATGGCAAGGAACACTTCGATCTCGTCTCCGGCAAACAGCTCGGAGAGAAAGCGCACGCGCTCTTCAGCACGGTCGTATAGCAGGCCACCGCGCAATGCCATGTTGGGCACGCAAAACAGGTTGTCGTTTGACATGATGAGCCGCTCGGCGTCGTCCTCTTCAAGGATGCTCTCGATCAACACATCACGCGCATCCGAGCTGGCCTTGGCGTCACTCATTGCCAGCATTGTCTGGTGCAGGAGCTTTCGGTAACGTCCGGGCGGGGGCACAGCAGCGCCCAGGTTGGCAAAATCGCCGCGGTTTTTGAGCAAGCATTTCAGGATGCGGTCATCATCGGTGCAATGCACGCCAGCGTGAAAGATGATTTGCATATCGGTTTTGCTCCTTTTGCGCATCTCGTTCGCGCCTTGTTGGTCACTATATACGGTCTTTTCTGGACAGTTAAACCGCAATAAGGCAAGAGCACTCACATGAATGAAACCGCGCAAACACTGCCGCCACGGCGAAAAAGCTGGTTTAATCCCTGGTCAACGGGTGCCGTGTTGATAGCGCTTGTCGTGCTGGGGCCGATCTTCGCGGTGGCAGTTATGGCGCTGTTTCCGACCGAGAACATCTGGCCACATCTGATTGCGACGACTCTGCCGCGCTATCTTGGAAACACGGCGTTGTTGATGGCCGGAGTCGGCCTGCTGGCAGCACTGACAGGCACGGGCGCGGCCTGGCTCATTGCGCGCTATCGTTTTCCGCTGTCGGGCTGGCTTGAGTGGTTGCTTTTGTTGCCGCTGGCAGTGCCGGCCTATGTCGGAGCCTATGCGCTGGTTGATTTGCTCGAGTATGCCGGCCCCGTGCAAACGGCCCTGCGAGGGCTCTTTGGTTGGCAATCCGCGCGGGATTACTACTTCCCCGAAATTCGCTCTATGGGGTCAGCGATCGTGGTGCTGGCCGCTGCGCTTTACCCCTATGTCTATTTGCTCGCGCGGGCGGCGTTTCATGAGCAGTCCGGCGCCAGCGAAGAAGTGGCGATGTCGCTGGGGCAGGGTGCCTTGGCGCGGCTACGGCGCATCGGGCTGCCTTTGGCACGCCCCGCAGTCGCTGCCGGAACCGCGATCGTGATGATGGAAGCCGTCAACGACTTTGGAACCGTCGACTATTTTGCCGTTCAAACCCTGACCGCCGGGATTTTCAACACATGGCTTGAAGGCGGGAATGCTGGCGGCGCAGCCCAAATCGCTTGCGTGGTCTTGGCGCTGGTCATTTTGCTGGTAACTCTTGAAAAGGCCTCGCGGCGTAAGGCCCGCTTTTTCAATCAAGGTGGGCGGCACCGTCCGGTTACGCGCAAGGTGCTCACGGGCTGGGCCGCTGCGGGGGCCTGTGTTTTGTGCCTTATTCCCTTTTTGGTCGGCTTTGTGCTTCCCGCAGGCACGATCCTGTCGCACGCAGTGGCGCGCGCCGACATCTGGCAGCAATCCGCGCTATATGCGGCCGTATGGAACACTGTGTTTGTCGGAGCCATAGCGGCGCTTCTGACAGTGAGTGGTGGTCTGCTATTGGTCTACGGCGTGCGCCTTTCGGGGCGTGGCCTGCCGCGGCTTTTACAACCTATCACCACGATCGGATATGCCGCACCAGGCGCGGTTCTGGCTGTCGGCATTCTCATTCCGCTGGCCGTATTTGACAACAAACTGGCCGACGTCGTGCTCGCCCTCACGGGGTATGATCCGGGCTTGCTGCTCACCGGCACGGGCTTTGCTCTGGTGTTGGCTTATTTTGTGCGGTTTTTTGCAATCGCGCAGGGGGCGGCCGATGCGGCTTTCGAGCGTGTCTCGCCCTCGCTACCTGCCGCTGCCCGCTCACTTGGCCGTCGACAAGGGCAAGTGCTACGAGAAATCTATGTGCCGCTCATCCGTGGTTCCGTCGGCTCGGCTTTGTTGTTGGTGTTTGTCGATTGCGTCAAGGAACTGCCCGCGACGCTGCTATTGCGGCCTTTCAATTACGACACGCTGGCGACACGCGTGCACGACCAAGCCAGCCTCGAAAACCTCACGGAAGCCTCTCCGGCGGCAATATTGATCATCCTTGTCAGCCTTTTTGCCGTTATTTTGCTTGCCCGCACAAATAGAGCAAACTTTTGACTTGCGCGAAGGCGAAGCCTGCCGTAAATCGGCGCTCAATGCCCCTATAGCTCAGCTGGTAGAGCAATTGATTTGTAATCAATAGGTCCGCGGTTCGAGTCCGTGTGGGGGCACCATTTAATCATATAAAACAGTATCTTACGCGTTTTTTATTTTCGTGACTTTTCTTCTCGAAAATCCGGAAGCTTATAGGAAGCTAAATTTGAGTTTACACAGGGCGTGATCGAAGAATCACACTGAACAAGTATTTCGATACTGTCATTGACGGGATGCTTGCTTACGGGCTCGTAGGTCCAGACGTAAAGCTGGCCTTTACCATCTGATCTTTCGCTATAGTGCAGCTTTCGCGTTGCGGACATTGCTATTCATTGTGCAAACTTCTTACAATCAAGAATAAAGCGAAAGAGACCAGCTTGTGGAGTGTGAAGATAACATGATCAGCCCAAATGCATCGCAAAACGGCCTTGTAGAAACCGCCCGCGACAGAAAGGTTGTCGTATGAGCCTGAAGGAAGCACTCATCCGCGCCAAGACTGAGGAAGACGTCAAAGATGCTTACATCGCGGCGCTCGGCCTCAAAGGTGTAAATAAGGGCCTTGTCGACATTCAGACTAACGAAATCTGGTTCGAGGCTAAGGAAGCCGCCACACCGCCCTTGCTGATGTTCGCACAACTGATGGTTTATGTTCGCGCAGCGCGCAAGCGGGGCGAGCCCATCCCCGGATTCCTTTGCGTGATTGACCGTGAGAAGGCGGCCTTGATGGCAACCGAGCACGCCTTACCGCTGCTCGAGGACAAGAACATCGTTTGGCCGAAATCCGGCTCTGCGGCTGACATGGTGTTCGCTGCCAAAATCGCCCCAGTCATTGAAACCCATTTTGTCCTCTACCAGATTGAGGACTACGAAGAAGAGTTCATCAAGGCGACGAAGGACGCGATCAGCGAAGGCCGGATTATCCGCACCCCAATTACGCCCGATAACCTGCGGCAGGTATTCGACAAATGGGTCGCGATGGTCGGTGTTGAACTTGGCGTCGAGAACGAGGCGGATTATGCTGTCTTGTTCTTTGCTGACATCATGCACGACGGGCGCGACGAAGCGATGCGCAACCTTCCCGCTCGCTTGCTGTTCAGCGGCAATAAGCCAGTGTTCATCATCGGGGCTGACCAATATGAGCTCGCCAGCGAAAGTGGCTATCGCAATTTCTGGAACATTTACCATCGCCCGCCTGAAAAGGAGCATCGGCATTATTTGCTTGAGCGGCGCGACAGCCTGTTGCCGATGGACGATCAGAAATTCAAGGGCGCGTTCTACACACCGTTGCATATCGTAGACAAAGCCTATGATCAGTTGACGGCTACGCTTGGGAAGAACTGGCAGAAGAAATACATCGTATGGGATATGTGCGCGGGTGTAGGAAATCTGGAGGCCAAGCACTCAAATTTGCGCAATGTCTATATGTCGACGCTCGACCCCGAAGACGTAACGATCATGCGCAGCAATCCTGCCTTCGCAGGGGCTGGGATTTTCCAGTACGACTACCTCAACGATGATGTGGATGATTTTGGGCAGATTGACTATGACTTGTCGGGCAAGCTGCCGCTGGAACTGAGGCAGGCGATTGCCGATACGCGCGAAGGCAAAAAGGGCGCGAAGCCGATCTTGGTTCTGATTAATCCGCCTTATGCGGAGGCGACAGGCGGTGGCCATGCTGTGCCAATGGCAAAAAGCGAAAACAAACTCGGTGTAGCAAATACGCAGTTTGCGAGAACTGCGATGGAGCAATACGGCAAAGCCACAAACGAATTGTTCATGCAGTTTATTGCAAGAGCTTACCAAGAAATACCGAAGGCAAAGTTGGCGATATTTAGCAAGGTCAAGTATATCTCTACACCCACGTTAAATGAGTTTCGTGACGCTTGGCGAGCTGAATATTTGGGCGGCTTTGCTGTTCACAGCAAAGCGTTCGAAGGGCTTAAGGGAAACTTTCCAATTTCTTTTTTCATTTGGGATACTGCGTCAAGTAGCTTTGTTAGAGATGTCACCGCCCTGTCATTGGACAAAAATGGCAACCAGATTGGTGAAAAGACATATTTAAACTATGACGGTCGTGAATTGCTAACAGATTGGGTAGTAAGGCCGCCGTCGAACAAGCAAACGTCGATCCCGCTCAAAGGCGCAATAATCCCAGCTACTTCAACCGCTGACTTGCGCGGCACCCGGTGGTCTGATGACGCTGTCGCATGGCTTAACTGCGCAGGTAATGATTTCCAGAATGCTGTGGCAAAAACTTTTTTGATGTCTTCTGGTTACGGTAGTGCGCGGGGCTTCTTCGTTACTGCTGAGAATCTCTGGCAAGCCGCTGTCGTTTTCGCCGTTAGACTACTGATCAAGCCAACATGGCTCAACGACCGCGACCAGTTTCTACAAGCCACACAACCACTGTCTGACGAATTCAAATCCGATTGCCTAGTCTGGATGCTGTTCAATGGCAGCAACCTCACCGCAGGGGCGGATGGGCTGAACTGGAATGGTCGCGACTGGTCGCTCACCAATCACTTCATTCCTTTCACCGAAGCCCAAGTCGGTGCGAATGCTCGATTCGAAAGCGATTTCATGGTGCAATATATGACGGGCATGGCCTTTTCGCCCGAAGCGCTTGCGGTCCTCGACGAAGGCCGCAAGCTGTTCCAACGCTTCCACGCTATCGGCTTCCCCAACAAGATCAGGCTAGAGTTCAAATTGGGCCGCGCGGACGCTGGTTGGTATCAGGTCCGCCGCGCGCTCGAAGCCTATAGCGATACAGAAATCACCGACTTCGCCCCCTTCAAGGCCGCCTATGCAGACCTAACAACAAAGCTGCGCCCCCAGGTGTTCGATCTTGGATTTTTGCCGAGCTAGGTGGGGTTGAATGTCTTACGGGGCGATTAGGTTCCGGATTAACCTAGACACTCATCGCAAGGCCGCTTTGGCTATGGGACAAGAACCCGAACCAACGGGTGGAGAAAAGCGATCACCTTACTCCCGTATTTGGTGCGCGGATGAAACCTGCTGTGTCGGTCAACGCTTCGTGAGAGGAAAATAGTGCCCGAACGGGGCCTTGCGTCGTGTAAGCATCGGTCCCGCTAAATCTTTAGTGGCAGCTCTCTCCATATTGAGGTTAAATCAAACATTCGATGCGAGTTTCAGCTTCCCGCCCTTTGTTTCCAAACACGCGAAAGCGCCCTACGTAATGTAAGGCGTTTTCGACTGTCTGTTATGTTACCTTATGTAAGCTCCGGCCGCCGTATAAACACATACCGCTCTTTCGCGTCTTGAAGCTGCTTTGCTGCCTTTTCGGGTTTGGCCTTTACCTCGTCCTGCATTTGGCGGGCGAGATCGGCGAAGGTTTCGGGCAAGTCTTCAGCTTCTGCACCCTCAAGCGCCGCAATGGTGATGCATGAGCCGTGCACGTTGCGGAATATCGTGCTGATATGCTGCTCGCGGTGAACCTCTTTCATCGGTTTCGGATCGGCCCCGCTGCGCATCTCGATCAGGTCGTCATTCATTTCGGCGCAGGCGATTTCCCATAACGGATGATTGGGCCAGCGTGCGCGGTTGCTGTCGGTCGGGTCGGGCTCCGTATAGCGCACCACTTCGCCGGATTGGCGGCACAAGTCTCCGTAAAGGTCAAATAGCTGATCCCATGTGCGGATGCCCCAAGTGTCTTTCAACAGGTCTTTCCCCGCTCGAAATTCTACACGCCACACGCGGTTGGCCTGAGCTTGCTCAGGGTCGGGGCTTAATATTGTTGGCGGATTGTCGGCCCTATGTAATGTATGATTACAGGGCGCGTTGTCTCCTATGTAACGTAAAGTATGGTTCCAGATGTCCCACCAGTAGGTTTTCTTATGGGCAATCACCTCCGCACGTTTGTCGTATATGATAACCTGCCGATTACGCGGCCCGCCCACTGTAACCGAGGTCGTGCGGCCTGATTTTCCGTTTATCGACTTGTCCGCGTCCGCCACAAAATCCCGCCGTCCTGCTCCGCTGTGCATTACAAACTGTTCAGGGATCAACTCGAAATCAGGCGCGAGAATATCGACGCAAAAGTCAGCGCGTGAGATGCTGATGCTATCGCGGCCAAAATAGACTCCTAGCCGCGTCAAGGCTTCGTCTACGTGTGCCTTGGCGCGGCCCAAACCATGCATAGCCATAAAGTAAGAGCCAAATGAAAGCCGGATGCCCCAGTCGTCTTTGGCATTGGGTTTCTTGAAAAACCAAGTCGCGCCTTGTTGCCCGCCGCTGGCGATAAAACGATAACCGTTTCCGCCATGCGGTTTTAGGAGCAGCTTAACGCCATTGTAGTCGATCAGAACTTCTCGGCGCTCTTGTTCGGCGAGTTCCTTTTGGCTTTCCAGATACTTGAAAAGTTCCAAAGGTATGTTGGCTTTTACGGCAAGCGCCAGAGTGTCAAACCCACGGTGCAAAACAGTCATGCCGAGTGGGTCGGTATTTCCAGAGGGGGGTGCTACAATCACCCCCCTTTGCCCGTTTTCGTTGCGAGCCTTTTGGTGTGGTTTGAGCTTCTTTGTGCCTCCGGCGGGGCAGCTTTTATTTTGGGGCCGAATAGAGTTCTTATCGGGGGCTTTAGTTGTCTGCATTTGCTTGCCTCGCGATCCAGTTTTCGGCGCGTTCTGCGGACTTGGCGACATTTAACAGGTCGGAATGCCCGTAGCTTGTCGTGTTTTGCCACTGGCCTGTGCTGTCTTTGTAAGATCGAGTAAAATCAACGGAGTAAAAGCCGTCGTTATCCCAGATTGTTGCGGTGATAAGCCCTAATCGAAACTTATAGGCGGGTGCCTTGCTCATGTCGGAAACCTTTCCATTCTGTTTGCGGCAGACATAGGAAAGGCGCGCAGTCGCGAAACCGCGCGCCTGTTTGAAAGCCTTTCGGCCCCAAAATCCTCAAAGGTGCTGCCAAGCCCTTTAAGGCAAAACTTGGTTGTTAGGTGGTTTGGCTCGTATTCGAGACCGTGCGGTCGGCGATCCACTTTTCCAGATCGGCGCGGCGATAGCGGATCGAGCGTGCCGAGACCTTTACAAAGTCCGGTCCTCCGCCACGGTGCCGCCAATTCTGAAGCGCTCGCACCGAATAGCAAAGGATCGACGCGGCTTCGCGCTCGTTAACCAATTGAGCAGGTTCGATCTTTGAGGCTGTAGCTAAAGGCATCTCGTTTCTCCATATTGCGATTACAGCAAGATGAGGCGTTGATCGCACTTCTTCAAAGGACGTTTAGGTCAGAGACTTGACCTGAATGTCCTTTGCCAGAATTCGGCATATCCGTTTTCCCAATGCTACATGACTAAAGTAGCTATCTGGGGAACATGCGTCTAAAAACTCTAGAGCGAAATCATAAAATCTACCTTTGTAGCCTTCACTCTCGGCGTCATAGTAGCAAGCGGATTTGGCCGAAATGCTGTTGTATTGCTCGAAAATCGCAGCGAGCTGGACTAACAGTTGGTTCAAGCTGGATCCAAGCGACCTGTCCTTAACTGCAGGCTGACGATTTATTTTGTCGAGTTCAATCTGAGACCATTTTCCAATTTCCAAGATGTGCATTTTTAAAGCGTCAAACCTAATGACCTTCGATACCGGATCATTTTCAGCGTCTGGGTGTAGGGCCATCCATTCAAGAAATTCAGGTTCTTCTAGCCAATCTTGAGCATCTTCAAGCGATGCATCGTTGAGATTTTCAATAGCAGAAACAAAAGCGCTAGCGGTTCGCCCCAGCGTTTCAAGCTCGCGGCGAAAGACCTTTTTCTCTGGATACCTATTCTTTAGGCCGTCAAAGGCAAAATTTATAAGAGCTATTCTTAGGCTATGTTGAAGCGTCGCTTCACAAACGGAAAATTCACATTTGTTAGTCAGTTTTGCCACCAAAGTGTTCGACACGCTTGCAAACAGTTCATCAGCTTTTGAGTCTTCTACGAATGGTTTTTTACCATTTTGTTCGTTCATAAGCGCCCCTACATCCTGAAAACAGTAACAAATTCAAGGTATGGAGGGATTGAGCGTAAAGTAAAAGCCCTATGCCAACCCATTCAAAGTGGTAGCAAGTCGATTAGCAATCTTACCCGCCGCCTTCTGCACCGCATCATCTGACAAATGGGCATATCTCAAAGTAGTAGACAGGTTTTTGTGGCCCAAAATCTCCTTAAGCATGAATGGATCAACTCCGTTCATTACTGCAACCGATGCATAGGTGTGGCGCAAATCGTGGACTCGCACGTCTTCTAAACCCGCACGCGCCCTAATCTTGCGCCAAGGTTTTTGCATGTCGTTGTAGTGACCAGTGCCATGATCGCCCAGAATGACATAGGGGTTGCCTTCTCGTCGATCGAGCATGTCGATAAGGGCACGTGCCTCGCGGGGCAGGGGAATACGCCTGCGGCCTGTCTTGCTGTCAGGTAATTCGAGATGCGTTCGGGTGACATAATCCCATTTTAGCTTTTGAATTTCGCCAAGTCGGCAACCAGTCAACAACAGCAAATAGAAGGCTGCAAAAACATAACGTGTGATTTCACCAGCTGCGAGCATTTCTGTCAAAACCTCGCCAAGCCGTTCCTGTTCACTTTCATCGAGATAGCGTTTTTTTTCCACTTCCGGATATTTTTTGATCCGCGTGGTTGGGTTCGAGTTCATCGAGCGTAATCCCCAATCTTCGGCAAGGTTCAACATTTTCGACAAAATCATAACGCCACGGTTGGCAAGATAGGGCGTGTCGCGCCGCTTCTGATGGAAAGCTTGAATGTCTGTAAATGAGATTTCGGAAGTTTTGATGCTTCCAAGCACGGGGTTAACAACCTTCTTGAGGATACCTGCATATCCGGTTTGAGTTGTTGGTTTGCAATGCACGGCCACATGTTCTTTTAGAAAGCGCTCGCCAAGTTCCTTTATGGTTGGGCTTCTCAAACGTGCTTTGCGTTCTGCCGATGGGTCTGAACCGCGTGCTACTTCGGCTTGGACAAGCTTCGCATCTTTGCGAGCTTCTTCGGCTGTCACGATGCCATGCCTGCCAAGGGTCTTACGACGTGTGCGGCCATTAAGTTTGTATTGGACGATAAAAACCTTTCGGCCTGTCGGGTATATTCGCACGCCAAAACCTGCCAGTTCTTCGTCCCAAAGAATGGTTTCTCGTTCTGGGTTTTGTATGCTTTCCACATATCGTTTGGTTAGTTTTGCCATGATATCGTGCGCCCCTTTTTGTCAAATCCGGAAGCTTATCGGAAGCCTCGTGCAGCGTTTCATGGCGTTAGTAATGTTAGAAGGGCGGTTGAATGGTCAATAATAAATGTTTGTTTTCAGTCATTTATGGTTGAAGGGCGCATTGTGGAGAAAACGGGCGAAATCACCTTATTCGAATTTGTAATCAATAGGTCCGCGGTTCGAGTCCGTGTGGGGGCACCATTTTCCTATTTCGAGAAATCCAAAGACGTCCGATAAGCCCTGTTTTATAAGGCTTTCGTTGATGTCCTTTGTCCGATGGCATTTACTGCCGTTTGATACGATACCCCCAGATGCCTCTTGGCGGTATTCAGATTCGAAATCTAAGACCCAAAAGTGAGCTTTCAAAAAAGCTGAGGTTGTAGGCCTCCATGCATTGGTCAAGCCGAATGCTCAAAGCTTTGACAACCGAAGGGTCTCATGTTCGGAAAAGAACAGTTGCTTGGTTTGGGCAGTTACCCCGTCAGTTTGACTGGCACGGGCGCGTCCTTGCCGGGGAGGGCCGCAAGCCGGTAGCGGCGAACATGTCGGCTGCGATGAGCAGATAACGAGAGTTATAGCCGCGATTGGAGCAACGTGAAGGCAGGGGACACCACGGGGTTCTTGCATGCACCTGTGCATCTCCGGCGCTTTTCTGATTGTTTTAGTTGGGTATTGGCAGCGCTCAACATCAGTAAAACAAGGGGCTTGGGGGTGTCACTTTTAAAATTTTACCAATTGATAAAAAAATAAACTGCCTGTAGCCTGTTTCATGCGAGATGGAACTTGGGAGACCTAAATGAGCAATTCAACATCCACACCGGGAATCGCTGCAGAGAGGCTCGAAGGCCCTGCGCTGAAGGACAACTTTAGCGACTTGCATGCACCGCTGTCTGATCACGAGGCCCTGGTTGCCGCCGACAGATGTTACTTCTGTCATGACGCGCCTTGCATGACGGCTTGCCCAACCTCCATCGACATCCCGTTGTTTATTCGCCAGATCAGCACAGGCACGCCCGAGGCTTCCGCCAAGACGATCTTCTCCCAAAACATTCTTGGTGGAATGTGCGCACGGGTATGCCCGACTGAAACGCTTTGCGAAGAAGTTTGCGTGCGCGAAGTCGCCGAGGGCAAGCCTGTCGAGATCGGCCGCTTGCAGCGTTATGCAACCGACACTCTTATGGCACAGGGCGAGCAACCGTTCGAGCGCGCCGCCAGCACGGGCAAGACAATTGCGGTTGTCGGGGCAGGGCCTGCGGGACTTGCCTGCGCGCACAAACTGGCGATGCTCGGCCATGATGTTGTTCTCTTTGAGGCCCGCTCAAAGGGCGGAGGGCTCAACGAGTTTGGCATCGCGGCTTACAAATCGGTTGATGGCTTTGCGCAACGCGAGGTTGATTGGCTGCTCGGCATTGGCGGCATTACATTAAACTACGGTCAGGCCATTGGGGATGGACTTACACTTGAAAGCTTACAAGCTGACTACGACGCGGTTTTTCTTGGCATGGGCCTATCCGGTGTCAATGCGCTGCGCTGTGAGGGCGAAGAGCTTGCAGGGGTCAGCGACGCTGTCGAGTTTATTGCAGATCTTCGACAAGCAGAGGATCTGCGCAAAGTTGAAGTGGGCCGGAATGTTGTCGTCATCGGCGGTGGTATGACAGCGGTTGATGCTGCGGTGCAAAGTAAACTTCTGGGCGCGCAAGACGTGGCGCTGGTTTACCGCCGCGGCAAGGAGGCGATGAGCGCCTCGCTCTATGAGCAGGAGTTGGCCACGTCAAAAGGCGTGCGGATCATCTACAATGCGCAGCCAATGAAAGTCGCCAAGAGCGGCAAGGCTCTAAGCGTTGAATTTGCTTACACCAAGACGAAAAAGGGCAAGCTTACCCGCACTGGCGAAAGCTTCAATCTACCAGCCGATCAGGTGTTCAAAGCTATCGGTCAGACGCTTGAAGGCGCACCAGATGCTCTGGCGATCGACGGTGGTAAGATCACCGTTGACGAGAACGGCCAGACCAGCGTCGCAGGTGTTTGGGCTGGCGGTGACTGCGCTTCTGGCGGTGATGACCTCACGGTAACTGCCGTCGCCGAAGGCCGTGACGCTGCGCTCAACATTCACTCAACGCTTTGATAGCAAACCAGAAAGAGGGAAGAACAATGGCAGATCTTACAACCACATTTGTTGGCATCACATCACCAAACCCGTTCTGGCTTGCGTCAGCGCCACCGACCGACAAGGAATACAACGTGCGCCGCGCCTTTGAGGCTGGTTGGGGCGGTGTTGTCTGGAAGACGCTTGGTTCGGAAGGGCCGCCTGTCGTTAACGTCAACGGCCCGCGCTACGGCGTCATTCATGGAGCAGATCGCCGCGTGCTTGGCCTCAATAACATCGAGCTGATCACCGACCGTGACCTCTACCAGAACCTTGAGGAAATCAAGCGCGTCAAGGCCGACTACCCTGACCGCGCCATTATCGTTTCCTTGATGGTTCCCTGCGAGGAGGAGGCTTGGAAGGCCATTCTGCCGCTGGTTGAAGACACTGGCGCTGACGGGATCGAGCTGAACTTTGGTTGCCCGCACGGCATGGCCGAACGCGGCATGGGATCGGCTGTCGGGCAGGTGCCTGAATACATCGAAATGGTCACGCGCTGGTGCAAACAATACTACTCCAAGCCGGTGATCGTGAAGCTCACGCCCAACATCACCGATATTCGCCAACCGGCTGCCGCCGCGATGCGCGGAGGAGCTGACGCTGTCTCGCTGATCAACACCATCAACTCGATCATCTCGGTTGACCTTGACGCAATGGCACCGCAACCGACGATTGACGGCAAAGGCACGCATGGCGGCTATTGTGGCCCCGCGGTCAAGCCGATCGCGATGAACATGGTCGCCGAAATCGCCCGCTCACCAGAGACAGCGGGCTTGCCGATATCGGGCATCGGCGGCATCACCACTTGGCGCGATGCAGCCGAGTTCATGGTGCTTGGCTGTGGCAATGTGCAGGTCTGCACCGCGGCGATGACCTATGGTTTCAAAGTCGTCCAAGAGATGATCAGCGGGTTGTCGCAGTGGATGGACGAGAAGGGGCATACCTCTGTCTCCGACTTTGCCGGTGCAGCTGTGCCAAATGTCACTGACTGGCAGTATCTCAACCTCAACTACGTTACCAAAGCCTCGATCAGTCAGGATGATTGCATCAGCTGTGGCCGTTGCTTTGCCGCCTGCGAAGACACCTCGCACCAAGCGATCCTGATGTCGGAAGACCGTGTGTTCACCGTCGACAATTCCGAGTGCGTGGCTTGCAACCTCTGCGTTGAAGTTTGCCCAGTTGAAGATTGCATCACAATGGTCGTGCAAGAGCCCGGAAGCGTCGACGAGCGCACGGGCAAACCTGTTGTCAAAGAACATGGCGACTGGACAAAACACCCCAACAACCCGGGTGCGGTTGCTGCTGAATAAGCCGTGAGCCGCGAGCTTTCAGGCCATATAGCAATGATGGGCTTCGCGGCTTTGGTCGCGGGGTCTTTCGCTTTTGGGGCGCTGATCGGCGATCAGATGTCGCCGCTTGTTGTTACCGCGTTCCGGTTCACGATTACGGTTGTTTTGCTTGGGGTTCTGGCGTGGCCGGCGTTGCGCAAGGGGCGTGAAGCCTTCAATGCACCCTGGCGTTATCTGGTGCTTGGTGCCAGCCCGGCGCTCTACTTTATCTTTATGTTCGAAGCCCTCAAAACCGCGCCTGCCGTGTCGCTCTCGGTTGAGTTTACGCTGACACCACTTGTTACAGGTGTTTTCGGTTATTTCCTGCTAAATCAGATACCTACGCGGCGTGTTTTACTTGCTTTGCTGATCGGCGCTCTTGGTGCTGTCTGGGTGATCTTTCGGGGTGATCTCTCGCAACTCATGGCGTTTCATATCGGACGCGGTGAGGTTATCTTCCTTGTCGGGATGACGTTTTATGCGCTCTACGCCCCCCTCGTGCGCAGGCTCAAACGCGACGAGCCACCGGTTGTGTTCACCTTTGCGATCACGCTCGGCGCGCTGGTGGTGACGCTGCCTTTTGCCTTCAAGGGCCTGGTGACAACCGACTACAGCGCTGTGCCGCTCACAGTCTGGGCTGTGGTGTTCTACCTCGCTGTATTTGCCAGTGCAGCAACGTTCTCTTTGATCCAGTTCGCGACACTGCGCCTGCCGTCAGTCAAAGTCATGGCGCATACATACCTGATCCCGAGTTGGGTGATCTTCTGGCAGCTCGTTATGGGCAACGGGGGGCCAACCGCTTACGATATGATCGGCGTGGCACTCACGGTTCTGGCGCTTGTTTTGCTGCTTAAGACGCAGGGTTGAGCAGTTTGCGATACATGTTGTCCAGAAAGGGGCCTGCGCTGGCAAACGGGTCGTTTACATCGCGCATTACAGCGCGCACCTGAATGTCAAAGTCAGCGTAGTGCTGTGTGGTTGCCCAAATCGAGAAGAACAGATGCATCGGATCAATGTCCGCGATTTTGCCAGCCTTGATCCAGCCGCTAACAACCCCGGCCTTCAAAGTCACCAAGTCTCTCAGTTCACCTTGCAACTCGGGCAAGACATGCGGCGCACCTTGCAGTATTTCATTGGCAAACAGCTTGCTCTCGCGCGGAAATTTTTGCGTCATCTTGAGCTTCTGGGCGACATATCCGCAGATCTCTTCAATCGGCTCTCCGGCTTCATCAAGCGCATAAAGCGGCGCCAGCCATGTCTTGAGCAATTCGTCCAGAAGCGCCTTGTGGATGGCTTCCTTGCTGTCAAAGTAATAGAGTATGTTGGGTTTGGAGAGGCCGGCGCGTGTGGCGATCATGTCAATCGTCGAGCCGCGAAAGCCGCGCTCGGAGAACACATCAAGCGCGGCTTCAAGTATCTCGCGGGTCTTCTCGCGCTGGATGCGCGTCGGGCGTTTGGTTGATTGTGATCTCGCCATGCAAAGCGCCTTTCCGGTTAAACGACAGAAAGGCCCACACCCTTCAGAATAATCGTTTTAACTGAAAGTTTAGCTGCTTGCCACTGTTCATCAGTGTAGGGCACGCCGCCGTTCAGAGTTTCGATCTGATGACCGAAATCCGCGTAATGCTGTGTGGTTGACCAGATCATATAGAGCAGGTGCGCAGGGTCGATCGCATCCATCTCGCCATTCGCGATCCAGCGCTCGATATGCAGGCCACGGTCGGTTGACCACTCCTTGAGTCGGCCTTCCAGATAGTCCTGAATGATCGGCGCACCGTGCATCACCTCGGCTGCCCAAACGCGCGAGCCGTTAGGGTGTGAACGTGACAGATCCATCTTGATGTCGATGTAACGGCACAGGGCTTCGCTCGGCCCAAGCTCGGTGTCAAACGCCGAGGCCGCCTCCATCCAAATATCAAAGATGTTGTAAACGACGCGGCGGTAAATCTCTTCTTTGGTTTTGAAGTAGTAATGCACATTCGCCTTCGGGAGGCCCGCAACATCGGCTATCAGCTGTGTCGTTGCCCCCGCAAACCCCGCCTCTGCAAAGACTTTTTCAGCCGCCTCCAAAATAAGCTTTTGGTTCTGCGAGCGCTTAGAAGTTTGGCGAAAGGGGATGGGCTCGGTTGACACAACATTCTTTCCAGAAAAAACTTGACCGATTAGACAGGTCGCTACAATACTTGACCATATAGTCAAAAAAAATTCCGTCAAGGAAGCTCCGAGGGGGGAGAGACATGCCAACACTCAATTCGAACCTGCGCATCAATGGTGAGCGCCTGTGGGACAGCCTGATGGAAATGGCCAAAATCGGCCCCGGTGTTGCGGGCGGCAACAACCGTCAGACACTGACGGACGAAGACGGCGAAGGCCGCGCCTTGTTTCAGTCGTGGTGCGAGGCGGCAGGATGCAGCATGGGGCTTGATACGATGGGCAATATGTTCGCCACATGGGGCGGCACAGACCCAGACGCGCTGCCGGTTTATGTTGGCTCACACCTCGACACACAGCCAACTGGCGGCAAGTATGACGGCGTGCTTGGCGTGCTCGGCGGGCTTGAGCTCATCCGGACTTTGAACGACCTTGGCATTAAAACGAAACACCCGATCGTTGTCACCAACTGGACCAACGAAGAGGGCACACGTTATGCGCCGGCAATGCTGTCGTCTGGCGTTTTTGCTGGCATTCATACCGAAGACTGGGCCTACGCGCGCGAAGACGCGGAAGGGCTGAAGTTCGGCGACGAGCTCAAGCGCATCGGCTGGCGTGGTGATGAGGAAGTCGGCGCGCGCAAGATGCACGCCATGTTCGAGTTGCACATCGAACAAGGGCCGATCCTGGAAGCCGAGGGCAAGGACATCGGCGTTGTAACGCACGGGCAGGGGCTGTCGTGGACACAAGTCACCGTAACCGGCAAAGACAGCCACACAGGCTCAACGCCCATGCCCATGCGCAAGAACGCAGGTCTCGGCATGGCGCGGATACTGGAGAAAGTTGACGAGATCGCATGGAGCCATGCCCCCCACGCTGTTGGCGCGGCAGGGCATATCGACGTTTACCCAAACTCACGCAACGTGATCCCGGGCCAAGTGGTGTTCACAGTTGATTTTCGCTCACCAGACCTGAGCGTGATCGAGGACATGGAAGCGCGGCTGCGCGTTGAAGGCCAGAAAGTCGCTGACGATATGGGGCTTACCGTGGAGTTCGAAAAGGTCGGCGGGTTTGATCCGGTGGCGTTTGACGAAGGCTGCGTAACAGCTGTCAGAAACGCCGCAGAGCGCATGGGCTATTCGCACATGAACCTCATCTCAGGGGCAGGCCACGACGCCTGCTGGATCAACCGCGTCGCACCCACAGCCATGATCATGTGCCCCTGCGTTGACGGGCTTAGCCACAACGAAGCTGAAGAGATTTCAAAAGAATGGGCGACAGCTGGCACTGACGTGCTGTTGCAAGCAGTTTTGGAGACGGCGGAGATTGTAGAGGACTAAAGTTTATGGGTTGGGATGGTAAGCAAATAACTGGCCTAAGAGAGCAAAAGGCGGGGTCAAATAGCGCGCTATATGAACACCTCTTGATGCCAAATGAGTCCGTAAAGT
The DNA here is from genome assembly GCF_018860975.1 of Lentibacter algarum. Lineage (GTDB taxonomy): Bacteria > Pseudomonadota > Alphaproteobacteria > Rhodobacterales > Rhodobacteraceae > Lentibacter > Lentibacter algarum_A. Next base: position 140,888 of record NZ_JAHKQI010000008.1, read on the forward strand.
TTGAGTATAAGAGTATTCGCGATGTGCTAATTCTGACAGAAGTTCGTCTCGTTTCTATTGACTCGCAAGGCCTCACTGGGCGGAAAAAGGAATATATGTCTGTCGGATTCCACCAAATTACGGCATTCTCCATTGAAACTGCAGGAACTTTTGATTTGGACGGAGAGTTCAAGGTTTGGTTGTCTGGCATGGGGCTTCTTGAATTTGAATTCGTAAAGGGTGTGGATATCAAGAAACTTGCAAAATTTATGTCTGGAAAAACACTTCCCGAAATTCCTGCGAGAAAAACTGCGTCTGAAGGCACAGCATCACCTAAAACAGATGAAGATCGCACACCAAGACTTAACGGTGGCGGCATATTCGGGCGGCAACAGTAAATGTTCCGATAAGGAGAAACAACATGACAACCAAAGTTATCAAAGGCGGCACTGTTTGCACGGCGGATCGTAGCTATAAGGCGGATGTTCTGATCGAGGGTGAGGTGATCAAGCAGATCGGCCAAGACCTTGTCGGAGATGAGTATATCGACGCCGAGGGCGCTTACGTGATCCCCGGCGGCATTGATCCGCACACGCACCTTGAAATGCCGTTCATGGGCACCACGGCGGCCGAAACGTTTGAGTCCGGCACATGGGCCGCGGCGGTTGGTGGCACAACGATGGTGGTTGATTTCTGCCTGCCCGGTGAAGACGGCGACCTCAAGAACGCGATCAACGAATGGCACCGCAAAAGCGCTCCGCAGATTTGTTCGGATGTCGGCTATCACATGGCGATCACTGGCTGGGATGAAAGCGTGTTTAACGGCATGAAAGACGCCGTTGATATGGGTGTGAACTCGTTCAAGCATTTCATGGCCTACAAAGGCGCGTTGATGATCGAGGACGACGAAATGTTCGCGAGCTTCAAGCGCTGTGCCGAGCTTGGTGCGCTGCCGATGGTGCACGCCGAGAACGGTGACTTGGTTGCCGAATTGCAGCAGAAATACTTCGATCAAGGCATCACGGGGCCAGAGGGGCATGCCTACTCGCGCCCTCCCGAGCTTGAAGGAGAGGCGGCGAACCGTGCGATCACCATTGCCGACACCGCTGGCGTGCCGCTTTATATCGTGCATGTATCCTGCGAACAGACACATGAAGCCATCCGCCGCGCCCGCCAGAAGGGCATGCGGGTTTATGGCGAGCCTTTGGTGCAGTTCCTCACGCTGGATGAGAGCGAATATTTCAACAAAGACTGGGACCATGCCGCGCGCCGCGTGATGTCGCCTCCGTTCCGCAGCAAAGACCACCAAGACAGCCTTTGGGCTGGGTTGCAGTCGGGCTCTTTGCAAGTTGTGGCGACGGACCACGCCGCCTTTAGCACCGCGCAAAAGCGGGCAGGGCGCGATGATTTTCGCATCATCCCCAACGGCTCTAACGGGCTGGAAGAGCGCCTCGCTGTGCTTTGGACAGAAGGCGTGGAAACAGGCCGCCTGACCAAGGAAGAGTTCGTCGCGACGACCTCGACCAATGTGGCGAAGATCCTCAACATCTACCCCAAAAAGGGCGCGATTGTTGAGGGCGCTGATGCGGATATCGTGGTCTGGGATCCGAAGATTTCCAAGACCATCAGCCCGAGCAACCACCACTCTGTGCTGGACTACAACGTCTTTGAAGGCTTTGAAGTTAAAGCACAATCACGCTACACACTGAGCCGTGGTGAAGTGATCTGGGCCTGGGGCAAGAACAGCCAGCCCAACCCCGGCCGTGGCCGTTTTGTGCCGCGTCCTGCGTTTGGCTCGGCCAACCAGGCCCTCAGCCAGTGGAAGGCGCTTAACTCGCCCCGCAAGATCGAGCGTGACCCACAGAACATTCCGGCAGGTATTTGATGAACCAACCAGTGATTTCAGCGCAGAACCTGTCGCTGACATTTGAAACCAACGATGGCCCTGTGCATGCGCTCAGTGACATTAACCTTGATATCAACAAGGGTGATTTTGTCAGTTTTATTGGCCCGTCGGGCTGCGGTAAAACCACGTTTTTGCGCTGTATCGCTGACTTGGAAACTCCGACAGGCGGCAACGTAACTGTCAACGGCATGTCCGCCGCCGAGGCCCGCATGAAACGCGCTTATGGCTATGTGTTTCAGGCGGCGGGGCTTTACCCTTGGCGCACGATTGGCGGCAACATCCGCTTGCCGCTTGAGATCATGGGCTATGACAAAGCCGAGCAGGCCGAGCGTGTGAAAAACGTGCTGGAATTGGTCGAGTTGGACGGCTTTGAAAAGAAGTTCCCGTGGCAGCTTTCAGGCGGCATGCAACAGCGCGCGAGCATCGCCCGCGCGTTGGCGTTTGACGCTGACATACTGCTGATGGACGAGCCTTTCGGCGCATTGGACGAGATCGTGCGCGATCACCTCAACGAGCAGCTGCTCAAGCTTTGGGCGCGCACGGAAAAGACCATCGGATTTGTCACCCACTCCATTCCCGAAGCAGTGTTCCTGTCTACCAAGATTGTGGTCATGTCGCCGCGTCCGGGGCAGATTTATGAGGTGATAGAGAGCAACCTGCCGCGCGACCGCACGCTTGATATCCGCGACAGTGTCGAGTTCAACGACATCGCGCACCGCGTGCGTGAGGGCCTGAGAGCAGGGCACGCTTATGACTAAGGCGGGGGCAATCTGGCATCGCACTGCGCCGGTGCTCTGCATCCTGATCTTGTTGCTGGCGGTGTGGTATGCCGCCGCAATCGCGCTCAACGCGGCTTGGGCCAAGGACAAGGCCGCCCGTGCTGACAAGCAGCTTACATTCTCCGAGTTGGTCTCTGACACAATGGCACAAGAAAAGCCGCTGTTGCCCGCGCCACACCAAGTTGCGCAGGAGATATACAAGACAACGGTGCTCAAGAAGATCACGTCAAAGCGCTCGCTAATCTGGCACGGCTGGATCACGCTTTCAGCAACGCTACTTGGCTTTGCTTTTGGCACAGCACTCGGGATAATGCTTGCAATCGGCATCGTTTACAGCCGCGCGATGGATATGTCGGTGATGCCTTGGGTGATCACAAGCCAGACCATCCCGATCCTCGCAGTTGCCCCGATGATCATAGTCGTGCTCAACGCGGTTGGCGTGTCGGGGCTCCTGCCTAAGGCCTTCATTTCAATGTATCTTTCCTTCTTTCCGGTCGTCGTTGGCATGGTTAAGGGCCTGCGCGCGCCGGATCATATGCAGCTTGACCAGATGCGCACATGGAACGCCTCTTCGAGCACATCCTTCTGGAAGCTGCGCCTGCCAAGCTCGATGCCCTATCTCTTTGCCTCACTCAAAATCGGCATTGCGGCCTCGCTCGTAGGGGCTATCGTCGGTGAGCTGCCGACAGGGGCTGTCGCGGGCCTCGGCGCACGCTTGCTGGCAGGTAGCTACTATGGCCAGACAATCCAGATATGGAGCGCTTTGATTTGTGCTGCCGTGCTCGCAGCAAGCCTCGTGGCGCTGATCGGGTTTGTCGAAAAAGTCACGCTGAAAAGAATGGGGATGCTGCAATGAGCTGGGTCATCTTCGCTGTCGTCTTTTGGTTGGTCATGTGGGCGCTCAATGTGCGCCTCGCCAACTCTGCGCCAACACGGCTCAAAAGTATCTTGGTGCCAACGCTGTTTGGCATCACGCTGCTTGTGCTCTGGGAGGGGCTGGTGCGTGGTTTCAACATCTCGCCGATCCTTCTGCCGCCGCCAAGCATGATCGCCGCGCGCTTTGCCACGAGCCTGCCAACGCTTTGGGAAGACTTCTTGCAAACCTTTATCAAAGGTGCCCTTACAGGCTACATCATCGGCTGCTCGGCGGCATTTCTTATGGCAATCGCAGTCGACAGATCAGATTTCCTCAAGCGCGGCCTCTTGCCGATCGGCAACTTCGTCGCAGCACTTCCGATCATCGGTATGGCGCCTATCCTGGTGATGTGGTTCGGGTTTGACTGGCAGTCAAAGGCGGCAGTTGTGGTGATAATGGTGTTCTTCCCAATGCTGGTAAACACCGTCGCGGGGCTGCAAGCACAAGACAACATCCAGCGTGACCTGATGAACACCTATGGCGCAAGCTATTGGCAAAGCCTGACAAAACTCAGCCTGCCAGCGGCCTTGCCGTTTATCTTTAATGGCCTCAAGATATGCACAACGCTGGCCCTGATTGGCGCGATCGTGGCCGAGTTCTTCGGCTCACCGATCCGTGGCATGGGCTTTCGCATCTCGACCGAAGTAGGGCGCCTCGCGCTCGACATGGTCTGGGCAGAAATAACTGTGGCGGCCCTTGCCGGGTCGGCATTTTATGGGGGGATGGCCCTAATCGAGAAAGCTCTAACTTTCTGGCACCCATCACAAAGAACGTAACTGTTACCAACTAGGAGAGAAGACATGAAGACTATGATCAAAGGCGCAATTGCCGGCGCGATGCTGTTCGGGGCCTCTGCCGCCCAAGCGGACGACGACGTAACACTACAGCTTAAGTGGGTTACACAAGCACAGTTTGCTGGCTACTACGTGGCGCTCGACAAAGGTTTCTATGAAGAAGAAGGCCTCAACGTCACCATCAAGCCAGGCGGGCCTGACATCGCGCCAGCACAGGTTATTGCCGGTGGCGGTGCTGATGTTGTGCTTGACTGGATGCCATCAGCGCTTGCCTCACGCGAGAAGGGCCTCGACCTTGTGAACATTGCCCAACCTTACAAATCATCGGGCATGATGCTGACCTGCCGCAAAGACGCAGGCATCGCCACACCGGCCGACTTCCCTGACAAAACCCTCGGTGTCTGGTTCTTTGGCAACGAATACCCGTTCCTGAGCTGGATGAGCAAACTTGGCCTCAAAACCGACGGCTCAGAGGGCGGCGTGACCGTGCTCAAGCAAGGTTTCAACGTTGATCCACTGCTGCAAAAGCAGGCGGCTTGTGTGTCGACCATGACATACAACGAATACTGGCAAGTGATCGACGCAGGCCTCACACCGGAAGACCTCGTTGTGTTCAAATACGAAGACGAGGGTGTTTCAACACTTGAAGACGGCATGTATGTGCTCGGCTCGAACCTTGAAGACCCTGCCTTCAAAGACAAGATGGTGCGCTTCGTGCGGGCCTCAATGAAGGGCTGGAAGTATGCAGAAAAGAACACCGATGAAGCTGCGGATATCGTTCTCGAGAACGACGCTTCGGGTGCGCAAACAGAGAAGCACCAGCGCCGCATGATGTCAGAAGTTGCCAAGCTTACAGCCGGTTCAAACGGCGCGCTCGACGTTGCTGACTACGAGCGCACGGTGCAGTCGCTGCTGACAGCCGGTTCAGATCCGATCATCACAAAAGTGCCCGAAGGCGCCTACACCCTCGAGATCTCGGACGAAGCTCTGAAGTAAGCCCGAAATCTATAATCCAAGAAAACCAAAAGGGCCTAGTGAGTGATCACTAGGCCCTTGAATTTTTGGCTCCGGCGGTAGGGATCGAACCTACGACAAATTGATTAACAGTCAAGCGACGATATTTACTCACTTGGTGTAAGTTGATGCGGTTCATTAGTAAAAACAGTGGTTTGCACCTGTTTTGCAACGACAATCAATCGGTTGACAGTGCGCCGGAATGCGCCTTAGTGATTTTGTGCGTTGCAAAACGTTGCAAAAACGGAGCATTACGGATGACTGCCGCACTTGATTTCACAAAGCCCGCCCGACTGCGAAAAGCCGCACCCGGCATGTATCGCCACGACGGGGATCGTTTCCCCGGCCTCTATCTCAACGTCGGGAAGACCAAGAACACTTGGTACATCAAACGCCGCGTCGATGGGAAAACGAAGTCGATCAAGGTCGGAGCGTTCCCGGCTATGGATGCGGTCACCGCGTTTAAACAGGGGGACACCAAGACGAGCGTTGCCAAGAGCAATATCGTAACCGTTCGCGATGGTTGGGAGTTCTGGTGCGATACGTCGCAGGCGCAAGGCGGTATGTCCGACGATCACCGCAACCGAATGTCCCGACAGCTTGAAATGCACGCGAGGGGGATCATGGACCGCAATGTGGCCGACGTAACCTCCGCAGACGTTCAGGGTGTCCTCAACGACCTGATGGCTGAGGGAAAGAAGGCAACAGCGAGGGCGGTGCGCATCGGTATCGGCAATGCTTTCAACTTCGCACCCGTCGTAAATCCAGTTGGGCAGAAAAAGACGCGCGTCGCCAAAAGCGATGAAACAGAGGCGCAATGGACGGCGGCGGCACACGCCCACGATCTCGACGCAGACGATTGGTCGGTGATCTGGGAGGCAATAATGGCGCGACGTGAGAAGAACGTCATTGTCGGCACGGCGGTCGCCGTCATGTTCCTTACGGGCATCCGGTCGGAGAACGTTTGCTCGCTCTCGTGGGATCAAATCGATTTGCAGAACAAGACGATCCACCTGACCAAGATGAAGAACAAACTCGCCCGCACGTTGCCCGTGATGGATACGGTGATCGACCTGCTCAAGGCGATCCGTGAGACGGACAGTGAATGGGTGTTCCCGGCGTCGTCGGCCACGGGATACATCACGGACCCCAAAGGCACGTTCGCCACGATCAACGACGAGAGCGTCCGCGTTTTCCTGCCTCATGATGGGCGGCGTCATTTCATGCAGGCGTCTGCCGAGGCGTTCTTGCCCGACTATGTCGCCCACTTCCTGCGCGGCGATAAGAAGGCGGGCGAGGGTAGCGACATGCTGATGAAATACCTCAAGCGCATGGGTAACCGTCGTGCCGTCGAGGACATTGAAAAAGTGTATTTCAACCGCATTAAGGTAGAACCTTCTTTCTAAATTGTTTGTTAACCGCAACTGCACTAAGATGCCCGAGCACCTACGCCCGTCGTGAGACGCGCGCCACTCTGGCAGTGCACAGCATACCCAAGTACGCGGCGACGTGATGCGGCTTGGTTCTATGAAGCTCGTTGCGTCGCATATCAACAGAGAGCGTCTGTCTTGGTAAAGGACCGACGAAAGGATCTGTTGATGGATTCCTCCGCACTATTGCGCACGCTCGAAAAGCGCATTGAACATCTCGAGCAAAAAGCCGAACTCCCAAAACTCATGACACCGAAACAGGTGTGCAACTTCGTGGGCATTTCGGAATCGAAATTCTACGAATGGAAACGTGACGGCGACGTGCCGCCTTCGATCTATTGGAGCGAGCGCACAGTGCGCTATGACCGCGACGATGTGATTGCTTGGGCAGAGTCGCACAAAGTAGGAGGGGCAGTATGAACCTGCCCCTCACTGTTCGCGTATCGGGTATGGAAAGCGTTGTGCGCTATAACTGATTTATAGACGGCGACGCGACGACACGCGACCAGTGAAGCAGGTCCATCCTGATAATGGTATGGACAAACAAACATCAGAAGCTCTCCTTCGCCTCTTTGATGGCAACCAAGATCGCCATCTTGTTCTCAGCGGCAAGCCATCGAAGAATGACAAAGGCAAAATCGAAACCAAAGCGCGGCTTGACGACGGCCCGCTGACCCTCGAAATGGCCCGCGCGCATTTGGAGGGCGATGCCTCTTATGGCATTTCGCCTGTGCGCGCAGACAGCACGTGTCTCTATGGTGTGCTCGACATTGACTGGTATGACATGCCCGAGGACGACGTTCGCCTGGTGGCTGATCAACTGCGCACCCGATGCGCTGCCTTCCGCACAAAGTCACGTGGCTTGCACGTCTATGTCTTCGCGTCTGAGCCTGTTTCGGCACGCGTGATGCACGATTACCTAGTTGCCCTGCGTAAGCGCCTCCCGAAAGCGTGCTTCGACAAGAAGCAAAAGCGAGATGTCGAAATATTCCCGAAGGAGACACAGACAGTCGTTAACCCCGACGACCAACCAACTTCTGTCAATTTACCAATGAAAGGGCAACAGCGTGAATTGGCATGGCTGATCGACGAGAGCGCGAGTCCGAAATGGGCACTCGACGAAATGAGCGCGCTCAGCATCCTTTCGCACATCGACGAACATTGCCGCGTTGATGCCGCGACCATGGCTGCCATTACAAATGAGCAGCCGACACTCGACACGTCGGACATTGGCTACAAGATTCCTGACGATCCAGCTGGTCGAAACGATCTGTTGATGCGTATTGCCGCCTCCATGCAAACGCGTGGCTGGCCGGACAGTGAATTGGAAGCGGAAGTTCGAAAACTGAATGGCGACGAAAAATTCCATGACTTGTTCATGGTGGGCGCGCTGACGGAATCCGAGATCAAGAACATCCTGAAACGGACGAAGAAGCTCGACAAAGGCACACCGACGCCGTTGCATTATCGGCAAGTTGAGAAGTTCAATCGCGACTGGTCGAAAATCACGATCAACGGCACAGTCGAATACCTCGACAAAACGTCGCCTGAGTTCACAACGTTCACCAAGCAGATGCTGTTCGATGAAACCTCGGACAAAGTTGTCCGGATCGGCAAAGCAACAATCCCGCTTGCTCAACTGTGGTTGCGCGATCCCGATCACGCTCGGTTCAAGGGCGTTGTCTGCGAACCTGTCGAGTATGCAGGCCCCGGCTACAATGTGTGGTGCGGTTTTGCTGTCGCCCCCAAAGATGGCGACGCTTCGGTGTTCGAACGTTACATCTTGGAGGTGTTGTGTTCGGGTGACGAGGATCTTGCTCACTGGGTGACGATGTGGCTCGCGGACGCCGTGCAAAACCCGACTGAGCCTTCACCGCCAACAGCAATCGCATTGCGCGGCAAGCAAGGCGGCGGCAAGTCGTTCCTGCAAGAGCGCATCCTGACGCTGATCTTCGGCGAGCGGTATGTCCAGAAGGTTCAGGAGTCGCAACGTTTGTTCTCGCGGTTCAATCGCGGCATCTTTGGCGCGACCTTCATCGCCTGCGAAGAGTCGATCTTTCATGGATCGCAGGCGACGGCGGCGACGCTTAAGTCGTTCATCTCGTCACCTGCTTGGACCTATGAGGAAAAGCATAAGGCGGTCGTGCAGGCAAAAAATGTTCACCGTATCATCGCCACGACGAACGAGACCCAAGCCGTCCATATCGACTTTGACGATAGGCGGTGGACGGTGATCGAGGTCGCGCAACCATTCGACATGACGACCCGTGACGGTCAAGCGGAGGCGTACGCTTTTTGGGAGCCTTATCACGCGTTCATGCGATCAGACGACGGCCCAGGTATCGTGTTGCGCTACTTGCTCGACTATCCGGTAGACAGGCAGGCTCTGACGTTTGGCTATGGCACGGAGGCTAAGGCGCGCGACAAGGTGGCATCCGATCCTTTGATTGCTGCTTTGCACGAGATTGCTGAGCGCGGCATTGTCCCGCATGACCGAAAAGCGGCGGGCATCATCTCGAACAAGACTTTGACCACGCTTGTCCATCAGTCGGGCGGACGCAACATGTCGCCCGAAGAAATCGCCAACAAGCTGCTCAACCTGATTCCGGGAGTGAAGAAGTCGCGGAAGGCGCAGTATTGCGAACGCGTCCACACGTCCACGGACATGAACGGCGACGCTTCGGCAACGCCTATGATGGAGTCGGGGCAGCGAGGCTACGACTTTGGCACGCTGACTGACTTTCGGGCGGCTGTGACGCGGCTGACTTTGCAATCTTATGGCGAGGACGACGAGGCGGTGGACTTTGACCCTGCCGACTTCGACATGCCCGATACGGGCGGATGGCAGGCATGGCAGGTCGCGCAAAAGGAAGACCCGAATGGTGATCCGCCTTTTTGATTGAAAAGTTGTCACGGGGTACGAAAGGCATGTCACGGGGTGACATGCCTTTTTTGATTTAACGCTAAGTGGTTATGCGAATTCTGTCAGTTATGTCAGTAATGACAGGGGTAAATTCATATGCTGTGACGTTGGTGATTTGTCCACGGCTGCTCGGGCACGATGCGTGTTTGCTGCTACTATTATTTTACTGACATAACTGACAAACTGACAAACCTTCTTGAAAACAAAGCATTTTTGGTATGTCAGGCTGCTGCTTGGGTGACAAAGGGTGACAAGGTTCATTGGGTGCGTTCTGGCGGCAGGTGACCTCCTCCCGCTTTCTCCGCATTCTTGTTGCGAGCAAGTCGCAACTGTGGTGGTTGAGCGAGGTCAATTGATCATCAATGAATTGTCGCCCGTGGTGGTTTGACTTGAAGATCAAGCGGTTAGTCGTATTGGCGCAGTCTTTTGCAACGCGCTTTGCAACGGCAACGGAAATCCACCTCAGAATGCGTCAATAAGGCTGACATAAATCGCAGTTCACGGCGCATTGCGTCGCCGCCTAATTTCAGCGATTGCCGCCTCCCAGCTTGGTCTTGCGGGGCGATGGTTCGCTCCCGGTGGCGCAAGGGCATAGGCCCCAATGAAATCGACACCCAAGCCCTTCAAGTAGTGTTTCGCTTTGCCACCAAATGCAACGACCGTGGCGTTGGGCAACAACTCGATCTGCCGCACAAGGTAGTTTGCAGCGCATGTTCGGTCTTTGGTCGAACCAATCTCATTGTCGATGGAACATAGCCTGCCCTCGGTAAGCCAAACCCGACGTAGCTGTTGGTCGAAGGTCATGTCGGGATATAGTTGCGAAATGAACCATCGGACATTTCGATGAAACAGGTCCGTTCCATGCTTGAAGCTCTTGTAGGCATGGTTTGTGCTGGAGGCCATTAAGTGGTCAGACCCCAACGCAACGTCGTAGCTTTCACCGTCGTGAGGGTGCCCAGGTTCGGAAAACACCATAATAACCTCGACATCCTCCGCAGAGCCCGTCGCACCGACATAACCGCGTGGAATGTGTCCACTATCTGGTCGCCATTGTGCCTCTCGGCACTGTCCGAAAAAGCGGCATGGTTTGTATGCTTCCAGCAATAGCGATTTCAACGGGTCCGTTGGTATCATATTCATCTCGGTACAAATGGAGCCCCACCTTAGTGGGTATTGGCTGGCGGTCAACACCACCTTCTTTTCTCTCAATTCCACCTCATTCCACAGACCAACGCCCCGACAGCGGATGATACGCAATTCATGCTGAGCCTATGGCGTGCCGATGAAACGCGCCACTCCTGCGCGCACCCGGTGACCCTGTGGCTGTTTCCTTTTGGCCTTGCCTGCCGGGTGTGCGCGATCACAACCCGAAAGGACGACCACAATGACCATTACCGCAACAATCGACGAGCATGAAGCAGTCACGCTCACCTATACCCGCATGAACACCACGTCGAACCTTGGTGTGCCCGACGCAGCCGCCTTCGCTGACGACCTCAAGTCGACCTTCAACCCCGATCAGGGCGACATCTACCGCGATGCCTATAACGTCTTGGTTCAACCCGATGGCGTAACCGTCGAAGTGCATCCCCATTCGTTCCCGATCCCGTGGCAGCACATCGCCTCTGTGGTCGATCAGCTCAATGCCTGACATGACCGTTGCACCCCTATGGCGTGAACTGTCGCTGACGCGCGGCACACTCCGTGACCGCGGCCTGCGCGTCCACGGCGTGTGGACCATGCACATTGGCCTCGACACCCCACCACGCGTCTATGTCGATTGGCAGGACGTGCCGAACAAGCACGAGATGACAGTCGCTGAACACCTGATCGTTGCCCGCAAAATCGTCCACATCGAACCCGGCGGCAGAAAGCCGTGGATGGAATGACGGGCACGGCTGAGGGCGCGTTTGTCGCGGCCATCATCTCGCAAGCATATTCCGACATGCTTGGCCCCGGCGACGACCACGCATACGCAGCAATAACCTTCCTAACCGCCCCTAATGGCCGACATGCCCGATGGCGCGGCGAACTGTTCGGGCTCTTGGGTCTTGATGGTGACATTGCCGCCCAACGCATCGTCGAAGGGCTTGAAGGCAACGCCGACCTGCACCCCTTCACACTGGAAACAAGTGAGCAACACGCCGCGCAGGTCGATCTTGCCCGCGAGCGCTGGCTCCACCTTAAACACCCCCACACTCTACCTGCTTCTTCGGTGTAACCATTCATCCTTGGATTGTATTTTGCTTTCGACGGATTGGTGAATTTGTCGTCCTTAACCAGCTTAACGGACGCGGCCCACCAGTCGCGTTCGCTTTGGTTACGAAAGGACGATAAAATGGCCGATGAAACGACCGCCGCAATTCAGGCGTTGATTAAACAGGTGGGTGCGCTCACCGAGACCGTCGTTAAACAGAACACCCAAATCGACGACCAAAACACCCGCCTCGACAAACTGCACGAGTTCAACGGGCGTGTGCTGGATCAAAAAAAGGATTTGGAACGTAAAGCAAGCTCGCAACCTACGCCCGAGAAAATCGCCGAGATGGCCAACGCCGGACTCGTTCCCGGTGACGATGGCAATTGGTATATGCGCGGAACGAAACCCTCACACAGTCTGACACGCGAAGAAGCGCGTGATCCCAGCAAATACCGCGAGGCGAAAGCGGCAGCAGAAAAAGCAGGCGCAACACTGACCATCGTTGATCCAACCGCCGCCGACGACACGCATCGCCGTTCATCGCGCACAGAAATCGATTCGTCGCTGAAAACCACACTCATCCGCGACGATGACCAAAAAGTCGCCTATATGCGCCGCGATGTAATGCGTTCAGATACGCGTCAATACCGCCAACTGCGGGCTGACGGGTTCAACGTGCAGTCGTGGGACAACGCCGACGATCTTCCGCAGCACATGCGGACAAAACTTGCATTGATGGAAAAAGCCAATGCGCCCGATTGATCGCGCCTGCTTGCAGTACGCCTATCAGGTCGTGCTTGGCGTTGACCACGCCTATGTCTCACCGACAGGGGCGTGCCTGCTGCTAAATCACGCGGAGAAACTTGATCCCGCAGGCGATCCCATATCAGCCGCAATCGCCGCGCTGGCCGCGATGATGAAGCTCCACCTTGGCGGTATCGGGTTTGGTGAGTTGCGCAACGACCTCGTTGGGTCGGGCGTCGGTGAAGATTTCGCAAATCGCGTTCATGACCATTTGGCTGATGTCTCCGAGAGTGAGTGGGTGGGTCTTCGCGACCGCATCCGTTGGTATGGCGACGATACGGGCGAACCGCCCCGTGCCTCAACCGACGTATCAGGAGGCAACTGAACAATGGCAGGTAACAAAGGCAGCGGTCGGCCCAACACGATCCTCAATCACCCTGACAAGAATTCGATCATTCGGTCGATTATCGAACGCGAATTGGGCGTGCCCGGTGCACCGTCATTCGCCAAGACTGCGAAGCGTGTCGGGCTGAATCCGGCGACAATTGATCGGTTTCGGAAGGATCACATCACGGAAGAAATGCGCCGTCACGTTGCGGGGCAGATCAAAATCGAACCAATCGACGAAACAACTCAATTCCTGAACCAAGAGCGGCTGGACGTTGGCAGCTCATATGAGTCCCTTGCGCGTCGCGTCGAAAAGCTGATCACGAAAGCCGAGGAAGCTGGCGACGATGGCTTTGCATTGGCCGCAATGGATGGCTTGCGGAAAGTGTTGAAAGACATCGCGACAATGCACGGCAAGATGGCAACCAGTTTGTCCGTCTCGGTTACTCTCGCGGAATCACCCGAATGGGTCACGATGAAAAGCATCCTTCGCGCGGTGTGCGACGAGGTCCCCGAAGCTCAGCCCGTCCTTCTCAAACACATGCGCCAACACGTTCTCAGCGTCACAAAAGAGGAGGCTGTGCTTTGAAGTCGCCCCATTCAGAATTCCTCGGCTGGGATCACTACGCTCGCGACCATGCAAGGCGTTTGGAAGCCGCCAACTCGGCAAGGCATCCCGAATGGGTTGAACTGCCCGCGACCCGCCGCGCCGCAAAAGGGGAAGCCAAGTATTTCACGGGCAAGCCGTGCGCGAATGGGCACATCTCCCCGCGATATTCATCTGGGTGTTGCCGCGCCTGTCAGACAGGGCGGTAAAAATGCCATTTGACGCCCTCATACCGTGGTGCGCAGAGCTTGAACGCTCGCTCGATCCCGCTGCGCGTCTGCGCCATTGGATCGGTCATGAGCCTGATCCTTGGCAGATCGACGCTTTTACCACGCAGGCGACGGAAGTCGCCCTGCGGGTCGGTCGTCAGGCGGGCAAGACCTCGGTGCTGGCCGCGCGCTCGGTTGAAGAATTGCACATCCCGGATTCATTGACCATCTGCGTTGCGCCCGCAGAGCGGCAAGCCAAGATCATCGCGCGAGAAATCGGGCGACAGTTGAAGCGCACCGAATTGGTCATCACGCGCTCGACGCTGACCGAACTCGAAATGTCGAACGGTGCCCGTGTCGTCGCGCTGCCGTCCACGTCGGACACTATTCGCGGCTATCCATCGGTATCGTGCCTGATCATTGACGAATGCGCTTTCTTGCAAGGCGATGGCGGCGGCGAAGACTTGATTGCGGGCGTCCTGCCAATGCTGACGGAAAAAGGGCAAGTTTATTTTAGCTCAACGCCTGCGGGCAAAAACAACTATTTCGCGCGTCTGTTCCTCGACGCAAAGCCGGGTGACGGTGTTCACCGCATTGTCGTCAAAGGCACGGACATCCCGCGACTGAAAGACAAAGTGGAGCGGATGCGTCGCACGTTGTCCGCGACCAAATTCCGCCAAGAGATCGAGTGCGAACTGCTTTCGGATGGCACCAGCTACTTCGACTTCTCAATCATCGAAAACGCAATAAGCACGGAGGGCGCAATATGTCCCAAGATGTGAACTACGAAAACGCACTCAACCTCGTCTATCTGCCTGACGGGCGCGTAGTGAATGAAACAAACCAAGACCCGGCCATCGAACGGGTCACGGGACACCAAAACTATTGGGTTGCCGCTGACCTCGGGCAGGCAAATGACTACACCGCCGTTGCAGTCATCAAAGACGAGGCGCTGCCCATCGTTGACGGATCGAAGGTCATCGTGGGACCGCGCCACCGTTCAATCGTACACGCTGATCGCTTCCGTGGCGTGTCCTATGTCGATGTCTGCGATTACCTGATCCGCTTGCGCAACGCGCCGCCGTTTGGTGGCAAGTCTGAACTTGTGATCGACGGCACGTCGCTCGGACGCGTCGTATCGGACATGCTCTGGGATCAATCAGTCGATCACCACGCCGTGCAAATGACCGGAGGCCAATCATGGCGCAAGGAAAGCTCGCGGTATGTCAACGCGGGGAAGACATTCATGATCGAAAACTTGTCCGTGCTGTTTGCCTCAGGCGACCTCAAGTTTGCACATGACTTGCGGTTGCGCGACGAGATCGCATCCGACCTAGCCTCCTTCTCGTTGCAGACCACAGCAGCAGGCAATCAGATCATCACGCAGTCACGATCCGCAGGCGGTCACGGGGATTTGGGGATTGCGGTAATCGTCGGCGCGTTCGCGTCGCAATATCTGCGCCCGAAGATGGTCACGACCCACACGCTGCGCGGGTGGTATTGACGTCTGTCGTCGCACTCTTGGCAACCGCGTGGGACGTAACACCGTGAACTCGACGAGCGAACGCGATGAACTGCGCAGCTCTGCGGTAATGCGGGGTTTTGGGCATAACCGTGGGGCACCGACCATAACCACCTTCGCTGACGGGGATTTGCGGCGACCACGGGTAGTGGTCGCCGCAGCGGTTTAAAGAAACGAAAAGCCCACTGCGACGAGCGCAACGACGATCACGAATACGGCCCCAACGGCAATGTTGCCGCTTGCATTTGCTTCGAAGTGCTTTCCGATTTTGATCAGGAGTTTGTTTTCTTGGCTGTTCATGCCTAAGCTCCTCAACCCATTGTGTCCAATTGCTGCTGCATTACATGCAGCCGCACCGATTTGAACAAATTGGCCCAGTGGTTTCGATTTTTACCAAGCGAATCCGGCGCATTACCGATGTCACTAATTGCTTGTTTAGTTTCTGAAACCAACTCAGGCGCTAGGTCGCGCCAAGAAGCAAGAACGTTCTCGAAACCGCCAACCCATTCAGCGCATCCGGTGTCCGGATTGATTGAAACAAAATTTCGAAACGCGCCCAGAATTGGGTAAGCGGCCCCCTTGGTCAAACGCTGGTCGTGGTCGTCCAGTTTTGCATATTGGAACTTGTGTCGGCCCTTGCTTGGAGGAGCCTTCTCCACAATCCTCAGGTTTCCGGCGCGGCCTTTGACGGTCTCATTGTAAACCTTGAGAAATTCCCGGCGAATGTGATCGTATAGTACAAGAGTTTCGATCAGTAGAGGTTCAAAGGCCGCGTATTTTCTGGGTTCGCCAGTTTTCTTGTGCTCTTTAAAGTCGTCACCATACTTCATCAGCGGCGTTGACCACTTCTCATAGGCCGCAATTGGATGCTTAGACTCACGAACAGGAAAATCCGTGACGTTCATCAGTTCAAGAACAGACACCAGTTCTCGGACGTCAATGTCCTTCTTGTCTGACTCTTTGAAACCAATATCGTTTGCCCAGTCTTGATCCTTCACGATTTCCTTGAGGCTATCGAACGCGCCATCAAGTTCAAAGATCGACCGAGGTTGCACAGAAATTCCAGTGTTCTGCCCTCTTGCGATGTCCACACGCAGTGTGTGGTTTTCTCCACCTTCTAGCCCGGTGATGATTTTGACTTCGACGTGCTGGCCTTCGCCGATCGAATCATCCTCTTGACAGTCGTAAATGATCCGGGTGGTGTGGCCGCCATTGGCGATACCGTAATCATCATCAATCATGACGTCGAAGACCCGCTTGTCGATCACCTCGATGTCTTCGGCAATGATGGTAATCCCCAGATTCAACAGGTCGAAGGTGCCTGGCAGTGCCTCTTTGCCTTCGAGGCTTGCTTTTACGTCCTTATACACCTGCCGGTTCATACCAACAGGGTCGCGCAAATTTGCGCCCGTCGGGACGTCCTTTGGGAAGAGGCGTGCAGGGACCAAGAAGGTGTGCTTGACGATGTTTGGGAGGGTGGGGTGTTTAACGCTACGCGCTTCGGACACCTCAAACCGATATGGTTTGATAGCCATTCTTGAGTACTCCATGGGCCACGACGGACCAATGTTGCGGGGCACGATGACCCCGGACGGCAGGATTGCCTGAGCCTTGGTACCAAAAAATCAGCGTTATGGCAACACAGGTTGCGCTTTTTTTCTCGTCCGACACAAGATATGCTGTTACTGATTTTCACGAGACATAAAGGCTGGGCAGTTAGGACTTGATCCCGTGATAAACAAAATGACGAGAAAAACGACGAGATGATGGGTTTCAATTACTACGACTTCTTTGCAGGTGGCGGCATGGCCGGGTTTGGTCTCGGGTCGAACTGGGATTGCCTGTTCGCGAACGACATAGACGCGAAGAAGGCAGCGAGTTACCGCGCCAACCATCATGGCGGCAAGGAACTGCTGCTAAAGGACGTTGCTCAGGTCACATTAGACGAACTACCCGGGTCGCCTGACCTCGTGTGGGCCTCATTTCCATGCCAAGACCTGTCGCTTGCTGGCAATGGTGCGGGCCTCGCGGGCAAGCGTAGCGGGATGTTCAAACCGTTCTGGAAACTGATGCGGTCACTTCACGCCGATGGTCGCGGCCCCAAGATCATCGCACTAGAGAACGTCTACGGGGCGATCACGAGCAATGGCGGTCGAGACTTCGCAACACTTGCCGCTGCCTTCTCGGGCCTTGGGTATAGGTTCGGCGCTGTCGTCGTCGATGCGGTGCACTTCCTACCGCAATCCCGTCCGCGCTTCTTCATGGTAGGTGTTCGGGGCGACTTGACGATCCCGGAAAGTCATACAGTAGATGGCCCTTGCGCGATGTGGCATCCGCCCGCGCTTATCGAAGGTTGCAACCTGCTTTCGCAGACAGCAGCATCGCGTTGGCGTTGGTGGAACCTGCCAACACCGCCAGCTCGGAACACAAACCTTGCTTCGCTGATCGAAGACAAGCCGACTGGTGTAAAGTGGCACACGAAAGCAGAAACCAAATACCTGCTCGACATGATGACCGACCACAACCGCAAGAAAGTCGAAGCGGCCAAGCAGTGTGAAGAGCGGGTGGTGGGCACGATCTACAGGCGCACGCGCGCGGACGCTGATGGTGTGAAGCGGCAGCGGGCAGAGGTGCGCTTTGACCAGATTGCTGGGTGCCTACGCACGCCTGCTGGCGGTTCAAGCCGTCAGACAATCATGTTGGTAGAGGGAAGCAAGGTTCGCTCGCGCTTGCTGTCAACGCGCGAAGCCGCATCCCTAATGGGCCTGCCTGAAACCTATATCCTACCTGAACGCTACAACGACGCCTATAAACTCGCGGGCGATGGCGTTGCCGTTCCGGTCGTTCGTCACCTTGCAGAGGCGATCTTTGAACCGCTCTTAAAGCGGAATCGACTCGCTTTGGTTGCCTGATTTCTAGTAAGTATCGGTCATGGTTGACCGAAATCCCGACGATACAAATTTCCCACCTTTTGAAACCGAAGATCTTCGGTCCAATTTGGCTGAGTTTCTAACCCAGAAATTCGATGATCCGATCACAGGGAAGCCGCGCGTAATAGGCGGCTTCAAATGGGGCGTATATGCTTTCTTCGATTACGACGGAGAACCTATTTACGTCGGCCAGACGAAAGAAAAAGTAAGTACCCGAATTAGGCGGCACCTGACAAATCAGCGGACAGATGCTGTTGCAATGTCGGTGCTTGACCCGTTCGAGGTTTACGAGGTCGAAGTTTGGCCACTACCGCAGTTTCAGAAAACAGGCGCAACTGATGTTGCCGCCAAAGCGCATTTGGATGCCCTTGAGGACCTTGTTTATCAAGAGGCGATTGCAGGCAGCACTTTCAAAGCGGTGCTAAATGAAAAAGACCCACCTGCACCGACAGTAGCCGTGACGAAACCCCCATCGCTTCGCTATCGACTTGTCTCGGACGAGGTTCACAAGATTAGGTCGCACCCTGATTTCCGCATTGCACGGCGAGCCTTGATCATCTCGCGTCTGGCGCAGGTCATCTCGGAGCGGAAGGTGCAAGGTGGGCTACGACGGGTATTGTTGACCCAAGCTAAGCGGCTACAATGGCTTGCAGAGCGACGCT
The DNA here is from genome assembly GCF_018860975.1 of Lentibacter algarum. GTDB lineage: Bacteria > Pseudomonadota > Alphaproteobacteria > Rhodobacterales > Rhodobacteraceae > Lentibacter > Lentibacter algarum_A. The sequence goes on from NZ_JAHKQI010000008.1 coordinate 159,890, forward strand.
ATGTGGCGTTGGGCGGGGAAGCGTCGGTCGAGGTTGAGGAAGGCGAATAACACCCGCGAGGTTGCACATGTTTCGGGTCTTTCTAGAACGGCACGTCGTCGTCAGACGACTCGAACGGATTGGCGACCTTTTTGTCGGGCCAATTCACTGAGGGTTCGTCATCCGTCTTAGGTGCCTCCCCACCTGCGGCTATGTCCTTCTCAATCATCCGTTCAAGCGCCTTGCCGTAGGCTGGCATCTTCCACGACTTCTCGCCCGCTTCCTTACCGCGTTCGTCCTGAATGTCATTGATAGGGCGTTTCGGATGTAGTCCGATCACATACCCTTCATGGCGGCGCACACCGCCCGACTTGTTCGAGCGCCGCCGCTTCTTCGGAAGTGCGTAAAATACTCGAACCTTTTCCCAGTCGTCGGGGTCAAGCACCTCTTGGAAGAAGTGGAATCGTTCATCGACAGTCAGCGGGCTGGCTTCCTGGTCGGACAGAAATACACGGCCGTCAGAATCGACGGTCACATTGTGCATATGCTTCTCGCGGAAGTTGGGCGTCCTGTAGCGCGGTGATCGCCTAGACTTTCCTGTCGTGGTTTTCATGAACCCGATGTTGACCAGTCAGCGCATTGTGGTCAAGCGTTTGAAGCGAAATGCAAATAGCTGTAACTGCCCAAAGCGTCACGCGTTGCAAAATCGTTGCAAAAATCAAAAAAGGCGAACCCGAAGGTTCGCCCATTTTACTTAACTATCAAGTAGTTAATTGGCTCCGGCGGTAGGGATCGAACCTACGACAAATTGATTAACAGTCAACTGCTCTACCGCTGAGCTACGCCGGAATGTCTGGGGGATATAGCAACAGCACTCCTGCGCGTCTAGAGGCTTTTGTTGCTATTTATCCAAAAAGATATGCACGTCCTAAACGAGGGCAAACACCGCTTCGGCGCTCAGTTGCGGGGCGGCTGAAACGCGCTTGTGAATGTGCAGGTCAATAAGGTGTGCAAAGACATTGCGCGTCGCTGCTGGGATCAGGGCTGGCGGTGTTTCGGTGTATATCTGACGTGCCAGAGCCTCTGCCGTTGCGGGGCTGTTTTCCAGTGCCGCCAAAATCTGCGCTTCGCGACCCAGCCGATGCTCTATGAGCCAGTTCAGACGCGCTTCAGGGTCTTCGATCGGTGCGCCATGACCGGCGTGAAACACCCGCCAGTCTCGCGTGGCCAGCTTGCGGCACGATGCCATGAAAGCCGTGAGGTCGCCGTCAGGAGGGCTGACAAGCGAGCTCGCCCAGCCCATCACCAGATCACCGCAAAACACCATGTCGCGCATCGCAAAGCTGAGATGATTGCCGAAGTGCCCGGGCGTGTGCAGGGCCGTCAAAGCCCAGTCACCGTGATGCACTGACTCGCCGTCAACCAGCATGATGTCGGGAGCAAAGCCTTCGTCAACGCCTTCACCTCCGCCTGCAAGCCCTTGGGCTGCCAGATCGTTCATGGTGTCAGAACGGCCTGATTTGCTGTCGCCAAAGGCCAACACTGGCGCGCCTGTCACTTGTGACAGTGGTTTGGCGAGCGGGGAGTGGTCCGTATGCGAATGTGTGACAAAGATATGGCTGATACGTTCCTTTGGCTTAAGCGCGCCCAGCAGGGCTTGTAAATGTGTCTCGCTTGACGGGCCAGGATCGATCACCGCGACATCGCCTTCGCCAACGAGGTAGGTGTTGGTGCCGCGGTAGGTCATCGGTGAGGCGTTGTCAGCAACCACGCGGCGCAAGCCGTCGTCAAGTTGCTGGGGCTGGCCGATGACAGGATCAAAATCATCCGGGGCGCTAAGTGGGGTGTTCATGGGTCTTCCTTCTTGCGGTCACTAAGGCTAGGAATAGGCATGTTCTTCGCTTGGCTCAAACAGTATATGCCGCGTTCGCTCTATGGAAGGGCTGCGCTGATCCTGATTGTGCCGATCATTGGCCTGCAGCTTGTGGTCTCGATCGTGTTTATCCAGCGCCACTTCGAGGAAGTTACCAGCCAGATGAGCCGTTCGATGGCGCTTGAGCTTGCGCTTGTGGTGTCCGAGCTTGAGGCGAGCGGGCAGAGCAATGCAGCGGCGCCCTTGCATATCAACGTGCAAATGCCGGCGCCAGACAACAGGATGAGCCGCCGCCGTTGGTATGACTTTGCCGGTATTGTGGTGAAGCGTGAGTTGCACGAAAGCCTGCCTGCTCTTGAGGCCGTTGATCTGCCAAACGGCGGTAAGGTGCATGCCTACGTGCAAACCGGAGCAGGGCTGGCTGAACTCACATTCGCACGGGCGCGCGTGTCGGCGCTCAACCCGCATCAGCTGTTGGTCAATATGGTATTCTTCGGCATCTTGATGACAGTGATCGCTTACATTTATCTGCGCAATCAACTGCGGCCGATCAAGCGGCTTGCGCGGGCAGCAGCGGCGTTCGGGCGCGGAAATGTGATCGATTACAAGCCCTCCGGCGCCGTTGAAGTGCGTGCGGCGGGGCATGCTTTTCTAGACATGCGCAATCGTATCGAACGCGCGATCGACCAGCGCACGCTGATGTTGTCGGGCGTAAGCCATGATCTGCGCACGCCACTGACGCGCATGAAACTTGGCTTGTCATTGCTTGACGATGAAGACCGCGAGCCGCTTGAGCGTGATGTGCAGGAGATGCAACGGATGCTCGACGAGTTCCTGTCATTTGCCAAGGGCGCGCATGAAGGCGAACCGGAAATGAGCGACCCAATAGCGCTGGTGCGGGGTATTGTAGACGATTGCCAGCGCGCGGGTATGCCGGTGCAACTCGGGGAGTTTGAGGGCGAGGGCGAGTTGGCCCTGCGCCGTGTCGGAATCCGCCGCGCCATTGAGAACCTGATCGGCAATGCAGTGCGCTACGGCACCAATGCTGTGGTTTCGGTCGCTCTGACAGAGCGGGCTTTGCGCATACGGGTTGAAGATGACGGGCCAGGCATTGCAGCCGAACAACGCGAGGAAGCGCAGCGGCCTTTCACGCGACTTGACGCCTCACGCAACCAGAACCGCGGCTCCGGTGTCGGCTTGGGGCTTTCGATAGCCACCGATGTCGCCCGTGCCCACGGGGGCATGTTGCGGCTCGGCGAAAGCAGCGAGATGGGCGGATTGCGCGCGGATATTGTCATCGCAAGGTGAGGTGCGTTCCAACGCGGGAGTTGAACTGCGTTGGAGCGGGCAGCGGGAATCGAACCCGCACGTTCAGCTTGGGAAGCTGACAGGCTACCACTACATCATGCCCGCGGTGCGCTGACTGGCGAGATAGCGCTTGTGGTCGGCGCGGTCAAGCGAGCTTGGTGCGCCTGAGGCCGATGAGCGTGATGGCGAGTAGCAGTATCAACCCAAGGCCTCCCAGTGCGGGCAAGTCAAATGCGAGCTGCTTGATGGGGGCAGAGAAAACGACTGTCAGCAGGCCAAATCCGGTCGCCAAAAGCGTGGCAAATGTGAGCAGGGTTTTCTCAAGGGGGGTGAGCGTAAGATCTGGCCAGACAAGTGCAAGGGCAGGGGCCAGCAGGCAGAGATCATAGTCATATGCATATGGGCTGAGCGCAGCGCCAGAGATCATCCCGAGGGCGAGGACGTGCTCAAGCTGCCAGCGCCGCAGCGCCGCATAGGCAACAGCCCCTAGCGAAGCGAGTGCACATGCAAAGTGAAGCGTAAGAGCGGCACCGCTTGTAAGGCCGAGCGAGGCGAGCAAGGCAAAGGGGGTGCTCATGCGCACAAGCTTGTATTGTCCGGCTTGCAACAGCGTGTTCGACTGCTCGACACTGGCCTGAAGAGCGCGCCAGATGTCAGGGCCATAGACCAGCGTGACCAGCAGCAAAGAGACCGCGAGCGTCAGGCAGGCAACGGCCACCATACGAAAACCCCCGCGCAGCAAAGCCGCCAGTCCGAGGCCCAGCCCGAGGTGTGGTTTGTAAGCGAGAAGCCCGAGCGTGACGCCCGCCGAAGTGCTCTGCCGGGCAAGCGCAAAACGCGCGAACAAGGCCATCATCCCCGCAGTGAGAAAGCCGTTTTGCCCCGTGAGCAAGTTGATAACGATCGCAGGTAAAACCAGCATTAAAGCCATGCGTCCGGACGAAAACCGAAGCACTGACCAGACGAAAAACGCAAGGCTTAAGCCGCTAAACAGCAAATACCCCAGCCAGACAGGAAACAGCGCCATGAGCTGTGTCAGCAAATTGAACTGCGGTGGATATGTCCATGTCATAAACACATCAGACCCGGTGCGTTCAAGTTGATGCGCCTTGAAAGCCTCCGCGTCATAGGCAAGCGCAGCACGGCCCTCGTTGGCAAGTTCGCCAACTTGGTGAAAGATCATGTAGTCAGCCGAGACAGCGTCAACACCGAGCGCGTCGGGTGCGCCGATGCGCAGAGCGGTAAGCCCCATGAGACCAACCAGAAGCAACAGAATTACTTTGAAGGTGCTGCTTGAAACCATCGTGCCTAGCCGCGCCGCCTGCGCCTGCGCCCGCCGCCGCTCTCACCGTCACCGCCGGTGTTGAAGCTGACATCAGGCAGGCTAACGACGCTGGCCAGAATGGGAAACGGCTCGGCAGAATTGGGGATCGCCGAAGCATTGACGAAATGCTCCTGAAAGCGTGGCTCGACTGCGGTTTCAACCTTCAGGATGTTGCGCACCGTGGCTTCGATCTCGCCACGCGCCTCAACGTTGAGCAGGGCGATGCGCGCGCCTGTGCCCGCCGCGTTGCCAGCTGATGTCACCTTGTCCAGAGCGCAATCAGGGATCATCCCCAAAACCATCGCGTGTTTGGGGCTGATATGCGCGCCGAACGCGCCTGCAAGCACCACGCGGTCAACCGTATCAACGCCGAGCTTGTCCATCAGCAGTCGCGCGCCCGAATAGAGCGCCGCTTTGGCCATCTGGATGGCGCGAATGTCGGGGTTGGTCACGGTGATCTTGGGGCTGCCGTTGGCTGTTCCGTCCCACATTACATAGCTGTTGGTGCGCCCGTCGGCGATGCAACGCTCGCTGCCGGTTTGCGCCGCCGATCCGATGAGGCCAGAAGCATCAAGCAAGCCGGCCATACGCATCTCGGCGACGGCCTCGATGATGCCGGAGCCGCAAATACCGGTGATGCCGGTTGTGGCGATTGCGGCGTCAAATCCGGCCTCGTCTGACCACAAGTCACAGCCGATAACACGAAACCTTGGCTCCTTGCTGGCCGGATCAATTTCAACCCGCTCAATCGCCCCCGGAGCAGCCCGCTGGCCCGAGGTGATCTGCGCGCCTTCAAAGGCGGGGCCTGTGGGCGATGAACAAGCCAAGACCTTGTCTTTGTTGCCTAAAAGGATTTCGGCGTTGGTGCCAACATCTACGACAAGAACCAAGTCTTCCGACTTGTCAGGCGCTTCAGAAAGCGCGACCGCGGCGGCATCAGCACCAACATGGCCAGCGATACAGGGCAGGAAATACACCTGCGCCGAGGGGTGCAGAACCAAGTCAAGATCACGCGCCTCAAGACGGAGCGCGTCAGACGTTGCCAGCGCAAACGGTGCTTGCCCAAGCTCAAAAGGATCAATGCCGAGGAACAGGTGATGCATAACCGGATTGCAAACAAAAACGCAGTCCATGATCAGGGCTTTGTCGATCTCGGCCTCAGAGGCAATCTGGGTGAACAGCGCATTCATGCCCTCGCGCACCGAGGCGGTCATCTCGTCGGCTCCGCCGGGGTTCATCATCGAATAACTCACACGGCTCATCAGGTCTTCTCCAAACCTGATCTGCGGGTTCATCAGGCCGGATGAAGCGACAACCTCACCGGTCTGCAAATCACACAAATGCGCCGCAATGGTGGTTGAGCCGAGGTCAACCGCAACGCCATAAACCGAGCCTTCATAGTATCCCGCCCAGACTTGCATAATGCTCGGACGGGCGGTCTCGCGGCCACCATCATGTACCGCAACAGTCACCTTCCAGTTGCCCTTGCGCAGGGCAGGTTGCAATTCGCGCAGCACATTGGGGTGGGCGCGGCTCACATCAACATCCCACTGCTCTTTGAGGGCAGTTGCCATGCGCTCCAAGTCGCCTGTTGGCGCATGCATGTCGGGTTCTTCAACCTCGATATAATAAAGCCGCACAGTCGGGTTCATAGTAATGTCACGCGCTTCGGCACGTTTGCGCACCACTTGCTTGTGAACCTGGCTTTCCGGCGGCACGTCAATCACCACATCGCCTTGCACAGTTGCCTGACACCCCAAGCGACGGCCTTTCATCAGCCCGCGTTTGTCGTCATAGCGCTGCTCGACAGCGTTCCACGCGCTGAGCGCGTTGTCTTCAACTGTCACACCATGCTTTGAAAACTCGCCATAAGAAGGCGTGATCTGACATTTCGAGCATATCCCGCGACCGCCGCAAACACTGTCGAGATCAACGCCGAGCTGGCGTGCCGCTGTCAAGACAGGGGTGCCAACAGGAAAATTGCCGCGTTTGCCAGAAGGGGTGAAAACGACGAGAGGGTCTTTGCTCATATTGATCAACTTCCTGAGGTGTCTTTGCGTTGTCTTTGACGCCGCGTTTTTGGGCAGACTAGACGCCTAAACAGGCAGGGGAAAGCCAAGACACGGCATAAATCTGACAATCCGCGGCAAAATCAGCGACAGAAAACATGGCTCTGGTCGTATGAAGAGTGTCGGGCAGGAAAACGGCCCTAAAAACAAGAGGTCAAAATGAGCAAGATCACCCCTTTCACCGCCTGTGTCATTGCGCTGTCACTCGGAGTGTCGGTTCCGCTGGTTGTCAGCGCTCAAAACCGCGCGCTTTCCGGTCGGCCACCGGCGCCAGACACTGCTGGAATGGCCGACAAACTGAACGTCAGCGAAGACGTCTTGAAAGCTTGCATGCCGCGGCCAAAAAAAGGCCAACGTCCAGAAAAACCCGACGCTGGCAAACTTACAGGCTGTCTTAAGGCCGACAACGCATATGTCAGCAAGAATGACGTTGAGCAGGTGCTAGAGGCCTATGCGCCCAAGCCGCCAGTAAAAGGTTAGGAGCAGGCGGCAACGAGCGCTTCGTTAAGATTTGGAAAGCGCGCATAACGGCGCAAAACTGTCAGCACGCATTATGCACTGCGGTATGCACTGTGGTATGCACGCGAGTCACAGTGGCTTTTGTCAGTTACGGCAAAGGTTAACCGGGTGGATTTTGGTGACAAATGAAGCCAAGCAAGTTGAGCAAAACCTGCGCTGCGAGGATCGCAGTGCTGCCGGAGTGGTCATAATCCGGCGCCACTTCGACAAGGTCGATCCCGACAATCTGGTGGTTCTTGGTCACTTCTTGCAGCAGCTCCAGAACGTCATAATAAAGAAAGCCGCCGTGGCTCGGAGTGCCTGTGCCCGGTGCAATAGACGGGCAAAAAGCGTCGATATCAATCGTGATGTAAACCTTTGATTTCGCTGGGATACGTGCGGCAGTTTGCTTTGGCCCAAGGGCACGCGTCTGGCGCACAGAGAGGATGTCAGAACCCATCTTGCGCGCGTCTACATAGCCTTCTTTGGCTGTAGAGCTGACATTGCGAATCCCGACTTGCGTGAGCCCGCTAACATAGGGCTTCTCGGCAGCGCGGCGCATCGGGTTGCCATGGCCAAACCGCACGCCGTGGCGCTCGTCAACAAAGTCGAGGTGGGCATCAATCTGCAAGATATGGATGTCACCGCGCCCCTCAAAGGCATTGATGCAAGGAATGTTGATCGAGTGGTCCCCACCGATGGTGACAGGCAGGGCATTGGCGTTCAAAATAGCTCGCACTCCGGCCTCGATATTTGCGTGAGAGTTGAGCGTGTCAGTGTGGATTATGTCGGCATCGCCAATGTCCACCATTCGCACGTTTCCGGGCAGGTAAGTTACATCATCTTCGTGGTCGTAAGCTCCTGCGTGGCCGAAAGAAAACAAGGTTGAAGCTTCCCGCACGGCACGTGGCCCGAAGCGAGCGCCCGAGCGCCATTGTGTGCCGAAATCATAGGGCGCACCGAGGATCGCGACATCGGCATTTATGGTGTCCCAATCCTGAACATAGGGCCGCTTGGCGAAGGTTGAAATTCCGACAAATGGCAGGTTCAATCGCCCGTTTTCATAGCCGTGATCGCTCATGTTTTTCTCCACTTTTTGCAGGTAATCTGAGCGCAGAACTTGAGAGAACAAGGGGTGCGACGCAGCGGCCTATGGGCTTCTCTTCCGAGCATGCTATGAGAGAGAAACTCTTTCAAGGATAGTGACATGAGCAAGCTTTCAAATATCGGTCGGCAAACGCCTCCTGCGATCTTCACCATCATCCTCGGGCTCTTCGGGCTGGCGCTTGCATGGCGCGCCGGAGCACTTGTGTCGGTGGTTCCGTTGGCTGTCTCCCAAATGCTCCTCGGGGCTGTTGCCACACTTTTCCTGGGGGCCGCTTTATCTTACCTTATCAAGGCGCTACGCCGTCCTAGTGTGCTCATTGATGATATGCGCATCCTCCCCGGGCGCGGCGGTGTCGCTGCCCTTGGTGTGTGCTTTTCGGCGCTGGCCGCAGGGTTTGCACCTCTGTCAGCCGCAGGGGCGATCAAGCTCATGTATTTTGCGCTGTTTTTTCATGCCTGCTTGGCTGTTTTGGTCATTTATGTTCTCGCAACCGGCCCCAAAGAACAACGGAACGTTACGCCAATCTGGCACCTGAGTTTTGTCGGGTTTATCGTTGCGGCGGTGTCGGGCACGGCTCTCGGTCAGTTCGGCCTGTCGCAAGTCGTGTTCTGCGGAGCTCTGCTGATGGCGCTTGGCATTTGGGCAGTAAGCCTTGTGCAGCTGATAAGAACCTCTCCAGCAGCCCCTCTGCGTCCTTTGCTTGCAATACATCTCGCGCCTGCAAGTCTGTTTGGTATCGTGGCGCTCGGCTTTCCCGCCGATCAGTTTCCGATCATGCCGGTTATGGCAAGCATTTTCACATGCATTGCTGCGCTCATCTTATTGGCATTGCTCATAAGTTTGCGATGGATCATGGAGAGCGGATTTAGTCCGCTGTGGGGGGCTTTCACCTTTCCGATGACAGCCAGTGCAGTGCTGTTTTTGAGTTATAGTGCCGCGACGGGCAGCCTGTTGGTGAAGATCATCGGTGTGGTTGTGTTGGTTGCCGCGACATTCTTTGTTCCTTGGGTGGCGGCAAAAGTCATCCAGATGTGGCTCAAGGGAACGCTGGCCACAAAAACCAATGCATCGAAAGCCTGATTGGGTCTTTCAAATCCCTGGCAATCATGAAATAGGAAACCGCCAAACGACGCCAAGCTAGGAGAAGCGCTATGGAGATTCGTGAGGCCCTCACTTTTGATGATGTTTTGTTGGTTCCGGGAGCGTCTAGCGTGCTGCCCTCGACCGCTGATACCCGTACTTTTGTGACAAAATCTATCGCGCTGAACATACCGTTGCTCAGCTCGGCGATGGATACAGTTACAGAAGCGCGTATGGCCATAGCAATGGCGCAAGCGGGCGGCATGGGCGTTATACACAAAAACCTGAATGTCGACGAGCAAGCCCGCGAAGTTCGGCGCGTTAAGCGTTTCGAAAGCGGTATTGTTTACAACCCCGTAACATTGACGCCGAACCAGACACTTGCTGACGCTAAAACACTGGTTGAACGCTACAACTTCACCGGCTTTCCCGTCGTTGACGAGGAAGGGCGCGTGCTTGGCATTTTGACAAACCGAGATATGCGGTTTGCCACCTCTGATGATACGTCCGTGCAGGCAATGATGACAACGAATGACCTTGCGATGTTGGCTGAACCAGCTGACTTGGAAGAAGCTAAAAGCCTGATGCGCGCCCGCCGGATCGAAAAGCTTCTTGTGCATGACGGAAAGGGCAAGCTTACGGGCCTCCTGACGCTCAAAGACACCGAGCAAGCGGTGCTCAACCCGACAGCTTGCAAGGATGATCTAGGGCGTTTGCGCGTTGCAGCGGCAAGCAGTGTTGGCGACAGCGGGTTTGAACGCACCGAGGCACTGGTCGATGCCGGATGTGACATCGTGGTGATTGATACGGCGCATGGGCACTCTGACGGCGTTATCGAAGCGGTGAAACGTGCTAAGGCGCTTTCTAGCGATATTCAGGTTATCGCGGGCAATGTCGCCACAGGCGAGGCCACAAAAGCGCTGATCGGGGCCGGAGCAGATGCTGTCAAAGTTGGCATTGGCCCGGGGTCGATCTGCACCACACGTATGGTTGCAGGTGTTGGTGTCCCACAGCTCACAGCGATCATGGATTGTGCCAAGGCGGCGGGTGATATTCCGGTAATCGCAGACGGTGGCATCAAGTTCTCAGGCGATTTCGCCAAGGCGATTGCGGCAGGGGCGTCCTGTGCAATGGTTGGCAGCATGATCGCCGGAACCGACGAAAGCCCAGGCGAGGTGATCCTGTATCAAGGGCGCTCCTATAAGTCGTTTCGCGGTATGGGCAGCCTCGGCGCGATGGCGCGCGGCTCGGCTGATCGTTACTTCCAAAAGGACGCCGCCAGCGACAAACTCGTGCCAGAAGGCATCGAAGGGCAGGTGGCTTACAAAGGTAGTGCGGGGGCAGTTGTTCACCAACTTGTCGGCGGGCTGCGTGCGGCTATGGGTTACACGGGCTCAGCAACCGTGCAAAGCATGCGTAGCAACTGCAAGTTTGTTCGCATTACGGGCGCGGGGTTGAAGGAAAGTCATGTGCATGACGTTCAGATCACACGCGAATCCCCCAACTATCGAGGCATGTAATGACACCAGCAGCACGCGTGGCCGCGGCCGCCGATATCCTTGATCTGATCATCGACGGAACTGCCGCCGAAAAGAGCCTGACAACTTGGGGCCGCAAAAACCGTTATGCTGGCTCTAAAGACAGGGCTGCAATCCGCGATCATGTGTTTCAGGCATTGCGCTCTTTGCGTAGTTACGCTGCTCTTGGCGGGGCGGCTGATGATGCGCCCACAGGCCGCGCTTTAATGATCGGAGCTTTGCGTGCCGAAGGCATAGATCCGGCAAGCATGTTTACAGGTGAAGGCTATGCGCCCAAGCCTTTGACCGAGGATGAGTTGGCAGGCGGGCATGCGCCTGTTGATGTTGCCGCTAAAAACGATTTTCCTGACTGGTTGTGGCCCGTTTTCGAAGCGTCACTTGGTGACGGCGCCGAGCAGGAAGCAGCCCTTCTCAAGCAACGGGCTCCGGTGTTTTTGCGGGTGAATACGCGTAAAACAAACCGTGAGGCTGCGGTTTTGGCGTTGGCTGAGGAGAGCATAGTTGCACAGCCGCATGCCTTGTCAGAAACCGCGCTTGAAGTGCTTGAAGGAGCACGCAAAGTTGCTCTCAGTGATGCATTTTCGCAGGGCCTTGTTGAGCTGCAGGACGCGGCCAGCCAAGCTGTAGTTGACACTCTGCCGCTTGAAGGCGTGACGCGTGTGCTGGACTACTGCGCAGGCGGTGGCGGCAAGAGTCTGGCCATTGCTGCGCGCTGCGATGCCACTGTTTACGCGCATGATATTGATGAAGCCCGTATGCGTGACATACCGGTTCGCAAAGAGCGCGCTGGTGCGGCAGTGACTGTTGTTGCACCGGATGCATTGGCTGATCACGCGCCGTTTGATGTTGTCTTGTGTGACGCGCCGTGTTCCGGAAGTGGCGCATGGCGCCGCTCGCCCGAGAGCAAGTGGCGTTTAACCGCTGAAAGCCTTGCCGAGTTGAGGAAAACACAACTTTCAGTCTTACAGAGTGCGGCTCATAAGGTGACTGAAGGTGGGGTTCTGGCCTATGTAACCTGCTCAGTTCTTAGCTGCGAGAATGAAGAGCTTGCTGCTGAATTCTGCGCTAACAATCCTGAGTGGCAGTGCCAGAAGCAAGAAAGCTGGACAATGAGGAACGGTGGCGACGGCTTTTTCGTTGCAATTTTGACGCGATCAAACTGACGGCAATACACCTTATGGGTGTATTTCATCTCAAATCTCCTTAATCTGCAGTTAAGATCATCGCCCTAGGATTGGTGTTGATCATGATTCGCGTTTCCGGAGGCTTCCATTTTGGCGAACATCGCACTCACGCCTGGTCGCATGGCCCGTGTTTCACTCCTGTTGGTACCCAAGCTATGGGTGTTACTTTCTGTATCGGCGCTTGCATTCATTGCCGCCTTTGCTGCGACAAGCCACAGCGTCGTGATTACGGCAAGCGCCATGGGCGGCTCGCTGCTCTTGCTTGCGGTGACGAGTGCTTTGGTTGCATTCCGGTTTCGCAGCTCTAACAGTAAAGCTCAGCGCACCATTGCGGAGTTTGTTTGTCATGATTCAGCGGCATGCTTTGTTGCTGATGAAGTTGGCGCGATCTGGTATCGCAATGAAGTTGCTCAAGAAAAGTTTGACCCAACACAAGAAACCACAATAGCAACGTTGGCTTCGGTGCTGAGCAACCCGTCAGCGATCGTTACAAGGCTTTCGATCAAAGCCAATGAACTTGGTGCTGCCCGAGAAGATGTTGTGACGCTGCAAGGGCATTTGCGCCTGTCTTGCCATGCGCTTACGCAGGGCGGCACACTTTGGCGGGTTGAAGAACTGCCCAAAAATGCGGGGTCCGCTGCTGGCGACAATTTTGAGAAACTACCCATCCTGACAGTGGGGCGTAACGACACAGTGCTCTACATGAACGAAGTTGCCCGTCGCATGGTTGGGGAACGTGTCAAAACACTTGATAGAGTGTTTGTAGATTTGCCAATCACACCCGGCAAAGTGCATGACGTTAGCACTGCCAGCGGCAACGTGCCTTGTGTGGTTGCCGAGTTAGCAGGAAGTGCAGGGCGGCGTGAACTCGTGCTGGTTCCAACTCCGCAGAGGCATGTTGAGCTCCCCGAAAACATGCGCTTTTTTGATGAATTGCCAGTGCCGTTACTTAAGCTTAGCCCTGATGGGCGGGTCACCAGCTCGAATCGCATGGCCCGCGACCTACTAGGGCGAAATGAAGTTGACGGAGAACTCTTGTCGACGTTGCTAGAAGGTCTCGGTCGGTCTATCCGGGACTGGTTGCAAGACACTGCAAGCGGGCGCGTTAGCCACCAATCGGAGTTTTTGAAGGTCAGACGGGATGATTTCGAAACTTTTGTACAAGTCGTGTTGAAGCCAGCAGTCGAGGACGGGCAGGATGTCGTTGTCGCTGTTTTGAATGATGCCACCGAACTTAAAACGCTTGAGGCGCAGTTTGTGCAAAGCCAGAAGATGCAGGCGATCGGGCAGTTGGCAGGCGGGGTCGCACACGATTTCAACAATTTGCTAACGGCCATTTCAGGTCATTGTGATCTACTGATGCTACGCCGGAGTGAAGACGACTCCGATTATGCTGATCTGGAGCAAATCAGCCAAAACGCAAACAGGGCCGCTGCTTTGGTCAGCCAGCTTCTCGCGTTCTCACGTAAGCAAACCCTACGACCGCAAACGATAAACGTTCAGGAAACGCTGTCAGATTTGACACATTTGCTGAATCGGCTCGTTGGCGAGAAAGTTCAGTTAGACTTTGAACATGTGACAGGCAGCCACACTATTCGTGCAGATAAACGCCAGATAGAGCAAGTTGTCATGAATCTTGTTGTCAACGCGCGCGACGCTATGCAAGCGGGTGGTAAGATAACAATTTCCACACAACCTCTTGTGCTGGAACAACCCCTGAAGCGAGACCGCGCAAAAGTGCCAGCCGGCGAGTATGTTGCAGTGAAGGTGATGGACCAAGGATCAGGAATCTCGCTTGATAAGCTTCAGAAAATATTTGAGCCGTTCTTTACCACCAAGCGCACAGGCGAAGGGACCGGGTTGGGACTTTCAACAGCATATGGCATCGTAAAGCAAACCGGTGGCTTTATTTTTGCTGATAGCGAAGAAGGTAAGGGCAGTTGCTTTACACTTATTTTTCCCGAGCATGTGCCCGACGAAACCGCGCCTGCTGTACTTGACGTGGAGCAGAGCCATGAGACGCATATCAAGAATGATGGTGGAGTGATCTTACTGGTTGAAGATGAAGCTCCTGTGCGGGCGTTTGCTTCCCGCGCGCTAAGCTTGAGTGGGTTTAGTGTCATGGAAGCATCAAGCGGCGAAGAAGCGCTAGAAGTCTTGAGCGATAGCAGTTTGCAAATTGAAGCATATGTGACGGATGTAGTTATGCCTGGTCTCGATGGCCCGAGCTGGGTGCGAGAAGCAATGAAGACACGCCCGGATGTGAAAGTTGTGTTTATGTCAGGTTACGCTGAGGATGTGTTTGGAGAGAACGGCCCGGGCGTGCCGGAAGCGGCCTTCTTGCAGAAACCATTTTCGTTGTCAGAGCTCACTTCTACCGTGCAGAACCTGCTGTTGGAACAAGAGAGCATCAGCTGATCGAGTTCCACAAATCAAATTCTGCGGCACATTCGAGGCGCAAACGTGCTTCGATGTCGGTGGTCAGGTCAAGCTCGCTGGCTGGCGAAACGTTTTTTTTGGGCAGGTCGATTTTCTGCCCAAGCCTGTCTTCCAGGTATGTTATGCAATCGTCCAAATGTTCGTAACGAAACAAGCGTTTGATAGAGGTGCCATTCGGCCGCGGCTCTACGAACTTCGACTGCGCCCCGACATTGGCGAACGAGGGTTTCTCATCATGAAGGTAGGCTTCAACAAAACTATTGAAGCTCATCCCCTTGGTCGAAGTGGTTTTGCCATCCAGAAAGCTGCGCTGCCGATAGCGATACCAACTTCCGAGCCAACTCACGGGCTCACGAATGACAGCTATCGTTTCGACATCTTCGCCAATAAACTTCTCAACCATAGGCCTGAAGAAGCGATTGTAGCGGTAGACAGGGGCGTGTTTGAGCTCAGGTGGTTCGGTGATTGCAATTGAGGCGAGCGGCGAAAGTGCAGTTTCAATTGCTGTTGTTCCGGTTTTGGGAACAGAAAAGAGCACCAGTTTTGCTTTCGAAAAGATGAGCATTTGTAACCCTTTGTCAGTTCAATGGCCGTAAACGATACCTTAACCATTTGCGTGTGATGATAGGCAAATGAAAATTTACATTGAAATGTTCTCACTTTGCCCCCATAAGGAACATTAGTGGAACACTCGGCAGTGATTGCCGCTTTCACCGGGGTATGAAATAAGGAATCGATAATAATGGCAACGGCAGATCTTTTGGAAATGAAAAATAAAAGCGACACGGACAAGCAAAAGGCGCTGGACAGCGCACTGGCTCAGATTGAACGCCAGTTTGGCAAGGGTTCGATCATGAAACTGGGCGGTGAAAACGCTGTTCAAAAAATTGAAGCGACATCAACGGGCTCGATTGGTCTTGATATCGCCTTGGGCATTGGCGGATTGCCGAAAGGTCGGATCATTGAGATTTACGGTCCGGAGAGTTCGGGCAAAACAACGCTGACGTTGCACTGCGTCGCGGAAGAGCAAAAGAAGGGTGGGGTTGCTGCGTTTGTTGACGCCGAGCATGCACTTGACCCACAATATGCCAAGAAACTTGGTGTTGATCTTGATGAGCTGCTAATTTCCCAACCCGATACAGGGGAGCAAGCGCTTGAAATCACTGATACTTTGGTCAGATCTGGCGCTGTTAGCCTCGTTGTTGTCGACTCGGTCGCCGCGTTGACACCGAAGTCCGAGTTAGAAGGTGAAATGGGCGACAGCAGTGTTGGTGTGCAGGCTCGTTTGATGAGCCAGGCCATGCGTAAGTTGACAGGCTCGATCGCACGTTCAAATTGCATGGTGATCTTTATCAATCAGATCCGGATGAAGATCGGTGTAATGTTTGGCAGCCCTGAAACGACGAGCGGCGGTAACGCACTTAAGTTTTACAGCTCGGTCCGGCTTGATATTCGCCGTATTGGCGCGGTTAAAGATCGTGACGAAATTGTTGGCAACCAAACCCGCGTTAAAGTCGTCAAGAACAAAGTGGCGCCTCCTTTCAAACAAGTCGAATTCGACATCATGTATGGGGAAGGCATTTCCAAAACAGGAGAGCTGCTCGACCTTGGCGTGGCGCTCGGGATTGTTCAAAAATCCGGTGCTTGGTTTAGCTATGGTGACGAACGTGTCGGGCAAGGCCGTGAGAACGCCAGGCAATACATGAAAGACAACCCAGAAATGGCGCATGAAATCGAAGACAAGATTCGAGCAGCGCATGGACTTGATTTCGACGGTTCTGAAAACGACATCGGCGATGAGGATGGTGGTGATATCCTAGAGAGCTGACTGCTAATTCTAACCGATTGAAAAGCGCCGGAGTGAGTGATTGCTTCGGCGCTTCTCTGTGTGGACATGTGCAAGCTGTAACGATAAACCCAAGGCGGTAAATCCCAGCTGGAAAACACTATGCCAAGCCTCAATGATATTCGTTCTACGTTTCTAAACTACTTTGACAAACAGGGGCACGAGATTGTGCCTTCGAGCCCCCTTGTTCCGCGCAATGATCCGACTTTGATGTTTGTAAACTCGGGTATGGTGCAGTTTAAGAACTGCTTTACAGGCTTGGATAAGCGTGACTACACGCGCGCCACGTCAGCGCAGAAATGCGTGCGGGCAGGCGGCAAACACAATGATCTCGACAATGTCGGTTATACGGCGCGGCACCATACATTTTTTGAAATGTTGGGCAATTTCAGCTTTGGTGACTATTTCAAAAACGAGGCAATACCGTTTGCTTGGGATTTGATTACGAAGGAGTTTGGAATAGATAAAAGCCGTTTGTTGACAACGGTTTACCACACTGATGATGAAGCATTTGAGATTTGGAAGAAAGTCGGCGTTCCTGAAGACAGGATCATCCGGATTGATACGGCTGACAACTTTTGGCAAATGGGCCCCACTGGCCCGTGCGGCCCATGCACCGAGATTTTCTACGATCATGGCGATCACATTTGGGGAGGCCCTCCAGGGAGCGCTGATGAGGACGGTGACCGTTTCATCGAGATTTGGAACGTTGTTTTCATGCAAAACGAAAAGTTTGAAGACGGCTCCATGCGCGCGCTTGATATGCAGTCAATTGATACTGGCATGGGGCTTGAACGTATTGGAGCGCTTTTGCAAGGCAGCCATGACAACTACGATACCGACTTGTTCAAGTCGCTTATCGAGGCTTCGGCACATGCCACACATGTTGATCCTTACGGCGACAAGAATGTGCATCACAGAGTGATCGCTGACCATTTGCGCTCAACCTCATTTCTGATCGCCGATGGGGTGATGCCGTCAAATGACGGGCGCGGCTATGTTTTGCGGCGGATTATGCGCCGCGCGATGCGACATGCGCATTTGTTAGGCGCCAAAGATCCAGTAATGCATCAACTTGTCCCAGAACTTGTGCGGCAAATGGGGGGGGCATACGAAGAGCTCGGCAGAGCACAGGCCTTGATCGAGGAGACCCTGCTGCTTGAGGAAACTCGCTTCAAGCAAACCTTGGATCGTGGGCTGAAATTGCTTGATGATGAGCTCGAAGGCCTCGACGATGGAGAAGATTTGTCAGGCGAGGCTGCATTTAAGCTTTACGACACATACGGGTTTCCCCTTGATTTAACGCAGGATGCGCTGCGGGAAAAAGGCCACGGTGTTGATGTCGTGGGCTTTGAAGACGCGATGGAAGAGCAGAAGGCAAAGGCCCGCGCAGCGTGGTCAGGTTCTGGCGACGCAGCTGATGCTACTGTCTGGTTTGATGTGTTCGACACAACTGGTGCGACCGAGTTCCTTGGGTATGATACAGAAATTGCCGAGGGGCAGATCATGGCGTTCGTGCATGAGGGGCATCGTATCGAGAACCTGAAGGCCGGCGATGCCGCTTGGGCCGTTGTAAACCAGACCCCGTTTTATGCGGAATCTGGCGGGCAAGTTGGAGACACAGGCCTATTGCGTAAACTCGACAGTCTAGAGGATGTAAGCAAAATCGGGGACGTGAGAAAGTTCGCTGACGGTAAGGTTTTCGCGCATTTGCTCACAGCTGGTCCAGGAGGTCTGAGCGTTGGCGATACGGTCTCGCTTGAAGTTGATCACTCCCGCCGCAGCGCAATTCGTCGTAATCACTCGGCCACACACCTTCTTCACGAAGCCTTAAGGGGCACGCTTGGTGATCATGTTGCTCAACGAGGATCGCTAAATGCCGACGACAGATTGCGGTTCGATTTCAGTCATGCCAAGGCACTGACTGAAGATGAACTTCGTAAAGTTACAGAAGAAGTGAATGAATACATCCGTCAGAACTCGCTCGTTGAGACTCGATTGATGACGCCAGATGATGCCCGCGCTATCGGTGCTCAAGCCTTGTTTGGAGAAAAGTATGGAGACGAAGTCCGTGTCGTTTCTATCGGGCAGAATGCTGGCTCGAACAAAGGAAACACGGGAGACACCTATTCTCTAGAATTGTGCGGAGGCACGCATGTGCGCCAAACCGGCGATATTGGTTTGTTTGTCTTGCTTGGTGACAGTGCTTCGAGTGCAGGTGTACGTAGGATTGAAGCTTTGACGGGGCAGGAGGCTTTACAACACCTCACCATGGAATCAAGCGCTTTAGGTGTGGTTGCGGCGGAGCTAAAGGCACAGCCTGCAGATGTGCCTTTGCGTGTCAAAGCATTGCTGGAGGAACGCAAAGCCTTGAGCAACGAGGTGTCGCAGTTGCGCCGAGAATTAGCGATGTCTGGTGGAGGTGATAAGCCAATAGAAGTCAAAGAAATCAATGGTGTAAAGTTCATAGCTCAAGTTCTTTCAGGCGTTTCGGGGAAAGACCTTCCGGTGTTGATTGATGAACATAAAGGACAGCTTGGCACAGGTGCCGTGCTGCTTATCGCTGACACTGGTGGAAAAGCCGCTGTCGCTGCCGGAGTCACCAGTGACTTGACGGACAGAGTATCTGCTGTTGATCTTGTCAAAGCGGCCGTGTCTGAATTGGGTGGAAAAGGCGGTGGTGGCCGTGCGGACATGGCGCAAGGCGGTGGTCGTGATGTGACAAATTCGGAAGCGGCCATTAAGGCAGCAGAAACTGTATTGGAGACTTGAATGCCTGCACTTTGGATTGCTCATGTGACTGTAACCGACCCCGACGCCTACGCAAAGTATGCGAAGCTGGCTGGCCCTGCTATCGCTGCACACGGCGGCAAGTTTCTGGCCCGAGGCGGACGGTTTGTGCAACTTGAAGGTAAAGAGCGGCCTCGCAACGTTGTAGCGCAGTTTCCAAGCGTTGATGAGGCTGTCGCCTGCTACAATAGCACGGCCTATCAGGAGGCGCTCAGCCATGCGAGAGATGCTTCTGAACGAGAGTTGATGGTTGTCGAGATTGATTGAACAATCGGGAACAAAATTGAAAAGGGCGGCTCCGAAACGAAGCCGCCCTTTTAGTTCTAAGCTTGCTTAGACATCCGCTTACGTTCGTGCGGATCAAGGTAGCGTTTGCGCAATCTGATGGCATTTGGCGTAACTTCAACAAGCTCGTCATCGTTGATATAAGCGATCGCTTCTTCAAGGCTGAGCGTTACGGGTGTAGTCAACCGAACCGCTTCATCTGTGCCTGAAGCGCGCACGTTGGTAAGTTTCTTGCCCTTTAGGGGGTTCACTTCCAAGTCGTTCTCACGGCTATGTTCACCGATGATCATTCCTTCGTAAACTTTTGTTTGTGCTCCGATAAACATTTTTCCACGGTCCTCAAGGTTCCAAAGCGCAAAGGCTACTGAGTCACCACTTTCCATAGAGATGAGCACACCGGCGCGACGGCCAGGAATGCTGCCTTTATGCGGGGTCCAACCGTGGAATACGCGGTTAAGAACACCAGTTCCGCGAGTGTCGGTGAGGAACTCGCCATGATAGCCGATCAGCCCGCGTGACGGCACATGCGCGATAATACGTGTTTTGCCGGCGCCAGCGGGGCGCATTTCTACGAGTTCGCCTTTGCGTGCGCCGGTTAGCTTTTCGATAACTGCGCCAGAGTAGTCGTCGTCAACATCAATGGTCGCCTCTTCGACAGGCTCCATTCGCACGCCGTCTTCTTCGCGCATCAAAACTTGCGGGCGGGAAATGCTAAGTTCAAAGCCTTCGCGACGCATGTTCTCAATGAGAACGCCCATCTGCAATTCACCTCGGCCAGCAACTTCAAAAGCGTCGCCGCCGGGTGTATCGCTGATCTTGATCGCAACGTTTGACTCGGCCTCTTTCATCAAGCGATCGCGAATAACACGCGACTGGACTTTTTTGCCATCACGACCTGCAAGAGGGCTATCGTTGATGCCAAACGTAACGGTGATCGTGGGAGGGTCAATTGGTTGTGCATCGAGTGCAGTATCAACAGCAAGGGCACAGATTGTATCCGCGACCGTTGCCTTAGACATGCCTGCAATTGAGACGACATCGCCAGCGAATGCTTCTTCAATGTCTTGTTGAGCAAGGCCGCGGAAAGCTTGAATTTTCGTCACGCGGAATTGCTCGAGTTTTTGGCCTGAACGCGTCAGGGCCTGAACGGTTGCGCCAACTTTGAGGCGTCCGGTTTCAACACGGCCTGTCAAAACGCGGCCTACAAAAGGGTCTGCGCCCAGTGTCGTTGCAAGCATGCTAAAGTCTTCGTCTTGTCTGGCGATCTGCTTTGGTGCCGGAACGTGGTTGACGATCAAGTCAAACAGAGCGTCCAGATCTTTGCGAGGACCGTCAAGCTCGTGATCGGCCCAGCCAGAGCGGCCTGAAGCATACATATGCGGGAAGTCGAGTTGATCATCGGTTGCATCAAGCGAGGCGAAAAGATCAAAGCACTCATCAAGCGCGCGGTCCGGCTCAGCGTCTGATTTATCAACTTTATTGAGAACAACGATCGGGCGAAGGCCGAGGGCAAGCGCTTTTGATGTCACAAACTTGGTTTGCGGCATTGGGCCTTCGGCGGCGTCTACGAGGAGAACAACACCGTCTACCATAGACAGAATACGTTCAACTTCACCACCAAAGTCGGCGTGTCCGGGCGTGTCAACAATGTTGATACGTGTGCCTTTCCACTCAACCGACGTTGGCTTCGCGAAAATAGTGATCCCGCGCTCGCGTTCGAGATCATTGCTGTCCATCGCGCGCTCGGCCACGTCTTGGTTGGCACGAAAAGCGCCTGATTGTTTCAGTAGCTCGTCCACGAGTGTGGTTTTGCCGTGGTCAACGTGCGCGATGATCGCGATATTTCGCAGGTCCATGATATGTCCTTGGGTTGTTCGTGGATGGCCGATATACCGAGGGACACAGAAAGGCCAGAGGCAAACCCTCTGCGCAGCGGTTTTCACACGAAATAAGGCTATGGTGTCGTTTTGAACATGCTTAACGAAGTCAAACAGGCAATTGACACGGCCCTTTGTGATCTTGGTGCACCATCACAGACCTTTGACGTTTTTGTGCCCAAGGATACTGCCAATGGGCATTTGAGCAGTAATGTTGCGTTGTTATGTGCTCAAAGTAACGCGGTTTCACCACGGGTATTGGCCAATGATTTGGCAAGATCAATGGTTGGCGACGAGCGTTTTGAGGCTGTTTGGTTGGCAGGGCCAGGATTTCTGAACTTCCGCCTCTCAGATATCTATGCGCGATTTATTGCCAAGAAGGTTTGCGAGGCCGGGCTAAGCTTCGGGGCGGGGAGCGAGAGCGGTTGCTTTGCTGCTTGCTACTTGCCTGAACAAGACAGTTTTCGGCAACAATGGCATGCGCAAGCAGCGGTAAGGCTGGCTTCGCATCTCGGGTATGAGGGCCGCGTTCTCACTGCAAAAGGCAACGTTCCCGCGGCTGAGGGTGCGGTTGCCGCTGCGTTGGAGTCTGATCAAGCCTTTGGAAGTGCCAACCGCAATGAGTTGCAAGCTCTGGCGGCACAACAAGCAGTGGTGTTTGCAGCTCAATCTGCTTGTGACCAAGTCACCTTCTTTGCAAAGCAAGGCGCTAGTTTCAGACCAAACCTTTTTGAGAAGCTGGGTGAAGACGGGCTTGTATGCAGTGCATTGGCTCCGCTTCAGCTCTTTAAGACGACCGAGAATGAGTTGTTTGATTTAGCGAAGCTGGTTTGCCTTTCAAGCCGAGCTGACAAGAAGCTTGCGTTGACAGCAAGCGGCTTGCGGCAACCTGCTGCGCAAAATCCGGCGTTTCTGATACAGTATGCAGCACTTAGATGTCGGCAAGCAAAACCTGCAAAGCTAGTTGGGGGCCTGGATGAAAGCAGCATCAGCATGCTCTGCAAACTGGCGACGTTTCCGGATGTTATTGCGCGCGCGCACGAGCTAGGAGAGCCGCAGCGCATCGGGCTATTTTTGCGAGATTGCGCAGACTCGCTACTTATGAGCGCCCCGAATGACAAAATCCGTGGCCAAAAAGGCGTTTCTGAGCATGTTCTTGCCGTCGCAGACATTGTTTTTTCTGTCGGATTGTCTATTCTGGGCACGCAACCGTTAGACGAAATCTCTTGAGCAGGGAGACTGACGGCAAGCTTATAACGAGGCAGCATTGAACTGCCCGATAAATGTGAGGCGGAGTATGGCAGATTTCCCTTTGAACGGGTCAAGCGGCACAGGCGATATGCGACAGTCAGTTGGAACTGCTACGAGCTATGCCGGAGCGATTGTGTCGTTGGTGTTGGTTGTTGGTGTTGGTGCTTGGGGTTACAACCTTCTGGCGCGTGATGTCAGTGGTGTCCCGGTAGTGCAGGCAGCTTCTGACGGGCCTATGCGCGTTGTTCCTGAAAACCCCGGGGGCGACAAAGCTGCGCATCAAGGGTTGTCCGTCAACATTGTAATGGCTGAGGGTGGTGCAGAAAAGCCCGCTGACAAGCTGACCCTAGCGCCAAGCCCAGTAGAATTGATCGAAGAGGATACGCCGCTGGAAATGGCTTCAGCATCGGGTCCAGTAGCCTCGGTGGCGACGGCGGACGCCGGTCTGCCGGAGTTGGAGCTTGATGCGCCAGACGAGCCCCTTTCTGGACAGATGGCTTCGATCAAGGCCTTTGCTGATCAGTTGGCAAATGGCGTTGCGCCGTTGGAAGAGGCTGTCGTGCCGGAGGTAAAGTCAGCCGAGGCTGTTGCCAAAGTGACCAAAGTTGCCGCGGTAGCCCCAGTTGATGTGAGTGCACCGGTTGCGGATGTTGCGATTGAGCCATCGAATGATGCCATTGCGGGGCTCAAGAGCTCACTTCGGCCTAAAATGCGGCCAGTTCTAGTGGCCGCAGCATCGCAGGTCAACGCGCCAGCTGCGGCCGCGACTGCGAGCGATTCACCCGTAGAGGTTGAAGTGGCAAATGTTGCAGTTGGAACCCGACTGGTTCAGCTCGGCGCATTTGATAGCCCGGACGTCGCCCGTGAAGAGTGGACTCGGCTAAGTGGCCGATTTGAGGACTACATGGATGATAAGCAACGCGTTGTTATGCGAGCCAAAAGTGGCGGGCGGGTGTTTTACCGCCTGCGCGCTATGGGTTTCGCCGACTTAAGCGATGCGCGCCGGTTTTGTGCTGCTCTTGTAGCAGAGAAGGTTGATTGCATTCCGGTTGTCAGTAAATGAGTCGGTTCGGCGCTACAATACTTGACGCGGATGGGCTACGCCTGAGTGCGGACGAGGCCGCATTCTTTCGTGAAGCTAACCCCTTCGGTTTCATTTTGTTTGCCCGCAACATTGACAACAAAGAGCAAGTCAAACGGCTCTGCAGTGAGTTTCGCGAAGCCGTTGGTCGTGATGCTCCGATAACAATCGACCAGGAGGGCGGGCGTGTTCAACGATTGCGCGCGCCGATCTGGCGTGAATGGTTGCCACCGCTTGAGCAAGCCACGCTAGCCGGCGAAAATGCGGCTCGCAGTTTTTACCTGCGGTTCCGGCTTCTAGCGCATGAACTGCACGAAATCGGTATCGACAGCAATTGTGCACCGATGGTTGATATCGCTGGCGCGAGCACACATGAGTTTCTGAAGAACCGCTGTTACGGAACTGATGTAGAAGCTGTTTCAGAGATCGGACGTGCCGCAGCAGACGGGATGCTTGATGGAGGAGTCCTACCTGTTGTCAAACACGTGCCTGGGCACGGACGCGCAGTTGCTGACAGTCATTTTGAGCTTCCAACAGTACAGGCGGTGCATAAGGACTTGAGCGATACAGACTTTGCACCTTTCAAGGCGTTAAATGATTTGCCGATGGGGATGACAGCCCATATCCGGTATCCGGAACTTGACGAAGCAGCGGCAACGCTGAGCCCGAAAGTGATGAAAATCATTCGTGACGAGATCGGATTTGACGGGCTTTTAATGACAGACGATATCTCGATGAAAGCGCTTGATGGTGACTTGGGCGATCTGAGCCGCTCCGCGTTAGACGCCGGATGTGACGTGATATTGCATTGCAACGGCTCGCTTGATGAGCGGCGTCTTGTCGCTGAAGCTGCCGGCGAGATGTGCGCAGAGGCGCAACGGCGGGCTGACAATGCTCTCGACTCCCGCAAGAAACCAACAGAGATTGACATTCCTGCCATAGAAGACGAGCTTAAAGCGCTTTTGAATGGGCGCGTTTATGGCTGATGATGATTTTGTAGAAGATCAACCGACACTGAGTGTCGCTGAGCGTCTTGATGCGGAAGCGTTGATCATTGATGTCGATGGTTTTGAAGGCCCCTTGGATGTTTTGCTAACGCTTGGACGCACGCAAAAAGTTGATTTGGTCAAGATTAGCATTTTGCAATTGGCGCGGCAGTATCTGGCGTTCGTAGAAAAAGCCAAAACTCTACGTATCGAACTGGCCGCAGATTACTTGGTGATGGCGGCTTGGCTTGCTTTTCTGAAATCAAGATTGTTGTTGCCACCAGACCCAGATGAAGAGGGGCCTAGTGGCGAAGAGCTAGCTGCTCATCTTGCGTTTCAACTTGAGCGATTGCAGGCAATGCGCGATGTCGCTGCTAGGCTTATGGCGCGTGACCGGTTGGGGCGTGATTTCTTTGCGCGTGGTATTCCGGAAGATGTTACGCGCGTGAAAAAGGTAACCTACACAGCAACGCTGCTTGACTTGATGCAGGGTTATTCTCGATTGAGAACCCGCGACGAATTCAGGCCCTTTGTTATGGATCGTGACGCTGTTTACACTTTGGAAAATGCACTGGAAAGAATGCGCGGATTGATCGGATTTGCCGGCAAGTGGACTGACATTTCAGGCTATATTCCCGAGGGTTGGAACAAGGATCCGGCGCGCATGCGCTCGGCGACGGCCTCGACATTTGCGGCCTCTCTGGAACTCGCCAAAGAAGGGCGTGTTGAGTTGCGCCAATCAGAAACATTTGCACCGATCGAGTTAAGGGTGAAGGAGTAAATTATGTCAGATGAAGATGCTCCGATGGATGTTGAGGAAAGCTTGTTTGAGGCACCACCCGTTGCCGAGCAAGAGCGTATGGTTGAAGCAATAATGTTCGCCAGCGCTGATCCGGTGACTGTGAAGGATTTGAATGCACGGATGCCGCATGGCTCCGATGCAGCAGAAGCTTTGGTGCATCTACGCAAGCGCTACACTGGACGTGGTGTAAATGTGGTGAAAGTCGGAGATGCCTGGGCTATGCGAACGGCGCCTGATCTGTCATTTTTGATGCAAAAGGAAACGGTGGAGACACGAAAGCTAAGTCGTGCTGCTATCGAAACCCTGGCAATCATCGCGTATCATCAGCCGGTTACACGCGCAGAGATTGAAGAGATACGCGGGGTCAGTGTTTCGCGCGGCACAGTTGATCAACTGCTTGAAATGGAGTGGATTCGCTTTGGCCGTCGTAAAATGACTCCAGGGCGCCCCGTGACATTTGTCGTGACACAAGAATTTCTCAGCCACTTCGGGCTAGAAACGGCGCGTGACTTGCCTGGTTTGAAAGAGCTGCGTTCTGCTGGTTTGCTAGATAATCGGCCACCGCCGGGAACTTTGCCGATGATGGGTGAGGGCGATGATGATGCCAGTGAAGAGACCGAAGAGGGCCAAAGCGAACTGTTTGAAGATTGAGCCAGCCATTGCTGCCTTAGAAATAGCTAAATAGGTGACTATCTTGAACGCAAACGAAGGCAGGAGGCCGATGTGAACGTCAATCAGATCATCAACATGGTGTTAAGAATTTTTGTGCGCAAAGCTGTGAGCAAGGGCATCAACAAGCTCGGAAACCGAAATGGGCGCGGCCAGCAAAACCCAGATTTGAAGCAAGCCAAACGTGCGGCCAAGATGGCGCGTCGCATAGGCCGCATGTAGTTACTTGAAGTGCTTTGACAGTTTGAGACCTTGACCTTGATAGTTTGACGCAATGCGTTCGCCATATAGCTCGGCAGGACGCTCGGACATTTTCTCATAGACGAGACGCCCGACGACTTGCCCGTGCTCAAGCACGAAGGGTGATTCATGGCAGCGCACTTCTAGCACTCCGCGCGAGCCTGCGCCTCCGGCTTCTGCGTAGCCAAAGCCGGGATCAAAAAAGCCTGCATAGTGGACGCGAAACTCACCGACCATTGCTAGATACGGCGCCATTTCGGCAGCATATTCAGGGGGGATACAGACCGCTTCGTTGCTGACCAGAATGTAGAAAGCACCGGGATCAAGGATGATCTGGCCTTCCGCTGTGCGCACTTCTTCCCAATAATCGGCCGGAGCGTAGTGCCCTAGCTTATCGAGATCAATTACGCCAGTGTGGGGCTTCGCGCGGTAGCCGACAAGGTCGCTTGAGGCTGGCTTTAGATCAACGGAAAAACCAAGCCCTTCATTGATAAGAGCCTCCGCACCATCGACCAAAGGAATCTTGGCATGCAGACGGCGCAGTTCGTCATCGCTCAACTGGGCTTGTTCGTCGCGAAACCTGATCTGGTTAAGCCGCATGCCTGGACGCACCAAAACGGAGAAAGACCTCGGGCAGATTTCGGCATAGAGAGGGCCGGTATAGCCGGCAGGTATTCTGTCAAACTCTTCGCCGCCGTCGGTAATCGTTCGGGTGAGCAGATCAAGTCGGCCGGTTGAGCTTTTGGCATTGGCGACGGCACGAGTATTCTCTGGTAGCGCCAGGCTTTCTTGGAGCTCGACAACATAAACGCAGTTCTTTTCGAGAACGGCCCCTTGGCGAATGTCAATTTGGTGCATTTCGAATTCATTCAAGCGCTCGGTGACTGACCGGCCTTGTCCTGCCAAGAACGAGGCGCGCACCCGGTAGGCTTTGGCCCCCAGTCGCAAATCAAGGCTCGCAGGCTGCACCTGGCCTTCCACAAACGGCGTATCAGCAGTGATTTTGCCTTCACTCATGAGGGATTGCAGCTGTTGGCTTGCAAGAACGCCTGTCATTCTAATGTCTCCGTGCCGGGTTATCTGAGCGGTTCTAGCAAAGTTTCACTGCGAATGGAGCGCAAAATGCGATTTTTCTTGAAAGAAAGCGGAAACATGAGCGCATGAACTCCTAATGAGGTCACGTCTCAAACAAAATAGCTTTGAACAACTCTTCAGATAAGTTCCCATGGGCGTATTTGAGCTCGATTTCTTCAGTGGTGTATTCCGCACGGTATGCGGCGGCTTCATATTCTAGCGCGGGCAAGCCAAAACCACAGTCGGTATAACCGGGCTCTGTCTCCAATTCGACGTCACAGTTGTCCTCTTCAGTCTGTTCGACTTCGGGTTCCGGCTCGACTTCGGG
>NZ_JAHKQI010000008.1:187745-597549 GCF_018860975.1 Lentibacter algarum
GGCTCGACTTCGGGTTCCGGTTCAACTTCAGGCTCTGGCTCGACTTCGGGCTCCGGTGTGTCCAGCAATAAATCTGTCTGCGTTTCGATGAGAGTCAAAATGTCTGCATAGTTCTCACTCACAACACTGTGGACCGTGTCGGGGATGTTGAGATTTGCAGGTGCAGGTTCGCCCATAGTTGTTTGATAAGTGATCAAACTGGCAAGAAAATATGTTGTTTCGGTGCCGTGTGGGGCGCTATCCACAAACAACTCCTCGACAGGGATTTCTGCAAGGAGACCACCCTCAGCAAGCAACTCTGCAAGAATGGGAGCGACGGGAATTAACGTGATACCCGCATCTGGAAGATTGGTGTCAAGCGCATCAACATATTGTTCATACCAATCGTGGTAGCTGTCCTGATTGTGGGCGTAATACGCTGCTAAGGCGGTGTCACTTGGCGGAAAATTCTCGCTGAACTCGGCCAAATCACTCCAACCTTCATAAATGAAGATCTCTGCCCCTGTTTGAGCGCTAAGTGTATTTTCAATCACCTCTATTGTCGCACTTAGAGGCGAGGCGTCACTCCCGGCGTAGGGCGTGCCCACGGTGTTGTTTTGGATGAAGTTTCCAGGAGTGATGATCACTTGATCAAACGAAACTTCCGAGAAAGAAGCTGTGTCTTGGTCCCAAATACCTGAAACGCCTTCGATGCCCCATTCATTTGCAGGCATGTCACGGCTTGCGAAATCTCTTAAAAAGCCAAAGCCACCATTGGCATTGTAGTCACTTCCCGCGGCTTCAGAAAACTGGTTGAGCCAATACGGCACATTGGTCTGCGCGTTGCCGCCACTGAAGTTAACAAGAGAATTGCCGAAAAAGAACTGATCTACAGAAACTGGCATTTGCGCCCCACAATTAGCAAGCAGTTGATTTGGGTAACATAAATTGGCAACAGAAGGCCTCAAGTGTGTATATCGTACGTACCAAGATGTTACGATGATGTCGGAAGAAAAACAGTGTTTCTTACAACGGTTGTCGAATGCTCCCATTCGAAAAATGGTCGGGCTAGCAGGACTCGAACCTGCGACCTTCCGTCCCCCAGACGGACGCGCTACCAGACTGCGCTATAGCCCGACGATGAAAGCTTCATAGCGTTTTTGGCGGGGAGGGCAAGGGTGAATGTTCGGACGGTTAAGCAGTTGCAAAAAGTCTCATCAAGGCATTCTTCGCTTCAGTCAACTCGCTACGTGTTTCGGCTGACAATGGTGCTTTGCTTGCCGCCAAGCGGCTGAGGATACCGGCATTTGCTTCGAGTTCGGTGTCGCTTGCGTCTTCTGGTGTTACAATGCTGAGCGGCTCGGCCTTTTTAGGCGGTGTTGAGGTGTCATTTTCACTCTCTCCCCGCAAGAATGACGGTAGCGCAGAAGATTCAAAAGGCTCGCGTGGTTCGGCAGCAGTAGGGGGCGTGAGTGCCGGTTCCACCGCAGCGCTTATAGTGCGATCTTCTTCATTAGGGGCGGGAACCTGCTCAACACTTTCAGGAGTATTCTCAGGTTGCTCTTCATCAGCAAACTGTTCTTCTTTAATTTCAGTAGAGCGGCTTCGAAAATTAAGAACTTCCGCTGGCTCCTGGTCTGGGATCATATCAGGTGCGGTTTCATCGGTGCTAGGAGAAGGTGACGTCGCGCGGTTTTCCATGTCGGTTTCTAGGTTTGTCTCCGAGGCAGACTCCGAAACGAGTTCACCTGCCGCGTCTGTTTCATTCAAATCTGAAACAGCCGAAGCAGCAGACGCGTGTTCTTCCTTTTTAACTTCATGCGCCAACTCATCAGCGCCTTCAAGTGAACGCGAAAGACCGGAAACAAATTTGACGCCTTGTTCGCGGAGCACTTTTTGGGCGCCTTTGATGGTCATTCCGTCATCGTGTAGCAACTTCTTGATGCCGCCAAGCAACAGCATGTCATTCGGGCGATAATACCTACGGCCGCCCGCGCGTTTGACGGGCTTTACTTGCGTGAACTTGCTTTCCCAAAAGCGCAGAACATGCGTTGGAAGATCAAGCCACTCAGCAACTTCACTGATGGTGCGGAAAGCGTCGGCTGACTTCGCCATTTAACAGCGTTCCTTTAACTGTTGTTTCCAGCGGCTACGCGGTCTTTCATCAGATGCGAAGGGCGGAACGTCAAAACGCGACGCGGGTTGATGGGAACTTCTTCGCCCGTTTTAGGGTTACGCCCTACACGTGCAGACTTTTCGCGCACGGAAAACGTACCAAACGAAGAGATCTTCACCTGTTCGCCTTTGACCAGTGCATCGGATACATGTTGCAGAACGCTCTCAACAAGTTGTGCGCTGTCGTTTCGTGACAAACCTACCTCGCGAAATACAGCTTCGCTCAGGTCCATCCGTGTCAGTGTTTTTTCGGTCATAGCAGTCCCCCTTTGTACAACCATAGGCGCGAGACAATTTCCGAGTCAATATCAATGACTTGGAGATTGAGCTTTCGGTGCTAGATGAGCTTGCGGCCGCTTACCATCGCAACGCGACAGCACCCCAGGCCAGACCCCCGCCGATCGCTTCAGCAATACACAGATCACCCGGCTTGATCTTGCCCTCTTCAACTCCGACACAAAAGGCGAGCGGGATAGACGCGGCAGAGGTATTGCCATGATCCTGAACCGTCTGGATAACCTGTTCCATCGGAACACCAAGTTTACGTGCTGTGCCTTGAATGATGCGTATGTTGGCCTGATGGGGAACTACCCAGTCGACATCGTCACGGGTGAGGCCCGCGTTTTCAAGCGCGGTTTCAGCGGTCGCCGCCAGCTTTTCAACCGCTTGGCGGAAGAGGGCATTCCCTTGCATTCGCAGCTTGCCCGACGTGCCTGTGCTCGAAACTCCGCCATCGACATAAAGCATGTCCTTGTAGCGTCCATCCGAGTTCAGATCAGCCGCGAGAATGCCGCGATCGCTATTTTTTCCAGTGCCGGTTTGAGCTTCAAAAATCAATGCACCGGCGCCATCACCGAAAAGCACACAGGTTGCCCGGTCGGTCCAGTCCATGATTCGGCTGAAGGTTTCTGCCCCAATGACCATCACACGCTTGGCCTGACCCGAGAGCAATAGCCCGTTCGCCGTTGTAAGAGCAAAGACAAAGCCAGCGCAAACCGCCTGCACATCAAAACCGAAACCCCGTGTCATGCCGATTTTTTGCTGCACCATTGTCGCGACCGATGGAAAGGTGAGATCGGGTGTCGACGTGGCAACAATTATCGCGTCAACATCGTCGGCATCCAGCCCGGCATTTGCGAGAGCTGCATTTGCAGCTTTAGCAGCGAGGTCTGATGTGAACTCGCCGTCACCAGCAAAATGGCGCCGCTCAATACCCGAGCGGGTGCGGATCCACTCGTCGTTGGTGTCCAGAGTTTTTTCAAATTCACTATTGGGAACAATGCGGTCTGGCAGATAGCGCCCGCAACCGATAACAACCGAGCGTAAGGTCATGCTGGGTCTCCAATCGGGTCAGCTTCATCGTCCGTATCCGCTGCGTCAGAAGCAAGCATCGTCGCGGCTGAAATACGGGCTGCTAGCTTCTCGTTAAACCCGCTTTGTGCAAGTTGGTAAGCCAAATCAAGGGCCGCAGAAACTCCGGTGGCATCAGCTGACCCATGTGATTTTACCACTGTTCCGTTGAGGCCAAGGAAAACACCTCCGTTGACGCGCCGCGGATCGATTCGTTTGCGAAGCCGTTGTAAAGAGGGGTAGGCCAAAACAGCAGCCAACTTTGAGAGTGGCGTGTGATTGAAAGCCTCCCTCAAGAAATCGCTGATCAAACTTGCCGTGCCTTCACCTGTTTTCAGGGCAATATTCCCAGTGAAGCCGTCCGTTACAATCACGTCGCAGCGGTTTCCGGGAATATCACTCCCCTCGACAAAACCAACATATTCAAAGTTGGCAGGTTTGGCATTCTCGGCGATCAGCTCGTTGGCGGCTTGCATTTCTGCACGGCCTTTAAACTCTTCGGTTCCGACGTTGAGCAACCCGACTCGCGGGCGCTCAAGGTTGAGGCCGTTGCGGGCATAAGATGCGCCCATAAGCGCATATTGTAGCAAGTCACGCTCGTCGGCGCGGATATCAGCGCCCGCATCGAGCATGACGTTAAAGCCTTGTTTGTTGCGTGAGGGCCAAAGCACCGAGATAGCCGGGCGGTAAACGCCTGGTATCTTACGTAAGCGCACGACAGAGAGCATCATTAAGGCACCAGTGTTGCCACAGGACACACAAACAGTCGCTTTCTTGGTGCGCACGCTTTCAAGCGCCGACCACATGGATGTGTTCTTTGCCGTGCGCATGATCTGACCTGGCTTATCATCCATGGAAACGACACCAGGGGCGTCATGAATTTCGTATCGGCCATTGAGATGTTTTTTACGCGCAACCAGCTTTTCCAACTCGGCCTTGGGGCCGTGCAGGATAAAGAACGTGTCGCCGTGCAAGCGGGCAAAATGCGAACAGCCGGCAACCACAGCTGCCGGCCCTTTGTCACTTCCCATAGCGTCAACCGAAATAACCACCTGCTTTGCCGAAGGCTCGAGGCCTGCGATCGTGGGCGAGGGGGTGTCGGTCATTGCCTAACCTCGGCTTATGCCGCGTCTTCGTCGATCTCGACTTCGTCTGCAACGGCAACCACTTCACGCTCTGCGTAGTGACCACAGTCTGGGCAAACGTGATGCGGGCGCTTGAGTTCGCCACAGTTCGGGCACTCGTTCGGGTTTGCCGCTACGAGGCTATCATGTGCGCGACGGTTGTTGCGGCGCGATTTCGATACTTTGTTCTGCTGGACAGCCATGTCACAACCTTAATTCTCTAGGGGCCAAATGGGCCGTGTTTCGTTGGGGCAATGCCCTACATTGTTTAGGGCGACGCCCCGGTGATCGGGTTCTGGATGCTCATATGCTCAATAAGCAGTCCTGTCCAACCCAAAATTCACCGGAGCGCGGGAAAATAGCGCGAAATTGGAGAACTGCAAGGGGCATTCGGCAGTCTTGCTCAGTCTTCCCGATCTTCTAGCTGGTTTTTCAACGCCGCAAGCCCAGCAAACGGTCGCGCATCATCGTCGCTCATTGGCTTCACGCCTGTTTCAGCGAAAACAGTTGTGCTGACTTCGGCACCATCGGCGCGGGGATATGCAGGCAGTGCCAGCGACAATGCTTCTCGAAAAACTTCGAGCAGCGATATTTCAACTCCGAGAGGTTCGATGCTCTCGTCATCTGGCATTTCGACTTCGTCTTCACTGTCTAAAGAAAGCTCGGGCATGTTTCGTAAAAGCAGCCGTTCGACGGCTTCGTCGATCCGTGTTGTGACTGGCGCAAGCGATACAACACAGGGCTGCACAACGGTCGCTCCGAGTTTTGCTTGCAAGGCCCAATCAGCGGCCCCGCTTGGAGTGAGCGTTCCGTTGAAACTTGCTTTTCGCAATGCTGACAAACCTAGGTCCTCAGATATTTCCTTGGTATCATCGGCATCTAGCGACAGCGAAAATTCGTAGCTCTGGTTCGCTGAAAGCGAGCTGACTTTGATTTTTTTGGAGTTTTCAAATTTCTGGGACATCGTGCTGCTTCTTGAATCAGGGGCGTTCCTTATGTAAGCGGGATAAGAGGCTGACGTGGCCGACACAAGAGGGCAGATATGAATCAACTCTTTTCCCGACGCTCAAAGCAAGCGCTCGCGTTGCTTTTCGGGCTATGCTTTTTAGGCCTTTCCGCCTGCGCTACGATTTATCGTGATCATGGTTATGTGCCAACTGACGAAGAGCTCAACGAGCTTGTGGTTGGCGTTGATTCTCGTGACACCGTCTCTGATGTTGTGGGCTTGCCGTCGACCGCAGGTATTCTAGACAGCAGTGGCTACTATTACGTAAAGAGCCGAGTTCGGCACCTCGGAGGGCTTCGCCCAAAAGAAATCGAACGCGAAGTTTTGGCGATCAGCTTTTCGGAAGCTGGGATCGTCCAGAACATCGAGCGGTTTTCTTTACAGGATGGTAAGGCAATTCAACTTTCGCGCAGAGTGACCGAGTCATCTGTGAGCGACAATTCGTTCTTGCGTCAACTTGTCAGCAGCATTGGCCGGTTCGCGCCGGGAGGCCTCTAAGGCATCATATGTTCCGGGCAACTCTGCCCGGCTGACCGGTATGGCGTGATAAACTCAACTATGAATGCTTGACCGAGGCATTATGTCAGAAGGTGATCAACCCCGATACACGGTACGGCTTGCGACGTCTGATGAGGACATTCGAGCGGCACAAAGGTTGCGACACAAGACATTTTTGGGGAATGATCAAGGGCTGGAAGCAGATAAGTTTGATCCTGCGTGCCACCATGTTCTAATCGAGTGTTGCGGTCAGTTGGTAGCGTGTTACCGGCTTCTACATTTTGAGAATGGCAGCGGTATCCAGCGCAGTTATTCGGCCCAGTATTATGATTTGACCAAGCTTGAACAATTTGCAGGCGCCATGGTAGAAATCGGCCGTTTTTGCATTGATCCTAGCCTAAATGATGCTGACATTCTGCGCGTCGCTTGGGGGGCTTTGACGGCTTATGTTGATGAAAACAATATCGAAATGCTATTTGGATGCTCTTCGTTTCAAGGCGTAGACCAAACCGCATACCTTGACGCATTCTGTCTGCTGAAAGAGCGGCATCTCGGGCCGGACATTTGGCGAGTTAAAGCCCAAGCTCCTTCGGTGGTTCATTTTGATAAAAATTTGCCCGAAACTCTACATTTTAAGCGCGCACAGATGCAATTGCCTCCATTGCTACGCACCTACTTGCTTATGGGAGGCTGGGTAAGTGACCATGCCGTAATTGATCATGAAATGAATACGTTACATGTCTTCACCGGGCTTGAGATCAGCGCGATTCCTGCTGCGCGAAAACGGCTTTTGCGCGGGAACGCAGTCAAGATAGCTTGACCGCATGAGTGCAGCCTTGTAGCTGCCCTGCATGGCCCGTATCCCACTCTTACAAATCAATGACGTCTCCCTCACATTCGGCGGTGATCCTGTGTTTGACGGACTATCGCTTGTCGTGCAGCCCGGTGACAGGTTGGCGCTCGTAGGGCGTAATGGCTCTGGTAAATCGACGTTGATGAAAGTCATGGCGGGGCTCGTGGAAGCCGACAGGGGCGAGGTGGTCTCAGGCCCCGGGGTTCAAGTCGGATACATGGAGCAAGAGCCAGATATGACAGGTTTTTCCACGTTGGGGGACTACGCTTCCAGCGGTCTGGATGCCGGTGAACTATACCGTGTTGAACGTGCCGGTGAGGGGCTGAAGTTTGATCCGGCAAGAGCCGTTGAAACCGCATCGGGCGGCGAGCGGCGGCGGGCTTCTTTGGCGAAGTTGATGGCCGAAGCGCCGGAGCTTATGCTGCTTGACGAGCCGACGAACCACCTTGATATCGAAGCTATTTCATGGCTGGAAAGTGAGCTCAAAACAACCCGCGCAGGCTTTGTTTTGATCAGTCATGACAGGGCTTTTTTGCGTGAGCTTACCCGTGCAACCCTTTGGATTGATAGGGGAGTTGCGCGTCGCAATGAGCAAGGCTTTGAGCATTTTGAAGCCTGGCGCGACAAGCTGTGGGACGAAGAGGATACTGCGCGCCACAAGCTCAATCGAAAGATCAAGTCCGAGGCACGTTGGGCTGTCGAAGGCATCTCGGCGCGTCGCAAGCGAAACCAAGGCCGTGTGCGCGCCTTACAGGAGCTAAGAGCCGAGCGGGCCTCACAAATTTCCCGTCAGGGGGCTGCTGCTATGGATTTTGCAACTGCTCCAAAGTCGGGGAAGAAGGTTATTGAGGCCATAAGTGTTAACAAATCTTATGATAGCAAAAAAATCTTAACAGATTTCTCCCTCACCGTTCAGCGTGGCGACAGGGTTGCTTTTGTCGGGCCCAATGGTGTTGGTAAGACGACGGCGATTAAGGTGTTGATGCAAGAGGAAAATCCTGACAGCGGCACGGTAAAACACGGCACCAACCTCAGCTCTGTGGTGTTTGATCAGGCCCGTGCGCAGCTTGACGGCGAGATGAGCCTTTGGGACAGCCTCACGGGCGATCCTGACATGCGGGTGTCGGGTAAGGCAGACCAGATCATGGTGCGCGGAATGCCTCGCCATGTCATTGGTTATCTTAAAGAATTTCTGTTTGACGAAGGCCAAGCCAGAGGGCCGGTAAAGGCGCTTTCAGGCGGTGAGAAGGCCCGTCTTTTGCTGGCAAAATTGATGGCGCGGGAGAGTAACCTCTTGGTGCTTGATGAACCGACCAATGATCTGGACGTCGAATCGCTCGATTTGTTGCAAGAACTGCTCGACAGCTACGAGGGCACGGTGCTCTTGGTAAGCCACGATCGCGACTTTCTTGATCGCGTAGCCACGATGACTGTGGCGATGGAAGGTGACGGCAAAGCGACGGTTTATGCCGGCGGCTGGACGGATTATCAGCGCCAGAAACCGAAAACGCCGAAAACAGATAGTAACGTAAAATCAAAAGGTAACAGCCCGAAGGTGAAGCAAGCCAAGGCTGACGATCCGAGCGGTTTGAGCTTCACAGAGAAGCACCGTTTGGAGGAATTGCCGAGTGTGATCGAGCGCTTTGAAGCCGAGATCGCCAAGCTCGAAGAGTTCCTCATGCAGCCCGATCTGTTCACTGAAGAACCGCTCAAGTTCCAGAAGGCCACCGACGCTCTGGTCGAGCGGCACAGCGCTTTGCAGGCGGCTGAGGAAGAATGGTTAACACTCGAAGAAAAAGCCGCGCGTTAACCATTTGAGCCCAAAACGGCGCTGTGACTCGGGTGCATACTACAGTGCATATAGCAGTGCATAATGCGTGCTGACGGTTTTTCGTTAACCTTTGCCTCAGGCGTCGGTGAAAAATATCAGTCCACGGACGATCTTGTCCGAACCGGACACTGATGATCCTCAAATTCGAAGAGGGCTGAGCGACACTGACACATTTGCGGCAAGCACTCAGATATTTCTATCAGCTATCCACTTTTTACAAAGAGTGGTTTTGGGAGTTAGTGTGCGGGTGCGTCGAACGGCGGGTTTGAGCCCAAACAGACCGATACGGCGTTATGGACGGATGTACGCAAACGAAGTACCGTCAAAACCCTTCAGTAACCGAATGGGTTTTGACGAATAATAACGATCGCTTTTCCAGCAGCGCTCCGCTGGATGAGTTTACCGAAAATTAAGACTTTTACCCTAACCTTGTGTCAGTTTTGAGCGAGGGCAGTATCTCGTGGGTGAGGGCTGAATGCTAGAAAATCCTTTCGAGGTCCTGATCGCAATCACGTTTGGAGCGGGTGTGATGGCGCTGCTAGCCATGTCGTATGGGGTTGTCGTACGCTCAGAAATTCACAAAATGTGGCAGTCCGTCATTCTCGGTTTCGTTTTCGCGTTTGGTGCAGTCATGGTGATGATGGAGCCGGTCCATCTCGGCGAAGGTGTAATTTTTGATGCACGTGCAATTATCGTTGGGCTGGCCGCTGCGTTTGGAGGCTGGCCTGCCGGGCTTTTATCGGCTTTCTTAACGGCGCTTTATCGCTTCTACCTTGGAGGCGCAGGGGCCCCGTCTGGAATCCTTGGAATTTTCTTATCAGCGGCGTTGGGCCTGCTATGGGCATGGCGGCTAAAGCCAAAAGGGCGTTTGAATGTCCGCGCAACGGCAACACTTGGAGCTGCGATTTCGTTATATACATGCAGCGCTGTGCTCCTTCCCCAAGAGATAATCTATGATGTGGTGACGAAAATCGTTCCAATTATGGTCATCGGTTGCATCATATGCGCGATAGTAATGGGAAGTTTTTTGGAGCGGGAATGTTCTTATATCCATTCCGAGAAAACCTGGAGGGAGGATGCGCGCACTGACCCGCTGACCGCCTTGCCCAATCGCAGAGGGTTTTTCGATAAAGTCGAGCGGGAACTGTCAGAGGCTGAACGGCACGAAACGGATGTTTTTTTGGTGTTGGATGCGGATCATTTCAAACGCGTCAATGACAATCACGGGCATTCTGCCGGTGATGCGGCACTGATCGTGATCGCTGATAAACTTAAATTGGCTGCCGGTAAAAAGGGATCGGTGTGCAGACTTGGAGGAGAGGAGTTTGCGGTTTTTCTACCCGCAACGACTCAGAGCGCCGCGAACCAGATTGCGGGCGTGTTGTTGTCGAGAATTCGTGATGCAGGCCTTACATTTGACGGCGTCGCCGTAGAGCTATCCGTCAGTATAGGCGCAGTCGTGCGCTCTGCCGCGTCGAAAGCCCCGCTGAGTAGTTGTTTGCAATCCGCAGATAATGCTCTCTATCGAGCGAAGGTAACCGGGCGTGATAAGGTTGTTTTCGCGCAACCGCTAGAAGCCTGATTTTATGAGAAACACACGCATCTCCGCCCCATGAACCACCGGTTGTTGAACGGTTTGCTAGACCGGACATCGGCGGACATAATGTGAAGATTGGCTTCGTCCGCGTTGCCGACCATAAGCATGTTCCTGAAACCTCTATTTGGGCGTGGACGCATATTGCCCGCATATTGCCCAATATGAGCTTCCAAAAAAACTCTGTGCAAAACTTCAGGTAATTGGCGCATTTAGGGGATGCAGAACTTGCTGTTCACTGCATCCGCAGGGCGCCGTCGATGCGGATGACCTCGCCGTTGAGGTAGCCACATTCGACGATAAAGCCGGCGAGGCGGCCATACTCAGAAGGGTCACCCAAGCGTGCAGGGTTTGTGACAGAGGCGGCGAGCTGGTCTTGCACTTCTTGCGGCAGGCCTGCGAGCATCGGTGTCATGAAGATACCCGGTGCGATGGCCATAACGCGGATGCCTTCGCGGGCGAGATCACGGGCCATGGGCAGGCTGAGGCCGACAATGCCGCCCTTTGAGGCTGCGTAGGCGGCTTGGCCTTTTTGGCCGTCAAAGGCGGCGATGCTGGCGGTGTTGATGATCACCCCACGAGCGCCGTCTGGCTCGGGCGTGTTCTGGGCCATTTCAGCGGCAGCGAGGCGGGCGACGTTGAAAGTGCCCACCAGGTTGATGTCGATGGTGCGCTGGAACGCGGCGAGGCTGTGTGGGCCGTCGCGGCCAAGGGTTTTCTCGCCTGTGGCGATGCCTGCGCAGTTGATCGCGCAGGTGAGGCCGCCCATGTTTGCTTTGGCTGATGCGATTGCGGCGGCAACAGAGGCTTCGTCGGTGACGTCGGTTTCGGCGAAGTGCGCGCCGATTTCGGCGGCGACGGCTTCTCCGCGGGCCACGTCGCGGTCAAGCAGGGTGACTTCTGCGCCGCCCTCGCGGAAGTGGCGTGCTGTGGCTTCGCCGAGGCCCGATGCGCCGCCGGTGATGATCGCTTTGGTTGTTTCGATGCGCATGGTGTTGCTCCCGCTTTTTGTAAATGAACAGGTGTTCAATAACGTGCTGGTTGCGGTTCTGTCAAACAGGCCCGCTTTTTGTAGCAGCGAGGCGCTTGGATGCGTAGCCGAGCAACATCACCGTGATCATGATGCGGAAGATGTGATGCAGGGTGACGAATGCCGGATTTGCGCCGATCGACAGGGCGACGAGGGCCATTTCGTTTACACCGCCGGGGGCGAAGGTGATGAACAGTACACTCAGCGGTTGCTCGGTGAGGCTGACGAGGGCGACAGCGAGTATAGCCGCGATTGCCAGCATGGTGCCGACAGATAGCAACGAGAGCCAGAGGCCTTTGATCAGCAGCGCCATGTTGAGGCCTGCGAATCGCATGCCCAGTGACGCACCCAGCACGACCTGGGCGGTGAAGATCAGCCAGTTTGGCAAGCTCAGCGGTATGCCTGCGAGTGAAAAGCCAGCCGAGACCAGTAGTGCGCCGGTAAGTTGCCAAGCGGGCAGGTGCAGGGCTTTGCCTGCGACAGTGCCGATGAGCACGATGAAGGCGGCAAGCGGGAACATGGAAGCCGTGACGGGTGTTGCGCTAAAGGCTTGGCCGCCTGCGCTTCCGACGGGAAAGCCGAGGTGAAACGACATGCCAAGCGGCACCAGCGTGAGCACGAGGATGATGCGCAGGAATTGCTGGGTGATCAGCACGCGCGCATCGCAGCCTGATGCTTCACCGAATGTGATGGATTCGATAAGGCCACCGGGTGCGCCGGAGTAGAAGGCGGTTGGTGCGTCATATCCGCCGAGGCGGCGGAAAATTACGTAGTTCGCGCCTTGGGCGGTGAGCACGAAGACCACCATTGCCAGCAGTGAGGGCAGCATGTGATGCAAGGACATGACCAGCGAGAGGGTGACTTGTGCACCGATCACGGCGCCGATCAGGGCCACAAAAGGCACGCGGATTGCAACAGGGAAGTCGTAGGCCTGTGGCAGGTGATGGCTGGCGAAAATCGCGACAGGTGCGGTTGCGAGCAAGCTGCCGAGGAGGAAGGGCAGGGGCAGGCCAAAGAACTGGGCGATGAGACCACCGAAACCGCCAAACGCGATAAGCGCGAAAGTGAGCGGCAGGTTTGGGGGCAAGTGCATATGCTGTCCTTGGTGGCGGTATGGTAGGCCCGGTAGGACTCGAACCTACGACAAAAGCGTTATGAGCGCTCTGCTCTAACCAACTGAGCTACAGGCCCGCCTTTTGCTTGGTTACCAGAAAGGGTGTGGGCGTCAAGTCAGAACAAGGACTGTGGCGTAGGGAAGCACCACAAAGCACAGCGTGGTTTTGACCCATGCCCAATACTGGCCGCGGCGCAGGTGGGTCAGGATGTCTTGGTTGTAAGCAACGTCGGGTGCGGCAGGCGGGTTTGACAGCATCTTGGCGGCTTTGGCCCAGCTGTTTGATCTGACGGCGAAGATGCCTGTGATGCCTGTGAGGATATGGATGACGGTGGGCAAAAGCGTGGTTGAGACCAGCATGATCAGCAGTGAGGCTTGTCTGTAGTCGCCTTTTAAGAGCGCTTGCACATAGGCGCGATAGTCAAACGCGAGGGTGCTTGGGGCGATGGCCTCCCAAGCGGTGAGCGCGGCCCATGTGCTGCCGAGCAGGAAGACAAGGCAGAGCGCGGCGATGATTATGTCAAGGAGAACGTCGAGCAGGATGCGCAGAAGGGCGTGCTCGTGCCGCTGGATGTCACCAAGAAAACTGCGGGTGGCAGCGAGAGAGAGGAAATCAGCAAAGCTGTTGAGGAGCGGGAGAATGGCGAAGAAGAGGAGGTAGATGCTGGCTTCATTTGCTTCACCAGCAAAGGCAGCGCCAACGGCAACGGCAACGGCAACGGCACCGGCAAAGGCAGCGGCAACGGCAAAGGCAACGGCACCGGCAAAGGCACCGGCAAAGGCAAAGGTAAAAGTAACGGCAACAGCAACGGCACCGGCAAAGGCAGCGGCAACGGCACCGGCAAAGGCACCGGCAAAGGCAGCGAAATAGGCAGCTAAAAAGGCAAGTGTAGGTAATGACGCCAGTGCCATTCGGGCCGCCTTCGGCAGAAAACCGGCCCGATTGGCAAGAGCTTCTCTTGGTTTGGTTAATTTTGCCTCAATCCAGCTCGCTAACAATTCGGCAAATTCGTATGAGAAAAACATGAACACCATGAGCGCGACCAAAGTTAATGCGCGCCATGTGCGGTCATGCCAGAGCCACGCCTCGCCTGTTTCGGGGTTTGCGACAGGCAAGATCTCAAGCCCGCCAATTGAGCCAACGCCAAAGACGACCCAGCCGATCAGGAGGCAGAGCGGCGGGTAGATGAAGGCGATTTGCAGGCTGCGGGAATAGGCCTTTTTGCCGAGGGGCTTGTCGCCGTAGATGCGGGATGTGGCGGCGAGCAGATGCTCGATAGCGCGGTTATAGCCCGACCAGCCGGAGCCGCTGTAGCGTTTGGCGAGGCTTGGCCACGAGGTTGGGCTGTCGAGCTGTTCTTTGAAGCTGTAGTCGGCGAGTTTATTCTGAATCAGGCTTAGCCAGCCAGGCAAGAACGCACCTAAGATAACGAGCGCCAAGGCCGTTAACTCGGGGTGTTTCTTCATCAGCGTGATCAGGTAAAACGGCTCTGTCGGCATGAATGTCTCAAATTATTTGAGGGCAATATCAAGGTTTTGCCGCGCTCGCGCAAGCCGCAACGCTTTGAGCGGTTCACATTGAGGCCTAGGTGCAGTAAGGCGAAGCAACACTGCTATTTCGGGGGCTGCTATGAGCGACACTACCACTGGTAAAAACGGGATCACCTATGCGGATGCGGGGGTTGATATTGACGCGGGCAACGCGCTTGTCGAGCGCATTAAGCCGGCGGCGAAGCGCACGCAGCGCCCGGGTGTGATGGCGGGGCTTGGCGGCTTCGGGGCGCTGTTTGACCTTAAGGGCGCGGGCTATGTTGACCCTATCCTGGTGGCGGCGACTGACGGTGTTGGCACCAAGCTGCGCATCGCGATTGACACAGGTGAGGTTGACGGTGTCGGCATCGACTTGGTGGCGATGTGCGTCAATGACCTTGTGTGTCAGGGGGCGGAGCCTTTGTTTTTCCTCGACTATTTCGCTACAGGCAAGCTTGAGATGGACACCGCCGCGCGGATTATCGAGGGCATTGCCAAGGGCTGCGAGCTGTCAGGCTGTGCTCTGATCGGCGGTGAAACGGCCGAGATGCCGGGGATGTATCCTGACGGCGACTTTGACTTGGCGGGCTTTAGTGTCGGCGCGATGGAACGCGGCGCTGACTTGCCTGCAGGCGTGAAAGAGGGCGATGTGCTGCTTGGGCTTGGCTCAAATGGTGTTCACTCCAACGGTTATTCGCTGGTGCGCAAGCTGGTTGAGGTTTCCGGCCTTGGCTGGGACGCTGACTGCCCGTGGGGCGAGGGCAGCCTTGGTGCGGCCTTGTTGGCGCCGACGCGGCTGTATGTGAAGCAAGCGCTTGCGGCGATCCGCGCTGGCGGTGTGCATGGCCTTGCGCATATCACTGGTGGTGGCTTGTCAGAAAACCTGCCGCGGGTGCTGCCTGAGGGGCTTGGCTGCGCGGTTGATCTTGACAGCTGGGAGCTGCCTGCGGTGTTCAAGTGGCTCGGCGCGACAGGCAATATGGCCGAGGCCGAGATGCTCAAGACGTTTAACACAGGGGTTGGCATGGTGCTGGTGGTTGAGGCTGATCGGGCCGAGGCGCTGGCCGAGCTGCTGCGCTCTGAGGGCGAGCAAGTTTACACCATGGGCCGCGTTGTTGCGGGCGAGGGCGTTGCCTACAGCGGCAGCCTCTGAGCGATGAAACGCGTTGCGATCCTGATTTCGGGCGGTGGCTCGAATATGATCAAGCTGGTTGAGAGCATGACGGGCGATCACGCCGCTCGGCCTTGCTTGGTGCTGGCGAACTCGGCGGATGCTGGCGGGCTGGCCAAGGCTGCGGCGCTTGGCGTGCCGACGGCTGTTGTTGATCATCGTCCGCATAAGGGCGACCGCGAGAGCTTTCAGGCGGAGTTGCTTGAGGTGCTGCACGCGCATCAGCCCGATATCATCTGCCTTGCTGGCTTCATGCGGGTGCTGACGGCGAGCTTTATCGAGCAATTTGAAGGGCGGATGCTGAACATTCACCCCTCCTTGCTGCCCAAATACAAAGGCCTGCACACCCACCAACGCGCGCTTGAGGCTGGCGATACCGAAGCTGGCTGCACGGTGCATGAAGTCACAGCAAAACTTGACGACGGGCCTGTGCTCGGGCAAGCGCGGGTGCCTGTTCTGGAGGGCGACACAGCAGATACGCTGGCGGCGCGCGTGCTCCAGCAAGAACACGCGCTTTACCCTGCGGTGCTCAAGCGGTTTGTGACGGGTGATCGGGCTTTGTTGGAGCTTTGAAGCAAATGCTCCATTGCATTTCCTTCGGTGCAGCGAATGGCTGGATTGAGCCCAATGTGCATGATGCTGCAAACTGAAGCAATGAACGCAGCGCGTCCTCTTTGCCAATTTTCTGCAATACCGCGAATGTCTTCTATGATGGTAGAGGCCAATGCTGAAAACCCCAATTGAACCCG
The DNA here is from genome assembly GCF_018860975.1 of Lentibacter algarum. GTDB lineage: Bacteria > Pseudomonadota > Alphaproteobacteria > Rhodobacterales > Rhodobacteraceae > Lentibacter > Lentibacter algarum_A. Next base: position 203,750 of record NZ_JAHKQI010000008.1, read on the forward strand.
TGGGTGACTTCCTTTTCCGAGCCATGGGTCGCTTTAGGTTCGGTTCAGCATCTTCCGGTATTTGGACACAAACAGATCCTTGCCCTTCATGAGGCGGGTTATTGCATCTCCGGCGGTGAACAAGACAAGATAGGAACTTCCTTTCTGCGGCCCTAGGGGGACTAAGAAAGGTGCTTTGCCCCACGGTTTGTATTTGGCCATATCCTCGACCTTTTTGCCGTTGATCAGCGAGGTCAGCATCTTTTCCAACCAAGGTGTTTGGCGGCTGACAGCGACGATTGTCATCGCATCTCCGGACTCTGCGACGTCTCCGGCGGCAAAGACATTCGGCAGGTCAGATGGACGCAACCACGGGTCAGTCTTGACCCTATTGGCGGCGCCTTTGGTGATGCCGGGCAGCGTCTCAAGAATGGTCGACGTGGCACGAGACCCGATGGCGGGGAAGATCAGATCGGCGGTAATGCTGTCACCTTTACTCAGTTGAAGCTCACCAGCATAGGGCTCTGTCGTGCTCTCAAGGTTTTCGGCACGCGCACCAAAGATCGTCGTCACGCCAGCGTCATTGAGTTTAGCCTGCAGGGCTGTCCCAAGTTTTGAGGGCATCGTTGGGAACAGTGACGGCTCTGACGAAATCAACGTAACCTTCTTGTCCGGCATGAAATGCGCGATTTCGCCGGCCAGTTCTGTCCCGACCGCACCCGCCCCAACAATGGCAACACTTTGCGCGGCTTCCAGCATCGCGTGGATACGCGCGCTGTCCGCGCGAAAGGCTTTGATGCTATCGGTTGCAGGTTTAAACGGTATAGCATTGTTTGAGCCAGTCGCGACAACGATGTAGTCGCCAAGCACTTCGGTTCCGTCTTCAAGAGTGACGCCCGCAGCATCAATGCTTTCGGCACGTGCGCGCAGGACCTTACCGTTCTTGAGCAAATCATCATAGGGGATCAATGCCTGATCCAGAACTTGCGGATCGACAACCGCGCGGATCATCGCAGGCGCATGGACAAAATGGCTGTGAGGCTCAATCAGGGTCACCTCGGCCTTGTCGTCCAACGCCTTGGCCAGTTGCACGCCAACATAGCCCCCACCTACGATAATAATACATTTTGTCATGTGCGATGTCCTAGTGCCTAAAGTGATTGCAATTTCATGCCCTTGGTCGCATATAGACGATGGGAAAATAAAAACAATAGACCTTTGTCCATGGTTTAGGATTTAGCAATGCGAATTGGCGAACTTGCACAGAAATCTGGCGTCAGTCGGGACACCATCCGGTTTTACGAACGCAACGGTCTCATCACCTCCACCGTCGAGGACAGTGAGACGAACAGCTACCGCAACTACAAAGACGACTGCCTCGTCTGGCTTCAGTTTTTCGCAGGCGCACGAGAAGCAGGCATGTCCGTCGCTGACCTGCGCTCAATTGTGGAGTCCACCGCAGAGAGTTGCGACCGCGACGTTGCGCGCGCCGTCATCCAACGCAAGATCGAAGAGTTGAAAGAGCGGGCAGACCAGATTGGAAATGTGGTCCGGTTTCTAGAAAACGCGCTGTCTGGGCCAAAATAAACAACCCAATGCATCGATGGACATCTGCAGCGAGCGTCTGCTTCCTGCACGGCGCACTTTACGCTGTACTTTCGCCCCGAATAAAGCCGCCATTGGTTGAGAGTTCTCGAAGGTCGGCTTCGTCCGCATTCCAGACCTTCATCGACGAAGCGTGGGCTTTGTCTTCCATTTCTAAAAAGGCTCGCGTATAGGCTGTGCACCATTTGAAAGATTTTTCGTCCTATGATCACGATTACAACCACTGAAGACCTTGCCGCGTTTTGCAAAGAGGCGGCGACGTTTGACTACGTCACTGTTGATACCGAGTTTCTGCGTGAGCGCACGTATTACGCCAAGCTATGCCTTGTGCAGTTGGCTATGCCGCGTGAGGGCGATGACAGTGCTGTTCTGGTTGATCCGCTGGCTGAGGGGCTGTCGCTGCAACCGCTGTGGGACTTGATGGCCGACAAGGCTGTGGTGAAGGTGTTTCACGCCGCGCGCCAAGACTTGGAAATTTTCTTTCATGATGGCGATGTCATCCCTGAGCCGCTGTTTGACACCCAGGTTGCGGCGATGGTTTGTGGATTTGGTGAGCAGGTCGGATACGAGACTTTGGTGCGCAAGATCGCCAAGGAGCAGGTTGACAAGAGCAGCCGCTTTACCGACTGGTCGCGCCGGCCGTTGACCGATGCGCAGAAGACATATGCTCTGGCTGACGTGACGCATTTGCGCATTGTTTATGAATACCTTGAGGCGGCCCTGCGTAAGAACCAGCGCGAAAAGTGGGTGCGCGAAGAACTGGCGATTTTGCAGTCGGCAGACACATATCAAATTGATCCTGATGTGGCTTGGAAACGGGTGAAAACCCGCACCAGTTCGGGCAAGTTTCTGGCCATTGTCCGAGAGTTGGCTAAGTTTCGGGAGGCCTATGCACAAGAGCGCAACGTGCCACGAAACCGTGTGTTCAAGGACGATGCTTTGAGCGAGTTGGCCTCAACAAAGCCAAAAGATATCAACGAGTTGGGGCGCTCGCGCTTGCTGTTGCGGGACGCGCGCAAGGGCGACATCGCGGAAGGCATTCTGGCAGCTGTGAAAGCGGGGCTGGCTTGCAAACCTGAAGATATGCCCAAAGCCGATACGCGGTTTGACAAGCAAAACGTCAACCCCGCGCTGGCCGATATGCTGCGGGTTCTGCTCAAGGCCAAAACCGAGAGCATGGGCGTGGCCTCAAAACTGATCGCCACGGCTGCGGAACTTGACATGATCGCTTCAGGTGAACGCGACTTGGCGGCGCTCAAAGGCTGGCGCAAGGAAGCGTTCGGTGACGATGCGCTACGGCTTTGTGACGGTGAGATCGCGCTGGCTGTGAAGGGCCGGGTTGTGCAGGTTGTCGAGCTTTAGCGACGAACCGAGCGTGCATTTTCGCCGCCGATGACACGGATCGTGCGGATGCCCTCAAGCTCGATATCAGACACGAATGCCGCTGCAACGATCTCGCGGCCGCTAGCAGGAGCGTTCGGGCGCGACTTTTTCGAGTAGGCGGCCTTGAGTGTAAACTCGAGCACCGATTTTGGCGCTTCACCTTCTTCATATTCGACCGGCTCAAGGCGCACATCATAGGCTCCAAGTGTCGGGCTGAGGCCTTTGGTGCGGATCACGGCACCACCGGCTGCACGCTCGACCTGCAATTCAAGGATCTGGGCCACGGGCACACCGCCGTAGACCGCATCGGGGCGAGAAAAGCTTGAACGGCGCGGCAGAAGCGGGTTGGTCTGCTCGACAGCGACACGCTCGCCGCGGCTTTTGCCAAACCAGTTGGCCGGATTAACGCGAGATTCGCTCAACGAGCCGCCACATCCGGGAAGGGCGAGCAACGCCACCAATGAAGTCGTAAGAATGATCCGCATAATGCTGCCCCTTTTCTTACCTACCCGATTACCTGATTGCGCCCCGCTTGAAAAGGCGGGAAAGCCAAGGCTAGACCTTTGGGCTGTCATTGCCTATCTGAAGTACAAATAGAAGGGGTGAGGTTATGGCCACGGCAGCGTTTGAAGAGATTGTTGAAGACTTCGAGTTTTTGGACGATTGGGAAGACCGATATGCGCATGTGATCGAGTTGGGCAAGGCTATGAAACCGCTTGATGATGCGTTGAAGGTGCCTGCGACCAAAGTTGACGGCTGCGCGAGCCAGGTGTGGCTGCATGTGACGATTGCAGACGGGGTGCTGAGCTTTGACGGAGACAGCGACGCGATGATCGTTCGCGGGCTGGTTGCCGTGCTGCGCGAGCTTTACAACGGCGTGGCTGTTGAAGCGGTTGGTGCTGTGGATGCGCAGGCCGAGCTAGGGCGGTTGGGGCTGAACGAGCATCTATCGGCGCAGCGCTCGAACGGGGTGCGCTCGATGGTTGAGCGGATACGTTTGGCGGCGGCAGGATAGCTAGGGTGCTTCAGCCTGCGTTTTCAGGGCTTTGGCGAGGTCTCCGTAGCCTGTGAAGCGGTACTCATAGGCGAGGCCGAGGCGTTCGGCGCACTCGCGGGCCTTGGCCTCCAGCGCCGGTTGTTTGGTTTGGGCTTGGTAGACAAGCTTGGTGTAGTTGCCGAAAATCATTTCCAAGAGTTGAGGATGTTTGTCGAGGCCCATGGGCTTCCAGATGAAGGCGTCGAACTGTTTGACAAGAAAGTCGGTCAGATAAAAGGCGGTGATTTCGTCGTCGTGTTCGGCGAATGCATCGTTGCCTTCAAAAAAGGAATAGCAGTGCGGCCCGGCGACCATTTTCACGCCGAGTTCATCGCATTTGGCTTGCAAAAGCCCGCCTGTGCCGCAATCGGCGTAGACGATGAAAATCTCGGCGTAATCCGCCCGGTGCTTGAGCACGGCAGCTTCGACTTCGGTTGTGATTTTGTCGGGGTAGAGGTGCAGCTTTGCCGGCAGGCAAGTGAGATCAAGGTGATCCCAGCCATTGAGCTTGTTGAGCGCGAGGATTTCGCGAGCGAGGGCGCCGCAAGCGATGAGCAGGATACGGCCTTGGCCTGAGCCGCTACCTGTCGTGGCGAGGCCTTGTTCCGTAAGTGTTTTGTCATCCGGTAGCATTTGATGTCCTAACAAAAAGGCCCGCGCAGCGTGTTGCTGGCGGGCCGTTTAAGCGAATGCTCATAAAGGCTTAGACAGCCGCCTGGTTGTGCTTACGTGCGACAAACTCTTTTGCGGTTTCAACCGCAACGGCAGCGTCGCGACAGTAGGCGTCAGCGCCGATGGCTTTGCCGAATTCCTCATTGAGCGGCGCGCCGCCAACAAGCACGATATAGTCATCGCGGATGCCTTGCTCAACCATCGTGTCGATCACGACCTTCATGTAAGGCATTGTTGTGGTCAGCAGCGCCGACATGCCGAGGATCTCGGGTTTGTGCTCTTCTATGGCTTCGAGATACCCCTCAACCGAGTTGTTGATGCCGATGTCTTCGACTTCAAAACCGGCACCTTCCATCATCATGCCAACGAGGTTCTTCCCGATATCGTGAATGTCGCCCTTGACGGTGCCGATGACCATGCCGCCGACGCGCGGTGCACCGGTTTCGGCCAGCAAAGGCTTGAGAATGGCCATACCGCCCTTCATGGCGTTGGCGGCGAGCAGAACTTCCGGCACAAAGAGGATGCCATCGCGGAAGTCTTGGCCGACGATTGTCATGCCGCCAACAAGCGCTTCAGTGAGCACGCGGTAGGGCTCCCATTTGCGCTCTAGCAGAATGTTTACGGCTTCTTCGATCTCTTCTTTGAGGCCATCATAGAGGTCGTCAAACATTTGTTGCACAAGCTCATCGTCGTCGAGCTCGGAGAGGATGATTTCGTCTTGATCGTCGGACATATTTTGACCCTTTGATGGAATGTCATTTGTGTCAGCTTCTGCCAGAATGCCGCAGCAAGACTGCACGAATTGCGACATGCGCCGCGTCAATGCCGACTCTATTGCGTTTTCCTGAGAAGGAAAGGCTCATAATGCTCATGAAATTGATGTGCATATTGCAAGTGTTCTTGTTATGTTCTAGTTGTTGCAGGTGGATAGTGGTTTGAAGATATCGGATGATCGGCGGCGCGGGCGCGGTGTTGGCAGCAATGCGGCAGGGCGCTTTGAGCGGTATGGCCGTGAGGAAACCCATGACGGCTGGGAGATACCGGAAGAGCGTGCCGGGTTTCGGACCGAAGTCAGCTATGAGCAAGCACGCAGTCTGATCAGCTATAACCGCTCGCCTGATTTGCCGTTTGACCGCTCGATCAACCCGTATCGTGGTTGTGAACATGGCTGTGTTTACTGTTTTGCGCGGCCAAGTCATGCTTACTTGGGCTTGTCTCCGGGGCTTGATTTTGAAACACGGCTGATTGCGCGCCAGAATGCCGCTGAAGTGCTAGAACACGAGTTGCGCGCGAAGCGTTATGAGGTTGCACCTCTGGCGGTTGGAACCAACACTGATGCTTACCAACCTGTAGAAAAGCGCGAAGAGGTTTTTCGCAAGTGTCTCAAGGTGTTGCAGGATGCTTCTCATCCGGTTGCGATTGTCACCAAAGGCACTTTGATCGAACGGGATATTGATATTTTGGCACCAATGGCAGCGCAGGGGTTGGTGCGGGTTGGTGTGTCGGTGACGACGCTTGATGCAACGCTTTCGCGGCGGATGGAGCCGCGGGTGCCAAGCCCCAAGCGACGGCTGGAGACCATTCGCAGGTTGTGTGCGGCGGGGATACCTGTGCGGGTAATGTGCTCGCCCGTGGTGCCGGGGCTGACGGACGCCGAGATGGAGCGGATTTTGGCCGCGGGCCGTGATGCGGGGGCGACATCAGCGAGTTGGATCATGTTGCGTCTGCCGCGGGAAGTGTCGCAACTTTGGCAAGACTGGCTGGCTGAGCATTATCCGCACCGTGCTGCCAAGGTTATGGCGCGGTTGCGAGAAATGCATGGCGGCAAGGAATATGACGCTCGCTGGCACAAGCGTATGCGCGGCGAGGGGGTCTATGCGGAAGCGATAGCGGCACGTTTCAAGCTTGCTGTGCGGCGGCTTGGGCTGGATGAGGCGCAGCCCGCTTTGCGCTGTGATCTGTTCAGGCCGCCCGAACATACGGGCGACCAGATGCGTTTGTTTTAGGTTCTGCGACGTCGGTTTTGACGTGTCGGGGCGGCTTCATTGTCGCCTGTGCCGTCGGTCGCGGAAGAGAATGCGCCCATTTTGGCGGTGATCTCTTCAAGTGCAGGTTTGCTGCCTTTGGGCGTGTTTTCAAGGGCTTCGCGCATTGCTCTCAAGTGCTCCGGCATCGTGCCGCAGCAACCACCAATGATTTTTGCACCGCTGTTACGCGCGAGCACGGCATACTCTCCCATCAGTTCGGGCGTGCCATCATAGTGGATGTGGCCGTCGTGATATTTTGGGATACCGGCGTTGCCCTTAGCAATGATGGGTCGTTCGGAACCGCCAGCAGTGAAGCCTTGCACGGTGCGCAGCAAATCAGATGCGCCAACACCGCAGTTTGCGCCGTAGGCAAGCGGTGGGTTCGGCAGTTTCTCGACAAATGCGGCGAGATCGGCGCTGGTGACACCCATCATCGTGCGCCCGGCTGTGTCAAAACTCATCGTGCCGCACCATGGCATGTCAGCAAGCGCAAAGGCCTCGGCAGCCGCGGCGTATTCTTCAGGAGCAGAAATAGTTTCGACCCAGAGCACATCAACGCCGCCTTCTTTGAGGCCTTCGGCCTGTTCGTGGAAGATTTCAACAGCGAGTTCATGGGTAAGTGAGCCCATTGGCGCCATGATCTCGCCTGTGGGCCCAACCGAGCCTGCAACGATGATTGTGCGGTCGGTTTTGTCAGCGACTTCGCGACCAAGCTCGGCTGATACGCGCGAGAGTTCGCGGGCGCGGTTTTGGGCGTTGTGCAACTTAAGGCGCGCTGCATTGCCGCCAAACGAGTTTGTCAGGAACAGGTCTGATCCCGCATCAACGGAGCCTTGATAGAGCTTAAGGATGTTGTCAGGTTTTTCAGTGTTCCAGAACTCGGGCGGATCACCCGCGCCAAGGCCCATGTTGAACAGGTTTGTGCCAGTCGCGCCGTCGGCCAAAAGCCAGTCGCGCTGGTCAAGAAGTGCTTCAAGAGGGGATGTCATGAGCCGGTGCCTTTTTCTAGGTGCGTGGGTCTGTTGGCTTCATGTCGCACAGTTGGGCAGGTGAGGCAAATCCCTTTGGTGGCTTATCGCGGGCGGCGGCGTTTTTTCGCATGTGGTGCTGGTAACTGTTTGGGCAAGATCAAGCATCGAAATGCCAAGCGAGAGCCGGTTTGGGGCGGCCATGTAGAGGGGACGGTAGTGCGGCGCGAAGCTGTCTTTGAACTGCACAAGCCCTGCGCTGCCCGAAAGATAGGCTATAAGGCGGCCTAGCTTGGCATTGCTTTTACGGGCAGGCAGGGCCGCAAGCGACAGTTGATGACGACCATTTTTCGATGCGTCTTCAATTGCTTGAGTGATCAACGTATGCATGGTTCCGTCTGGGCGCTGCATTTGTAGAGCACAGGCAAGCGGTTGCGGTTTCTCGCGGCACTGGTGAGGGCAGGCAACAGCGTTGCCATATCGCCTTCTGCCGGATCAAACAGGGCAGTGAGCGTTTGAGGGGTTTGCACAGTGAAGACAAGGGCGATCAGAAATACCGGTAGCAGCGTTGTTAATGGAAGGCCTGCACTGTCAGGGACCAGAAAAAACAGGGCAAGGGCTGCAAACAACGTGTCCAGAAACGTAAGGCTAACAACTAAAAGGCTGTGCAAAAATGGCTGTGAGCACAGGCGCAACAAAAAACGCCACCCCGAGAAGGAGCGGCGCTTATCGTGTTGTAAGAGAAGAGCTTAGCTGGCTTCTGTCATCACTTGTTGTTGCGCGATTATGGCCAACTCACTGCGCTTGGCGCGGATGGTGTCGGCATCGGCTTTATCGCCCAGATCGGCGGCGACTTTACGCACAACATCTTCGTGGCCTGCTTCTTCAAAGTCCGCTTTGATAACGTCTTTGGCATAGGCTGCGGCTTCATCGTCTGACTTGCCCAAAAGCTCGGCGGCCCAAAGGCCCAGCAACTTGTTGGTGCGGGCTTCGGCTTTGAATTTCATCTCTTCGTCATGGGCGAACTTGCTTTCGAATGCGTTTTCACGGTCATCAAATGTCGACATCTTGCTGGCTCCTCGCAAGGTTAAAACTGTGCAATACATATGCCTACCGAGGCGAATAGGCGCAACCCCCTCTGATTGCCTTGCGACAATGAGCCCTTTGACATATGAGGGCGGCAAGGCGCTCAGACTCACTTTGGGCGCACAGTTTGGAGCTTTGACATGGCACGGCGCACAAAAATCTATGAAGGCAAAGCGAAAACGCTCTTTGAAGGGCCAGAGCCTGGCACAATTGTGCAGTATTTCAAGGACGATGCGACGGCTTTCAACGCTGAAAAGAAAGACGTCATTGAAGGCAAGGGAGTGCTCAACAACATGTTGTCCGAGTATTTCATGACCGGGCTGACAAATATCGGTGTGCCAAACCATTTTATCAAACGGCTCAACATGCGTGAGCAACTGGTTAAGGCCTGCGAGATCATTCCGCTGGAAGTGATCGTGCGCAACTACGCCGCCGGCAGCATGAGCAAGCGGCTTGGCATAGAAGAAGGCACGATGCTGCCGCGTCCGATTGTAGAATATTGCTACAAGGATGATGCGCTTGGTGATCCGCTGGTTTCGGAAGAGCATATTGCTGCGTTCGGCTGGGCCAGCCAGCAGGATATGGATGACATTCTGAGCCTTGCTTTGCGGGTGAATGATTTTCTGTCGGGCGTTATGTATGGCGTTGGCATCAAGCTGGTTGATTTCAAGATCGAGATTGGCCGTGTGTATGAAGGCGATTTTCAGCGGCTCATCGTGGCTGACGAGATTAGCCCTGACAGCTGCCGCCTGTGGGACATCGAGACAGGCCAGAAGCTTGATAAAGACGTGTTCCGCCGCGACCTAGGCTCGCTGACAGACGCTTATAGCGAAGTGGCCAAGCGTCTGGGTGTGATGCCCAAAGGCGCAACGCCCATGAAACCAACATTGATCAACTAAGACCACCAAGGGGAAAGCCAAATGAAAGCGCGTGTGCATGTGATGCTGAAGACCGGAGTTCTTGACCCGCAGGGCGAGGCTGTGCGCCACGCGCTTGGTGCGCTCGGTTTTGACGGGGTTGAGGGCGTGCGTCAGGGCAAGGTGATCGAGCTGGACCTGGCTGAGGGCACAACCGAGGCGACGGTTAAAGAGATGTGCGAGAAGCTGCTCGCCAATACGGTGATCGAAAGCTACACCATCGAGCTTGGCTGAGGAGCGCGCGACATGAAAGCTGCTGTAATCGTTTTTCCGGGGTCAAACTGCGACCGTGATTTGCAAGTTGCGCTGAAACGCGCCGGTGCGGATGTGCAGATGATCTGGCACAAAGACACCGAGCTGCCTGCGGGCATTGACTTGGTGGCTGTTCCGGGCGGGTTTTCCTTTGGCGACTATCTGCGCTGCGGGGCGATTGCGGCGAACTCGCCTATTTGCCGCTCGCTGATCAAACATGTTGAACGTGGCGGTTATGCGCTCGGAATTTGCAACGGCTTTCAGGTTTTGACGGAAACCGGCTTGTTGCCCGGGGCGTTGCGCCGCAATGCTGGCCTGAAATATATTTGCAAGCCTGTGCAGTTGCGCGTTGAAGCCTGCGAGAGCGATTATCTGGTGGGCTATGAAGCTGGCCAGGAGGTGACTGTCCCGATCGCGCACCATGACGGCAACTACTATGTCGATGATGCCAAGCTGGCGCAGTTGCAGGGCGAGGGGCGCATTGCCTTTAGTTATGTCGACAACCCCAATGGCTCGGTGGCGGATATTGCTGGCGTTGTCAGTAAGAACCGGCGCGTGCTTGGCATGATGCCGCACCCCGAGCGCATGGCCGAACCAAGCCACGGCGGCACTGACGGAAAAGCGATGTTTGACGGCTTAATGAGCCAGATGGCGCTTGCCTGAAGCCAGCGGCTTGTGAGGGGGGCTTTGCGGGGCTAGTCTGTGTGGATGAAACCGCTTGCCAAAACCCAGAATCCAGAGCGAAGCCCGAGAACCGTCAGTTGGCGGGTGCGTCTGGTGTTTGTTGCGCTCTTGGTGTTGGCGGTCATAACAGTGGCAGTGACCAATCGGTTGCTGACCCAGAGGTTCACAGAAAACACCCGCAACAGGGCTGAGCTGCGGTTGGCACTTTATTCGGGCAACCTGATCTCCGAACTCAAACGCAACTCGATTGTGCCGCAACTGTTGAGCCGTGATCCGGCTTTGATTGGTGCCTTGTCGTCAAGTGATTTTAGTCAGTCAACACAAAGACTTATCTCGTTTGTTGAGGAAATCGGCGCGGCTTCACTCATTCTGCTTGATGCGGGCGGGCGCACCGTTGCGGCGACAGATCGGGGCCGGCTAGGTGAGGCGCATCGTTCGCAGCCATACTTTGTCGATGCTTTGCGCTCGAACGACACGATTTTCACGACAGTTCCGCGCGAAAGCGGGGGCTATCGCTTTGTTTATGCGCGCCGCATCAATTTGCAGGCCGAGACACTGGGCGTGATCCTTGTCGAGGTCGATCTGGCGAAGTTCGAACGCGGATGGGCGGGCATATCAGACGCGGTTTTGGTGACTGATAGCGAAGGCACGATCATTCTGGCCACCGAGCCGCGTTGGCGCGGCGTGAGCGAGGCGAACGCCCTGAGCCGCGAGCCTGCTGAAAGTGCAATTCAGCGCGCGATCAGAGCCACTCAGGATTGGACCTCGCTGTCGCCGGATGCTTACGTGCAAGGCGAAGCGGTGATGCGCAAAGAAACGCGCGTGGCGTTTCGGGGCTGGCGGATGGCGAGTTTTACCACTTACTCAAGCGTGCGCGAACGGGTGAACGGTGTGCTGGCGCTCGAGATCATGGGATTTGCCATTTTGCTGTCCCTCGGATTTTACCTGTTGAGCCGTAAGTCTGCCGTGCGGATGGCACTTTTCCAGCGGGAGTCGGCGGAGCTTCGCCGCCTGAACGCGCGCTTGCAGCGGGAAATTGCCGAGCGCGAAAAGATGCAAGGGCAGCTTGAAGTGGCGGAGCAAAGCCTCGCGCAGAGCTCGAAACTGGCGGCGCTTGGCGAGATGTCGGCAGCTGTGAGCCACGAGCTGAACCAACCCCTCGCGGCAATGAAAACCTACCTTGCCGGAGCGCGGCTTTTGTTGGCCCGCAACCGGCCCGATGAGGCGGTTTCGAGCTTTCTGCGGATCGATGATCTGATTGAGCGGATGGGGGCGATTACCAAGCAGCTCAAGAGCTATGCGCGCAAGGGACAGGACAAGTTAACCCCAATAAACATGGGCGATGCGCTGACTTCGGCCCTGTCGATGATGGAGCCGCAACTGAAGCTCAGGCATGTGAAGATCGACCGTGTTTTGCCGAGTTGGCCTGTCTATGTCATGGGCGACCGCGTGCGCATCGAGCAGGTGATGGTCAACCTCATTCGCAACGCGCTTGATGCCACGCGCCAAGAGGCTGACCCCGAGGTTGAGCTGATCCTTGCGGCGGGTGAAACCGCTTCACTGATGGTGCGAGACAACGGCCCCGGAATCGATGATCTCGACGCGCTGTTCGAGCCGTTTTACACGACAAAAGAGCCCGGTGAAGGCGTCGGCCTTGGGCTTGCCATTTCTTCTGGTATCGTAAACGACCTAGGGGGCAGGCTGACGGCGCGCAATTCTATCGCCGGAGGGGCTGTATTTGAAATGCAACTTCCTATCTTGGAAGTCGATGCAAATGGCAACGTCACCAAGGACGCGGCCGCAGCAGCGGAATAACAGGGCGGGAGACCCAACATGGCGAAAGCAATGAAAATCGCGATTGTGGATGACGAGCAGGACATGCGCCAATCTATAAGTCAGTGGCTTGCACTATCAGGCTATGACACGCAGACGTTTCCCTCAGCGGAAGATGCGCTCAAGGAGCTTGGGCCAGACTACCCCGGTATCGTGATTTCCGACATCAAGATGCCCGGCATGGACGGTATGCAGTTTCTGAAAAAGCTGATGGGCGCTGACAGTGCTTTGCCTGTTATCATGATCACCGGTCACGGCGATGTGCCGATGGCCGTTGAGGCGATGCGGGTTGGCGCTTTTGATTTTCTCGAGAAGCCGTTCAACCCTGACCGGATGACCGAACTCGCCAAGAAGGCGGCCAATGCGCGGCGCCTGACGATGGACAACCGAGCTTTGCGGCGTGAGCTGTCGGATGGCGGGCAGTTGATCAAGAAACTCATCGGTATCAGCCCTGTTATGGCGCGGCTTAAGGAAGATATTCTTGATCTGGGGCAGGCCGATGGGCATGTGCTGATCGACGGCGAGACAGGCACTGGCAAAACACTTGTGGCGCATGCGTTGCACGCAGTTGGTGCGCGGGCTGGCAAGAAGTTTGTTCTGGTCAGTTGCTCGGCGCTGGAAGAAGAGGCGCTGGTCAAGCGCTTGTTCGGGCCTATGCAGCCGGAAGACAGCCAGTTGCCCGCGGTGGAAGAGGCCCGAGGCGGCACCTTGGTGCTCGAAGACATAGAGACGCTGCCCGACGCCGTGCAGGCGCGCTTGCTGAGCTTTATGAACGATGAAGGCAACCCGCCCGAAACGCGGATTGTGGCGATTTCAAACTTGCAGGAACAAAACCGCACAGTTGAAGATGCGCTGCGCTCTGATCTGTTTTACCGCATGGCCGCGCTGCGCATTACGGTTCCGCCGCTGCGCCAACGCGGAGAGGATATCCTGACGTTGTTCACCCGTTTGGCGGAGGAATACGCAGATGAATACGGGTGTGATGCGCCGAAGGTGACAGCACAGGAGGCTGCGCAACTGCTGCAAGCGCCTTGGCCCGGCAATGTGCGCCAGCTGATCAATGTGGCCGAGCGGGCGGTGCTGCAATCGCGACGCGGGTCAGGTTCTATCACTTCGCTGTTGATGAACGACCACGACGAGATGCAGCCGGTGATGACAACCGAAGGCAAGCCGCTCAAGGAATATGTAGAAGCCTTCGAACGGATGCTGATCGACAACACCATGCGCCGCCATAAAGGCAGTATCGCGAGTGTGATGGACGAGCTTTGCCTGCCGCGCCGGACGCTGAACGAGAAGATGGCCAAATACGCGCTGCAACGTTCTGATTATCTTGTGTAATCACTCTCTGCCAACGTCTTGAAACGAGGCGTGGATTTCACTTGGTTTGGATCCTCGGGGCGCTGTTGATCGCGGGGGTGATCTGCTTTGGCATGGTCATTTTACATGGTATGGCGCTCAGCCCGACTGGCTATGTCGCGCCGACAGCTATATTGGAACAGCGATGACAAGCGCGCAAATAACAAAGTCGCACGCGCCAACTTTTGCACCAGTGTTGCAGGTGACAACAGACACTGGTGTCACAACGCGTTTGACTGACTTGCTGCGCGAATGACCGCATTTGTGACAGTTTGGCATTGTGTTTTACCGCATGGTGGCATTAAGTAGAGGTGAGGGCACACAAAGTTGCGCCCTCTTTGAGTTTCTCTGCTTCGGAAATCTAGATGTTTCCCCAGCAGTATGAATTGGTCGGAACCCCCGGCCAGACGGACCGGCAAACCTTACGTTTGCCATTAAACGGGCGCCCTTGGCCTTCAAAAAGCAAAGAGGCGTCGGAGAAGAAACGCGATGAAGCGCGCGACACCATTGAGTTTGAGAGCCGAGGGCGCAAGCGCCCCCTCCAAATGCGCGTCTGACATTGCCATAAATAGACACGTTACAAGAGCTGCCGGGCCCCCGGGCGCGGTTGGCGTTTTGTCGTGCAATTGGACAACATGGCTAAGAAAATGCTTATCGACGCCACCCACGCAGAGGAAACTCGCGTTGTGGTGGTGGATGGAAACAAAGTTGAGGAGTTCGACTTTGAATCCGACAGCCGCCGGCAGCTTGCTGGCAATATCTATCTTGCAAAAGTAACACGGGTTGAGCCGTCGCTTCAGGCGGCGTTCATCGACTATGGCGGCAACCGTCATGGCTTTCTCGCGTTCAGCGAGATTCACCCTGATTACTATCAGATCCCGATCGCAGACCGCGAAGCGCTTATGGAAGAAGAGCGCGTCTATGCGGAGGCCATGAAGGCCCGTGACGAGGCTGAAGAGGAAAAGCCCAAGAAGCGCCGCCGTTCACGCGGGAAGGCTGCTGCGGCGGACACTTCCGAGGATGCTGTCGTGACCTCTGAAGTTTCAGGCATGGAGACCATCGACCTTGATGAAGGCGGTGACGATACGCTTGAAGGCAAGTCACCGATGGAGCTTGTTGCGGAAACCCCAGTTGAAGAGCCTACTGACGACGCGCCTGAAACCGAGGCAGGTGATGAACCTGCTGAGGCAGCGGCGCAGGAGCCTGCTGAGGCAGATGCAGAAGCAGTTGCAGATGCAGATGCGACTGATGAAGACGAAAAGCCAAAGCGTGGCCGTCGTCGTAAGCAAGATGCCAGCAGCAAAGACGAGAACATTGAAAGCGTCGCGGAGGAGGATGATCAGGATGATATCCGCCCACCTCGCAAGCCGCGCGCCCGCCGTTACAAAATCCAGGAAGTGATCAAAGTGCGTCAGGTTCTGCTGGTGCAAGTCGTCAAAGAAGAGCGCGGCAACAAGGGTGCTGCCCTGACGACCTACCTGAGCCTTGCAGGCCGCTACTGCGTATTGATGCCCAACACGGCGCGTGGCGGTGGTATCTCACGTAAGATCACCAACGCCGCAGACCGTAAGAAACTCAAAGAGATAGCTGTCGAAATTGAAGTGCCGCAGGGTGCCGGCCTGATTGTTCGCACGGCGGGTGCCAAACGCACCAAGCCCGAGATCAAACGCGACTATGAGTACCTGCAGCGACTCTGGGAGCAGATCCGTGAGCTGACGCTCAAGTCAAATGCTCCGGCGAAGATCTATGAAGAAGGCGACCTGATCAAACGCTCGATCCGCGACCTCTATAACCGCGATATCGACGAAGTGCTGGTTGAGGGCGAGCGCGGCTACCGCATTGCCAAAGACTTCATGAAAATGATCATGCCGTCACACGCCAAGAACGTTAAGAACTACCAAGAAGGCCTGCCGTTGTTTGCGCGCTTTCAGGTTGAGAACTACCTCAGCTCGATGTTCAACCCGACCGTGCAGCTCAAGTCGGGCGGCTACCTTGTGATCAACCCGACCGAGGCGCTTGTCTCGATCGACGTGAACTCGGGCCGTGCGACCAAGGAAGGCAGTATCGAGGACACCGCGACCAAGACCAACCTTGAAGCCGCCGAAGAAGTTGCGCGCCAGTTGCGACTGCGCGATTTGGCGGGTTTGATTGTCATCGACTTTATCGACATGGACGAGCGCAAGAACAACTCGGCCGTTGAAAAGCGGATGAAAGACAAGCTCAAGAACGACCGTGCGCGTATTCAGGTTGGCCGCATTTCAGGCTTTGGCCTGATGGAAATGAGCCGCCAGCGTCTGCGCCCCGGGATGATCGAGGCAACGACACAGCCTTGCCCGAGTTGCCACGGTACCGGGCTTATTCGTTCGGATGACAACCTTGCGCTTAATATTCTACGTCAGATCGAAGAAGAGGGCACGCGCCGCCGCTCACGCGAAGTGCTGGTCAAATGCCCTGTCGGGATTTCGAACTTCCTGATGAACCAGAAACGCGAGCACGTAGCGCAGATTGAAGCGCGCTACGGCATGTCGGTTCGTATTGAAGGCGACCCGATGCTGATCAGTCCTGATTTCACCATCGAGAAGTTCAAAACGGCCACTCGCCGCGTGCAAGAGGCCAGTGCGCCTGTTGTTTCGGCGACGGCTGCATTGATGGCTGACATTGACGGTGAAGACGACGATGTTGTTGAGGCTGAGAACGTTGAAACACCCGAGAACGCCGAAGCCGGCGAAGGCGATGCGCCCAAGAAGAAACGCCGGCGTCGTCGGCGCCGTCGGGGCAAAGGCGGTGCTGATGGTGAAGGCCAAAACGCTGACAACCAAAACAGTGAAAGCCAGAATGCTGACAGCCAAAACGGTGAAAGCCAGAATGCTGATGGTTCGAATGTAGCGTCTGGTGAAGAAGCCAGCGCTGTGCAGGATGCCCCGCAAGAGCCAAAGGCTGAAGACACACCCGCACAAGCCGAAGAGAAACCAAAGCGCACGCGCCGCCGCGCGCCCAAGAAGGCCGCGGAGCCCGAAGCAGAGGCGGATGCGGCAGCAGAGCCGGAAGTTGTTGCCGAAGCGGTCGAAGAAAAGCCCAAGCGAGCCACACGCAAGCCTCGGGCGAGAAAGCCCAAGGCTGATGAGGTAGAGGCTGATGCCGAAGCGGCCACCAAGGCTGAAGCGGAACCTGCGGAAGCGGAGGAGAAACCAAAGCGCAAACGGGCGAGCCGCGCAAAGAAGAAGGTTGACGACACTCCGGCAGAGGCTGTGGTTGAAGCGCCTGTAGCAGAGGCCGCACCAGTTGTTGAACCCGCACCAGTTGTTGAACCCGCGCCTGAAGCCGTTGCTGAAGACAAACCGAAAGGCCCGAAAAAGCGCGGCTGGTGGTCGCTCGGTAAGGGCTAAGCCTAAAGTAAAGAAAATAGGAAAGCCGCGCCTTCGGGTGCGGCTTTTTCTTTGGGGTTAGGCCTTTTGAACGCGGTAGGTCTGAGCGCCTTGACGCTCGCCGGTTGCAACGAGCTTATGCCCGGACTCGGCACAAAAATGCGGAACATCTATCGCCGCCGCCGGATCATCTGCCCAGAGCGTTATCTGTTCTCCCGAGGCGAGCTTGCTCAACCGTTTGCGCAGGCGCAACACGGGAAGGGGGCATAAAAGGCCGCGGGCATCTATCAGTTCGTCACTCATATTTCGGCTTTAGGGGGTATGTTACAGCCTGTCCACAGACTTGTGACTAAATGTGCCAATGACGCGCCTTCCGATATGCCCTAAAGCTTAAGCATGTTTGGAATCGAAATCATGGATGCGGGTCTTTTGCCTGCGATGATCGTGGCCTTGGCAGCGGGTATTGTCTCGTTTCTGAGCCCCTGTGTGCTGCCGATTGTGCCGCCGTATCTGGCTTATATGAGCGGCGTGTCTGTCAGTGAGTTAAACCGCGAAGGAAGCCCCAAGTCAGCGGTGTTGCCGGCGCTGTTCTTTGTTCTCGGGTTATCGACAGTTTTCTTGCTGCTCGGGTTTGCAGCCTCGGCCTTTGGGAAGATGTTCTTGCAATACAGCAGCACATTTTCGACGCTGGCAGGCGTTATCGTAATGATCTTCGGCGCGCATTTCATTGGTATTTACCGCATCGGTTTTCTTGACCGCGAAGCGCGGCTTGATGTTGGTGATCAAGGCGGCAGTGCTATGGGAGCTTATGTGCTCGGGCTGGCTTTTGCGTTTGGCTGGACGCCCTGCATCGGGCCGCAGCTTGGCGCTATACTGTCGCTTGCTGCGAGTGAGGCTAACATCGGCAAAGGGCTGGTGTTGCTGGGTATCTACGCCATCGGGCTTGGCCTTCCGTTTCTGATTGTGGCGCTCTACTTGCCGAGGCTTGGCGGGCTGATGGGCTGGATGAAAGCGCATATGGAGCAGATCGAAAAGGTGATGGGTTTGTTGCTATGGACGGTCGGACTGTTGATGCTGACAGGTGGTTTCTCGGCCTTTTCCTATTGGCTTCTTGAGACATTTCCGGCGCTTGCGACACTCGGTTAAGCCTTACTCTTGTCAAAAAGCTGCGTTAAACTCTGTGCAAACGAGTTAGGGCTTTGAGCGGTATGCCTCCTGAGACAAGAGAAACAGTCAGCAAGCGGAGGGTGTTTTACATCCCCGGTTATGACCCGATTCATCCGCGAAGATACCGCGAGCTTTACCGCAAGGAAGGCGCGGAACAGGCTGAAATCTCCGGATATGACATTGCACTAAGCCCCAAGAAAACCAAGGGCGGACCCTATGGCTGGCATGTTGAAGGGCGTGTTGACGGCGCGGTTTGTGATGCTGATTTCGAAGTGCTTGTTTGGTCGGATATCGTCAAGGACAGCATGGATCAGGGGATTGCTGCGACCTATGTTCAGATGGCGCGCACGGCTTGGACTTACATAGCATCTGGTGCTCTCTGGCGGCTGATGAAGCTGCGTAAGGGGCCGGTGATTGCGGCGCTGTATCCGGTGATGTTTTTGATCGTGCAGCTTGTGTTGGCGGTTGTGATTGGCGGCCTTGTGATGTGGGCGCTCGAAGAACTGACGATCCCATATCTTGGCCGCACCGGTGGGTGGCTTTCGCAGCTTTGCGGGCTTGTGGCGGCATATCAGTTGTTGCGTTGGTTCAAGGCCAAAGACAACAAGTTTTTCGCCTACTACCTCATGCATGACTATGCCTATTCGGCGCAGTCTCGTGGTGAAAACCCGCCCGAACTTGAAGCCCGAATGACCGAATTTGCCGATGCGATAGCCGAGGCACTGACGCAGGAGTGTGACGAGGTTTTGGTGGTTGGCCACTCGTCGGGCGCGCATTTGGGGGTGTCGATTCTGTCGGATATGATCCGCGAGGGAAGGGTGCCTGAGGGCGGGCCGCAGCTGGGCTTTCTGACATTGGGGCAGGTTGTGCCGATGGTGTCATTTTTGCCCGAGGCTTGGAGGCTGAGAGCTGATCTGGCCTACTTATCTGCGCGCGACGAACTGACTTGGGTTGATGTTACGGCGCCGGGCGACGGTTGTGCCTTCGCGCTTTGTGATCCGGTTACGGTGTCGGGCGTTGCGCCCGCAGACAAGCGCTGGCCTTTGGTGATTTCTGCGGCCTTCACACAGACATTAAGCAAAGCGCGCTGGAAAGAGCTGAGGTGGAAGTTTTTCCGGCTGCATTTCCAGTATCTTTGCGCCTTCGATGTGCCAGGTGACTATGACTATTTCCAGATTACTGCGGGGCCAACCACATTGGAAAAGCGGTTTGAGGGTCGTAACCCGTCGGGCTCGCGCATTGAGGCTGCGGTAAACAAGTTTACGAGTGTCGCGCCGTGACTGTGTTGCCTCCCAAACCGCCTGCGCGGCCTGATAAAGTCAGCCTCTGGCGCTATGTGAAACTGTTTCGCCAAGACATATTGTCGGCGCAACCGGCGAAGCTTTATCGCGCATGGATGGCAGAGTTTCGCACGCCGTTCTTTCGTTCCTTTATGGTCAATGACCCCAAGGTTTTGAATAGGGTGCTAAAAGAGCAGCCTGATGATTTTCCCAAATCATCACGGGTGAGCGAGGGGTTGCGCCCATTGCTTGGCGACAGCGTATTCCTGACCAACGGTGATGTGTGGAAACGACAGCGGCGGATCATTGATCCGGCGTTTGAGGGCGGGCGCTTGCGAGATACGTTTCCGGCGATGTGGGAGGCAGCAGAGTCGGCTGTTTCCCGGCTTGAGACCGGTGTGACAGAGATCGAGGAAGTTACCAGTTTTGCCGCGGCTGATGTCATTTTCCGCACGCTGTTTTCGATTCCGATTGAAGATGAGATCGCCAGTGAGGTGTTCAGCGAGTTTCGGGACTATCAGCGCAGCCAGCCGATTGTAAACATTGCGGCGTTCTTGCCTATGCCACGTTGGATGCCACGGTTTTTCAGGCGGCGGACGCGTGAAACCGCCAAGACTATTCGCGGATTGATCAGAAGGCTCACGCAAGCTCGGGCCGCCGAGATAGCAGCGGGAACGGCGCCGGATGATCTTGCGACCAAGATAATGACCACGGTTGACCCTGAAACGGGAGAGAAGTTTTCTCCGGAAGAGATGATTGATCAGGTTGCGATCTTCTTTCTGGCTGGCCATGAAACAAGCGCTTCAGCTCTGGCTTGGACGCTGTATTTACTGGCGCTTTACCCCGAGTGGCAAGACCGTCTGGCGGAGGAAGCAGAGCAGCTTGAGGCCTGCGACTTTGCGGTGATGTCAAAGCTCAAGCTGAGCCGAGATGTGTTTCGCGAGGCTCTAAGGCTTTATCCGCCCGTGCCAATGATGGTGCGTGAGGCGGGCTGTCCGGTTGAGTTTCGTGAGCGGCATGTCGCGAAAGGCAGCCAGATCGTACTGAGCCCGTGGCATTTGCACCGGCATGAGCGGATTTGGGAGCGGCCAGACGAGTTTGACCCTGAGCGCTGGAAAACCGAGAGCGGGCGTCAATGTGCGCGCGAGGCTTACATGCCGTTTAGCGCGGGGCCGCGTGTGTGCACGGGCGCCGGCTTTGCGATGGTTGAAGGGCCGCTGCTGCTGTCGATGTTGCTCAAGGCGTTTCGCTTCGAGTTGATTGAGGGGCGCGAACCTGTGCCTGTGGCGCATTTAACGGTGCGGGCAAAAGACGGGATCTGGTTAAAGGTCGGTCGGCGTTAAAGGCTCTTGTAATGCGCGAGCACAAAAAGCCGGATCGCCGAAGCAAGGCCGCTGTCGGTTCCGCGTGCATCGTCGATCTGGGCTGCAAGCACGTTGATCGGCGTATTCTGTTGAGCGGCGATATCGCGAAAGGCTTGCCAGAATTCGTCTTCGAGCGAGACGCTGGTGCGGTGTCCGTGCAATGTGAGTGAGCGTTTAAGGGGCCGGCTCATGGGTCGCGCTTTTTGCCGGACAGTGAGCGCTCGGCCAGCTCTGCCTTGGCTTTATCGAGTGATTTGTCAGCTTTTGAACGCCCGAACTTGACGGAGTTTTCTTCGGCGCGAGCAGACTTCTCAGCTCGCGCCTTAGCTTTTTTGAACCGGTTGAGATTAACCGGCGTTGTCATCACTTTGGCCCGATCATGTCTTCGGGGCGCACAACTTTGTCGAATGTCTCGGCATCGACAAAGCCAAGTGCGATGGCTTCTTCTTTGAGGGTAGTCCCGTTTTTATGCGCGGTTTTGGCAACTTTGGTGGCGTTGTCATAGCCGATCGTCGGGGCGAGGGCTGTGACCAGCATCAGGCTCTCTTTCATCAGCTTGTCGATGCGCGGCTCGTTGGCCTCGATACCGTTGAGCATGCGCTCGGTAAAGCTGTCGGCTGCGTCGCCCAGAAGCTGGATAGATTGCAGCAGGTTGTAGCTCATCATCGGGTTGTAGACGTTGAGCTCAAAGTGGCCTTGTGAGCCTGCGAACTTGATCGCGGCGTCGTTGCCCATGATATGTGCAGCAACCTGTGTGAGCGCTTCGGCTTGGGTTGGGTTAACCTTGCCTGGCATGATAGACGAACCAGGCTCGTTTTCCGGCAGGATCAACTCGCCAAGGCCAGAGCGGGGGCCAGAGCCAAGGAAACGGATATCGCTGGCGATTTTGTAGGCAGAGCCAGCAACAGTAGCAATCGCGCCAGACAGAAACACCATCGCATCATGTGCGGCGAGAGCTTCAAACTTGTTGGGAGCCGTCACGAAGGGCAGGCCGGTGATGTTGCCCATATGCTCGGCAACAGTTTCGCCCCAGCCGTGTTTGGTGTTGAGGCCGGTGCCGACGGCTGTGCCGCCTTGAGCGAGCTCATAGATGCCCGGCATGGCTGCATTCACCCGAGCGATGCCCTGTCGAATCTGGTGGGCATAGCCGCCGAATTCTTGGCCCAATGTCAGCGGTGTCGCGTCTTGGGTGTGGGTGCGGCCGATCTTGATGATATCTTTGAAGGCCGCTGCTTTGGCCTCAAGACCGCCTGCGAGCTTTTCCAAACCGGGCAGGAGCACGTCGTGCACTGACATCGCTGTGGCGATGTGCATCGCGGTCGGGAATGTGTCGTTAGACGACTGACCCATGTTGCAATGATCGTTAGGGTGCACGGGGTCTTTGGAACCGATCGTGCCGCCCAAGATTTCGATTGCGCGGTTGGCGATGACCTCGTTTGAGTTCATGTTTGACTGCGTGCCAGAGCCTGTCTGCCAGACGACCAGCGGGAAGTTGTCGTCAAACTTGCCGCTCACGACTTCGCCTGCGGCTTCGATGATTGCAGCGGCGAGCTTGCCGTCGAGAGCGCCACTGTCACGGTTGGCCATTGCACAGGCTTGCTTGATCACGCCCAAGGCACGCACGATGGCGATAGGCTGCTTTTCCCAACCGATGGGGAAGTTCATCAGCGAGCGCTGCGTTTGTGCGCCCCAGTATTTGTCGGAAGGCACTTCTAGCGGGCCGAAGCTGTCGGTTTCGGTGCGGGTGTTGGCCATGTCGGGCTCCTCAAGGAAATTGTCGCAATTGGCATACCGCCCTCGTGAAGGCAGGGCAATGCCAGAATTCCTATTGCGTTTCGCCAAAAGTGTGAATTTCAGAATTGTCGCGAAACGCCCACAACGCAGAAAAGTTCTGTTGTGCCTCGGTTTTCCTCTACATGAGGTTAAAGGCGTGACGCCTTAAAGCTTATTTGCGGAAGTGATCAAGGCTGACAACATCAGCCTCATGCGGCGCATCATCTTCGGCGGCTTCCTGCATGGGGGCTTCGTGTGGCGTGCTATCTTCGACTTCGGTTGTGTTTTCATCGTCGGATTCGTTTGCTTCAAAGCGCAGGCCGAACTCAACCGACGGATCAACAAAGGTTTCGATCGCATCATAAGGGATGTAGAGCGTTTCCGGTTCGTCGCCAAAGCTGAGGGTGACGGAGAAGCCTTCATCGGTAACTTCAAGCGCTTCGAAGTCGTGTTGCATCACCACGGTCATTTCTTCGGGGTAGCGCTCGCAGAGCCAGACCGCGAGCTTGGCCTCGGGGTGACGGGTGTTGAAGGTGATAAAGAAGTGGTGCGCGCCGGGCAGGCCGTGTGCGGCGACATCTGTCAGCACCTGATGGATCAGGCTACGCATGGCATTGTGCATCAATGTGCCATATTCGATTACGCGTGACATAGCGGCCCTCTTTCTTGTTGCCTCGACAATAAAACATTCTGAGGAAAACAAAAGGCCGATTTCGCTCTAGATAGCGCCTGAAATTGCAGCCAAAGCCAACCCGATGAGCGCGTTTCCTCCGATCAGTAGGCCGAGCGATGCTTTGCTGCGCCAAGCAATAAGCACACCCGTGCCTATGAGCAGAGCGGCTTGCCAGTTGAAGCTGCTCAAGGTGTGGTCCGGCAGCAGGACAGAAAGTGCAAACCAGAGCGACAGTGATGCGATAA
The DNA here is from genome assembly GCF_018860975.1 of Lentibacter algarum. Classification (GTDB taxonomy): domain Bacteria; phylum Pseudomonadota; class Alphaproteobacteria; order Rhodobacterales; family Rhodobacteraceae; genus Lentibacter; species Lentibacter algarum_A. The sequence goes on from NZ_JAHKQI010000008.1 coordinate 227,415, forward strand.
CTCCCGTCACTGCGGCGGTGATTGCAGCGAGCGCGCCCTTCAGGCGAGGCATAGCGAGCAATTGCTCAAGATAGGGGGCACCGGCGAATATCCACAGAAAGCAGGGTGTGAATGTCATCCAGAGGGTCAACAGGCCTGCGAGAACCATGAGCGCAAAGCCGCCCTGACCGTAGCCTGCGAGATGCCCGACAAACTGTGTCACAAGAATGAGCGGGCCGGGTGTCGTTTCAGCCATGCCGAGCGCGTCGATCATTTGCGGCGTGGTGATCCAGCCGTAGTCTTGCACAACAGTCTGTGTCATCCAGCCAAGCAAGGCGTAGGCCCCGCCGAAACTGAGTAAGGCAAGTCGGGTGAAATAGCTCGCCAGTTCGGTGAGGAACGTTGCCTGCAAAGCCCAGAGCAGCGCAAGTGGCGTGAGCCATAGCAGAACGCCGATCAGAAGCGTGCGCAGGGTTTTGGTGAGCGCTTGCGGCGATGCTGGCGTGGTGTCAGGCGGGGCGTTGCTTCGCATGAAGAGCGCCCCCGTCAAAGCGGCGGCGACGATGATCAAAGGGTAAGGCGCGCCGACAGCCGTAAACCCCGCGAAGGCCGCAAGCGCGACGGCAATGCCAAGGGGTGACGTGAGCGCCTTGCTGGCGAACTTGCGCAGTGCCAGCGCGACGATGGTGATCACAGCGGCCTTGATGCCCAGAAACGCGGCTTGCGCCCAAGGTTGCGCGCCGTAGGTGATGTAGAGCAGGGCGAGCGCGAAGATCACTATTGCCCCGGGGATGATGAAGAGCAGACCGGCGATCAACCCACCGAGCGTGCCGCGTAGTTTCCAGCCTGTGTAGGTTGCGAGTTGCATGGCTTCAGGGCCGGGAAGCAGCATGCAAAAGCTGAGCGCGCCGAGGAACTGCTGTTCTTTGAGCCAAGCTTTCTCATCGACCAGCACCTTGTGCATCAGCGCGATTTGCGCGGCCGGGCCACCGAAGGACAGCAGGCCGATGCGGGTGAATGCGCTCAGGAACTCGCGGGTATCCGGCGCGCTCACGCGGTGTCTCCGAGCTGACTTGCGTGGGTTTCGCCGCTGCCATCGCGCGCCCAGCGGTAGAGGGCGTCATAGAGCGGCAAAGCAGCCGCGAGCTGTTGGTTGTCGTCAGAGTGTTGCTTGGACAGGCCAACCGACAATGCCAGCAGGCCAGCTGCTTCGGGGGCATCTGCAAGCTTGCCAAGGTCGGCCGCTCGGATGACCTCTGCCATCTTTTCAAGTGCCGGGGTGGAGAGGGTGAAGTGCTTGAGTAGGGTGTCGAATGTGCAGCCGCTGTCTTCATGCGAGAAGGCGGCGCCGTTAGCGTCGTAAGACAGCGCACCAAACTTCTCTGCCACGTCAAGCACTGACGCCGGAGCGACATATAGAAAGGAGGCTCGTGGATCAACAAAGCGGGTGATCAGCCATGGGCAGGCGAGCCTGTCGATCTTGGGACGTTGGCGTGTAACCCAAGCTGTGCCGGTTGCGGGCAAAACGCTCTGGGCGGTGCGCGGCGCATTGGCTGTGTCGCGCCAAGCAAAGTTGCCGCCTGTCAGGTTTTCCGCATCAATACCCTGAGCGCGCAGCCATGCTGCTGTGCCTTGACTGAGTTTCTTGCCCTTTTGGCAAATTATGATCGTTTTGCGCCCATTCAACAGCGGCAGCAGGCTTTCAAGCTCTGTGTGTTTGTGCCGAAACGCCGTTGGGATGAGAAAAGGATCGGCGTTAAAGTCTTCATCAATCGTGACATCGACAATGACAGGCGCGTCGGGAGTGCCGATAAGACGCATGAGCTGGTTTGCAGTGATTTCGTTGAGCATGGGGCATGTCTCCTGAGAAGCTTACAGAAACATGCGAAACTTGGGCCGCAGCCTCACGGGGTGTTCGCAACAAAACCCCATGCGCCTATTTGCCCCTCTGAAACCGTGCTTGTCAAGCTGATGACCTAGCTCAACCGTGCTCCCGTGAGCAACAAGCCCAACGAGCCTTCGGGCAGTTGACCGAGCTGCTCAAAGAAGGGCAAGAAATCAAAATTATTGTATGCTTCGACAATTTTGTCTCCCTCATATCGGGCGAAAATCATACCCGTAGCATTGATTTCCTCGGCGGTGCTGACAGCGGTTGTGTGCACCTGAATCATGGCAGAGAGCCAGTCTCCCTCTACATGAGAGCGCACGATTGTTGCTTTCGGATTGTTGCATAAGGCCCGTATGGCAACGACAAGTTGCTTGAAATCATTCGGATCAACCGCGAAATCAGACATGATGCCAGTGGCCCTTGTTGATGCACTGAACAACTCATCAACGACTTCCAGGCGGCCCTTTGTCCAGACTTCGTCATACCAGTGTTGAAGAAGTTGTGTCTTTGCGCAGTTTGAATTGCTCATGTTTTGCTCCCAGAGTGACAAGGAGAGCATGCAGCAACATTCTGAACAAAAGGTTAGGGAAAGGCAGAAAGTGCAGGTTTCTGTTGCCAGGTACCTGCGAACCCCGCCTTACGTCGCTAAACGCAAGGAGTTAAGTTTCAATAGTTCCGGTCGCTTACGCGGCCATCGCCATTGGAGCACGATTGTCATTTGCAATTGTACAGTTTTCGCCGATAACGGTGGCAGACAGCCGAAACAAAGCTAACATCTTTAGACGTTCGTCGATCCTATTTCGACCCCATGATCCCCAAATGAAGGATGTTTGGTGGAGTCGCCGGGTACCGCCCCCGGGTCCGATCCGCTTATTACATGCGCGTTTATGTTCATAGTCCCAAAGAGGACAGCTTATATATAGGCCCGCTTGCATTTGATTTGAAGAGGCAAATTGTATTTTGCTTAATTGTGCCGGCATAGGTGCTCGGCTAGGGTCGCGGTGAACAGAGCCCAAAAAGGGGAACAAACTTGCCGATATTGATGGCTCTTGTCATGCTGATCGGCTTCTTTGTTTGGCGCGCTTGGGGGCGGCAGCGTGCTGAAGGAGCAGTTGCGACCAAACTCGATAGCCTTTTGCGACGTAACCCCTGTCGCTGGGAGCATGTCGACGATAAAAAAGCTATGCGAGAGTTCCGATGTCTCCAATGCGGCGTCGTTGCTTATTCAAGCACTGGCAAGCCGCCGAAGGAGTGCAAACGACAGTTCAAGGGAGGGCTTTGATGAAAGCAATAGCACTATCAAGACGGCTGCGCCGCACACCATTTAGCGAGGGCGTTGAGGCCGCTGGCGTCAAGGGATACACGGTGTATAACCGTATGCTTTTGCCGACAGTTTTTCGCTCGGTTGAGGAAGATTACCGGCACCTCAAGGATGCTGTGCAGGTTTGGGACGTGTCCTGTGAACGGCAGGTTGAGTTGCGCGGGCCAGACGCCACGCGGCTGATGCAGATGCTCACCCCACGCGACCTTCGCACGATGGTTGTCGGACAGTGTTACTACGTGCCAATTGTCGATGAAACTGGCGGTATGTTAAATGATCCTGTGGCCGTAAAACTGGCGGAGGATCGCTGGTGGATCTCGATTGCTGACAGTGATTTGCTGTTGTGGGTCAAGGGGATAGCCTACGGTTACCGCCTTGATGTGCTGGTTGATGAGCCTGATGTGAGCCCGCTTGCTGTGCAAGGGCCGAAGGCCGATGACCTGATGGCTGATATCTTTGGAAATGCGGTGCGCGACATACGGTTCTTCCGTTTTAAGGAGCTTGAGTTTGCCGGGCGCAAGTTGGTTGTCGCGCGCTCGGGATATTCAAAGCAAGGCGGGTTTGAGATATACGTTGAGGGCAGTGACATCGGCATGCCGCTTTGGAACGCTTTGATGGAAGCGGGCAAGCGGTTTGATGTGCACGCGGGCTGTCCGAATCTGATCGAACGAATTGAAGGCGGGCTGCTCAGCTATGGCAACGACATGACCGACGACAATACGCCGCACGAGTGTGGGCTTGGGCGGTTCTGCAACACGCAATCGGCTATCGGATGTGTGGGGCGCGACGCTTTGCTGCGTGTCGCACAAGAGGGGCCTGTTCGGCAGATACGAGCCGTTGAGATACATGGTGATCCGGTCGGAGGCTGTGATCGGTTGTGGCCTGTGATGGCGGGTGATATGCAGGTTGGAAACATTAGCAGCGCGGCTTACTCGCCTGATTTCAATACCAATGTCGCGATGGGACTGATCCGCATGACGCATTGGGACGAGGGCAGTGAAGTCGATGTTATCACGCCGGATGGTGTGCGGCCTGCGACTGTAAGAGAGACATTCTGGATATGAAAACCGAAGGATAAGATTATGAGCAAGTTCAACGCGTTGATGGTGAACAAAGACGAAGAGAGCGGCGAGACGAGCGCTGCAGTGACGCAGCTTTCGGCGGCAGATTTGCCGGCAGGCGAGGTGACTGTCGCAGTAGAATATAGCACGGTGAACTACAAAGACGGCCTCTGCCTTGGGCCGGGCGGAGGGCTTGTTCGCAAGTACCCGCATGTGCCGGGGATCGACTTTGCGGGCACTGTCGAAGCCTCTGATGACCCACGTTACAAGGCTGGTGACAAGGTCGTGCTGACCGGGTGGCGCGTTGGCGAGGCGCATTGGGGCGGTTATGCGCAAAAGGCGCGGGTGAAGGCTGACTGGCTGGTGCCGTTGCCTTCGGGCCTTGATACACGGCAGGCGATGGCTGTCGGCACAGCTGGCTTAACGGCGATGCTCTCGGTTATGGCGCTGGAAGATCACGGCATTAAACAAGGCCCTGTGCTGGTAACTGGCGCGGCAGGCGGCGTTGGCTCGGTGGCGACGGCGATCCTGGCGAACCTTGGCTATGATGTTGCCGGAGTTACGGGGCGGCCAGAGACGGGAGACTACCTTAAGTCATTGGGTGCAAAGCAAATTGTTGCTCGAGAAGAGCTTAATGAAACCGTCAAACGGCCTCTTGAAGGCGAAACATGGGGCGGCTGTGTTGATGCCGTTGGCGGCGCGATGCTGGCGCGGGTTCTGGGGCAGATGGAGTATGGTGCCTCAGTTGCGGCTGTGGGTTTGGCTGGCGGGGCTGGACTGCCAGCGACGGTTATTCCTTTCCTGCTGCGCGGGGTTAATCTGCTTGGCATTGACAGCGTTATGCAACCCTATGAGAACCGCCTAAAGGCTTGGGAGCGGATTGCCAAAGATCTGCCGATGAACAAGCTTGAAGACATGGTGCAACCCGCCGTGCTTTCAGACCTGCCACAACTTGGTAAAGACATTCTCAACGGACAGGTCAAAGGCCGCGTTGTTGTTGATGTGAACGCGTGAGGGGCGAGCAAAATGAGCTACGATAACGACAATATTTTCGCCAAGATACTGCGCGGGGAGATACCTGCTTTTAAGGTGTATGAAGATGATAACACCTTGTGTTTCATGGATATTATGCCGCGCGTTCCGGGGCATTGCTTGGTCATTCCCAAGACAGCTTGCCGCAATATCCTTGACGCCAGCCAAGAGCAACTCAGCGCCTGTATGGCGACGGTGAGCAAGGTGGCGAATGCGGCCAAAGAGGCGTTTGGAGCGGATGGCATTACGCTACAACAGTTCTCGGAAGCGGCTGGAGGGCAGGAAGTTTTCCATTTGCATTTCCACATTCTGCCACGCCATGAGGGGGCAAAAGTGGGCCCGCACGGGGTGATGGGCGACATGGATGAAATCAAAGCCAACTGCGAGAAGATCACGGCGGTTCTGGCAAAAGGTTAACGCCAGAAACCGCCTGCACAACGCGTGCATACCACAGTGCATACCACAGTGCATAATGCGTGCTGACAGTTTTGGTCGGGTGAAAATGGTTAACGGGGGCGAAAGCCGTTAACTTTGGAAACCCGCTCAAAACTGAAAGAACGACACGAAGCTAGAAAACCCTAGCCTGATTGTGGGCGCATTCATTGGGCATTGGAAGAAAGTTGTGCATTGGAAAGAAACTGACAGCCCTATGGCGTGCGCGTCCGAGGTGCTGCCGGAAGCGACTTTTAAAAAACTGCAACAACAATGACACGAAAGTGTTAACATCCACAGGTATTCAGTCCGCGAACTTTGGGGGCTGAATATGTTGAAAATTGATGCGTTGACCAAATCCTTTGGTCAAAAAGTCGCCGTAGATAATGTGACTTTTGATGTGGATAAACCGATGATGATTGGCATCATTGGGCGATCTGGCGCAGGCAAGTCGACGCTATTGCGGATCATGAACCGGATGGACAACGCGACCAGCGGCAGCATCACCTTCGGTAATGTGGACGTAACTGGGGCAACGGGCGCCGTTAAACGGCAATGGCAATCGCGTTGCGCGATGATCTTTCAACAATTCAACCTTGTGCCGCGCATGGATGTTGTCTCCAACGTTTTGCACGGGACACTGAACCGCCGCTCGACCTTGGCAACAATGTTCAACCTTTACCCACAAGACGAGATACATAAAGCTATCGAAATTCTGGGCCGTTTGGGGATTGCGGAACACGCGCCGAAGCGCGCTGATGCTTTGTCGGGTGGTCAACAACAACGTGTCGCGATTGCGCGTGCGCTGATGCAGGATCCTGAAATTATCCTTGCTGATGAACCTATTGCGTCTCTTGACCCTATGAACGCCCAAGTCGTGATGGATGCGTTACGCCGCATTCACGAAGAGGACGGGCGCATGGTCATTGCGAACCTTCACACGCTCGACACAGCGCGGCGCTATTGCGACCGCGTCATAGGAATGCGCGACGGGCAAGTCGTTTTTGACGGCGCTCCCGAATTACTCACGACGGATGCTGCGCGTGACATCTACGGGGCAGGGGCTGACTTTTCGGAAGAAGCAACCTCCACGCAGATCGAAACTCTCGACCAAGCTGGCAGCCTTGAGTTGCTGTCTGCTTAAAATCTACTTTCAAAAATCTCAATGGAGAAACCCATGAAAACCACCCTCGCACTTGCCCTTGCTGCAAGCACCTCCCTGACATCTGTTGCATTCGCAGAAGACGCAAAAATCTCAGAATTTCGCATCGGTATTCTGGGCGGCGAAAACGCACAAGACCGCATGACTTCAAACGAATGTGTTCGCGCATACGTCGAAGACCTGTTGGGCGTCGAAACCAAGATTTTTACACCGGCTGACTACGACGGCGTGATCCAGGGCTTGCTCGGCGGCACGATCGACATGGCATGGCTTGGCGCATCTGCTTACGCCAAAACATATATGACCGACGCCGACGCAGTTGATGTTGTCATGGTCAAAACCAATCTTGACGGTTCCTACGGCTATCATTCAATCGGTTTCGCACGCACCGAAAGCGGCATCGAATCGCTTGAAGACATGAAAGGCAAAGTGTTCGCCTTCGGTGATCCGAACTCGACTTCTGGCTTTCTGATCCCGTCTGTCGAAATCCCCAAAGCCATCGGCGCAACGATGGAGTCTGGCGACTATTTCGGTGAAGTGCGCTTTGTTGGCGGGCACGAGCAAACCATCGTTGCGGTTGCGAACGGCGACGTTGACGCTGGTGTGACATGGGCCGACGGGCAAGGCGATTGGCTCGATGGTTACAACTCAGGCGCGTTGCGCAAAGCGTCTGACTCTGGTCTTGTTGACATGAACGATCTTGTTGAAATCTGGCGCTCGGAAATCATTCCTGAAGGCCCGATTGTTCTGCGCCGCGCGCTACCAGCGGACGTAAAAGCTCAAGTGACCGAGTTCCTCGGCAACTTGCACACGCAAGACGCGGAATGTGCTTACAACATGGCTGCTGGTGAAACCGCAGGTTTCTTCCCAATCACCCATGATGCTTACAAAAACATCATCGCAGTGCGCAAAGCTGTTGAAAGCAACTAAGTCCGGATACCTTCGGACCGGGGCAGCGTTAGGCGCTGCCCCTCTCTATTTGGAGTAAGCTATGAGCGACGCTACGCACACTGGTTCGAACAGCACCGAGTTCATTCAACACAGTTATTTGGCGTTGGTGCGCCGTCGCCGGACATATGGCGGCCTTACATTGGCAATATTTGTGTTGCTTATGGTGTCAGGGTTTATGATCGCCGACGATCGCAACGCTGGCGGCTTCTGGTCTGGCTGGCATCAGGTTTTAGATTTCCCCAAAGATGTGTTTTCGGAAGCTTGGGAAAAACGTGCTGAACTTCCGGCGTCACTCGCCAAGTATTTCCCCTCGTTAATTGAAACAATCAACATCGCCGTAGCTTCGACACTTATCGGTGCGTTGTTCGGGCTGGTTCTGTCTCTGCTGTCCACGCGGGGGCTTGCGCGCTGGCCCAGAGCGATTCCGCTGTTTCGCCGCTTGATGGATATCTTGCGGGCGATCCCCGAAATCGTCGTAGCGCTCGTGTTGATTTTTGTACTCGGTGGCGGGCCCATTCCGGCGATGATCGCCATTGCTCTCCATACGGCCGGCGCGCTTGGGAAAATGTTTTCCGAGGTTGCCGAAAACTCCGACTTGAAGCCCGTCGATGGCCTGCGCTCAACAGGAGCGACATGGGCGCAATCCATGATGTTGGGCGTGCTGCCACAGGTCGCCCCCAATTTCCTGAGCTACGCTTTGTTGCGGTTTGAAATCAATATCCGCGCTTCGGCCATTCTGGGCTTTGTCGGAGCAGGCGGGATCGGCGCGGAGTTAAGCCGCGCTATGGCATGGGGACCAGGCCGATTTGATGAAGCTGCGGCAATCTTTCTGCTGCTGTTCGGAACAATCGTATTCTTTGACCAAGTCTCCAGTCGCTACCGCAACAAATTGACGGAAGGGTAATAGAATGACCGATACGACAGCGACACTTGAACCTGCAAAAACCTCAGCACTTGCCCTGTTTCGGCGCAAACAGAAGGTCGCTTTTGCCGTTCCTGCGATCATTCTGGCCTACTTGGTCTATATCGCCGTTTCGTTTGATGTTGTCGGATTGGCGCAACGGGCCAGCCTTGAGAATGCTTCCATTCTGGCCTCTGACACGTGGTCTCATAAGGTCCATGTGACCCGCGACAATCGGCGCGGCGGCACAACCGTTGCCATCGAGGGTGAACGCAAAGGCACCTACGAAGACGGAACCAGCCCTGACTGGGTCAGCATAGATGGTGCGGACGAAGCCACCATTGATTTTGATGACGGGTCTGTCGTGCAGTTCTTGCCCGACAATGCCGCGACTTTCGACATTCCCGATTTTGGAACAATCGAAATGCAGTTGGTTGACGGGTCGATCCGCACAAACCTGCAAGAGCCAATTCCCGATTGGATCAACAAGTCGGATAAACGCATCACGATCACCACCGATGCAGGTCGTATGTCTATGACCCGCTCGCGGACCGAAGTGTTTCGCTATTTCGGCGGTTGGGAATTGTTCTGGTTCACCCTTGATAGCCCTTATTACGGTCACAGCTTCGTCAAGATCGTCACGGGTGATCGCATTGATCCAACCCGCAGCAACATATCTGGTGCGCTGTCTGATTTCTGGAACAACGCGATGTGGCGGCACAAAGACGTGGCATGGGCGATGGGCGAAACAATCCTGATGGCATTCTTGGGCACTTTCGGCGCCGCGATGATCGCTCTGCCGCTGGCCTTTATTGCTGCAAAACGTTTTTCACCGTTAACGTTGGTCCGCGCATCCATGCGCCGTGTCTTTGACTTTGTGCGTGGTGTCGATGCCTTGATCTGGACGGTCGTTCTGGCGCGGGCATTTGGCCCCGGGCCATTAACCGGCGCCTTGGCAATTCTGGTCACGGACACAGGCACATTCGGTAAAACCTTTTCCGAAGCGCTTGAAAACGTCGATCAAAAGCAAATCGACGGAGTCGCGTCAACAGGTGCGAAACCGTTGCTGCGTTACCGCTTTGGCGTGATCCCGCAAGTGGCGCCAGTGCTTTTGGCGCAAGTGTTATACTTCCTTGAGTCCAACACACGCTCAGCCACGATCATCGGAGCAATCACAGGCGGCGGTATCGGCCTGATGTTGACCCAAGCGATCCAAACCCAAAAGGACTGGGAGGAAGTCGGCTATTACATCATGCTGATCATCATTCTGGTGATGTTCATGGATTGGTTCTCTGGCTGGCTGCGCGGCCGTCTCATCGGGCGGTCAGGCTGATATGGCGCGCTTATCAAAAGACGCCGCGGTCATTCATGAGGCTTGCACAATCACCGACAGCGATTTTGGTGCTTACACAGAAATCGGCGTCGGTAGCCGCATCGTCCATTCCACTTTTCTGGATTACGCTTATTGCGACCGTTACGCCGACATCGCCAACGCGACAGTTGGAAAATTTGCCAATATCGCCGCCTTTACCCGTATTGGCGCTACAGATCACCCGCTTGATACCGCTGCCTGTCACCATTTTCTATATCGCTCGGCGGATTACTGGGATGACGCCTCGAATGATCCAGCGTTCTTTGCCCACCGTCAATCGCGCCGCACAGTGATCGGCAACGATACGTGGATCGGCAATGGTGCGATGATAAAACCCGATGTTAGCGTCGGCCACGGTGCGGTGATCGCGGCAGGCGCTGTCGTTACCAAAGACGTGGCGCCCTATACCATCGTCGCAGGCACGCCCGCGAAAAAACTGCGTGAACGCCAACCGCGCGAGATCACCGAAAGGATGATTGCATTGGCATGGTGGGACTGGTCGCATGAGCGATTGCGCGAAACCCTTGATGACTTTCGCAACCTGTCCGCCGAAGCATTCTTGGACAGATACGAGCGTTAGCCATCAAACGTCAGGGTGACACCATCGCCTGCGAACCATGTTCGACCCAGTTCAACAGGCTCGCCGTTTCCGTCGAGGCTTAGGCTGGAGGTGCGAAGCAAGGGGCTGCCTTCGCGAATTTGTAAATGCAGGGCTTGGGTGGCGTTGGCCAGCACTGCGTTAATCCGCGTTGATGTGCGCGTGTAGTCCTCGACGCCGATGCTTTTCAGGGCGGCTGTTACGCCTGTTGCCTCGCGCAGCGCTTCCTCAAGGCCTGGCAACCGTTCCAACGGATAGATCGCTTCAAACAGCGCTACGGGCACATTGTCAGCGAGTGACAAGCCGTGGCAAACCAACACCTGCGTTCCGCCGGATATTGCGAGCGTTGTGGCTTCGACTTTCGTTGCAGCACGGCGCTCCAATGTCAGAATTTTCTTGGCGGGTTCGCGCCCAATGGCTCGCAGGTTTTCGTGGAACCGCACACGCTTGCCGATGGCATAATCCGTCGGGCGGGCGGCAACAAACGCGCCTGCGCCACGTCGGGTGTGCACCAGTTTCTCTTTCACCAACTGCGACAGTGCGTGGCGCACGGTATGGCGGTTAACGCCAAAACGATCTGCCAAAGCCGCTTCAGTCGGCAGTTTATCCGCCACAGAATAGCGTCCTTCCGATATATCGCGGCGCAGTTCGCTTGCGATAGATTGCCAGACAGGTGTGCGGCGCGGCTTGGCTGCGGTGTCACGCAAAATTCACAAAACTCCTCTGGGGCATTGGGGTGAATCTGTTAGTATATGTCTAGTTGTATAGTAACGGAGAAAGTTGTCGAGATGGAAGAGCAAACTGCCCCTCGCCAAGATCGTCAAGCATGGATGGGGCTGCTGGCTAAGGCTGGACAAGGCCAAGCAGCGCAGCTTCTTGATGCCGCCGTGACGCGGCCGGCCTTCACTTGGCTGCGCCCTCCCGAACTGGGCAGTGTCATGGTGCGTGGCCGTGCGAGTGGCACTGGCGCACCCTTTAATTTGGGGGAGATGACGGTAACGCGCTGTGCCTTGCGACTGGACTGCGGCACCGTGGGCCACGCCTATATCCAGGGCCGCAACAAAGCGGATGCCGAGGCCGCTGCAATAACCGACGCGCTCATGCAAACTGAGCAAGCAAGCGCTGTGCGCGAGCAGGTGCTGAACCCGCTTGAACAGGCGCGCAGTGCCGCTAAGGGCAGCCGTGCCGCAAAGGCAGCCGCCACCAAAGTCGACTTTTTCACACTTGTTCGAGGAGACGACTGATGCAGGTCGAAACCTTAGGGGGTGGTTTTTCCGACCCCGCACTGCAATCCGCCGCAGCCTTTCGCGGTGTGATGGAAGCAATGGCGCGTCCCGGCACGCTGCAATCCGTGCGGGGCGCAACGCCTCCCGCCCCGCTATCTGCGGCGGCTGGTGCGGTCTTGTTAACGCTTTGCGACACAGAGACGCCGCTACATCTAACGCAGGGGTTCGACACGCCTGACTTGCGCAGTTGGATCGCTTTTCACACGGGCGCGCCGATCGTCGGGCCATCTCATTGCCAATTCGCCCTTGGTCACTGGGATGATCTGATGCCGCTGTCGAACTACCAAGTCGGCACTTCGGAATACCCCGACAGATCCGCCACGTTGATTGTCGAGATGCCTGATCTGAAGCAAAGCGGCGCAACCCTCAAAGGGCCGGGGATCAAGTCTCAAGCGAGCCTTTCGTTACCCTGCATAACGCCATTCCAAAACAACGCCGCGCTGTTCCCATTGGGCGTTGATTTCATATTCACCTGCGGAGAGACGCTTGCAGCACTTCCCCGCACGACGGAGGTTTTCTGATGTATGTGGCTGTAAAAGGCGGCGAGCAGGCGATTGAAAACGCCCACACATGGTTGGCTGAAGAGCGGCGCGGTGATGTCACAGTGCCCGAACTTTCTGTAGCGCAAATTCGCGAACAAATGGCGCTCGCCGTCAACCGCGTCATGGCAGAAGGATCGCTGTTTGACCCCGACCTTGCCGCACTTGCGATCAAACAATCGCGCGGTGATTTGATCGAGGCTATTTTCCTGATCCGCGCCTACCGCACGACCTTGCCTCGCTTCGGTGTATCCGCCCCGATTGACACAGAAACCATGGCGTGTGATCGCCGCATTTCCGCGACATTCAAGGACGTGCCTGGCGGGCAAATCCTTGGGCCGACGTTTGACTACACGCACCGCTTGATCGACTTCAAGCTCGCCGCAGATGGCGAAGTGGATGCTGTGCCGGAACGGCCGGCAGATCATACAACCATGCCCCGCGTTGCGGATTTCCTGAACCGTGAAGGCCTGATCGAAGAGGCGCCACAGGTTGATACAGAGCCGCGTGATTTAACCCGCGAGCCGTTAGAAATGCCTGCTGACCGCGCCTTGCGATTGCAGGCATTAGCGCGGGCCGACGAGGGGTTCACGCTGTCGCTCGCCTATTCGACCCAACGGGGTTACGCACGCAACCACGCCTTTGTCGGTGAGTTACGGATCGGCACCGTTGATGTGCAAATGGACATTCCCGAGCTTGGTTTTGCCATCGACATCGGTGAAATCACCGTGACTGAGTGCGAGAGCGTCAACCAGTTCACAGGGTCCAAAACCGAACCACCGCAGTTCACGCGCGGCTATGGGTTGGTGTTCGGGCAAACAGAACGCAAAGCCATTTCGATGGCCTTGGTCGATCGCGCTATGCGGTGGGAAGAATTGGGCGAGGACAACGTTGGTGCACCCGTTCAGGACGCTGAATTTGTGCTGTATCACGCTGACAATATCCAAGCGACAGGGTTCCTCGAGCATATCAAACTGCCACATTACGTCGACTTTCAGTCCGAACTGGAACTGGTGCGCAAGCTGCGCCGTGACGTGCATAGGGCCCAATCTCAGGAGGCCGCAGAATGAATGCCCAACACGAGGAACCTGTTACAATGGATCAGGATTACAACTTCGCTTACCTCGACGAGCAGACCAAACGCATGATCCGTCGTGCGATCCTCAAGGGGCTTGCCATTCCAGGGTATCAGGTGCCGTTTGCCAGCCGGGAAATGCCAATGCCATACGGCTGGGGCACGGGCGGCGTGCAGGTGTCGGCGGCGGTGATGACACGCGACGACAAGTTCAAGGTCATCGATCAGGGCGCGGATGACACCACCAACGCCGTATCGATCCGCAGCTTTTTTCAGCGCGTCGCAGGGGTTGCTACGACAACGCGCACGGCCGATGCGACGATTGTTCAGACACGACACAGGATACCGGAGCAAGACTTGGTTGAAGGCCAGATCCTTGTCTATCAGGTGCCTATTCCCGAACCTTTGCGGTTCTTGGAGCCCCGCGAAAGCGAGACGCGCAAGATGCACAGTCTTGAGGAATACGGCTTAATGCACGTCAAGCTTTACGAAGACATCAGCCGCCATGGCCACATCGCGACCGCCTATTCCTATCCGGTCAAAGTCGAGGGCCGCTATGTTATGGATCCTTCTCCAATACCGAAGTTCGACAACCCGAAGCTTGGTGATTGCGCAGCGATCCAACTGTTTGGTGCAGGCCGCGAACAGCGCATCTACGCGCTGCCGCCCTATACAAATGCTGTCAGCCTTGATTTTGAGGATCACCCGTTTGAAGCCTCTAAAGCCGATCACCCCTGTGGGTTGTGCGATGCGCAAAACAGCTATCTCGACGAGGTCATCATCGACGACGCAGGCGGACGGATGTTTGTCTGTTCCGACACTGATTTCTGCACAATGCGGCAGGCCGATGGCCACAAAGGGAAGGACGCAGCATGAGTAACGATGCTTTATTATCCGTACGTGGCGTGGCCAAACACTATGGTGCCCACATCGGGTGCTCGGATGTTTCGTTTGATCTGTTCCCCGGTGAAGTCATGGGAATTGTCGGTGAATCCGGATCAGGAAAATCAACACTTCTGAACTGCATGGCTGGCCATTTAGCGCCCGATGCAGGCGAAGTTGTGTTTGACACCCGCACCGACGGCCCGCGCGATACTTTGCAAATGTCAGAGCCAGAACGGCGGATGTTGTCGCGTACCGATTGGGCGTTTGTGCATCAGCACGCCCGCGATGGGCTGCGCATGGGTGTCAGCGCAGGCGGCAATGTCGGCGAACGCCTGATGGCCGTAGGCGCGCGCAATTATGCTGATATCCGTAGCACCGCGATCGACTGGCTAGACCGCGTGGAGATCAACGAGAGCCGCATAGATGACCGCCCCACCACCTTTTCGGGTGGTATGCAGCAGCGTTTGCAGATTGCACGCAATCTGGTGACAGGGCCGCGACTGGTGTTCATGGATGAACCCACCGGCGGGCTTGATGTCAGCGTGCAAGCGCGCCTGTTGGATATGATCCGCAGTCTTGTGCGCGACATGGGTTTGTCGGCGATCATCGTCACCCATGACCTCGCGGTGGTTCGGCTTTTGGCGGATCGTTTGATGGTGATGAAATCCGGCCATGTGGTCGAGGCCGGACTGACCGATCAGGTGCTGGATGACCCGCAACACGCCTATACCCAGCTGCTCGTCAGCTCGATCTTGCAAGTGTGAGGACGCCTAATGTTTGATCTTAAGAACGTCTCGAAAACCTTTACCCTGCACAATCAGGGCGGCACCGTGATCGAAGTTATGCGCGGCGCGTCCCTGTCTGTGAGCGATGGCGAATGTATCGCGCTCACGGGCGCGTCTGGCGCAGGTAAGTCTACGTTGATGCGGATGTTGTATGGTAATTACAGCGCGCAGGGCGGCACAGTTCAGGTCGCTGGTGTCGATCTTGTCAAAGCAGAGCCGCGTGAGATCATTCGGCTGCGTCGCGAAACACTGGGCTATGTCAGCCAGTTTTTGCGCGTCGTGCCGCGGGTTCCCACGCTTGATGTTGTGGCAGAGCCGCTACTGGCGCTTGGCGTAGACCCCCAAATCGCGCGCGACCGCGCCGCAGTTATTCTTGCAAAACTAAACATCCCACGCCCGCTTTGGGCGCTCTCACCAACGACTTTTTCGGGTGGTGAGCAACAGCGCGTCAATATCGCGCGCGGCTTTGTTCATGAATTTCCCGCACTCTTGCTTGATGAGCCAACCGCCAGTCTAGATGCCAAGAACCGTGATGTTGTTCTTGGACTTATTGAGGCTGCCAAAGCCCGTGGCGCTGCTATCATCGGGATATTCCACGACGAAGAGGCCCGCGATCGGGTTTGTGATCGGGAAATCGACGTGACCGGATTTTCACCGCAGGCTGCCGCATGACACATGGGCGGTTGATCGCAGTTGTCGGCCCATCCGGCGTTGGCAAAGATAGCATCATGTCCGGAATTGTTGCGGCATGCCCTGCGATCAAACTGGTACGCCGCACCATCACCCGCGCACCAAATTTGGGGGGTGAAGAGTATGACGCCGTTACGCCAGAGGCTTTTGAACAGGCTGTGCAGAGTAGCCAGTTTTGTGCGCATTGGGGGGCGCATGACTTGCACTATGGCATCCCGTACAGCGTGCTGGAGGATGTGATGAACGGCACAACCTGCCTTGCGAATTTTTCGCGTGGTGCCCTCACGCAAGCCGCCACTGTCTTTCCTGCGATGACGGTTCTGAACATCACCGCGCGACCCGAAATTCTAGCGGAACGTCTTGCAGAGCGCGGGCGCGAAACGGGCGCTGAAATCACCAAACGGTTGTCGCAAGCTGCCAAGCCACTGCCGAGTGGTTTGAACGTTGTGACTGTTCACAACGAAGGCACGCTAGACGATGCAGTTCAGGCCGCGCTTGCAGCACTTCAGCCGGTGAGGGCGTAACGGTGGATCATCTCAAAACAGCCGTCGTTGCGTTCGCCAACCAAAGCAACGGAGGTGACATCAAACACGGCGGGCAACGGGGGCAGGGCATCCGCTGCCGCACGTTCCCAATGCTCGATCGTGTCAGGGGCCAACTTACCCGTCAGTGTCAGATGGAACTGGAAGTCTTCAAACACATAGGGATAGCCCCACGCCAGCAGGCTCGCATCCTGCCGCGCCGTCAAGCCAGCACCACGGCGTTTGGCAATTTCAGCCGCACCAGCAGGCGCGCGGAAGTCATCCAAATCTTGCACCAACCGCGCGGCAATGGCGGCAAGACCGCTCATATCGCCGCGCGGCGTCAACGCCAGAAACCGCCCCAATCGGGACAGTCGCAAACCGCCACAGCTTGCCGGTGCAATGGTTTTAACAATGCCAGCCACGGCACGCTCCAGATCTTGTTGGCTCCGCCCCGCCGCCAAACGAAATGGCGGTTTCAAGGTGCCGTGGAACCCGTATTTGCGCGGTGTCATCGTAACGTCATCAAGTTCAGGAATAGAGAACGTATCGGCCTGAGTGCCCTTGATCACGTCCCAACCCAACCAGGCAGCGCCGAACGCTGCCAAGTCGCCATCCGGCGGCACAAAATAGACCCCAAAGCGAGTATATGACATGAATTCCCCTTTTGTTGCCAACGATGTAACGCGCGCTGATGACAGTCTTGTGTCAAGCACGCTATGTCTTGCCAATGCGCAACTTGTTCTGCCCGATCAAGTGCTGCATGGGCGAGTTACGGTTGTGGATGGGGTTATCGCGGACATTGCAGAAGGCGATGCCGTGCCGTGTGGCGCAGAGGACTGTAGGGGCAATTTTGTCATACCTGGCATGGTGGAACTACACACTGATAACCTTGAACGACACATGGAGCCGCGTCCGGAAGTTGACTGGCCGCATTTGCCTGCGCTGGTTGCCCATGACGCTGAACTGGCCTCAACTGGTATCACCACGGTGTTTGATGCTTTGCGGGTCGGATCTATCCATTCAGGCAAAGCCGGATATCTGCCCTATGCTCGTAACCTTGCCAATGAATTGTTAGCAGCGCGAGAGCAAGACCTGTTCAAAATCAGCCACTTCCTGCACCTTCGGGCAGAGATTTGTTCTGAGACCCTACTAGAGGAAATGGCAGATTTTGGACCAGATGACCGCGTTGGCATTGTTAGCCTGATGGACCATACCCCCGGGCAGCGCCAGTTTCGGGAAATCAAGGCTCTCAAGGCATATGTCGCTAAAAAGCGCGGCATGAACGACGAAGAGTTCGACGCGCACGTGCAAAACCTGCTTGGTTTACAGGCCCGCAACGGGGCAAGGCACGAGGCGGGTGCAGTAACAGAAGCCAACCGCTATGGTGCGGCCATCGCCAGCCATGACGACACAACAGAAGACCATGTCAAAAAGTCGAAAACCAATGGCGTAAAATTTGCCGAGTTCCCGACCACGCTTGAGGCGGCACAGGCCTGCCGGGATAACGGGATCGGTGTTATGATGGGAGCCCCCAACATCGTGCGCGGCGGCTCACATTCCGGCAATGTTTCAGCACGCGAACTGGCTCATGCCAACCTTTTGGACATGATTTCGTCTGATTACATCCCCGCCGCACTCGTCTTGTCAGCATTCCAGCTCGCAGATATCTGGAATGACATCCCCAAAGCCATTGCCTGCGTGTCAGCAAACCCCGCTGCGGCAGCGGGCCTAACAGATCGCGGTGCGCTAAAGGTCGGATTGCGCGCGGATTTGGTGCGCATACAACGGCACAATCCGGTCCCGTTGATCCGTGGTGTTTGGTGTAAGGGTGACCGAGTCGCCTGAGGCATGAGGTGGTTCGTATCGGTAGCCCCAAGTTTCGCGTGCCCGATTCCTAGAGTTGAATTGCCGTTCTTGTGCCCGGGGATAACTGTTATTTGAGCACGCCGATTAACGCGCTGCGCGATGGTTCTGAATGATGCAGTTCTTGACCAAGAAATTCCTGCGACAGTGTCAGGGGTATTTTGAGGCACCTCTGCCATAGCAGAAGCCCGTGATGCCGACGTTTCCTGTTGAGTCGTCATGGGCCATCATAAGCTCGACGGTGGCGAAAGAGGCGTTCATCAGCTTGGCGCTGTCGACAGGTTTTTGCAGCTCGCAGCCCTAGGTATTGTTGCCCGGACAGGCGGGTCTCATTGAGAGGCTCGGTTTTGTGTTTGAGCAAAGCCTATCATCAAACGGAAAAAAGCGGCGCTGGTTTTCACGAGCGCCGCTTTGGTTTGTTTAGGTCTAAGCCTACTCAGCCGGTGTCTCGACGCCGTGTTTTTCACGCAAGCCGTCGCGGTAGAGGGCTTTGATCAGGGCGATGCACATCAGCCCCATGACCATTGTGAAGGGCAGGGCACCGATGATCATGGCGCTCTTGAGGGCGTCCATCGGGTTGTTTTCACCCGCTGCCACGATCAGGGTGCCGATCACCGCTGTCAGGATCAGGCCCCAGATAATGCGGTGCTTGACGCTGGTTTCTTCTGCGCCGCCAGACATGATGGTGTTCATCACCAAGATACCTGAATCCGCGGATGTCACCAAGAATGTCATCACCAACACAACACACATGACCGTCAGCGCCGAGAGAAAGCCGCCTTCGATCATTTGCCCGAGTGTCGCAAAGAGCTGGTTGGTTTGTGATGCGCCGGTGATCGCACCTGCGGCACCGCCTGTCAGCTCAAGGTCAATCGCTGTTGCGCCGAGGATTGTCATCCAGGCAAAGCAAACCAGTGCCGGAGCGACAACGCAGCCGAGGATAAACTCGCGCACGGTGCGGCCCTTTGAGATGCGCGCCAAGAACAAGCCGACAAAAGGCGAGAAGGCGATCCACCAAGCCCAGTAGAAGGTTGTCCAGCTTGACTGCCAGCCAAACTGACGACCATCGTTACCGGCTGCGTAGACAGCTTTAAGCGTGTCTTCGTCAAGCTCGGCGGCCGCGCCCTCAAGGCCGGATTTGAAGACCGTGTAGCCGTCTGATCCGCCCCACGCGTTGTAGGCGTTGGTTGCACCACCGAAGAGCTCATCGGCCAGCGGTTTGGCGGCCTCCGGTATTGCGGCTGCAAAGTCGGCGGCCGATTGCGGGCCATAGGCGCCAAAGCTGAGTGAGAAGAAGTTGATGACATAGTCGATGAAGGCCGAGCCATATGTTGACATTGCAAAGCCGAACGAGCCGAAGGCGACGAAGGTGAACAGAAGGATCAGTGACAACACGAGGTTGAGGTTTGACAGATACTTCACGCCGCGCCCAACGCCGGACACTGCCGAGATGATCGACAGCGCCATGATGCAGACCAGCCCAGCGATCAGGCCGACTTTGCTTGGGGTTGGGGGGCCTTCAGCGCCTATGTCCATAAGCCAGCCCATGCCGGTGATGTTGTACACACCGTCGATAAACTGTGACACGCCAAAGCCGATGGTGACTGACACGCCGAGGATCGTGGCGACAACGCCGAGCACATCGACAACGTGACCCAAGAAACCGTTCATGGTCGAGCCAAAGAGCGGTGTCAGCGCCGAGCGGATTGTTAGCGGCATATCGCGTGTGTAGGCGTAATAGGCCAGTGATAGCCCCGTGACCACATAGATCGCCCACGCGTGAAAGCCGTAGTGTGCGAAGGTGTAGCGGTAGGCTGACTGGATGGAGTCTTCGGTGTTGCCGGGCACTTCACCGGAGACAACCAGCGGGTTTGAGCCCCATAGGCTAAGCGGCTCGGCTGTGGCGAAGACCATGAGTCCGACACCGAGGCCGGCGCCAAACATCATCGAGAACCACGAGAAGTTAGAGAACTCGGGTGCTTCGCCCGGTGTGCCCATGACGCGGGCTCCGGTTTTGGGCAAGAGTGCGATCACCAGCAAGAAGAAGGCGAAAAAGCCAACGATATAGATGTAAAACTGGTTGAAGATTTTCAGCAGATTGCCGTTCAAGCTGCCGAGGGTGCTGTTTGCATTGGCCGGATAAATCAGTGCCCAGAGCACCAGAGCGACCATGATACCTTTGCTGATCGTCGCGATCGGCAGAGAGTTGTCTTTGTAAAAGCCAGAGTCCTGTTTGTTGATCTCAAGCTCCGTGAATGGAGGTTTGATTTGCATTGTCCCTGTGTTCCCTTTGTAGTTTCCAGACGTAGTGGCGCGTTGAGCCGCACTCTTATTTGTCAGTCTCGCAACAGACGTGATGATGAATACCCGATAAACACGACCCATCATAGGGTGGGCTGCGACATTCTGTCCTGAATCAGCGGTTGTAGCCTATGCTTGACGGGGTTTGCCCGTGCGGTTTACCAAGTGTTGTCGTGTTTGTGCGGCTGCCGTTGGCGCTCTTGCGGGTGCTGATGGCTCGGCTGGAAGACCTGCCAAAGGATAGGGGCGGGCTTTAGGCGCCGTCTCGCAGAGCAACGAGATGAAAGAGGCTTCCATGCTAGACATTGACTGGGTTCGTGCCCAATTTCCTGCGTTTGACACCGCTGCATTGCAGGGGCAGGCGTTTTTTGAAAATGCGGGCGGGTCATACACCTGCCGTCCGGTGATCGAGCGGCTTATGCGCTTTTATACAGAGCGCAAGGTTCAGCCCTATGCGCCTTATGAAGCGTCAACTCTCGGCGGTGAAGAGATGGACGAAGCCCGCGCGCGCCTAGCTGCGATGATGGGTGTTGCGAGCGATGAGGTGAGCTTTGGGCCGTCGACGACGCAGAACACCTATGTTCTGGCAAACACCTTCCGGCAGTTCATGAAGCCCGGCGAGGCGATCATTGTCACCAATCAAGACCATGAGGCCAACACCGGCCCTTGGCGGCGTTTGGCAGACGAGGGCATCGAGGTGCGCGAGTGGACGGTTGATGCGGACACCGGACACCTAGAGATCAGCGACCTCGAAGAGCTGTTGGACGAGAATGTGCGGCTGGTGTGTTTTCCGCATTGTTCCAACGTCGTTGGCGAGATTAACCCTGTGAGCGAGATCACCGCCGCGGCCCATGCTGCTGGTGCGTTTGTCTGCGTTGATGGCGTGTCTTACGCGCCGCATGGCATCCCGAATGTTGATGAGTTGGGACCTGATATCTACCTGTTTTCGGCTTACAAAACCTATGGCCCACATCAGGGTATCATGGTGATACGCCGCACACTTGGCATGACGCTGCCCAACCAGGGCCACTACTTTAACGCCGACAGCCTTTACAAGCGGTTTACGCCCGCTGGCCCTGACCACGCACAGGTTGCGGCTTCGGCTGGTATGGCGGATTACATGGAACTCATGGCCGCGCACCACGCAATTGCTGGCGATACGGCGGTTAAGGCGGCGGGTGTGCACGACCTGATGCGCGCCCATGAGGTGAAGCTTTTGCAACCGCTGCTTGACCACCTGAGTGCCAAGAACTCGGTGCGCCTGATCGGCCCGAGCAAGGCCGGGAACCGTGCGCCGACTGTGGCTGTGGAGCTTGCCGGAAGCGGCGAGGCGGCGGCTGCCGAACTGGCCAAGCATGGTATCATGGCCGGAGGCGGCGACTTTTACGCTGTGCGTGCGCTCAAGGCTATGGGCGTTGACCCCGAGAAAGGCGTGTTGCGCCTGTCGTTCACGCATTACACCAGTGAGGCCGAAGTCGGTAAGCTGATGCAGGCCTTGGATGATGTGCTTTAGAGCAGCTTAACACCAGCTTCCGCCCCTTGCCGAGGGGCGGGCGCGTTAAGTGCTGTGGTTCAGTTATGTCTGTTCAAGGCGTGCTGTCATATCTCGCGATATTTGGCTTCGTTTATGTGATCGTCGCTTTTATTGGCGCTGGCCATGTTTGCGCTTTAAGGCTCTGCGCTCTTTTCAAGTGAAGCCGGATTGGTTAACTCTTGTTACAACAAAATACTTGAGACAGGTCAGAGCCCATGCCCACAGCCGCCAAAGTGATTTCTGCGTTGATATTTATTGCCTTAGCATGGGTTGTGAGTGACATGGTCATGCAGGCAATGCTTGAAGAAGACCCGCATTACAACTTTGGCAAGTTCAAGCTGATCAACCTTGTGGTTGCGGCGCTTGTTGGCTGGCGGGTGCTGGGCCGGCGTGTTGGTAACAGCTACTCGGTGGCGATCGGCCTTGGCCTGACCGCGCTTGGGGCGGCGGTGTTTTGGTGTTTGTTCATGCATGCCACGATCGAAGCGCTGGCGCTGTCGATGGACCGGAGATTTGATGGGCCGATGGAGGCGATCATCGGTGCGGTGGAACTCGGCGTTGAGTATGCACTTGAGCTGGCGCATGTGAACATTATCGGCGTGCTATTGGCCGGCAGCATCGTTGGCGGCTTGATGGCGGAGTTTGTCAGCCGCCGCTGGAGCTAGAACAATGGATCATGTTTTTTTGTACGGCACGCTGCGCCATGCGGGGCTGCTTGAGCTGGTGCTCGGGCATATGCCGCCAGAGGCGCGGATGCAGGCGGCCAAGCTTGAAGGCCACGCCGTCTCGCGTGCCAGGGGGCATGGTTTTCCGCTTATTCACAAGCGAGAGGGCGCTGCCGCCGAGGGCATTTTGTTGCGCGATGTTGATGCGGCCGAGCGTGCAAGGCTTGACCATTACGAGCTCGGATTTGGCTATCATTTACAAGAGCTTGAGATTGCCGGCGAACCGGTGCTGGTCTACTTTCCCGAAGCAGGGCTTTGGGAGGCTGCGGAGCCTTGGAGCCTTGAACAATGGAGCGCGCAGGACTGGCCGCATGTGCAGTATTCTGCCGCCGAGATCATGGGCTATATTGACCATGTTGCCGCGCACGATCTGGCCTGGCGTTTTCCGATGATCGCGGCGCGGGCGCACTCCAAGTATTTGGCCTCATTGGAAACCCCGCCTGACACCCTCAGGGCTGCACGTGGAGCGACCGATGTTGATGTGCTTGAGCGCGAGGTGATGCACCTCGGCTTCTTTCGCACCGATGCATACAAACTGCAGCATCGTCGGCATGACGGCAGCATGAGTGGCACGCTGCAACGTGAGGTGTTTGTCGCGGCGGATGCGGCGCTGGTTTTGCCCTATGACCCTGCGAGCGGGCGGGTGATGCTGGTTGAACAGTTTCGCATGGGGCCTTTGGCGCGCGGAGACAAGAACCCTTGGGTGCTTGAGCCGATCGCGGGGCGTATTGATGCGGGTGAAACCCCAGAAGCGGCCGCACGGCGCGAGTGTCTTGAAGAGACTGGCCTGGATATCCGCTCGCTTGTGCCCGCCGGCGGGTGTTATCCTTCACCCGGGGAAGTGAGCACGTATTTTCACTTGTTTGTCGGGCTGGCAGATTTGCCGGACAATGCTGCCGGACTGGGCGGGCTTGAAACCGAGCAGGAAGACATAAAGAGCCATGTTGTAAGCCTCACACGGGCGCAGGAGCTTGTTGAGAGTGGCGAGATCAATATCGGGCCGTTGGTGCAGTTGCTTCAGTGGTTGCTGCTGCACAAGAGCGCGTTGGATGCGCGGGCTTAGGCCTTGTTCCTTAAGCATTTACGTCAAAGAAAAACTCTACAGGTTTTGAACCTTTTTGAGGCCGGGTGTTCGTTTTTGCGGCGCCCTCGCAAACGGGCGGTTTTGCCTTGTTGAGGCGGCTTGTAGAGACGGGCGCTACGGCATAGGTTGCTCTTGAACAGAACAGACGATTTGAGCTGAGGGGCGGGCATATGAAAGTTGCAGACACTTTGGAGCAGGCAGTTGGCAATACGCCAATGATCAAGCTGCGGGCGGTGAGCGAGCTGACCGGTTGCGAGATTTACGGCAAGGCCGAGTTTTTGAACCCCGGGCAGTCGGTTAAAGACCGCGCGGCGCTGTATATCATCAAGGATGCAGTTGCGCGGGGCGAACTCAAACCCGGCGGCACGATCGTTGAGGGCACGGCGGGCAACACCGGTATCGGGCTTGCGCTTGTGGGTGCGTCTATGGGTTTCAAGACTGTGATTGTCATTCCGGAGACTCAGTCGGAAGAAAAGAAAGAGATGCTCAGGTTGGCAGGCGCCGAGTTGGTGCAGGTTCCGGCCAAGCCATACCGCAACCCCAACAACTTTGTGCATTATTCACGGCGTTTGGCCGAGAAGCTTGCCAAGACCGAGCCGAACGGCGCCATTTGGGCCAATCAGTTTGACAATATTGCCAACCGTCAGGCGCATATCGAAACCACTGCACCGGAGATCTGGGAGCAGACCGGCGGTCAGGTTGACGGGTTTGTTTGCGCGGCTGGTACCGGTGGCACATTGGCGGGTATCGGCATGGCGCTTCAGCCCAAGGGTGTGAAGATCGCTATTGCCGACCCGATGGGCGCGGGGTTGTTCAGCTATTACACGACCGGCGAGATTGCCATGGAGGGCGGCTCGATAGCAGAGGGCATCGGGCAGGTGCGTATCACCAAAAACCTTGAAGGGTTTACGCCGGATATGGCCTATCAGATCCCTGATGAAGAGGCGTTGCCTTATGTGTTCGACTTGCTTGAGCACGAGGGCCTCTGCCTTGGTGGATCTTCTGCTGTGAACATTGCCGGGGCCGTGCGTATGGCGCAAGAGATGGGGCCGGGGCATAAGATCGTAACGCTGTTGTGCGACTACGGAACGCGCTATCAGGGCAAGCTGTTTAACCCTGCTTTCCTGCGCGAGAAGGGCTTACCTGTGCCGCATTGGCTTGAAGGTGAAGCGCAAGATTTGCCTGTGGTGTTCGAGGACGTGGAATGACTGCAATGGTGTCAGTTTCAAGAGCCTGTTGGGCGGCCTGTCTTGCCGTGCTTCTTACATTCGGCACTTTTGGTGCTGCTCAGGCGCAAAGCACAACCGCGGTTGACTACACATCCTGGGTTCAGCTTGCCGAGCGTATTGAAACTGCTGTTGAAGCGGGGCGTGCATCTGACACGGTTTTGCAAGGGCTGCGTGATGATCTGAGCGGGTGGCGCGAGCAGTTTGTGACCGCTAGCGAGGCGAATGCGCGCACGCTGACGGCCGTGCGGGCGCAGCTTACGGCACTAGGAACGGTGCCCGAGGGCGGCGAGGAACCTGCAGATATCTCGGCGCAAAGGGCCGAGCTCTCCTCACGGCTTGCCGAACTTGCTGCACCGGGCAAGCGGGCCGAGATTGCCAAGAGCCGAGCGGATGTTCTGATCGGCGAGATCGACAGTATACTGCGTGACCGGCAAACCAGTGCCTTGCTTGAACGAGATGCAACTCCGCTTAACCCTACACTTTGGACGCGCGGCTGGACGACGCTTGTTAGCTCGCTGAATGGCACAAAGAACGAGTTGCTTGCCGGCTGGAACAACCCTGTGCAGCGCGCCGCCTTTGTGGCAAAACTACCGGCGCTCATCGCATCGACTATTGTCGGTTTGGTGCTGTTGTTGATGGGCGGTCGCTGGATATTGGCGCTTGGCGACAGGTTTCTGGAGCAGCGAAGCACGGCGCAGCGCTGGCTTATGGCGTTTGTTTTGTCACTTGGGCAATTGTTTGTGCCTTTGGCGGGGGCGTATATCCTGCGCACTGCCATTTATGAGACAGAGTTTGTCGGGCTGCGGCTTGATCCGGTGCTGGACGCGATTTTTGGCGGTATCTTTTTGCTGCTTGTGTCGCTTTGGATCGGGCGATTTGTTTTCTCTGACAAATACGAAACGCTGAGGCGGTTTTCGCTGAGTTCCGAGCAACGGCGAACGGCGCGGCGGCTTGTTGGTTGGCTGAGTGTTGTGGTTGGTGTGAAACAGGTGCTTGAGGCATTTGCCAGCTTCGACCAGTGGATTGCGAGCGTTTCGGCTGTCATTTACTTTCCGCTGATTGTGATCAGCGGGATGTTGCTGTGGCGCCTCGGACGCTTGCTACGCAAACACGCCAGACAAGCGCTTGCCCAAAGTGAAGAAGAACAGCAGCCGCGTTACGGTGACACAATGTATGGGCTGCTCGGGCGCGGGCTGATCATTGTCGGCTATGTGGGGCCTGCTCTGGCGGCTTTGGGGTATCTTCAAGCCAGCACGACCTTGGTGTTCAAAACCATCGAAACGCTTTTGCTTCTGGTTCTGGTGATCATTGCGCAAAGAGTGCTGGCCGAGGTCTGGGTTGTGATCCGGCGCGGGCAAGACGGCGCGCGCGAGGGCCTGGTGCCGACGCTGGTTGGCTTTGGCGTGATGCTGATGGCGGTGCCGAGTTTCTTCCGCATATGGGGCACGTCTAATGCGCGGATTGAGCAGTTCTGGACGCAGTTGAGCGAAGGTGTTGCTGTCGGTGACACCCGCATTACCGCGAGTGCCTTGATCACATTGGCAGTGGTTTTTGCGGTGGGTTACATGCTTACACGCTTGGTGCAGGGCGCGCTTAAGAACACGGTTCTGCCCAAGACAGGTATGGACAAGGGCGGGCAAAGTGCCTTGGTCTCCGGGATCGGCTATGTCGGCATTTTCCTTGCTGCCTTGGTGGCGATCACCAGCGCGGGGATAGACCTTTCGAGCCTCGCGATTGTTGCTGGTGCGCTCTCGGTCGGGATCGGTTTTGGCCTTCAGAACATCGTTTCGAACTTTGTTTCGGGGATCATCCTGCTGATCGAGAGGCCGATCACCGAGGGAGACTGGATCGAGGTTGGCGGCACGCACGGCACGGTGCGCGACATTTCGGTGCGCTCGACGCGTATCGAGACGTTTGATCGATCGGATGTGATTTTGCCCAACGCTGATTTGATCAGCGGCAAGGTGACGAATTACACCCGCGGCAACCCTGTCGGACGTGTGATCGTGCCGGTGGGAGTGGCCTATGGCAACGACACGCGCAAGATCGAGGCGATCCTGCTGGAAATCGCCGAGGCACATCCGATGGTGCTGGCCAAGCCTGCGCCTTACGTCGTGTTTCAGGGCTTTGGTGCGGACAGCCTTGATTTCGAGATCAGGGCAATTTTGCGGGATGTGAACTTTGTGATGTCGGTGCGCTCGGATATGAACCACGAGATCGCACGGCGCTTTACCGAAGCGAAGATCGAAATTCCTTTCGCTCAGCGCGATATATGGCTTAGAAACCCCGAGGCACTGGCGGCAACCGGGACGCCTGAACCAACAAAGAAACCGGCGAAAAAACGCAAACCTCAGGTTAAGAAACCTGATTTCTCGCAGCTCGACGAGGGCGATTTTGACGGCACTGAGGGAGGCGAACGATGACAATAGCACTCTATGGCGAGGACGCCTATTTGCGAGAGGCCGCAGCCGAGGTTGTTGCCCATACGCCGGAGGGCGGGTTGGTGCTTGATCGCACAGTGTTTTACCCGACTGGCGGCGGGCAGCCCGGCGACAGCGGCGTTGTTATCTGGGACGGCCGCGAGCTAGAGATCGCGACCACAGTCAAGGGCGAGGGCGATCAGATCGTGCTGGTGCCTGCGGCGCCTATGGCATTGCCCGAGGTCGGCGTGAAGCTTGTTCAGCACCTTGGTTGGGAGCGGCGGCACCGGCACATGCGCGTGCACACGGCGCTACATTTGCTTTCGGTTGTGCTGCCTTTGCCGGTGACAGGCGGGCAGGTCGGCGCCGAGAAGGGGCGGCTTGATTTCCTGATGCCTGAACCACCCGAGAACAAGGATGCTGTTGAGGATGCCCTCAACGAGCTGATTGACCGCGACTTGCTGATCACCGAAAGCTGGATCACTGAAGCCGAGCTTGATGCGCAGCCCGAGCTTGTCAAAACCATGTCAGTGCGGCCGCCACGTGGCAAAGGGAGCATTCGTTTGGTGCGTATTGGCGAGGGCCCCGAGCAAGTTGATTTGCAGCCCTGCGGCGGCACCCATGTTGCGCGCACTTCCGAGATCGGAGCTGTGCGGCTCGGCAAGGTCGAGAACAAAGGTAAGCAAAACCGTCGCGTGCATATGCATCTCGGTTGAGGGCTGTTTTCTGCTCTTGCAAACGCGCCCTTGCTCGGGCTATTGAGCACCAACGGATCGGTGGCCGAGTGGTCGAAGGCGCACGCCTGGAAAGTGTGTAGGCGGGTGACCGTCTCCAGGGTTCGAATCCCTGTCGATCCGCCATAAACTTTACTTAAGGCATTGATTTATCTTAGTTAATTCAAAGTAAAAATTTGACTACCCCACATCAAAGCCCACATCGATTGTTGTCGCTTATGTTTCTTTCTGGGCTCGTGGCCCATTCCGAAATGGTAAAAGGACAAGTCAAATGATCAACCAAAGAACACCCAACCCAACCCAGTTCAACGCTTGATCCTCGATGCCAGCTCTGATGCTTTGATTGCTACAGCCGCTCAGGCGGAGGAGGGTACCTGCTCAGCCATCTTCTATTTCGCACCTGCAGCGAATGTCCGCATTCCGCCCCTTAACGACATTCGTTTTTTTCGGCCCATTGCGGACCTTGGCCAAGTGGTCGGTCGCTGCGTCACAGCTTCCCCGAAGCGGACATTGGAGCAGGTGCGCAGCATTTTGACTTACCCGTGGTCTGCACTGCGGACGAAGTGCCGTTTCGGTGCAGCTGCTCCAATGGCGGCTTTCGAGAAAACAGGCTTCAGATCGACCGCAATATTGTGTCTTCCAAAAACGATCGTTTTTGGCATTTGCAATACGCTTTCAAAAGCCTGAGAATGCAGAGGTGGTCCGTTTTTTTCGACCAGTTTCTCGCCGGGTTAAGCTATAGCGTCGGTTTCATTTCAGGCGGCAAATCTTATGTCGCCTATGTGGCTCAATTCCAACGCTTTGCTTTCGCAACTCAAGCGGTAGGATTTGCTCGCTTGGCCAGTTGCCGCTGACCAGTGCGCCGTCATACCCCCCAGTCAACCCAGCGTTTCCCATCGCGGCGGCGGCCCCTTGATAATCGTAGTCGAGGATTTCGACGCTAAAACCACTTTCTGATAGCCTGCCATATCGGGTCTGTTGGTGGCCATCATGCGGTGGCATCCCGATAACACCAGCATTTAACCAGGTTACTCCCGCGACTTGCTTTTCGAAAGCAATCCCGCAGTGACCGCCGATCACGACATCAACTGGTGTGCCAATGGCGGCAACCTCCGCCTCAAAAACTTCCGCAGGGCTGGTCGGCCAAATAAAGGCCGCCAAATCTGTCGCGCCACCGTGAAGCACGGCGTGTTGTTGTCCCCGGTTTTCAAAGATAATTCCGTCAGGCAGGGCAGCCATCCACGCGCGGTCCGAACTATTAATCCGGGCCTTGGCAAACGCGTACCAATCGCGCGAAACTAGGTCACAGACACTGCCATCCTCGAACCCGCAACCGCAATCATCTGCGCCGACTTGCAATTGACGTTCGCAATTGCCTGCAACGACGGTCCAGCCACGCGTGCGGATCAAGGCAACACAAGCCGCTGGATCAGCGCAATAGGCAACAATATCGCCGGTACAAATGACATTTTTCGCTGGATATTCCGCCGCAATTTGATCAAGCGCCTGCAATGCGTGCAGGTTGGAATAGGGCCCCCCAAAGATCAAAAGGTCACCCTCAAGCCGCCCCAAATCTCGAAATTTCATTTTGCATCCCCGCACCACTTCGCAAAGACTGCGTCAGCTCTGTGGCACAGGCAAGCCAATTACCGACATGTTGCGGGCCGCGTCACGGAAAATTGTAGTGCGCGTGTGAGGCCGCCCTGATAGCCGACGGCAAAGGCAGATATAAGTCGACGCCAAGAAGAGGAGAGCCGACCATGCAACCTGCCGTTATTTTGGGCGTTTTCGCCGCCATTATCGCCGCTACCTTGGTAATGACACCCCGGCGAACGACAACCGAAGCCTTTTTTGCCGGGCTCAATCAAGACGGCACGCCGCCCAGATTGTGGACGCTGGTACTCAGCCAGGCGACCACTTGGATTTTTGCGCGTTCTTTGATGAATTCCGCAATCCTAGGTTACTACTATGGCATTGCCGGCGTGCTGGCCTATGCTGCATATTACGGATCGTTTTTGACGGGCGGATTGATTGTCGCGCGGTTGCGTGCTTCGGGCGCTGGATCAGTTCAGGATTGGCTGGGCGCGCATTTTGGCGCGGTAGGCCAAAGCTGTTACAATCTCGTTGTCTCTCTGCGTTTGTTGTCCGAGGTTTTCGCCAACCTGATCGTTGTTGGGTTGATTTTCGTGGCGGTAATGCCGGAGTTTTCAGAACACAAAAACCTCGTCATTCTACTCGTTACGGTTCTCGTATTGTCCTATTCCAGTTGGGGTGGGCTCAGTGCCGCCCTACGAACAGACGTGATCCAAATGGCGGTTTTCATCGTGGTGTTCGGCGCGGCGTTTGTTGCGCTTATTGCGTCACCCAGCTTTGATTTGGGCGCAGTGTTAACTGCCGACGGTGTTTCGGGAGGGTACAACGGTTGGGTTTTGCTGTTGGTCGCCTTTCTGCAAGTATTTTCTTATCCAGCACATGACCCGATTATGATGGACCGCGGGTTTCTTAGCGATGAAGTGATAACCCGCCAAAGCTTCTTGCACGCTTTTTGGATATCGACGCTTTGCATCTTGGGCTTTGGTTTCTTTGGGATTCAAGCCGCTTTAGCCGGGGCGACATATGAGGCCCAATTGATCGGCACTTGGTCGACTATGCTGCCCAATTGGGTGTTTGCAGCACTAATGGTTTCATTACTCGTTTCAGCCCTCTCAACGCTCGATTCAGCGCTTGCGTCATCGGCTCGGCTGGCCACCGAAGAATTAGGGATGGCGACACGCAGCTTGTTGGGCGGGCGTTTGGCGATGGTGGCCATTGCTGTTCTCGGGGCATTGTTGACGTTGTGGGGCAATCAAACGCTGTTTGACGCGGTCGCGGTGTCGGGAACCGCATCGATGTTTTTAACGCCAATTTTATTGGCTGGTTTGTTCCTTGATCGTCGTGTCAGCCTTTGGGCCTTTCTAGTCAGCTTTTCGGCGGCAATGGTTGGTGCAATGCTCTACTTTGCTCGGGACGCTGCCTGGGCAAAAACTGTTCTTTATGAAGGGCACAAGTATGAACAGCTTTTGCAAATCTGCATTGTTGTGTTAGCCATTGGTTTCGTAGCCGTAGTGATTGGATCAAGTCGTCGGCCAAGCAACGCAGAACACTCGGTCACATAAAGCAAATTTATCAAGCGCAATGAGTACTTGGAAACATAGGCGTCGCGGCTACACAACGACGTCATGCTAAACAACTGCTAGGCCCATCCAATCAAGTTGCAAAGCCCGCTTCCTGCGCATAGCTGCCCTTGGTGAATGGTGCGGTAAGATTTACTGCGCAGGAAGGAGTGTGAATGTCAGTTTTTCACAATCCGAAACAATGACCGCGCACTTGCAGCGAAGGTCCGCAATCCGCCCTTCGTACCGATTGCAACTACCACGGCCCATAGCTGCTGTACTTCTGCACCTTGCGATGCTGCGGTGCGGTCCATTGAAGGCGACATTCCTGCATCTCGCAGCATTAGAACAGCCAAAACGCCAATCAGCCGACAAAGCTTCCATTTGTTAACAAGGCCAAAGTGCTTGACTGTCCTTTGAGTGGCAACGACTAGCTCTTCACACGGCACAAATGCACCAGTGTTTACGTGTCGCGAGCGAAACGATTGGCGCTGATATTTGGTATGCCGTGTTTGCGGGAGCTGAAACGTAACACGGTTGAGCAATTGCGATTGATGAATAGGCTAGATGCGATAGGCTCTGCGAAATCTTAATTATTGGAGTTGTGAAGTTTGCAAGACTTTGATGAAGGCGACCGCAGAAACCGCTTAAGGATCGCGCAGAGAGAACGCATTAATGAAATTGGACGAACCGATATTGAAACTGCAATGGCAGAATTCGATCAATTGGGCGAGAAAGAGTTCCTGAAACGATATGGATTCGGGAAATCCTTGAGATGGATCATCGTCAATGAGGGGCGCGAGTATCCGACAAAGCCTATTGTGGCCCGGGCTATAGGGAAATTCTTTGATGGAGTTGTTCCTAACAAGGATGACTTTTTTAAGAAGAAGGGAGAAGATGAATCGCGCGACATTTTGCAACAATTGGCTTTCGATGTAAGAGATGTCAAAGAAATGCCTGCGGATCAGTCTCCCTCAGTTCTCAATCGAGCCCAAATTGAAGCTGCGATGGATGCTTATGACAGCTATCGTACTAATGGCGCGCATGGGGGCGTCTTTAGCGCCTTTGGCGAACCACGCGACTACTGGGTCCGGTCATCGCGTGAGCGCGAAAATCGCGTCTACCCGACAAAACCGCTGATCGGTTTCATAGTCAACAAGACTGAACTGAACGGTGGGTGGGGGCAAAAAACGGATGCTGCCGCGCGTCTTCACAATGCAGGATTCATCATCGTGGATCAGAATGATCAGCCTGTTGAACGCCCTGATCGCTACGAGCATCTGATTCAAGGCGCAGACCGGATCATTCTCTGCGTGCTGAACTATTTCATCGAACCTGCCCGTGAGAATGCAATGTCGAAGGTGTCCATCCGGTCCGGTGATCTTATCACAAAGCTAGGTATAAAAGAGCGAACCCCAACAATTCACCGAACACTAAAGAGCCAAGACCTACAACGTGTTGCCAATCTCCCCGAGCCAGCGATTTCCGATCAGGCTGATAGTCGGGACACAGTTTTCACTTTTTCGCTTGGTTACCAAGAAAGCCGTAATGCAATGATATCAGAACCTAACACTAAAAAAACCTTGGCCACGAACTTAATCCTTTATGGCCCTCCGGGCACGGGCAAGACCTATCGAACCGCGTGGGAAGCCGTTCAGCTTTGTTTGGGTGAGAAGGCTGCATCCGAACTCAAAGGCAATGCTCAACGAGGGGCTTTGATGACCGCATATCGCAAGCTTATACGAGAGGGGCGTATCGAATTTGTGACCTTTCACCAATCGACGTCCTATGAGGAGTTCGTTGAAGGACTGCGACCGGAAACAGAAAGGGATGAAACCTTCGACACTACGACAGATCCAAGCGCGACGGGTGGCTTCCGTCTGCGGGTTGAAGACGGAGTTTTCAAGAGGATCGCCCGCCGCGCTGATGCTAGCCGTGGGCAGAGTTCGACGGGAGAGCGGCTTTCGCTTGACGGGCGCAATGTTTTCAAAATGTCGATCGGCGCTGTGGCGGTTCCAGAGGAAGCCGGAGTTTTCGATGAGGCAATCACTGAAAGCTGCGCTATCTTCGGGTTTTCCCGCTCTGATTTTTCGGGCGACGAGTTTACCGAACGTTCCGCAATCAAAGCTCGGGTCGAACAAGACTATTCCGATGAAGGCTCGGAGTTTTCTCTTACCTCAGCTGTGCAAATGACAGACATCTTCCGCAATGACTTGAAGCAGGGTGACATCGTCCTGGTCAGCAAGGGAAACCTACTGATCCGCGCGATCGGGATCGTCGAAGGCGACTACGAATTCCACCCGAGGGAAGGCACCGAAACTTACCCGCACCGCCGAGCTATGCGCTGGCTTTGGGTGGACGAAGCCGGAATGCCTGCCAACGAATTCTACAACATGGCTATTTCTCAACGCACGATTTATCCTCTGCGCAAGCAAGAGCTGAACATTGCGCTTGTGGAACGATACATGAATTCTCAATCCATTGATGAACCCGTATCGCCTGAACCGCACGTCCTCATAGTCGACGAAATCAACCGGGCGAATATCTCCAAAGTCTTTGGCGAACTGATCACACTTCTTGAGCCTGACAAGCGGCTTGGGCTTGAAAACGAAATCCGCCTGACGCTTCCTTATTCGAAGAAATCTTTCGGTGTGCCTCAAAATCTGCACGTCATCGGCACAATGAACACGGCTGATCGTTCTATTGCGCTCTTAGATACCGCGCTACGTCGTCGATTTTCTTTCAAGGAGTTGTTACCCGACCCATCCGTTCTCTCGAGCAACGTCGAGGGTGTCGATCTGCAAAAGCTGCTTTCTACGATCAACGAACGCATCGAGTATCTGTTCGACCGAGAGCATCAAATCGGGCACGCTTACTTCACAGGCTGCCAGTCGCGGTCAGATATCGAGAGCGTCATGCGAGACAAGGTAATCCCGTTGCTTGCAGAGTATTTCTACGAGGACTGGTCGAAGGTTGCGTCCGTTCTAGGCGACTCTAGGCAAGACCGGTCTCGTTTCCTTAACGCAAAACAAATTGCTGTCCCCGCGGGAATGACCGAAGATGACTTCTCTGGCGAAAAGCTGAGATGGACTGTGAAAGACAAATTCGACTTCTCGGAGTTTGCAGCCTAATGCCTGCGTTTTCCCTACGCGAATGGGAAACGCTGCCCTATGGTGAGGGGGATGGCTGTATTCCCGAGCACTTTGCCGGACGTCTTGCGGCAATGGCGAAGACATCAGCTTTTGCAGGCAAGGGTGGTGGTGTTCTCGAGGAGCGCCGTCATGAACTGCGGGCACGGGGGGTCGTCGGTGTTCTTGCAGCCGAGGGCTGCAGTCTTGAAATCCTTCCCAAGATCGACGTCCAGCAACAGGGCGGCGAGGTGGTGCAGAACGCGGCCATTCGCAAACGTCTTATTCACATGCTAGCGGTCGCCTTGGATCTCAAGATCGAAACGGGGCAGTTCACAGAACTCGACTGGCAGCGTGAAACCCTTCTGGAAATTCTTATCCGGATCTTCTGTAACAAGCTGACCGATGCCGTGCGTCGCGGTATGCCTCGCCAGTACATCACCCATGAGGATGACCTCGCGGCTTTGCGCGGCACACTCGATCTGCCTCGTCAGTTTACGCGTCATGCGGCGAACCCTTCGAGACTGGCGTGCAAATTTGATGAGTTATCGGATGACATCGCGCTGAACCGCATTATGAAAGCGACCATCGCGCATCTGTTCAGAACGTCACGAAACGCCAGCAATCAACAAAGCTTGCGAGAGCTGGCCTTCGTTTATGCCGATATTGCCGAAGTTTCTGTTCCCGCGTTAAAGTGGGAGGAGGTCATCATCGACCGGACCAATCGCGCATGGCAGGAGCTGTTCGGGATGGCACAACTGTTTCTTCGAAATCGTTACCAAACGACGAGTGCCGGTTCCGTCCGAGGGACGGCACTTCTGTTCGAAATGAATACACTTTTTGAAGAGTATATCGGTCGGTTGATCACGCGCGCATTGGCAGGAACGGAGTATCGGGTTGCTCTTCAAGGCGGAAGGCTGTCTTGTCTGACATCGGTCGACGATGAACGCGCGGTGTTCCAGACGAAGCCAGATATCCTGATCTGGTATGCGGGACAGGTTGTGCATGTGATCGATACCAAGTGGAAGCGGATTTCCTCGCGTATTGATGATCGCAAGCAAGGGGTTTCCCAAGCCGACGTCTACCAGATGATGGCCTACGCTCACCTCTACAAAGCCCCTCGTCTGACGCTGCTTTATCCTCATCACGAGGATCTTTCAGATGTGGAGGGCCTTCAGGCTCGATTTCGAATTTCGGGTCAGGAAAAGATCATGGAGACTGCGAGCGTGGATATCGCTAGAGGCGACAACATGGTCGCCCGTTTGAGGAGCATTGTCCTCTTGGCGACCGAAGAGGTGCTGGTTTAGGCATCTTGAGCTTGGTGCCAAATGCCTTCCGAAAGGATTGTAGGCTTGTCGTTCAATTCATGGCATTCAGAAATCTGCGGCGGATTTAACGAGTGACGGAACGTCCGCTTCGTCAACATTGATCTGGTAGCTGCGTACCCGCAGCGAACTTCCGCTTTCCGCCCATCTCATGGGAATTTTCAGTAAGTGACCGATGAAGGGGTAGGGGGCTGCTCGGCCCTTCCCCCGGGGGGTAAAATTTGGCGCTTTGAGCTGGTAGTCGTCTCACACAATCGCGGCTTCCAAAATTTTTAAACTTGAAATCTTGTGATTGTTCAAATGTTCTGGGCACATTGTCGCACACAGGGGAAATAAAGATGAAGAAAACAGTGTACGCAGCACCTCTACTGGCTGGGAGTGAAAGCGCCTACACTGCAGAAGGGTGTCAGATCTTCGCCAGCGAGATGATGCAATCTCATACGGAGGCCTGTGTGGCTGGCTATCATGCTGAGAAAGCGCGTTTAGAGGGCAGGACAGTCACCACCTGCAGGACTGTTGGGGCCACCACAACCTGCGTTGAGGGGTGATAAGCTGGTTTAGGCTCCGCAAACGGCCCAAAAACGACCATGAACGAGCGAAATGGTTGATGCAGGTAGGCTGCTTTAAGTGGGGTTCTTTAAGTAAACGGAGATTTTTTAGCTGAAAAGGTCGAGTTGTGCGCGGGTGGGCGCTAGGGGGGTAAATCCCATGGAGGGTATCGCGCGCCACCAAGACGGGCACTGGTGGCGCTCTCTGAGCCTGTGGCAGGTATCCATGGAGGCAATCTCCAGGAGGTTCTTAGCTTCTTCGATCTGTAAGCGAGCTAATTGAGGCTCAAGCATATTGCTATGAAATTGTGCGGCGTGTCCGATTAGTATCTCGACCTTTGAAGCTGACGCTGTTTCGTCTGAAACGGTCGAACTGATACGTTGCAATAACCGGTCGATTTTTTTCATTTTGGTTTTCTATTCAGTTTTGGCCATCGTTCGTTTCTTTTTGTGTAGCTTGGTAGGTTAAGGATGTTCCAGAAATCCGCACGACATGATCCTAGAATGGTGTCCAGCCGTTCCAAAAATCCGCACAGGGCGTCCCAGAAATCCGCACGGTAGATAATCAACCGTTCCAGAAATCGGCACAGGTTCGTTCCAGAAATCCGCACGGGGTTTCATTTTGTGTTGCGCGGTGGTGTTCCACCTTTTGGGTTTCTTTTTTGTGGTTGGATAACTTCGAAATCAGCTCCTGGTTTCCATTGCTTATAGAGGCACCGGCCTTGGTTGATATTTGAAGAGGGTAAAGGAATCTCAGTTATTTCGTATTGGTGGCCGTTGGCCTTGCCTGCAACGCCGAGCTCCGCGCAATGAGTGACTACAATGAACCCTTTTCGTTGAAGGTCTCGCTGCGCGTTACCTGCGGTTTCAGAATTGATCCCCGCCCATTCCCCCAACTGTCGAACGTAGGCGCTAATTTTACCATTATTGTTGGCGTTAGGGCCTTTCCACTCAAGTTTTAGCCAAGGATATATAGCCTGAGCGTTCCCGCTCAAAGCTCTCCATGCTTCAGTTTCCATGGTTGAGCGATGCATCTTCGTATAGTGCTCTGGAGCGGACTTCCCGCGCTTGTGTTGCTTGTAGACTTTTCTCATCAGTTTTAGCTTCTGAGCTCTGGCTTAACGCCGCGGTCAGACAGCCAATTCTGAATGTCATTTTCACGCCAGGCGACTGCGCGCTTGCTGAGTTTGATGGGTTTGGGGAACTCGCCATCTTTCATCATAGCATAGATTGTAGAGCGGGAAAGGCCGACCGAAGCAATAACACTTGGAAGGCGGAGAACGCGCGTGTGTGAAGTCTGAATTGTCATTGAATTGATCCTGTTAGGTTTCTAGAACCCCAAGATCAGCCAATAATGTCTATTGCCCGATGCACCAGCCTATACAGCGGACAATTACTGTTTATCACCTTAATATATATGTTTTTTTGGGAGTTACCGCCCCACATTAAACCAATCTGAGGCCGTTCACGTTGGGCAGGTTCCTTGATTCCTGAGATACATACTCAGCCCAAGCATTCATCATCAATCTGCGGCGCTCAACAAGTGTTTCGCGATGGTAAGCCTGCTCCACACGGTTGCCAATTCGATGCCCAAGAGCGAGCTCCGCCATTTCTCTTGGATACTCCTTGCGGCCAGCCCAGTTTCGCGCTGTT
Organism: Lentibacter algarum; assembly: GCF_018860975.1. Taxonomy (GTDB): domain Bacteria; phylum Pseudomonadota; class Alphaproteobacteria; order Rhodobacterales; family Rhodobacteraceae; genus Lentibacter; species Lentibacter algarum_A. The sequence goes on from NZ_JAHKQI010000008.1 coordinate 265,592, forward strand.
GCTCTCAGGCCGTGTGGAACGGCTGGACGATTTGTCTGAGGATCACGCCATCCGGCTTCCTCTTCTCGAATGCCGAGTTCTGGCAAGGATAGATCGTTGAGAACCTCATATGCATGCATTCGACGCATGACGCCTGACAGGGCCATATCACTTAGCTCCCCGCCTCTTGGCGCCGGAAACACAAAGTCTTCTCCCACAGTCCTCGGAATGCTGCGTAGGAGGGCAAGGGCCGCATTTGAAAGGGGAACAGCGTGCTCTTCTTTCGTCTTCGTTCGATGTGCAGGGATGAGCCAAATCGCTGTCTCAAAATCAATCTCTGACCAGATAGCGCCACGCGCTTCCCCGCTTCTTGCCCAAGTTAGCGCAAGAAACTCTAAGCATCTTGCGGATGCGCCCTGACGTTTCCTTAGTTGGCTCATCCAATCTGGTATTTCTTCAACGGCGAGGGAGGGTTGGTGGACAACTGGTTTGATTTTTGAGGGCTTTGGGAGGAGCATGTCGAGATTGCCGCCCCACGTTGCCGGGTTTGGGCCCTCTCTCCATCCGCGAGCGGTGGCAAAAGCTAACACAGCTTCTATTCGCCCACGCAAACGACTGGCGGTTTCATTCTTCGTGGCCCAGATTGTGGTTAAGACCTCTAGAACATCAGAGACGGTGATTTCTGTGACAAGCTTAGTGCCCAATTTCGGAACGGCATATGTACGCAAAGTGCTTTCCCATTGAGCTATATGTTTAGCATTGGTCAGTTCGCCTGCTTTCTTTTCGAGAAGCGCTGCCATAGCAACTTCGAAAGTTGGCGTTGATCTGACCTTTTCGCGCGCAGCTAACGGGTCACCACCATCTCTGGCAATTTGTCGGTTCTGTGAGGCCACGACACGCGCCTGAGCTAATGTAACGAGGGGATAGCTACCAAGTCCAAGGTCGCGCCTCTTACCTCTTATTACGAGGCGCTGACCCCATCGCTTGCTCCCAGAATTGGAGACAATCAGCATTAGGCAATCACCGTCGCTGTACTTTCCTTGTCGCTTCACAGTGCTGCAAAACGCTGCCGATAGTCCTTTTGCACGTTTAGGCATATCGCCTGGCCCCCCATTTAGCCCCACAACAAGCGGTAAACCACAACCCGCCCCACATAAAAGTCAAGAATACTGTAGACGTGATTGGACATATATGGAAGGTATATGACTGATTTATATGTGATTAATGGATGTTGGTGGACGCTTGAAGATTATAATATGGCGGTCTGTCGATCCGCCACATTTCCCCGATTGACGTAATGTCCTGCGTGCTTTGCGCGGCTTGGCTCTGGGAAAGAGCAAAAATCTGATTTACTCACAAGGGCGACGCAACCCTGATATGACGGATTTAGCCATGATTTCTTACGAACTTCACAATGATATCGCCACGCTGAGCATGGACGACGGCAAGTTGAATGTGGTGAACCCGACGTTTATTGCTGCCATGAACGAGGCGCTCGACAAGGCCGAGGCGGACAAGGCGAAGGCTGTTGTGCTCATGGGTCGTGATCAGGTTTATTCTGCGGGTTTTGACCTCAAGGAGTTTGCCAAAGGGCAGGAGGCGACACTGGCGCAGGTGAAAGGCGGCTTTGAATTGCTGACGCGACTTTTGAGCTTTTCGCGTCCGGTTGTGGCCGGGTGCACGGGGCATGGCATCGGGCTTGGGATCTTCCTGCTGTTGGTGTGTGACTACCGCGTTGGTGCGCAAGGCGCGTTCAAATACAGCATGCCCGAAAGCCGCATTGGCCTTGATCTTGGAGCGTTGCTGATTGCGCTGGCCAAGTCGCGTATCAACCCCAAGCACCTGACGCGGATGGCTGTTTTGTCTGAAGACATCGATGTCGCAACAGCGCTTGAGGCAGGGGTTCTGGACGAGGTGGTTGATGCTGCTGATGTGCCCACGCGTGCGGCTGAGGTTGCCACTGGGCTTGCCAGCATGCCGGTTGTCTTTGGTAAGAACAAGCGGGAGATCAAAGCAGCCGAATTGGCCGAAATGCGTGCTTTCCTAGCCGGGATGACCGCATAACCACGTTTGCTGCATGATTTGCACGCCTCGCATGGCGTGTTGCGTTAGCGGTAACATTGGCGTAAATGTGCTATGACTTTTGCTGTGAAGTTGCTGAGGAGCATAGCATGACAATACATCCGACACTGGCGGCGGTTACCGAGCGGGTTGCGCTCCGCAGCAAAGATAGCCGTGCTGATTATCTGGCTCGTATGGCACAGGCACGAGGCGCAGGGCCATCGCGGGCACATCTTTCGTGCAGCGGACAGGCCCATGCTTTTGCTGGCGCAGGCGAAGACCAAAGCGTTTTGGCCAAGGGTGAGGCGGGCAATCTGGGCATTGTCACCGCATACAACGACATGCTCTCGGCGCATCAGCCGTTTGAGCGCTATCCGCAGTTGATCCGCGAAGCTGTGCGCTTGAGTGGCGGCACAGCGCAGGTTGCGGGCGGTGTTCCAGCGATGTGTGATGGTGTCACGCAGGGTGAGGCGGGCATGGAACTGAGCCTGTTTTCACGTGATGCGATTGCGATGGCAGCAGGCATTGCGCTGAGCCACAACACCTTTGATGCGGCTGTCTTTCTTGGTGTTTGCGACAAGATCGTGCCCGGCTTGGTGATTGCCGCGCAGGCCTTCGGGCATTTGCCGGCGGTATTTTTGCCTGCGGGGCCAATGACCAGCGGCTTGCCGAATGATGAAAAAGCCAAGGTGCGCCAGAAGTTTGCAGCCGGTGAAGTTGATCGCGCAGCGCTAATGGCTGCAGAGATGGCGGCCTACCACGGCCCCGGGACATGCACGTTTTACGGCACGGCGAACTCGAACCAGATGCTGATGGAGTTCATGGGGCTGCACCTGCCGGGGGCGAGCTTTGAAAACCCCAACACCGAGATCCGCGATGCTCTGACCGTTGAAGGCGCACGCCGCGCTTTAAGCTTGAGTGCGCTTGGCAACAGCTACACGCCGGTTTGCGATATTCTTGACGAAAAGGCCTATGTGAACGGCATTGTCGGGCTCATGGCGACAGGCGGCTCTACAAACCTGCTTATTCACCTGATCGCAATGGCGCGGGCTGGCGGGATCATCCTTGATTGGGAAGATTTTGCGGAAATGTCGGAAGTGACGCCGCTGATCGCGCGGGTCTATCCGAACGGGTTGGCGGATGTGAACCACTTTCACGCCGCGGGCGGGCTTGGCTATATGATTGGTGAGTTGCTTGGGGCGGGCTTTTTGCACCCTGACACCCGAACTGTTGCGGGTGAAGGCCTCCAAAACTACACCCGTGAGCCGAAGCTGCAGGATGGTGTGCTGACGTGGCAAGACGGCAGCGGCGAGAGTCTGAATGACAAGATACTGCGGCCTGTGTCTGACCCGTTTCAGCCCACGGGCGGCCTTGCGCGGTTGTCGGGAAACCTTGGAACCGGTGTTATGAAGATCTCGGCTGTCGCAGAAGAGCACCGCGTTGTTGAGGCGCCTGTGCGGGTGTTTACGACGCAGGATGCCGTTAAGGACGCGTTCAAGGCCGGAGAGCTGAGCCAAGAGAACGCCGGCGATGTGATCATCGTGGTGCGCTTTCAGGGGCCACGCGCCAACGGCATGCCCGAGTTGCACTCGCTGACGCCGATGCTGGCGATTATGCAGGGGCGTGGTCAGAAGGTTGCTCTGGTTACAGATGGGCGCATGTCAGGGGCCTCGGGCAAGGTGCCTTCGGCCATTCACATTTGCCCGGAAGCGCTTGACGGCGGTATGATTGCCAAGCTGCAAGACGGAGATGTTTTGCGGGTTGATGCTGTGAGCGGCGCACTCGAGGTGCTGACTGAAGGCGTTGAGAGCCGCGCTGTGGCGGTGGCTGACTTGAGCGACAACCAGTTTGGCATGGGCCGTGAGCTGTTTGAGCGCTTTCGGCAAAATGTCGGGCCAGCGGACACTGGTGCCAGTGTGTTTGGAGGATAGCGGGATGAGCATGACAGCAAAAGACGCGAGCAAACGCGCGCGGGACGTATGCGAACGGGCGGCGGTGATGCCTGTTCTGGTGGTTGAGGACGCTGCCAATGCGAAGCCGCTGGCCGAGGCTTTGGTCGCTGGCGGCTTGTCGGCGCTTGAAGTGACGCTGCGCACACCGGCAGCACTTGATGTGATCAAGGAGATGAGCGAAATCAGCGGCGGTTGTGTCGGTGCAGGGACAGTCTTGACGCTTTCCGACGTGCGCGCAGCAAAGGCGGCCGGAGCCAACTTTGCAGTTTCGCCGGGCGCGACTGATGCATTGATCGCAGCCTGTGAAGACGAGGGCTTGCCGCTTATTGCGGGGGCTGCGACAGCCAGTGAAGCGATGAGGCTGCTGGAACGCGGCTATGACATGCTCAAGTTTTTTCCGGCGGAGGCTTCGGGCGGCGCACCTGCCTTGAAATCGCTGGGTGGGCCTTTGCCGCAGGCGTCATTTTGCCCGACGGGCGGCGTAAGCCTGAAGAACGCAGCCGACTATCTGAGTTTGCCGAATGTCGTTTGTGTGGGCGGCAGCTGGGTTGCGCCTGAGGGGCTTGTTAAGGCCGGCGACTGGGCAGGCATTGAAGCGCTGGCACGGGATGCCGCAGCGCTCAATTGACACTTGTGGCGCGAAGCTTTACCGCTGAGGTATTCTCAGGGCGGGGTGTAATTCCCCACCGGCGGTGACAGCCCGCGAGCGCTTCGTGTTTCACAACACTTGGGTCAGCAGATTTGGTGGAATTCCAAAGCCGACGGTATAGTCCGGATGGTAGAGAATGGAGCACGTGGCTTTTGGGCTGCGGGTTTCTGACGCTCTGGGATCTTGTCTGCTATGGAAGGATCAAAGAGCTATGACAATTTCCCCAAAATTCGCCTTTATCAAAGCGCGGTGGCACGCGAAGATCGTTGATCAAGCCCTTGTCGGGTTTGACAAAAAACTGTTTGAGCTCGGGCTTGAAGCACAGGTTGATGTGTTTGATGTTCCGGGGGCTTTCGAGATGCCATTGCTGGCAAAGAAACTCGCGGCGGGCGGCGGGTATGACGCTGTGATCGCCGCGGCTCTGGTGGTTGATGGCGGGATTTATCGGCATGATTTTGTTGGCGCTGCCGTTGTTGACGGGCTGATGCAAGCGGGGCTTGAAACAGGTGTTCCGGTGTTGTCGGTGTCACTAACACCGCATCATTTTCAGCCGTCTGACGAGCATGAACAGTTTTACCACGAGCATTTCCTCAAGAAGGGCGCTGAAGCGGCGCAGGCTGCCGCTGATCTGGCTGTTCTTTACAGGGAACTTGGCTAAACTGGGCAACCAAAGGAGTAGACACATGAAACTGTTGAGATACGGGCCTGTGGGCGAAGAGAAACCGGCGCTGCTTGATGCGCAGGGCAACATCCGCGATCTTACGGGGGTGATTGGTGATTTGGGCGGTGAAATGCTTGAGTTGGATCAGCTTGAACGTCTCAAGGCGCTTGATCCTGCGAGCCTGCCGCTGGTGACCGGAAGGCCGAGAATTGGGGCTTGTGTCAGCCATGTTGAAACCTTTTACGGCATTGGGCTGAACTATGCGCAACACGCGCGGGAAGCCGGCATGGACGCCCCGAAAGAGCCGATCATTTTCAACAAGTCGGCCTCGTGTCTGGCTGGGCCTAATGACGCACTGACACTTCCTGTGGGCAGTGAGAAGAGCGACTGGGAAGTCGAGCTGGGTGTGGTGATCGGCAGACGGGCGCAGAATGTGAGTGTTGAGGACGCGCTTGGATATGTGGCCGGATACTGCGTGATCAATGATCTCTCGGAGCGTGCGTTTCAGACCGAGCGTGGCGGGCAGTGGACCAAGGGCAAGTCGGCACCGGGGTTTGGGCCGTGCGGGCCGTATATTGTGACCGCCGATCAGGTTCCTGACCCGCAGAGCCTGCGCTTGAAGCTGAGCTTGAACGGGGCCGTGATGCAGGACAATATGACGAAAGACATGATTTTCTCGGTCGCCGAGATTATTGCACATATGTCAGAGTTTATGGCCTTGGTGCCTGGAGATGTGATCGCCACCGGCACGCCTGAGGGCGTTGGTATGGGGCTGAAACCACAGAGGTTTTTGCGCTCGGGCGATGTGATGGAACTTGAGATTGAAGGGCTAGGGGCGCAGCGTACGGAAGTGCTGTAGCGTCAACTGTCAGGGTCGATCAGGCCGAGGCCGCGCAGGTAGACGCCGATGCCGGTTTCGAGCAGGTCTTCGGGCGGAAAGGGGCTTTGCGTGCCGGGAGAATTGCGCGCAAACAACTCGACGACACCGTGGCTGAGCGCCCAGATATGGGCTGAAAACATCGAGGCGGGCGGGCGCTTGTCGGCAGGGATATGGGCTGACAGCTCGGCTGCGGCTTGTTCGAGCACACCGCGCGCACGCATCGAGATCGCGGCGAGTTCGGGTGTGCGGTTTACCGAGACACCGCTTTCAAACATGGCGATGTAATGCCCCGGATATTTGCGCGCGAAGGCAAGGTAGGCGCGGCCTGTGGCCTCAAAGGCGGCGAGGGCAGAGGGCTGACCTTTTTCATAGGCGAACTGCATAACATCGGCGAAGATTTCATAGCCCTGCCGCGCGGCTTCTGCGATCAGGTCTTCTCGGCCCTCAAAATGCCGGTAGACAGCGGCGGGGGTGACGCCTGCCTGCTTTGCGGCCTCAGACAGGGTGAAGCCCGTTGGGCCTTTGGCTTCGATCAGTTGCAAGGCCGCCTCAACGAGCGCCTGCCGCAGATTGCCATGATGATAGCCGCGCTTACGCATCGCTGTTGGCTGGCCAGATTTCGGGGCCGCCACAGACCGAACTGTCGATCGTGCCAAGCGCCTTTTCGTCTTTGTTTGCGTAGTCGATCTGGCTTAACACCGCGCGGATCCCGTTGAGACGGGCGCGGCGTTTGTCGTCCGAACGCACAACGATCCACGGCGCGGTTTCGGTATGGCTGCGCGAGAGCGTCTCTTTGATGGCAGCGGTGTAGGACTCCCATTTTTTAAGACCCTCAACGTCGATCCAGCTAAGTTTCCAATGCTTGAGCGGGTCACGTTCGCGGCCGAGGAAGCGGCGCAGCTGTTCGGCGCGTCCGACGTTGAGCCAGACTTTGAACAAGAGGATACCTTCGTCGACCAGCATGTTTTCAAAGGCGGGAACTTGAGAGAAAAAGTGCTCGCGTTGATCATCGGTGCAAAAGCCGAAGACGTGCTCAACCACGCCGCGGTTATACCACGAGCGGTCAAAAAAGACGATCTCGCCGCCCGCTGGCAGGTGATCAATGTAGCGCTGGAAATACCACTGCGTGGCTTCGGTTTCGGTCGGCTTTGAAAGAGCGACGACGCGGGCGCCGCGCGGATTGAGGTTCTCGCGGAAACGCTTGATGGTGCCGCCTTTGCCGGCAGCGTCACGGCCTTCAAATACGATGGCGACGCGTGCGCCACTCTCTTTGGCCCAGCTTTGCAGCTTAACCAGTTCGATTTGCAACGCGGCGAGCTCTTTTTCGTAGGCTTTGCGCGGCAGGCGCTCGGAATGTGGAAAATCGCGGCTGAGGATGTCGCCCTTGTCACCGCGCTTGATAGCGTTGCGCACCTCGGAAGGGGCGTCTTCGGCAAAATACTGGCTGATTGCCCCGTCAAATGGCAGGTCCATACGGCTGGTTCCTTGTTGTGTTGCACTCAATATGGCGGCTCAGGCGGCCAAGGGCAATGGCTGCTAGCCGCGCCTGTCGGTGCTTTCCTGCCCGATCTTGCTGATATCGTAGGGCGCGGTCTCGTAGAGTTCGGAGACCCAATTTCCGTAGAGCAGATGCGCGTGGCTGCGCCAGCGGTTAGACGGCGCTTTGCTGGGGTCGTCTTGCGGATAGTAGTTTACCGGCAGGGCGATTTCGGCGCCTTCGATCTGGTTTGAGGCAAGGTCGCGCTGATACTCTTCGCCCAGAGTGTTACTGTCATATTCCAGATGATTGAAGATGTAGAGTGCGCGGTGCTTGCTGTCTTGAACCAGTGCCGGGCCGACTTCATCGGAGTGCAGCAAGATATCTAGTCCGGCGGCGCTGATTTCGTCTTTCCGCATCTCTGTCCAACGGCTTACTGGCATGGTCAAATCATCAGAAAACCCTCTAAGGTAAGGGCTTTGCGGCCTAAAGTTCATGTGTCGATAGCAGCCAAAAAGCTTGCTTTCGAGCAGGTGTTTTTTGACGCCGTGGAAGTAGTGCGCCATTGCCATTCCGCCCCAGCAGACGCCAAAAGTCGAGTGGACATTTGTTTGCGTCCAGTCAAACACCTCGCAAAGTTCCTGCCAGTAGTCGACATCTTCAAAAGGCAAATGCTCGATCGGAGCACCGGTGATGATCAGCCCGTCAAATGTTTCGCCTGAGGCCTTTACGGCGTCAAACGGGCGGTAAAACTCGGCCAAGTGCTCGGCCGCAGTGTTACGGGTCCGGTGGTTGCTCATGCGGATCAGGGAGAACTCGATTTGCAGCGGTGTTGCCCCGATAAGGCGTGCGAACTGGTTTTCGGTCTGGATCTTTTTTGGCATCAGGTTGAGCAAGCCGATGCGCATCGGGCGGATATCTTGTCGTGTCGCCTGATCTTCGTCCATCACCATCACGCCCTCGTTTGAAAGCACATTGTAGGCAGGCAGATGTGAGGGCAGTTTGATTGGCATGATGGAGTCCTACTTGGCGGTGAGTGCGGCGCTGACGACAGCGTTGAAATCAGAGCTGTCACGCACGGTTGAGATGTCTTCGGCGCTCACAGTTACGCCCCATTGTGACATGGCTTCATAGCGTGGTTGTCGGTGTGTGAGGGCGCGTCCATAGGCGTATCGGATGAAGTCATCAGGATCAACTTCGTCTTCCGAGCATTTGTTTTTGCTTAGATATTTGCTCCAAGTTGATGCAAGAAACTCGGGTTGGTAGGCCATAGGTTTCGGGGCTCGGTCAAAGCGCGCAATGAGCTCGTTTATATGGGCATCACTGCCTTTGAGCCAAATCATCAGCGTGTTCTCCGACAGCGCTTTAAGGATCTTGTCATCAGGGTTTTCGGCATCAACCCACTCGCAGATAGAGCCGCCGGTATCACAGATAAAGTGTGGGTAGCTGTAAATTTTTTGCCCGCGGGCAATGAAGTGTGTGGTGTCTTGGAGCGCGCTTATCTCGGCGGCTTTGAACTGCGCTTGCCGGCGTTTGTATTCCTGCAGACTGAGCCCGCCTTTGGCAGCACTCCCGGGTTTGCCGAGGTAGGTGCTGACAGCGCTCAAATCATGGGTGTGCACATTGGCTGAGAGCGAGATTGCGTCACGCTTGAGCATCTGCGCTAAAAACGGCTCGCGCATGGCGGCCTGCATACAGGCATCAACGATCGGCTCGCTCATGTAGCGGGTGCCTATGCGGTAATCAACGGAGTAGTGAAACCAGTCGCCTTCATCCCGTAGGGTGTTGGAAACATGGGTTTTCCCGAGACCAGACATGCCAAAAAACAACACGCGTTTATGCACGGCGTTTTGCCATTCTTGAGCAGAATTATACAGCATGGCGAGGCTCCTTTTATGCTTGTCGTAACGGCGGCGGCCTGCGCCGTCAACGATCCTGCCAAAGCGAACGCAATTTCAAGCTCTTAGCGAAGCAACTTGAGCACTCTACCGTCGATTATCGCCAGTCCTGCAGCCAAAATTGCGAAGCCTGCAAGGGCGTTTGGCGGCAGTTCTTCACCCAAAACAACCCAACCAAGGACTATCGCTATGGGCGGCATGAGCAGTGTCACGAGCATCAAGTTGCCGGATCCGGCCATTGCCAGAACGCGGTAGTAGAGGAAGTATGCCAACACCGTTGCCGCAAGCGCATAATAAGCGATTGCTGCCAGTGTTTCGGCGTGCAGGGCAAGGCTGAGCGGCCCCTCAAGCCCCCAAGCCAGAGGCACCATCACAAGTGCCGTAAAGCTGAGCATGCCGGCAGCGGCCACCAGCGGGTGCAAACCGCCCAGAAACTTGCGAGCCCATACGCCAGCAAACGCATAGGAGAGCGTGGCTGTCAAAGCCGCAAGTTGCGCCAGCGAGCGCAGATCAAATTGCAGCAGATTGCTAAGGCCAATGGCTGTGGCCACGCCTGCAAAGCCAATGACAACGCCGATAGTCTTGCGCCAAGTTAGCCGCTCGTCCGCCAGGAACACTGCCGCGACCAACACACCAAATATGGCTGTCGCCGCGTTGATGATCGCAACCAAACCGCTTTCGATGTACAGCTGGCTCCAGTTGAGCAGAGTAAAGGGGATGACATTGTTAAGCAGCCCCATGCCGGCAAACCCGAGCCAGACCCGCGCTGCGCGTGGAACAGGCAAGCCCATGACAAGCACCAGTATCCAGAGCACCAAGGCTGCCCAGAATGCACGGTGCGCAACGGTGCTCAGCACACCGATTTCGTTGAGCGCGATGCGCACTGACAAAAACACAGCGCCCCAGACAAGAGCAAGAAGCAAAAGCTCGGCCCATGCGCGCGGGCTTATTTGTTTTTGTGTGCTCATTTTGCCAACCTTGCGAAACTGACAGCTTTAGGCCACCCGTTTCTTGCGGGTTTCCGTCCAGATGTTGAGATAGTTTCCAGCGAAGATCAGCACCGCGCCGAGAAAGATCGAGGTTTTGATGGGCTCTTCGTAGAACAAGACCCCGATCACAGCAATCAGCGGCAGGCGGGTGAAGTCTATCGGCACGACAACTGTGGCGGGGGCCAGTGAAAGCGCGGTTGTCAGGCAGGTATGTGCCAACAGCCCCGCACAGCCGATCAGCAGTAACCAAGGTGCAGTCGCGGCTGAGGGCAGGGCGATGTCGCCGTCGTATCCGGCGCAGAGAAGGCCGAAGACGACCTGCATAAGCGTAAGGTAAAACAGGATGCAAGTGAGGGTTTCGGTGCGGGTGAGGCGCTTTGTTAGAATGATCGTCAGAGCAAACCCGATCGCCGCCAGAGCCGCCGTTACAATGCCAGCGCTGAGCGGCTCGGCAAAGGGGCGCGCGACGATCAAGATGCCAACGAAGCCCAGCAAGGCTGATAAGGCTCTGATCTTGGTCATCTTTTCGCCCAGCAAGAAGGGCGAGAGCACCAACACCCAGATCGGCGAGGTGAACTCGAGCGCAAACACCTGCGACAGAGGTATTGCGGTGATGGCAAAGAACCACAGGTTTTGCCCCGTGAAATGCGCCAGATTGCGGGCGAAATGCGTGCCAAGGCTGCGCTTGTTCACCTCGCGAATATGGCCAGTTAAACTGGTGACAACCACCAAGATCACGAGCCCGATAAGGCTGCGATAGGTCATGATTTCAAAGGTGTCGAGCTCAAAACTGACAGCCCGCCCCGCAACAGCCATAGCCGTAAACGAGGCAATCGCACCGCTCATCCAGAGGGCCGCGCGCAGGACGAGTGCCTTGTCAGTCATGGCTTTGGCTGGAAAACACAGTCAAATTGCAAGCCTGGGTGTCGCTCATTCCCATTCGATCGTGCCCGGAGGTTTTGAGGTGATGTCATAGGTCACGCGGTTGATGCCTTTGACTTCATTGATGATCCGCGTCGCGGTTTCGCCGAGGAATTCGTGGCTGAACGGGTAGTAATCCGCTGTCATACCGTCAACAGACGTCACCGCGCGCAAGGCGCAGGCGAAGTCATAGGTGCGGCCATCGCCCATCACACCCACGGTGCGCACAGGGAGGATCGCGACGAAGGCCTGCCAGATGTCATCGTAAAGGCCGTGTTTGCGGATCTGGTCGATGTAGACCGCGTCGGCTTTGCGCAGGATCTCAAGCTTCTCGCGGGTGATCTCGCCCGGGCAGCGTATTGCAAGGCCAGGGCCAGGGAAGGGGTGACGACCGATGAAGCTGGCGGGCAAGCCAAGTTCGCGTCCAAGTTCGCGCACCTCGTCCTTGAAGAGCTCGCGCAGCGGCTCGACCAGCTTGAGGCCCATTTTTTCGGGCAGTCCGCCGACATTGTGGTGCGACTTGATCGTCACCGAAGGCCCGCCGGAAAACGAGACGCTTTCGATCACGTCAGGGTAGAGCGTGCCTTGGGCGAGGAACTCGGCTCCGTCGATTTCATTGGCGTATTTCTGGAACACGTCGATGAACAGGCGGCCGATGATCTTGCGTTTGGTTTCCGGGTCAGACTGGCCTTCGAGCTCACCGAGGAACAGCTCGGTTTCGTCGGCATGAATGACCTTGAGGTTCATGTTGTCGCGGAACATGCCGACGACTTCTTCGGCCTCGTTAAGGCGCAGCAGGCCGTGGTCAACAAACACGCAAGTGAGCTGTTCGCCGATGGCCTCGTGCAAGAGCGCTGCGGCGACAGACGAATCGACACCGCCGGAGAGAGCACAGATCACGTTCTTGTCGCCGACTTGCTCGCGGATTTTGCGGATCATCTCTTCGCGGTAGGCACCCATCGTCCAGTCGCCGGCAAAGCCAGCCATGCGCACGAAGTTCTCATACAGTGTGGCGCCGTTGGGCGTGTGGTGCACTTCGGGGTGGAACTGCACGGCGTAGAAGTTGCGGGCGAGATCGGCTGTGATCGCGAAGGGAGCTCCGGGCGATGTGCCGAGCACTTCAAATCCGGGGGCGATTTCGCTGACGTGGTCGCCGTGGCTCATCCAGACCTGCTCTTGGCCTGTTTCGTCCATGAACCAGCCCTTCACAAAGTCGGGGCGGCCCTCAGTTGGCTTTACATAGGCGCGGCCAAACTCGGCTGTGGCGTGTTCACCGGCTTCGACTTTGCCGCCGAGGTCATGCATCATCACTTGCTGGCCGTAGCAGATGCCAAGGATCGGCACGCCAGCTTCGTATGCGGCTTTCGGCGGGCGCGGCGAGCCTTCACGCATCACTGAATCAGGGCCACCAGAGAAGATGATCGCCTTGGGGGCGAACTCGGTCACGAAGGCGTCGGTGACGTTCTGATAGGGGTGAATTTCGCAGTAGACGTTTAGCTCGCGTAGGCGGCGCGCAATAAGCTGCGTAACCTGTGAGCCAAAGTCGATGATAAGAAGGCGGTCATGTGATGTATCTGTCATCTGTCCAGATAGGCAGAAGTTGAGCCAAGCGCAACGGCTATTGCGGCTTGGGTTCGGCTCCTTTTGGCGCTACTTCTTACAAGAACACCAATCGGGAGAGCCTTATGCAGCATATGTTAACCGAATACGGCATGGGCACGTCGCTCAGGCGCGGAGATTATACACAGGCCGCCAAGCGGGCATTGCAAAACGCACTTTGGCACAATTCGATCAATCTGGCCGAGCTGTTTGATCTTCCAAAGGAAGCGATGCGCATTGCCGTTGATGTGGCTGTGCAGCGGCCCGATGCGGTTGATCTTGCGGGGCTTGAGGAGGTGTTTCCATACGGGCAGGTCACGTTCAAGCTTAGCCAAGGCGGGCTTGATATTCCGCGTCCGGAGGGGCATGGCAACCCGACCGTGATCGCCCATGTAAGCTTGAGTGTTTCACTTGATATGGAGCGCGTATCATGAAGCGGTTGATCATCGGAATGGGCATGGGCGTGAGTGCCGTGAGCCTTACAGACGCGGCGCAAAGAGCGGTTGATCAGGCGCTGATGCATGCTTCGCTGGATATTTTGAACACACTTGAGATTGCGCCTGAGGATGTTCGCGTCAATGTCACGATCGGTGTACAGGAGCCTGCTGACGTAACACCCGATGGGGTATCGGTTTCGCTGACGAAAACGCCGGAGATCAAGGTGGTGTTTGGCGGCCAGAAGGGCGCAAACCATATTGCGACGGCGGCGGTTGAGGTCTTTCTTGTTCCGCAATCCGGATGGAAACTGAAGGCTTAGGGCCGTGATCTGCCGTTTTTGGCCAATCGTTGAAGGCGGCTTGGCTATACTTTCAGATGAGCCGGAGAAAATAGATGCCTATCGAAATTGCTGCCCTAAATCTTGTTGTTGCCCTGTTTTGTGGAGCACTTGTCGGCTCTGAGCGACAGGTGAGGCAACGTATGGCCGGCCTGCGCACCAATGCGCTCGTGGCGCTTGGGGCGGCGGGGTTTGTGGTGTTTTCGACGCAGTTTCCTGACGAGCTCAGCCCGACGCGGGTTGCGGCTCAGGTGGTGTCTGGTATCGGGTTTCTTGGCGCAGGCATCATCTTTCGCAACGGTTTTACGGTGCATGGGTTGAACACCGCGGCGACGCTTTGGTGTTCGGCAGCTGTTGGCATTATGGCTGGCGCCGGTTTCTTGCTGCATGGGCTGTTGCTCACGGCATTGATTGTGTTTGTGAACCTCGGGCTGCGGCCTGTGGTCAAGTGGATCAAGAAGAAGACCGGCGCTGCCAGTGCTTTGCACCAGGATTACCGCGTTTGCATCAGCACCGATGATGAAAAGTCCCTGCGCAAACTGGTTGTCAGCAAGTTCAGCGCCACGGGATTCGAGATCAAGTCAATTGAAAGCCAGAACGGGGCGAAAGGACTTTCCGATCTCACTATCGAACTCACAGTTGAAGACCGTGACGACACGTTGCTCAAGGCGGCGATTACCCCGCTTTTAGGCGATGCGCGGGTGATAGGCCTGCGTTGGGAGGCGCTGGACGAGAGCTAAATGCGGCAGATGTCGCTTTTGAGGCTCATTCGCCGCAATCCATGAGCGGGGCCGCGACGGGGCTTGATAAGTGTAAGCATCAAGTATTTCTTTTGCTCTCGGATCGAGGAACCAAACGATGACAGAAGCAACAACAGCCCGCAAACGTGGCCGCGGCGGCGGCGGAGCAGCACGGCGCGCCGAGCGCAGCAGTGTTTCGTTTGACACTGCTAAGTATATTGAGCGCAATATTCCCAATTTCGAGGTGCTCGACGAGGCCGCCTTGCAGGTGATCGAAGCCAACGCCGAACAGGTGCTGGAAGAGATAGGAGTTAACTTTGTTGACAACCCTGCGGCCTTGCAGCGCTGGCGTGATGCCGGAGCCGAGGTGACAGGCGAGCGGGTGCGCATTCCCAAGGGGCTTGCGCGCGAGCTGATCAAAACCGCGCCGAGCGAGTTTACCCAGCATGCCCGCAACCCGGAGCGTAACGTGGTCATTGGTGGCAAGAACCTCGTTCTGGCGCCTGTCTATGGCCCGCCCTTTGTGCGCGACACAGCCGGTGGCCGCCGCTATGCAACGATGGCTGATTTCCAGAAGTTCGTGAAGCTTGGCTACATGAGCAAATGGTTGCATCACTCCGGCGGAACAGTGTGCGAGCCGACCGATATCCCTGTGAACAAGCGCCATCTTGATATGCTGCTGGCGCATATGCAGCTGAGCGACAAACCTTTCATGGGCTCGGTCACCGAGCCAAGCCGCGCTCAGGACAGTGTTGATATGTGCGGCATTCTCTTTGGAAAGGACTTTATCCAAGAGAACACGGTGATGACCTCGCTGATCAACATCAACTCACCAATGACATTTGATGACGTGATGATGGGGGCTTTGGAGGTCTATGCGACCAACAACCAAGCCTGTATCATTTCGCCGTTTATCGTTGGCGGGGCTATGGCGCCGGTCTCGGTTGCTGGCACGTTGACGCAGGTATTGGCCGAGGTTCTGGCGGGCGTGGCTTACTCACAGCTTTGCCGTAAGGGCGCGCCGGTTATCTTCGGCGCGTTTGTAAGTTCGATCGACATGAACTCCGGTGCACCGACCTTTGGCACCCCTGAGGCCAGTCTTGTCACATATGGTGCAGGCCAGCTTGCGCGCCGCCTTGGATTGCCGTTCCGCTCGGCGGGGTCTTTCTGTGGCTCAAAGCTGCCGGATGCGCAGGCAGCTTACGAAACTGCAAACTCGCTTAACATGGGTTTGCTGTCGGGGGTGAACTTTATGCTGCACTCATGCGGCTGGCTCGAAGGCGGGCTTGTTGCTGATTTCGAAAAGTTCGTCATGGATGCCGATCAGCTCGGCACGCTGCACCAGATGGCCAAGGGTGTTGATATCTCGGAAGATGCACAGGCGATGGATGCAATTCGCGAGGTTGGCCCCGGGGGGCACTACCTTGGCTGCGCGCACACGCAGGCCAACTTCAAGACAGCTTTCTGGAAATCGGATTTGTTTGACTACAAGCCGTGTGAAACATGGGAAGACGAGGGCGCGCGCGATACCCGCACACTCGCGGCGACACGGGTTGATACGCTAATTGCACAGTATCAGGCGCCGCCGCTTGATCCCGAGATCAACGCCGCGCTTGAGGCCTTTGTTGCCGAGAAGAAAGCCTCGATGCCAGACGCGTTTATCTAGTCGACTGGACGGTTGATGATTTAGCGGGCGTCCGTAAAGGGCGCCCGTTTTCTTTTTGGAGGCGGGGCGAGATGCTGCTCATTGCGCTGCGATCATATGACCGTAGCCGTCGCGCAGCAGCTGGGACTCTGCCATGATCGCGATCAGAACTTCGATGTGGCGGGCGTAGCTGTAGCCTGTATCGCAAGTGCGGCGCTGTGTGTTCAGGTCATGTTCGACGTCAAGCAGCCGCTCAAGGGCTGGCTGCGTGCGCACGAGCCTGGCATGTCCGAAATCTCCCATAGCGCGACTCAGGTGTGTTTCACGCCGGTACGTTGCGAGCCCAGATCTGGCAGCCTGCACCAGCAACTGCGGTCGATTGAGGGCATCAAGGCGTTTGGTCAGGTTCTGCATGGCTATCTCCGGTTGTTAACTGGGAGTGAAGGTACACAACCTTAGCGGGTGTTGCGCAAAGCGGTCTCACGCCGTGCGCTGCCTTTAGACACGTTTATGATTTGGCAAGAAAAATTACCAATACGTGAAAATTAACCAATGTGTAAGAACACACTTTTAGGTTGTAGGTAAACTTGTGGACAAAGTGAACGGCACTCGAATGAGCCAGATGGAAAGCCAGACAAAAACCGAAACCGCGCAGCAACAGCTTGAAGGCTTAAAGGCCAGTTGGCCGCGTTGGACTCCGGAACCGTTGGTTTCTTATCTTGCGCATATCGAGTTTGGATTGCCGATTAGGGCCATTGGCCGTGCACGCGCCTGCCACGCCTCAACCATTTCACGGCAAGTCAGCCGATGGGAGCACCTCCGAGATGACCCGCTCATTGACGAAGCTCTTAGCGGCTTAGTGAAACCCTGCACAGGGCGTGCTGGCTGCAACAGCCCCCGTGCAAGCGACAAGGACACTCCAATAATGACTATGGTAATGAACAAAGCTGCCGCTTTGCCTGACGATGACACCTTCCAGAGCGAAGCACGCCGTGTTTTGCGCCGTTTGTCCGAGCCGGGGGCGGTGCTGGCTCTGGCCGGTGAGATGGAAAAGGGCGTTGTGGTGCGCGAAACCGCCTCTGAAACCACCACGCGCACGGCCATTGTTGAGCGTTCGCTGGCCCAGGCCCTGGCGCTCAAGGAATGGATACAATGTGCCAGTGAGGGCCGAGTTGCGCGCTACCGTATCACAAACGCAGGCCGTGCGGCGCTTAACCGGCTGCTGGCTGAAGCCGAGAATCGAGCAGGAGGCTTTGCCGAAGCCCCCGCAGGCTTTGAGCCGCAAGCCGGATTTGCGGCTGAAGGGGCCAAGCGCGCGCGTTACTGCGGCGGAGAATCACCGTTGATGTTACTGGCGCGGCGGCGTGAAAAGGACGGCGAACTTTTCCTGCCGCCCGAGCTTGTGGCTGCGGGGGAGAGGTTGCGCGAAGACTTCGAGTTGGCGCAGATAGGTTTGGGCGAAAAGCCGGATTGGGATGGCTTGATCGCGGGGGAAACTACGACAACAAAATCAGCGGACAAGCCCCTGTCTTCGGAGGCCGCTATGGCGCGCGCGGGCGCTGCGTTGGCTGAATTGGGGGTTGGTCTTGGCGACGTCGCACTGCGGTGTTGCTGTCAGCTTGAAGGTGTTGAAACAGCGGAGCGTGCACTTGGCTGGTCGGCGCGTTCGGGCAAGATCGTCTTGCGTATCGCGCTGGCACGGTTGGCGGGCCATTACACTAAGATCGGCAGTAGCCAGATGATCGGATAAAGTGCGTGTTCTGCTGGCGGGCTATGCGCTATACGCAGGCCCGCCACCTTTGATTTGGCGGTTTGCTTTCGCGGCATTTGCGCCTATCTTACGTCGCAAGTAGGCCTACGGCGAAGGAAAGACGACATGCGTGATTTGAACATTCCGGGTGAACGCCACCCCGAGAAGGCCCATAAGCCTGACAATGCCCAACCCCGAAAGCCGAGCTGGATCAGGGTTAAGGCACCACAAGGCGAAGGCTATACGAAAACCAGAAATATCCTGCGCGAAAATAGCCTTAAGACTGTGTGTGAAGAGGCTGCATGCCCCAATGCGGGCGAATGCTGGAGCCAAGGCCACGCGACGATGATGATCATGGGCGAGGTTTGCACGCGGGCCTGCTCGTTTTGTAACATCGCCACGGGCAAGCCTCCGGAAGCGCTGGATGCGTTTGAGCCCGGGCGTGTTGCTGATGCGGTGCAAAAACTGGGCCTGAACCATGTTGTGATCACCTCGGTTGACCGCGATGACGTTGAAGACGGCGGCGCCGAGCACTTCGCACAGACCATTCGCGCCATACGACACCGTGCTCCGAACACCACGATTGAAATCCTGACACCTGATTTTTTGAAGTGCGATCCCAGTGTGTTAGAGATCGTTGTTGATGCAAAACCAGATGTGTTTAATCACAACCTTGAAACAGTTCCCGGGCTTTACCCTGAAGTGCGGGCGGGTGCACGTTACTTTCATAGTTTGCGCCTGCTCCAACGGGTGAAAGAGCTTGATCCGTCGATATTCACCAAGTCCGGCATTATGGTTGGCCTTGGCGAAGACAAGATGGGCGTGCTGCAAGTGATGGATGACATGCGGGCCGCCGACATCGACTTTCTGACTATCGGCCAATACTTGCAACCTACGCCCAAACACCACGCAGTTGACCGGTTTGTCCATCCTGACGAGTTTGCCGCTTATGAAACGGCTGCGTATGGCAAAGGCTTTCACATGGTTTCGGCGACACCACTGACGCGATCAAGCTATCATGCTGGTGACGACTTTGAACGCTTGCGGGCGGCGCGTGAGAAAAAGCTCGGAACGGCCTAAGCGTGCGAATAATAGAAGATCTGTTGCGCGCCTTTGGTGTTTCTTTGATCATGCTGGCTTTTGTCCACGCTGCAATAACGATTGCTGCTGTGGTTTGCCCGCCAGATATCAGTTTACAACTGCTAGTAGTGCTGCCGTTGATCGCGGTGAGCAGCTATTTCGCATTGCCTTGGCTGGTGTGTCGGCCGTTTGAGGAAACCAAACAGTTCAAGCCGCGTGTGGCGGTGATGGGGGCAGTGGGGTTTCCGCTACTAAGCCTTGGCGGCTTGGCAATGATCATGCTCGGCTTGTTTACTCCCGGCGAAGGTTTGTTTTTGCTTTTTGGAGTGACTTTCTGGGGCGCACTTATGGCGGTGCGCTATGTGCGCCTTCGGCGGTTGTTGCCTTAGCCATTGGTGAACTTGCGGACAGCAAACCGCGCCAGTGGGGGCACATGGTTGAGCACGCGCATAGCAGATTTGACCGCGAAGCGCTTTAGCGGCGCTTGTGACTGGATCATCCTGCGGCCTCCTTCTGATAAAGCCAGCACCTGTGCGCCCTCGGCATGGCGTGTTGCAGTATACCCTTCGGTTTCACCGGCCGCGATGCGCGCTGCCAGATCGGCCGCGTCGGCGATGCCAAGGTTCATGCCGCGCCCGCCAACTGGCGAGTGACAATGCGCAGCATCACCGGCAAGAAACACACGGCCTTTCTGATAGCGTGCAACCTGTCGCACTGAAATGTTGAAGGTGCCAGACCGAATGATTTCGAGCACATTCATCGGCACTGGAAGGGCTTTGAGCGCGTCGGGGGTTGAAGAGATTACTCTAAAGCGTCCGGCTTCAAGCGGAACGACAACGGCGACATTGCCATGCTCAAGAAGGAAGGCTTGAAAATGCTGAGGATTTTGCCAGCTATCGCAACGAACATCGGCGATTGACCATTGTTTATCAAGCTCATACCCGTCAAAGCTCATGTCGATTTCTTGCCGAACTTTGCTAAACACGCCGTCAGCACCGATAAGATAGTCAAACCGCTTATGCGCGCCGTTGACCGTTGCGACAACCGAACTCGCATCTTGCATGAGTGTTTCAAACCGCGCGCCATACTGCACGTCGACGCCCAGCGCGTTGAGCGCCGCCACGATGTGGCTTTCTGTGCGATCTTGTGCGAGGCCCCAAAGCTGAGAGCCTTTGTCAAAATTGAGTGGTAACTTGGCAAGCGGACGAGCCTGATCGTGAAAGATCAGCCCTTTGAAGGAGATCGCTTCAGCAAGGATACTGTCGGCCACACCACTCGGTTTGAAGATTTCAAGCGAGTGTGCCTGAAGGCCCACGGCACGGCTGAGCTTTGAAGGGCCAGGGCGCTTTTCAAAGATGCTGACATCAACACCGAGGCGCTTGAGCTCGAGGGCAGCTGTCAGGCCTGTCGGGCCGGCTCCGATGATTGCTACATGTGGCACAAGTTACTTTTCTGAAAGGGATTTGAGGTAGGCTGCAATTGCCTCGCGGTCTTCTGAGGTAAGCTTGCTCATGTTCTCAACGACGTTGACCATATGGCCTCCGGCGCTATCAAACTCCGGTGTGAAGCCGCTTTCAAGATAATAGGCAATGTCTTTGGCGCTCCAATCCAGTGCATTGACCGCAGGCACACGGCCCTTGCCGGAAGGGTCAGGCGCGCCTGTGAGCCACTGATCGTAGAGCAAGCCGCCAACCGCGTTCCGCGGTGTGTGACATTCGGCGCAATGGCCGAGTGCTTCGATGAGGTAACGGCCGCGTTGCAATTGCTGGTCGTCAAGCGGCACCGAGACAATCCAGTAGTCGTTGATGAAGATGCGCTTCCAGAGACCAAGGCCGCGGCGGATGTTGAAGGGAAAGCTGACATCATGCGCAGCGTTGGCTTGCGACGATGGCGGCAAAGTTTGCAGATATGCGTGCAGGTTCGCCACATCCTGCAAACCGGCGGGGCGCAGTTTCATGCGCACATAAGAGGCATAGGGAAAGGCAGGGTAGTAATGCTGGCCCTTGGGCGAGCTTCCGTAAAGCATTGCATTGCCGAGGTCATGCGTGCTCCAGCCACCGATGCCCTCGGGAGAGGGTGAAATGTTGGGCGCTATGAACGTGCCGAAGGGCGAGGGGAAACGCTGACCGCCTGAAAGAACGAGCTTGTCTTCTTCGTCCTTTGCGTCTGGCGCAGAGTGACAGGAGGCGCAGCCCGCAGCCCAGAAGACTTGCTCGCCAGCGCTCGGGTCGCCAATCAAATCGGCAAAGGCGTTGTCGGGCAGGGTTTGGGGGCGTGTCAGCAGCCAGAACGCAGCGAAGCCAAGCGCCGTGAAGACAAGTATCCGGATTGACCATTTACGCATAAGCTTCTCCTGTTATGTCTTAGGATACAGAGGAATAGTTCTGCAACAAGCCGCTTCGGCGGCTTATGGCTTGAGGTTGAAACGCGGCGGCTTTTCGAGCGTCAGCGCCTCGGGCCAACCGATGAAACGCTCTACAGCGGCGATCGACAAACATAGCACCAAGACCACAAACACAAGCTTGACGCGGCTTTTTGAAGGCGGGCGACGGGCCCATTTGGCCATACGCAGCCAGTGCCAGGGATTCATTGGTCGTCAGTAAAGCGAACCTTGCCGATAAAGGGTAGGTTCCGGTTACGTTGTGCAAAATCGATTCCGTAGCCGACGACAAACTCATCAGGGATTTCAAAGCCGATCCAGTCGGCCCTAACGCCGGTTTCGCGGCGGCTTGGTTTGTCGAGCAGGGCAATCGTGCGCAGCTTGCGGGGTTTGCGGCTTTCTAGCAGGTTAATGACGTGATCAAGCGTGTAGCCAGTGTCAACGATATCTTCGACCACCAGCACATCACGGCCTTCGATCTGCCCGCGAATATCTTTGAGGATGCGCACTTCACGGCTGCTTTCCATGCCGTCGCCGTATGAGGACGCCTCGAGAAAGTCGACCTCAACCCCGATATCAAGTTCTCGCACAATGTCGGCGATAAAGACAAACGATCCGCGCAAAAGGCCGACCACCACGATCTTGTCGGTGTCTGAAAACTCGGCTTCGATCTCGCGGCTTAGCTCTTCGATGCGTGCGGCGATAGTCTTCGCCGAGATCATCACATCAATTTCATATGGACGGTGCGGCATGCTTACCCCTTGATTTATCTCGCCTAGCATACGAAAGGATGACGCACTCGCAACGCAAAAAGACCGAACCTATGCCAAACCACGCCGAAACCAGAACCTTGCCTTATAGCCCCGAGCAAATGTTTGCCTTGGTTGCTGACGTGGCGCGCTACCCCGAGTTTCTGCCGTGGTGTGCCGCGGCGCGGGTGCGCTCGGTGTCTGAGGTTGAGGGCGGTGAAGAAATGCTGGCTGATCTGGTGATCGGGTTCAAGTTGTTTCGCGAGCGCTTTGGTAGCCGTGTCGGCTTGTTTGAGAAACAAGGGTTGATCGAGACAGAATACCTCGACGGGCCGTTCAAATACCTGCGCTCCAACTGGCGGTTTGCAGAAAGCGAAGGCGGGTGTGAGGTCGCATTCGATGTTGACTTCGAGTTTAGAAACATTGTTTTGCAAAAGGCGGCTGGCCTGTTCTTTTTTGAAGCGATGCAGCGGATTGTGAAGGCTTTTGAAGCGCGCGCTGACACGCTTTACGGGGCAGAGCGCGGGTCGTCACAAGGGCAAGCATAAAAGTAAAGCGGGCGCCTGGCAGACGCCCGCTATCAGCCTAGGAGCTGTGATCGTAAGCGCGTTCGCCGTGCACCGACAGGTCAAGGCCGTTGACTTCGCTTTCATGGTCAACCCGCAAAGGTGTGACAAGAGCACAGAGCTTGACCAATGCATAGCTCACCACAATGGTGAAGAGACCGACAATCGCCAGCCCGCCGAGTTGTGCGGCCCAGGTTCCGGCGCCAAACACAGCGATCATGATGGTTCCGAAGATACCGCCAACACCGTGAACCGCGAAAACATCAAGGGTATCGTCGATCTTTAGTCTGTTGCGAATGAGCAGAACCGCTTCCTGACAGAGGACGCCTGCAACGCCACCGATCAGCAGCGCCTCAATCGGGCCAACAAAGCCGGAGGCGGGGGTGATCGAAGCGAGGCCGGCGATCGTGCCGGTGACGACGCCAACGAGCGAAGCTTTGCCGTATTTCAGCTTTTCCCAGAGCGCCCATGTGAGAGAGGCCGTGGCTGCCGAGATATGCGTTACTGTTAAAGCCATTGCCGCGCCGCCGTCAGCGGCAAGCTGACTGCCGCCATTGAAACCGAACCAGCCGACCCAGAGCATCGCGGCACCGATAAAGACATAACCGGGGTTGTGCGGCGGTGTGGTTTTGTTGCGGCGTGCGCCCAGTGCCACCGCGATAACCAAAGCGGCAATGCCTGCAGTTTCGTGAACAACGATACCTCCGGCAAAGTCCCGCACGCCGGTTTCGCCGAAAATGCCGCCATCCGCCAGAAAGCCTCCGCCCCAGATCCAGTGAACGACCGGCGCATAGCAGAGCAGCATCCAGAGGCCTGAGAACAACAGCACAAAGCCAAAGCCGATGCGCTCGACATAAGCGCCGACAATGAGCGCGGGGGTTATGATTGCGAAGGTCATCTGAAAGGCGAAGAACAGGATTTCTGGAAGGTTTGATGCAATGTCGGAGGGGGTTTCGGGGGTGATGTCGAACAAGAACATTTTGCCCAGTCCTCCCCAGTAGCCTGTCTCTCCGCTGCCGAAGGCGATCGAGTAACCAAATGCCAACCACAGAACGCTCATCAAGCAGGCAATCGCATAGACATGCATAAACACGCTGAGCACGTTGCGCGCCCTCACAAGCCCGCCGTAAAACAGCGCGAGGCCGGGCAGAGACATGAACAGCACCAGGGCTGTGGCGACTATAATCCAAGCGGTATCCGCTGCGTTCATCTGATCTTCCCTCGTGACGAATTTCTGTTAGCCACGCTCTAAGCGGAATGCCTCCGCTCAAAAAAGAGCCACGCGCGCTCAATGTTCAGGCAAATTGCAAAGCGCCTGTTTTTTGGGCTGAATTTGAGGGGTGTGCCGTTTAAGTGGGCGCTATGGGGACGCAGCTAAGCGCAGCAACTCTAATGCGTGCGCGCAGCTTGCAGCACGCACTTCGGCGCGGCCAAGGGGGCCGAACTCGACTGTCTCTGTGGTTGTTACGCGGTTTTCCCGAGCCACTGCAAAGCAGACCCTCCCCTCGGGTTTGTGCTCGGAAGGGCCGGGGCCAGCGATGCCCGTGACAGAAACCGAGAGCGTGGCGTGAGAGTGTTGAAGCGCACCTGTGGCCATTTCGCGGGCGGTTTCTTCAGAGACTGCGCCATATGTCGCCAAGGTTTTGGCACGCACGCCGAGCATCTGCATCTTGGCGTCGTTAGAGTAGGTGACGAACCCCCGTTCAAACACATCGGAGCTTCCGGCGACGCCAGTCAGCGCGGCTGACACCATACCACCGGTGCAGCTTTCTGCTGTTGCTATCTTGAGGCCTGTTTTACGCGCAGCCTTCAGGACAGCCTCGGCGCTCATGCGATAAGGCCGTGGTAAACATAAGCCAGGATGCCAACTGTGATCGCAGCAGCGATGCCGGCCAGAATATCGTCGAGCATCACGCCGAGGGCGTCACCACGGGCGTCGGCGGTGCCGATGGGGCCGGGTTTGAGGATGTCAAAGAAACGAAAGCCAAAGAAGGCAACAAGCCAACCGGGCCACATGACCAATGGGTCAACCCCTGCATGCGTCGCGCCGATGAGCACTGGCAATAATGCGATCCACTGGCCAGCAACCTCGTCGAGCACAACTTCTGACGGGTCGTGGTCGTCCTGACCTTCGATCATAACCGCTGTTGCCCACCAGCCGACAAAAAAAGCCAGCACTGCGCCGATTGCGACCAAGTAGGGCCCACCGAGCAAGTAAAGCCCATAGGCGACAGGCAAAGCCGCTGCGGAACCCCATGTGCCCGAGAAGGGCCGCATGTAACCGACATAAAAGAATGTGCCTGCAATTTGGGCGAGTTGTTTCATGGTTTCACCAATGTTGCTGTAGCGAGCGCGGCGATGCCTTCTTCGCGGCCTGTAAAGCCGAGACGCTCGCTTGTGGTTGCTTTGATAGAAATACGGTCAGGTGCAAGGGCCATGATGCGCGACATTTCTGACTGCATTGCAGCGGCGTGGGGGCCGATCTTGGGTTGCTCGCAGATCAGCGTGCAGTCAATGTTCGTTATAGTATAGCCGCGCTCAAGGGCCAATTCGCAGGCGTGCTTGAGGAAGATATCGCTTGCAGCGCCTTTCCATTGTGCGTCAGACGGCGGGAAGTGGCGGCCAATGTCGCCCTCTGCCAACGCGCCATAGATCGCATCGGTGACGGCGTGCATGCCAACGTCGGCGTCAGAATGACCGAGAAGCGCTTTGGTATGTGGCACGGTGACGCCACAAAGAATGACAGCGTTGCCCGTGGTGAAGGCGTGCACGTCAAAGCCGTTGCCAAGTCTGATGTCCATTTGCACTCCTGATTGTGCCCTTAGTATCCGTTCGGCCCTTGCAAAGTCATCGGGTGTGGTGACTTTCAGGTTGTCTTCATGGCCTTCCACGATAGCAACCGCAAGCCCTGCGGCGCGCGCGACGGCGACATCGTCGGCGGCTGTGTTATCGGCGTTTTTATGTGCTGCGGCGATCTTGACGAGGTCAAAACCCTGCGGAGTTTGGGCGCGATACAGGTTTTCACGGCTTTGGGTGCCTGCGACTTCACCTGCTTCACCAAGCCAGAGCGCATCGCTGACGGGCAGGGCGGGTGCCGCGGCGTCATGGGTTTGCAAGCCTGCGACAACTGCGTCGATGATCTCGGTTGACAGGCATGCCCGCGCACCGTCGTGAATAAGCACATGGGTGAAGCTGCGCCCTTCCAGGGCTACGAGCCCTGCTTTGACAGAGGCCGCGCGTGTTGCGCCGCCAAGAACTGCTTCAACACCATCAGGGACTTGCGATGCATCATCAGGGTGAACGACAGCAATGACCGTATCAACGGCGGGATGGCTTGCGAGGGCCTGATAAGACCAGTCAAACACGCGCCGGCCCGCAAGCGCTTGCCATTGTTTGGGCAAGGTTCCACCGGCGCGGGTGCCACGGCCAGCGGCGACAAGAATAGCGGCGAGTTTCATGCAGGCTCCTGTTGAAGCATTGGTTTATGTCGTGTGACGGAAAAGCGCAATGCAGCTAGGTCGGCTCAAGGTATTCCGGTCAAATTTTGTGCACAGTGTTTAAATTTTATGCGATACCCCTTTAAGCTACGGAAGCTGACAAGTTCACAAAGGAAGCGCACCTTGCCAATCGTCTCGAATTTCCCAATGCCTGACGGCATGTTACCAATCGCTCTTGCCCCATTGGCGGGGATCACTGATCTGCCGTTTCGCCAGCTTGTTAGCCGCTTTGGCGCGGGGTTTGTTGTCAGCGAGATGGTGGCGAGCCAGGAAATGGTGCAAGCCAAAAAGGGCGTGCGTGAACGCGCCGAGCTGGGCATTGATACCGGCAATACGGCTGTGCAGCTTGCCGGACGCGACCCGTATTGGATGGCGGAAGCGGCGCGAATGGTCGCCGCCAACGGGGCGACGGTTATTGACATCAACATGGGCTGTCCGGCGAAAAAGGTTGTCGGTGGGTTGTCTGGATCAGCTTTGATGCGCGATCTTGATCATGCTTTACGGCTGATCGAGGCGGTAAGTGCGGCGGTTGATGTGCCCGTCACGCTCAAAACCCGACTCGGGTGGGATGATGATAGCCACAATGCGCCAGAGCTTGCTCGGCGTGCCGAAGCAGCCGGTGTGAGCCGTATTGTCATTCACGGGCGCACACGATGCCAATTTTACAAAGGACGTGCCGATTGGGCTGCAATCCGCGCCGTGAAGGACGCCGTGAAGGTGCCTGTTTTTGCCAATGGCGATATCCGCTCGGCGGAGGACGCACGCATTGCGTTGGAGCTGTCCGGCGCTGACGGGGTGATGATCGGACGGGGCGCGCAGGGGCGGCCTTGGATTTTGCAGCAGATTGCCCACGTTTTGTGGGGAGGCGATGCGCCGGATATTCCTGTGAAAGTGCAGTTTATAGACATGATTACAAAACACTACGAAGCAATGCTGAAGTTCTATGGAGCCGATCTTGGTCTGCGGGTGGCGCGCAAGCATCTTGGTTGGTACATGGACGAGGCAGGCACGCCGGCTACGTTGAGAAAAGAAGTGCTGACGAGCCGTAATCCGACAGACGTAACGCGCCTGATATCGCGCGCGATTGATGAAGGAGTGGCTGCATGAAGGCCGGGTTTCCTGACGGTGAGGCCCTTTGGGCCGCTTTGCCTATGCCGGTGGTGCTGATCGCTGGTGGTGATGAAATATTATCTCTGAACGGAGCCGCCGAGAGCTTCTTCTTGAGCTCGTCAAGAGCCATGAGCGGCGCGCTTCTTTGGCAAAAAGTCAACTGTGACAGCGCTTTGAAGGAGGCGTTCGAGCGCGCACGTGTTGTTCAGGCGCCGTTGTTTGTGCGCGACATCAAGCTGTCGCTAAGCAGCGGACAGGCACACACGTGTGATTTGCAGATCGCTCCATTTGGCAAAGACGGGGGCGAGATGCTTCTGGTGATAAACCCCCACGAAATAAACAGCCATCTGCCAAGCACCAGTTCCTCGGTACGCTCGGCGATCGGCATGGCAGAAATGCTGGCCCATGAGATAAAAAACCCGCTGGCTGGGATCACCGGTGCGGCGCAGCTACTGGGCATGGGGGCAACGCCGGAAGACTATGACTTGAGCGAGCTTATTGTCGGGGAAAGCCGCCGGATTGTGAAACTTCTGGAGCAGGTCGAGCAATTTGGCAATCTTTCGGCCCCCCATTGTCAGCCGACCAACCTGCATGATGTGCTCGATCGGGCCCGCCAGTCGGCGCTGGTGGGGTTTGGCTCGGGCTTGGAGATCGTTCAAGACTACGACCCGTCGCTGCCGCCGGCGTTTGTTGATGCTGATCAGTTGTTGCAGGTGTTGCTGAACCTGCTCAAGAACGCGACGGATGCGGCGGGGCCAAACGGGCATATTCGGCTGCGGAGTTTCTACGAGCATGGCTTCCGGATGCGCACTGAAGCAGGGCTTGGACAGCCCTTGCCATTGCAAATCGAAGTGATCGACAACGGCTGTGGCATCGCGCCGGAACTGATGGGGGATATTTTCAACCCCTTCGTATCCGGCAAAGAAAACGGAACCGGCCTTGGCTTGGCCCTGTCGGCCAAGATTATCGCGGCACATGCGGGTTGGATAACCTGCCGTTCAAAACCCGGCGAGACGGTTTTCCGCCTCTCGCTACCACGCGCAAACGACGAAAAGGAAACTGATTGATGGATGGCACTGTTCTGGTTGCAGACGATGATCTGACCATTCGCACTGTCTTGACCCAAGCGCTGACGCGAGCGGGTTGCAAGGTGCAGGCGACGAGTTCATTGACCACGCTGATGCGGTGGGTGCAGGAGGGGCGCGGCGATGCCGTGATCACCGACGTCGCGATGCCTGACGGCAACGGGCTTGAGATGCTGCCCAAAATAGCCGCTGACAGACCGGGGCTTCCGGTGATCGTGATCTCGGCGCAAAACACGATCATGACAGCGATCAAGGCGAGTGAAGCAGAGGCGTTTGATTACCTGCCAAAGCCGTTTGATCTGCCTGACCTGATGAAGCGGACAGCGCGTGCTCTTGAGGCAGACAGGCCTAGAAAGAGCCTGCCGGTAGAAAGCGCCACCCAACCTGCGTTGCCGCTCGTCGGCGGCTCACCGGCGATGCAAGACGTCTTCACACTAATTGCGCGGGTGTTGAACGCGCCGCTTCCGGTGATCGTATCGGGGGAAAGCGGCACAGGTAAAACACTTGTCGCCCGGGTGATGCATGACATGTCAGAGCGGCGCGACCAACCGTTCGTTCGGGTATCTGCCACTGATCTAGAGCGCGATGACGCTGTGGCCGAGCTCCTCGAGCGAGCGGGTTCCGGAACGATTTTATTTGAAGATATCAGTGTATTACCGCCAGAACTGCAAGTGAAAGCTGTGGCGATCATAGATGCTTCAAGCAACGAAGGCCCGCGGTTTACTGCGACAAGTCAGGCTGATCCGGGAGATGCCGTCGCCTCGGGGGACTTGCGCGCAGATCTGTTCTACCGGCTTGATGGCGCTATGATTGATCTTGCGCCATTGCGACAGAGAATTGATGACATTGCATTATTGGCCGATCACTTCCTGTCACAAGATGCAGCCGCAGCTACGCCACTTAGGCAACTGTCGGCCTCTGCCTTGGAAAAGTTGCGCAAATACAGTTGGCCGGGAAATGTGCGCCAACTCGAAAACACCATTAGACGGCTCATGTTGACGGCACGTGATCCCGAGATCAGCGCAGCGGAAGCCGAGGCTGTGCTTGCCGGACAACCTTTGACAACACCTGAGCAGGGTGCAATCGACGACGAAAAGCTAGCGCAAAGTGTCGGGCGACATTTGCAACGCTATTTTGATCTTCATACGGGGGATCTTCCACCGGCTGGGTTATATGCGCGCGTGCTGCGCGAAATGGAAACACCGTTGATCGAAATTGCGCTGGACGCAACGGGGGGAAATCAGGCCAAATGTGCTGATCTTCTGGGCATTAACCGCAATACGCTTAGAAAGAAGATAACCGAGCTAGATATCCGCGTGACACGGAGTCGTAAAATGATGTAAAACCGCAACATAAGAGTGGCAAGGCTGCATCACGCGGCGTATAAACCACTAGATATGGCGGTTGAGAGCGAATGTATTACATCATGGCGGGGGTCTAAGTGGCCTCACGGGCTTCAAAATTTTCCTGGAACAAGCTGAGCCGGCTGCGGCGGCAACGCCGAATTCAGAACGCAGCGACGCTGGGATTGGTGATTCTCGGTCCGGTTCTGGTGTTGGCGACATTCCTTGTTTTCGGCCCGTTTGATCAAGGTGGACGCTCGCCAGCGCTGCGCATCGTGTTGCTGGTCGATCTTATCTATGTGCTGGTCGTTGCGGCGTTGGTCATGCAACGCGTTGTGCGTATGGTTGCAGCGCGGCGCTCGAAGTCCGCAGGCTCGCGGCTGCACTTGCGGCTGACAGGGGTGTTTGCGATCATGGCGCTCATTCCCACTGTTACAGTTGCGATCTTTGCGATGCTGACCGTGAACATGGGGCTTGAGGGCTGGTTTTCAGACAGGGTGCGGCAGGTGGTCGGTTCGTCTCTGGCTGCGGCTGAAGCCTATGAGGGCGAACACCGGAATGCGCTACAGCGGAATGCGATCTCATTGGCGCGGGTGATTGATATTGAGCATGCGGGCACGCCGTTTATGATCGACCCTGACCTGCGTGAAGTACTGACAGTAGGTCAGCGGCGGTTTCAGCCGAGTATGCGCGAGGCCTATGTGATCGACGGCACGGGCACGCTCAAAGCGCGGGGCGAGCGCTCGTATTTGTTCAATTTCGAGAAACCGACGCAGGCGGATATTGCGAAGGCCCGTTCTGAGGGCATTGCCATTATTCAAGACTGGGATAACAACGAGTTTCGCGCGATTGTGCCATTGGCGACGTTTCCCAACAGGCTGGTTTATGTGAGCCGGGATGTTGATGGTTCGATCCTCAATCTTCTCAGTGAAACGCAAGAAAATGTGCGGCTTTACAACCAGTTGGAAAGTGATCGTGGGCAAGTCTTGTTCCAGTTCGGATTGGTATATCTTGGCTTTGCAGTGATCCTTATTCTGGCGGCTGTCTGGTTTGCTCTATGGTTTGCCGAACGGCTGGCGCGTCCTGTTGGACGGCTGACAAGTGCTGCCCAGCGAGTTGGTGAGGGCAATCTTGACACCAAGGTGATCGAAGAAGACGGCGATGACGAAATCGCTATGCTCAGCCGCTATTTCAACCAGATGACCGGGCAGCTCAAAGGCCAGCGCGACACGCTGTTGAGCAACACCGAGCAGATCGAGCGTCGCCGCCGGCAGTTTGACTCAGTGCTGAGTTCGGTGACCTCGGGAGTTGTCGGAGTTGATGCTGACGGGCGGGTGACCTTTGTTAACCGCTCTGCTGCCCGTTTGCTTGACTGGCAGGAAGATCAGTCAACGCTTGAATTGCGCATGGCGGTTCCCGAGTTCGGCCCGTTGTTTGACGCGTTGCGAAAAAGCGGCGTTGATGTAATGCAAGACGAAGTCAAAGTCAGCCGGGCGGGGCAACTTGAGAACTTACTTGTGCGCATGTCTACGCGAGAGGGTGAGGATGGGAAGCTTGAAGGCTATGTTGTGG
The DNA here is from genome assembly GCF_018860975.1 of Lentibacter algarum. Classification (GTDB taxonomy): domain Bacteria; phylum Pseudomonadota; class Alphaproteobacteria; order Rhodobacterales; family Rhodobacteraceae; genus Lentibacter; species Lentibacter algarum_A. Next base: position 296,950 of record NZ_JAHKQI010000008.1, read on the forward strand.
CCTTTGATGACGTGACCGACCTTGTCAGCGCCCAGCGGATGGCTGCTTGGGGCGATGTGGCGCGGCGGATTGCTCATGAAATCAAAAACCCGCTAACGCCAATTCAGCTGTCGGCCGAGCGCATCAATCGCAAGTTTTCCAAGGCATTGCCTGAAGAAGAGGCCAGCAAGCTGGGTGAACTGACTGGCGTAATTGTGCGCCAGACCGGTGACCTGCGACGTATTGTTGATGAGTTCTCGAAATTCGCGCGCATGCCCGAACCTGAGCGTCGTTCCGAAGACTTGGGCCAATTGTTAAATGATGCCGTGATATTGCAGCGGGCGGGTCAGCCGGATGTGAAGATCGTGGCGGACATCAACGCGCCACTCAACGGCGAATATGATGCGACAATGATCGGGCAAGCGCTGACCAACCTGATCAAGAACGCTGGAGAAGCCACCGAAACACGCCGTGAGCGGATGTCGGGTGATTTCCACCCGCAGATCATGGTGAATGCCCGTCAGGAGGGCCGGCAAGCCCTGATCACCATAGCTGACAATGGCATTGGTCTGCCGGAAGACCGCGCGCGGCTGTTTGAGCCTTATGTCACCACGCGCGACAGCGGCACGGGGCTTGGCTTGCCAATTGTAAAGAAGATCATTGAAGAGCACGGCGGCTCTTTGGTGCTAGAAGATGCGCCGGTTTTTGACGACGACAGCCACGCCGGAGCGATGGCGGTTATACGCTTACCGTTGTCAGTCGGAACCACGAACGAAAACATAGATAAAAATGCAGAAAAAACTGCGGTGTGAGGACCAAATGAGTGATATTCTGATAGTAGACGACGAACGCGACATCCGTGAGCTGATCTCGGATATCCTGGAAGACGAAGGCTACACGACGCGACTTGCGGGCAATTCTGACGACGCCATGAGCGAGATCGGATCCGAGCTGCCGCGGCTGCTTATTCTGGATATCTGGCTTAAAGACAGCAAGATGGACGGCATCGACATTCTCAAGCAGGTCAAGACAGATCACCCCGAGGTTCCGGTGGTGATTATTTCGGGGCATGGCAATATCGAGATCGCCGTCGCCGCTATTAAACAAGGCGCTTATGACTTCATCGAAAAGCCCTTTAACATCGACCAACTGCTGGTTGTTATCCGTCGCGCTATGGAAACCTCACGTCTGCGCCGCGAAAACCTTGAGCTAAAGCGCAAGGACACCACGAGCTCCGAAATGATCGGCTCTTCGGCGGCGTTCCGGACATTGCAAAGCCAGCTCGACAAGGTGACGAAATCAAACGGGCGGGTGATGTTGTCGGGGGGCTCTGGCGCCGGCAAGGAAACGGCTGCGCGCTTTATTCACGTCAACTCGGCTCGCGCGGGTGCGCCTTTTGTGACCGTTGGCTGCGCTAGCATCGAGCCCGACCGCATGGAAGATGTGTTGTTCGGCCGCGAGAGCGCGGAGAAGGGTGTTGAGCTTGGCTTGCTGGAAGAGGCCAACGGCGGGGTTATCTATTTTGACGAGATCGCAGACATGCCACTTGGCACGCAATCAAAGATCCTGCGGGTCCTGGTTGATCAGCAATTCCTGCGGGTTGGCGGCTCAAACAAAGTGCGGGTTGATCTGCGGGTGATATCTTCAACCTCCAAAAACCTTGAGCATGAGGTTAGTGAAGGGCGGTTCCGTGAAGAGCTTTTTCATCGCTTGAACGTGGTGCCGATTTTGGTGCCTTCGCTTGAAGACCGCCGTGAAGATATTCCGATGATTGCCGAGCATTTCATGGAGATGTTCAACAGCGAGCAGGGGCTGGCGATACGCTCGCTTTCAGATGAAGCGATCGCTTTGATGCAGACCATGTCGTGGCCCGGCAATGTGCGCCAACTCAAAAACATGATCGAACGCTTGCTTATTCTGGGCGACGGCAACGGCGAAATCACCGTCAAAGAGCTGTCGGCTGGTGAACAGCCAAACAGCGACGATAGCAAGATGGTGCTGCCGTCGGTTATGGCGACTTTGCCGCTGCGCGAAGCGCGTGAAGAGTTTGAGCGCGAGTATCTGCTAACCCAGATCAACCGCTTTGGCGGCAATATCTCTCGCACCGCGCAGTTTGTCGGCATGGAACGGTCGGCGTTGCACCGCAAGCTCAAGTCGCTTGGTGTGGTAACGTCGAACCGAACCGGCGCCAGGGTTGCGCAGCACGAGGGCAGTGAAACCGGCGAAGAGTAACCGCTACTGCACCCGAGGTGTCACGATTTGCCAGTTGCCATTGCTGCGCACCACGCAGGAGTTCTGCGAAAGGGCGGGCAGGCGCTGTGTCTGTCCTTCGGGAACCTGACGCGCGATGGCCGGATCACAGGCGGGCAGTTTGATGTGTTGATAGCCCTTACTGCGCATGCAGAGATCGACGGCCTTGGCACGTAACGACACATTCGCATCAACGCGCTCATAGCGCGGTGGGATAAAGACCGGAGGCTTCGTGTGACAGACGTTGGCACTGTTGCACACCTGACGTGGTGGTAGGTGACGCCCGGGGATAACATTGGTGATGATCCGCGGTGGCACGTCTCTCGCGGCCTGCACCTCGCAGCGTGTTTCTGCGTCTCTTGCGTTTTGCACCGGAACACCGGCTTTGTAGTAAAGGCTTAACGGCGTGCAGGCTGTGGCCAACAGAAGCAGGCTAAGAGCTATGGATTTATGGTTCATGATACCCTCAAAACTGATCATTTGATAAAAGTGGATGAAACGGCAAGGAAAGTCATCTACTTATAAACACACACGAGGCCGCTGGCCAGAATTTGCGTAGGCCTTCGCGACATTGCAATTGACGCTGGATTCTCCATCTGGCACCACAAGCGACCAGAACAACAGGGAAAACCCGATGAAAGTTATTATCTGTGGTGCAGGGCAGGTCGGTTGGCAGATCGCGCGGCATTTGTCGGGAGAGGCCAATGACGTAACAGTTATCGACAGCAACCCAGACCTTGTGCGCCGCGCTATGGACACGCTGGATGTGCAGGGAATTGCCGGTTTTGCCAGCTACCCTGATATCCTTGACCGAGCCGGCGCGCGTGACGCTGACATGGTGATCGCAGCGACATATTCTGACGAAGTGAACATGGTAATTTGTCAGATTGCTCACTCGATTTTTGCAGTGCCACGCAAGATCGCCCGTTTGCGCTCGCAAAGCTATTTGACAGCGATCTACTCTGACCTTTACCGGCGCGACCACCTGCCGATTGACGTTGTGATCAGCCCCGAGCGCGAAGTGGCAGAGGCGGCCTTGCGCCGTTTGTCAGCCCCTTCAGCATTTGACATCGAAACATTTATGGGCGGTAAAGTGCAAGCGCTCGGCATACGTATCGACGAAGACTGCCCGGTGATCAACACGCCCCTTAGGCAGCTCACCGACTTGTTCTCGACGCTCAAGGTTATCGTGATCGGCATCCGTCGCAAAGGGCGGTTGTTTGCGCCGGATGCTGGTGACCAGATTTTTGTTGATGATGATTGCTACCTCGCGATCGCCAGCGAAGATGTGCCGCGTACGCTTGAGGTGTTTGGCAAGAAGAGCCAAACGCAAGAACGCGTTGTTTTGATCGGTGGGGGGAATGTCGGACTTGCGGTTGCAAAAGCGATGGAAGCCAACGAGCGGCGGATTCGCGCCAAAGTGATCGAACGCGACCGCGTCACAGCCGAGATCGCTGCTGACGCGCTGGAGCGCACGATCGTGCTCAATGGTGACGGGCTGGACAGCGCTTTGTTGGCAGAGGCCAATATTGAACGCGCTGATGCGGTGCTGTGCGTCACCGATGATGACAAAACCAACCTGCTTGCAGCGGTGCGCGCGAAGTCGGAAGGGTGTCCGATGGCGATCGCTTTGATCAACGATCCGACATTGATACCGTTGATGGCACCGATGGGGATTGATGCCTACATCAACCCGCGAGCCACGACTGTCAGCTCGATTCTGCGGCATATCCGGCACGGGCGCGTCAAGGCCGTCTACTCGATCGGAGACGCAGAGGCCGAGATTATCGAAGCCGAAGTGCTGTCAACGTCGCCAATCGCTGGACAGGCGATCAGGGATATCGCCTTTCCCGAAGGTGTGCTGCTTGGTGCTATTCAGAAGGGCGACAAAGTGCTCAAGCCCACAGGCGGCACACGGGTAGAGGAGGGCGACGTGATTATGCTGTTTTGCATGACCGCCGATGTACCTGAAGTCGAGAGGCTTTTGCAGGTCTCGATCGACTTCTTTTAAGGCCGCGTGAATGCTGCGTTTTCATGAAATCCCACTGTTTTTGCAACTTACATTGTTGGCCTCGCTTTCGATGTTTGTTCCGGCGGTTCACGCCAGTATTTGGGACAACCACCATGAAGCGCGGGTTTTTCTATACGGGGGAACACTCGGGGTGTTTGTTAGCACGCTTGTTGCCATCACGATGCAGGGCAATGGCGCGCGTCGACGTGGTGGGCTGGGTAGCCTCGCGGCTGTAGTTGCGGCATATTTTGTGTTGCCTGTCTTGCTGGCGTTTCCGTTCTACGAAGCGGTGCAGACCACCAGTTTTCTCAATGCCTACTTCGAGATGGTTTCGGCTTTTACCACCACAGGCGCGCCGTTGTTTGAACCAGGACGCCTGTCAGGCACGATGCACCTATGGCGGGCGCAAGTGGCATGGCTGGGCGGGTTGTTTGTTTGGGTGAGCGCGGCGGCGGTGCTGGCGCCCTTGGCCCTTGGCGGCTTTGAAGTTACGGCCTCGGCCGAACCGGGCAGCAGTGACACGCCACTCGGCCGCTTTGAGCCGGCCCGCGATGCGCACCGTCTGGCACGGGTGGTCGTTCAGCTTGCGCCGCTTTACGTCGGGCTGACGTTTTTGCTCGGCTTTTGCCTTGTGGTCAGCGGGGATTCTCCACTGGTAGCGGCGGTTCATGCAATGTCGACGATGTCTACCAGCGGCATTTCGGCGACAGGCGGTTTGGAAGGCAGCTCATCGGGCGTGCGCGGCGAGTTTGTGGTGTTTCTCTTCTTGTTGTTTGCCTTGTCACGGCTCACCTTTTCGACAGATACGATCACCTCGCGCCGGCAGGGGTTGCACAATGATCCCGAGTTCCGGATGGCGGTGCTCATTCTTTTCGCGGTGACGCTGCTTCTGTTTATGAGGCACTGGTTCGCCGCGCGGGAAGTTAACGCCGATGAAAACGCTGTTCATGCGCTGCGCGCGCTTTGGGGCAGCATCTTTACCGTGCTGTCATTTCTTACGACAGCAGGTTTTGAAAGCGCCGATTGGGACGCCTCGCGCGGCTGGTCAGGTCTTGGTGCGCCGGGGCTGATACTGCTCGGGCTGGCGCTTACTGGCGGTGGTGTTGCGACGACGGCTGGCGGGGTGAAATTGCTACGGGTTTATGCGCTTTACCTCAACGGTGTGCGCGAAATGGAACGCTTGGTGCATCCGTCCTCTGTGGGGCGGTCCTCTAACCAGAGTCGCCGTATCCGGCGCAACGGGGCTTTCATTGCGTGGATCTTCTTCATGCTCTTTGCGCTCTCGTTGGCGTTTGTGACATTGGTGCTCGCGGCCAACGGCGTTAACCTTGAAGAGGCGCTAATCCTGTCGATCGCAGCGCTGTCAACCACTGGCCCGCTTGTTCATGTTGCTTCTGACTTGCCGATCACATTGGCCGATATCGACGGATTGGGTAAGTTGATCCTCTGTGCCGCGATGGTTGTCGGTCGGCTTGAAACTCTGGCGATTATTGCGTTGATGAACCCCGTGCTTTGGCGCGATTGACCAAAGCTGCGCTGACATGAAAAACGCCTAAGTGAAGCTGCTTTGCAACAGGCAAGGCCTAGCAGCACGTAAGAGGGCTAGAATATTGCAAACTCACAAGACATAATTGCTGGAACACGCGGCCGAACCACGGCCTGACACTTAAAAAGGCATTAGAACCATGGCTTCCGACCGTCAAAACCTTCAGGATGCATTCCTGAACCATGTCCGCAAAACCAAGACACCTGTCACGATCTTCCTGATAAACGGAGTGAAGTTGCAGGGCGTTATCACTTGGTTTGACAACTTTTGCGTGCTTTTGCGCCGCGATGGTCAGAGCCAGCTTGTTTACAAACATGCGATCTCGACAATCATGCCAGCGCAACCGATCAGCCTATATGAGGGTGAAGACGCGCAGTGACACTTGAGCCTGTGAGCTTGCTATGAGTGATGCACAGCACGAAACCGAAGACACGCTAACGCGGGCTTGGGTTCTGCACCCTGACATTCGCAAAGATGACACGACCCGCGCACCAGATAATGCGCTGGAAGAGGCTGTGGCCTTGGCCGAAGCCATGCCATACCTTGAGGTTTGCGGCGCGACTGTGGTGAAGCTTCAGCGCCCGCATCCTGGCATGTTGTTTGGCAAGGGTAAGCTCGACGAGCTAGAGGCTGAGTTCAAAGCTGCCGAGATTGAATTGGTGCTCATCGATGGCCCGGTGAGCCCTGTGCAGCAACGCAATCTTGAGAAAAAGTGGGGCGTGAAGATCCTTGATCGCACTGGTCTGATCCTGGAAATCTTCTCCGATCGTGCGCGCACGCGCGAGGGTGTGCTGCAAGTCGAGATGGCGGCCCTGAGCTACCAGCGCACGCGGCTTGTGCGGGCTTGGACACACCTTGAGCGCCAGCGTGGCGGGCTTGGCTTTGTTGGTGGCCCGGGTGAGACGCAGATCGAATCTGACAGACGGGCGATTGACGAACAACTTGTGCGCCTGCGTCGCCAGCTTTCAAAGGTGATCAAAACCCGTGAGCTTCACCGCTCGGCGCGCGCCAAAGTACCGTTTCCGATTGTGGCGCTTGTAGGTTACACCAATGCGGGGAAATCAACGCTTTTCAACCACCTGACAGGCGCCAATGTGATGGCCAAAGACATGCTCTTTGCCACGCTAGACCCGACAATGCGCCGTGTTGAACTGCCGCCAACTGGGCTTGAAGTGATCATGTCCGACACGGTTGGTTTTATCTCGAACCTGCCGACTGAACTTGTTGCCGCCTTCCGTGCGACGCTGGAAGAGGTGCTGAGTGCTGATCTGGTTTTGCATGTGCGAGACATTGCCCATTCCGAAACAGAAGCACAAGCTGAGGACGTTAAGACCATTCTGGAAGGCCTTGGAATTGATAATAAAACACCGAAAATTGAGGTTCTCAACAAGAGCGATTTGCTGGATGCCGAAGCTTTAGGTGCAATCCAGGCGATTGCTGATCGTTCCGAGAGTGTGTTCGCTGTTTCTGCGATCACCGGCGCAGGGCTCGACGAGTTGTTGCAGGCTGTCTGCGACGCTTTGGCCGGTGCGCGCAAACATGAAGCCTTGATGCTCAGTTTTGCCGAAGGACGGCAACGCGCCTGGCTATTTGAGCATGGCGTTGTCGAGGACGAGCGCCAGACGGACGAAGGCTATGCCCTCAAGGTGCATTGGACGCGCAAGCAGGCGGATCAGTTCAAGGCACTTTAAGATTTGCCGCGTGCAGTGAACCAAGCAATCACTCGCGGCTTCAACCAGTCCCATAGCCAAGGCGCGCCGTGATTGATTTTGCGGCCAACACGCTCTTCGAGTTGCTCAAAACGGGTGTCGTATTCGTCCCATGAGCCGCCTCCAGCTGCGAGGTTCTGGTTCGGCGGCTGAAAACGGTCAAGCGACTTGGCAAATCGTGCATCTGGGCTTTCGGCTGCTTCAAATTCATTCCAAAGTTCGTGGAACTCTTGTGCTTGGTCAGCAGGAAGTAAGCCGAAAATTCGGGCTGCAGCAGCTTGCTCTTTGGCTTCCATGTCTGCAACGTCGAAATCGCCAAAGATCGGGGCGTCACCGGCGTCGATTTCGACCAAATCATGCAGCAACAGCATTTTGATTACCCGCGATGTGTCGACTCCTTGAGGCGCGTCACCTCCGAGCACCATTGCATATAGAGCAATATGCCAGCTGTGTTCGCCAGAGTTCTCATAGCGGGAATTGTCGCCAAGTTTTGTTGCGCGGATGATCTGCTTGAGCTTGTCGGCCTCCCAGAGGAAGGCCATCTGCCGGTCAAGCCGATCTTGCGTCATGGTTTGGGAGTTTCGGTCTTGTTTGTGGCAACAAGTTCTTCAGCTTTGCCGCGCAGAAACTCTCTTGCAGCCTTACCCGCGAGGCGAACACGCACTTCTGTTAAGTAGGCTTCTTCAAGCGTCTGCGATGACTTTCCCAAAAGATCGGCCACAGCATAGTGCAGCCGGTCTTCGCCGGATTTTTCCATGATCAGGATGGTGTCATCGGCAAGGGCTGCGGCGGTATCAATAAGCGAGGACATTAGCGTGTGTTCTCCGTCAGGCGACGTTTGACATAGTCTTGCGTGTGACCAACCAGCGTTTCCATGTGATCGTTCTCAAAGAAGTGGCCAGCGCCTTCAACTTCGGTGTGCGTCACTGTGATGCCTTTTTGCTCATGCAGCTTTTCAACCAATCCATGTGTGTCAGCCGGAGGCGCGACGCGGTCGGCGGTGCCGTTGATGATCAGGCCAGATGCAGGGCAGGGCGCCAGGAAGGAAAAGTCATACATGTTGGCGGGCGGTGATACCGAGATAAAACCGGTGATCTCGGGACGGCGCATAAGAAGCTGCATGCCGATCCAAGCGCCAAAAGAGAAGCCCGCAACCCAGCAATGCTTGGAGTTGTTGTTCATCGACTGCAAGTAGTCGAGCGCCGAGGCGGCATCGGACAATTCACCAACGCCTTGGTCATATTCGCCCTGCGAGCGGCCAACCCCGCGGAAGTTAAACCGCAGAACTGTGAAACCCATTTTGTAGAAGGCATAATGTAGGTTGTAGACAACCTTGTTGTTCATTGTGCCGCCAAACTGCGGGTGCGGATGCAGCACAATCGCGATCGGCGCGTCGCGCTCTGGTTGCGGATGGTAGCGGCCTTCAAGACGGCCTTCTGGGCCAGGAAAAATAACCTCGGGCATGTGTCTGCAATATCTCCGTCGGGGGCGCCGCTAATTCTTGACAAAATCAGTCGTGCACATTAGAACAATTCTAAATCCAAGCGAGAGCTCGGAAGTCTTACGCGAGATAGTCTTTGTCTTGCCTAAGGTCAATCAATTCGCACTCGGAGGCGGTGATGAAGCTAAGCACTAAGGGGCGTTACGCCATGGTTGCCCTCGCCGATATTGCACTGCAAAGCGGTGAAACTTTGGTGACATTGGGTGACATTTCAAAGCGGCAGGATATCTCGCTGCCTTATCTTGAGCAGTTGTTTGTCAAATTGCGCCGTGCGGGGCTTGTTGAGTCGGTGCGCGGGCCAGGCGGCGGTTATAAGCTTGCGAAGTCCACGTCTGACATCCGAGTGGTTGATGTGCTTGAGGCCGTGGATGAAAGCGTTGATGCCTTGAAAAAGGGGGCTGGCGCCAGTGGTGCGGCGTCGGGTTCTAAAGCGCAGTCGGTGACCAACCGTCTTTGGGAGGGGCTCTCTGCGCATGTCTATGTTTACCTGCACACCGCAAGGTTGGCTGATGTTATCAGCAACGAACTTGCGCCCTGTCCGGCTGTGCCGACTTTGTTTGACGTTGTGGATGAAGAGTGATGCCGCGGGTCTTTCTAGATCATAATGCAACCGCGCCTTTGAGGGCTGAAGCCCGTGAGGCGATGTTGGCGGCTATGGAGGTTGTCGGCAACCCTTCCTCTGTTCACGCAGAGGGGCGCGCGGCCAAAGCACTGCTTGAGCGGTGCCGCGCTGATGTTGCCGAGGCTTTTGGAGCCGAGGGCGCCGAGATTGTGTTTACCGGCTCGGCAACCGAGGCCGCGGCGATGGCACTGGCAGGGCGTGGCATTGCCTGTTCCGCTGTCGAACATGACGCCGTAGCAGCTTGGTGTGAGCCTACGCTAGGAAGCGACAAGAACGGTTACGTGACTGTTACTGATGCAGGGTTTGCCACACTGCAACTGGCCAACTCGGAAACCGGCGTAATGCAAGACTTGCCTGAAGGCCTTTGGATGAGCGACTTCACACAGGCTTTCGGCAAGGCTGCGGTGAATTTCCTCAAATCCGGCCCGCTCATGGCGGCGATTTCGGCGCATAAGCTTGGTGGGCCAAAGGGCATCGGCGCTTTGGTCATGCGACGCGGGATTGATCTTACACCTGTGCTCAAAGGCGGTGGCCAAGAGATGGGCCGGCGTGCTGGCACCGAAAATATCATTGGTGCGGCAGGGTTTGCCGCCGCGGCGAAGGCCTCTGCGCAAGACGTAGCGTTAGGTCGATGGCAGGAAGTTGAAGAAATCCGCGATATGCTTGAAGAAGCCCTTGCGGCTGCGCTAAACGCGCCTATTTTCGTCGGCAAGCGCGCGACACGACTCCCCAATACCTCCTGTATCCTGTCATCCGGCTGGAAAGGCGAGACACAGGTGATGCAACTGGACTTGGCCGGCTTTGCTGTTTCGGCAGGCTCGGCCTGTTCGAGCGGCAAAGTCAAAACCAGCCCAGTGCTGCGCGCGATGGGATATGACGAACAAGCCGCAGGCTGCGCGATCCGCGTGTCTCTCGGGCTTGAAACAAAGAGAGACGATGTGCTGCGATTTGCTGACAAGTTCATAGCACTTGCCAAGAAACATGAAGCCCGCGCGGCTTAAGCGAACGAGACGAGAAGGAAACAATATGACTGAAGTGATTGTCAAAGATGGCGTTGAAGAAGAGACTGTCGAGGCCGTTCGCTCGCTTGGTGAGAAGTATAAGTACGGTTGGGAAACCGAGATCGAGATGGAATATGCTCCGCTCGGTCTGAATGAAGATATCGTCAAGCTGATCTCAGAAAAGAACGGCGAACCGCAGTGGATGCTTGACTGGCGTCTTGAGGCATTTGCGCGCTGGAAGACACTTGAAGAGCCTGACTGGGCGATGGTCGACTATCCCGAGATCGACTTTCAAGACCAGTACTATTATGCGCGGCCCAAGAGCATGGAGGAAAAGCCAAAGTCACTCGATGAGGTCGACCCGAAGCTACTGGCCACTTACGAAAAGCTCGGAATTCCGCTCAAGGAGCAGATGATCCTCGCAGGTGTCGAAGGCGCCGAGGACGCGCCTGCCGAAGGCCGTAAAGTTGCGGTTGATGCGGTGTTTGACAGCGTATCAGTCGGCACCACCTTCCAGAATGAACTCAAAGCAGCGGGGGTGATCTTCTGTTCAATCTCCGAAGCGATCCGCGATCATCCTGAATTGGTGAAGAAATACATCGGCTCGGTTGTGCCCGTGTCTGACAACTTCTACGCGACACTCAATAGCGCGGTTTTCTCTGACGGCTCATTTGTCTACATCCCGCCGGGTGTTCGCTGCCCGATGGAACTCAGCACCTATTTTCGCATCAACGCCGAGAACACGGGCCAGTTTGAACGCACGCTGATCATTGCCGATAAAGGCAGCTATGTGAGCTATCTTGAAGGCTGCACGGCGCCACAACGGGATATTGCCCAGCTGCACGCCGCTGTTGTTGAAATCGTCATCGAAGAAGATGCCGAAGTTAAGTACTCAACCGTTCAAAACTGGTATCCTGGTGACGAGAACGGCGTTGGCGGGATCTATAATTTTGTCACCAAACGCGCTGATTGCCGCGGTGACCGTGCCAAGGTGATGTGGACGCAGGTTGAAACCGGCTCGGCTGTAACTTGGAAGTATCCAAGCTGCATCCTGCGCGGCGATGACAGCCAAGGCGAGTTCTACTCGATCGCGATCACCAACAACCACCAGCAGGCTGACACCGGCACCAAGATGATCCACCTCGGCAAGAACACCAAGTCGCGGATTGTCAGCAAAGGTATCTCGGCTGGCGTGGCGCAGAACACCTATCGCGGGTTGGTGAGCATGCACCCGAAAGCCCAGAACTCGCGCAACTACACACAATGCGACAGCTTGCTGATCGGGGATAAATGTGGCGCGCATACAGTGCCTTACATTGAAGTAAAGAACAACTCGTCGCGGGTTGAACACGAAGCAACCACTTCTAAGGTTGATGATGAGCAGATGTTCTATTGCCGTCAGCGCGGCATGGACGAAGAGGCCGCCGTGGCATTGATCGTTAACGGCTTCGCCAAAGAAGTTCTGCAAGCTCTGCCAATGGAGTTTGCCATGGAAGCACAAGCACTGGTGGCGATCTCGCTGGAAGGGTCTGTGGGTTAATGCAGCCAGTAAGGCATCATAACCAAGTTTCAAATGGGTCAAAGGGGCGCGAAATCGCACCTCTTTCGCCACATTTGCGCCTGAGTGTTTTGCCAAGTTCTGAGCAATCTCAACTTATGAGGGTGCCAGATGCGAAACCAGAACCTAGATGCGTTCGAAAAGCGGATGAAGCGGATTGCCAAAAACGAGGGCGGTCAGCGCAACATGCTTGCGGGCGAGGGCGATGTGAAGTCAACGCGCTTCACAGCCGAGGATTTGCGCCGCGCAACCAAGCCCAAAAAGAGCGCGGGCCCGAAGACAACTTTCAAAGACCTGCCAAAAGCGGTTATCGGCTTTGGCATCGGGTTGTTGGCGATGTTGGTTGCGCGCCTCGCAGGCTTTCATGTGATCGCTTCTTACGTGTTCGGCGATGCGCTGACATCTTTGCTGATGCTGCGTGGGGCGGAGATAGCACTTGCGATCGTGGTGATGTTCATTCTGGGAATGATCCTCAAGATCAACTCCGGCTTGGGCAAAATGGCGATGACTGCTGGCATGGCGCTCATGCTGATCGGCGAGCCGGAAGTGGCGCGTTACGCGCCAAGCATTTGGCAAGAGATGTTCTCTCCACAATACGCGGCGGGCGTTCTGGCGCCGCAAGCCGGCATCGAAAACAACCTGCGCTCGATCGCCGACGTGGTTTTGGCACGCCTTTAACCGGCGCTAGCAACATTACAAATCTCAAAATGAACCGCGGTGCATCTAATGCGCCGCGCCAGTTTGCGTTCGTGACGTCAGATAATACATGAAGTTTAAGGGGTATTAATATGGAATTCATTGAAAAAAATAAAACCATTCTGGTGCAGGTCGTGGCCGGTGTTCTGCTTGCGACGGCCCTCAACTGGATTGATCTTCCAGTGTGGTTGATCGGCGGCATCATCGCGGCAGTTGTCTCGCTTTGGACTGGCAAGATGGTCGAAGTCTATGATCGCCAGATTGCGCCACGTCTTAAAGACATTAACGACAAAGACAACGACTGATGAACCAGACGCCGCTCAAACTTTACTGGTGGAACGCGAAACCGAATTTCGGCGATGCGCTGAGCCAGCTTGTAACGGCGCATGCGTCGGGGCGGGCGGTTGTGCACGCCGAACCGCGCGACGCAGAGGTGTTTGCGGTTGGTTCGATTCTGCAGTTTGCGCGCCGGGTTTGGGGCAAAGAAGGGCGGCCTTCGCACCGTCCGACCATTTGGGGAACCGGCATGCTTGGTGCCTTGCGCACCGATTTTGTCGAGCATGTTGACGTTGCAATGTTGCGTGGGCCTATCACGGCTTCGCTGCTTGGCCTGAAGGTTGAAAGCTACGGCGACCCTGGTGTTCTGACATCAGAGGCGCTTGGGAAAAAACCTGAACAGCACGACAGGATCGGGTTGGTTCTGCATCATGGTCAGCTAGGGCATCCGAGTGTCAAAGCGTTGCTTAAGTCCGAGCCGTCAGTTGAATACATTGACGTTCAAGGAACACCAGAAGAGGTTTGCCCTAAGATCGGCGCTTGCAAGCATGTTATTAGCTCGTCTTTGCACGGGTTGATCGTTGCTGACAGCTATGGCGTGCCAAACACCTGGCTCGACCCGCTCAAGCAACCACGAATGAAATACTACGATTATGCTGCCGGCATCGGGCGGGTTCTGCCTCTGCCGCTTAAGCATGACGACATCAAAGCGGCATTGCCAGCCATGCATGAGGGCGCTTTGCCCTATGCGGCGAGCCTTGCTGAAGCGAAACAGAGATTGATATCAGATTTCCCCGCTCACCTGCGAGCCGGGGCATAAAACACACCTAAGAAAGGCGCGAACATGTTGGAAATCAAAGGCTTGAAAGTCAAACTTGAAGAAGAGGACAAGCAAATCCTCAAAGGCGTTGACCTCAAGGTTGAAGCTGGAAAAGTGCACGCGATCATGGGGCCGAACGGCTCTGGAAAGTCGACGCTTTCTTATGTGCTTTCGGGCAAGGACGGCTATGAAGTGACTGGCGGCGAAGCCACACTTGAGGGCGCAAATTTGCTTGACATGGACCCAGAAGAGCGCGCGGCAGCTGGCTTGTTCCTTGCGTTTCAGTATCCTGTCGAGATCCCAGGTGTCGGCAACATGACATTCCTGCGCACCGCCGTAAACTCGCAACGCAAAGCGCGCGGTGAGGAGGAACTGTCTGCTGCCGACTTCCTCAAGGAAATTCGTGCCAAAGCCAAGGACTTGAAGATTGATGCCGAGATGCTCAAGCGTCCGGTCAATGTTGGCTTCTCGGGTGGCGAGAAAAAACGCAACGAAGTGCTGCAAATGGCGATGCTCACACCGAAGATGTGTATCTTGGACGAAACAGACTCAGGCCTTGATGTGGATGCGATGAAGCTGGTGGCTGAAGGTGTTAATGCTTTGCGCAGCGAGGGCCGTGGTTTTCTTGTGATCACGCACTACCAACGCCTGCTTGATCACATCAAACCAGATGTTGTGCATATCATGGCGGATGGTCGTATCGTGAAGACCGGCGGGCCGGAACTGGCGCTGGAAGTCGAGAACAACGGCTACGCTGGTATTTTGGAAGAGGTGGCGTAATGAACGCTATTCTCAAATCAAAACAAGATCTTGCGGCGTCTCGTCTTGATGCCTTTCAGGTTCCTGTTACGGCTGGATGGTCATCCTTGGCCCGCAAAGACGCTTTGGCGCGCGTGCAGGCAACCGGCCTGCCGTCGCGACGTGACGAATATTGGAAATATACCCGTCCCGAGCGCCTGACAGATGCCACCGCCGCATCTGCTGCGGTATTTCAACATGACGAAGCCCCGGTGTTTGACGGGCTTGAGCGCCTCAAGATCGTTTTCGTTGACGGTGTCTATGATGCCGCGGCTTCTGATGATCTATCGCTTGAAGGTGTCGAGATCAGCCGTTTGGCTGATAGCGGCGATATTTCTTGGGCTTCCGAGTTGTATGGCAAGCTTGAAACTGCCGGGCAAGACCCGGTCGAGCGCCCATTGGCAGCTCTGAATACCGCGGTCGCGACAGACGGTGTGCTCATCCGTGTGCTCAAAACGCCGTCAAAGCCGGTGAGCTTGATCTATCTTCATGACAGCGACAGTTCGGATGTTGTGATGCATCATGTGATCAAAGTTGAGAGCGGCGCAGCGCTGACCTTGCTTGAAAATGGCCCCGCTGCTGCGCGCTTTAACTGCGTGCTTGAGGCCGATATTGCAGACAAGGCAGAGTTGCACCATGTGCGGGCGCAAGGCCGCGACCACGAGCGCACCGCCGTGACACACATGTTTGCCCGTTTGGGCACCGAAAGCACCTTCAAGAGCTTCACACTTACGGTGAACGGCGTGCTAACGCGCAACGAGTGCATTATCGAGCTAACGGGCGATGATGCCTTTGCTCATGTTGCAGGTGCGGCTTTGGGCGACGGTGACTTCGTGCACGACGACACGGTTTTTGTCACCCATGATGCTGTCAATTGCGAGAGCCGTCAGGTGTTCAAGAAAGTGCTGCGTAACGGTGCGACTGGTGTGTTTCAGGGCAAAATTCTGGTGAAGGCCGGTGCTCAGAAAACCGATGGTTACCAGAAATCGCAGTCGCTTTTGCTAGATGGAGACAGCCAGTTTCTCGCCAAGCCAGAACTTGAGATATACGCTGATGATGTGGCGTGTTCGCATGGCTCAACCTCGGGCGCGATTGACGAAGAGGCGCTGTTCTACCTTCGCGCGCGCGGCATTCCAGCGCCGATCGCCACTGATTTTCTCACGCTGGCTTTCCTTGCGGAAGCTGTTGAAGAGATCGAAGATGAAGCGCTTGCAGATGAGATCAATAGTCGCCTTGAAGGCTGGCTGATCCGTCGTCGCAGCTGAGGTAAGGGCAGGCACATGTCAGTCGTGATGGACATATTGGCCACGTACAAAGGCCCGGCTAAAGTGATGCGCAAGCTTACCAGCATCGGCCAGCGTGATGACCGTGCCATTGCGTTGCTGTTGGCGGGGTGTGTGATCTTGTTTGTGTCGCAATGGCCGCCGATGGCACGGCAGGCACATGTCAACAACGAGGAACTCGAACCCTTGCTTGGCGCGGCTTTGTTCAACTCGATGATAATCATGCCGCTGGTGCTTTATGCGTTGGCTTTACTCGTGCATTTTGGTTTTCGAGTGTTCGGCAGTCAGGGCAAGGCCTGGGGGCAGCGGCTTGCGCTCTTTTGGGCCATGTTGGCAGCATCACCTCTGCTGCTGCTGTTTGGCCTGATGCGCGGGTTTCTCGGAGAGGGCTGGCCCAAAACGCTTATCGGCGCTCTGTGGCTTCTTGCATTTACATGCTTTTGGTTTGTCGGCAGCTACACCGCCGCAAAGGAGACTGCCGGCAATGCTCAATGAGTTGGTGAGAAATATGTTTTTGCGTCCGGTTTTGGCCGGTCAACAAATGATGGCGATGGGTCTTAAACGTGAAGTGCTCTGGATGGCGCTTGTGCTGGTCGCGTTGCTGAGCGCAATTCAGATGTCAGTGACGTTTCAGTTCGCAGAGTTTCATATTCCGCCGGACTTGTCGGCCGAAGAGCGCGCGCTGATGGAGTTTGTCATTTCGATCGCTAGCCGCCCGTTTATCCTGACGATGCTGATCGCCGGTTCACTGATCATCTCGGTGTTCTTCCTACATTGGGTCGGGCGGATGATCGGCGGTCAGGGCACGCTTTCGGAGGTGCTGGCCGTCGTCACACTCTGGCAGCTTGTCAGTTTCGTCGCCGGTCTGGGGATATTCTTGCTAAGCATATTCATGCTGCCCGTTGCCAGTCTGGTCAACATGGTGCTCAACATCTGGCTGCTTTACTCTCTCAGCGGGTTGCTGGCGGCGGCGCACCGGTTCAAAACTCCGCTGGCTGGGCTTGCGACTGTCGTGTTAACCATCTTTGCCGTGGCCTTCGGGCTGCTCGTAGCCTTCATCATCCTTGGCGTTGGCAGTGGAATTGGAGCCACAAATGTATGATCTCAATGCGATCCGCGCAGAATTTCCCATTCTTTCGCGCGAGGTGAACGGCAAGCCGCTGGTTTATCTCGACAACGGAGCCTCGGCGCAAAAACCGCAAGTGGTGATTGATGCGGTGACGCGTGGCTATGCCGAAGAATACGCTAACGTGCACCGTGGACTTCACTACTTGAGCAACCTTGCGACAGACAAGTACGAGGCTGTGCGCGGCATTGTTGCACGCTTCTTGGGTGCGCCAAGTGAGGACGAGATCATCTTTAACTCGGGAACAACCGAGGGTATCAACATGGTCGCCTATTCATGGGCCGGGCCGCGGATGCAGGCCGGTGACGAGATCATCCTTTCTGTTATGGAACACCACGCCAACATCGTGCCCTGGCACTTTCTGCGCGAGCGTCAGGGTGTTGTACTCAAGTGGGTTGATACAGATGCAACAGGGGCTTTGGATGCGGACAAGGTGATCGCTGCGATCGGGCCGAAAACCAAGCTGATTGCAATTACTCAACTTTCGAATGTGCTCGGCACGCAAGTTGATGTGAAACGCATTTGCGCAGCCGCGCGCGAGAAGGGTGTTGCAGTGTTGGTTGATGGCTCACAAGGAGCGGTGCATGCACCGGTGAATGTCAGTGACATAGGCTGTGATTTCTATGCTATCACCGGCCATAAGCTTTATGGCCCTTCAGGCTCGGGCGCGATCTATGTGACGCGTGAACGTATGGAAGAGATGCGCCCCTTTATGGGGGGGGGTGATATGATCCGCGAGGTCAGCAAAGACGCTGTCAGCTACAATGACCCGCCAATGAAGTTTGAAGCCGGCACGCCGGGGATTGTGCAAACCATCGGGCTTGGAGCGGCACTGGAATATCTCATGGAGCTGGGCATGGACAATGTCGCCGCACACGAAGCTGATCTGGCGAGTTACGCTAGCGCGCGGCTCACAGGCCTCAACTGGCTTGGGTTGCAGGGCACCACCGCTGACAAGGCGGCGATTTTCAGTTTCACGATGCAGGGTGCCGCGCATGCGCATGATATCTCGACTATTCTTGATAAGAAGGGCGTGGCCGTGAGGGCAGGGCACCACTGTGCGCAGCCGCTCATGCAGCATTTAGGTGTGAACGCCACCTGCCGTGCCAGCTTTGGGCTTTATAACACGCGTGAAGAAGTCGATAAACTGGTCGAGGCGTTGGAACTGGCGCATAACTTACTGGGTTGATTTCGCGATTGCGAGCCGCCGCGAGGGCGGCTATAGAAACCCAACGCACCCGTAGCTCAGCTGGATAGAGCGCTGCCCTCCGAAGGCAGAGGCCATAGGTTCGAATCCTATCGGGTGCACCATTTCCCTTGATTGAATGCCTACGGCATACAGGTTTTGCGCGGCCTACGGCCACGCCTGTTTTGGGGGACTAGTCCCCCAAACCCCCTAGGATACTTCCGCCAAGAATAAGGAGCCTCCGGAATGGAAGCCCCTTATTGGTCGTATGGTTTGGATTACGCTTTGGCGAGGTCGCGCAGCACGTAATGCAGCACGCCTCCGTGCTCGATGTATTCGATCTCAATTGCGGTATCGATGCGGCACTTGAGGGTGACCGGTTTCACCTTTCCGTCGGCCATAGTGATGGTGCAGTGCACTTCTTGCAGTGGTTGAATCGCATCGAGGCCTGAGATGCTAACGCTTTCTTCACCTGTGAGACCGAGTGATGACCGGCTGTCGCCGTTGGTAAACTCAAACGGAATAACCCCCATACCCACGAGGTTTGAGCGGTGAATGCGCTCAAAGCTTTCCGCGATCACGGCTTTGACGCCCAAGAGAGCGGTGCCTTTTGCTGCCCAGTCGCGCGATGAGCCTGCGCCATATTGCGCGCCTCCGAAAATGACCAGCGGGGTGCCCAGCTTTTGATAGGCCATAGCCGCATCATAGATCGACGCTTGCTTGCCGTCGGGGCCTTTGGTGTAGCCGCCTTCGACGCCATCAAGCATTTCATTTTTGATGCGGATATTGGCGAAGGTGCCGCGCATCATGACTTCGTGATTTCCGCGGCGGGAGCCGTACGAGTTGAACTCGCGCACCGGAACTTGGTGATCTTTCAAGTAGCGGCCCGCAGGCGTGTCTTCCTTGAAGGAGCCAGCGGGTGAAATGTGGTCGGTGGTTACAAAGTCACCCAAGACGGCCAAAACACCTGCGTTTTCAATATTGCTGATCTTGCCGGGGTTTTTGTCCATCCCCTGAAAATAGGGAGGGTTCTGAATGTAGGTCGAGGCCGGGGGCCAGTCGTAAGTTTCGGCAGCCGGAACTTCAACAGCCTGCCATTTGTCGTCGCCCTTAAATACGTCGGCATACTTTGATTGGAACGCCTCGCGGGTGACCGTTTTTTCAACCAGTTCTGCGATCTCTTGCGATGTTGGCCAAATGTCTTTGAGGTAAACGTCCTTTCCGGTTTTGTCTTGGCCGAGAGGGTCCTTGGCCAGGTCAATATTCATGTCGCCCGCAAGCGCATAGGCTACAACCAGCGGAGGTGAGGCCAGATAGTTGGCACGCACATCCGGTGAGATGCGCCCCTCGAAGTTGCGGTTGCCCGACAAAACCGAGGTTGCAATGATGTCATTGGTGTTGATGGCTTCGCTGAGTTCGGATTGAAGCGGGCCGGAGTTGCCGATGCATGTCGTGCAGCCGTAGCCGACAAGGTTAAAGCCGATGGCGTCGAGGTCATCCTGCAAGTCAGCCGCTTCAAGATAAGCCGTAACAACCTGCGAGCCAGGCGCGAGT
Organism: Lentibacter algarum; assembly: GCF_018860975.1. Taxonomy (GTDB): domain Bacteria; phylum Pseudomonadota; class Alphaproteobacteria; order Rhodobacterales; family Rhodobacteraceae; genus Lentibacter; species Lentibacter algarum_A. The sequence goes on from NZ_JAHKQI010000008.1 coordinate 316,866, forward strand.
GACGTTTTCACCCAAGGCTTGCGGTTGAGGCCAAGCTCGCGGGCTTTTCGGGCCACGAGGCCAGCGCCGATCATCACATAAGGGTTAGAGGTGTTGGTGCAGGAAGTGATCGAGGCGATGACAATCGTTCCGTCGTGGATGGTGTAGTCTTCGCCTTTCACACGGGCGCGTTTGTGCTTTCCAATGTCGCCAGGGATGCTGCGTGGTGCAATTGCGCCGCCTTCATCTGCCCACTCGGCTTTGTCTTCTTGTTCGGCCGACCACTCGAGCCGCTCGCCGCTGATGTATTTGCCAAATGTCTCGGCAGCGGCATCAAGTGGGACAAAGTCTTGCGGGCGCTTTGGCCCTGAGATCGCTGGGACGATGGTGTTCATATCCAAGCTCAGAGTGCTTGAGTAAATCGGCGCATAGTCGTCGCCGCGCCACAAGCCGTTCTCTTTGGCGTAGGCTTCAACCAGCGCTATGCGGTCTTCATCACGGCCGGTGGTGCGCATGTAGCGAAGAGTTTCGCCGTCGATCGGAAAGAAGCCGCAAGTTGCACCATACTCTGGCGCCATGTTGGCGATAGTGGCGCGGTCTGCCAGTGGAAGGCGGTTGAGCCCTTCGCCGAAGAACTCGACAAACTTGCCGACAACGCCGTGTGCGCGCAACATTTCTACGACTTTCAGAACCAAATCAGTGCCGGTGGTGCCTTCCATCATGTCACCGGTCAGCTCAAAACCGACGACTTCGGGTATCAGCATCGAAATTGGCTGACCAAGCATCGCTGCTTCGGCTTCGATGCCGCCAACACCCCAACCGAGCACAGCGACACCATTCACCATTGTTGTGTGGCTGTCGGTGCCGACAAGCGTGTCAGGGTAAGCGACATTCACGCCGTTCTGGTCTTCGTCCGTCCAGACGGTTTGCGCCAGATACTCAAGGTTCACTTGGTGGCAAATGCCGGTTCCCGGAGGCACGACGCGAAAGTTGTTAAACGCTGATTGCCCCCACTTGAGGAACTGGTAGCGCTCCATGTTGCGCTCGTATTCACGATCAACGTTCATCTGGAAAGCACGTGGGTTGCCGAACTCGTCGATCATTACCGAGTGATCGATCACAAGATCAACAGGGGCCAGCGGGTTGATTTTTTGAGCATCACCGCCGAGGGCTACAATCCCGTCACGCATGGCGGCCAAGTCAACCACAGCTGGAACGCCGGTGAAGTCTTGCATCAAAACGCGAGCAGGGCGGTAGGCTATCTCCCTCGGGTTTTTGCCGCCATTGGCCCCCCACTCGGCGAAAGCCTTGATGTCGTCAACCGTGACAGTCTTACCATCTTCATAGCGGAGCATGTTTTCCAGAACCACTTTAAGAGCTGCCGGCAGGCGCGAGAAATCACCTAGGCCAGCGGCCTCGGCGGCCTTGACTGAATAGTAGTCAATTGACTGCGTGCCGACCTTGAGTGTTCTGCGTGTTTTGGTGCTGTCTTGTCCTACGGCGATGGTCATGGATGGCCTCCAGTGTGTTGGGTTACACAAAAAATGTAGCGCGTATCTTGGGAAAGTGAAGGGGCAAGGGCGACAACTGCATTTTCCAGCGCATTTTTGTTTGTTTGTTTTAGCAAACCCGTCAAAACACCCTATAGGTTCGGTGGTCAGAGCCTTGCAGTTATAGCCTTATTGGTATACCGCTGCATACAAATCACATCGACATCTATTTACCCACGAGGTTAGCATGAGCTTGTATACAGATTATCTGAACGAAATCGAAGCCCGCAAAGAGCAGGGCCTACACCCAAAGCCTATAGATGATAGCGCGCTTGTGGAAGAGTTGATCGCTCAGATTAAAGATTCGGGAAATGAGAACCGCGAGGCCTCGCTGAACTTTCTGACATATAACACTTTGCCTGGCACCACGAGTGCGGCTGGTGTCAAAGCGCGCTTCCTCAAAGAGGTTATCCTTGGCCAAGCTGTCGTCCCCGAGATCACCCCTGAGTTTGCCTTCGAGCTGCTTTCGCACATGAAAGGCGGACCATCAGTTAAAGTGCTGCTCGACATCGCGCTTGGTGAGGACGCTGCGCTGGCCGCTCAGGCCGCTGAGGTTTTGAAAACGCAGGTCTTCCTCTATGAGGCCGATACAGACGCGATTGAAGCCGCTTTTAAAGCTGGCAACACGATTGCCAAAGACTTGCTTGAAAGCTACGCCAAAGCCGAATTTTTCACCAAGCTGCCGGATGTTGCCGAGAAAATCCAGGTCGTGACTTATGTCGCGGGAGAGGGAGATATCTCGACCGACTTACTCTCACCGGGCAACCAGGCGCACTCGCGCGCCGACCGTGAGCTGCACGGCCAGTGCTTTATCTCGCCAACCGCGCAACAAGAAATCGAAGCGCTCAAGGCGCAACACCCTGACAAACAGGTGATGATCATCGCCGAAAAAGGCACGATGGGTGTTGGCTCCTCGCGGATGTCTGGCATCAACAACGTCGCTCTTTGGGCGGGCAAGCAAGCCAGCCCCTATGTGCCCTTCGTTAACTACGCACCGATCGTCGCCGGAACCAACGGCATTTCGCCGATCTTCCTCACGACAGTTGGCGTGACAGGCGGCATCGGGCTTGACCTTAAGAACTGGGTCAAGAAGCTTGATGCGAACGGAGACCCCGTGCTGAACGATGCAGGCGATGCGGTGCTCGAGCAGGTCTACTCTGTCGATACCGGCACCGTGCTGACCATCAACAGCAAAACCAAAGCGCTCTACAATGAAGCGGGCGACAAAGAGCTTGTCTCGCTCGAAAAATCATTCACGCCGCAAAAAATGGAGTTCATGAAAGCTGGCAGTTCCTACGCCATCGTCTTTGGCAAAAAGCTGCAAACTTTCGCCGCTGAGGCCCTTGGTGTTAAGCTTGAGTCAGCATATGCTCCGGCAAAAGAGATCAACGTCGAAGGCCAGGGCTTCACCGCTGTTGAAAAGATCTTCAACCGCAATGCTGTCGGTGTTAAAACCGACAAGCCTCTGCACGCGGGCTCGGATGTGCGCGTTAAAGTCAACATTGTTGGCAGCCAGGACACCACCGGTCTGATGACCAGCCAAGAGCTTGAAGCTATGGCCGCAACCGTTCTGTCACCGTCAGTTGACGGCGCTTACCAGTCAGGTTGCCACACCGCCTCGGTATGGGACCTCAAAGCACAAGCCAACACGCCGCGGCTGATGAAATTCATGAATGATTTCGGCCTTGTCACCGCGCGTGATCCTAAAGGCGTCTACCACGCAATGACCGACGTTATTCACAAAGTCCTCAATGACATCACGGTTGACGACCGCGCGATCATCATCGGCGGCGATAGCCACACGCGCATGTCAAAAGGCGTGGCGTTTGGGGCTGACTCAGGCACTGTGGCTCTGGCTCTGGCAACGGGCGAGGCGACAATGCCAATTCCTGAATCTGTCAAAGTGACGTTCAAAGGCAAAATGCAACCTCACATGGATTTCCGTGATGTTGTGCATGCGACACAATCACAGATGCTCGCCCAACACGGCGACAACGTCTTCCAAGGCCGTATCATCGAGGTGCATATCGGCACATTGCTGGCCGACCAAGCCTTCACCTTCACCGACTGGACAGCCGAGATGAAGGCCAAAGCCTCGATCTGTATCTCAAACGACGAAACTCTGGTTGCCTCGCTAGAGATAGCCAAAAGCCGCATCAAGGTGATGATAGAGAAGGGCATGGAGCACGAAAGCGGCATGCTGCAAAACCTTGTTGATATCGCTGACAAGCGTATTGCCGAGATCAAATCAGGTGAGGTGCCGGCGCTTACGCCAGACGACAACGCCAAGTATTTTGCCGAAGTTGTGGTTGATCTGAGCGTGATCGACGAACCTATGATCGCGGATCCTGACGTCAACAACGCCGACGTTTCCAAGCGCTACACCCACGACACTATCCGGCCGATCTCTTTCTATAAGGCCGAGAAGAAGGTTGATCTTGGCTTCGTCGGATCTTGCATGGTTCACAAGGGTGATATCAAGATCGTCGCGCAAATGCTGCGTAACCTTGAGGCCCAGAGCGGTAAGGTCGAGTTCAAAGCGCCGCTGGTTGTTGCCGCGCCAACTTACAACATCATCGACGAACTCAAAGAAGAGGGCGACTGGGAAATTCTCCAGCGTTATTCGGATTTTGAGTTTGATGACTTTGCGCCCAAAGGCAAAGCGCGCACCGAGTATGAGAATGTTCTCTATCTCGAGCGCCCCGGTTGTAACCTCTGTATGGGCAACCAGGAGAAAGCCGCCAAGGGCGACACTGTTCTGGCAACATCAACCCGCCTGTTCCAAGGCCGCGTTGTTGAAGACAGCACCGAGAAGAAGGGCGAAAGCCTCCTGGCCTCGACACCTGTAGTGGTTCTCGCCGCTATCTTGGGGCGCACACCTACGGTTGAGGAATATAAAGCCGCAGTTGAGGGCATTGATTTGACCAAGTTTGCCCCGCCAAACCAAGTGCCTTTGGCGGCCAACTCGGCGCACTTCTAAACTCAACGACGACAAAACAATTTGCCCCTTCCTGTCACAACGTGGCGGGGAGGGGTTTTGCATTGGCGCACAAACCCTATATGAAGACGCAACGCAAGCGGACATGAACCATGACAAACGACACCACGATAACACCTGACATGCTGACAGTACCCCGCAAGGTTCCTGACTATGGCGGGAAAACCAACATCGTCGGGCTCACACGCGACGCGCTCAAAGCTGCGCTGGTCGAGATGGGCACGCCTGAAAAGCAAGTAAAGATGCGGTTAGGGCAAATCTGGCAGTGGGTCTATCAGTGGGGCGTGCGCGACTTTCACTTGATGACCAACCTCTCCAAAGCTTACCGCGCCGAGCTTGACGAAGCCTTCGTGATCGCTATTCCCGAGCTTGTCAGCAAGCAAGTCTCTGAGGACGGAACCCGCAAATACCTTGTGCGGATCGCGGGTGGCCATGAAGTCGAGATCGTTTATATCCCAGAAGAAACCCGTGGCACCCTGTGCATTTCCTCGCAGGTTGGTTGCACATTGACTTGCTCGTTCTGTCACACAGGCACGCAAAAGCTGGTGCGCAATCTGACCGCTGGCGAAATCATCGGCCAAGTCATGTTGGCGCGTGATGATCTCGACGAATGGCCAGCACCGGGCGTGAGCACGGCCGACAACGGCCCGCGCTTGCTGTCTAACGTCGTGCTGATGGGCATGGGCGAGCCACTATACAACTTCAACAATGTGCGTGATGCGATGAAGATCGCAATGGACGGGGAGGGAATCGCTCTCTCTCGCCGCCGCATCACATTGAGCACTTCTGGAATCGTGCCAGAGATCGCCAAAGCCGCTGACGAGATCGGCTGTTTGCTTGCGGTCAGCTTTCACGCCACGACCGATGAAGTGCGCAACACACTGGTGCCGATCAACAAGAAATACAACATCGAGACGCTGCTTGCCGCACTGCGCGAGTATCCGCGCCTCAGCAATTCCGAGCGCATAACCTTTGAATATGTGATGATCAAAGGCGTTAACGACTCAGAAGAAGACGCGCGCCGCCTTGTTTCGCTTATCAAAGGCATTCCCGCCAAGATCAACCTTATCCCCTTCAACGAGTGGCCCGGATCGGGGTATGAACGCTCGCATTGGAAGCAAATCAAAAAGTTCGCCGACATTGTGTTTGACGCAGGGTATGCCTCGCCAATCCGCAAACCCCGCGGCGAAGACATCATGGCTGCTTGTGGCCAACTCAAGTCTGCAACCGAGCGTGAGCGCAAGTCAAAGCGCCAGATAGAGGCAGAAGTGGGGCTGGGTAGTTAAGCTGCCTTAAAAAGACCTCAAGATTCACGAAGTTTCCATTTTTGCGCTAAATCATCGCCACAGGCATTAACCATCCTGAATTCGTAAACAGTTAATTCTTACGAATGAAACGATGGAGACGAAAATGAACATGGATATCGAAACAATCCGCGATGTAGTAATGCGTGAGCGCCGTTTGGCTGTCTCGGAGCGCGAATGGAAACACCGCCTGCGCGGCTATGGATATGCGATCCGTGATTCTGAGACAGGGTCATACGTGACCTCGGTTCTCAAAGGCGAAGATCTCTGCGCTTGCCCCGTTTGAGGCAAGTCATGATTCACAAATGCGACGCGGCCACTTTGGCCCAGATCAAAACACTGCTCGCGCCCATCTTGACGCTGCGCGGTCAGGCCCGACAAGACAAGCTTGCAAGCCTCGGCTTTGCAATACGCGATAGCGGCAACCGCAAAGTGCTGACAACATGGCCGCATGGTTTGCCGATATGTGAACTAGGTTAATACTTTAAGAGTGCCATTTATAGTATTGCTTTAACGTGTTAAAATGCCTCCGCAGCTTAACAGCTTTGCTTGCTGGTCTGCCCAGCCGTCTGCCTGTTCAAGTTGGCTTGAAAGGGCCATCAACTCGGCATCTTCCCCCATGGCCATTGCCAGATGCACGCCAATCGGTAACATTTCATCAGTCCAGAACAGTGGCAGCGAGATAGCAGGTTGCCCCGAAGCATTGAATGCTGCCGCGAAGGGCGAATACTCAAAGCAGCCGTTCGGCCCCGTCCGGTAAGCGACGAAATCTTCAATATCCGGTTTCAGGTGTGCGGTTTTACAGGGCGGCTCGGCTAATGTCGTGGTGAGCAACACGTCGTAGCCCATGAAAACAGCGGCCAAGCGTCGCCCGAATGCGTGAATTTCGTTGACGGCGTTCAGGTAATCCATCCCCCCGAGTGTGTCAGCGTAGACAAGTGCGCCGCGGGTAATGCCTTCGATCAGGCTCTCGTCAAGTTCGCCGCCAGCAACACGTTTGCGCACCGAAAGTGCTGTGCCGCAAGCTACAGTGATGGTCCAGGCCTCCATCATCGCCGTCACATCAAGGTTGGCATCCGGTGTATACTGTTCAACGTCATGGCCTAGTTCCTCCAGCAAGCGGGCCGTTTTCATAACCGCAGCATTGCAATCCGGATGGGTAGGCAATCCCTCTAGCGTTCCAATAACATAGCCGACTTTCAGCTTGCGCGGCGGGCGCGACATTGCGGCGCTGAAACTTTCGTTCATATACGGTGCCGCGTAGGGCGCGCCCAGGTCGGGTCCCGCACAGGCATCCATCAGCGTTGCCGTGTCACGCAGGCTGCGAGTGAGAAACCCGTCGACAGCCATTCCTGCCCAGCCTTCACCTGATGCGGGGCCAGCGGGCAGGCGCGCGCGGCTGGGCTTGAGGCCAACAAGCCCGCAGGATGCCGCAGGAATGCGCACCGATCCACCGCCATCAGAGCCATGTGCCGCCGGAACAATGCCCGCCGCGACAGCTGCGCCCGAACCACCTGATGAGCCGCCAGAGGTGCGTGTCAGATCCCAAGGGTTGCATGTCGGGCCACCATAAACCTGCGCGTTTGTGACCGGTCCAACGCCGAGCTCCGGCGATGTCGTGCGTGCAAAGGGCACAATACCTGTGCGACGCATGCGGGTGAACATCTCGCTGTCATAGGTCCAATCGTGGTTGGCAAACAGTTTCGAGCCGCTGTTTGTGGGAAACCCGCGAGCTTCGCACTTCAGGTCTTTCATCAAAAAAGGCACGCCTTTGAACGGCCCGTCAGGCAATCCGGCATCAATCATGGCGCGGGCAGTGTCTTCCCGTTGCATGACAACCGCATTGAGTGAGGGGTTCAGCTTGGCCGTTTGGGCCAGCGCACAGTCAAGCAACTCATGCGGACTCGCTTGGCCCGTCGCGACAAGCTCCGCCAACCCCGTGGCATCATAGTCTGTATAGTCATCATGCATGGCTGTCTCCTTTGATGAACAAAAAAGGTTAGACTGCTTTAGGCGTCAGACAAAGAAAAACCCGCCGAGGAGGGCGGGTTCTTAGAAGCGTAAGAAGCGTAATCGCTCTTACCTGCCCCAAGAGCGAACAGGGCCGCAATCCATATGCACAAAGTTTGAGCCCGAATAACGGCCAACGCCGCCACCGTGACATGAAACAGCGGCGCGTGACACCTGGCTTACCGAACGTGACGAAAGGCGCAAATCGGCGGCTTGGCCTTTCATGTGCAACGAGTTCTTGGCAACACCGCTTGAGCGGGCGCGCAGCATAGCGTTGGTCTTCGGGCTGCGATAGCCGGACAGCAACATATAAGGTTCGTTCACATCAAGAATGTTGTGAGAAGCGGCCATGATGTCGATGGTGCGCAGGTCGATGTATTTCACATCATTGGTGCGCCAGTCGCGCATGAAGTGGTGAACTTCTTTGACCGCATCTTTGATATAATCGCCCTCAACCCAGTAGATCATGTCGATCTTTTCACCGGTGCGAGCGGAATACATTTTGAGGCGGCGGATATCGCCGGAGCCTCGCAAATAACCTGCGGCTTTTGAATACGTGGGGGCTGCGACCAGTGCTGTTGAGGCAAATGCCCCAAGCAATGCACGCCTGGTCAGGCTCGAAGTGCTCGTTTTTTCAATCATCGTTAGCGTCGTCCCGTCGCTTTACCTGTTTGCACGAGGTCCCAGTTTGGCTCTCGTATGCTGCCTTCATCTCCCCAGATGTGCATCTTCTATGGCACATAACGATTCGGAGACCAAGACTTTGCTGCTCAAATTCATATCTCGCCCTCATTTTAGGCAGAAATTTGCTGAAAAAGTGCTAATTCCAGATCAAACCCTCAATATTGCGTCTTTTCACCCACGGATGGGCTACATCTTGCGATTTCGACGTGAAAGTGAGTGGACAGCGTAGTTTTCCTGACGCACTACCATTGTCGAACGTCTGTAAACAATATTCTTCGAGTGGGGGCTTCATGACCTTTTCCAATTTCCAACCGCGACGCCAGACGAGCCTGCGGGTAAAATCTTCATTACTTTGCATCGCCATGCTGATGGCAGCCTTCATGGTGTCATTTACACCTGCGCCTGCCAGCGCTCAGGTAACGGCCTTCAAACAAGCCGTGGCCGAAGCCGCATCGCGTGATAAAGATATCTCGGCATTTTATAAAGCCAACAACTTCAAAGCGATCTGGACAGGCTCCTTCGGAAAAGACGCCTCGCGCCGCAAAGCCCTGTTCAAAGCGATCGCTCAAGCTGATGCTCACGGCCTGCCGAGTGCGCGTTATGATGCTGCCGGCCTTATGGCCAAGCTCAAAGCCGCTAAAAATCCTCGGGCCCGTGGCCTCGTTGAAGTTGAGATGAGCAAAGCCTTTCTCGAATTGTCCCAGAACATGCAAACCGGCGCTTTGAAGCCGCGCAGCATTGACAGAAACATTGTGCGGGCGGTGCCTTACCGCGAGCGTTCAAGTTATCTGGTCAACTTTGCCAAGAGCAACCCGAACTCGTTCTTTAAGGCTCTTGCGCCCAAAACACCTGAATATGCGCGTCTGATGAAAGAGAAAATGCGCTTTGAAAAGATCGTCGCACGCGGCGGCTTTGGCGCAGTTGTACCTGCCAAATCTCTTAAGCCGGGCCAATCGGGCAACGCTGTTGTTGCTCTGCGGAACCGCCTTGGCGCTATGGGTTATATGGGGCGCTCATCTGCGCAAGCCTATGACGGAAATCTCCAAAAAGCCGTCCAGCAGTTTCAAATCGCTCATGGACTCGCCGCAGACGGTGTTGCCGGTGCCGGAACGATCAACGAAATCAACAAGCCAGCCACAGCGCGCTTGCAGTCCATCATCGTTGCACTTGAGCGCGAACGCTGGGTCAACCAACCACGTGGCAAGCGTCACGTTTTGGTTAACATCACCGACTATACAGCCAAAATCGTCGACAACGGCAAAGTTACTTTCAGTACCCGCTCGGTTGTTGGCGCTACGGCGTCTGACCGTGCCACACCCGAGTTCTCGGATGTGATGGAATTCATGGTGATCAACCCGACGTGGAACGTTCCGCGCTCGATAGCCACCAAAGAATATCTGCCAATGATGAAGCGCAACCCGAACGCAGCCGGCCACCTCAAGCTCTATGACAGCCGCGGTCGTCAGGTGTCACGCGGCAACATCAATTTTGCTAAGTATAACGCCAGCAACTTCCCTTACGCGATCAAGCAGCCGCCATCACGCCGCAACGCGCTTGGGCTGGTGAAGTTTATGTTCCCGAACAAATACAACATCTACCTGCATGACACGCCCTCTAAGAGCCTCTTCGCGCGCGAAACACGCGCGTTCAGCCACGGTTGCGTGCGGCTCGGTGATCCGTTTGACTTTGCCTACGCGCTTCTCGCCAAGCAGAGCAATGATCCTAAGGGGCTGTTCCACTCGCACCTCAAGACAAACCGCGAGTCTGTTGTGAAGCTTAAGGAAGAAGTGCCGGTGCACATCGTCTACCGCACGGCCTTCACGCAAGCCAAAGGCCCGATCAACTTCCGCCGTGACGTTTACGGCCGCGATGCGCGCATCTGGAATGCTCTTGCTAAGGCAGGGGTGGTGCTCCGCGCCGTTCAGGGCTAATCATTGGCCCAAATGTAAGGGCACTCTGATGAGCTACACAATTGAAGAGATCGCCAAGTCGCTCGGAGCACAAGCTCTGGGCGATTTGTCACTTGAGATAGACGCCGTGAGCGAGCCGCAAGACGCTGGCCCACGTGACCTCGCCTTGGCGATGAAGCCAGATTATGCCGAGGCCTTGCCAAAAGGTGGCGCACTGGCGGCGGTGCTTTGGGACGGTGCCGACTTTGAAAGTTTCGGCCTCAAAGCCGCGATCATTCCTGCACGCCCTCGCTACGCCATGTCCGGCCTGTCAAAACAGTTCGATCCGGGGGAAGGGTTTGCCGGCGGCGTTCATCCGTCAGCCGTGATCGACGAGGGTGCCAGCATCGGCAAGAACGTCAGCATCGGGCCACTCGCTATTGTCGCCAAAGGCGCACGCATCGGCGACAACACGGTGATCGGGCCACAGGCCTATGTCGGCACAAACGCGACACTGGGGCAGGGGTGCTTCATTCGGGAAGGTGTGCGCATATGCGCCCGCACAACCCTTGGCGATCGGGTCATTGTGCAGCCCGGTGCCGTCATCGGCGGTGACGGTTTCAGCTTTGTAACGCCACAAGAAAGCGCTGTTGAGCGCACGCGCTCAACGCTCGGTGATCAAGGCGAAAGCGAGAGCCAGCATTGGGAGCGCATTCACTCCATTGGTTCGGTTGTTATCGGTGACGATTGTGAGATCGGCTCAAACACGGCCATCGACCGTGGCACCATCCGCAACACCGAAATCGGCAACCGCACCAAGCTCGATAATCTCGTGCACATCGGCCACAATGTTCAGATCGGCGAAGATTGCCTGATATGTGGTCAAGTTGGCATGGCTGGCAGCACCCGCATAGGCAACAATTGCGTCTTTGCCGGACAAGTCGGCATCAACGACAACATCTTTATCGGCGACAACGTTATTGCTGGTGGCGCCACGAAAATCTTCACAAATGTGCCACAAGGGCGGGTTATCCTTGGGTATCCGGCGGTAAAAATGGAGCAACACGTCGAGGGCTACAAAGCCATCCGCCGTCTGCCCCGTTTGATGAAACAAGTCGCCGAGCTGCAAAAAGCTGTTTTCAAAGGCGGCGATACTGACTAGATCAATCACAGCGAGGCTTGGGGGGAGCAAATGGATATTCAAAACAAAGTGATCGAGATTGTCGCCGAACAGGCGGTGCTTGAGCCTTCGGATGTGACACTTGAAAGCACGCTGGAAAGCCTCGGAATTGACAGCCTCGGCCTTGTCGAGAGCATCTTCTCCATTGAAGAAGCCTTTGATATCTCTGTGCCGTTTAATGCCAACGAGCCCGATAAAAGCGAGTTTGACATCTCCACTGTTGCTTCGATCATCAAGGGTATCGAAGGACTGATTGCGGATCAGAAAGCCTAGATGAAACGCGTTGTCATCACCGGAGCTGGAACGATCAACGCGCTCGGACACGACGTTGACAGCACGCTTGAGGCCATGCGCGAAGGCCGGTGCGGAATAAGGCAACTGGAGTTTCGTGACGTCGAGCGCCTCGCCGTGCAGATCGGTGCTCAGGTCAAAGGTTTCTCCCCCGACACGCTGTTCAACCGCCAGCAAATGTCGCTCTATGACCGCTTCACCCAGTTCACACTTATCGCCGCGCGCGAAGCGATAGCGCAGTCTGGCCTGGAGTTCTCGGGCAATATGGCGGCACGCTCCGGTGTGATCCTTGGCAATTCCGGCGGTGGCATGACAACCCTCGATGAGAATTACCGCTCGGTCTATGAAGAGGGCAAAAACCGCGTGCATCCTTTCGTGGTGCCCAAACTGATGAACAATGCTGCCGCAAGCCACGTCAGCATGGAGTTTAACCTCAAAGGCCCGAGCTTCACTGTTGCTTCGGCCTGTGCAAGCTCAAATCACGCCATGGCGCAGGCGTTTCAGATGGTGCATGGCGGTGCATCTCCGGTGATGATCACAGGCGGCTCCGAAAGCATGCTCTGCTTTGGCGGGGTCAAAGCTTGGGAAGGGCTGCGCGTCATGTCTAAAGACGCTTGCCGCCCGTTCTCCGCCAACCGCAATGGCATGGTTCAAGGCGAGGGCGCAGGGATATTTGTGTTTGAGGAATATGAGCACGCCAAAGCCCGCGGTGCGACGATCCTCGCGGAAGTTGCAGGCTTTGCAATGTCTTCAGACGCCGCCGACATTGTTATGCCCTCCAAGCAAGGCGCTGCACGGGCAATCAAAGGCGCGTTGGATGACGCCAAGATCAACGCCGATCAAGTCGGCTATATCAACGCTCACGGAACCGGCACGGCAGCGAACGACAAAACAGAATGCGCGGCTGTTGCAGACGTTTTTGGCACTCACGCTGACAGGCTGATGATCTCGTCCACCAAATCAATGCATGGGCATTTGATCGGTGGCACCGGAGCTGTCGAACTTCTGGCTTGCATCATGGCATTGCGCGACGGCATCATCGCCCCGACGATCGGCTACCAAGAGCCCGACCCCGAATGCGCCCTCGATGTTGTGCCAAACGAAGCCCGCGAGGCGCGAGTTGATGTCGCGCTCAGCAATGCCTTCGCCTTTGGCGGGCTTAACGCTGTGCTGGCCCTCAAGCGCGCGCCCTAACCGTAAAAAGAAAAAGGCCGCCCCGAAAGGCGACCTTTGGAAATCAGCAGAAACTGTGTCTCTTACTGCGAAACTTCAGTTGCTTTGTCAAAACCCGACGTAAAACCAGAGAGTGACATCGTCAGGACAACCTTTTGATCAGGTGCAGGAGCTGGTACCAAAGTGATCTTGGCGTTTGCGCCCTTTTTGAAATTTGCAATGTCTTCAGCTGTGAAGCCGATCCGCGCAAAGCAACCGATCGGGCTGCAAAAGCTGTATGGGTAACGCTTGGCTTTGGCCCCGTCGACGCTCATTGAAAGCTGCGCTGAAAGCAAGGTTTCAAGAGGCACAAGAACGTTTGCTCCAGCAACTGCACGTCCGCCATTCTTGAGCTTGAAAATCGTAACTTCTGCAACATTGGTGCCTTGATCATCTTTGAGTTGCTGCAGCATCTGGCAAGGCTCTTCTTCGCCGTCAACACGCAGGCACTGGATTTGCCAATCGCCGGATGTCTCTCTGACGTAGGGCTCGGGAACAGCTTCCTCGCCAAGGCTCAACTGGCCTTCCTGCGAAGGCTCTGCTTCTGCTTCGGTCTCTGTCGCAGGCTCTGCATCAGTGGCTGCTGGCTGCGTTGCTGTTTGGGTTTCTTCGCTTGTTGTCGTGTCTTGTGCCAGAGCAGGTTGCCCGAGGGCAAAAAGAGCAAGAACAAGCGCTGTGCTGGTATTTTTAAGCATGGATATCCCGTTGCATTGATTACGTTACCAGCGCTTTAGCATGGGTGCACGGGCGTGTCAGGCGCAAAACGATGTCGGGTAAGCAGGTTTCTGCACAAAAAAAGAGAAGCTCGAAAGCTCCTCTCTTCAAAATCGTCTCCCTGCCGGACTGGGCCGGCTTATTATAGGATAAATTGTTAGGCCAGCTATTGGCCATCGTCAACAGCTAGTCTTTGTCGATACCGAAAAGTGAACGTCAAAGAAAAAAAGCCGCACCCGAAGGCGCGGCCAGTCTGACAGGGAGGAAGTCAGCTTCGCGCCAAGAGGACATGAGGCACGAAGCAGGTTTGATACTGGCAGATAAGTGTTAAAAGAGTATTTGCAGGGCGCAAGATTCTCGAAAAAAGGGGCAAAGGCTTGTCAGATACTAACATTACAGACATTTTTATGGGCGGTGGCGGTGAAGGCTACGGCGAGAAACAACATCTTGGCCTCAAATATGCCAACCGCCACGGGCTGATTGCGGGTGCAACAGGCACAGGTAAAACCGTGACACTGCAAATCATGGCCGAGAGCTTTTCAAACGCCGGTGTGCCGGTGTTCATGTCAGATGTGAAAGGTGATCTTTCCGGCCTCGCCAATGCGGGCTCAGAGGGGGCCAAACTGCATGAACCCTTCATGAGCCGCGCACATACCATCGGTTTTGACGACTATATCTACGAGAGCTTCCCTGTCACTTTCTGGGATCTGTTCGGTGAGCAGGGGCATCCGATCCGCACCACGCTCGCCGAAATGGGCCCGCTGCTGATCTCACGCTTGCTGGAACTCACCGAGGCACAAGAAGGCATCGTCAATATCGCCTTTCGGGTTGCCGACGAAGAAGGCATGCCGCTGCTTGATCTAAAAGATTTTCAAGCCTTGCTGGTGTGGCTTGGTGAGAACCGCGACAAATTGAGCCTGCGGTATGGCAACGTTTCTGTGTCCTCGATAGGCGCCATTCAGCGCCGCCTGTTGGTGCTTGAGAATCAAGGTGGCGACCAGATGTTTGGCGAGCCGGCCTTGTCACTGTCTGACATGATCTCGATTGACGAAACCGGTCGCGGGCGGGTGAATATCCTGGCGTCCGATACGCTGATGGGCGCGCCACGGCTTTACTCGACATTCCTGCTTTGGCTGCTCAGCGAGTTGTTTGAAGAGCTGCCCGAAGTTGGCAACCCAGACAAACCTGTCATGGTGTTTTTCTTTGATGAAGCGCACTTGTTGTTTGACGGAGCACCCAAAGTTCTGGTCGACAAAGTCGAGCAAGTTGCGCGACTTATCCGCTCCAAGGGCGTTGGTGTGTATTTCATCACCCAGAACCCTGACGACGTGCCAGAAGACATCCTCGGTCAACTTGGCAACCGCGTGCAACACGCGCTGCGGGCTTTCACCGCGCGTGACAAGAAGGCGCTCAAGTTGGCGGCTGAAACCTACCGCGAGAACCCGCGTTTTGATATCGAGGAAGCGATCCGTGAAGTCGGCGTTGGTGAGGCCGTAACCTCGTTTCTGGAAAAGAAAGGCGTGCCCGGTGTCGCCGAACGCACGCTCATTCGCCCACCAAGCTCACAGTTGGGGCCGATCACCAAAGCCGAGCGCGCCGCAGTGATTGCCGCTTCGCATATTGCTGGGAAATACGAGGCCAAGCTTGATCGCCACTCGGCGTTTGAGATCCTGACCGAACGCGCTGCAACTGCTGCCAAAGAGGCTGAAGACGCCGAGCGCCTTGAGGAGGAAGCCGAAGCTGCTGAAGCCGAATACAAAGCGGCACGACGCTATTCTGGCAAGCGTGTGTCCCGCTCGACCTCCCGCAGCAGCCGCAAGACAGAAAGCTTCGGCGATGCCTTGACCAAAAGCGTGATCAAAGAACTTAAAGGCACCACAGGCCGTCGTATCATCCGCGGCATTCTAGGCGGCTTCTTCAAGGGCCGTTGAAGATATTGTCGGGGCAGAGCTGTGCTATTTGCCCCGACACGACGTTTGTGCGGATCAGTTGCTAAGGGCCTGCACGAGAAGTGAAGTGGCAAGCACCAAGAACAGATCACCGTTTTGTTCGACATAAACATGTCCTTGAGCAGGGCGGCGCAATCCGCGCTTGTTCCAGTCTTTGACAACCGCAGCATTGTGCCTGTTAGCGTGGACATGGGTATGCTTCACAACCGTTCTTGTTGTGGTGCGCTGTGGGGTCTTTGTGACGGTTCGCTGGGTTGAGTGAACCTTTGTTCTTTGTTTTGTCGATGTCTTGCGAGTTTCCCGTTGGGCTTGCTCTGCAACTGCACTGTGCTTCAGTTGCTTGTCTGACTTTGCGAAAGCGGGCGCTGCGAAGCTTGTCATTGCAAGCGAGGCGATCAAGGCAATAGAAATGCGGTTCATTGTTTTTTCCTTTTGTCTGTTTCACTGGTTACTGGCGAGTGATACGCGGCATCCCCGGTTTTCCGTCGCCGTTAAGAAAACAGACAGGATGCGTTCGGAACCAATTTGAAGGCCCAAACAAAAATCGCGCCCCGAAAGGCGCGATCATTTGGGCAAACTATGAGGCTTGGCAAACCTATTTTTCAGGGATCAACCCGCGCGGACTGAACCTGAGCACCAGAAGCAAGATAAGCCCCATCGTCAGCAAACGCATATGCGCAACACTGCCCATAAGGTGTTCTTTCAACGCGCTGCCTTCAGCCATGCCCGAGGTAAGAACGCTGAGCAAACCGTGACCAAGTGGCTCGACCTGCACCCAGAAGAACCAGATCACAAATCCACCAAGCACGGCTCCAAGGTTGTTGCCCGACCCGCCGACAATCACCATCACCCAGACCAGGAACGTGAAGCGCAGCGGCTGGTAGCTTGTCGGCGTCAACTGCCCGTCAAGTGTGGTGATCATCGCGCCGGCAATGCCGCATATCGCCGAGCCAAGGATAAACACCTGCAAATGCCGCGCAGTGACATGCTTGCCCATAGCTTCTGATGAAACTTCATTGTCGCGAATGGCGCGCATCATCCGCCCCCAAGGACTTTTGAGCGCGGCTTGAACCATTAAGAACAGGATGATCAGCACGACTGCAAACAACCCCGCATAGAGCAGTTTCACCCAAAGCGTAGAGGCCGTCACAACGTCAAAGCCGAAGCCCTCGGCTTTCTCGATGAAGCTCGCAGAGTTTTGCAAGTCGATCTCATAGGGTACAGGGCGCGGCAGGCCGATCACGTTTTTAACACCACGCGCCATCCAGTCCTC
This sequence comes from Lentibacter algarum, assembly GCF_018860975.1. Classification (GTDB taxonomy): domain Bacteria; phylum Pseudomonadota; class Alphaproteobacteria; order Rhodobacterales; family Rhodobacteraceae; genus Lentibacter; species Lentibacter algarum_A. The sequence continues at coordinate 333,899 of NZ_JAHKQI010000008.1, forward strand.
GTTTTTCATCACTGCGATGATGATCTCGGCAATGCCCAGTGTCGCAATCGCAAGGTAATCAGAGCGCAAGCCCAGTGCTGTTTTACCGATGATCCAAGCTGCACCTGCCGCCAGGAGCCCGCCCACAGGCCAAGCCAGCAAGATAGGCAGGTTGAGCCCACCAATGTTGCCGGACGTGGCTGGGTTGATCGCCTCAACCGCGTCAACGCCGCCGTCAAAAACTGCGCGGAATGCAAAGAAACCAACCGCGAGCACGGCAAAGATAGCCACGCCGCGAAGCCGACTCGCGCTCATGCGACGGTAAATCATCACTGCCGACAGAATGCTCATGATCGCAAGCACAAGCCCTGCAAGGATACGCATCCCGCCTGCATCCCATGCACCGGGAACCGCAGGTGTGGCGACAAGCACAGTTGCCAAACCGCCAAGCGCCACAAAGCCCATGATACCGACGTTAAACAAGCCCGCAAAGCCCCACTGCAGGTTCACGCCCAATGCCATGATCGCCGAAACCAGCCCCATGTTGAGTATGAACAAAGCCGAGTTCCAGGATTGCACAAAACCGGTGCCGAGGATCAGCGCCGCAACAATGGCAAAGTAGAGAGTGTTTCTAGCTGTATCGCTCATACCGATTGCCCCTTGAACAGTCCTGTGGGTTTGAAAAGCAGCACGATCAGCAAGATCACAAAGCTCACCGCAAATTTGTAGTCTGTGCTCATAAGTTGCACGAGCCCACTTGGTTCAAGCCCCTCTGGCAGAGCGTAAACAAGCACCTTTTTCCACGCATAAGTGATCGTCACCTCCGAGAAGGCGATGACAAAACCACCGGCAATCGCCCCGACAGGGTTGCCAAGGCCGCCGACAATCGCCGAGGCAAAAATGGGCAGCAAGAGCTGGAAGTAGATGAAGGGCTTGAACGTTTTATCAAGCCCGTAAAGCACGCCCGCAATTGTGGCCAGTGTCGCGACAATAATCCATGTTACCAACACAACCCGCTCGGGGTTGATGCCCGACAAAAGCGCCAGATCTTCATTGTCGGAATAGGCGCGCATCGACTTGCCCGTGCGTGTGCGGTTGAGGAACCAAAACAGCAGCACAACAACAACAAATGCTGTCACCAGCGTTAGCCCCTGCGTGGTCTTGAACGCGAGCCCTTCCTTGAGGCCGGTCATATCCTTGAACTCGCGCACCGAGATGATGAAGCGCTCACCATCAGCAAAGCGCTGGTCATCAGGGCCAATGATAAACCGCACCAAGCCGTTGATGATGAACATCACCCCCATCGACACGATCACGAAGATCACCGGCTTGGCCTTTTGCTCGCGATAGAATTTGTAAACAACCTTATCGGTGAAAAGCACCAGCGCGACGCAGCCCAAAATGCCAAAGGGCAGGGCGAGCAGTGCCGTCGGCAAGGGGCCAAATCCGATGCCCGCGCTTTGCATCCACCACGTCACCAAAACAGTGACCATCGAGCCGAAGGCCATCGTGTCACCGTGGGCAAAGTTGGAAAACCGCAAGATGCCGTAAATCAACGTCACCCCGAGCGCACCAAGCGCAAGTTGTGCGCCGTAAGCCGCCGCGGGGATGAAGACAAAGTTCGCAAACGCGACCAGCGCATTGAGCAGGTCCATTAAAACGCTCCTTCACATGAGCCGAGGTAGGATATCACCAGCGGCCCTTCGTTAGCATGGGTTGTCAGACGCGCACCTTGTGGCGTGATCGACAGTAAATACTCCGCGCCGTCACCCGTCGCGAACATGGTTTTGAGGGCAGGGCGCTCCTTCACAGCAACAATGCTGAGGTCGCCAAACTCGGTCTCGAGCTTCTCGCCTTTGATATCGACTTCGGCTGTAAACGTGGTTTCGCCGCAGGCCTCGGCCTCGAAGCACTCGGTCACAAAGCTGCACCCAAACGCCTCTGCTGTTGTTGGTGAAGCAATGGCAAAGCTTATCAGCGGGATGAAAACCATAGGCAAAGTGGAGTTGCGCATCAATCTGCCTCCCGATGGCAAGTGCCCGTCAGATACGAGGTTTCTTCACCTTGTGAATTGAGCGCCGAGAGCCGCGAGACACCCGGCGTCGAGAGCATCAGACGCCTGCGTGTTCCATCATTGCTATAGTCAACGGTCAAAACATCGTCTTGTTGGCTAATCTGGGCTGGCCAAATGGCGGAGTGCTCAAGACCGTCAACACCGTTTTCACTCAGGCGCAGACTGTCTTGCTGAACATCAAAGGTAAGCCCGCCCGAAACGGCCTCACACGGCTGTTTGGCGCGGCATGATATGTCAAAGTCGCAGCCAAACACTCCAGTTGCCGCCAATGCCACTCCTACGGTCGAGATCCCTGTGATCATCTCATCCTCCCAAGAAGCTCTGGCGCACTTCGGGGTTGGCAAGCAGTTCCTTGCCGGTGCCCGTGTGGCCGTTTGCGCCTTGCACCAGGACATAGCCTTTGTCAGCGATTTCAAGAGCTTGCCGGGCGTTCTGTTCGACCATCAAGATAGGAATTCCCGTGCGTGCCACGTCGATGATGCGGTCAAACAACTCGTCCATAACGATAGGTGAAACTCCGGCAGTCGGCTCATCAAGCATCAGCACTTTCGGCTGGGTCATCAATGCACGGCCTACAGCAACCTGTTGGCGCTGACCACCTGACAACTCTCCCGCTGCCTGATAGCGCTTGTCCTTTAGAATCGGAAACAGATCATAAATCTGCGTCATCGTGTCTGCGAAATCATCGGTGCGAATGAAAGCACCCATTTCAAGGTTTTCTTCGACCGTCATCGAGGTGAATATGTTGTTGGTCTGCGGCACAAAGCCCATGCCCTTCACAACGCGGTCTTGGGGGCTGAGCGCAGTGATGTCTTCCCCGTCAAGCATCACCGAACCGCTGCGCATATCAAGCATGCCAAACAGCGCCTTCATTCCGGTTGATTTACCCGCGCCGTTCGGCCCGACGATCACCGCAATCTCGCCCTTCTCAGCGGCAATCGTGCAGTCGTGCAGGATGTCGGGGCCCTTGCCATAGCCCGCTGTCATGTTCTCACCGATCAGAAACGGCGTGCCATCGCGCCCGGGTTTTGCCGCGCCACCCTTGCGATAGGGTATCTCGCCAGCACCCTTCGGGTTTCCAATCGAGCGGTCTTTGTTGCCGCGATTATCTTGATAGGGGTTGGAAGTCATGCGCCCACCTTGTCTTTGTTCTTGAGCCCCGTGCCGAGGTAAGCTTCGATCACTTGCTCGTTGGCCTTAATCTCGGCCAAAGTGCCTTCCGCAAGCACGTGCCCCTCGGCCATGCAGATCACCGGATCACAAAGCCGTTCGATAAAGTCCATGTCGTGCTCGATGACAACGAAAGTATAGCCGCGCTCTTCATTGAGGCGTTTGATGGTGTCGGAAATCGTATAAAGCAGGGTGCGGTTCACACCAGCGCCGACTTCGTCCAGGAAAACGATCTTGGCATCCACCATCATCGTGCGACCAAGCTCCAGCAGCTTCTTTTGCCCGCCAGAAACCTGCCCGGCTTTGTGGTCGGCAAGGTGTTCAATGGTCAAAAACTCCAGCACTTCGTCGGCTTTGGCCTTCAACGCGCGCTCTTCATCGGCAATGCGCTTGCGGCCGAACCACGTGTTCCAAAGCACTTCGCCGGATTGCGCTGGCGGAACCATCATCAGGTTCTCACGGCACGACATGGAGCTAAACTCATGAGCAATCTGGAAGGTGCGTAGCAAGCCTTTGTGAAACAGCTCATGCGGCGGCAGTCCGGTGATATCTTCACCATCCATGATAACGCGGCCCGACGTGGGCGGCAGCACACCGGCAATGGCGTTAAACAGCGTGGTTTTGCCTGCACCATTGGGGCCAATCAGCCCCGTGATAGAGCCGGTCTCGATGCGCATTGTTGCCCCGTCAACAGCCCGAAAGCCGCCAAAGTGCTTATGCAGATCATGCACCTCAATCATGCATGTCTCCCCCAAATAACGTTTAGATAAGCAAAACAGCCCGAAGCGCGAACTTCGAGCTGTTTCTATCTTAAGTCAAAGACTTAGCGATAACCAATTGTCGAATACTTGCCATCGGCAAATTCGATTTCTTGGTAGTTGCCTGCTGACTCGCCTGCGCCGATCAGCTCAACCGCTGTCGCACCAACATAGTCAACGTCACCGCCAGCAGCGATGATATCAAGCGCTTTACCAAGTTCACCCGGGAAGATCTTTTCGCCCGGTGCGTTGGCAACATTCATGATCTGGTCTTTGTAGTCAGCTGAAGCTGTTGATTTGGCAGCCTGCATGGCCATCATCATCAAAGCAGCGGCGTCGTAGCTTTCTGAAGCAAACGCGCTTGTGCCGTCAAAGCCAGCGGCTTTTGCCATGTCTGCATACTTTGCAGCACCCGGGCTGTCTGTGCCAGGGTAAGCACCGAACGAGCCGTTCAGCTCTTCGCCGAAGTTCTCATTCAGCTTCGCGCCGACCATGCCGTCAGGGAAGTAGAAGGTTTCAAACGCACCCGAGTCGATAGACGCGCGCACGATGCCCGAGCCACCTTGGTCAACATAGCCTGCGACAACAAGAACATCGCCGCCTGCTGATGCAAGTGCACCAACTTCAGCCGAGTAGTCGGCTTTGCCGTCTTCGTGTGCTGATACGATGGTGACAGTGCCACCAGCCGCTTCAAATTCGGTTTTGATCGCGTCCGCCAAGCCCTTACCATAGTCGTTGTTGGTATAGGTGATGGCGATCGACTTGTGACCGCGGTCTTGCAGGATGTTGGTCACGATCACGCCTTGGCGCGCATCCGAAGGTGCCGTGCGGAAAAAGAGGCCATCGTCTTCAGCCGTTGAAAGGCCCGGTGATGTTGCCGATGGTGAAACCATCACAACGCCGTTCGGGCGGGCCACGTTTTGCAAGATCGCGCCAGTTACACCCGAGCAGTCAGCGCCCATGATGCCGACAACGCCGTCTGACGTTACCAGACGTTCTGCAGCAGCCGTCGCAGCCGCCGCATCGATGCATGTTGAGTCACCGCGCACAGAGACAACTGTTGAGCCGTCCATGAACTTGCCGCTGTCGGACACTTCTTTCATCGCCAACTCGGCACCAGCACCCATAGCAGGTGTGATTGATTCAAGCGGGCCGGTGAAACCGAGGATAACCCCGATTTTGACTTCATCAGCAGAAACTGTGCCGGCCATAAGCGCCGTGGCAGCTGTCGCCATAAGAAACTTTTTCATTTGTATTCTCCCATATTGGAACATTTGGTCCGCTGCGGAGCCTATTGTGAGGAAATTGAAAAGAAAAGCCTGAATTTCTCTTTACCAATGGGAAACTGAAGACCGCCGGCCTCGGCCATGAGTTTAGTCTGGCAAAATCTGATAGCTGCTGAAACTCACAATTGTTTCGCTCATAGGGCCCAGTCTTGCTTTGACACTGCGCAGATGAGCAAGGCTTAAGCTAACAACTTGCGGTAGCTCAACGATCTCTTTGGTCATCCGTTCAAATGAAAGATGGTTAACACCAGCCCCGTTGGGAATGCTTTTCGAAAGCTCCTCAGCGCTCAGATCCTCACAATAGGCTATCGCTTCAGGTGAACAGGAAAACACTACAGAGCTTTGCTGTATCTCTACGTTGTCCAGCTTGTAGGTAGAATTCCCATCTGTGAAAAAAACCGCATTACCCCCGTCCTTAGTGCGTATACTCAAGCTCCTTGACAAGTGATGCGTCGAAACTCCGTAAGGCAGGGGCAGCGCGTCCAGTTGCTTTTCCAGTTTCCGCGAGACGGCGTATATATCGGTCGTCGAGCGGTCAACTGGCGGCAAAAAAAGCTCACGTTTGTAAGGCTGCGGATCAACCGATTGGCCAATCGGGCCGACCAAATAGGACGCATCTTTCGCCGCCATTGCACGCTGCTCAAGATAGGTTGACTGCGCGACATCCCACCAGACCCGTCGCGCCACAGGCTGCGCTGCTTCGATGACACCGTTAATATCCATCTTGCCGCGCGAACAGGTCGAACGACCAACAAAATTGCTATTCTGGCGTTCCGGCTCATGCAATATTATTGCTTTGGCAGGCTGATTGGTCTGCCCACAGTTCTTCGGGCCTGTCTGAAAAATTTTAGGCACAACGACGTCAAGCTCGCCACGTAGCGCAAAGGGTAGTGGTTTCGCAGCGAGGGCTTTGGGGGTGAGCACAAACCAACCCGACTTCCCACGCCGTTGATACCAGACATCGCGCAACAAAATGTGCGGTTCGGCTTCTTTCCCGAGATCAAGGATATCTTGCGTCGTGTATTCAGTCAGACCGTCCCGAACAGCATGTGGCCGTAGACCCATCATTGTCGGGTCAAACGCAGCGACAATCATCATAAAGCAGGCCAGCAGAACGACAGCAAAAACACCAAATATGCTTAGCGCGACTTTCCAGCCCCGCGACATCAGATCGTGAGTCGTGTCGCCTGTGATCCGCGCTCGCGGTAAGGCGTTGTGTTATAGTGGCTGCGGTAGCACTTCGAGAAATGCGAAGGTGAGGCAAAGCCACAGGCCAGCGCTACGTTGATCACGCTCATATCGGTTTGCATCAATAAGTTACGGGCCTTTTGAAGCCGCAACTCCATATAATAGCGCTTCGGTGAGCGGTTCAGATAGCGCCTGAACAAACGCTCGAGCTGGCGCGTCGACATCCCGACATCTTTCGCCAGTATCGCCGGGCTGATCGGCTCTTCAATGTTGTTTTCCATCATCTGAATAACCAAACTTAGCTTCGGATGCCGCACGCCAATGCGCGTGGGAACAGACAAACGTTGCGTGTCTTGGTCGGTTCTGATCGACGAATAAATCAGCTGGTCCGCGACCGAATTGGCAAGCTCTTCATCGTGTTCATCAGCAATCAGTTTGAGCATCAGATCAATCGAGCTGGTGCCGCCAGCCGTCGTAAGCCGCGTCTTGTCGACCACAAAAACCGACTTTGTAAGGTCAACCTCATCGAACTCCTCGGAAAAGCTGTCTTGGTTCTCCCAATGGATTGTTGCGCGCTTGCCATCAAGCAAGCCAGCCAGCGCAAGCGAGTAGGCGGCTGTGCATAGCCCGCCGAACGTAGCGCCTTTGCGGGCTTCACGCCGCAGCCACGAGATAAGCTTCTTGCTGGTCGCGGCTTGAATATCAACACCGCCGCAAAGCAGTACTGTGTCGTCGCGTGTCACTTCGCCCAAGTCGCGGTTGAGCGCAAACTGCGTTCCCGCCGAGCAAGTGACGCTCTCGCCGCCTTCACCCATCAACTCCCACTCATACAGCGTTTTGTTCGACATCCGGTTGGCGATCCTGAGCGCTTCGATCGCCGAGGAAAAACTTAACAACGAGAAATCAGGCAGCAAAACAAAGATAAACCGACGTGGCTTATCTTGCGTGCTATCAACTCTAACAGTGGGACGTTGTTGGCTCATTGTGCGGGCTACTCGTTCAAGTTGCGACAGAATATGTCTCATTTGGCTTATCTCACTTGGCCCTAGCTTTTCGGTTAGGTCAAGTCACGAAGTTTTTGAACTGTCCGCGCCCGACGGGCAATCCGGCATATCCGGCAACAACGCAAAAGAGATATGGCCCTTCGCCATACGTCTCGTTATAAGGCGGTCTTGCACGTAAGATACCGGAGTAAATACAATGACGGAATGGCTCAAAACTGGCTGGCGCTCAAAACCCCGCGTCCAGATGCCCACATATACGGACACCGCGGCACTGGAGGCTGTTGAAGCCAAGCTTGCGAAGTATCCGCCGCTTGTTTTTGCTGGCGAGGCGCGCCGCTTGAAAGACGAGCTGGCCGCTGCCGCGCGTGGAGAAGCGTTTTTGTTGCAGGGTGGCGATTGCGCCGAGAGCTTTGATCAGTTCTCTGCCGACGGCATCCGCGATACCTTTAAAGTCATGCTGCAAATGGCGATGGTGCTGACTTACGGCGCCAAAGTGCCGGTTGTAAAACTTGGCCGTATGGCGGGCCAGTTTGCCAAGCCGCGTTCAGCTGACACCGAAACGGTTGATGGCGTTGAACTGCCGAGTTTCCGTGGCGATATTATCAACGAGCTTGATTTCACAGCTGACGCGCGCATTCCGAACCCGGAAAAGATGCTGCAAGCCTATATGCAATCGGCGGCAACGCTCAACTTGCTGCGCGCTTTCTCGACAGGCGGTTTCGCTGACATGCACCGCGTTCACTCTTGGACGCTGGGCTTCGCTGAAGGGCAGGGCACCGCTAAGTATCAGGACATTGCCACACGCATTCAGGACAGCATTGATTTCATGGCCGCGGCCGGCATCACTGGCGGCACCACGCATGAGTTCAGCACAGTTGATTTTTATACCAGCCACGAGTCGCTTTTGCTTGAATATGAAGAGGCGCTCACACGTCTCGACAGCACATCAGGCAACTGGCTCGCAGGGTCAGGACACATGGTCTGGATCGGTGACCGCACGCGTCAGCCTGACGGCGCGCATGTCGAGTTCGCAAGCGGTGTTCTCAACCCGATCGGCCTTAAGTGCGGCCCGACAACGACAGCGGAAGACCTCAAAGAGCTGATTGCCAAGCTCAACCCCGAGAACGAAGAAGGCCGTCTGACACTTATCGCCCGCTTCGGAGCCGGAAACGTCTCTGAGCACCTGCCGCGTCTGATCAAAGCCGTTAAGGAAGTTGGCGCCAATGTGCTTTGGGTCTGCGACCCGATGCATGGCAACACAATCAAGTCGGACTCGGGCTATAAGACCCGTCCGTTCGAGAAGGTTCTGGGCGAAGTGCGCGAGTTCTTTGCGGTTCATGCCGATGAGGGCACAGTGCCCGGCGGTGTGCATTTCGAAATGACAGGTCAGGATGTGACAGAATGCACAGGTGGTGTTCGTGCGGTCTCCGATGAAGACCTTTCAAGCCGGTATCACACGGCCTGCGATCCACGATTGAACGCATCACAGTCTCTTGAGTTGGCCTTCCTTGTGGCCGAAGAGTTGACTAAGTTGAGGTCTGAAAACCGTTCAAAAGCTGCGGGTTAAATCTCGTAAGTTGATGTGAAAAGGCGCGCCGGGTTCTCCTCGACGCGCCTTTTTCTAAAGCATCTGCCGTGTCAACAGAGGCTTCAGTCTTTTGACCGGATCAGTTTCAAATACGACGGGCGCGGTTTGCGTCTTAAAGCCGCGTTCCCAACCGGCGCGTTGTTCGTAAACGGCGCTAGATGTTCGGCAAAACCCGCTTCCCGAACAGGATCAACCACCGGCTCAGTTGGGCGCGCCGTATCAACACCTTCGCGTTGGGCCCGATGTTCAAGTTTGCGCGTTTCCATGTTCATCAACTCAAAACGCCGCGGGGCACGGCCTATGGTGCCCAGAGTTTCAAGACAGCCCAGAATGCGGTTCACTTGCCCTGCATCATCATGCAAAGGCAGCAGCAGCATCTTCGCATCAAGCACCGGTTGGCCCCATTTCCCTTCTCCACGCAGCGTCAAACGCAAGACGGCTGGGCTATGGAGCACGGTTGTCAGTGCTTTGGCAAATCCGTCGCGCGCTTTGGGCACAAACAAGCTGCTCGCAGGCATTCCGCGCACTTCCATGCCCATCACGTCACAGAGAAGGGTGCCTGCAATCCGAAAGCGCCCATGACCGGCACCGATCGCTTCCAGAATGAAGGCATTGCTTAACGCACCTTCAATGCCGCGGGGGTCAATCTGCGAGCGGCCTGGTAACGTCTGTCCAGACCTGAGGCTTTCCCAATAAGCTTCGACCTGATTACACGCCGTATAGCTTCCAGAGCCTTGTTTCTTATACATATCAATCACTTGCCCAAATGTGTTTATGTCGCTCATAGCACTCTCCATACTGTAATCGAGGCATAAGGCTCGTTTTTGCGACACGGCAATCTGTTAACATTTACCAACACAAACCTTATCGCTTCCTTAACATCGCATAAATTGTCTAAAATTCTGAACGAATTTGGTTAGATTGGTTAACGCAATAGTGCAAACCCTTGCGGGGCAGGCAGGTTCACGGGTAGGACGACTGATAAGACCACGCAAAGTATCAAGAGGGGATCAGCGGTGATTGCATCAATGACAGGGTTTGCTTCGGGCAAAGGCAGCCTCGCTCCACACAGTTGGAGTTGGGAGTTGCGCTCCGTCAACGGCAAAGGGCAGGACATCCGCGTGCGAGTTCCTGACTGGGTCACCGGATTGGAAGCCTCTCTGCGCAAGGATGTCGCCGCAGCAACCGCGCGGGGCAACATCACCATCGGCCTGCGTCTGATACGTGAAGACGCAACAGCAGCGTTGTGCCTCAATCAAGCCCAGCTTGAGGGCGTTCTCGCTGCCATGCACCAGATCGAAGAGCAAGCCATGAGCGAAGGGCTGTCACTTGCGCCCAGCACCGCCGCCGACATCGTCGCCCTGCGCGGCGTTATGGACAGCGCCCAAACCGAAGATGACCCAGCGCCACTGCTCAAGGCGCTGCAAGCTGATTTCAAGCCCGTGCTCAAGGCATACCTCGAGATGCGCAACAACGAGGGTGCGGCCCTGAACGCGCTGCTTCAAGAGCAACTCTCAACCATCGAGCGACTTACCGCCGAGGCCATGGCAGCGGCCAAAGCCCGCCAAGCCGAAAGCGATACGGCCTTTCGTGAGAACGTGAAGCGCATCACCGAAAACAGCGAGCTTGATGAGGCCCGTATCGCTCAGGAACTGGCAATGCTGGCAGTCAAAGCCGACATCACTGAAGAGATCGACCGTCTCGGCACGCATGCGCAAGCGGCGCGTGAATTGCTCGAAACCGGCGGGCCCGTGGGCCGCAAACTCGACTTTCTCAGCCAGGAGTTCAACCGCGAGGCCAACACGCTTTGCTCCAAGTCGCAAAACGCCGCGCTCACCCGTATTGGCCTTGACCTGAAAGCGACGATTGACCAGATGCGCGAGCAAATCCAGAACGTGGAGTAAGCCAATGCCAGAGCTACAAGACAGACGCGGCCTTCTGATCATCCTCAGCTCACCCTCGGGCGCGGGCAAATCAACGCTGTCAAAGCGGCTGATCGCTTGGGATCCGAGCATCACATTTTCCGTCTCGGCCACAACCCGCGCGCCACGCGACGGCGAAGTTGACGGCGCTGATTATCACTTCCTGTCCGAAGAGGTCTTCAAAAAGGCTGTGAGCGAGCGCGGTATGCTTGAGCACGCGCATGTGTTTGGCAACTTCTACGGCAGCCCGAGTGAGCCGGTTGAAGAGGCCATAGGGCAGGGCAAGGACGTGCTGTTTGATATCGACTGGCAAGGGGCGCAGCAGATCAGGCAGTCAGGCCTCGGGGCCCACACGCTCAGCATCTTTATCCTGCCGCCGTCCATTAAAGAACTGCACCGCCGTTTGGTGAGCCGTGGCCAAGACAGCCAAGAGACGATCGAAAAGCGCATGCGCAAAAGCTGGGATGAAATCTCGCGTTGGGATGCCTATGATTACGTGCTGATCAACGACGATCTCAACATCACGCTAGGCCGCTTGCAAACCATCATCACATCCCGCCGCCTGCGCCGGTTGCAGCAGCCACATCTGGTTGACCACGTGCGCAAGTTGCAGGCCGAATTCGAGGACATGTCATGACACTTTATGCATTGGGCGACAAAGCCCCGCAACTCGCTGACGACACATGGGTCGCCCCCGATGCCAACCTGATCGGTGACATCGTGCTAGAGGAGGGCGCCTCTGTCTGGTTTGGTAGCACATTGCGCGGCGACAACGAGCGCATCACCATAGGTGCTGGCTCAAACGTGCAGGAAAACTCTGTTATGCATACCGATGCAGGCTACCCGCTGACTGTCGGCGCGAACTGTACCATTGGCCATAAAGTCATGCTGCACGGTTGCACTGTTGGTAACAATACCCTCGTCGGCATGGGGGCAATTGTGCTCAACGGCGCAAAGATCGGCAATAATTGCCTGATCGGCGCTGGCGCGCTGATCACTGAAGGCAAAGTGATCCCCGATGGCAGCTTGGTCATGGGCAGTCCGGGCAAAGTCGTGAAAACACTTGATGTCTCGGCCCACGCGATGCTGACTGCGAGTGCATTGCACTACCAGCAAAACATGCGCCGCTTTCGTAACGAATTGCGGGCTCTCTAGCGCCAGCGTGCCAGACAGTTTGAAAACTGTCTGAGCCAGTGACGTCATCGAGGTTGCCGAGCGCCCATGTTAGCTGCGTCACGGCGCGTGTTTAAGGTAGGCCACGCGTGGCCATTTGCGGCGCGGTGCCTCTATGCAAGTTCGAGGGCGATAGTGTCGTGATAGGCCTTCGCCGTTTGCCCGATCGTGTTGTTGCAACAAATGTCAAAACGCAGCAATGGAAAGCGTTGTGCTACTTCGCGACAGATCATGGCTTTGTTCGGCAAAGGTTCGCTAAGCGCGATAAGTTGCCCGGCATAGTTTGCGTCAGTCAGTATTTGAGCAACATCGAAGATATCGTAATCCGGACAAAACAACCACGCCATGACAGCATCTGGGGCCAGCACGTTCACACGGGCGGCGTTCAGATCAGCAATGCTGGTCGGCGAGTATTGGTTTCGTGTACTCGTTTGTGGGCCACGATCAGTTGTCTCCTTTCGGCTGCAAACACTTAACACATGGCGTTTCTTTGGTGTCGAAATAAAGCTCATTAACCATCCCCCCCCGGTTTTGGGCAATAATACTGGGCCGGACTTTGTGCATGAAAGCACGAAAAACCGCACAGAATAGGGTTAGATTAGCGTAGGCCGAGGGCTTATCAATTGCTGATATTGCGGAGTTGCCAAGCCGAAATGTTTGGCTACAATGCACGCGCTTATTGCAGGCTGTTTCGCAACTGGCCTCAGGCTCTGCTGTGTGGTGGCAATCAACTGGTTGCGAAAAAGAAACGGACCAGATGCCCTTTAAAGTATATCAGCCTTTGCTAGATGCCATGTCGAACCCCGCTGTTCTGATCGGACAGGATGCTCGCATCTCCGCTGCGAATGCGCCTGCACAGACTTTGTTCGGCGCCCCCTTGGTGGGTGCACATTATGTTACCGTTATGCGTCAACCCGAGTTGGTTGAAGCCCTTGGAGCTTGCTTTGAAGGGAAGCCCGCGTGCTCGGTGCAGGTGCGTCAGAGCAGGGCGGAAGGCGACAGCATCTTCCAAGCCAACTGCGCTATCGTTGCCGGAGAAAACCCGCCTTTGGTGTTGCTCACCTTTGAAGACATTTCGCAACTTGAGAGCGCCGGAGCGCAGCGCCGTGACTTCGTCGCCAATGTCAGCCACGAGTTGCGCACGCCTCTGACAGCACTGATGGGGTTTATCGAAACTCTGCGCGGCCCCGCCCGTGACGATGCCGCTGCCAGAAAGCGCTTTCTGGACATCATGGCGGGGGAAGCTGCCCGCATGGAAGGGCTTGTTGCCGATCTTTTGTCTCTCAGCCGCGTTGAAGGCCAAGAACGCCAGCGTCCGCGTGATAAAGTTGATCTAGGTGCCGTGATCGCCGCCGCGGTGAGCACGCTTGCAGGCGCCACAAAGGCCGCGAATGTCACCGTTACCTGCAATCTACCGAGCACCGGCTTAACGCTCACGGGGGACGGCGAGCAATTGCGACAACTCGTTACAAACCTGATCGAGAACGCCATCAAATATGGCGGGCAGGGCAAGACCGTGACGATCAGTGCAAGCCAAAGCGAGCACATTGCTGCCTTACGTGGGCCAGCGATCACCCTTTCAGTGCAAGACCAAGGCACCGGCATCGACGCTCTGCATATCCCGCGGCTAACCGAGCGCTTCTACCGTGTCGATGATCACCGCTCGCGCGAAGTTGGCGGCACGGGCCTCGGCCTGGCGATTGTAAAACACATCGTCAACCGTCACCGTGGCCGCCTTGAGATCAGCTCAAAGGAAGGCCAGGGCAGCCTTTTCACAGTTACTTTGCCGCTCTGACTGCGCAAAATCGCCAACCTTCATAAAACTGTTACACAACTGTCACAAAAGCATAGCAAGCGGGGCCTAGACCCGCGCTTAAGGCCCTCATCTGCGAGGGTCAGACACATAAACAGGAATTTGCTATGTCTCTTATGAAGCTCACAGTCTCAGTCGCCGCATTGGCCGTCGCGACAAGCGCACAGGCCCGCGACAACGTTCAGGTTGCCGGTTCGTCAACCGTTCTGCCATATGCCTCAATCGTTGCTGAAGCCTTCGGTGAAAACACCGACTTTCCAACACCGGTTGTCGAATCAGGCGGCTCATCAGCAGGCCTCAAACGCTTCTGTGAGGGTCTCGGCGAAAACACAGTCGATATTGCCAACTCTTCGCGCAAGATCCGCGATAAAGAAGTTAAAGCCTGCGCCGAAGCTGGCGTGACCGACATCATCGAAGTGCGCTTTGGTTATGACGGCATCGTTTTTGCCAGCCAGAAAACCGGCCCAGATTACACCGCATTCGAGCCCGCCGACATCTTCAACGGCCTTGGCGCAAAAGTGATGGTCGACGGCAAGCTCGTTGACAACACCTACACCAAGTGGAGCGACTTCAACGCAGCCCTGCCTGCTGAAGAGATCGCAGGTTACATTCCGGGCACCAAGCACGGCACACGTGAAGTGTTCGAAATCAAGGTGCTCGAAGTGGGCTGCAAAGCCACAGGCGCATATGACGCCTACTTGGCCGAAAACGGCGGCGACAAGAAAGCTGCCTCAAAGTCATGCTACGGCGTGCGTTCAGATGGCCGCTCGGTTGACATCGACGGTGACTATACAGAAACCCTCGCGCGCATCGCTTCGAATGCCGCTGGTGTTGGCGTCTTTGGTCTGTCGTTCTACGAAAACAACACCGACAAGCTCAAAGTTGCGACGGTTTCAGGCGTTGAACCAACAACCGATACCATCGCAACAGGCGAATATCCTGTGTCGCGCCCGCTCTACTTCTACGTGAAGAAAGCCCATATCGGCGTGATCCCGGGCCTCAAGGAATACGCGCAGTTCTTCATCGCTGAAGAGATCGCTGGCGCAGAAGGCCCACTCGCTGAATACGGCCTCGTCGCCGACCCAGAGCTTGAAAAAACACAAGCTCTCGTTGCTGACGAAGCCACGCTCGGCTCAAACATGTAAATGATTGGGGGCGGCCGGCTGATCGGCCGCCTTCACTCTTTCGCTGGGGGCGATATGTCTGCATCTACGCTTATTCTCGTGCTTATTGCACTGGCCGCTTTAGGCTTTTTTCTGGGGCGCAGCCGTGCATTGGCCTCGGCGTCCGGAAACGCGCAAGCCTTGCACTCGCGCCCGCATTTTTACGGCGCGAATGCGGCACTCATGGTGCTCATACCATCACTGGCTTTGTTCGCGGTCTGGACAGTTGTTGCTCCGCTCTCAATCAAAGCCGACATCGCACAATCCGTGCCATCAGGATTGGTTGATGAGGGCAAATCGCTTGATCTGTTGATGACAGATGTGCGCAATGTCGCCGAAGGGCTTGACCGCGCCGTTGTCGCAGGGGCGCTGACATCAGACGCCGCTTTGAGCATCGACACCGAAACAACGGATGTCCGCGCGCTGCTCGGTGGTGTCGGGGTTGCTCTCGGAGCGAATGTCGGCCCCGAGGTTTTGAAGCTCGCCAAAACCTATCGCGCTAAAAGCGCCAGCTCGTCCAACATCATGACAGGTTTGGTGCTCGCCGCGGCAATGGCTGGGCTTGCTTTTGCCTTCCTGCGCACCAACAAAGATTTCCGCGCCCGAAACACCGTTGAGGCCACCGTGCGCGCCACTCTGATCTTTGCCGCGATGGTCGCCATTCTCACGACTGTCGGCATTTTCTTTGCGCTGATCTTCAACACGCTTGAGTTCTTTCAGCTCTACAACTGGAAAGACTATCTCTTTGGCACCACATGGCACCCGCATTCCGGTGGTGGCTCTGATCAGCCTTTGGGTCTCATCCCGCTCCTTTGGGGCACGATCTACATCTCGCTCATCGCCCTTGCAGTTGCGGTTCCAATCGGGCTCTTCGCGGCGATCTACCTCGCAGAATATGCCAGCCCGCGCGTGCGTGGCACGATAAAGCCGCTACTTGAGGTGCTCGCTGGCATTCCGTCCATCGTCTATGGCCTGTTTGCGCTGCTCACGGTCGGGCCGCTTCTTCTCAAGGTGTTTGGCAATGAAGGCCTCGGCTGGATGCAGGGCGCATCTTCGGTGATGACGGCGGGCTTGGTCATGGGCATCATGCTCATCCCTTTCGTGTCCTCGCTTTCCGATGACATCATTACCGCTGTGCCACAGGCGCTGCGCGACGGCTCACTCGGCCTGGGTGCCACACCCTCAGAAACCATCCGGCAGGTCGTGTTGCCCGCCGCCTTACCAGGCATCGTCGGCGCGATCATTCTCGCGACCTCACGCGCCATTGGCGAGACAATGTTGGTGGTGTTCGGGGCAGGGGCCGCAGGCAAGCTGTCGCTCAACCCCTTTGAAGCCATGACAACCGTGACGGCAAAGATTGTCTCGCAACTTACAGGCGATGCCGACTTTACCGCCCCGGAGGTGTTGGTCGCTTATGCGCTTGGCACGACATTGTTTGTGGTCACGCTTTGTCTGAACGTCATCGCCCAGATCATCGTCTCCAAATATCAGGAGCAGTATTCATGAGCCTCTACCTTGAGTCCCCGCGCACCAAGAAGCGCAATGCCGCCGAGCGCCGTTTTCAAAGCTACGGTTTGGCCGCGATCGCAGCCGCGTTGTTCTTTCTGGTTGTCCTTCTGGGCCAGATCATCGGCAACGGATCCGGCGCGTTCATTCAGACCCGCCTGACAGTTCCGGTCACGCTAGATGCCGCCGCGATAGAGAAGGCCGAAGGCTCGATGATGAAAACATCGGGCTACCGCAAGCTGATCGTCGCCTCTTTGAGCGCCGAAATGCAAGCCAAAGGCATCGAGGCCGAGCTTGACAGCAAAGCCGCCAAAGCGCTGCTCTCGTCGGGCGCGCCCAACACGCTGCGCCAGCATGTGCTCGCGAATCCAGCTGATATCGGCTCGACCGTCACTCTCAAACTCGCGGGCTCCTCGCGCCTAGACGGTTACATGAAGGGCCGCGTGACGCGCGAAAGTATCTCTGATGACAAGGCCATAACGCCTGCGCATCTTGACCTTGCCGACGAGTTGATCGGCGTAGGGTTACTCAGCAAAGGCTTCAACTGGGGATTTGTCACAGGCAATGACGCCTCTGACCTGCGCCCCGAGCAATCCGGCATGGGCCAGTCAGTGCTCGGCTCACTGGCGATGATGCTGGTGGTGCTCGCTGTTTGCCTGCCAATATCAGTCGCGGCCTCGATCTACCTTGAAGAGTTTGCCCCCAAGAACAAGCTCACCCAGTTCATCGAGGTCAATATCTCAAACCTCGCGGCCGTGCCGTCCATCGTCTTTGGTATCCTCGCGCTGGCCGCCTTTATCCAGTTCGGCGGCGGCACCATCGGTATCGAAGCCTTCCGCGCCTCGGCGCCGCTTGTGGGGGGGCTCGCTCTGTCGCTCATGACATTGCCGACAATCATCATCGCCACCCGCGCCGCACTCAAAGCCGTGCCGCAAAGCATGCGCGACGCAGCCCTCGGAGTAGGGGCCTCAAAAATGCAGGCGGTGTTCCACCACGTCCTGCCGCTCGCCATGCCCGGCATCATGACCGGAACAATCATCGGCCTCGCCGCTGCCCTCGGTGAAACCGCGCCACTGCTGCTGATCGGCATGGTCGCCTTCGTGCAAACCGACATCTCCGGCGCAACAAGCTTCTTCACCGATCCAAACGTCGGCATGCCCGCCCAGATCTACATCTGGGCCACCCGCGCTGACGGTGCTTGGTATGAGCGCGCATGGGGCGGCATCATCTTGCTGCTGATCTTTCTGGCCTGCATGAACATCGTCGCAATCCTTTTGCGCCGCAAATTCGAACGCCGCTGGTAGGAGCTTACCGATGTTTGACCAACCTTCCAATCTGGCCCCACAAGTGGAGACACCCGTGACCACAGACCATAAAATCACTGCTGAAAACGTCAACGTTCACTACGGCGATACCCATGCCATCAAAGACGTCAACGTGAAGATCGACGACAAAACCGTCACCGCTTTCATCGGCCCCTCGGGCTGTGGCAAGTCAACCTTCCTGCGCTGCCTCAACCGGATGAACGACACCATCGACATCTGCCGCGTTTCCGGCCTGATCGAGCTTGACGGCGAAGACATCAACCATGCCAAAGTTGACCCTGTTCAACTTCGCGCCAAAGTGGGGATGGTTTTTCAAAAGCCAAACCCATTCCCAAAGTCGATCTTTGATAACGTCGCCTATGGCCCGCGCATTCACGGCCAAGCGGCAAACAAAGCCGAACTTGACGAGATCGTCGAGAAATCCCTGCGCAGTGCCGCTCTCTGGAAAGAAGTGAAAGACCGCCTGCATGCGCCCGGAACCGGCCTCTCGGGCGGGCAACAGCAACGCCTATGTATTGCACGCGCTGTCGCCACAGCCCCCGAAGTGCTGCTGATGGATGAGCCATGCTCGGCGCTTGACCCGATTGCGACCGCCCAGGTTGAAGAGCTGATCGACGAGCTGCGTGAGAACTTCTCGGTTGTCATCGTCACCCACTCAATGCAGCAAGCCGCGCGCGTCAGCCAGAAAACCGCCTTCTTTCACCTCGGCGAGCTTGTAGAATTCGGCGAAACAGGCCAGATTTTCACCAATCCACACGACAGCCGCACCGAAAGCTACATCACAGGCCGGATCGGCTAAGGAGATAGACCATGCCAGAGAACCACATCGCCTCCGCATTTGACCGCGATCTTGAAGACATTCAGGCCCAGATCATGAAAATGGGCGGGCTTGTCGAGCGTGCAATCATCGACGCCGCCGACAGCCTCGCCGCTCGTGACGAGGAAAAAGCTGAAGAAATCAGGCTCAAAGACAAAGAGATCGACGCACTTGAAGAGAAGATCAACGAAGAGAGCGCAACCCTAATTGCCCTGCGCGCCCCCACGGCGATCGATCTGCGCCTCATCCTCTCGGTGCTCAAGATATCGGGCAACCTCGAGCGTATCGGCGACTACGCCAAGAACATGGCCAAGCGCACCTCAGTTCTGGTGCAGCTCACCGAAATCGACGAGGCACATGTCTCGCTCAAACGTATGGCGCGGGATGTCTCCTTGATGCTCAAAGACGCGCTCGACGCCTACATTCGCCGCGACGCCGAGCTCGCACACGACGTGATCCGCCGCGACCGCGAGATTGACCAGCTCTACAACGCACTGTTCCGTGAGTTTCTCACCTTCATGATGGAAGACCCGCGCAACATAACCGCGTGTATGCACTTGCATTTCATCGCCAAGAACACCGAGCGTATGGGCGATCATGTCACCTCGATTGCCGAGCAAACTGTCTATCTCGTGACCGGTGAAAGGCCTGACGAAGCGCGCCAGAAAGAAGACAGAACGTCAGTTGACGCCCGCGTGAGCGAGGTCTGAAACTATGGCGACACGTAGCTCTCAGCCAACGGTTCTTCTGGTCGAAGACGAGCCTGCCCAGCGTGAGGTTCTGGCCTATAATCTTGAGGCCGAGGGCTTTGCTGTCGCGCGCGCTTCGGATGGTGAAGAGGCGTTGCTCTCCGTTAAAGAAGCGCTGCCAGACGTCATCGTGCTCGACTGGATGATGCCCGGCGTTTCGGGAATCGAAGTCTGCCGACGTCTTAAGACTCGTGCTGAAACCCGCGATATTCCGATCATCATGCTCTCGGCACGTTCCGAGGAAGTCGACAAGGTCCGCGGGCTTGAAACCGGCGCAGATGATTACATCGTCAAGCCGTATTCTGTCGCCGAGTTTATGGCGCGGGTGCGCAAAGAGCTCCGCCGCACGCGGCCCTCAACCGTCGGTGAAGAGTTGCGCCATGAGGATATTATGCTCGACGCTCAAACGCACCGCGTTACCCGTGATGGCGCCGAGGTCAAACTCGGCCCAACGGAGTTCCGCCTGCTGGCAACCTTCCTTGAGCGCCCCGGTCGTGTTTACAGCCGCGAGCAACTGCTCGACCGTGTTTGGGGCCGCGACATCTATGTCGACACCCGCACAGTTGATGTTCACATCGGCCGTCTGCGCAAAGCCTTGACGCAATTCGGCGGCGATGATCCTTTGCGCACGGTGCGCGGGGCAGGGTACTCACTTGGCTGACGGCTTTAACGCTTCGGTAATCCGCGCGCGACGTTAACCTGCATTTTGGCCTCAAATTGTCTGCACGCATTATGCACTATGGTATGCACTGCTATATGCACAGCATAGGCCTAACAGTAGATTAACCTTAACATGCGAAACCCGCATCAAACCTATCTTGGCAGCATTTCGTCTTCGTTGATCTCCGTCATCAACCAGTTGCGAAACGCGGTCAGGGCAGGGGCTTTGTGCCGATCTTCCGGCCAGATCAGGTGATAGGCGCCACGGCTGGGGCAAGGCGGCCCAAAGGCCGGCGCCAGCCGCCCTTCAGCGATCTCTTCTCGCGCCAGATATTCGGGGATCAAAGCGATCCCAAGCCCGTGCCGCGCTGCTTGCAGGATGGTTGCGAACTGGTCATATCGCGTGCCCGGCAAGACCGACCGTTCTACACCATGCTGCTCAAACCAGTCATTCCAGGCCTCCGGTCGGGTCTGGATATGCAACAGCGGTTGCTTGCGTAGATCGTCCGGTTCTCGCAGTTGTGTCGCCGCCAGATATTGCGGCGCCGCGACGGGCAAAACTGTTTCGTCCTCAAGCAACATTGATCGAGTATTCGGCCAATCTGCATTGCCAAAAGATAAAGCAGCATCAAAGGGTTCCAAGCCAAAGTCAATGCGGTTGATGCGGGTTGTCATGTTCACTGTCACATCAGGATGCGCACGCGCAAAACGCGGCAGACGAGGCACCAACCAGCGCATGCCGAACGTCGGTAAGATCGCCAGGCTCAAAGCCCCGCCTTCGGGGTTGGTCTGCAACCTGAGAGCCGCGGTTGTCAGCCTATCAAGTGCTTGCCGGACTTCATCGGCGTAGCGCTGTCCTGCTGGTGTAAGCGCCACACGTTTTTTGGTTCGCACAAACAACTCGACACCAAGTTGCGCCTCAAGCGCCTGCAACTGTCGCGACACTGCACTTTGTGTCAGGTTCAGCTCTTCAGCGGCGGCGGTGACGCTCTCAAGCCTTGCAAGGGCTTCAAGGGCTGTAAGGCCGGAGGTCGAGGGCAGGTGGCGGCGTGAGAGGTTCATAGCATTCCGATTTTGCATGAAGTCAGGTGAATTTGTTGTTTTACCATGCGATTTATGAATGTTAAACCATAACCAACTCTTAACACAAAGGACGCCACCATGACCGCGCAACGCCCTGAACTCAAAGCAAAAGATGCTCCCGACCTGTCGAAATTCGACTGGGAAGACCCGCTTTATCTTGACGCCGAGCTTTCTGACGACGAGCGCATGATGGCGGAGGCGGCCAAATCCTATTCGCAGGACAAGCTCGCTCCAAGGGTTACCGAAGCCTATGCAAACGAGACTGTAGCCCCGGAAATCTTTAAGGAAATGGGCGGCATGGGTCTGCTTGGCGTCACAATTCCCGAACAATACGGCGGCCTTGGTGGAAGCTATGTGGCTTACGGCCTTGTCGCACGTGAAGTAGAGCGCGTAGACAGCGGATATCGCTCGATGATGTCGGTTCAGAGCTCGCTGGTGATGTATCCAATTTACGCTTACGGATCGGAAGAACAACGGCAGAAATACCTCCCGAAACTGTCGTCGGGAGAGTATATCGGCTGTTTTGGTCTCACCGAACCTGATGCTGGCTCGGACCCCGCCGGCATGAAAACCCGCGCCGAAAAAACAGCAACGGGCTATAAGCTCACCGGTGCCAAGATGTGGATCTCCAACGCGCCGATCGCTGACGTTTTCGTCGTCTGGGCCAAATCTGACGCGCACGACGGCAAAATCCGCGGCTTTGTGCTCGAGAAAGGGATGAAGGGCCTCAGCGCACCGAAGATCGAAAATAAGATGAGCCTTCGCGCTTCCGTAACCGGCGAAATCATCATGGATGGCGTTGAAGTCGGAGATGACGCAATTCTTCCACATGTTCAAGGCCTTAAAGGCCCCTTTGGATGTTTGAACCGAGCGCGCTACGGTATTGCGTGGGGGGCAATGGGCGCAGCCGAGTTCTGTTGGCATGCGGCGCGTGACTACGGGCTGAGCCGTCATCAGTTCAAACGGCCTCTGGCACAGACACAGCTGTTTCAAAAGAAACTTGCGGACATGCAAACCGAAATCACCTTGGGTCTTCATAGCGCACTGCGCCTTGGTCGGCTGATGGACGAGGCCAAAGCTGCACCGGAAATGATATCGCTTCTCAAGCGTAACAACTGCGGCAAAGCACTTGATATTGCTCGGCATTCTCGCGACATGCACGGTGGCAACGGCATCACGCTTGAATACAATGTTATCCGCCATGTGATGAACCTCGAGACTGTTAACACCTATGAAGGCACGCACGATGTTCATGCGCTTATCCTTGGCAGGGCTCAGACCGGATTGCAGGCGTTTTTCTAATAGAGTCTCATTCTAGAGTTCGCATAATATGTATTATGTTAAATATGTGTGTATTGCATTGGCAGACCCGTGCAATTGGTTAACAATGCCAAGATAAAACTAGGCAATACACATATATGACACTCGCTTCCTTTATTGACCGGCTGACGAACACGCAGAGCGTTGAAGAGCTCTGGAAGCTGCATTGTGAAAAGATGCAATCTTTCGGCTTTGACAAAATCTTCTATGGTTTCACAAACTATCGACTTGGAAGATCACTCGGAGACCCTGAAGATTTCGTTATCCTATCGAACCATGAAACCAGCTATCTCGATTGGTTCATCGGCGAAGCTATGTATTTTCATGCACCAATGGTGCGTTGGGCTCTGAAGAACGAAGGCGTGACCAGTTGGGCGATCGTGCGTTCCATGCTGGAAGCTGGTGAGCTGACGGACAAAGAACAGGATGTTGTGATGCGCAACCAAGCCGAGGGATTTATCAGCGGATATACGATCAGCTTCAAATCTGTGTCTCCGCGCTCCAAAGGCGCTATCGCGCTGACGGGCCCTCGCAATGTGCCTCAAGATGTGATCGATGATATCTGGAGGCGCCACGGAGCCGAGATCGTCGCGATCAATAATGTCGCACATCTCAAGATCTTGTCCCTACCCCACGTTAAACCAACACGTGAGTTAACCAAGCGCCAGCTTGAGGCCTTGCATTGGGTTGGCGACGGCAAAACGACAGCAGATGTTGCCTTGTTGATGGGCTTAACGTCAGCAACTGTGGAAAAGCACCTGCGGTTGGCAAGAGATGTGCTGAGTGTCGAAACAACAGCTCAGGCTGTGCTCAAGTCAGCTTTGCAAAACCAGATGTTTGTCGTCGAATATTGAAAAGGTATGGAATTCCTGACCCTTGGGTATGGAATTCCTGACTTCTCGAAACCGGTGAAAAGGAACATTCTAAACATGTTCCGTGAGTGGAGGCTTCAGCCTTGGAACTTGGATCGTTACCCCCCGAGATTGCGGGGCTCTGCCCTTCCCTGCCGGTATTGAGGTTATTCTTCGCCTAGATGCCGGCAACCCCAAACAAAAACGGCGCCTTCGGTTAAGAAGGCGCCGTTCCAATGTTTCAAGGAAAGAAAAACTAGCCTTTAGCGGCCTTTGCCACTTCCGCAGCAAAGTCTTCTTCTTTCTTCTCGATACCTTCGCCAACTTCCATGCGAACAAAGCCCGTGATCGTGGCGCCTGCGTCTTTTGCTGCTTGCTCGACTGTCAGGTCAGGGTTCACAACAAAGGCTTGGCCGAGAAGCGTGTTTTCCGCCATGAATTTCTTCATGCGGCCAACGATCATCTTCTCGATCACGGCTTCAGGCTTGCCTGATTCACGCGCGATTTCGATCTGGATCGACTTTTCTTTCTCAACCAGCGCCTGATCAAGCGAAGCTTCGTCGAGTGAGGCCGGGTTTGCCGCTGCGATGTGCATTGCGATCATTTTTCCGAAGCCCTCGTCGCCGCCTGTCATGCCAACAAGCACACCGATCTTGCCCATACCTGGCACAACGGCGTTGTGGATGTAGGAAACAACAATGTCGCCTTCAACGCTGGCCATCCGGCGCAATGACATGTTCTCGCCGATGGTGGCGATCTTGTCAGTGATAACTTCTGAAACGGGCTTGCCGTCGATCTTAGCCGCCGCCAGAGCGTCAACATCGGCAACGCCGGTTGCCGCATCGGCGATCTTGCCAACCATTTCCTGGAACTCGGCGTTCTTACCGACAAAGTCAGTTTCCGAGTTCACTTCAACGGCCACGCCCTTTTTGCCGTCAACACTGACAGCGACAAGGCCCTCTGCCGCGATACGGCCAGATTTCTTAGCCGCTTTCGCAAGGCCTTTGGTGCGCAGCCAGTCAACGGCAGCTTCCATGTCGCCGTTGGTTTCGGTCAGCGCTTTTTTCGCGTCCATCATGCCTGCGGCGGTGCTGTCACGCAGTTCTTTCACCATTGCTGCTGTAATAGCCATCTTGGTTCTCCTAGAATAAATCAGTGGGGTTGCAGGCGCGCCTCAAAGCACGCCTGCGCAAAGCTTAGGCTTTGGCTTCTTCTGCGGGAGCTTCAGCAACGGCTTCTGCTGGAGCCGCAACTTCTTCAACCGGAGCTTCTTCCATTGCGCCGATGTCGACACCTGCTGCGCCCATTTGGGCTGACATGCCGTCAAGCGCCGCACGTGCTACCAGATCTGTATAAAGAGCGATGGCGCGCGCTGCGTCATCGTTGCCCGGGATGATGTAGTCAACGCCGTCTGGTGAGCAGTTGGTGTCAACCACAGCCACAACAGGAATGCCGAGCTTGTTGGCTTCTGCAATCGCGAGGGATTCTTTCTTAACGTCGATGACGAAGAGAAGGTCGGGCACGCCGCCCATTTCGCGGATACCGCCAAGAGAGGCTTGCAGCTTCTGTTGGTCACGTTCCATGCCGAGGCGTTCTTTTTTGGTCAGCCCGTCAAAACCTGTTTCGAACTTCTCGTCGATTGATTTCAAGCGGTTGATCGACTTTGAAACTGTTTGCCAGTTTGTCAGTGTGCCGCCGAGCCAACGGTGGTTCATGTAATACTGAGCACATTTCTCTGCGGCTTCGGCAACAGGCGTAGCAGCCTGACGCTTGGTGCCAACGAAGAGAACGCGGCCGCCTTTGGCAACTGTGTCACGCACAGCTGTCAGAGCTTGGTCAAGCATTGGCAATGTTTGTGTGAGGTCCATAATATGGATGCCGTTACGCGCACCATAGATGAACGGACCCATACGTGGGTTCCAACGCTGTGTTTGGTGGCCGAAGTGTACGCCTGCTTCAAGCAGTTGGCGCATGGTGAACTCTGGAAGAGCCATGTCTTTTTCCTTTCCGGTTTAGCCTCGACACGGGGAGAGAAGCGGATGCTTCAACCGGTGGACTGTCAGGGATTTCTCCCCCGATAGCCCGCCCATGTCTGCGGTATGAATAGCGCGCATATAAGCGAGCCCCCTGCCCTTGGCAAGTCCTTTTGTGTCTTGGCATTGACCTCCGTTCGCGGCATCTAAGACTTATGAACAACACGCAACAAGAAATACTCTGCATCGGCTCAGTTCTTTGGGACATTATCGGCCGTTCTACCCGCCAGATGCGTCAGGGCTCGGATGTTCCGGGCCGTATCCGGCGTTTGCCCGGCGGTGTGGCAATGAATATTGCAATGACGCTTGCACGGCACGGCCTTAAGCCGTCATTGCTGAGCGCGCTCGGGCGTGACGCTGAGGGTGATGAGCTTGCCGTGTTCTGCGAAGGCCGCGGTATTGGCTTTGAGCATATCTACCGCTCCGACAGCTTACCAACCGACAGTTACATGGCCGTTGAAGGCAGCAACGGCTTGATTGCCGCAATCGCTGATGCGCATTCGTTAGAGGCCGCTGGCGAGGCCATTCTGGCGCCATTGTTTGATGGCACTTTGGGCAGCGATGATGCGCCTTACATCGGGCCAATCGCTCTTGATGGAAATTTGACGGCCGGTTTGCTGGCCAAAATCTGTGAGAGCGCTGCGTTTTCCAAGGCTGATTTGCGTATCGCCCCCGCGTCGCCGGGTAAAGCGGAACGTCTCAAAGCCGTTATGCAGCACCCCAATGCGACGCTTTATGTGAACTGCGAAGAAGCCGGGTATCTCTGTGACGCCGAGTTTACCGAGGCCAGAAACGCCGCTCTTGCGCTTGTCGCAACCGGTGCGCACCGCGCAATTGTAACCAACGGCTCGGAGGCGGCCTGTGATTGCTCGCCTGAAGGCACGTTTGAAGCCCAGCCACCCTCGGTTAAGGCGCTGCAAATCACGGGCGCGGGAGACACTTTTATGGCAGCGCATATCGCTGCAGAACTCGCCGGAGATGCCCCCGCAGCAGCGTTGCAGGCTGCACAAAACAAAGCCGCCGCCTATGTCGCAGGAGACGAAACCAATGTTTGAAATTTCCTTTAGTCCTGAAGTCGTTGAAGCGCGCAATGCCGGCACACCTGTCGTTGCGCTTGAAAGCACGATCATCACCCATGGCATGCCCTACCCTCAGAACCTTGAGACGGCTCGATTGGTTGAACAAACGGTGCGTGAGAGCGGTGCCGTTCCCGCGACAATCGCGGTTATGTCTGGTGTACTGAAAGTGGGCCTGACGGATGCAGAGCTTGAAACGCTGGCGCAACTGGAAAACGTCGCGAAGCTTAGCCGCGCCGATTTGCCTGCCTGCATCGCCACGCGCGGCAACGGCGCGACGACGGTTGCGGCCACAATGATCGCCGCTGCGCGCGCAGGCATCAGTGTTTTTGCCACAGGCGGTATCGGCGGTGTGCACCAAGGTGCGGAGCTTAGCTTCGATATCTCGGCAGACTTGCAAGAGCTCGCGCAAACTGCTGTCACGGTTGTCGCGGCGGGTGCGAAAGCGATCCTGGATATTCCCAAAACGCTTGAAGTGCT
This sequence comes from Lentibacter algarum, assembly GCF_018860975.1. Lineage (GTDB taxonomy): Bacteria > Pseudomonadota > Alphaproteobacteria > Rhodobacterales > Rhodobacteraceae > Lentibacter > Lentibacter algarum_A. Next base: position 360,917 of record NZ_JAHKQI010000008.1, read on the forward strand.
CGAAACGCTTGGTGTGCCTGTCATCGCCTATGGGCAAGACCAAATCCCTGCGTTCTGGTCTCGCGCATCGGGCCTGAAAGCCCCCATCCGGATGAACGAGGCCGAAGCGATTGCTGCGGCTCACCTCACGCGCGTGGCGATGGAGGTTCCTGGCGGCCAACTTGTCTGTAACCCCGTGCCCGAGGCCAGTGAGATATCACAGGCTGACATGCAGCCCGTTATTGCCCAAGCGCAGGCCGAGGCGGCAGCTCAAAATGTTGTTGGCAAAGCTGTTACACCCTTCCTGCTTCAACGCATTTTCGAGCTCACAGAGGGCCGGTCGCTTGAAACCAATATTGCTCTGGTGCTCAACAATGCGCAGCTGGCGTCTAAAATTGCGGCGCAAATAGCAATGATAGGCCCGAAAAGCAGCTAAACTGATTGTTTTGTAAGACTTTACCTCCTACATGGGATGAGAAGCATGGACGTTTGACCCTATGAACACCCCTTTTGACGAAGAGCCGACATCCTCCAAGAAACGCGGTGGTTTGTTTTCCAATTTACGCTCGTCATTTCTGACTGGTCTGATTGTGATTGCGCCGATCGCTTTCACGATCTGGCTCTTGTGGTCGTTTATCGGTTGGGTTGACGGGTTTGTGCTGCCGTTTGTGCCGCGCAGTTATCAGCCGGAAGAACTTCTGAACCGCTGGCTCGGGCGTGACCGCAATACCGAAGAGTGGATTGTGGTTAACATCCGCGGCGTTGGTGTCGTTGTCTTCCTGACGTTTACGATCTTCGTGGGCTATCTTGCCAAGGGCCTTATGGGCCGTTCACTGCTGGCCTATGCCGAGACACTGCTTGAGCGTGTGCCGGTTGTGCGCACTATCTATAATGCCGTAAAACAGATCGCCGAGACGGTGTTCACCCAGTCAGAGCGCTCGTTTGAGAAGGCCTGCCTCATTGAGTATCCGCGCAAAGGCATTTGGGCGATCGGCTTTATCTCGACCACGGCCAAAGGCGAGATAAAGGCCAAGGCGCACACGGGCGGTGAGCTGATGTCGATTTTCCTGCCGACAACGCCAAACCCGACTTCGGGCTTCTTGTTGTTCTTGCCAAAGTCAGATGTGATCGAGCTTGATATGACCGTTGAAGACGCCGCCAAACTGGTGATTTCCGCGGGTCTCGTCTACCCCAACGGTAAAGATCCGAGCAAGTCGGTTGAAGAAAAACTCAGCTAAACATAGCTCTGAGGTCAACTGACGAGCGCTTGCCGATATCGGCTTTGTGCTTGGCCAGAAAGGCGCCAGCTGCGTCCTGCCCCGCGATCTTCAACCGTGAGAGGACAGCAGGAATTGGCATCATTTTGGTGGCAACACTCAGGTCATTCATCAAGGCGTCATCAGCGATCATATGCACACGCAGACGTTTCATGCGCCCCTCGGTAAGTGTGCCTTCGTCGATCAACCGCGACACAAAGTCTATCGCCCGTAGCTCTCGCAATAGCGAGGTGTTAAAGCTGATCTCGTTGATCCGGTTGCGGATTTCCTGTGGTGTGCGCGGTATCGCGTCGCGTTCAAGCGGGTTGATGTTGATCACCAGAATGTCGTCAGGCAGCTCTGCGTCATAGAGCGGAAACAACGGCGGGTTGCCAGTATAGCCGCCGTCCCAATAGGCCTCGGTGCGGCCTGTGTTTGGGTCTTCAATTTCAACCGCGCGGTAGAGTGTCGGCAGGCACGCCGAGGCGAGGATGGCGTCGGCGCTTATCTCGTTACCTGCGAAAACTCGTGCCTTGCCACTGCGCACATTGGTTGCGCCAACATAAAACGCCGGCCCGACTGAGGCACAAATTCGCTTGAAATCAAGCTCTTCGACGAGTGCGCGCAACGGGTTGCTGATGACAGGCATGCTGTAGGGCGAGAACATGTTGTTCCACGCATCAGTCATTGCAAACATAGGAGAGTTTCCGAGCGCGGCTGAAATTGCCCGGGTTTGCGTCAGGCCGAACCAAGCCGGCAGGTTGCTGTCGTCAATCGCGCCGATCCGCTTCCAGAGCCACTCCAGGTTTTCACGCGCGCCCTCTGCCCCACCCGTGGCAAGACCGGCCTTAAGTGCCGCCCCGTTGAGTGCGCCAGCCGAGGTGCCGGAGATACCTGTGATCTCAATGTCGGGCTCTTGCAGGAGCCGATCAAGCACCCCCCAAGTGAAGGCGCCGTGTGCGCCTCCGCCTTGTAAGGCAAGGTTAAGCTTCAGGGTCAAAGCGCTGTCCAGCCGCCGTCAACGCTGATGGTTGTTCCGGTAATCTGCGCAGCAGCATCAGATGCGAGGAAAACCGCTGTGCCGCCGAGCTGTTCGACCGTGGCGAACTCTTTAGAGGGTTGGCGTGTGAGCATGACATTCTTGATCACGTCTTCGCGGCTCATGTCATATTCCTTCATCGTGTCGGGAATTTGCGCTTCAACAAGCGGCGTCAAAACATAACCCGGGCAAATCGCATTGGCGGTGATCGGTTCCTGTGCGGTTTCGAGTGCCGTTGTTTTGGTGAGGCCAACAACACCGTGTTTTGCCGCGACATAGGCTGACTTGAAGGGCGAGGCCGTGAGGCCATGCGCCGAAGCGATGTTGATCACCCTACCCCAACCTGCCTTGCGCATCATCGGCAATGCAGCAGCGGTGGTGTGGAAGTTCGAGCTCAGGTTGATGGCGATGATCGCGTCCCACTTGCCTTCGGGGAACTCGTCAACAGGCGCGACATGCTGGATACCGGCGTTGTTCACCAGAATATCACAGCGGCCAGCTTTCGTGATCAGCGCACGGCATTGATCACCTTTTGACATATCAGCCTGAATATAACGGGCTGTGGTGCCGGTTTCCTTGCTGATCGCATCTGCGATGGCGTGGTCTTCCGGCGTGTCGGTGAAAGAGTTGAGGACAACGTCAGCCCCTGCGCGGGCCATTTCCCAAGCGACGCCTAGGCCGATGCCCGAGTTTGATCCGGTGATGATTGCGGTTTTGCCTGCGAGTGTCACGACGCTCTCTCCTTTATGTTGCAACTGCAGCATAGAGCGTTGTAAAGGGGCGTGCCAGACCAAAGCCAGTGAGCAGCTCCTGAGCAGCCCCGCCTACCCTAAAGCCAAAAAAAACGCCAGCACAAGGCTGGCGTCAAGTTATTGAGGCAGGTTTCATACAGGCAAGAAACCTATCGAGCAGTGAGACCTTTATAAGCTTTCTAAGACGTTAGGCCAAGCTAAAAGTTTGTATTGGCTTTTACCGCCCGTTAGGGTTTGCGTTAACAAAACAAGGTTGCAGCGGGATTGTCGTCAAAATGAGATCAGTTTTTTTCCAAGTGCTGGCAGGGATTTGCGGCACAATCTTCAGCTTCTCTCATGCGATTCCCGCGCTCGCTGAGCAGCACGTCGGGCCGCAGCATGGCATAGCTATGTATGGCTCTCCCGCTCTACCACCAGATTTTGTAGCCCTGCCCTATGTGAACGCAGATGCGCCAAAAGGCGGTGTCTACAAAACCGGCAACACGGGAGGCTTTGACAGCCTCAATCCGTTCATCCGAAAAGGCACCACGCCATGGCAGCTTCGGTTTATGGCATACGAGTCGTTAATGGGCCGTAACTGGGACGAACCTTTCGCGCTTTACGGGCTTCTGGCCGAATCGGTCGAGACCGGAAACGACCGCAAATGGGTTGAGTTTACCCTGCGCGAGGAAGCCCGATTCTCTGATGGCAGCCCGGTGACTGTAGAAGATGTGATCTGGAGCTTCGAGACGCTCGGAACCAAGGGCCATGCGCGGTATCGAGGATTGCACAGCCAGATTGACAGCATCGAACAAACCGGCCCGCGCAAAGTGAAGTTCACGTTCAATGTGCAAAACCGAGAGTTGGCGCTGATCACCGGATTGCGTCCGATTTTGAAAAAGGCGCAATGGGAGGGTAAGGATTTCACCAAATCCGGCTTTGATGTCGCTCCGATCGGCTCGGCACCCTATGTGATCGGTGAATATCAACCCAACCGCTTTATGTCGCTCAAACGCAACCCCGACTACTGGGGCAAAGACCTGCCGCTCATGCAGGGTGTTGCCAACTTCGACGAGCTGCGCATCGAGTTTTTTGGCGACAGCTCGGTGCAGCTTGAAGCTTTCAAGGCCGGTGTCTTGAACGTGCAACGAGAGTATAATGCCAACAGATGGCGGGTTTCTTACGACTTCCCTGCCCGCACCCGCGGCGATGTTATCTTGTCAGAATTTCAAGACGGGAAGCCTTCGGGCATAACTGGGTTTGTGATCAATACACGTAAAGACAAGTTTAAGGACTGGCGGGTTCGGGAAGCTTTGATCCTCGCATTTAACTTCGAATTTATGAACGAAGTGGTAACGGGCGGTTCGCAACAACGGATCACCTCGTATTTTTCGGGCACCGAACTGGGCATGCAACACGGCCCGGCGGAGGGGCGGGTCAAGGCTCTGCTCGAGCCTTTCGCCGAAGATCTGATCCCCGGTGTTATGAGTGGTTATGCCCTGCCTGAAGGTGACGGCAACAAGCGCAACCGCAAGAACCTCAAGCTGGCGGCGGCGCTGCTAAAGGAGGCTGGCTGGACAGTCACTGATGGTATCCTGCGCAATGCCGACGGCGAGGCCTTCGAGTTCAGCATTCTACTGCCTTTGGGCGCCGGCGAACTCAAAGCTTTTGGCGAAATCTACGTGCAGGCTTTGGCGCGTTTGGGCATTACCGCGCGTATCGAAACTGTTGACAATGCTCAATTTTTTGCCCGTGAAGGCAGCTATGATTTTGACATGACGAGCATCAGACGCGGGTTTACTCTCAGCCCGGGGAACGAGCAGATGACATACTGGGGCCACCGCGGCGTTGAGGAGCAGGGTTCGCGCAACCTGATGGGCATGAACGTGCCAGCGGCTGAAGCGATGATCGAAACGATGGTCGCCACCGACGACAAAGAAGAGTTTGTAGCGGCTGTGCGGGCACTTGACCGTATCCTTACGGCGGGGCGATATGTGATCCCGACTTTTGCTTTTGGCACCACGCGGATTGCTCATGCTAAAGAGCTTAAACACCCTGAGTATGTGCCTGTGAACGGGGCCGGCTACTGGGTCGCGCCGCCTGTGTGGTGGTATGAAGAGTAAACACAGCGCACGCTGTGGTTAACGCCGAAATCTGCGAGTCACTCTCATGTGACTTGCGTGCATACTGCAGTACATACCACAGTGCATAATGCGTGCAGACAGTTTCGCTGGCAGTGTATGTCCTTAATTTCTTAAGGCTGCGCGCGCAGCATGTTTTTTACAAAACTATCACTGGCGCATCACATCTATTTCGGGTAATTCCGAAATATGAATTATGATCTCGCTTCTCAACTGTCGGCTTTAAGCCATCCGCAACGTCTTGACGTGTTCAAGTTGTTGCTACGGCGCTACCCTGATGAACTGCCTGCTGGCGAAATTGCTCAGGTGAGCGGCCTTAAAGCGAGCTCGCTGTCTGATCATCTGGCGGCCCTTCGCAAAGCCGCGCTGGCCAAGGTGCGGCGCGAGGGCACCAGCTTGCACTACAGTGTTGATCTGGACGGAACGCGCGCCCTCAACAAAGGCCTGTTCAGCGGCTGCTGCCGCAACCGTGCCGATTTGTGTGATTTCACCCAACCCCTGTCAGGCAACAAGGAGACCCCCATGCCGACACCACCATATAAGGTTTTGTTCATCTGCTCGGGAAACTCGGCACGTTCGATCATGGCTGAGACGATCCTGCGTGATCTGGGCGAAGGCCTGTTTGAGGCCTACTCCGCCGGCGCAAAACCAAGCTCGAAGCTCAATGATTTCACTGTCGAGATTTTGAGCGCCAAAGGCCATGATGTATCGCCGCTCTACGCCAAGAACCTTAGCGAGTTCCAAAAGACGGATGCGCCGAAGTTCGACTTTGTGTTTACCGTCTGTGACGATGCCGCAAACGAGGAGTGCCCCGCTTGGCCCGGCCAGCCGGTGACCGCGCATTGGGGCATGCCTGACCCTGTGAAAGCGACGGGAACCGAGGCTGAAAAGCGGCTGGCGTTTCAGCAAGCCTATGGCACCTTGCAAAACCGTCTGAAGGCCTTTGTGGTTTTGCCGATCGACACACTCAACGCGATTTCACTGCAACATGCGGCTGATGATATCGGCAAAGGCGCTCTTCTTTCCGAGGATAAAACCCAGTGAATATACTTGTTTTATGCACTGGCAATTCGGCGCGCTCAATTTTGCTTGAGGCGATACTCACCGCCCAAAGCGGCGGCGCGGTTACGGCCTATTCTGCGGGGTCACAGCCAGCGGGCAAAGTTCATCCTCAATCGCTCAAGCTGCTCGCACGCGAGGGCTATGATGTGTCGGGTGCGCGCTCCAAGAGCTGGGACGAGTTCGCCCTGCCCGACGCCCCCAAGATGGATGCCGTGATCACGGTGTGCGGTTCTGCCGCCGAAGAGACCTGCCCGATGTGGCCGGGCGTGCCCCTGCGCACGCATTGGGGTGTTGAAGACCCGGCCGCCGCGCTTGAGCCGGACTGGGAAGAGGCTTTTGCCAGCGCTTACGCGACACTCAAACGCCGCGCTGAGGCCTTTCTTGAAGGCCCGATCGAGACGATGAGTGCTGAACAACTGAAACGGCATCTTGATGCCTGCGCGACGATTAGCGCGTGAAGATAGGAAAGTAACATGGGAATTTTTGAACGCTACCTGACCGTCTGGGTCGGGCTTTGCATTGTCGCCGGGGTGATCCTTGGCAACCTCGTACCAGGTGTGTTTGCTGGCATTGCGGCGCTGGAAGTGGCGCATGTGAACCTTGTGATAGCGGTGCTGATCTGGGTGATGATCTTCCCGATGATGGTGCAGATAGATTTTGGCGCAATCAAGGATGTGGGCAAGTCACCCAAGGGGTTGATCCTGACTTTGATTGTGAACTGGCTGATCAAGCCTTTCACCATGGCCGCGCTTGGCTGGTTGTTCTTTCGGGTCTTTTTTGCGGGGTTTGTCGACTATGACACTGCGGGTGAATACATCGCCGGGATGATCTTGCTTGGTGTGGCGCCCTGCACGGCGATGGTTTTTGTCTGGAGTCAGCTCACCAAGGGTGATCCGAACTACACCTTGGTGCAAGTCTCGGTGAACGATGTGATCATGATCTTCGCCTTCGCCCCGTTGGCCGCGATTTTGCTCGGCATTTCCGATGTGACAGTGCCTTGGGAGACATTGTTTTTCTCGGTTGTGCTTTACGTGGTGTTGCCCCTGCTGGCCGGTGTGATCGCGCGCAAGATGCTGGAGCGTGGTGGTGAGCATCAAGTCGAGAGTTTTCTGGTGCGTATCAAGCCTTGGTCAGTGATCGGGCTGCTTTCAACAGTGTTGATCCTGTTTGGCTTTCAGGCCGAAACCATTCTGGCCAAGCCACAAGCGATTGTGCTGATCGCCATTCCGCTGATCATCCAGAGCTATGGCATATTTGCGGTGACATATGCTGTCGCGCTGAAGATGAAGCTGCCACACAACATTGCGGCGCCAGCTTGCATGATCGGCACTTCCAATTTCTTCGAGCTTGCGGTTGCTGTGGCGATTTCACTGTTTGGCCTGCACTCGGGTGCGGCATTGGCGACAGTCGTTGGTGTGTTGGTTGAGGTTCCGGTGATGCTGTCGCTGGTCGGTTTTGCCAATCGCACGCGGCATTGGTTCGGTTGAAACTCAGCTCAAAGACGTCACCCAAAGCACGGTGGCGTCTTCGGCACTGACCGACACGAGGTTGTGGCCCATCGAAGCGTCGTAATAGGCGCTGTCGCCGCGGCGCATTTCGACCGGTTCATAGAACTCGGTATAGAGCCGCGCGACGCCTGTCAGCACATAGAGAAACTCTTCGCCGTCATGGCGCACCCAGCCGTCAAACTCGCTCATGTCGCGGGCGTGAATGCGCGCACTATAGGGCAGCATCTTTTTGTTGCTGATCCCCTCGGCGAGCAGCCCGTGCTCATATGTTGTGGTCAGGTGGCGCGCGCCTTCGCCTGACTTTGTCACGCTCATGCGGCCTGTCACCTGGTTGTTTTCCGGCGGCGTAAACAGCTGCGGCACCGAGATTTCAAGGCCGGTTGCCAGCTTTTTGAGCGCTTCAAAAGTCGGAGACATCTGGCCATTCTCGATCTTGGAGAGGGTCGAGCGCGCAAGGCCGGCCTGTTTGCTGGCTTGCTCAAGCGTCAGACCAAGCGACTTGCGCAACTCGCGCACCCGCGCGCCAAGATCAAGCTCGGCTGTATGCGGGCTTTCGCCGTTTTCGCGGGCAATGCGGATGAGTGTCGTCGGGGCGTGTGTATCGGTCATGGCGCGTTCATAGGCGTGCAAGCAGGCACTTGCAACTCGCGCGCGTGCGGCCTAGCACATGAGCATGCTTTCTATATCTGATACCGGCGTGCAAGCGCCCTGCCCCAGCCCCTTCAACTTTGCTCGACATGTCTTGGCAGGCGCAAAAGGCCGCGAGGCAAAAACCGCCCTTGAAGTGATGTCACACGACCACGACGAGAGCTGGACTTTTGGCGCGCTCGAACAAGCGGTGCGCGGCATTGGCACAGGCTTGCTTGAAGCCGGATTACGCGAGGGCGACATCGTGTTGTTGCGGCTTGGCAATCATGTCAGCTTCCCTTTGGCGCATTTGGCTGCAATCGCCGTCGGGCTTGTGCCTGTGCCGACATCGGCGCAGCTTACCGAGGGCGAGGTCTCCAAGATGATCAACGAGTTGTCACCCGCTGCGGTGATCGTTGGCGAGGGTATCACCTGCCCTGAAGGTGACTTCTTGCGGCTCACAGAAACCCAGATGCAAGCGATGCATGTGCTTGCGCCTTGTGACTTCTCGATGGGTGATCCCGACAGGCTGGCCTACATCGTTTACACCTCTGGCACCTCGGGCAAACCGCGTGCTGTTATGCATGCACATCGCGCCGTTTGGGCGCGGCAAATGATGATCCGTGACTGGTATGAGCTTAGCGACAGTGACCGCCTCTGTCATGCGGGGGCGTTCAACTGGACATACACTCTTGGCACGGGGTTGATGGACCCTTGGAGCGTTGGTGCAACAGCTTTGATACCGGCTGAAGGCGTGATGCCCGAGCAGATTGCCGGCTTGATGAAAGCGCACAAGGCAACAATTTTTGCCGCTGCACCCGGGGTTTACCGGAAGATGTTAAAGTCGGGAAATGCGCTTGATCTGCCAGACTTGCGACACGGGCTATCGGCTGGCGAGAAGCTTAGCGAGACCATCAGGCAAGATTGGCGGGCCGCGACAGGCTGCGAGATCTATGAGGCGTTTGGCATGTCGGAATGCTCGACATTCCTTTCCAGTTCCCCCAGCCGGCCCGCGACGAATGCGAGCTTGGGGCATGCTCAGAACGGGCGGTGCGTCGCGATTGTTGGCGATGACGGCCCGCTGCCGCGCGGTGAAACAGGCCAGATCGCCATTCACCATCAAGACGCGGGTCTGATGCTTGGCTACTTTGGCGCCGAGGCCGAAACCCGCCAGCGCTTTCAAGGCGACTGGTTTTTGACCGGCGACTTGGGGGTGATGCATGAAGACGGGCAAATAGCTTACAAAGGCCGCGCAGATGACATGATGAATGCAGGTGGTTACCGCGTTTCGCCTGTTGAAGTTGAACAAGCGTTGCAGGGTTTTGCTGGCCTCACAGCACTGGCCGTGACCGATGTTGAAGTGAAAGCCGATGTGCGCGTTATCGGCTGCTTTTACACGAGTGAGAGTGACGTTGATGAGGCGGCGCTAAAGGCCTTCGCCCAAGCGACACTTGCAGCTTACAAGCAGCCCAAGCTTTACAGGCGACTCGATAGCCTGCCGACGGGGCCGAACAACAAGATCAGGCGCGCGGCGCTTAAGACACTCACGTTGAAGTGAGCCTGCCTGCTTTGGGGCTTTAGCTTCTCCAATGCTTGGAATAGACAGAATTCAAACAGCGAGGATGCTATGGTCAAACTTGATATTATCTCCGATCCGATTTGCCCTTGGTGCTACATTGGCAAGGCGCATCTTGATCGCGCTTTGATGCAGCGGCCCGAGCACCCTTTCAACATCGAGTGGCACCCGTTTCAGCTGAACCCCGATATGCCGGCCGAGGGCATGGACAGGCGCGCTTATCTGGAAGGCAAGTTTGGCGGTAAAGACGGCGCTTATGCGGCGTATCAGCCGATCGTTGAGCACGCCAAGGCGGCGGGTGTCGACATCGAGTTTGACCAGATCAAACGCACGCCCAACACGCTCAATGCCCATAGGCTCATTCACTGGGCCGGTATCGAAGGGCGGCAAACGCCTGTCGTTTCGGCGCTGTTCAAAGCCTACTTCAAGGAAGGCCGCGACATTGGCGACTTCGAAGTGCTGGCCGATGTCGCCGATGGGTTGGGCATGGACGCGGCACTGGTGTCCAAACTGTTGAACTCGGACGCTGACCGCGACGATATTATCGCACGCGACAAGCACAGCCGCGAGATGGGTGTGAACTCGGTTCCGACTTTTGTGGTTGCCAGCCAGCATGCCGTCCCGGGTGCTCAGGGGCCTGAGTTGTGGCTCAAGGTGATTGACGAGATTGTGGCAGGCCAGACGGAATGACACTGTCAACAAAATCTCTGTTCGCGTTGTTGTTGATGGTGGTTGGCGTTGGCACGGTGTTTTTTCGCCATGTCGAGGGCTGGAGCTGGATTGACGCCTATTTCTTTACGGTTGTGACGTTATCAACCGTTGGCTACGGTCAGCTGGTGCCCGCCACGGTGATTGGCAAGATCGGCACCACATTTTTCATTTTCTTCGGGCTCGGGATATTCGCCCTCGCCATTCAGCAATTTGGCCAGTTCGCCATGTTGCGCCGCCGACGTAAAGCGCTTGAGAAACATTTAGAGAAAACCAATGACTGAAAAAATTAAAATGTCCAAAGGTGAGTTCATCGCTTTGATGGCGATGATGATGGCGCTGACAGCTTTCTCGATTGACGCTATGCTGCCTGCCCTGCCGGAAATTGGCCAAGAACTGAGCCCCGAAGCGCCCAACGCCGCGCAGCTTATCCTCACGTCATTTGTGTTGGGTATGGGGCTCGGCACGTTTTTTACCGGCCCGCTGTCTGATAGCTTTGGCCGCAAGCCTGTGCTTTATGCGGGCATCCTGCTTTATATCGTTGGTGCGGCCTTGGCCTTTTTTGCCCAAACACTTGAGCTGGTTCTGGCGGCGCGGGTTGTGCAGGGGCTTGGCATTGCTGGCCCGAGGATCGTCAGCCTTGCGGTTATCCGTGATCTTTTTGAAGGCCGGTATATGGCGCGGTTGATGTCGATCGTGATGATGATCTTTACGCTCGTTCCCGCGATTGCACCGCTGATTGGCGATGGCATTATCGGCCTCACGGGGTGGCGCGGTATCTTTGCGGCTTTTGTGGTTTTTGCGCTGGTGGTGACAAGCTGGTTCGGGCTGCGCCTTGAGGAGACCCTGCCCAAAGAGCACCGCCGGGCCTTTAATGCTCGCAAGCTTTGGAGCGCACTTAAGGAGATGCTGACATATCCGGTCGTGCGGGTTGTTCTGATCGTTCAGACGCTTTGCCTTGCTGTGTTGTTCGGCGCGCTTTCCAGTATCCAGCCGATTTATGACATTACGTTTGATCGTGCCGAGAGCTTTCCTTACTGGTTCGGGCTGGTGGCTATCTGTGCGGGGAGCGCCAGTGTGTTGAACGCCACGCTTGTGGTGCGCATTGGCATGCGTGCGATGACAACAGCGACGATAGCGGTGCAGGTGGTGCTTTCGGGCGCGATGATCGTGTTGACGACCCTGCCCTTGCCTGATGTTGTCTACTTCGGCCTTGTGGTGTTCTGGCAGTTCTCGCTGTTCGCTATGGCCGGGCTGACACTGGGAAACCTCAACGCAATGGCGATGGAGCCTTTGGGCCATATAGCCGGTCTGGCGGCGTCAATTCTGAGCGGTGTTTCCACGGTGTTCGCGATGGTTTTCGCGGTGCCGATCGGCCTTGCCTTTGATGGAACGCCGCGGCCTGTTGCGATCGGGGTATTTGTGCTCTGCGCCTTCGCCCTGTTGTTTATGTTGCGCTTCAAGCGGATCGAAGCGTTGCAGGCCTAGGCGGAAATCGTCTCAAGTTTTTTTATGTATACCTTTGCATACCGTCTTTCCTTTTGCCCGTGTCTGGGCTATGAGGCAGGCAATTCCAGTTGAACAACAACAGCGATCGAGAGGGATCATAGATGGCTCAGTCAAACACACCCGACATTGTTTACACCAAAGTTGACGAAGCGCCCGAGCTTGCCAGCGCCTCGCTTTTGCCGATCATCCAGCGCTTTGCAAAGGCGGCTGGTATCACTGTCGGCACCAAGGATATCTCGCTCGCAGGACGTATCTTGGCGACATTTCCCGAGGCCCTGAGCGCTGATCAGCAGCAATCTGACGATCTGGCTGCACTTGGCGAGTTGGTGAAAACCGCTGAAGCCAATGTGATCAAACTTCCCAATATCTCGGCCTCTGTGCCACAGCTTGTTGCCGCGATCACCGAGCTTCAAGGCAAAGGCTACGCCCTGCCCGACTACCCTGAAACGCCCGAAACCGCCGAAGAAAAAGCCGTGCGCGCCAAGTATGACACGCTCAAAGGCTCGGCTGTGAACCCGGTGCTGCGTGAAGGCAACTCTGACCGCCGCGCCGCCGCCGCGGTTAAGAACTATGCGCAGAACAACCCGCACCGCATGGGCAAATGGACGGCCGACAGCAAGACGCGCGTCGCTTCGATGTCAGGCGGAGACTTTTTCTCAAACGAGACATCGGCCACACTCGCCAAAGCTGCCACAGCCAAGATCGTGCTGGAAGGCGCATCTGGCGAGACCGTCCTCAAGGACGCCGTGAGCTACCCCGCCGGCACAGTTGTTGACGCGACTTTCATGAGCGCCAAAGCGCTTGATGCCTTCCTGCTTTCAGAAATCGATAAGACCAAAACCGAAGGCACGCTGTTTTCGTTGCACATGAAGGCGACGATGATGAAAGTCTCTGACCCGATCATCTTTGGCCACGCGGTCAAAGCCTTCCTCGCACCGGTGTTTGAAAAACACGGCTCGGCGATCGAGGCGCTTGGTGTGAACCCGAACCAAGGCCTTGGCGCGCTGCTTGAGAAAGTCGCTGACAATGCCGAAATCATGGCTGATATCGACGCTTGCATGGCCGCCCGCCCGCCGATGTATATGGTCGACTCAGACAAAGGCATCACCAACCTGCATGTGCCGTCTGATGTGATCATCGACGCTTCAATGCCTGCGCTCATTCGCGCTGGCGGCAAAGGATGGGGCCCTGATGGCAACGAGTCAGACGCCAACTGTGTGATCCCTGATGACAGCTACGCACCTGTCTATGACGAGGCCGTGAAGTTCTTCAAAGCCAATGGCGCGCTTGATCCGGCCACTGCTGGCACCGTGCAAAACGTCGGTCTGATGGCGCAAAAAGCCGAGGAATACGGCAGCCACCCAACCACCTTTGAGATGCCGGAAGCTGGCGTGGTCAAAATGATCCTCGAAGACGGCACAGTGTTGCACGAACTCAAGGTTGAAGCTGGCGACATCTGGCGCTCGGCCAGCGCCAACAAGGCGCCGATTGAAGACTGGGTGAACCTTGCGATTGCCCGCCAAAAAGCCACCGGCTATCGCAGCATTTTCTGGCTCGACGCCAACCGCGCCCACGATGCCGAGTTGATCGCCTATGTGAAGCCGATCCTTGAGGCTCAAGGCGTTGCTGACAAGTTCGAGATCATGGCTCCGCGCGAAGCCACGAAGGCCTCGCTTGAGACCATCACCAAGGGCGAGAACAGCATCGCCATCACCGGCAACGTGCTGCGCGACTATCTGACCGATCTGTTCCCGATCCTTGAGCTGGCGACTTCGGCCAAGATGCTCTCGATCGTGAAGCTTATGAATGGTGGTGGCTTGTTTGAAACCGGTGCTGGCGGCTCGGCTCCCAAGCACGTGCAACAGCTTGATGCGGAAAACCACCTGCGTTGGGACAGCCTTGGTGAGTTCTGCGCGCTTGGTGAAAGTCTGCAGTTCCTTGCGGAAGCCAAAGGCAACGACAAGGCCCGCATTTTGGGCCAAGCGGTTGACGCAGCCACGCAGGGCATCCTTGACAACAACCGCTCGCCAAGCCGCAAAGTCGGTGAGCCTGACAACCGCGACAGCCACTACTGGTTTGCCCGTTACTGGGCCGAAGCCTTGGCGGCTCAGTCAGACGATGCCGCCCTTGCCGCCGAGTTTGCACCCGTCGCGAAAGCGCTGGCCGAAGGTGAAGCAGCCATCGTTGCCGAACTGGCCGCCGCTCAAGGCAAGCCTGCCGACACAGGCGGTTACTATACCGCCGACGCTGATAAACTTGCCTCAGTGATGCGCCCGAGCGCGACACTCAACAAGATTATCGGCTAAGCAACTTTCGGGCGCGTGGCTGACGCAATGCGCCCGAATTTCCGCAGCTCTTTGGCACCTTTGCGAAGCACCGCCACTGTGCCAGCGGTTTGGGCTTCCCAGCCCTCTTCCTGTTCAACCAATGGCTCTGACACGACGGCAAAGCCCTGTCGGCTCGCGCTCCAGCGATGGTAGAGCGTTGGCGCCCTGTCATCTGAGGCATAGCGAAAGGCATAAAGCGTTTCGCCATCTGTCAGCGCTGCTGCAAAACGCATATGCGGGGTTGCGCCCTTCTCGCTTGCCAGCGCTTCCATTTTGGCTACGGCCTGTTCCACTGCCCCAATCGGATCCTCTTCAAGCCCGAGGCCAGCCGCGATCAGAAACAGCGCTTCGCTGTCGGTCGCGCCTTTGCGGTGCATATACTGCTCCTCACCAATCAGCATATCAGCCGATTTGCGCCAATGCTCATAGCCCCCCGCCTGCCCGTTGTGGACAAAGCTCCACTTTCCGTAAGTGAAGGGGTGACAATTGTTGCGACTAATCGCTGTGCCCGTCGAAGCCCTGACATGGGCCAGAAAAGCCCCTGATCGCACCTGCTGACAGAGTGACCGCAGGTTGGGGTCTGACCAAGCCGGAAACACATCACGGTAGAGGCCCGGCTCGGGGCGGCTGTCATACCACGCGAGGCCAAAGCCGTCGGCGTTGATCGAAGTCTTGCACTCGTCTGCCGCCTTCGATTGCACGATCAGCGAGTGGTTGGGGTTGCTGACGAGGTCCTCAAGATAGACCGGCGCACCAAGGTAGGCCGCCCAACGACACATCAGCGCCCCCTGTTGTGCGTGCGCTCATAAAGACGCGCGATGATGGTGCTGGCGGTCTTTTCGCAGGCTGCTGGCACGAAGGCATGTAGCAAGGCTGCAAAGGCCGCAACAAACAACCAAAAGCTAAAGCGCAATGCAAAGAGCATATGCTCAAAGAAGCTCTCGTCAACGGCCTTCGGGTGATCTAGGAAAATCTTTGAAATCATGTCCTGCTCCATAACTTTCGGCGGGTTTGCCTTGGGGTGAAAGTTACAAAAGTTGCCCTTGGTATTTGTCCCAAAAATCAGCCTTTATGCTTTCACTTTGGGAAAACGTCCCGCATATATGGGGTATGATCGAAATTGATGACATAGACAGGCGCATTTTGCGAAATGTTCAAGCCAACAGTGACCTCTCGCTTGATGCGCTCAGCGCAGAGGTGGGCCTGTCGCGCAACGCCTGTTGGCGGCGACTCAAGCAGTTGCAGCAGGCCGGGGTGATCAAGCGCCGTGTAGCCCTGCTTGACGCTGGCAAGCTCGGCCTTGGCCTGACGGTGTTCATTCAGGTGCGCGCAGCCACCCACACCGCCGATTGGTCAACCGATTTCGCCCGCGCAGCCCGTGCCTTGCCCGAAATACAGGCTGTCTACCGCATGTCCGGCGATCTCGACTATTTGCTGCGCGCCCGTGTCAAAGATATGGTCGGTTACGATGCCCTCTACCAAAAGCTGATCAAGCGTGTTTCAATGGCTGACGTGTCGGCGAGTTTTGTGATGGAAGACATCAAAGACACCACCGAACTGCCAATCTGAGAGCTGTCAAATGCACTACATCTACCTGTTTTTCGCTATCCTCGCTGAAACGATCGGCACCACCGCGCTGCAAGCCAGTCAGCAGTTCACCCGCCTCTGGCCCTCGGTGCTGGTTGTGCTGGCTTATAGCTTCAGTTTCTACCTGCTTGCACTGGCTCTCAAAGTCATGCCCGTCGGAATCGTCTATGCGCTTTGGTCAGGCCTTGGCATCGTCTTCATCGCGATCATCGGTTACTTGGTTTTCGGACAGAAACTCGACACACCAGCGATTCTCGGTCTCGCTTTGATCATCCTCGGTATCGTCGTAATCCAGCTGTTTTCAAACACCACAACACACTGACCCTTAACGAACACCCGGCTTTTTCTTGGGTCAAATATCCCGGGGGAAGTCACAAACTTGTTTGTGACCTGGGGGCTGGCCCCCACCTACGGCGACGCGCGAAGCGCGGCGCAATCCCTTAGCCGATATTTTGCAAGCGCTTGAACAGGCTCGACGTGTCCCAACGCGCGCCGCCCATTTTTTGAACGTCCTTGTAAAACTGGTCCACGAGTGCCGTCACCGGCAAGCTCGCGCCGGTTTCGTCGGCTGTAGCAAGACAAATGCCCAGATCCTTACGCATCCAGTCAACCGCGAAGCCGTGCTCGAACTCATCCGCAAGCATCGTTTCAAACCGGTTCTGCATCTGCCAGCTTCCCGCCGCGCCCTGGCTGATCACTTCAACAACCGCGCGGCCGTCGAGTCCGGCTTTATCGGCAAAATGGAGAGCCTCCGAGAGGCCCTGAACGAGGCCCGCAATGGCAATCTGGTTGCACATCTTGGTCATTTGTCCGGCGCCGCTCTCCCCGATGCGGCGGCAAATGCGGGCGTAGCAGTCAATCACCGGTTCAGCGCGCGCGAAGTCTTTGGCATCGCCACCGCACATAACCGACAGCACGCCGTTCTCGGCCCCTGCTTGCCCGCCCGAGATCGGCGCATCGACAAAGCCAATGCCTTGCTTTTGTCCGGCGGTGTAGAGCTCGGTGGTTACTTTTGCCGAGACTGTGGTGTGATCAACAAACACCGCTTTCTCGTTCATGCCTGCAAAGGCTCCGTCATCGCCCAGACAAACCGAGCGCAAGTCATCGTCGTTGCCCACACAGGCCAGCACCATATCGGCACCGTGCACCGCTTCACGCGGGGTCACTGCAAAGCTGCCGCCGTGCTCGGCAACCCAGGCCTCGGCTTTGGCTGACGTGCGGTTATACACGCAAACCTCGTGTCCGGCGGCTTTCAGGTGGCCTGCCATCGGATAACCCATTACACCCAATCCCAGAAACGCGAGCTTTGTCATGATCTTTTCCCTTGCATTCGTTCTCGGTATCGTTTGTGTCGGGCAATACGCATGAAGGCAAGCACAAAGCCGATTTAAAGAGGGAGTGCAGCGATGATCACAATGTTCAGATGGCTTTTCAGGCTGGCAACTTTGCTCGTTGTGCTTGGTGTGCTGGCTGTTCTTGTTGTGTATTTTCTCGCCTCGCGCAGTTTGCCGGATTACGACAAAACTCTTGAAGTCAGCGGGCTGAGCGCTCCTGTGCGAATTCTGCGTGATCACTCCAATGTGCCGCATATTTTTTCAGACGACGAGAGTGCAGTGTTTTTCGGCCTTGGCTATGCCCATGCACAAGACCGCCTGTGGCAGATGACAACCTTGCGGCGCACGGCGCAGGGGCGGCTTTCCGAAGTGTTCGGAACCGCGACTGTTCCCATCGATAAACTCATGCGCCGGTTTGATTTATACAGCCTCGCCCGCTCATCGGTTGCGGCGCAAGACTCGCCGACCATGACTGCGCTTGAAGCTTACTCGGCTGGCGTCAATGCGCGGCTTGCGGAAGTGAACCAAAACGCTCTGGGCCGTGGTGCGCCAGAAATGTTCATGTTCAACGCCCCTTTCGCGCCTTGGCGGCCGGAAGATTCCATCGCCATCCAAAAGCTTATGGCTGTGCAGCTTTCGGGCCATGCCGAAGAAGAGATTTTGCGGGCGCGGGTGTCGTTTTTGCTCGACACACCCGAGCGGCTCAAAGACATCCTGCCTGACGCGCCTGGAACCGGTGTTGCTGCCCTGCCCTCTTATGCGGCGATGTTTCCGAACGCAAAACCGGCGCACAAATATGCTGGCGTAGACGTGACCAAGCTGCCGCTTTCACCGATCAAGGGCCGGGCCCATGCCGGGGCCTCAAATGCCTGGGCGGCTGACCCGACGCGCTCGGCGACGGGCGGCTCGCTTTTGGCCAACGACCCGCACCTGGGCCTCACAGCACCGGCGATCTGGTATCTGGCGCGCCTCGAGCTGTCATCGGGGGGGGTAATTGGCGCGACTATTCCGGGGATTCCTGTTGTGCTTATCGGGCGGTCAAAGTCGCTTGGCTGGGGGGTCACCTCGTCATACCTTGATGATCAGGATATTTTCATCGAAGAGCTCAACCCCGAGAACACCGAAGAATACCGCACGCCCGACGGCTTCAAGAAGTTTAC
This sequence comes from Lentibacter algarum, assembly GCF_018860975.1. GTDB lineage: Bacteria > Pseudomonadota > Alphaproteobacteria > Rhodobacterales > Rhodobacteraceae > Lentibacter > Lentibacter algarum_A. Next base: position 379,461 of record NZ_JAHKQI010000008.1, read on the forward strand.
CAGTCGCGGGTCTATCATCACCATCAAAGATGCTGATCCGGTGACACTGACGTTACGTTGGACGGAGAACGGCCCTGTGTTACCGCCCTCGTTTCATGACGTTGGTGAGGTGACACCGCCCGGCCATGTTGCGGCGCTGGCCTGGACTGCGCTTGATCCGGCGGACACGTCTCTTACAGCTGGCATGCGCCTGATGCGCGCCCATAGTATTGATGCAGCACTTGAGGCAAGCCAGCTCTACATTGCTCCCTCCCAAAACCTGACGCTGGCTGATGCGGGCAGTATCGCGATGAAAACCATCGGAGCGATGCCGCGGCGTGATGCGAACCATGCCAGCAAAGGCCGCATGCCCGCGCGTGGCAGTGAAGCTCGAAACCGTTGGCAAGGCGTTTTTCCGGCGTCGGCCAACCCCGAGTTTATCCGCCCGCAAGGCGGCATCGTCGGCAACACCAACAACAAACTGCTCGAGCGTCCCTTCCCGCTGCATGTGTCGTATGTCTGGGGCGACAGCCAGCGGATATTGCGATGGCAACGGTTGATGCAAGGGCGCAAGGCGCACACGCGTGACAGCTTTGTTGATGCACAGCTTGATACCGTCAGTTACACGGCGCGCGCGCTGCTGCCTTTGGTTGCTGCTGATCTCTGGTATACGGGTGAAGCCGCTGCGGAAGGCACCGTCGAGCGCCGCCGGCAGATCGCTTTGAACTTGTTGGCGGGTTGGAACGGCGAGATGAACGAGCACCTGCCCGAACCGCTGATCTACGCGGCATGGATGCGGTTTTTGCAGGAACGGCTGGTTCAGGATGAACTCGGGCCTCTTGCAGCAGAGTTTACCCACCCCAGTCCGCTGTTTCTGGAGCGGGTTTTCCGCAATGTCGAGGGCGCGGGTGTGTGGTGTGATGTGAAGCAATCAGCGGCTGTTGAAAGCTGCACCGATATTGCGCGCCTCTCGCTTGATGACGCGCTGGTCTGGCTTGATGAGGTCTATGGCACCTCGATCGAGGCGCTCAGATGGGGCGATGCCCACCAAGCCACCCACGATCACCCTGTTCTTGGCGAGGTGCCTTTGCTGCGGTATTTCGTCAATATCCGACAATCGACATCGGGCGGAGACAACACGCTCTTGCGCGGTCGTACCAGTGGCACGGGGCCGAACCCCTTTGAGAATGTGCATGCTGCAGGCTACCGCGGGGTCTATGATTTCACCGATCCTGACAGTTCGATCTTCGTGATTTCAACGGGGCAATCGGGGCATTTCCTGTCACGCCACTATGACGACCTTGCACAGCTCTGGCGCCGTGGTGAGTATATTCCGATGTCGCTGGATGAGGGGCTTGCGCGGGCGGCTTCGGTTGGGGAGACTTTGTTGAGGCCAGTGCAAGAGTAAGTCGAATTTACTTCGTAAATCCGACCATGTGGGGGCCAGCCCCCAAGTCACAAACAAGTTTGTGACATCCCCCGGGATATTTGAACCAAGAAAAAGTTACAGGATCGGGATCTGCGGAGCTGCGGTTTTTGGCAGCAGGCCAATGCTGCGCGGGTCTTGTTCGATTTCGATCTGGCGCTTGTAGGGTGTGAAGCCCGAGCGGATGTAAAATGCGAGTGCCTTGGGGTGATCGAGTGTGCAGGTATGAACGTGTAACCGCGTGATGTCTTCTGCCCAAGCGAGGGAGATCGCGCGGTTCATCAGCCATCGCCCTGCCCCTCCGCCAACCAGTGATCCTGTGAGGCCGAAATAGGCCAGCTCGCAAGTGTTCTGTTGGCGGAAGTCGAGCTCAAGCAGGCCGACCTCTTCTGAGCCATTCTTGAGCGCGTAGACGTGCACATCAGAATCGTTGATCTGAGCATGTAACTCGGCTTCGGGCTGTGTCAGGCGGCCGAACCAGAGGTAGTCGGCCCCCACGGAGCGAAACAGCGCACGATACCAGTTGACGGATGGCGCCGAGATGCGCTCAAGCGTGAGGGCAAGATCGGCCTCGGGGCGCGCGGCGGGGCGTGCGTGCATTTCCAGGTAGGTGACAACCGAGGCGGTGTGGCCTGCAGGAACGTCATGATAACCGCATTCAAGCATTTTTCGCTGCTGCCTTCCTTTGGGCTTTCTTTTCTTCAGAGACCTTAACAGCCAGATCACGGGCGATGGCGAAGGCGCCTCTGATTTTGTCATTGTCTTTTTTCCAGTCGCGCCTGACCACAATCTTGTTGTCTTTGACCTTGGCCAGCCCGCGCTGATCGCGGATGAACTCGACAAGCCCCGCAGGCGAAGCGAATTTGTTATTGTGGAACTGCACAGTTGCGCCTTTTGGCCCGCCATCGAGCTTGGCGATACCGGCTTTTTTGCACATGGCTTTGATGCGCACAACGAGCATCAGCGTGTTGACCTCGCGTGGCAAGCTGCCGAAGCGGTCGATCAGTTCGGCGGCGAAGCCTTCGAGCTCGACTTTGCTGTGCAAGCCACTGAGACGGCGATACAATCCGAGGCGAACGTCAAGGTCTGGCACGAAGCTGTCAGGGATAAGCACCGGCACACCGAGGTTGATTTGTGGTGACCATTCGCCCTCGTCTATGATGCCTTCGAGTTGCCCTGACCTGATCTTGGCGATCGCTTCTTCCAGCATGGATTGGTAAAGCTCGTAGCCGACATCACGCATCTGGCCGGATTGCTCCTCGCCGAGCAAATTACCCGCGCCGCGAATGTCGAGATCCTGGCTGGCGAGGGTGAAGCCGGCGCCGAGTGTGTCGAGCGATCCGAGCACCCGCAGGCGCTTTTCGGCTGTTGCGGTGAGCGGCTTGCGCGGCTTGGTTGTCAGGTAGGCATATGCGCGGGTTTTGGAGCGGCCAACGCGACCCCTAATCTGGTAGAGCTGTGCGAGGCCAAACATATCGGCGCGGTGCACGATCATAGTGTTGGCGGTCGGAATATCGAGGCCGCTTTCGACGATTGTTGTCGCCAAAAGCACGTCATATTTGCCATCGTAAAAGGCGTTCATGCGGTCATCAAGCTCGCCTGCTGCGAGTTGGCCGTGGGCAACCATATAGGAAATTTCCGGCACATGATCTTTGAGGAAAGCCTCGATTTCGTGCAGATCGGAGATGCGTGGAACAACATAAAAGCTCTGCCCGCCGCGGTAGTGTTCGCGCAGCAGAGCCTCGCGGATTGTCACGCCGTCAAACTCGCTGACGTAAGTTCTGATCGCGAGACGATCAACCGGCGGCGTGCCGATAATGCTGAGGTCACGCACACCCGAGAGGCTGAGTTGCAGCGTGCGGGGGATCGGCGTTGCGGTGAGTGTGAGCACGTGAACATCCGAGCGCAGCTGTTTGAGGCGCTCTTTGTGCGTCACGCCAAAGTGCTGTTCTTCATCAATCACCAGCAGGCCTAAGTCTTTGAAACGAATATCTTTTGCCAGCAGCGCATGCGTGCCAATAACGATATCAACGGTGCCGTTTTTCAGGCCTTCACGGGTGAGCTTGGCATCTTTCGCCGAGACAAACCGCGAGAGCTGCCGCACCTGCATCGGGAAGCCACGGAAGCGCTCGGAGAAGCTTTTGTAGTGCTGGCGGGCGAGCAGAGTTGTCGGAGCAATCACGGCCACCTGCGCGCCTTGCATTGCGGCGACAAAAGCGGCGCGCATCGCCACTTCGGTTTTGCCAAAGCCGACATCACCGCAGATGAGCCTGTCCATAGGCTGGCCTGAGCCGAGGTCGGTGATCACATCCTCGATGGCGCCGAGCTGGTCGTCGGTTTCTTGATAGGGAAAGCGCGCGGCGAACTCTTCCCAAGCATGGGCTTCGGCTTCCATGATCGGGGCACGGCGTAGGGCGCGCTCGGCGGCGACACGAATGAGCTTGTCGGCCATCTCGCGGATGCGCTGTTTGAGCTTGGCTTTCTTGGCCTGCCACGCGCCGCCCCCGAGACGGTCAAGCAGCCCCTCCTCATGCCCATACCTGCTGAGGAGCTCAATGTTTTCAACAGGTTGATAGAGCGTGCTGTTGTCAGCATACTCAAGCTTGAGGCACTCATGCGCGGCCCCTGCAGCAGTGACAACTTCAAGCCCCAGATAGCGGCCAATGCCGTGATCGACATGCACGATCAAGTCACCCGGTGTGAGGCTTTGGGCTTCGGTCAGGAAGTTCTCGGCACGGCGCTTCTTGCGTGGCTGGCGTATCAGCCTGTCGCCCAGCACATCCTGTTCGGCAATGACACTGAGGCCGGGTGAGTCAAAGCCCTGTTCAAGTGGCCATACAGCGAAATGCAATCCGCGCTTGCCGATGCGGTCGGCTGTTTTGACGGTCACCGCGCCTTTGAGGCCCTCGTCTTCAAGCAAGCCTTCTATGCGTTCGCGCGCGCCCTCGGAGTAAGAGGCGACAAGCACGGGGTTATCGGCAGATTTGGCCTGTATATGATCTTTCAAGACGCTGAAAAGGTTTACATTTTCTAGCTGACGTTCAGGCGCAAAATTGCGGCTGATACGCCCGCCTGCGTCGATCACGTTCGGCCCTGTCGGCAAGGGTAAGGTGTTGAATTGGAGCGCGCGCAAGGGCTTGATCGCTGTGTTCCACGCGGCATCATCCATGTAGAGCTGTGCTGCGGGCACGGGTTTGTAAACCGAGCTCATCTGTGCCTTTTGGGACATGGCCAAGCGTCGCGTTTCGTATTGGTCTTCGACACTGTCCCACCGCGCGAGGCGCTTGGCGGTGACGCCTTCATCAAAACTGAGCGATGCGCTGCCGAGATAGTCAAACAGCGTTTCGAGTTTGTCGTGAAAGAACGGCAACCAATGCTCAACGCCTTGATGCTTGCGGCCCGCTGACACGGCTTCATAAAGCGGATCATCACTGCCCGCAGCGCCGAACTCGAGGCGGTAGTTTTGCCGAAAACGGGTGATCGCGGCCTCATCAAGGATCACCTCGGACACAGGTGATAGCTCGACCAGATCAAGCTGCTTGGTGGTGCGTTGCGTTGCCGGATCAAAGTGACGCGCGCCGTCCAGGATATCACCGAAGAAATCAAGCCGCACAGGCCCGCCGTCACCCGACGAAAGACTGGGCGGGAAAATGTCGATGATACCGCCGCGCACGGCGTAGTCGCCCGGCTCGGTGACTGTCGGGCTTTGCACAAAGCCCATACGCACGAGAAATGCGCGCAACGCGGCCTCATCTACCCGCTCGCCAACCCGCGCGGTAAAAGCCGCCTCACGCAATACCGAACGCGCCGGCACATATTGCGTCGCGGCAGAGAGCGTCGTTAGCAGCACAAACTTGGTTGGCATATTCTGCGAGAGTGTCGCCAATGTCGCCATGCGCGCGGCAGAAATGTCAGCATTGGGCGAGACACGGTCATATGGCAAGCAGTCCCATCCGGGGAACTCGAACACCGGCACATCGGGCCTGAAAAACCGCAGGCAAGCCGCCATCGCCGCCATGCGCTTGTCGTCGCGCGCGATGTGACAGACTGCGCCCGCTTTGTCGGCCTCTTGCAAAACCAACTGTGCATCAAAGCCTTCGGGCGCGCCGCTGACGGTGATATGATCTGGCACAGTGCTCACGACCTAGCCAAGCGGGCCATAAGACAGGTTTTGATACATGCCCCAAAGAGCTGTAACGAAGATTGAGACCATGCCGATCACCTGTGTGATCAAACGCTGCCGCATGAGCAATTTGGCGAGGCGAGCGCCCGTGGCTTGTTCTTCATCGATCAACCGCGCGGTCGAGATCGAAAACATGCCGATGATCGCCATCGGGAAGGCCAGCAAGAACAACGCCTGCGCGAACTCGTATTGGTAAACAAAGCCGAGCAACAGCAGCATGGTGAGGAAAAAGCAGGAAAATCCGAGCACCCATAACCCCGAAACATTGGCGATATGCAAAAGCCGGTTGGTGTTGATACGGGTGATGGCGACAAGGTCATGCTCGAACTGCTCACCGTCGCGTTGCGCCCGCAAGACCATATCCCAAGGTACGCCGAGCACCCAATGCGATGTTGTTGACCACATCACCGCCAGCGCGATCCAGAACCAAAGGTTTGAAAAGCTGCGCATGTCGATGAGTTCAAAAACGGTGGTATACCAGTCCAAGATCGGCTTCCTTATACGTGTCGCTCCCTCTTAGAGGGTGCTTGCGGCAATTCCTACCCTTGAGGCGCAGGGATTTCCATGCAAGATTTTGGCTAAATAGCATTCGGAGCAAAACATGCGAGCGATTCAGGCCGCCTTCCCCAAAACACGCTTGCGCAGAACGCGCCAGAACGCCAGCATTCGTGGCCTTGTTGCCGAGAACACGCTGAGCGCCGCTGACCTGATTTGGCCGGTGTTTGTGCGCGACGGTGAAGGCGTGCGCGAGCCTGTCGCTTCAATGCCCGGCGTTGATCGGCTCTCGGTTGACAATGTGGTTGAGGCTGCGCGGGAGGCCTACGACCTTGGGATACCGGCGATCTGTCTGTTTCCCTACACCGGCGCTGACAAACGCACCGCCGACTGTGCCGAGGCCTGGAACCCTGACAATCTGAGCAACCGCGCGACACGCGCTATCAAAGCGGCAGTGCCAGACATCGCAATTATGACCGATGTTGCGCTTGACCCTTATAGTGACACTGGCCATGACGGTTTTGTTGTCGATGGCGAGATCGTGAATGACGAAACCGTTGAGGCCTTGATCAAGCAAGCGCTTTCACAGGCTGAAGCTGGCGTTGATATCATCGGCCCGAGCGATATGATGGATGGTCGCATTGGCGCATTGCGGGAGGCTTTGGAAGCCGCTGGCCACAAGAACACGCTGCTTTTGTCTTATGCCGCTAAGTATGCCAGCGCGTTTTACGGCCCCTTCCGCGACGCTGTTGGCGCGTCGGGTGCTCTCAAGGGCGACAAGAAGACCTACCAGATGAACCCTGCCAATTCAGACGAAGCCCTGCGCTGTGTCGAGCGTGACCTCTCTGAAGGCGCGGATATGGTGATGGTCAAACCCGGCATGCCTTACTTGGACATCTGCCGCCGCGTTAAAGACGCTTTTGGCGCGCCGACATACGCCTACCAAGTGTCGGGCGAATACGCGATGATCAAAGCCGCCGCCCAGAACGGCTGGATCGACGGCGACAAGGCGATGCTTGAAAGTCTCATGTGCTTCAAGCGCGCTGGCTGTGACGGGATACTGACGTATTTCGCACCGGAGGTGGCGCGGAGCCTGCGCTAAAATACTATCCTCAATGGGTGTTGGTGCATAGTTCGCTCAACTGTCGCGCAGGATTTGCAAGTTTTCGCCTAGGTTTAACTCGTAGGCGAACTCCCTGCGTGACAGCTTGCAAAAAATGTGCTTATACTGATTGAAAGTCGGGAAACACCGGCACAATCAGGCATATCGGCAGTGACATCATGAACAAACTTTCTCGCAGAACATTTGCGTTTGGCGCAATGGCATCAGGCGGCCTTCTTGCAGGCTGCGCAAACGGCGTTGGCTCGAACGGCGCAGCAAAGATCGACGCGCGCGTTGATCAAACTCTTAATCACCTTTACTCGACCTACCCCTCGACACGCGACCTGGCCGGCAAGTCTGTCGGCATGCTGGTCATGCCTTTGATCACCGAGGCCGGCTTTGGCTTTGGCGGCGGTTACGGGCGCGGCGCATTGCGGGTTGATGGCGCCTCGGTCGACTATTACTCGGCGACCAAGGGCAGCTTTGGTTTGCAGGTTGGCGCACAGCAATATGCGCATGTCTTGTTCTTTATGACCCAAGACGCCCTGCTCAACTACCGCCGCTCTTCCGGCTGGGCGGCAGGTGCCGACGTTGAGTATGTGTTCAAAGACAAAGGTGAAAACCTGCGCGCGGAAACAACGACTTCGGTCGCGCCGGTTCTGGCGGTTATTTTCGGACAAGCCGGCTTGCATGTCGGTGCGACACTTGAAGGCGTGAAATACTCGCGCATCATTCCTTAAGACGACAGCGAACACTCCGGCCTTTGGGCTCTCCCTCCTGAAGGCTTTCGTCTCCCTCCCCAGTTCATCGGGGGGGGCTTTTTCTGTGTCAAAAGGGAATGCGGCATTGCGCCTCTTCACCCCTCTCTGGTATAAGATTTACAACCAAATGTAGCCCTTCAGAGAGAGCGGTAATCAACGTGAGCGACACGCCAGAAACCCCTGAAAACGAAGACGAAAACCCGAGGCCTAAGGCTGTCTATGATGGCCCTGTGATCTCGATCGTTGACGAGATGAAAAGCTCGTATCTCGATTATGCGATGAGTGTGATCGTCAGCCGCGCGATTCCTGACCTCAGAGATGGGCTAAAACCGGTTCACAGGCGCATTCTTTATGCGATGCACGAGACCAACAACACCCACGACAAGAGCTATCGCAAATCGGCCCGTCCGGTTGGCGATGTGATGGGTAAATACCACCCGCATGGCGATAGCGCGATCTATGATGCGCTGGTGCGGATGGCGCAGGATTTCTCGATGTCGCTGCCGCTACTTGACGGGCAAGGCAACTTTGGCTCGATGGACGGCGATAACGCTGCTGCGATGCGCTATACCGAAGTGCGCATGGACAAGCCGGCCGCCTATGTTCTGGCCGATATCGACAAAGACACTGTTGATTTTCAGGACAACTACGACGGCAAAGACCGTGAGCCGTCTGTGCTCCCTTCCCGCTTTCCTAACATGCTGGTTAACGGCGCTGGCGGCATTGCTGTCGGTATGGCGACCAACATTCCGCCGCATAACCTAGGTGAAGTGATTGATGCTTGCCTTGCTTTGATCGACAGCCCGGATCTCAGTTCCGAAGAGCTGATCGAGTATGTCCCCGGCCCTGATTTCCCGACGGGCGGCATCATGCTTGGCCGCACGGGCGCGCGTAAGGCTTATCTTGAGGGGCGCGGCAGTGTCATCATCCGCTCTAAAACCCGCGTAGAAGAGATCAGAAAAGACCGCTTCGCTATTGTCATCGACGAGATCCCCTATCAGGTCAACAAGGCCAGCATGATCGAGAAGATCGCTGAAGCTGCGCGCGACAAGAAGATCGAAGGCATCAGCCACGTTCAAGATGAGTCTGATCGCAACGGTGTGCGCGTGGTTGTCGAACTCAAGCGTGACGCGACTGCCGAGGTTGTGCTCAACCAGCTGTTCCGCTTCACCCCGATGCAAACCTATTTTGGCTGCAACATGCTGGCGCTCAACGGTGGCCGCCCCGAAACCCTTACGTTGCGCCGCTTTTTGACCTCCTTCATTGATTTTCGCGAAGATGTTGTTGCCCGTCGCACGGCGTTTGAACTGCGCAAAGCGCGTGAACGCAGCCATATCTTGTGTGGCTTGGCCGTGGCTGTCAGCAATGTTGACGAAGTCGTTGCCACGATCCGCGCCTCGGCAGATGCCGCAGAAGCGCGGCTAAAACTTATGGAGCGCCGCTGGCCTGCGGGCGAGATCATCCCTTACCTCAAGTTGATTGATGATCCGCTGCACCCTGTGAACGACGACGGCACCTACAACCTGTCCGAAATTCAGGCCCGTGCCATTCTTGAGTTGCGCTTGCAGCGCCTCACACAGATTGGTGTGAAGGAAGTGACTGACGAACTCGAAGAGCTTGCTGGCAAGATCAAGGAATACCTCGAAATTCTCGGATCACGTGAGCGTATCATGGGCATTATCGCCGCCGAGTTGAGCGAAGTGCGTGAGCTCTTTGCTGTGCCACGTCGCACCGAGATCGTTGATTGGTCGGGCGACATGGACGACGAAGACCTGATCGAACGCGAGGACATGGTCGTGACCGTGACATCAGGCGGCTACATCAAGCGCACGCCTTTGGCTGATTTCCGCGCTCAAAAGCGTGGTGGCAAAGGTGTGTCTGGTATGCAGACCAAAGAGGAAGACGTGATCACCACGCTCTTTGTTGCCAACACTCACACACAGCTCTTGTTCTTCACCACCGAGGGCATGGTCTACAAGCTCAAGACATGGCGCTTGCCGCAGGGCTCTCGCACAAGCAAGGGTAAGGCGATCGTCAATATCCTGCCGATCCCGACAGGTGTTTCTGTTGCCGCGATCTTGCCGATTGACCGTGACGAAAAGGAATGGAGCGAGCTGCAAATCATGTTCGCCACTTCCGCTGGCGATGTGCGCCAGAACCGTTTGAGTGACTTCACCAACGTGATGCGCAACGGCAAAATCGCGATGAAACTGCCGGAAGACGGCTCTGTGAGCCTCGTGAATGCGCGTATCTGTTCTGATCAAGACGATGTGATGCTTGTCACCAACATGGGCCGCGCCATCCGCTTTTCTACAACGGACGTTCGCGTATTCAACTCGCGCAACTCGACAGGCGTGCGTGGTGTTCGGCTGAAAGACGGGCAATCTGTTGTCTCTATGTCAGTGATCCGCCACTTTGACGCCACTGCAGACGAACGCGCCGCTTACCTCAAGATGCGCCGTGCTATGGCCGGTTTGGCGGATGACGCCGAACTTGATACATCCGACGACGAAGGCGATGCAAACTTCAGCATCTCGCAAGAACGCTACGCAGAAATGTCGGCAGTCGAAAACCTCATCCTGACACTGACAGCTGGCGGCGCGGGCAAGCTTAGCTCAAGTCACGACTACCCCGTTCGCGGGCGTGGCGGTATGGGTGTCACCGCGATGGACAAAGCCATGCGCGGTGGTGACATCGTCGCCTGCTTCCCCGTCGAGATGGAAGATCAGATCATGCTGGCGACTTCCAAAGGCCAGAGCATCCGCGTTCCGGTTGAAGGGATATCCTTCCGCTCACGCAGCGCTGGCGGTGTGAAGGTGTTTGACACAGGCAAAAACGAGGAAGTTGTCTCGGTGGCCTGGATCGCAGATCAGGGCGAGGATGATGAAGAGGCCGAAGGCGAGAACGGCGAAGCATAATCAACAGCAAACTGGCGGCGGGGTTGCTCATTGCGCACCGCCGCCGCATAAACGCTTGAGTTGAGAGAAATACGCAAGTTTACAGTTGAAATGGTTTAATTCTCGCAAGTTTTTATCTATTCTTATCATAACAATAAGCCACAAATGTCTTGGGGGGATATCATGCGCTTACTTTTCATTGTTGTCATATTGGGTTGTCTGGGTGTCGGGGCGTTTTTTGCCAATATGCACTGGCAGGAAAACGAGAGTATCAATCGGCAGAACAAGCGCGTTGCGGTTATGAACCGGATGATCGACACGTTAAATGAAGCCACGGCGCACAGCGAAGGCTGTCTGGAGACATACAACAAGTGGCTTCAGTATTTGTCGGACAATGAGAGTGAGAGCAAAATCAAGGCCCTCGCCTTTTTCGGCAAAGCGTGCCCTGACGGCGCGCGCGGGTATTATGCCAAGGCTGAAGACGTTGTGAAACACTCGGAGTCAACGCCAGACACCGCTGCCAAAGCCGAGTTTTTTGCTGCGTCACTCGAGGTTATGCGTCTGCAAAGCAAACGCGGCGACGACTTTGACGCAATCAACACAGTGCTGGAAGCCGCCACGGAGCAGAATAACGCTGGTGTATTTTCCGGGGCTGTTGCAGCGCAAATTACCCGACATTACAACCGGCAAGCCGACGCCATCAGCGCTGCCGAAGCGGCATTGGAAACAGCGCGCGCGGCTTACTATTCCGACGACGGTTAAGCTTTAAGCGCTTCGAGATTAAGTTGAGTCACAACTTTGGTCTCAAGCGCTTTAGAACGCGCCGAACTTCCCTTCGAGGTAGCTGAGCAATGGGGCTTCACTTGGTGCTTGCCCTGTTGCTTTCTCTATCAGATCGCGTGGCTTCAAAAGGCCGCCGTATTGTTGCACATTCTCGCGTAGCCATGTCGTCGCTTCCTCGGTGTCACCCATCGCCAGATCAAGATCAAGATCAGGAAGCGCCGCGCGCATGGCGGTGTTCAGGCAGCCCGCGTAAACGTTTCCAAGACTATATGTCGGGAAGTAGCCCCAGAGCCCGCAAGACCAGTGAACATCTTGCAGCAATCCGTTTGAGGGCTTGTCAACGGCATAGCCGAAGTCGGCCTCAAAACGGGTGTTCCAAGCTTCCTCAAGGTCACGCGCCTCAAGTTTGCCCATGATCACGTCGCGCTCGAGATCAAAACGCAGCATGATGTGCAGGTTGTATTGCACCTCGTCGGCTTCGGTGCGGATGTAGCCTTTGTTCAGCCGGTTGACCGTGCGATAAAATGTGTCGGCGTCGGCAACGCCAAAATCGCCGAACACGTCGCTCATTTCGTCAAACAGATAGCCGGTGAAGGCGCGCGAGCGGCCGATCTGGTTTTCATAAATCCTGCTCTGGCTTTCGTGCACGCCAAGCGAGACACCCTGCCCCAGTGGCGTCAGCAAGTGCTGCTTATCAATGCCCTGCTCATAGCAGGCATGGCCGACCTCGTGGATGGTTGAGTAAATGCAGTTGAACGGATCGCGTGCGCTGGTTCGGGTGGTGATGCGCACATCAAGCCCGCTGCCAGACGAGAAAGGATGCACGGCCTTATCAAGCCGACCACAGCGCATGTCATAGCCAAAGCCCTTTGCGAGTTTGCGTGACAGGCGCATCTGCTTTTGCTCGTCAAACGCGTGATCAAGCGCGTCAGGCTGCGAGCCGCCCATAACCTTGTCGCGCAGCGCTACCAGCCTTGGGCGCATGGCGTCAAAAATCGCGGCAACTTCCTCGCCGCTGGTGTGTGGCTCATAGTCATCCAGCAAAGCATCATAGGGGTTTGCGCCGTTGGCCAGCGCCGCCGCCTCCTCGCGTTTGAGCGCTATGATTTCTTCAACGACGGGCACAAATGCTGCCACATCTTCGTCTTCACGCGCTGCCGCCCATTTGCGCTGCGCCGATGAGGCAGCCGAGGACAGCTTCTTTGCCAGATCGGCAGGCACCTTGGCATTGCGCTCAAACGAACGGCGTATCTTGCGCACATTGGCGGCAGCGACGTCATCAAGCTTGGCCTCATCAAGAGCGCCAAGCCAGTCACCGATCCGCGCATCTGTGCTGCGGGCATGCAAAACACTCGACATCGCTGCGAACTCTTCAGCGCGTTGTGGTGCTGCACCATCAGGCATCATGGTTTCCTGATCCCATCCCAAGCGGCCGGCCACCTGCGACAGAGCCTCGGTTTCGCGCTGAAACGCGAGCAGATCATCATATGCAGTCATTATGTGCGTCCTTGAATAGATTGAACTTTGGGATATTGCGCCAGAAACCGGGCCCGGATGATGGCCACCCAGAGCAGCACCGCCATCGCCTGGTGAATGATCGCAACCTGCCACGGCGCGCCGGTGAGCACGGTGTATATGCCAAGTGCTATCTGAAAGGTGACCGCCATTGTCGCGGCAGTAAAGGCAGCTTGCGTGGCTTTATGGGCGCTTCTGCGGCCGCGTAGAAAGGCAACAACAGTGAAGGCAAACAACAAGTAGCCAACACAGCGGTGTATAAACTGCACCAGTCCCGGGTTCTCAAAGAAGTTGCGCCATGCGGGTTCGATCATAAACGGATTGGGCGGGATCACCTGACCGCCCATCAAGGGCCAGTCGGTGTAGCTGCGCCCCGCGTCGATCCCTGCGACCAATGCGCCAAGCAGAATTTGCAGGAAGGCAAAGTGCATCCAGCCGGTGCCAAGCGAAAACAATTTTGCCTCGCGCAGGCGGCGCGCTTGCATGAGATCACGTTCAAGCCGTGACAGGCTGAGGATATACCATGTCAGAAAGCCGAGAATGATAAACGCAAGGCCGAGGTGCGTCGCCAGTCGGTAGCTCGCAACATCCGTCATGCTGCCTTTGAGGCCAGACGATACCATCCACCAGCCGATCGCGCCTTGCAAACCGCCGAGCGCACCGATCAGCAACAGGCGTTTGTTCCATCCTGTTGGCACTTGTTTGCGCAGTGCAAACCACGCAAACCCAAGCGCCCAGACAAGGCCGATGATGCGCCCGAGCTGTCTGTGCCCCCATTCCCACCAGTAAATTGCTTTGAAATCAGAGAGTTCCATCCAGCTGTTTTCGATCTGGAACTCGGGGATCTCTTGGTATTTCGCAAACTCCGACTGCCAGTCGGCGTCGTTCATTGGCGGCAAGGCACCGGTGATCGGCTTCCACTCGGTGATAGAGAGGCCAGAATCTGTCAGCCGTGTGAGGCCGCCAACGAGGATCATCGCCACCACAAGTGCTGCCAGCAACATCAACCAAACCCTGATCGCGCCGCGCGCACCGGTGTTTGATCCGCGGTCAATCATCCCGCCTTTCGGTGCCGGTTGGTTTGGTGCAACCTCGCCAACTTCCTCAAAAATCGCCGGTTTCTTGGCCATGCTCTTGCCTCTTCTTTTTTGCCTTGTATGCAAGCTATGCGCTGGCCTTCAAAGGCGCAAGCAGGCTTACAAAAGCGTCTCGCTTTTAACCTGATATAGGGGAAAGGCGAGGCGCTTTAGTCTTTGCCGCGCACCAACTGTCTGAGCAGCCCGTGCAACATCTGAACATCGGCACGGGTGAGCGGCATACGGCTCCACATATTACGCAGGTTGGTCTTCATGCCCTGGGCTTTTTCCGGTGGGTAAAAGAAGCCCGCGCTGTCCAGACGCTCTTCAAAATGTGCGCCGAGGCTTTCAACATCTTTGGCAGTCGCAATGTCTCCGCCACGGGCAACTTCCATACGTTCGTGCACGATATCGCCCTGCTGCCGCCGCCACTCATAGCCCAGCAAAAGCACACATTGCGCAAGGTTGAGCGAGGCAAACTCCGGATTTACCGGCACCGAAATCAGCGCATTGGCGCGGGCCACTTCGTCGTTCTCAAGCCCTGTGCGCTCGGGGCCAAACATGACAGCGACTTTCTCGCCGGCTGCCAGCTTCTCGCCAGCAAGCTTCATTGCGCCTTCGGGGCTGAACACCGGCTTGGTGAGCCCGCGCGCCCGCGCTGTCGTTGCAAATGTAAAGGTGCTTTCATCGAGTGCACCGGCCAGATCGTCACTTAGCAGTGCCTCGTCCAGCAGCCGCCCCGCACCCGATGCCATGGCCACAGCGCGCTCGCTTGGCCAGCCGTCACGCGGGGCAACAATGCGCATTCGGTCAAGCCCGAAGTTCCACATCGCCCGCGCTGCCGCGCCGATGTTCTCGCCCATCTGCGGGCGCACCAGAACGAAAGTTGGTTGTTGTCCGGGCGTTGGCATGTGCAGGTTCCCTTGAAGGCTCGCGCCCTCATAATGCATTGCCAAACCAGCGCCAAGCCCCCTTTCCCTAACGGTGAAAGCGCGCTAGAAGCCTGCAACCTCAAAAGGACAAACGACATGGCCGAGCAAGACCTCCCGCAGATCTACCTGATCACCCCGACCGAGTTTGAACTCAGCCGCTTTTCCGGCGAGCTTGCTGGCGTGTTGGATGCGCATGAGGTTGCCTGTGTGCGCCTTGCGATGAGCAGCGCCGATGAAGACGCGCTCAGCCGCGCTGCGGATGCGCTGCGCGAAATCACCGATGCGCGCGATGTGGCGCTTGTTGTTGAAAAGCACATACTTCTGGCCGAGCGGATGGGCCTTGACGGTGTTCACCTCACCGACGGCGCACGCTCGGTTTCCAAGGCGCGTAAATCGCTCGGAGATGATGCGATCGTTGGTGCATACTGCGAGGCCTCGCGCCACACCGGCATGAGCGCTGGCGAGGCTGGCGCTGATTACGTCAGCTTCGGCCCGCTTGGCGAAACCACATTGGGCGACGGCAGCACCGTTGATCTGGAGTTGTTTGAATGGTGGTCGCAGATGATCGAAGTGCCTGTCGTTGCGGAAGGTATGCTCAACAGCGATCTGGTTAAGCAAGTCGCTCCGTTCACCGATTTTTTCGGGTTTGGTAACGAGATATGGTCGCAGGACGAACCAAGCAAAGCGCTGGCTGGTTTTAAGGCGCTCATGGTTTAGCCCTCGTAGGCGTGCCCTGCCTCGATCAAGGCATCAGGCATGCCGCTGCGCACGGCATGCTCACAGGCCGCCGCAAGCGCCTTGCGATCAACAAACTCCGAGACTTTAAGCGGCGTGTGGTAAGTCACCATAACCGAGCCCTGTCTTGGCACAGCGAGGGTTTTGAGCAGGTGGCTGTCGAACTCCATATCACCCCACCATCCGTAAAATCGCGGGCTTTGCCCCTTGGGAGCCTGATATGCCACGGTCACCGGCTGCACCCACATGATGTCGCGCAGATGATCGGTGAAGAACGCTGCGAAGAGCGTTGACTTAAAGGGCAAAACCCTCAATCCGTCTGTTGAAGTGCCCTCCGGAAAAAACAAGAGTTTGTGCCCCGCTGTCAGCCGGGTTTCAAACAGGTCTTGTTGTAGCTTCGCATCGGCGCGCTCACGGCGAATGAACACCGTGCCCGTGGCTCGTGCAAGCCAGCCGATACCGGGCCAGTTGGCCACTTCGGCCTTTGACACGAAATACACGCGCTTGCTGGCGTTGAGGCTGAAAATATCAAGCCAGGAGCCGTGGTTGGCGACAACCGCGCCGGCCTGTTTCATCTGCCTGCCTTTGGTTGAAAACTTCATCCCCATGATCAAAAAGGCCGTGCGACAAACAAACTGGGTGATGTAGGGTGTCCACGGGCGGTTAACCCCAAAGAGCGGAGCCTCTATAAGGCGCATTAACAACAAGGCCGCGAGACCACAGAGCATCAAGACGATGAGCGCCAAAGCCCTGAACGCCACGCGCAGCCAACCCATCAGGCTGATAGCGTAGTCATCGCCCGTTTGCTCGGGGTTCCAAGTGCTCATACGCGGCGCTCGTAGAGCTTGCGGTGCTTGCTGTTCATAACCTCTGTATCCAACACCAGACAAACGTCAGTGGTGTTGAAGGCGTGATCTATGTAAGCGCCCTCGCCCACAACTCCGCCAAGCCGTAGGTAGGCCTTTATCAATGCGGGCATTTCAAGCATTGCTGCCTTGCGATCAAGCTTGAGTTCAGAGATCAGATCCATCGGCTGTTGAGGATCACCGAGCGCAGTGACGCGCAGGTTTTCTGGCGCGAGGTGACGATGATGCAGCAGAGACAAAGGTGCCGCGAGCTTTTTGATGTCGGCGCCATGAAAACTGGCGACGCCGAACAACAGCTCGACGCCCTGCTCGGCAACATAGGCTGCCAGCGCCGACCAAAGTGCAAACACCCCCGTGCCGCCGCGATAGTCAGGGTGTAAACACGAGCGCCCGAGCTCAAGCAGCTTTCGCTTTGACGCCTTAAGCAGGCTTAAGTCATACTCGCTCTCCGAGTAAAACTGCCCAGCCGCCTTTGCCCCTTCGGCGTCAAGCAGCCGATAAACCCCGACAACTTGCGCGCTTGTCTCGTCAATAAGCAGCAAATGTTTGCTGTGAACATCAAAGCTGTCGCGCTCCAGCTTGTTCTGGTGGTCGACAAGTGGCCCGTCAGCGCCGAGTTCGCTCACAAACACCTGATATCGCAGGCGTTGTGCAGCCAGAATATCGGCCTCACAATCAGCCAGCCGAACCGAAAACTGCGGTGTGCTCATGAGGTGTTTCGCCTGAAAATCTGCATGAAACCGCTTGTAGGCGGCACAAGCTGGCCGTGCAAGCACCATGGCAGATACGGGTCTGTTTTGACGGCGTTTACCTTTCAGTAACCATCTTTTGGCATCAAAGGTTAGACACCGTTAATCAAACACCAGTTGCAGCTCAATGCGGTTGCTATCAATCACCACTTTGCCAGCATCGGGGAAGTTTACCGTGACCTTACCAGCGATATTTGACTGCACCTGCCCCACACCCCAATCAGGCATATTGGGGTGGCGCACACGCATGCCGGGTGTCAGGATTGCATTTAAATCACTCATAGATCAAAGCCATACAGGAAAGCCCGCATGACACAAGACAGCCTGACGCTTGCAACCCTCATCGGGTCGCGTATCTGCCATGACATTATCAGCCCGATCGGCGCGATCAGCAACGGGCTTGAGCTTGTTGCCCTGACCGGACAGGCTGACACGCCCGAGATGAACCTGATCTCGCAGAGCGTCGAAGGTGCTAATGCGCGGGTGCGCTTCTACCGTGTGGCGCTTGGGCTGGCGTCAAGCGAGCAACGCCTCGGCGCTCCCGAAATCAAAAACATATTGGCAGGGTTCTATGCCGACACCCGCATGAGCTGTGACTGGGCTGTGCCCGAAGATGCCCGCCGCGACGAGGTTCAAGCCGTGCTGCTGGCGCTCTTGTGCCTTGGCAGCGCTCTGGCGTCTGGCGGTGTGTTCACAGTGACGAAAGACAACGGCGTCTGGGAGATTTCCGGTGTCGGAAAACCCCGCGCGCCAGAAGCCTTATGGAGCACGCTCAAATCGGTGAGTATTCCGGACGGATTGCAACCTTCGGAGGTGCAATTTGCCATGCTGCCACGCTGCACCAACGCGCTTGAACGGGTGCTGACCTATACGATCACCGACGAAAGCGTCAGCATCCGCTTCTAGCCACGAATGGTGCCGTCACCCTCGACGATATACTTGAAGCTGGTGAGTTGCTTGGCTCCTACGGGCCCGCGCGCATGCAGCTTGCCTGTGGCGATCCCGATCTCGGCGCCCATGCCAAACTCGCCGCCATCAGCGAATTGCGTCGAGGCGTTGCGCATCAGGATCGCACTGTCGAGCCTCGTAAAGAACCGCGCGGCTGTGGCGTCATCTTCCGTCAGGATACAGTCAGTGTGATTGGAGCCAAACTGGCGGATATGGGCAATGGCCTCATCCACATTGCTGACAGTTTTCGCCGCGATGATCATATCAAGAAACTCCTGCCCCCAGTCACTATCATGCGCGGGCGTAACCCCTTTGATGCTCTGCAAAGCGGCGTCACCACGCACTTCAACTCCGGCATCAAGCAACGCCCTAACAACGCCCTGCCCGATGGTGTCGACAAGGCTCTCGTGCACCAGCAAACACTCGGCCGCTCCGCAAATACCGGTGCGTCGTGTTTTGGCGTTAAGCACAACTTTCAGCGCTTTCTCGGGGTCGGCTGCAGCGTCGATGTAAATGTGAACAATGCCCTCAAGATGCGCGAAAACAGGCACCCGCGCTTCGCGTTGCACAAGGCCGACAAGCCCCTTGCCCCCGCGCGGCACAATGACATCGATGCTCTCGGTCATTGTCAGCATTTCACTCACGGCGGCGCGATCACGGGTTGGCACGAGCTGTATTGCCGCTTCGGGCAGGTTGGCAGATCGCAGGCCTTCAACGAGGCAAGCATGCAGCGCTTTTGACGAGTTAAACCCTTCCGAGCCTCCGCGCAGGATAACCGCGTTGCCCGACTTCAAGCACAATGCACCCGCGTCAGCCGTGACGTTGGGCCGGCTTTCGTAGATCACACCGATAACACCTAAAGGCGTGCGGACTTTCTTGATGTGAATGCCCGAGGCCTGATCCCATTCTTCGATGATTTCACCGACAGGATCAGGTTGTTCTGCCACCGCGCGCAGACCGTCAACAATGTTGCGAATGCGGGGCTCGTCAAGCATCAGCCGATCCATCATCGCAGGGCTGAGGCCCTTCTCACGGCCAAAAGCCAGGTCTTTCTGGTTGGCCTCCAGAATGCTCGCACGGGTTTTCCAGACAGCATCGGCGGCCCCGATCAAGGCCGCATGTTTGCGCTCGGCTGACGCATATGCAAGCTCTGCTGCGGCCGCGCGGGCCCTGGTGCCGATCTCGGCCATCATCTGCGGGATGTTCTGGTTTTCGGTCATATCAGGTCAGCCTTTGTGTGTGCTGCGGCGGCAGGAGCCTCCGGCGGGGATATTTTTACCAAGAAAAAGAGCCAAGAGCCATATCGTCGCGGTGAACGAGGGCCGCACGGGCAGGATACCCCAAGGCGGCTTCGATATCAGCGCTTTTGTGACCAACAATGGTTTCAGCTTCTTGAGAGGTGTAACGGGTGAGCCCTTGACCAAGGTTGGTGCCATCAGTGCTGACAATCTCGACCGGTTCACCGCGCCCGAAGTTGCCGCTGACCTGTGTAACACCGGCGGGCAGCAGGCTTTTGCCTTGTGAGAGCGCGCGGACTGCGCCGGCATCGACCATGATTTGGCCTTGCGGCTTCATTGAGGCGATCCAACGTTTACGGGCGGCTTGCGGATCACTTTCAGCAGTGAAGAGCGTTTTGCTTTCATTTTTATCTATTGATATCAGGGGATTATGACGCGACCCTAATGTGATGATCATGTCGCAACCAGCACTTGTCGCCGTCTTGGCTGCCATCACCTTGGTTTTCATGCCGCCCTTAGAGAGGCCAGTGCCGGCATCGCCGGCCATCGCTTCGATTTCCGGGGTGATGCGGGTGACGGTGTCGAGGCGCGTGGCGCTCGGCTCGTCATTGGGGTTGGCAGTGTATAGCCCGTCGACATCAGAAAGCAGCACCAGCAGATCAGCGCCGACAGTAACGGCGACTTGGGCTGCGAGGCGGTCATTGTCGCCATAGCGGATTTCGTCGGTTGCCACGGTGTCGTTTTCGTTAACGATTGGCACGACTCCAAGGCTGAGGAGCTGCTCTAGGGTGGCACGGCTGTTGAGGTAGCGGCGGCGATCTGCACTGTCTTCAAGTGTCACCAGCACCTGCGCTGTGGTGATATCATGTGGCGCAAGGGCTTCCTCATAGGCGCGCGCGAGGCGTATTTGCCCGACAGCGGCGGCGGCTTGGCTTTGCTCCAGCGCCAAGGCGGTTTGCGGCAGGCCAAGCACACCACGCCCCAAAGCTATCGAGCCAGACGAGACCAGCACCACGTCTTGCCCACGCGCCTTGAGCGTCGCGACATCAGCGGCGAGGCTCAGCAGCCAATCTTGCTTGAGCCCACGGCCGCGGGCATCGACCAACAGCGCAGATCCGATCTTGACAACAATGCGTTTGGCGTCGGCTAGGGCCGCCATGGCTCTTCCTCCTGCCCTAAGGCTGCCTCGGCGGCGCGGTGTTCCTGTATGGATTTGCGCAGTTTGCGCAACACGTCGGTCACGCCCTCACCCGTGGCACCGGCCATCAGCAACACCGGCGCGCCTGTCGCGGCTTCGAGCTCTTCTTTAAGAAAGATGCGCTCTTCTTCATCAAGCGTGTCTATCTTGTTGAGCACCGTGACACGGTTCTTGTTGGCCAGGTCGCCGCCGTAGGCTTCGAGTTCGCCGATGATGGTTTGGTAGTCCTTAACAGGGTCGCCGGAGGTGCCGTCAACCAAGTGCAATAGCACTGCCGAGCGCTCGACATGGCCCAAGAAGCGCACACCGAGGCCGACGCCTTCATGCGCGCCTTCTATCAACCCGGGGATATCGGCGATGACAAACTCGGCGCCGTCAACACCGACAACGCCAAGGTTAGGGTGCAAAGTGGTAAACGGGTAGTCGGCAATCTTGGGCCGCGCATTTGAAGTTGCCGCGAGAAACGTGCTTTTACCCGCGTTCGGTAGGCCGAGCAGGCCGACATCGGCGATCAGCTTGAGGCGCAGCCAGATCGTGCGCTCAACGCCCTCTTGGCCTGGGTTGGCGCGGCGCGGCGCTTGGTTGGTAGACGACTTGAAGTGCAAGTTGCCAAAGCCGCCATTGCCGCCCTTTGCTATGCGGATGCGCTGGCCGAGTTCGGTGATGTCGGCAATAACTGTCTCGCCGTCTTCTTCCATGATCTCGGTGCCAACGGGCACTTTGAGCACGACTGTTTCGCCGTCTTTACCGGTGCGCTGGTTGCCCATGCCGCCTTGGCCGTTCTTGGCAAAGAAGTGCTGCTGGTAGCGAAAGTCGATCAAGGTGTTGAGCCCGTCAACCGCTTCGATCCAGACATCCCCGCCGCGGCCACCGTCGCCGCCATCAGGGCCGCCGTATTCGATGTACTTTTCCCGCCGGAAGCTGATGCAACCGCCGCCGCCCGAGCCTGAGCGAATGTAGACCTTTGCGAGATCAAGAAATTTCATGTTGGCTCCTTAGGCAGCTCACTTGAGCTTGCAGATATAGGTCCACGTGGGCACTGTCACGCCCCGCGCGACAGAAAAGCTCTCGGCGTCACCGATATAAGCAAAGCCCTGATTTGTCAGCACCCGCGCCGAAGCCGGATTGTCTTGAAAAACGCTGGCAAAAATAGTGTCATCGGCATGCGGGTTTGCTTGCAACAAGGCCGCCACGCCTGCGCTTGCATGACCGGTGTTCCAGAACGCGGGCGCCACCCAATAGCCGATTTCGGATTGGTTGCGATCCATGCGTTTCAAGCTGATCAGACCAAGCAAGGTTGGCCCGCCGTCGGCACTGCCATCCATTGCCCATGTGTCTTCTTGCCGGTCAGCTGCCTGCACGCGGGCAATCAACGCCTCGGTTGCGCCGGGCGGCAGAGGGTGCGGAATGGTTGTGGTGTTCTTTGCCACGCGCGCGTCAGCGGCGTAAAGCTCGATCAACGCCGCATCCGACGCCTCAAGCGGACGCAAAACGAAACCGTCAGCGGCGATCACCATCTGCTTTGCATTTATCTCGACGTTCATCTGCTTTCCCTCCCAAGGCAGCAGTCACAAATAAAAAAAGGACCGGCTGTTATGCCGATCCCTTGTTTGTCTTAAAACCTTAAGGTCGGACTACTCAGCGGCCTCCGCTGCCGGGAGAACCGAAATAAAGGTGCGGCCTTTGAGGCCCTTGTGGAATTTGACGTTGCCGTTGGCTGTTGCGAAGATCGTGTGATCTTTGCCCATGCCCACGCCTTCACCCGGCCAAAACTTCGTGCCGCGCTGACGCACGATGATGTTTCCGCCGATGACAACTTCGCCACCATATTTTTTAACGCCAAGACGGCGACCCGCTGAGTCGCGACCGTTGCGGGACGAACCGCCTGCTTTTTTATGTGCCATGGGTGTCTCTCCTTAGCCTTTAGCGAGTTCTGCAGCTTGCTTAAGCCACTCATCGCGGTCAATGCGACCTTTGAAATTCAGTTTTTCGTCCATATCAGCAATGTCCTCTGGCGTCCATGCTGCGATTTGGGCGAATGTTGTAACGCCGAGGTCGTGGAGCTTGCCAACGATCACCGGACCTACACCGCTGATCTGTGACAGATCGTCAGCGCCCGTGTCAGCTTTTGCGGCTTTCTTGGGGGCGGCTTTCTTTTCGGCGGCAGGCTTTGCGGCTTTCGCTTTCTTTGGCGCTGAGGCGCGCTCGGCATTGGCAGCAGCTTTCTTAGACGTCGGTGCGCCTTTCGTAGCAGCCGCGGCAACAGCCGAGACAAAGCCCGCACCCGCGAGAGCGGCTTTAACACCAGACTTGTCACCACCAGTGGCGAGGATGTCTGTGATACGCAGGAGCGTCAGTTGCTGACGGTGGCCCTTGGTGCGCTTTGAAGAGTGCTTACGACGACGCTTTACAAAGTGAATAAGTTTTTCACCTTTGATCTGGTCCATCACTTCAGCTTGAACAGCAGCGCCGTCAACCAAAGGAGCACCCACAACGGGCTTGTCGCCGCCGAGCATCAGAATTTCGTTGAATTGGATTTTTTCACCAGCGTCAGCAGCAAGTTTCTCAACACGGAGCACGTCGCCCGATTGAACTTTATATTGCTTTCCGCCTGTCTTGATGACCGCGAACATGGGTCGTTCCTTCATTTTGTCGCGTCCTGTGGCCCCTGCTTTTGCAGGCGTTTGTGGCATAAGCCGCCGCGAACAGCGCGCCCGTTTGGGCGTCATTGCATAAACACTGCTCAAGGGAATCCCTGCGCAGATGGGCGCTTATCGGTAAATGCCTCTGTTAAGTCAAGCAGCAAAGCCCGATATTTCGCCGTATTTTCACTGAGCTTGCGCTATTGCCCCGCGCTTTTATGCTGAGGCTTATGAGTTACCGCATTTCTCTTGGTGTAACAGCCCTTCTTATGCTTGCATCTTGCGATGCGGGGCATTTGGGAAATCCGCTCTTACTGCCCGTTTCCGGCCTGACAACCGGCATCGAGAACGCCAGCTACAACACGCGCCGCAAGAAAGTGTCTGACTATGTGCTGATGCACCACGCGGCGCTCATGCAAGAAGCGCTCGCCAGCGGAGGCCCACACCTGACCGAAGCCTACGCCCTCGCCCGCGTCGCTCCTGCGCGCCACGCCGTGCTCACAAAACGCATTGCCACCGATCAAGCGCTCTACCGTCAGGATGCCGAGGCGCTGACAGTCGCGCTTATGGTACACGGCACCTAAACCTAGAGTTAAATCTAGAGTTAAACCTAGAGCTCTTGGGCCGGTTTGATCCCGGCCATCTTCAGCGCCAGTTGTTCGTAGCGGTCGGCCATGATCGCATATTGGATGCCGTTCATCAGCTCATAGACTTTCTGCATCACCGGATGCTCTAGCGCCAGCGCGTAGATCTCGAGCTCGTCGTCATCAAACGGCTCATAGACAGTTGCCGCCGACACCAGCGCCGCTTGCTCAAGCTCGTCTGCCATGTCTTCTGCCTGCTCGGCCATCAAGGCGCGCAGCGTGGCTTCGTCAAGGCGGTCGATCACCTCGGCGTCCGAGGCCGCAAGCAAAAACCTGATCTGCACTTCCTGTGAAGCGCGCGATCCGGTGTTTGACGGGTCAATCGCGTGGTTCATACGTTTGAGGATATCAAGCCGTTTGCCGCCGGATTGTTCTAGCTCGGCGACAATCGCCTCTCCGCGCGGGGCTTCGCCGCTGGTATCGACACTGGAATGGGCCGCATTTTCAACGGCAACAAGCCGCTGGCCAAGCTCTGTGGCATAAAAACCGGCGGCGTGAGCAAGCATCTCATCGTCCATAGCCGCCGCAAGGAAAGACAGCGCGTCAGCTTCGATCTGTTTGGCGTCAAACACGCGGTCGGCTGTCTGTGTCCACTGCAAGCCAAAGTCGCTGGCTTCAAGCCCGAGCATCTGCGGCGCATCTTGCGCCCCAAGGCGCAGACTTTCCAGCGCCACGTCAAAACCTGTGACTGTCAGAAAGGCTTTTATCGCGTCAGTGTTGGCACCCTGATCATCGTCAGCCTGAACCGCCCCCGAAAGCGCGGCAAACACCGCAAAAACCCACACTGCAATTACTCTCATCGAAAGCCTCATTTGTTTTGTTTCTGGCAACCTACGCCTTTTGGCGGCCAACTCAAGCCTGCTAAAAGCCGTCTAGCACAAATACGCGCATCCAGATATCATCTGGCCAAGCAACCAGAAGGACGTCGCATGGCAAACACCAAACCCGATAAAGTGCATGGCTTTGCGCATGTTTTGGCCGCAACGCGCTACTCACTTGCTGGCGCGCGCAGGCTTTGGGGTGAAACCGCCTTTCGCCATGAGGCGACACTTGGCGGACTCGCCTTGCTGCTCATGGCACTGGTCGGCGCGAGCCTGTCGCAACTGGCCGTCGGCCTCGTGCTGGTGTTGGTCACCTTCGCCATCGAAGCCCTCAACACTGCGCTGGAAGAGATCGTCGATCACATATCACCAGACTATTCAGACATGGCCAAACACGCAAAAGACCTCGGCTCATTTGCTGTCATGTGCATGTTGTTCGCCAACGCAGCTTACCTTGCTTGCGTGCTCATCGTTTGCTTCAACAGCTAAGCCGTCGCGCGCCTATGTGACGGGGCTTGACAGCTTCATCAGCACAATGCCCGCGACAATCAACAGTGCCGCCAAAAGCCGCAGCGGCGTGACCGCCTCTCCGAGCATTATCACGCCCAAGGCAAAGGCCCCGACCGCTCCGATACCTGTCCAGATCGTGTAGGCGGTGCCAAGCGGCAGCGAGCGCATCGCCAGCGACAGCAAAACAAAGCTCGCTATCATCGCAGCAAAGGTAATGCTGCTGGGCACAAGCAGCGTAAACCCTTCCGACTTTTTCATGAAGTAAGCCCAAACAATTTCGAGCAGGCCTGCGAGAACAAGATAAATCCAAGGCATCACCGCGCCCTTTTCTATTCGCACGGGCCGTCCCGCAAATTTCCAGAAAGCGCGGGTCGTCCCGCTTGAGTCTGCTTAGCGATACGCTGACCAGCGGTCAACACTCTGCCAGCGCACCTAAAACGCCCGCGCCGCCACAACCGCTTTTTGCCAGCGCGCATAGCTGGCCTCGCGGCTCTCTGCGTCCATCTTTGGCACAAAGGAGCGTTCAAGCTGCCACATCCTGGCAAAGCCCTCGTGGCCCTCATAAAGCCCTGCGCGCTGTCCGGCGAGCCATGCGGCGCCAAGCGCTGTTGTTTCCAAGATCACCGGCCTGTCCACCTGCGCGCCTGTGATGTCGGCCAGAAACTGCATCGTCCAGTCGGACGCCGTCATGCCGCCGTCAACGCGCAACGCCGCCTCCGCCGTGCTGCCCCAATCCGAGCGCATTGCCTCAAGTAAGTCTCGTGTCTGAAAGCCGACCGATTGTAACGCTGCGCGGGCCATTTCCTTTGGCCCTGTGTTACGTGTCAGCCCGAACACCGCACCACGTGCATTCGCGTCCCAGTAAGGCGCGCCAAGGCCGGTGAAGGCCGGCACAATGACGACCCCCTCCTCGGCCCCTTCAGCCAGTGCCTGTGTCTCAGAAGCTTCGTCAATCATTTGCAAGCCGTCGCGCAGCCATTGCACCACCGCCCCGGCAATAAAGATCGAGCCCTCCAGCGCATATGTCACCTCGCCGTTAAGCTGATAGGCGATCGTCGTCAGCAGGCGGTTCTCCGAGAGCACTGGCTCGCTCCCTGTGTTGAGCAAAGCAAAACACCCCGTGCCATAGGTCGCTTTCAGCATCCCCGGTTCAAAACACCCCTGCCCGATTGTGGCCGCTTGCTGGTCTCCGGCCATGCCGAGCACCGGAACCGCTCCGCCGAACAGCTCGCAGATGCCAAAGTCGGCCGCACAGTCTTTCACCTCGGGCAACAATGCCTGCGGGATGTTGAGCATGTCGCACATATCCTCAGACCACGCCCCCTCGCGAATGTCGTAAAGCATGGTGCGTGCCGCGTTGGTGGCGTCGGTTGCATGCACCTTCCCGCCTGTCAGCTTCCACAACAGCCAGCTATCGACAGTGCCAAAAGCCAGCTCACCCGCCTCGGCCCTGCTGCGTGCGCCCTCAATGTTGTCGAGCAACCACGCCAGCTTGGTGCCGCTAAAATACGGATCAAGCAGCAGGCCGGTTTGCCGCCGCACAGCCGCCTCATGCCCCGCATCTTTAAGGGCGTCACACATTTCAGCGGTGCGCCTGTCTTGCCAAACAATCGCATTGTGCAGCGCCTCGCCCGTGGCGCGATCCCACAGCAGCGTTGTTTCACGCTGGTTGGTGATGCCGATCGCCGCCAGATCACCCCCGGTCAGCCCTGCGTTCTTAAGGGCAACTTCACAAGTCTGCCTGACACTGCTCCAGATATCCTCGGCACGGTGCTCGACCCAACCGGAGGCGGGGAATATCTGCTCGAACTCCTCCTGAGCACTGGCAACGGGGCGCATATCGGCATCAAAGATGATCGCGCGCGAGCTTGTCGTCCCTTGATCAATCGCCAGAATGTAGCTCATGCTAAGCTCCCTTTTGCAGATAGGCCTCAAGCGCTTGGCGGCCTTTGGCATCAATCTTCAGCCCGAGTTTACTGCGCCGCCAGAGAATGTCATCAGCCTCGCGCGCAAACTCGTGCTCTACCAGCCAGTCAACCTCGCGCGCCGTTAGCCCTGCGCCAAAGGCCTCGCCAAGGTCTTCAAGCTTGTTTGCACCAGCCAAAAGCGCCTGCGCATCAAGCCCGTAAGCCCGCATCAACCGGCGGGTTTGATCAGCTTCCAGAAAGCCGAACATCGCTTGCAAACGCGCAACCTCTGCATCAAAGGCCTGCACATCAAAGTCACCGCCTGGCAAAGCCGCCTCTTGCGTCCAAGCGCCTGTGGCCTGTTCAAAGAAGCCTGAAAGCTTCTCACACCCCGCCTCGGCCAGCTTGCGATAGGTGGTGATCTTTCCGCCAAAGACCGTCAGCAATGGTGCGGTTTCGCCCTCAAGTCTGAGCTCATAGTCGCGTGTCGCGGCGGCGGCGTCCCCCGCGCCTTCGTCTTGCAGAGGGCGCACGCCGGAGTATGTCCAGACGATGTCTTGCTCGGTGATGCCTTGCTCGAAATACCGGTTGGCGAAATCGAGTAAATACTGTTGCTCCTCGGGCGTGCAAACAGCCCGCGCGTCAGGCCTGTCGTGCTCGGCGTCGGTGGTGCCAATCAGGGTGAAGTCTTGCTCATAGGGAATAGCAAAAATGATGCGCCCGTCAGAGCCTTGAAAGAAGTAGCATTTATTGTGATCATAGAGCTTGCGGGTGACGATATGCGAGCCGCGCACCAGCCGGATATCACCACGCATTGGGGTTTCAATCGTGCCATCAAGCACGTCGGAAACCCAAGGGCCGGCGGCGTTCACCAAGGCCCGCGCTTTGAGCACTCCTTGCTCGGTGTTCACATGCCACAGCGCGCCCTCACGCTTGGCCGAAAGCACCTTGCAGCGCGTGCGAATATCCGCGCCGAGCTTTGCAGCATCTCGCGCATTGAGTGCCACCAAACGCGCGTCATCAACCCAGCAATCGGAATATTCATAAGCCCGCCTGAACTTGGCCTTCAGCGGTTTGCCCTCGGGGCTATTTGCAAGGCTCAAACGCGTTGTCGCAGGCAAAATCTTGCGCCCGCCCATGCTGTCATACAGGAACAGGCCAAGCCTGATCAGCCAGTTTGGCCGCCGGCCCTTAAGCCACGGCATGAACAGCCCCAACAGCTTTGAACTCGGCGTGCCGCCCTCAAAACGCATGTCGTTTGACAGTGGCAAGACAAAGCGCATCGGCCATGAAATATGCGGCATATTCCGGAGCAGAACTTCGCGCTCTTTCAGGGCTTCTCGCACCAGCCGGAACTCGAAATACTCAAGATAGCGCAGCCCGCCGTGAAACAGCTTGGTTGACGCCGACGAGGTGCCAGAGGCCAAGTCGCCCTGCTCGGCCAAACACACGCTAAGCCCGCGCCCTGCGGCGTCACGCGCAATGCCGCAGCCATTGACACCACCACCAATGATAAACACGTCGTAAACTGTCTCGGGCTCGCGGCTCATAGCTGTCTCCATACGCCGCTTATGGCGCGCTTTGCAGATGAAGAAAAATCAAAGTTTTGCAACCTGAGCCTAACCAAACGTCACAAAACCCAGAAATTGCAGCTTTTGCGGGCAAGTTTTGCCGCATTTTGCAGTGATGTTTGCGGAGAACCAGCAGGAGGCCGCTATGCAGATCGTCAACAGCAAACCGACACAAGCCCGCCACGCGCGGCTGTTTGAGCTCATCCGCCAGCAAGACATTGCTGCGGCATGTTCTGCCAAATCAACACAACACACCGATGATCTGAACGATGCGCAGCGCTTCATTGAAGCCGCAAGCAATACGCTTAAAGTTGCAGTTTAAGATTAACCCCTAAAGCCAGTTGCTACAACGAATTTTTCAGAGCTATCACTGCGAGAACTCGGCGGTTTCACGTTCATAACCTTGGTGAACTTCTGCTTCAAAAGCTTTTGTAAATCGCCTTCGGCACCACCGGCCAAAACCTTGGCAACAAAGGTGCCACCGTCTTCCAGAACGTCAAATGCAAAGTATGCCGCAGCCTCGCAAAGCGAGATAATGCGCAAATGGTCGGTCTGTTTGTGGCCCGAGCTAGAGGCCGCCATGTCGCTCATCACCACATCGGCCTTACCACCAAGCCACTCTTTGACTTTGTCATCAGCGCCCTCATCCATGAAATCGAGAACATGGATCTCGGCACCTGTGAGCGAGTCGACCTCTTGCAGGTCAACACCCAGAATTGTGCCTTTCGGCCCCTTGCCCTCACCAAGCGCATTGATGCGTGGCACAGCGACTTGCAGCCAGCCACCAGGGGCACAGCCAAGGTCAACCACCCGCGCACCGGGAACCAGAAAGCCGATCTTGTCATCAAGCTCCATGATCTTGAAGGCCGCACGGCCACGATAGCCCTCGGCCTGCGCGCGTGCCACGTAAGGGTCGTTCAGCTGCCGTTGTAGCCAGCGCGTCGACGAGTTCGTTCGCCCCCGCGCTGTCTTTACCTTAACCTTCAGGTCGCGTTGCCCGCGCCCTGATGTGTTCTTACCGTCCGGTTTTTTTGCCATATCAACTCCGGCCTAATGCGGCTCGTCCTCCAAAACGCCATCGGCGCTCATTTGTGCGTATAACAGCCCCTCGCGCAAACCGCGATCAGCAACACTCAGCTTGTCTGTTGGCCAGCAGCGCATCAAGGCCTGCAAAATGGCACTACCCGACATGATCAGCGCTTGCCTGTCTTGGCCAATGCGCGGATCTTTGCGCCGTCCCTCTGGCCCAAGCACCAGATAATCCCGTATCACCTTGTCAATCTGTTCCGAACTCATGCGCAGACCATCAACTTTGGTGCGATCATAGCGCTTGAGGCCAAGGTGGCTCGCCGCAACGGTGGTCACTGTTCCCGATGTGCCCACGATCTGAAACCCCTCGCGGGATTGCTGATCTTGATAGGGCGAGAACTCCGACAGGTTTTCTTCGAAAAACCAGCTCATCAAGGCAAAGCGCGCTGCGTCATCCTCAACATCAACAAACTGGTCTTTGAGCGTCGCAACCCCAAGCGGAACCGAGATCCAGTCAACCACTTTTGCCTCGGGATACGCACTGCCTTCTCGGTTAAAGCCGCGTTTCATTTGCATGATCGAGCGCGCCCTGTCGCGCTTTGGCACGGCCGACAAGTCAATCCAAACAAGTTCGGTTGAACCTCCGCCAATGTCGACCACCAACAACTGCTCTGTCTTGCGGCTGACAAGTGGCGCACAGGATATCACCGCCAGCCTCGCCTCTTCCTCCGGCGCAATAATTTCAAGTTGCAGCCCCGTTTCGCGGCGCACTTTGGCCATGAACTCCTTGGAGTTCTCCGCACGCCGACAGGCTTCGGTTGCCACAAGCCGCATCCGTTTGACTTTGTGTCGCCGCAGCTTTTGCTGGCAGGTTTTCAGGGCTTGTATCGTGCGTTGCATCGAGCTGCGCGAGAGCTTCCCGGTGCTTTCCAGCCCGGCGCCAAGTTGCACAGATTTGGAATAGCTATCAACAACATGGAACTGACTGCCCTTGGGTTGGGCAATCAACATCCGACAGCTATTTGTGCCAAGGTCCAGCGCGGCATACAATTGCTCTGGGCTCGGCGTTTTCGGCGCGGGGCTCTCTACCGGTTTCGGGACTGCGCCCGCACCTTCGGGACGCTTGGGCGTCATCGTAACGCCCTCCATTTCAAGTTGTCTTCAACCTAGGTCGCGCTCGCCGGTTTCGCAAGAGCAAACGCGCAGCTAAGTGATTTCACTTGGTCGTTACAAGCCTGTCATCATAGAGTCATGCAACACCGCCAAAAGCCCCATACGGTTGCCGCAAGGGCAAGCAAATCTGACACTCTTCTGGAGCTTCACGAATGACTGACAAAATTGCAGATAGCCACAACCTAACCTTTGATGACTTTGACGAAGTCGTAAACCCGCGCCTGCTTGAGCCCGAGTTTGACAACATCGTTGAAGCTGCGCTTTCACGTCGCGGCTTCCTTGGTGGCGTCCTTGCGCTTGGCTCGGTTACGGCCCTTGGCGGCGGGCTTCTGCCCTCGAGCGCGCGCGCTCAAAACAGCCGTTTTGCCTTTGAAAACATTGAAATGAGCACCGCAGACACCGTTAAGCTGCCCGCTGGCTTCAAATCAGAAATCGTCGCGCGATGGGGCGATCCTATTTTCTCGGACACACCGGAGTTTGACCCCGCAACCCGTGGCACTGCCGAGACCCAAGCCCGCGCCTTTGGCGACAACACCGATGGTATGGATGTGTTCTTTCACCAAGGCCACACGCTGCTCGTGGTCAACAACGAATACACCAACCGCTCGGTGATCTGGGGCAATCAGCCCGAAAGCGGCCCCGATGAGGACGCTGTCACAAAAGGCATGATGGCGCATGGCGTCACCGTGGTCGAGATGGTTGATGGCGACGCCGGTTGGCAGATCCTCAAGGACAGCCCCTTCAACCGCCGCATCACACCGCAAACCGAGATGCTGATGACAGGCCCCGCCGCGGGCCATGAGCTGTTAAAAACCGAGGCCGACCCATCAGGCACAAAGCCGCTTGGCACATGGAACAACTGCGGCAACGGCCTCACGCCTTGGGGCACCTATCTTGCTTGTGAAGAGAACTTCAACGGTTACTTCTCGGCCGAAGACGAAGCCCACAAGGTAAATGCCGACCTCAAGCGCTACGGCATTTCGTCCAAAGACTGGGGCTACCGCTGGGCCAGCATTGATCCGCGCTTTGACGTGGCCAAAAACCCCAACGAACCAAACCGCGCTGGCTATGTCGTCGAGATCGACCCGACAGATGCCAGCTCAACCCCCAAAAAGCGCAGCGCCCTTGGCCGCTTCAAGCATGAAAATGCCGAATGCGTGGTCAACAATGACGGCAAGCTGGTGATCTACATGGGCGACGACGAGCGCGGTGAGTTCCTTTACCGCTATGTCTCGGACAACCCCTATGCACCGGGCGTCGACACCGATGATCTGATGGAAAACGGCACGCTTTACGCGGCCAAGTTCCACGACACCGGCGCTGGTGAATGGCTTGAACTGTCTGAAGACGCCACCGGAATGAGCAAAGCCGAAATTTGTGTTCATACCCGCCAAGCCGCATCAAAAGTTGGCGCAACCACGATGGACAGGCCAGAGTGGGTCGCCGCCAACCCCAACGCTGCCGAAGTTTACTGCGCGCTGACCAACAACAAAAACCGCGGTATCAAGCCCAACGCTGGCGGTGATTTCACTCCTGTAGGCGGCGTCAACCCGCGCGAGGCCAACAAATACGGCCAGATCGTGCGTTGGAAGCCAAACGGCGAAGACCACACAGCAGACGGTTTTGCATGGGATCTCTACGTAATGGCAGGCAACCCCGAGGTGCACGAAGACGCGCGCCGCGGCTCGGCCAATGTTCACGCAGGCAATATGTTCAACTCCCCCGACGGGCTGCGTTTTGACGAAAGCGGGCTGCTTTGGATCCAGACCGACGGCAAATACTCAAACGAAGGTGACTTTGCCGGACAAGGCAACAACCAGATGCTCGCGGGCGACCCCGTAACAGGAGAAATCCGCCGCTTTCTGGTTGGCCCGAATGAATGCGAAGTCACTGGGCTTTCGTGGTCACACGACCGCCGCACAATGTTTGTCGGCATCCAGCACCCCGGCGAAGACGGCAACAGCCAGTGGCCTGATGGCAACGATGTGCCGCGCTCGGCCATTATTGCTGTGCGCCGCGAAGACGGTGGCGTGGTCGGCTAATCTGTCGGCTAAACTGTCGGCTAAACCACCTCACCATTATCATGAGCAAAATGCAGGGGCGTCATTCTGGCGTCCCTGTTACTTTTCGTGGCACATTGTGGCGTCACGTCGCAGTCAAGCAACTCAGTGTCGAAAACGGGCCGCGTCAGCCTGCGTTGCTCGCGTAGACACGAGGGAAGAACAAGGTAGGGAATCAAGCTATGCCAGACGTTACAATCGTGTATTGGCGCGATATTCCGGCGCAGGTGATCGTCGGCAAAGGCCGCCGTGGCTCAAAGGCGCCGCTGCCCGAGCGCTTTGAACAAGCGATTGACCGCGCCGCCATGAAGATCGGTGCTCAGGATGGTGATGCCTATATGGCCGAGTGGCGCAAAGCTGCCCCCGTCAGCATGGAAGGCGAACCCGATGCGCTTGCCGCCTCGGAAGCCGCGCGCATCGACGCAGAGTATGACCAAGAGCGCATCAAAGCGCTAATCGCCAACGAAGGTTGGGCGTAAACGCCCATGAACATGAGGGAGGCCATCATGGCACTGCTTAATTTCCGCAAGAAAACCGTTGAGGCTCCGGCTGGCAACCCCGAGCAGCTTGAAGCCTTCCTGCAAGGTTACTCTATCGAGGTCATGCCGCGCACTGCGACAAAAGTAGAAGACTTCCGCGACATTCTCCCCGCTGGCACGCGCGTTTACATCGCCCATATCGAAGGCACGCCGATCGAGGAAATGGTCGCCACGGCCAAGCGCATCAATGCTGAAGGCTATGAGGTCATGCCGCATTTCCCGGCGCGGATCATCAAAGACGCGGCCACGCTGGAGAACTGGATCAACATGTATCAGGGCGAGGCAAATGTCTCGCAGGCGCTTTTGCTTGCAGGCGGAGTTGCCGAGCCGCACGGCGCTTTTGACAGCTCGATGCAGCTTCTGGAAACCGGCCTGTTTGGCAAGGCAGGTTTCAAGCACCTTCACGTCGCCGGACACCCAGAGGGCAACCGCGACATTGATCCAAAAGGTGGCATGAAGAACGTCGATGAAGCCCTTCAATGGAAACAGAAATTCTCTGAAACGTCTGATGCCAAGATGGCGCTGGCAACCCAGTTTGCGTTTGAGGCAGGCCCGATCATCAAATGGGTTGATAGCCTCGCTGAGGCCGGTATCGACATCCCTGTTCACATCGGCATTGCTGGCCCTGCCAAGCTGCAAACCCTGATAAAATTCGCCATCGCATGTGGCGTCGGGCCTTCGCTGAAAGTGCTGCAAAAACGCGCGCTGGATGTGACCAAGCTGTTGCTCCCTTACGAGCCTAACGAGGTGCTCGCCGAGCTGGCCGCTCACAAAGCCGCCAACCCTGAGTTCAACATCGAGAAGGTGCACTTCTTCCCGCTCGGTGGCATCAAAACCAACGCCAAATGGGCGACAGACAATGGCGGCGCTTCAGGCGTGCCTGCAAACCAAGCATAGAAAGCGCAGACATGACCAGAACAATCGTTGAATCCAAAACCAAGACCGCGATCATCGGCTTTGACCAGCCTTTCACAGTGATCGGCGAGCGCATCAACCCGACGGGCCGCAAGATCCTCAATGAGGAGCTTGAAAACGGCAACTTCAGCCGTGTCGAGGCTGACGCAATCGCCCAAGTCGCGGCCGGTGCAACCATTCTGGATATCAACTCGGGCGCAGTGTTTTCCGGCAAAATGGCCGAAGACCCGCGCTATGCTGACAACAACTTTGTTGAGCCGACACTGATGAAACAGCTGATCGAAGTCGTGCAAGGCGTGACAGACAGCCCGCTTTGCATCGACAGTTCAGTTCCCGGTGCGCTTGAGGCTGGCCTTGCCGCCGCCGAGGGCCGCCCGCTGCTCAACTCGGTGACTGGCGAGGAAGAGCGCCTTGAGCTCGTCCTGCCACTGGTGAAAAAATACAACGTGCCGGTTGTGGCAATCTCAAACGACGACACTGGCATCTCTGAAGATCCAGACGTGCGCTTTGCAGTCGCCAAAAAGATCGTGCAGCGCGCCGCTGATTTCGGCATTCCGGCGCATGACATTGTGGTTGACCCGCTGGTAATGCCGATCGGCGCGATGGGCACGGCTGGCTTGCAAGTCTTCACCCTTGTGCGCCGCCTGCGTGAAGAGCTCGGTGTAAACACCACCTGTGGCGCGTCCAACATCTCCTTTGGTCTGCCGAACCGTCACGGCATCAACAACGCCTTCCTGCCAATGGCGATCACCGCTGGCATGACCTCGGCGATCATGAACCCTGTCGCCCTCCCCATCGGCCCCAAGAAACTGGCCGAGAAGAAGGCCGAAGTCGAAGCTGCAGGCATTATCCTTCCCGAAGGCATGGATGACGAAGCCTTTGTGCAAATGTTCGGCATGGGCAGCACCAAAGCGCGCGCCGGTAAGGAAATGGAAGCCATCCGCGCTGCCAACTTCCTGACCAATAACGACGATGGCGGAGCCGACTGGATCCGCACCAACAAAGTCGCTCCGAAAGCCGGACAAGAAGGCCGCGGCCGCGCCGGACGCTCTGGCGGACGCCGCCGCAGCTAGACGCCTGCAAATCTGCTAAAACGCAACAAAAACGCCTCACCTTGTCGTGGGGCGTTTTCTTTTGTCCTGTGCTGTGTCAGCCTGAGCCAATGACAGATCTTCTAGCAGATATAGGCGGCAGCAATTGCCGCTTTGCCCTTGCCAAAGACGGAGAGCTTTTGGCCGACAGCCTCTGGCAATGCGCAACCCGCGACTATGACAGTTTCGACTTGGCCTTGGCGGCCTATCTTGCCGATCAAGCCCCTCCGAAGCGCGCCTGCATCGCCGCCGCCGGAGCCGTGCGCGACAACTGCGTTACTCTGACCAATCATGGCTGGACGATCTCTCAGAACGCCCTGCCCGACACCGAACTGACCCTGCTCAACGACCTGCAAGCAATGGGCCACGCCCTCGCCCCGCTAGGCCCGCCGAAGCAGCGCAAACTGGTGGTCAACCTCGGCACAGGCCTCAATGCTGCCGTGCTGCATATTGCCAATGGCCTGCCCTTTGTGCCCGAGAGCGAAGCGGGGCATATGCGCCTGCCGCGGCTGGCCGATCCCGCATTTCAAGCGGCGCTAGAGGCCTGCATAAGCCGCTTTGGATCCGACGCCGTTGAGGCAGCCGTTTCTGGCACTGCGCTTCCGCATCTTCACCATGCGTTGACAGGCAAGACACTGAAAGCACAGGATATTTCCGCCGATTGGTCTGCTCCCGAGTCTGAGCCAACCCGCACAATGTTGCTTAGCTTGCTTGGCCACTACATCGGCGATCTGGCTCTGGCTCACCTGCCCTATGGCGGTATCTGGCTTGCCGGAAGTCTGGGCCGCGCCATCGCGTCCGAGATCAACACCAGGGCCTTTCAAGAGAGCTTTAGCAGCCGGGGGCCCTATACCGACCTGATGCAAAACTTCGACTTTGATGTGCTCGGCGACGACAAAGCCGCCCTCAAAGGTGCGGCGCTTTACTTGCAGGCCCAAGCTGCGCGAGACTGATCAAAACCGGCAAAGCGCATCTCGCTGCCCGCGTCAATTCCGAGCGCCGCCGCCAAACCGCCGTTCACTTCCAACACCGCCAAAGCGGGCGCGCCGGAATGAACCAGAGTTTCATCATGCGGCTGCGCACGTTCATGCACGTTGATCACAATGCCCCGTGCGTCGACAAAGATCATATCAAGCTCGATCAGTGTGTTGCGCATCCAGAACGACAGCGGCACCGGCCTTTCGTAGACAAAAAGCATGCCCGCACTCTTGGGCAGGCTTTCTCGGTGCATCAAACCCTGTGCACGACTGCTGTTGTTATCAACGATCTCGACGTTAAACCGCGCTTGCCCCCAAGAGCCGCGCAGCTCGACTGTGCGTTCAGAGCACGCCGCAAACACCGGCCCACCGAGCAGCAGAAACAGCAAAACCCAAAGCAAACTGCACGGATGCCACCGTTCCAGCTGCCACTGTTTCAGTTGCCACTTGTTTAGTTGCTTGTAGCCGTTTCCCAAGAAAACACCTCTGTCGCCATGCGCCCACGCGTGCCATCAATCACCTTGATGGCAATTGCTTCACCGGGTTGCAAGTCGGCAAAGCCCGACTGGCGCAGAACTTCAATATGCACAAACACATCCGCAGGGTCGCCGTATACATTCGCAAAGCCAAAACCCTTGCCCTTGTCGAACCATTTGACGCGCGCCGGTTGCAGCACTGCATTGGCGATCAGCTCAGGGTCTATATGGGCAAAGTCTTCCAAGGCGGCAGTCGATCCGCCTGTTGACGGCTCGATAGAGAGCACCTCAACAGCCTGACGTCCGCGCTCGGTTGCCTGAGCACAAATGGTTATCTGGGTTCCATCAGCAATAGAACTCTGGCCGAAATTGCGCAGCACATTTGCATGCAACAAAATATCAGTTCCGCCGGCATCAGCGATCACAAAGCCGAACCCCTTAACGGGGTCAAACCACTTAACGCTGCCAACAACTACTTCGGTATCATCCACGATTAATGTTTACTTCCCTGTCCGTTTCTCTCCGTCCCCAAATCACTCATGGGCTGGAATGCAGATGGAATTCAAGCCAAAACTGGTAAATAATCGTATTGATATGTGTCAGATTCAGGTATTAAGGCGGCTTAAGGGTTCAGGCGGTCGACCTGCCAATGCGCATCTCTCCCTGTGCGTGTCCAGCGAAAGCGGTCATGCAGCCTAAAGGCGCCATCGGCCCAGAACTCTATCTCGACAGGCTCAAGACGGTATCCGCCCCAAAACGGCGGGCGCTTTGGCGCTGTGCCGTGCTTTGCTGTCACTTTCGCGACTTCAGTGACCAGTGCTGCACGCGATGACAAAGGCCGGGATTGCTGTGAAGCCCAAGCACCAAGACGGCTTTTAAGCGAGCGTGATGCATAGTAGGCATCCGCCTGCGGCCCGTCTTCACGGCTGATAACACCACGCACCCTGATCTGCCGTCGCAAACTCTTGTGGTGCATGACAAAGGCCGCCTTTTCAGCACTATCAAGCTCCTGCGCCTTGGCCGAGCCGTAGTTGGTGTAAAACACAAACGCCGCATCCTCGATCTCTTTGAGCAGCACCATACGCGCATTAGGCAGCCCGCTGGCATCAACCGTGCTCAGTGCAATCGCGTTGGCATCGTTGGGCTCGCTGGCTTCGGCCTCTTTCAGCCATGCCCGCGCGATATCAAAAGGATCATCACCGGCGAAGATACCGCTGCGGTCTGCATTGTTTTGGTCTGACATAGTTAATCCTTCTCTGAAGCACGCGAAGCTTGAAGCACAGTAGCCAATCGCCTAAAGACTTCACAACTAGTTATTAACGCGCGTGTGGGGAGAAGACATGTCAAATCAACTGATGGCAGGCAAGCGAGGCCTGATCATGGGGCTGGCCAACGATAAATCTATCGCTTGGGGCATTGCCAAGGCCTGCGCTGATGCCGGTGCAGAGCTGGCGTTTTCTTACCAAGGAGACGCCCTGCTCAAACGCGTGACGCCCCTTGCCGCGCAACTCGGCAGCAAACTTGTCGTGCCCTGTGATGTCGCCGACGAGGCCAGCATGGACGCGCTTTTCGCCAAGCTGAAGGACGAATGGGGCGAACTTGACTTTGTCGTGCATGCCATTGGTTTTTCTGACAAAAACGAACTCCGCGGCCGCTATGTCGAGACATCACGCGACAACTTCACCATGACAATGGACATCTCGGTGTATTCCTTTACCGCGATCATGGCGCGTGCCGAAAAGATGATGTCGGAAGGTGGCTCTGCCCTGACGCTCACCTATTACGGCGCCGAGCAGGTTATGCCGCATTACAACGTCATGGGCGTTGCCAAGGCCGCACTTGAGGCCTCGGTAAAATACCTCGCCGAAGACCTCGGCAAAGACGGCATCCGCGTTAACGCGATCTCGGCTGGCCCGATCAAAACACTGGCCGCGTCAGGCATTGGCGACTTCCGCTACATCCTCAAGTGGAACGAACTCAACTCGCCACTGCGCCGCAACGTGAACATCGACGACGTCGGCAAGTCAGCGCTTTATTTGCTCTCTGACCTTGGCTCTGGCGTCACAGGCGAAAACCTGCACGTTGACGCAGGCTACCACGTTGTCGGCATGAAGGCAGTCGATGCGCCTGATATCGACGTGGTCACAGGCCGCAAAGACTAAGCGGTGGAGCTGGCGCATCTCATAGCGTTCAACCTCGCGATACTGGCAGCACTCGCCAGTCCGGGGCCAGCTTTTCTGCTAATGCTGCGCTCGGCCATGTCCGATGGCTACAGCGGCGCGTGGCGCACAGGGCTTGGCCTCGCCACAGCCGCAACTCTCTGGACAATTCTGGCGCTCTTGGGCCTGACGGCCTTCTTTGCTGCCGTGCCTGTGGCCTATGTGACGGTCAAAGTCGCAGGCGCGCTCTATCTTTTCTGGCTGGCCATAAGCACATGGCGCAACGCCGGAGCGCCACCTGCTGTCGCCGGAGGCACGTTGCAGGGCTTTTCTCTCGGGATCATCGGCAACCTCTCCAACCCCAAAGCCGTTGTGTTTATCTCGGCGATCTTTGCAACAATCATGCCACAAGACCTAAGCCGCGATGCGCAGCTGGTGATCGTCGCAAACCACTTCCTGCTCGAAGTGGCTTTTTATAGCCTGCTGGCCTTCGGTCTCAGCAACCCGCGCATCACACGCACTTACCAAAGCGCCAAACACGCACTCGACAGGATATCTGCCGTGCTGCTCGGTGCGGTGGCCGCAAGGGTTGCCATATGACAGTCGCCGCGCTTATCGCCTTCAACCTGACGCTTCTGGCCTCAATGGCCAGCCCCGGCCCTGCCTTGCTCCTCGCTTTGAAAACAACTCTCACCTCAGGTCGTATGGCAGGCATCGTCACGGGCCTTGGCCTTGGCACAATGGCAGCAATCTGGACAGGCCTTGCCCTGCTGGGGCTTGAAGGCGTGTTCAAACTCTTCCCTTGGGCCTATATCGTGCTCAAAACCGGCGGCGCGCTCTACCTGCTCTACATCGCTTACGGCATGTGGAAAGACGCGGCCAAACCGCTGGCGCCCTCTTCTGCTGATGCGCCCAGCCTGCGGCGCGCTTTCTTTACCGGTTTTGCTGTCAATGTCGGCAACCCCAAGTCAGTGATCTTCGCCTCAGCCGTGCTCTTGGTGATCTTCCCCCAAGGCATGAGCCTAACCGAGAAAACCAGCATCGTGCTCAACCACCTGTTGGTTGAATGGTCGGTCTACACGCTCTTCGCCCTCGCCCTTTCAACTGGCCCTGCCCGCGCGGGCTACCTACGCCTTAAGCCGTGGTTTGACCGCACGGCAGCACTGGTGCTCACAGCTCTCGGCCTCCGCCTCATCTTCTCGAAATAAGGATCATTTCATGTCAGACCGCTTGCCCCACGAAAAAGGCTTCCACATCAGTTGGGATCAAATGCACCGCGACAGTCGCGCGCTGGCTTGGCGGCTTGACGGAAACGGCCCAGATAACGGCGCATGGAAAGCCGTTGTGGCAATCACCCGCGGTGGCATGGCCCCGGCTATGATCGTCGCACGTGAGCTTGATATACGCACAGTTGATACGATTTCGGTCAAATCCTATCACTCTGGCGGTGGCAAAGCCGACCAGCGCCGCGAGGCCGAAGTGCTCAAATCCCCCGACAAAGAGATGATGGGCGACGGCACAGGTATTCTGATTGTTGATGACCTTGTCGACAGCGGCAAAACCCTCGAACTGGTGCGTAATCTCTACCCGAATGCCCACTTCGCAACCGTCTACGCCAAACCGCAGGGAGAGCCGCAAGTCGACACCTTCATCACCGGTGTAAGCCAGGATACCTGGATTTTCTTCCCGTGGGATATGGCGCTGCAATATGTCGAGCCTTACCGGGGCACCGACTAAGACACACCCTCCGAACGCTCCGCGGGGGATATTTGGGCCAAGAAAAAGCGAATGAGCGCCGGGCTTCATTTTCTTGGTGAAAATATCCCCGCCGGAGGCTCCCCTTCTGTGAGTTTAGGAACAGGCCGATGAGTTTACCACGCACCTCAGCAACTTTCTTGCCGCCCGTTCAAGAGGCGCGCCGCTGGCTCGAAGGCGCCAGTTTTGCACCCGACATGCCGCTGCTCAATGTCAGCCAAGCCGCGCCAGTTGCCGCACCGCCCAAGCCAATGCGTGCCGCTATGGCCGAGGCCGTGCTCCATGACGCCGAAACCCATCTCTATGGCCCGACGCTTGGCCTGCCAGCATTGCGCGCCGAAGTTGCAAGCCAGTGGGCATTGGCCTACGCAGGCGAGATCACACCAGCGCAAGTCGCCATCACATCAGGGTGCAACCAAGCCTTCGCAGCGGCGATCAGCTCGCTGTGCGGCGAAGGAGATGAGGTTATCCTCCCAACCCCTTGGTATTTCAATCATAAAATGTGGTTGGACATGTCCGGAGTTCGAGCCGTTGCGCTGCCGACAGGCACAGGCTTGCTGCCTGATCCCGACGAAGCCAAGGCCCTGATCACACCGCGCACGCGCGCGATTGCACTGGTTAGCCCGAACAATCCGGGCGGCGTCGAGTATCCGGCATCGCTTTTGCGGGCCTTCTTTGTGCTTGCCCAAAAGCACGGCATCAAGCTGATCGTTG
This sequence comes from Lentibacter algarum, assembly GCF_018860975.1. Taxonomy (GTDB): domain Bacteria; phylum Pseudomonadota; class Alphaproteobacteria; order Rhodobacterales; family Rhodobacteraceae; genus Lentibacter; species Lentibacter algarum_A. The sequence continues at coordinate 421,327 of NZ_JAHKQI010000008.1, forward strand.
ACGAAACCTACCGCGATTTTGACAGCAGATCAGGTGCTCCACATGACCTGTTTACCGACCCCGACTGGCCTGACACGCTCATACACCTTTACAGCTTTTCCAAGGCCTACCGCCTCACCGGACACCGCGTTGGAGCGATGATCACCTCACAAGCTCGGCTCCTGGAAGTTGAGAAGTTCCTCGACACTGTCACTATTTGCCCCAACCAACTCGGCCAGGTTGCCGCCCTTTGGGGGATGCAAAACCTCTCCCAGTGGCTTGCAGGCGAGCGCGCCGAAATTCTTGCCCGCCGCACTGCGATCGAGGCCAACTTTGCGCCGCTCAGGGCGCAGGGCTGGGAGTTGCTCGGCCTCGGGGCATACTTCGCCTATCTCAAACACCCGTTCGAGGTGCCTTCAGAGCAGTTCGCGCAGCAACTGGTGCGCTCGCAAGCGGTGCTTTGCTTGCCCGGTAGCATGTTCCGCCCGCAAGATAATGCGGCCCAAATCAACGCCGCCAACAGCGAATTGCGCATCGCCTTTGCCAATATCGACAGTGCCGAAATTGCGGTGCTGATGAAACGCTTGCAAAACGCGCATCCTTAGCCTTGCCCCTGCCCCTGCAAAGCCTTAGACAAACCCTCGCAATATAGCGATGAGGAACGAGCAATGGCGGCCAGCGGAAAAACGATGAAAGTCCTGATGTGGATCTTGATGGGCTTGCTCATCATCGGTCTTGGCGGCTTTGGTGTCGCCAACCTCGGCGGCTCTGTGCGCTCTGTCGGGCAAGTCGGTGACAAACCGATCACCACCGAAAGTTACAGCCGCGCCTTGCAGCAAACCCTCCGCACACAGCGGGCTGAAGACGGTCGCCCGCTCAGCTTTGCCGAGGCTCAGGCGCGTCAACTCGACAGACTCGCACTGGCGCAGCTCATCGCCACCCGCGCCCTTGACCACGAGACAAGCCAGCTTGGCCTTTCTGTCGGCGACGATATCCTTGCCCGCCAGATTGTTGAAACACCTGCTTTCGCGGGTATCGACGGCAAGTTTGACGCCGCGATCTACACCGATCAGCTCAACCGCCAGCGCTTGACCAAAAGGCAGTATGAGGTGTTGCTGCGCGAAGAAACCGCCCGCGGCATTCTGGAGCAAGCCGTGTTCAGCGACATTCCGGTGTCTGAAACCTACACGCAGGCGATTGTCGAGTTTATCGGCGCGCGGCGTAGTTTTACATGGGCTTTTGTTGACGAAACCATGCTCGACGAAGCACTGCCAGCGCTTGATGACGAAGCGCTCAAAGCCTTCCATGAAGCCAACCCGGGCCGCTACACCAACCCTGCGAGTAAAGAGATCAGCTACGTGCTGCTCACGCCCGAAATGCTGATCGACGAGATCGAAGTTGATGAAACCGCCCTGCGCACGCTGTATGACGAGCGCTCCGCCGAGTTCAACCAAGCCGAGCGCCGCCTTGTGGAGCGTCTGGTTTACAACGACGAGACAACCGCCCAGCAAGCCGCCGATGCGCTGAAGGCCGCAACAACCAGCTTTGAAAACCTCGTGCAAGAGCGCGGCCTTGAGCTGTCAGATGTCGATATGGGCGATGTAACAGCCGAAGCACTGGGCGCGTCCGGCGAGGCTGTTTTCGCCGCTGCGTCGGGCGACATTGTCGGCCCCTTGCCGACTGATCTCGGGCCGGCGCTGTTTCGTATCAACGGCGTGCTTGCTGCACAAACCACCAGCTTTGAAGAGGCCTCCGCCGAGCTGCGTGACGAACTCGCACAAGACCGCGTGCGCCGTGTTATCGACGGGCGCATCGACACCATCGAAGATCTGCTTGCAGGCGGTGCCACGCTTGAAGACATCGACGCCGAAACCGACATGCAGCTTGGCAAAATCAGCTGGCACGAGATGGCTATAGACGGGCCGACAGGCTACGCCGCCTTCCGCGCTGCGGCCGCGGCTGTCACGCTTGAGGACTTCCCCGAGTTGATCACCCTCGAAGACGGTGGCTTGCTGGCCTTGCGCCTTGACGGTGAAACCGACGCCGCCCTACGCCCGTTTGCTGAGGTGCGTGCCGATGTTGTTGAAGACGCAACATCTGATGCACTGACCAAAGCTTTGTCGGCAAAAGCCGGTGCGCTGCGTTTGCAAACACGTATCGACACCGACTTTGCCAGCCTTGGGCTCACACCACGCGTTGAAGAGCAACTGACACGCGCAACCATGATCCCAGATGCACCCGCGCCGCTGATCATCGAGGCATTCGCTATGGAAAAACCCGGTGATGTGGCGGTTGTCACCTCGCAAAACAAGGTCGCCCTGCTGCGCCTAGATGCCATCGACGCACCCGACGAAACCGACGAAAACCTCGCCACAACCCGCCTGCTGCTTGACCAGCAACTGCAAAGCGACTTGGGGCAGGATGTGTTTCAGATGTTTGTGACCGATATCCAGACCCGCACCCCGACAACCATTGATCAAAACGCGGTCAACGCCGTCAACTCGCAGTTTCAGTAAGCTGCACAGAATACGGAGCTTCTCATGGAGCTGATCCCAAATTTTGACGCATTTGAAGCCGGTTTTAACGCTGGCCAGAACCAGCTTGTATACACGCGTTTGGCGGCCGATCTGGACACACCTGTCTCCCTAATGCTCAAGCTTACAGGCGCCGCTAAAAACGCCTTCATGCTTGAGTCCGTTACAGGCGGTGAGGTGCGCGGGCGCTATTCGATCATCGGTATGAAACCTGATCTGGTCTGGGAATGTCACGGAACGGAAAGCCGCCTCAACCGTCAAGCCCGCTTTGATGAAAACGCCTTCGAGCCTCAGAAAGGTGACCCACTCACCAACCTGCGCGCTCTTCTCGCTGAAAGCCGTGTTGATATCCCTGATGACTTGCCGGCTGGCTCGGCGGGGCTGTTTGGCTACCTCGGATATGACATGATCCGCCTCGTTGAGCACCTTCCCGACACGCCGCCAGATGTGCTCGGCCTGCCTGATGCGGTGATGATGCGGCCAACAGTTGTGGCCGTGCTTGATGGTGTCAAAGGCGAAGTCACGGTTGTCTCTCCGGCCTGGGTTGGCAGCGGCCAAACAGCCCGTGCAGCCTATGCACAAGCCGCCGAGCGGGTGATGGACGCTGTGCGCGACCTTGAGCGCGCCCTGCCACATGAGGCTCTCAATCTTGGCGAGGCCGAAGAACATTCCGAACCCGTCAGCAACTTCACCCGCGAGGGCTACAAGGCCGCGGTGCAAACCGCCAAAGACTACATTCGCAAGGGCGACATCTTTCAGGTCGTGCCAAGCCAACGCTGGGCGCAACCCTTCCGGCAGCCGCCCTTTGCGCTCTACCGCAGCTTGCGCCGCACAAATCCCTCGCCCTTCATGTTCTTCTTCAACTTCGGCGGTTTTCAAGTGGTTGGCGCTTCCCCCGAAATTCTGGTGCGGGTGTTTGGCAACGAAGTCACCATTCGGCCGATCGCGGGCACGCGGCCGCGCGGCGCAACGCCGGAAGAAGACAAGGCGCTTGAGCTTGACTTGCTGGCCGACGAAAAAGAACTTGCCGAGCACCTGATGCTGCTCGATCTTGGGCGCAACGACACCGCCAAAGTCAGCAAGGTCGGCACCGTAAAGCCCACCGAAGAGTTTATCATCGAGCGCTACAGCCATGTGATGCACATCGTTTCTAACGTGGTTGGCGAGCTGTCCGACGATCAGGACGCCCTCTCGGCGCTGCTTTCCGGCCTACCAGCAGGCACTGTCTCCGGCGCGCCAAAAGTCCGCGCGATGGAGATCATCGACGAGCTTGAGCCAGAAAAACGCGGCGTCTACGGCGGCGGTGTTGGCTATTTCTCGGCCGGTGGTGACATGGATGTTTGCATCGCGCTACGCACCGCGGTGCTAAAAGACGAGACGCTCTACATCCAGGCCGGTGGCGGCGTTGTCTATGACAGCGATCCCGAAGCCGAGTATATGGAAACCGTCCACAAGTCAGGCGCCCTTAACCGCGCCGCCGCTGACGCGGCCCGCTTTACAGGCAACGGCAATGGCTAGGCACCAAGTTTCTTCAAAGGAATATGCCAGGAAGACGCGTGTTTTCTTGTCCGCCCGGTCGCCTGCGTGCTGCTCATGCAAAAGCTGATCCTCTTCAACAAGCCCTTCGGTGTGCTCTCGCAGTTCACCGATAAAGGCACTGAAGGCAGCGAGCGCGAAACCCTTTCAAGCTACATCACCGACAAGGGCTTCTACCCCGCCGGACGGCTTGACCGCGACAGCGAAGGGCTTTTGCTGCTCACGGACAACGGCAAACTGCAAGCCCAGATCAGCAATCCGAAGTTCAAAATGGCCAAAACCTACCTTGCGCAGGTTGAAGGCCGCCCGAGTTACCAAGCCATTGCCGAGCTCGCCCGCGGGGTGACGCTCAAAGACGGCCTCACCCGCCCTGCTCAAGCGCGCATCGTGCCGGAGCCAACATGGCTCTGGCCACGCAATCCGCCGATACGGGTGCGCAAAGATATCCCTGACACTTGGATCGAGTTGACAATCTCTGAAGGCAAGAACCGCCAAGTCCGCCGCATGACGGCCCACATCGGCCACCCGACCCTGCGCCTGATCCGCACCCAGATCGGCGACTGGCGGCTCGGCGAACTGGCCCAAGGCGCAAACCGCAAGATCAATGTCATGGCATTTCACAGCCGCAACGCACGTTAGTTAACGGCGAGCCTCAAGGTTTTTCACGGTGCGGCTCACGGCCTCTATGCTCCGGTCGAAGAAGCCATCAAGAAGTTTATCCAATTGGGCCTTCAAGCCCTCTCTATCGACTTTCGCCAATGTCCAGCGTTGATCCTTCTTTTCGTCAGTGAACTCCCCCCAATCTGAAAAGCCTTGAACATTCCAGCGCGAAAAATAGTGCATTTCAAGCAGGCCCGGCACGAAGCATAGCTCAAGTTCACACCGCCTCAAAATTTCAAACTTAGGGGTCAGATGAAAGACTTGATGCACCTTAGCGAGCGGTGTTCTGAGCTCAAATCTATAGACCTCTTCATAGTCGAGACCATACATCATGTCGTGGATAGCCGAGGCCGCAGCAATCATTCCTCTTCGTTTCTTCTGCTCAACGCGCTCGTGCGAGGCATCTACAAAGTCATCCCACTGTGGCAAGCGCTGATAGGTCTCAACCAGCTGCTTTTCATTGCTCAGGTGGTAGTAGCCATCATGTGATGTTGTCGAATACTCAAAATAGTCAGGCAAGTCTGCGTGTGCATTAAAGCGCGCTTCAATCAGAAGCGCTATCTGCTCAAGGGTGCTGGTTACGTCATCCTTGGAAAGTATGTTTTTGGTCGCGGCTTCCAGTATCGCTGTCGGGTTTGGCGCGGCAAGAGCAGGTTCTTGCGAAGTAACAGCCTCCCCCTCTGAGGGTTCAACAATTTCATACTTACTGCGGATCACATCCAACTTTGAAACGTCATCACAAAACTCAACGAACAGATCTCCCTGATGTTTGGAATGCGGCGCAAGGCGAGAGTTTGACACCAGATCTTTCAGCTTTCGTGAAATATCGCCGTAGTCAACTGCCCCCTCGCTTTTTGCGTAACAGGCCGCTTCGATGAAATGGTCGGTATATGGGCTTAGCTCAATCCCAGACGGAGTTGTCGAATCCTCCCAACTCGACGAAAACTCGATCAACTTTTCTAGCGGCCTTTGCGAAGGCCCGGCTTCGCCCTTTACCCAACCATAGCCGGAGAAGCAGGCATCTTGAATGACGATAGTTTGCTCTGCCCCGATATGCCGTAACACGTCATACAGATCACTGTTCGCGACACCTGTCGAGTTCGGGTTTTGCGTGTCAAAGCCTGATGCAACCCAGACCAATTCGTCCTCGCCACGAAACCCGTGTCCGGAAAAGTACACCAGCAGCTCTTCAAGTGGGTCTGACTTACTTTGAAGGGATTTGAGCTTGTCGAGAATATCTGTTGCGCTTGCGTCAACCAGCCTCTCGATCTCGCCAAAACGGTTAGCGGCTTTCAGCAAATCATACATCGCGTCAACATCATTGGCGCAGGCAGGCAATTGGTCAAAGCTCTTGGAACCTGCGTCTGTGATGCCAACAAGCAGTGCTTTTCTTACAATACTCATTGCTTGCCTCTTTCAATTTGCTGCAAATATTTAAAAACATACAGTTAACAACACAATACCACCGCACGCTGCGTTGATTAATTTCTGTTAACTAACCTCACGCAAAAACTGTGCATACGCATTATGCACTGCGGTATGCACTGAAATATGCACCCGTTGTGCAGGCGTTTTGGCGGAAAATGTTACAGCGTTAACCTTGGTTAATTCTGCGCCTTCATGATCTGGCTGATAGGTGCAAGTTGCAGCTGGTCAGAGCGGTCTTGCAGCCCCCAAAGCAGTAGCGCTGATATCGTATCGCCGCGCAGTCGCCCGACCATAACAACCCCGCCCTCGGAACCCGCTTTCAGTGCTGCGTGGCTGAGAAACCGCTTGATCGAACTGGCGTTCTGCCCCTTGCTGTCAAAGTCGCGAAACACGGTTGCCGTCGGCACGCCTTCTTTCGCGGCAAGCTTGCTGGCGGTGTTCAGCCCTTTGGGGAACAACAGCAGTCCGTGGCCGGAATTTGCAAGGTATTCAGACACTTGCCCTGAAACATCCCGGCTTTCTTGCAAGCCCGCATCCGGTGTTTCCATGACCCCAACAGCCTCTGGCACGGTGTCAAGCAGCACTGGCATCGCCACTTCAACATCGCTTGCGCGCGCGCCTCTGGGCAGGTCGATCATCGCCAGAACTTCAAAGCCCGCCGCGCGGTAAACTGCCATCGCATCCTTGGCCCCTTTCCACGACGTATCGACAGCAAAACTCAGCGGGTAGGGAAAGGTTGTAAGCGCCTCAACCCCGATATTGCTGGTGCCATCGTCGATCAGAACAATTGCCATCTTGGGCTTGCCCTCTGCGGGCTCAAAGTCAGCTGCGAAACGTTGTAGTGGCTTGGCACCATCATCTGTTTCAGCGGCAGAAACTTCAGCATTATCAGCCGGTTGCCCAGAAGAGCTTTGCACCGAAGGCAGACGGGTTGAAACACTTGACCCAAGCGTTTTCGCCGGTGTGCCTATGCTCGTTCCTGCCGGTTTCGGTGCCACGACCGAGGCAGTTTGTTCGCTCTGAGGTTCCTCGGGTTCAACGGCAAGCGTGATTTCTTCACGCGCCTCATCAGGCAGTGGTTCAGTTTGCGGTTCAGCTTGTGGTTCAGTTTGCGGTTCTACTTCCGCCTCAGCCGTCGCGACTGTCTCGGCTTCGGCTGGTTCCTCGCTGGGTGTTGCGGCTTCAGTTTCAACCGCAACAGCCTCTTCGCTGTCAGGCGCGTTCATGCCGTCAACCGCTGCCGTTACAGGCGCATCAGTGCTTTGTGATATCTCTGGTTGTGCTGTTTCTTCAGGGGCTTGCGCGGCTTCTTGCGCCTCGCCGGTGCTCACATCTGGCGCTGGCGCCGAGGCGGTTTCATCGGGGCTTACCGCAATAGCGCTGTCAGCATCTGGTGCTTCAACAACAGGGGCTTCAGTAATATCCGGGGCCGGTTCAGCACTGGTGACATCAGCGCTTTGCGTGGCGCTTTGCGGAGCGTCGGCGCTGCTTGGCGAGGCTTGCGATTCCACGACAGGCTGCGACGCATCAGCACCAACCTGCGGCGGCCCGACCGCGAGCGACAACGCGCCCACCCCGACTGTCGCCGTCACTGTTCCCAATATCACACCGCTCAGAATTCCGCGCGCCATGTTGCCACCTATCATTAATCTGCCCACTCAAGGCCCCTCGCCCCTTGACGGTGCGGGTGAACCCTGCCCATGTATACCGCGACCTTGGGCTAAGCCAACAGCCCTTTCCTAAAGAGAATGGCAAGATGCTGCTACTGATAGATAATTACGACAGTTTCACCTACAATCTGGTGCATTATCTGGGGGAACTCGGCGCTGACGTGCTGGTGAAACGCAACGACGCGTTAGATGTGCAGGAAGCGATGGCCCTCAACCCCTCGTCGATCCTGTTGTCTCCTGGCCCCTGTGACCCTGATCAAGCCGGTATTTGCCTTGCATTGGTCGAGGCCGCCGCCGAAACACGCACGCCGCTTATTGGCGTTTGCCTCGGTCACCAAGCCATCGGTCAGGCTTTTGGCGGACGTGTGGTGCAACATTCCGAGATCGTGCATGGCAAATTGGGCAACATGCAACACACCGGCAAGGGCCTGTTCGCAGGTCTGCCCTCGCCGCTCAAGGCGACGCGCTATCACTCGCTGGTGGTCGAACGCGACAGCCTGCCTGACTGCCTTGAGGTGACAGCCGAGCTCGATGATGGCACCATTATGGGCCTACAACACCGTGAACTGCCGATCCACGGAGTGCAGTTTCACCCCGAATCCATCCGCTCCGAACACGGCCACGCGATGCTGCAAAACTTTCTTAACACTATCCCTGATACCCTGAAGGAGCCCGCATGAGTGCCACGCTCAAACCGATCCTCGCCGCCGCTGCCGAGCGTGCATTAACACCTGAAGAAGCGACAAGTGCATTCACCATCCTGTTTGACGGGGAAGCAACACCCGCCCAGATCGGCGGCTTGTTGATGGCGCTGCGCACGCGCGGCGAAACGGTTGAAGAATACACCGCCGCCGCCGCGGTGATGCGCGCCAAATGCCATGCAGTAAAGGCACCATCGGGCGCGATGGATATCGTCGGCACGGGCGGTGACGGTAAAGGCACGCTCAACATTTCAACCGCAACTGCCTTTGTTGTCGCCGGAGCCGGCGTGCCCGTGGCCAAGCATGGCAACCGCAACCTAAGCTCTAAATCAGGCGCAGCTGATGCGTTGGCTGAACTGGGTATCAACGTGATGATCGACGCGCAAGCTGTTGAAAAGGCATTGGAAAAAACTGGGATATGCTTTATGATGGCCCCCATGCACCACCCGGCGATGGCGCATGTCGGCCCCGTGCGCAGCGAGCTTGGAACCCGCACAATCTTCAATATCCTCGGCCCGCTGACAAACCCCGCTGCTGTTAAACGCCAGCTCACAGGTGCTTTCAGCCGTGAGCTGATCCGCCCGATGGCCGAAACGCTGGGCAAACTAGGGTCCGAACGCGCATGGCTTGTGCATGGCTCGGACGGAACAGATGAACTGGCGATTTCCGGCATCAGCTGGGTCGCCGAACTCAACACCGATGGCTCAGTCTCAGAGCGCGAGGTGCACCCAGAAGAAGCCGGCCTGCCCGAGCATCCGTTTGCTGATATCGTCGGCGGAACCCCCTCTCAAAACGCGGCGGCGTTCCGGGCATTGCTAGGCGGCGAAAGCTCTGCCTACCGCGACGCAGTCTTGCTAAACTCCGCGGCAGCTCTTTACGTGGCTGACAAAACCGATACCTTAAAGGAAGGGGTCGAGATCGCTGCCGAAAGTATCGACAGCGGTGCGGCCAAAGCCAAAATCACTGCCCTGGCGGCAATCACACAAGAGGCCAGAACATGAGCCCAACCATTCTTGAGAAGATCAAAGCCTATAAACTTGACGAAATCGCCGCCGACAAGGCGGCCCGACCGCTTGAAAGCATCGAGGCAGATGCCCGCGCCGCTGGCCCTGTGCGGCCCTTTGCCGACGCGCTTCATGACGCCTCCCGCGAGGGCTACGGCTTGATCGCAGAGATCAAAAAAGCAAGCCCTTCCAAAGGTTTGATTCGTGAGGACTTTGACCCGGCTGTGCTTGCCAAAGCATATGAAGACGGCGGCGCCACCTGCCTTTCGGTGCTGACAGACACGCCGAGTTTTCAGGGCGCAAACGAGTTTTTGGTTGAAGCCCGTGCCGCCTGTGAGTTGCCGGTTTTGCGCAAGGATTTCATGTATGACACCTATCAGGTCGCTCAGGCACGTGCTTTGGGCGCTGACTGTATCCTGATCATCATGGCTTCGGTCTCTGACGCGCAGGCAAAAGAGCTGGAAGATGCGGCATCAAGCTTTGGCATGGATGCTCTGATCGAAGTTCACAACACCGAGGAACTTGAGCGCACCGATCACCTCACCTCACGCCTTCTGGGGATCAACAACCGTGATCTCAACACGTTCGAAACCTCGCTCGACACCACGCGAACCCTGTCAAAGCTGGTGCCTGTTGACAAAATGCTGGTGTCAGAAAGCGGATTGAACAGCCCCGAAGATCTGGCAGATATCGCGCGCTATGGAGCGCGCTGCTTTTTGATTGGTGAGAGCCTGATGCGGCAAGATGATGTTACAGCCGCAACACGAACTTTGCTCGCTAACCCGATGAATGCAGGCGGATTTTAGCATGCCCGAACTGACGCACTTTGACGCGGCAGGCAATGCGCAAATGGTTGACGTATCCGAGAAACCGAGCACTGCGCGTATCGCTATGGCGCATGGCTTTGTGCGTATGAACGCCGAAACACTGGCGATGATCACCGAGAACCGCGCGAAAAAGGGCGATGTCTTGGCCGTTGCTCAACTTGCAGGGATCATGGGGGCAAAAGAAACGTCCAGCCTCATTCCTTTGTGTCATCCTCTGGCGATCAGCAAAGTAACAGTTGATCTTTCCCCCGACGTAAACTTGCCCGGAGTTCGTATTGAAGCCACCGTCAAAACCACGGGTCAGACCGGAGTCGAAATGGAGGCGCTTACAGCCGCTTCCATTGCCGGATTGACGGTGTATGATATGGTGAAAGCCGTTGATAAGACGATGGAAATCGGCGGTGTTAAGGTTACGCTCAAAGACGGCGGCAAGTCAGGTCGCTTTGAAGCCGAATGATCACAGTTAACGACGCACTCACCGAGCTTTTTGCCCTCGCTCCTGCGCCGGAGGTCGAGTATGTGCCGCTCGCGCTTGCCGCGGGACGCAGCTTGCTAAAACCGGTGTATGCAAGGTTAACGCAGCCCCCGTTTGATGCCTCCTCGATGGATGGCTACGCGATCAAGCGCATTGAGGCAGACTTGCATGCGCAGTTCAAAGTGGTCGGAGAATCTGCTGCCGGCCACGGCTTTGAAGGCGTGCTCGGCGCCGGACAAGCGGTGCGGATTTTCACCGGCGCACCCTTGCCCCAAGGCGCCGATCTTGTTGTTATTCAAGAAGAAGTCGAGCTCCGGGGTAAAGTCATCACCTTGCTTGAAGAGCAATCGGGCAAATCAAACATTCGCCCTGCCGGGCAGGACTTTGCTAAAGGAGACGAGATCTCTGCGCCGCGCAGGCTCGGCCCCAATGACATTGCGCTGTTGGCCTCGATGAACATTGCCGAGGTGCCTGTTGCGCGCAAACCAGTGGTGGCGCTCATCTCGACGGGTGATGAGCTGGTGATGCCCGGAGAAACACCTAAAGCAGGGCAAATCATCGCCTCAAACACCTACGGGCTGAAGGCCTTGCTTGAAGCAAACGGCGCGCAGGTGCGGGTTCTGCCAATCGCGCGCGACACGCCTTCAAGCCTGCAAACAGTGTTCGGGCTGGCGCAAGACGCCGACATTATCGTGACCATCGGCGGAGCGTCTGTGGGCGATCATGACTTGGTCGGCGCAGTTGCGGCCGAGCTTGGGCTCGAGCGAAGCTTCTACAAAGTCGCCATGCGGCCTGGCAAACCGCTTATGGCTGGAAAACTTGGGAACTCCGTGATGATCGGGCTGCCAGGAAACCCCGTCTCAGCAATGGTTTGCGGGCATGTCTTCTTGCTGCCGATGCTGCGTGCCAGCCTTGGGTTTGCGCCACAAGCCGCTGTCCTGCACAGCGCAGCACTTGCAGGCCCGCTGCAAGCCAACGGCCCACGCGAACACTACATGCGAGCGCAAGTGTCTGAGGGCACCATTGCCCCGCATCCCCGTCAGGATAGCGCGCTTTTAAGCGTGTTAAACCAGACCAACGCCCTACTCGTGCGCCCGCCAAACGCCTCCGCACTAAAGGCCGGCGACATGGTTAATTACATTCTACTTTAAGCATTCCTTCATTTATCTGCTGTTTGGTAAACCGCCTCTGCACCTGCGTCGTCAGAATGCTCGCAAGTGGTGAAGATAAAGTTGACACAAAAAGTGAACATGTGTAGAACGGACGCAAGAACAAAACCAGAGAGGACAGTGCGGATGCTCACCAGAAAACAGCTTGATCTGCTCCAATTCATCAACAAACGTCTTCAAAAAGACGGGGTTCCGCCCAGCTTTGACGAGATGAAAGAAGCGCTCGATCTGCGCTCCAAATCGGGCATTCACCGCTTGATCACCGCACTCGAAGAACGCGGGTTTATCCGCCGGCTTGCGCACCGCGCACGGGCTATCGAGATCGTAAAGCTACCTGAGAGCCTCGGCGGAGCGCCATCGGGTTTCACCCCCAAAGTGATAGAGGGCGACAGGCCCGACAGCCGCCCTGATGGCGCACAGAACTTAAGTCATGTCGCTGCGGTTGAACTGCCTGTTATGGGCCGTATCGCCGCTGGCGTACCGATTGCCGCGATCAGCGAAGTTTCACACAATGTTGCCGTCCCAACCAGCATGATGCGCAACGGCGGTGAGCACTATGCACTTGAAGTAAAAGGCGATTCGATGATCGACGCCGGGATTAACAATGGTGATGTCGTTGTGATCCGTGAGACGAGCACCGCCGAAAGCGGCGATATCGTCGTGGCGCTGATTGAAGATCAGGAAGCCACGCTCAAACGCTTTTTCAGGCGCGGCAATGCCATCGCTTTGGAGGCGGCTAACCCGGCCTACGAAACCCGCGTCTTCCCGGAAGATAAGGTTAAAGTGCAAGGCCGCCTCGTCGGCTTGATCCGCAGTTACTAAGGCGCTGTTAGGTTCCACAAGCGGCGGCCCGTCACCGTGCGGGCCGTGGTTTCTGTTAGCTTGTCGCCATGCAACCGCAACGCCACAGCACCAGACACTGCAAGGCTGTTCAAGTCATAGACTTTGCAAGGCAAATTGCCGGTTATCTCCGCGGTCTTGGCCGCGACGACAAGTATCTCGCCGCGCGCACAGTTCAAATCGGCCATGTCACGCTTGCGCCAGACGTGCCGGAATACCACCGGCCCCAGAACCGCCCCGCCTTCCCAGCCATTCGCAGCAGTTTGCTGGTCACGCGCGTCGCCGTCGTTTTCAAGCCAGTTCGACGCCGCAAAACCGCTGCCTTTGAACTTGCTCAAGACCCGCCCGTCAGCTGCCATGACCCCCACGAGCTTTGCGTCAGCAGAGATGAGAACTTCCGGCCGCGTGGTCTGGTTCCAGAGACCGAAACCCGCGAGCACGGGCACCAGACCGACAAGCCGCAACCTCCCTTGCCAAAGCGCAAAAAGCAAAGCCCCGAGGGCCAGAATGACCAGCACCAACGGCTCGGGGCTGACAACAGTGCCGCGTGCGCCCTCAAGCCCTGAGATCAGGCTCGCAACCCCCAGGATCCAGACAATCCCCTGTTCCATGATCCAGAACCCGATGGCCGAAAGCCCGAGCGGCCAGAGGAGCAACGCCAGCACCGCCGAGGGAATGACAACAACTCCCATAAGCGGCACTGCAAGCAGGTTGGCCAGCAACCCGTAGTGTGCGAACTGGTTGAAATGCGCAGCGGCAACCGGCGCTGTTGCAAGCCCCGCCACAAGCGAAGAGACAAACACAGTCGATACCGGCCTCAGCCAGCGTGGGCCAAGCAACTGCCGGTGATCGCGAAAGGCGGCAAAGACACAGACCAGTGCCGTTGTCGCGGCAAATGACATCTGAAACCCGGGGCCAAGCAAGGCCTCGGGGCGCAATGCCAGCACGAGAAGCGCCGCTGTCGCCACGGCGCGCAAACTGAACACCCGCCGCTCGAACATCACGGCTCCGAGCGCAACTGTGGCCATGATAAAGGCGCGCTCGGTCGCCACGTTGCCGCCCGACAACAGCAGGTAGAAAAAAGACGCAACAAGCGCGACTGCCGCGGCAAGTTTGCGCGTTGGCAGGCGGTTTCGTGTGATGGGCACAAGCAGCAACACATAGCGCATTGCCGCAAAGACAACCCCTGTGAGCAACCCCATGTGCAAACCGGAAATCGCCAGTAAATGCGCAAGATTTGTGCGTCTAAGAGACGTTACAGTCTCTTGCGACATCGCAGAACGGTCGCCCGTCATGATTGCTGCGGCAAATGCTCCGTTTTCGCCTGCAATCTGGGCGCGGACAAAATCCGCAAACCGGTGCCTGATCTGCAAGATCGGCTTGTTCTGTCCGGCCGGTTCAAGCAACATAAGTGGCGTGCGCGTATATCCGACAGCGCCGAGGCCGAGAAACCAGGCATGGCGCTGAAAGTCGAAGCCATGCGGCTCAACCGGGCCAGACGGCGCCGAAAGCAAGGCTGTGAGCATCACTGTGCTTCCAGGACGCACCCAGGCTTCCTCTTCCGCACGGCTGAGCGACACGCGCACTCTCTTTGGGGTTTTGTCAGGCGCCATTCGCTCGAGCACGGTTTGATCAAGCATCAACCGAAGCGAGCCCCGCGAAGAGCGATCAACCTTGATGATACGCCCCTGCACTGCTCCGTAGTAGCGAAACTCCAACACCGGCCCTGCAACACGGTGCGCATGCAAGCCCGCAACGAGGAAGCCTCCGGTCACCAGAACCAGCAACCAGACAAGCGGCGCATAGACAGAACGCCAGAGCAGCAGCAACAGAGCAGACACCGCACAGACTGCGCCCATAAAGGCAAAAACTTGCAACTGAGGCTCAAACTTGAGCGAAAAATATGTGCCGATGCCCAAAGCAAAACACACCGGAGCCCACGGATAAAGGTGTCCGCGCTGGCCAAGCAAGATGTGCTCAAGAGCACGAGCTGGTTGCATGCCTTGTCCTTATGGCCCGAGAAAGTTAGACAGACCCAAATCCTAACCAATCTTTGGTTACTGAAAGGTTAACTCTCCTATGTCCCAGCAAGTTGTCACCCGTATCGCGCCTTCTCCGACGGGGTATATGCACATCGGAACCGCCCGCACGGCGTTGTTCAACTGGCTTTATGCCCGGGGTCGCGGCGGCAAGTTTCTGCTGCGCATTGAAGACACCGACCGCGAGCGCTCGTCACCCGAAGCTAAAGATGCGATCTTGAAGGGCATGGATTGGCTCGGGCTTGATTTTGACGGTGAGGCCGTAAGCCAGTTTGCCCGCGCCGACCGCCACGCCGAAATCGCGTTGCAACTGCTGGCTGAGGGCAAGGCCTACAAATGTTTTGCCACGCAAGACGAGATCGCAGCTTTTCGTGACGCCGCCAAGGCCGAGGGCAAAAGCACGCTCTATCACTCGCCGTGGCGCGATGCCGACGAGAGCACCTACCCTGACGCGCCCTATGTCGTGCGCATTAAAGCGCCGCGCGAAGGCACGACAGTTATCGCTGACGAAGTGCAGGGCGATGTCAAAATCAAAAACAACACCCTTGATGACATGATTCTGCTGCGCTCTGACGGCACGCCTGTCTATATGCTGGCCGTGGTGGTTGATGATCACGACATGGGCATCACCCACGTCATCCGCGGCGATGACCACCTCAACAATGCCGCACGTCAGATGTTGATCTATCAAGGTATGGGCTGGCCCCTGCCCGTCTACGCGCATATCCCGCTGATCTTCGGCCCGGATGGCAAGAAACTGTCTAAGCGTCACGGCGCGACAGGCGTTGAGGAATACCAGCTTATGGGCTATCCGGCCTCGGGCATGCGCAACTACCTTGCCCGCCTTGGCTGGAGTCACGGTGATGACGAGTTCTTCAGCGATGCCCAAGCGCAGGAGTGGTTTGATCTCAGCGGCATCGGCAAGTCACCGTCGCGGTTTGACTTCAAGAAACTCGCCAACATATGCGGCCAGCAAATCGCCGCAACGCCTGACGCTGCGTTGCAGCAGGAACTGAGCATCTATCTGGAGGCCAGTAAACAACCGGCCCTAACTGACGCGAGGTCACAACTGTTTGAGAAGGCCATGCCTGTGCTCAAGGAACGCGCCAAAACCTATCAAGAACTCTTAGAGAAAGCGCAATTTATCATCGCCGAACGGCCAATCATCTGCGATGAAAAGGCCGAGGCTGCGCTCGATATTGTATCCCGTGGTATGCTGAAAGAATTGACGCCGCACCTGCAAACTGTTAGCTGGGTGCGAGCAGAACTTGAGCAGTGTCTCAACGCCTTTGCAGAGGCGCAAGATACCAAGTTTGGAAAACTAGCAGCGCCCCTCAGAGCAGCACTTGCCGGACGCGCAGCAACCCCCAGTGTCTTTGATATGATGCTGGTGCTTGGGCGAGATGAGAGCATTGCCCGACTGAAAGACGTAGCGGCGTGAGGGCATTAACCACTCCTCAAGGCTGATCAAATAGGACTGCATAGAAACAGCGCAAGGCGATCCGCGCCAAGGGCTTTGGAGGAAGTGAAACCATGACCAAATCTACCAAAAACGCGACACTGACGATTGACGGCGAAACCTACGAGTTGCCAATGTTCTCGCCCTCGACGGGCCCGGATGTGATCGATATTCGCAAGCTCTACTCGCAAGCGGGCGTGTTCACCTATGATCCCGGCTTCACCTCGACTGCCAGCTGCGACAGCACCATCACCTTTATCGACGGTGGTAAAGGCGAGCTTTTGCATCGCGGCTACCCGATCGACCAGC
The DNA here is from genome assembly GCF_018860975.1 of Lentibacter algarum. GTDB lineage: Bacteria > Pseudomonadota > Alphaproteobacteria > Rhodobacterales > Rhodobacteraceae > Lentibacter > Lentibacter algarum_A. The sequence goes on from NZ_JAHKQI010000008.1 coordinate 437,957, forward strand.
TGGCAAGCAAGTCTCACTACCTCGAAGTCTGCTATTTGCTGCTTTACGGTGAGCTGCCGACATCGGCTGATCTCGAAGACTTCGAGAACACCATCACGCATCACACGATGATCCACGAGCAAATGCACAACTTCTTCCGGGGCTTCCGCCGTGACGCGCACCCTATGGCAACCATGGTTGGTGTCGTCGGCGCGATGTCGGCTTTCTACCAGGACAGCTCCGACATCGGTGATCCACGCCAACGCGAGATCGCGTCTCACCGGATGATCGCCAAAATGCCGACAATCGCGGCGATGGCCTATAAATACTCGGTCGGCCAGCCGTTCGTATATCCGCGCAATGATCTGGACCATGCCTCGAACTTCCTCAACATGTGCTTCTCTGTGCCTGCCGAGGAATATGTGGTGAACCCGATCCTGTCGCGCGCCATGGACCGCATCTTTACGCTTCACGCCGACCACGAGCAAAACGCCTCAACCTCGACAGTGCGCCTTGCGTCTTCGTCCGGTGCAAACCCGTTTGCTTGTATTGCCGCTGGCATTGCTTGTCTCTGGGGCCCGGCCCACGGCGGCGCAAACCAAGCCTGCCTTGAGATGCTCAAAGAAATCGGCACGCCTGATCGCATCCCCGAGTTCATCGCCCGTGCCAAAGACAAGGACGATCCTTTCCGTCTCATGGGCTTCGGTCACCGCGTTTACAAAAACTTTGACCCGCGCGCCACAGTGATGAAGCAGTCAGCCGACGAAGTGCTGGACTTGCTCGGTGTCGAAAACAACCCGATCCTGCAAGTCGCCAAGGAACTGGAAGCCGCCGCCCTCGCCGATCCTTACTTCGCCGAGAAAAAGCTGTTCCCGAACGTTGATTTCTACTCGGGAATCATCCTCGAAGCGATGGGCTTCCCAACATCGATGTTCACACCGATCTTCGCGGTTTCACGCACCGTTGGCTGGATTTCGCAGTGGAAAGAACAGTTTGAAGATCCGCAACAAAAAATCGGTCGTCCGCGCCAACTCTACCTTGGTGAAACCGAGCGCGACTATGTGGATGTTGAAAACCGCTAAGCCGGATTTCACTCTAAGTCTCAAACACGACAAGGGCCTGCCATGCGCGGGCCCTTTTTGCGTTTGCCTTTGCTAGAGCGACATTTTTAGACAGTTAGTGAGCGATATTTACACAATCACAATCAAGTTTTGCAAAGCTCTGCCAAACCTATTCCCGAAAGGAAACAAGATGGCGGTATTTGCAATTGCGATGCTTATGGGCGTGGCGCTGGTCAGCTTAATCCCTGATTTTGATTATGATGGCACCGACGCCTCCGAAAAGTATACCGGAACACCCGAAGATGACAGTTTTGACGGCGGCGGCGGCAACGACCTTATCATCGGTTACGAGGGCGACGACACATTGTCAGGCAGTCAGGGCGATGATTGGCTCATCGGGCACGATGGCAATGACGATCTGTCTGGAGGCGATGGTGACGACGTGATCATCGGAGGCGCAGGCGTAGACAATATTCACGCAGGCAGCGGCAATGACTTTGTGGAAGCCGCGAACATTGCCGACCAAGATGCACTGCAATCCTCGATCGACGAGGCCAGCGGTTTTGCGGATATCAACTTTGACTACGATTTGCCCGGACAATCTGATGAGGGTGACACAATCACGCTCGGTGAAGGTGACGATACCGCCGTGATCGGCAGCAACGACACCCTGACAAGCGGCGCGGGGGCTGATGAAATCACACTCGGCGATTGGATCACCGTGGGCTCACCGGCCAGCATCACCGACTTTGATCCGCAGGAAGATATGTTGTTGTTTTCACACGACAGCAACACACCTGAGCCGGAGATCAGCCTGCACCATGACGAGACCACCAACACGACCGAGGTGCGCGCCGACAACGCGGTTATTGCTACACTCGACAACCCGATCAGCGAGGTTTCCCTCAGCAATATCCGTGTGAACTCTTACGCGTGAAGCTGAGAAGAAAGGTTGGGAAAACGCACTAGCGGCCCTCAAACTTGGGTTTTCGCTTATCCAGAAACGCCAGAACACCTTCCTTGAAGTCCCGTGTTTTACCCGCCTTGCCCTGCTCACGCGCTTCCATAGTCAATTGCTCGGACAAGTTGTTATCCAGGCTCGCGCGTAGCGCCTTTGCGGTGCGGCGGTAGGCTTCGGTTGGCCCGTCGGCAAGGTGCGCCGCCCGCCCCCGCCAATGCGCTTCAAACGCCTCGTCTGCGACATGTTCCCAGATCAACCCCCAGTCATCGGCCTGCTCGGCACTGATCTTTTCGGCGAAATAGGCAGCGCCCATAGCCTTGGCCGTGCCGGCAAGCCGTGGCAGCCAGTAAGTGCCGCCGGCATCCGGAATAAGGCCAATGCGGGTAAAGGCCTGCATGAAATAGGCACTCTTGGCTGCGATCACCACGTCAGATGCCAAGGCAAGGTTGGCACCAGCCCCCGCCGCCGCACCGTTCACAGCGGTGATCGTCGGCACAGGGCAATCAACGATGGTCTGGATCATCGGGTTGTATTCATCGCGCAACAGGCGCTCAAGGTCCATGCTTGCAGCGGTTGCTCCATCGCCCAGATCCTGCCCCGAGCAAAAAGCCTTGCCAGTTCCCGTCAGCACGATTGCCCGAGCACCCACAGCGAGAGCCTCGCGATAAGCCTCCGGTATCTCGGCCCGCATCTGTGACGACAGTGCATTCATTTTCTCTGGGTTGTTCAGTACGACAGCGGCGTAACCGGAGTCGTTCATCTCGAGCTTGATCGATTGATAGTGCATTGTGCCCTCACGCTTCTTTTTGCCAGCAAACCGCAAAATCACCGGCGATGAAAGGGAAACGAGACGTCATTCACGCATAATCTCGGCGAGCCGCTTAGCTTCCTGCTCACTGAGCTTGGTTTCTCCATCCGGATTGGCGCGGGAGCGCGTGCGCAGGTAAAACCCTGCCGCAAGCAAGGCAAACACAAGCATCCCGGGCCCAGCCCAGTAAAGGATCAGGTTGCTGCCAGCCGCCCGCGGGTTAAGCAGCACATATTCACCGTAACGCTCAACGATAAAGTCGATCGTCTCGGCATCGCTGTCACCCGCAACAAGCCGCTCGCGGACCAGCAGGCGCAAATCACGAGCCAGTTCAGCGTTGCTGTCATCTATGTTCTCGTTGCGACACACAAGGCAGCGCAGCCCTTTGGAAATCTCGCGCGCCCGTTGTTCCAGCGCCGGATCCGACAGGATCTCGTCAGGTTGAACCGCAAAGGCCGGCGTGCCAAAGAGCACTAGAGCAAGGCAAAGCACACGGATCATTCGGCGGCCACTCCGCTCACAGGCGCTTTACGTGCGCCCGCTGCAACGCGGTAGCGCCGGTCTGACAGGCTCAATACACCGCCAAGCGCCATGAGCAACGCCCCGCCCCAGATCCAGTTTGCCAGGGGTTTGTAATAGCTGCGCATCGCCCATCCGCCGCCGTCTTGTGCGTCGCCGATCACCACGTAAATGTCGCGCCAAAGCCCACCGTCAATAGCGGCCTCGGTCGTTGGCATCCCCGCGACAGGATAAACCCGCTTTTCAGGGTGCAGCGTTGATATCACCCTCGCGCCCTTGCTCAGCGTTACATCAGCCATGGTCGAAATGTAGTTTGGCCCCTGCGCGCGGCTTACATCGTTGAGCGTGATTGTGTAGCCAGACAGAACAACACTGTCGCCCTCTTGCACGACCCGAATGTCTTCTTGCTGCCACGCCAGCACACCCGAAACACCCGCAATTGTCACACCAAGCCCTGCGTGGGCAACGGCTTTGCCCCAGTCTGCGCGCGGCAAACGCATAAGCCTTGCAAGCCGCTCGCCCTTGCGCCCCCGGCTCAGCAAGTCGGTGACCGAACCAGCCACAATCCACGCCGCCAGCAGCAGCCCGACTGGGCCCAGTGCACTGCGTTCTGTTTGTATCGCCCAGATCAAAGCCCCAAGTGCAACAGCCAGCGCAAAAGCTCCGCTCAGTCGTTTGGCGACGCGGCCAAGCTGCCCGCGCTTCCAAGGCAGCATCGCCCCGAGCGGCAGAGCCAGCCCGAGCAAGATCATTAGGGGTGTGAACGAGGCGTTGAACCAAGGCTCCCCAACCGAGAGCTTACGATCAAACAACAGCTCGCTAATCAGCGGCCAGATTGTGCCGACAAAAACCACAAAAGCCGCGACAGCCAGCAAAATATTGTTGAGCACCAAAGCCGCCTCACGGCTGACCATACCGAACACGCCTTTGGCCTCAAGCGCACCAGCGCGCAGGGCAAACAGCGTCAACGCGCCGCCAACAAAGAACGCAAGAATAAGCAGCAGAAACACGCCGCGCTCTGGATCGGTTGCAAAGGCATGCACCGAAGTGATGATGCCGGAGCGCGTAATAAACGCGCCCACTAGCGAGAAGCCGAACGCGATGATCGACAACAGGATTGTCCAGCTCTTCAGGCTTTCCCGCTTTTCAACAACCACAGCCGAATGCAACAAAGCAACAGCGATTAGCCAAGGCATAAAGCTGGCATTTTCAACCGGATCCCAGAACCAGAAACCGCCCCAGCCGAGCTCGTAATAAGCCCACCACGAGCCAAGCGCGATGCCAATCGTCAGGAATATCCAGGCGGCCAGCGTCCACGGGCGCACCCAACGGGCCCATGCTGCATCAACGCGGCCCTCGATCAGCGCAGCGACAGCAAAGCTGAAGGCCATCGAAAGCCCGACATAGCCGAGGTAAAGAAACGGCGGATGAAACGCGAGCCCCGGGTCTTGCAACAACGGGTTGAGATCTTTGCCGTTCAAAGCCGCCGGTTCAAGCCGCAAAAAGGGGTTTGAGGTGAACAAAACAAAGGCCATAAATGCCGCCGTTATGCTGCCCTGCACAGCCAGAATGCGCGCCTTGAGCGTTGGTGGCAGGCCCCCGCCAAACCATGCAGCAAGCGCGCCAAACAGCGTCAGGATGAGCACCCAGAGCAACATAGAGCCTTCATGGTTGCCCCAAACTCCGCTGAACTTGTAAAGCAGCGGCTTGGCTGTGTGGCTGTTCATCCACACCAGTTTGACGGAAAAATCAGAGACAACAAAAGAGTATGTCAAAGCCGCAAAAGCAAAGCCCGTCAGCAGGAACAAAAGCCCCGCAGCAGGCTCCGAAAAGCGCATCCAGCCAGGCCAGCGTTTGGCCGCACCCACAAGCGGCACCACCGTCTGCAAAAGCGCGACGGTAAATCCGAGAATTAGGGCGAAATGTCCGAGTTCAGCAACCATAGGCTTGTGTAACCTGTTGCCTGCGCCGCGCCAATGACAAAGCGATAGTTTCGGTGTTCACATTGTCGCGCCCCTGCGCGCATCAACACTGTCGCGCCCCTGCGCGCATCAACACTGTCGCGCCCCTGCGCGCATCAAACCTTTGAAACCAGATCTGCTTAGCGGCCTGCCATCGGATTGCGCCAGTCGTTGAGCGCAAGGTTGTCTTCACGCGCGCTGGTTTGTTGTGTCAACGTTGCATCATGCGCTGTGTCAGCTTTTCCAGGTGTAAGAGCGCCGCCGCTCAACCCGTTGATGGCCGTCGCGTTACGTCGGGCTTGTGGCAAACGCCCGAGGCTCTGCCCGATTAGGGTTTGAAACTCCTGCCCCTTCAACTGATGCCGTGCGCCAAAGTAAAACGAGATCACCGCGCCAAGGATCCACCACAGCGGTTCCGGCACCAACGCGATCCCCTGCATCCGTTCGCCGAACCACACAGGATCAGTCATTGCCGAGACAAACAAGCCGATAGTGCCAAGCGCCATAAGCGGGCGCGGCAGGCGGTTGATCGCATCCATCAGTGCATCAAACACCCCGCGTTTGGGCTGCGCAAACTCACGGCTATACTGTGCCAGAGCATCAGAGCGCAGCATCGCCTCGCGCACGGCACCGGCTTCAGCATTTTCGCGGAAAACTTCGGCAGTGTCTTTGACGACATTACTCCCGCTGCCGAACATTATGCTAAACAGTTGGCCTATTAACCCCATGCTGCTGTCCTTTCTACGAATTCTGCCTCGGTCATATGAAATTTCGGGCTGATAAACTCCTCCGCGCGCCGTATCCAGCCCCCCTTGCCACCAGCCCTCGTGCGCGCGTATTTACGGCTGGCGCGGCGCTTGTCGGCCAGGTTCAGGTAGTAGTTCCGCCGTGCGATACCATAGGCATCGGCAATGTGTTCTGGCGCTGAACGGTAAGCCTTGTTTGCCGCCCGCGCGGTTTGAGGGCCAATAACGCCGTCAAGGCTTACAGGTTGATCCATTTGTAACAACAACCGCTGCAAAATGCGCACCGCATTGCCGCCCGCGTTGACATACATATCAAAAACCGAGGCCTGCAAAACCTGCGGCAATAGGTTGATTTTAGGCCCGTTGAAGTAATGCTGGATGAAAATCCCGACAGCCTGCTCGCGGCTCAGCAGCGCGACATCGGCAGCATCAACATCACCATCTCGGTCAAGATCAAGCCCGAGCCTGCGCATAGTATGTATGGTCACACCATGGTTTGTCGCACCGCCCGGGTCGTCCGGATCATTCACGTAACCGCCCTCGCGGGCCACAATCTCATTTGCGATTTCACGCACATCACGCATCACAAAGCTCTCCACATTACCTGCGGAAAGATTGCTTAGATTTGGTTAACGCGTGCTTTAACTACCGTTCGGCTCTTGGTAGACGCCCTGTTCTTTGAGCGCATCAACAACCTCGCGCGGCATGTAGCTTTCGTCGTGTTTGGCAAGAATTTCAGTCGCGACAAAAACGCCATCGACAAGCTTGCCAGTGCCGATCATGCCTTGGTTTTCTTCAAACAGGTCAGGCAAAATACCTGTGTAGCTCACCTTCACGCTCGCAGCGGTATCGGTAACAGAAAAGGTGATCGCCTCACCCTGCCCGCGCACCAAGCTGCCCTCTTCAACCAAACCGCCAATGCGGAATGTCTCGTTCGGGCTTGGCGGCGCTTCAGCAACTTGTGAAGGCGAGCGGAAATAGTTGATGCCGTCTTTCATCGCGTAGCCGATCAGCCCCGTGGATAAAGCAAGCGCTACCACGGCCAAGACCAAAACTTGTATCCGACGTTTCTTTTTCAGCCCGTGCATGTCGCGCTCCCTATGGGTAAAGCGGAGCGCCCATCAGCCCCGATGTCTCGTCTTCACCTAACATCAAATTGGCGTTCTGCAAGGCCTGTCCGCTGCTACCTTTTGTCAGGTTGTCCAAAGCCGCGGTGATGATCGTGCGCCCCGATAACCGATCAGCCGACACCCCGATATGACAGAAGTTCGACCCGCGCACATGGTGCGTGCTCGGTGTTTGCCCAAAGGGCAGCAGTTGCAAAAACGGCTCGTCTGTGTAGGCCTGAACAAAGGCGTCAAACACGTCCTCGGCCATGCCCTTAACATAGCATGTCGCCAGGATACCGCGGTTCGCAGGGATAAGATGCGGCGTAAACTGTATCTTCACGTCACGGCCTGCGAGCTGTGAAAACTCCTGATCAAACTCGCCAAGGTGCCTGTGCGTGCCGCCAACGGCATAAGCGTTTGTGCCCTCGGAAAGCTCGGCATGCAGCAGGTTTTCTTTTAGGCTACGCCCCGCACCAGAGACACCACATTTGAGATCAAGGATGATATCATCCAGATCAATCACACCCGCCGCGATCAATGGCCGCAAAGCAAACTGCCCGGTTGCCGCGTTACAGCCTGTGCCCGCCACAAGCCGCGCTTTGGCAATGTCATCACGGTAAAACTCGGTCAGCCCGTAAACGGCTTCGCCCTGCATCTCGACGGCAGAATGCGCGTTGCCATACCATGTCTCGTAGGCTTCAGGATCACGCAGCCGGAAATCAGCGCTCAGATCAACGATCTTCAAATGCTTGGGCAGCTTGGAAATCACTTCCTGACTGGTTTTATGCGGCAGCGCGCAAAAGCACAGATCAATGGTGTCAAAGTCGATGGCATCAAAGCTCACCAGCTTTGGAAGCTTGAGATGCCGCAGATGCGGGAAGACATCGGCCATCTCCTGCCCCGCTTTAGAGAAGGCTCCAAGGGCCGTAATCTCGTAAGCAGGATGCCCCGCCAAAAGCCGGATCAGCTCGGCGCCAGTATAGCCAGACGCGCCCAAAATTGCGATTTTATGGGTCATGCAAGACCTCACTTTCATGTTTTTACCAAGGGTAGACAGAGTTCAGGTGCAGCTCAAGCCGCTTCAAACGTTATCTGTCGTCGCAAAAACTGCGTGGCGCGGTCAGAGACACGCTTCGGATCACCCGTGGTCAAAAAGATATGTGTCTCGCCTGCACCGCGCATGTGAGGGCGGCGCTCAAGATAGTCGGCAAGGCTTTCAGCAACCAACAACGGCTGGCTGAACACCTTCACATCAGCGCCCAACGCGTCTTGGAAGATATCCTGCATCAGCGGGTAATGCGTGCAGCCCAATACGGCAGCTTGCGGCTCGGGCATCTTGCGTTTGAGCGCCTCTACGTGGCCGCGCACAAGGGCTTCGGCAAGGATCATATCGCCGTCTTCGATCGCATCAACAACACCGCCGCAGGCCTGCGCCTCAACATCAACACCAATCGCCCGAAAGGCTAGCTCGCGCTGAAAAGCGCGGCTCGACACTGTCGCAGGCGTGGCAAACAGCGCCACATTCTTGACCTCAACCTCGCGCGGTGGCGAGTTATCGCCCCAGTCGCGTTCGCTCATCGCTTCGATCAGCGGCACGAAAACACCGAGCACCCGCTTGCCCTCAGGCACGCCCGCCTCTTGCATCCGCCGCAAAGCAGCAGCACTCGCGGTGTTGCAGGCCAGCACGACAAGGTCGCAGCCCGAGTCCCATAGCCGCTCAACAGCGGCCTTGGTCAGGTTGTAAATATTGTCTGCGTCGCGCACGCCGTAAGGCGTGTGGGCACTGTCAGCCAGATAGTGAATAGGCACATCGGGCAAGCGCTCGCGCACTGCCTCCCAAACGGTTAGCCCGCCAAGCCCAGAGTCAAATATTCCAACCGCCATCTTTGCTGCCTCAAACCCGATGTTTGCGTTCAAATTCATGGCCATACTCGCGCGCAGCGAGCGGCCTTGGTGACAGCTCATACGTTGATTGCCGCAGGAAATCCATCATTGCTTTGCTGTCACTCGCATAGGCCTTGAGCTTACGCCCATCAATAGGCTCGCCGATGACCACGTCAACTGGGTTGTCTACTCGCTTTTTGAACTCTTTTATCAACAGTCCCATGCGCAAAGTCGCGTGCAAATGCGAGGCGATCTGGAACATTCGACTCGTGCAACCGTCAAAGAACAGCGGCACAACTGTCGCGTCCGATTTAGCCACCAGCCGCGCGGTAAAGCTGCGCCAGCCCGGATCAAGCGCCTGCTTGAACGGCCCCGCCGCCGTGCTCACCGTCCCACCGGGAAAGATGCCAATAGCGCCGCCTTCGCTCAGATACTTCAGAGCCTCGCGCCGCGTCTCAAGGTTTGTCGCCAAGGCCTCGCGGCTTTCTTCGAATGATATCGGCAGAATAGTGCGGCGCAGGTCTTCGGCGGTGCTGAACACACTGTTGGCCAAAATACGAAAGTCACCGCGTCTTTCCTTAAGAATATGCCCCATCATCATACCATCCAGAATTCCGAACGGATGATTGGCGACCAATATCAGAGGGCCATCCCGCGGGATATTTTCCAACGAACCAGCCACAACATTCAGCGAAAGCCCATAGCGCTCAAGCATCACCTGCCAGAAGTCGCGCCCCCCGGCGATCTCGTCTTCGTAGCCGCGCGCGCGCTTGATCAAACCGATTCGCCCAGTGGCGTTTTCCATGGTGCGGATCATCACCCGCCCGCCGCGTGTTGTGGCGGAATAGGAATAGGAAATGTCGCGCGCGCTTTTAGGCGCTTTAGAAAGCACGTTACGGGCCACGTTACGGAGCTTTCTGCGCGGCACTTTCCGGCGTTTGGGCACCCTAAGGTTCATGGGCCTGCCTTTCATTTGTCACCCAAGCTATAGCAAGCTTATGTCACCTATGTGAACCGCCCTATTCCGCCGCGTCAACCAAGGGTGCACCACCAGCACGCAACTCGCTTAACAATGCTTCGCGCGTTTTAGCAGCCTTGGCTTCATTCTCGGCTTTCACCGGTCCAAACCCGCGGATGCTCAACGGCAGTTCCGCCAGTTCAAGCGCCGTCGCCATTGTTTGTGGCGTGAGCAACCTCAGAACTTCGCGCATGTCCTGCTCGTATTGCACAATCAACGCCCGTTCCATCTTGCGTTCAGCCGTGCGGCCAAACAGATCAAACGCCGTACCGCGCAGGCCTTTCATCTTGGCCAGCAACTTTAGCCAGCGCTTCATACCGGGGCCAAACTGTCGCTTCATTGGCCGGCCGTTTGCGCCCATCTTGGCAATCAGCGGTGGCGACATGTGGTATGACATCTTGAAATCACCGTCAAAAACCGCTTCGGCCTTTTCCTGTGTGCTCAACAACAGCCGCGCAACCTCATACTCATCCTTGTATGCCAGCAACTTGTGGTAGCTCTTGGCAACGGCCTCACGCAGGGTCTCGTCTTCAAAACCGTTTACAAAGGCACGGTATTTGTCAGCCAGCGCCGCGTTTTGATAGTCAATCAGACCTGCAGCCCTGTACTCGATTTTTTCTTGCAAAGACATTGGCTTGTCTTCAACTGTTGATGTGATGTAGCCTTCAATGCTCTCAGGGTACAACACGGCCCAACGGCCGATCTCGAAAGCCCGCAAGTTGCGTTCAACCGCCGCACCGTTGAGTGTGATCGCCGAGGTGATCGCCTCATAGCTCACAGGAATAAATCCGCGTTGCCAGGCCGCACCAAACACCATCATGTTTGAGAAGATACTATCCCCCATCAGCGCTTTTGACAGGTCAGAGGCATCAAACAGGCTTAGCCCGTCTTTGAGCCGCGCCTCCAGTTGAAGCTCAAGGCGGTCCATCGGAATTTTGAACTCCGTGTCGCGGGTGAAATCTCCGGTCACGATCTCATGAGAGTTCACCACAGCACCGGTGCTGCCCGTGCGCGTCAACCCAAGCGTCTTGGCCCCCGCGCTGACAACCAGATCACCGCCGATCAAAGCATGCGCTTCGCCCGTGGCAACACGTATGGCCGAAATGTCGTCGGGCCGCTTGGCAATCCGGCAGTGGATATGCACCGCACCGCCCTTTTGCGCGAGGCCAGCCATCTCCATCATGCCCGCACCAAGCCCGTCAATCTGCGCAGCTTGTGCCAAAATCGCACCAATGGTCACAACGCCGGTGCCGCCAACACCCGTTATCACCACATTATGCGTGCCGTTGATCTCGGGCAGCTTGGGCAGCGGCATGTCCGGCAGTTCAAGCGTCGCCGTCGCCGACTTTTTCGGCACCGCGCCCTCAAGCGTCACAAAACTCGGGCAGAAGCCGTTCACACAGCTGAAGTCTTTGTTGCAAGCCGATTGGTCAATCGCGCGTTTGCGGCCCAATTCTGTTTCAACAGGTGTGATCGCCACACAGTTTGACTGCACGCCGCAATCGCCGCAGCCTTCGCAAACGTCGGTGTTGATAAACACCCGCTTGTCGATATCAGGGAAAGTGCCGCGTTTACGCCGACGGCGCTTCTCGGCCGCACAGGTCTGAATGTAGACAATTGCAGAAACACCCTCAACTTCCGACAGCCGCTTCTGCACGGTCATCAGCTCATCTCTGCTCTTTATTTCAACACCTTGCGGGAACCTCTTAAAGTCGACATCTTCCTTGTCGTCATAAACAACAGACAACTCCTTAACACCCATCGCCTTAAGTTCGGCAACGATCTTGGGCGCATCCAGATCGCCCTCATTGTCTTGCCCGCCGGTCATCGCGACGGCATCGTTGTAGAGCACTTTGTAGGTGATGTTGGTCTTGGCTGCGAGCGCTGCACGAATGGCCAGAACACCTGAGTGGTTGTAAGTTCCGTCGCCAAGGTTCTGAAACACATGGTCGCGCTTGGAGAACGGCGCCTCGCCGATCCAGTTTGCACCTTCACCGCCCATCTGTGTTGAGCCAAGCGTCTCGCGGTCCATCCACTGCACCATATAGTGACAGCCAATGCCCGCATAAGCGCGGCTGCCCTCAGGCACCTTGGTTGACGAGTTGTGCGGGCAACCTGCACAGAAATACGGCAGGCGCGCAGCGATATCTTCAGCGTTATCAGCGCGTTTGGCCTCGTTGATGTGGCTCAGCCCGGCCTTAACACCATCGGTCGCACGGCCTTCTTCAATCAGGATCTCACCAAGTTTTTCAGCAATCCAAACTGGGTTAAGCGCATCGCGCGTCGGGAACAGCTCTTCGCGGTGCATGCCGCCCGCGCCGCCTTTATACCAGCCGTAAACGCGGCGGCCCTGACGGTCATCAAACAACGCTTCCTTAATCTGCACCTCAATAAGCTTGCGCTTTTCTTCAATGACAACAACAAGATCAAGCCCCTCGGCCCAATCATTAAAGCCGCGCATATCAAGCGGAAAGGTCTGCCCGACTTTATAAGTGGTCACACCAAGGCGCTCGGCCTCGGCCTCGTCAATGCCAAGCAAAGCCAGCGAATGCTCCAGATCAAGCCAGTTCTTGCCAGCCGCCACAAAGCCGATCTTCGCACCCGGCTTGCCCCAAACACGTTTGTCCATCTTGTTGGCATGGCTAAAGGCTTCGGCGGCAAAGCGTTTGTAGTCGATCATCCGCGCTTCTTGCGCATGTGGTGTGTCAACCAGCCGTATGTTCAAGCCGCCCTCCGGCATCTCGAAGTCGGGTTCGACAAGCTGCATGCGGTTCGGGTCACCATCAACAACCGCCGTGGCCTCGATCGTGTCTTTCATCGTCTTGAGGCCAACCCAAACACCGGCAAATCGGCTCAGCGCCCAAGCGTAAACGCCGTAATCAATGATTTCCTGCACGCCCGCAGGCGAGACAATCGGCATATAGGCGTCAATCAGCGCCCATTCGCTCTGGTGCAACACGGTCGAGCTTTCACCAGTGTGGTCATCGCCCATAGCCACGACAACGCCGCCGTGTTTTGAAGACCCGGCCATGTTTGCATGCCGGAAAACATCGCCCGAGCGATCAACCCCCGGCCCCTTGCCATACCAAAGGCCAAAAACCCCGTCGAACTTGCCCTCGCCGCGTATCTCGGCCTGTTGCGCGCCCCAGATAGCGGTTGCCGCGAGGTCTTCGTTGAGGCCGGGTTGGAAAGTCACATCATGTTCGGTCAGCACCTTCTCGGCGCGCGCCATTTGCAGATCAACGGCACCAAGCGGTGAGCCACGATACCCGGTGCATAGCCCTGCGGTTTTCAGCCCGTTGGCGCGGTCCCGCTCCTTTTGGGTTAGCATCAAGCGCACCAACGCCTGCGTTCCGTTCAGCAAAACCGGTGACTTCTCCAAGTCAAATTTGTCGTTCAGTGATACCTTTTGATCGCTCATCTCGCGCCTCCCAACGTCAATGCTATGTCAAACTACGCCTTTTTCGCGTGTTTGTCTGAAACTCACGCCCATAATAGGTCAAAATTACTGACTTACTAAGCGAAATGTTGTCATCGTTCACAAATATTTCAAAATCAACTGTCCACATTCAAATAGTTTCGTGCGACAACGCTCCACTAAACAGAAAGTATCGGTATGGATTGGGACAAACTCAGAATATTTCACGCGGTCGCGGACGCTGGTAGCCTTACGCATGCCGGTGACACGCTCAATCTGTCTCAATCGGCGGTGTCGCGGCAGATCCGTGCGCTCGAAGAATCACTCAACGCCACGCTCTTTCACCGTCACGCGCGCGGGCTGATTCTCACCGAGCAAGGCGAGCTGATGTTTGACGCCACCCGCTCGATGATGAAACGCCTTGATACCGCAACAGCGCGCATCCGCGACAGTGAAGAAGAAGCCTTCGGCGAGTTGCGCGTTACAACAACCATGGGCTTTGGCACTCTCTGGCTGGCCCCTCGTTTGCCGGCGCTTTATGAAAAATACCCTGATCTCAAAATCGACCTGATGCTTGAAGAGCGGGTGCTTGATCTCCCTATGCGCGAAGCTGATGTGGCGATCCGCATGCGCGAACCAAGCCAAGCCGATCTCATTCGCAAGCGCTTGATGAGTGTCAAAATGCGCCTCATCGCCTCGGAAGACTACATCGCCAAATACGGTAAGCCCGAAAAACTGACAGACCTGGTAGATCACCGTTTGATCAGCCAGAGCGCGGGTTCAACGCAAGTTGGTCAGGCGTCGAGCATGGTTAATATGCTCATAAGTCATGACATCTCACCGCGCTTGACCGTCAACAACTATTTCGGCGTGCTGCAAGGTGTGCTCAACAACCTCGGCATTGGCTTGCTGCCCGATTATGTCAAGCATGCTTATCCGAATCTTGTGAGCGTTCTACCTGAAGCAGATTCGAGCGATATTCCGGTGTTTCTCGCCTATCCGGAAGAGATCCGGCACTCCAAGCGCATTCATGCCTTCCGTGATTTCGTGCAAGATCAGATCGTCGAGTATCGTAAACAAGTTAAAAATCAAATGCTTGACTAGCGCGACAACCAGCTATGCAAAGAGCGCATAACGGCCATGCCTCGTATGCGGCATTATGGCTCTTGATAGGTGCACAACAAATGCATAATTCAAATCGTGACAGTGATGGTTTCATCACTTTCATACCTCCCTGTTGGACTACGGCCGAGCCTTGAGCTCGGCCTTTTTTTTGCCCAACGACGGTTTGCACACTCTCGGTCTCCCCGCCCCCTACAGAACCGGCAAAGCCCCGCTCGCCCAAGGCGAGAGTATTTGAGCACCACCATCGCGAATGACGATGTTCTCTTCATGCACCATCATCAACCCCTCTGACGTTTCAATGCCCGGCTCAAGGGTGATAACCATCCCCGCTTCCAACACCGTGTGGTCGCGTTTGGTCAGTGACAAGCCTTCCGTCAGCTGCATGCCAAGCCCGTGGCCAAGCCGTCCGCCGTCTTCCCCGACAATCGCCGCCATCGCGCGCCAGACCTCCGAGGCTTCGACTCCCGGTTTGGCGGCTTCAAAACCGGCAATCGCCGCGGCCTGAAGTTTTTCCCAGGCGCCTTGGGTTTGTCGGCTGGGCACGCCAATCGCAAAGTTGCGGTCAAAATCGCAAAAGTAGCCGTCCCAGACAGCGCCGGTGTCCAGCATCAGCACATCTCCGGTTTGCAGCCTTTGCGCGCCCGCTGGCGAGATCACATCAGTGTAGCCCTTCGGCCCTGCGCCACCTGCAAGATAGGGCACATAGTCAGCGCCCTCCTCAAGCAGCAGACCTTGAAACCCACGAAACACATCTTCAAGCTTGCGGCCGTGGCGTGCAACTTCTCCGGCCCGCCCGAATGCGCGGCCAGCGATTTTGCAGGCATGTGCAATCTTGTCGATCTCGGCCTCTGTCTTCACCGCCCGAAGCGTTGCGACAATTCCCGCATCATCGCCAAACTCGAGCCCCTGCCCCTGCAAGCGCCCGAAGTCGGCCAGAGGCATGCGCAAGTGGCTTTCCATCCCCGATGGCACACCGATCTTGCCGGTTCCTGCGGCTTCGCGCAGCGCATCGCCCAAAAGTGTCACCCCGTCGTCAATCGGGTCAGGTGCGTTCCAGGTTCTGATGTCTTCAATCCAGGTGGCTCGCATCAAAGCTTCGCCAATCGTCGGGATCACTGCAATCGGCGCACCGCTGGCAGGCAGGATCAAAAACCATGGCCTGCTCGGGCTTTCCCAAAACCGGGTTTGAAAGCCGCTGAAATAGCGCACTTCGGGTTCGGTCGTCAGCAAAATGGCACTCAGCTCGTGGCGTTGCATTGCCATTTGCGCAGCCTTAAGACGCGCTCGGTATTCTGCCGTTTCAAAGCCACGCGCAATCATGCCGCCCCCTCACTCAGTATCGTTAGCACTCTGGCGTCCGGCCCGAGCGGGGGCAGCTTCATCAGCCCTGCCAATCCGGCGCCGCCGGAAGTCGAAGTGGCCAGCCCGAGCTGTGCCAATGCAGGCATCGCAGCCTCGGCCTCAGTGTCAGAGAGTAGCATAAAGCCGTCAGCATCGCGCGAAAGCCCTTTAAGCGCAATCAGAGAGGCTTCCTTACAGTCAAGCCTGCCCATGTTCGAAACAGGCCCCTCGGTGCTCACGAATTGCCCCGCCTTGATGCTTTCATAAAGCGCCGGCGCATGTTCCGGCTCAACCACGATGATCTCGGGCGCGTCCCCCCAGACTTGCCGGAAGTAAGCCGCACAAGACGCTGCCAACCCGCCAACACCGGCCTGCAAGAAAATATGTGTGGGCGCATGTTCCATTTGCTCGAAGGCCTCGGCAGCAAGCGTAAGGTATCCCTCCATCAGCCGGTGCGGAACCTCGGTGTAACCCGCCCACGAGCTGTCAGACAAAAGCTGCCAGCCGTTCGTTGCTGCCGCCTGTGCCGCTGCCTCCATGCTGTCCTCATAGCTGCCAGACACCCGGACGACTTCGGCTCCTCGCGCTCTGAGCCGCTCGGCAAAGCCCTCGGGCACGGCGTCACTCAAGTAGATCACCGCCAACGCCCCGAAGGCCTCGGCCCCCGCCGCCACAGACAGTCCGTGGTTGCCCGCACTCGCACAGACAAATGTTTGGCCCTTGGCGCGGCCCTGCTCGGCCTCGCAGGCGATCACATACGCCGCCCCGAGCGCCTTGAAACTTCCAAGCCCCATACGTGCGCGTTCGTCTTTAACAAAAACCTGCCCCGCACCAGCCAGTGCTTCCAGCAGCAAAAGCGGCGTCACAGCGGCCTTTGGGCAGCGCTCAAGCAAGGCCCGTGGCGCGCCTGCATTGGTGCTCGGAACAGGAACACCCGCCAGCACACCATCGCTAAGCCCTTTACCCGCATAGGGATTTTCCAGCAATCTCACACCCTCACATTCTCAACCCTTAACCAAAGCCAATTCCGCTCCAAGGTCAAGCACCGCCCTTGGCTGAAAAATCGCAAAGCACCCTTTCAGTTTTTCCCCCTTTGGCATATGAGATGGCCAAGCATTAAAGCACGAGGGACCGCTGCCACATGACCGAGCCTGCTATCAGCCAAGATATCATTTCTGCGCATGGGCTCTCGCCCGACGAATACGAGCGCATCCTCGAAATCATGGGCCGCGAACCGACGTTCACCGAACTGGGCATTTTCTCGGCAATGTGGAATGAACACTGCTCTTATAAATCCTCCAAGAAATGGCTGCGCACCCTGCCCACGGAAGGCCCGCAAGTGATCTGCGGCCCCGGCGAAAACGCTGGCGTGGTTGATATCGGCGATGGTCAAGCCGTGATCTTCAAGATGGAAAGCCACAATCACCCAAGCTACATCGAGCCCTACCAAGGCGCGGCCACAGGCGTTGGCGGCATCCTGCGTGACGTCTTCACAATGGGCGCACGGCCTATTGCAGCGATGAACTCGCTGAGCTTCGGCGAGAAGGATCACCCCAAAACCCGTCAGCTTGTGCATGGCGTCGTTGAAGGCGTTGGCGGCTACGGCAACTGCTTTGGCGTTCCCACAGTCGGTGGTGAAGTGCGCTTTGATCCGGCCTATAACGGCAACTGCCTTGTCAACGCCTTCGCCGCTGGCTTGGCGGACACCGACAAGATCTTCTACTCGGCAGCTTCCGGCGTCGGCATGCCCGTCGTCTACCTCGGGGCCAAAACCGGCCGTGACGGTGTCGGCGGGGCGACAATGGCCTCAGCCGAGTTTGACGACAGCATCGAAGAAAAGCGCCCGACAGTGCAAGTCGGTGATCCCTTCACCGAAAAGCGCCTGATGGAAGCCACGCTTGAGCTCATGGGCACCGGTGCTGTGATCTCGATTCAAGACATGGGCGCTGCGGGCCTTACCTGCTCCGCCGTCGAGATGGGCGACAAAGGCGGCCTCGGTGTGAAGCTCCAGCTTGACGATGTGCCGCAACGCGAGCCGAACATGACAGCCTATGAGATGATGCTCTCTGAATCTCAGGAACGCATGCTCATGGTGCTAAAGCCCGAGCTCGAAGCCGAAGCCCGCGCCGTGTTCGAGAAATGGGACCTCGACTTTGCCATCGTCGGTGAAACCATCGCCGAAGACCGTTTCATCATCATGCACGGCGACGAGCTTAAAGCCGACCTGCCGCTGGCAACGCTTTCTGGCTCTGCTCCCGAGTATGACCGCCCGTGGGTTGCGACACCTCCCGCCGAGCCGCTCACAGATGAAGACGTGCCGCAGATCGACGGCATCGACGGCCTCAAAGCCCTGCTGGCGACACCAAACTACGCCGCCAAGCAATGGGTCTACGAGCAATACGACAGCATGGTCATGGGCGACACCGTCCGCAACCCGGGCTTTGGCGCAGGCGTCACCCGCGTTCACGGCACGCCCAAGCTGCTGGCTTTCACCTCTGACGTGACCCCGCGCTACGTCATGGCCAACCCCGAGATGGGCGGCAAACAAGCCGTCGCAGAAGCCTACCGCAACCTCACAGCTGTCGGTGCAACACCGCTGGCCAGCACCGACAACCTCAATTTCGGCAACCCCGAAAAGCCCGAGATCATGGGGCAATTTGTCGGCGCGATCAAAGGCATCGGCGAGGCCGTTGCCGCGCTTGATATGCCCATCGTCTCTGGCAATGTCTCGCTCTACAACGAGACCGACGGCACAGGCATCTTGCCCACGCCAACAATCGCCGCTGTCGGGCTGATAAGCGACGAGAGCCGCGCCATCCTCGGCACCGCCCGCGAGGGCCATGTTGCATTGCTGATCGGCACAACCGAAGGCCACCTCGGCCAATCCGCCCTGCTCGCCGAAGTTTTCAACCGCGTTGAAGGCGACGCGCCTGCGGTTGATCTCGCGGCCGAGAAACTGCACGGCGACTTCATCCGCGACAACTTTGAATGGATCACCGCCTGCCTTGACCTCTCCGATGGAGGCCTCGCGCTCGCAGCCTTTGAAATGGCAGAGGCGTCCGGCGTCGGCGTGCAACTCGACAGTGACGACACCAAAACGCTGTTTGGCGAAGACCAGGCCCGCTACCTGATTGCCTGCAATTTCGATCAGGCAGAAGCGCTGATGCTCAAAGCTGGTCAAGCAGGTGTGCCCATCGCTTCTGTCGGCAAGTTTACCGGCACAGATGTCTGGTTCGGCAACAGCTCCGCCTCTCTGGAAGAGCTGCAAACGCTCTATCGCAGCAGCTTTGCCGACACCTTCGCCTAGCCTTGTAAGCGGCGCACAAGCCGCCTACATTTCAAGCAACCCAGTATTACTTTACCCAACCGGAGAGCAAAATGGCCATTCACGCCGACCAACTCGAAGCCATCCTGCGCGACAGCTTCCCTGACGCCGAGATCAAAGTCGCCGGCGACGACGGCGTGCATATGTCAGCGATGATCATCGACGAAAGCTTCCGCGGCAAAAACCGTGTGCAACAACAACGCGCTGTCTATGCAGCCCTCAAAGGCAAAATGGACGGCCCCAGCGGCGAGCTTCACGCGCTCGCCCTGACCACGAAAGCGCCTGAGTAATGTGGTGGGTTTGGGCCCTCGGCGCTTTGGCTGCGATCATCGCAATCGCTGCTTGCGTTGAGGCCTTTGTTAAACGCAACCGCCCCAAACGCCCGCTTGTTGACACTCAACCAACAATGCCCCACGCCCGCTACAACCTCGGCGCCGGATTTGAAAAAGAATGGCGGCCAAAGCTGCCAAAAGACACCGAAAAAGGAACCTCAAAATGACTGACGCAAACACCCAGATCGACGAAACCGTCAAAGCCAACGACGTGGTGCTGTTCATGAAAGGCACCAAAGAGATGCCCCAATGCGGCTTCTCCTCGCGTGTTGCAGGCGTGCTCAACTTTATGGATGTCGACTACCAAGACATCAACGTGCTGGCCGATGAAGGCATCCGCCAAGGCATCAAAGACTACTCGGATTGGCCAACAATCCCGCAGCTCTACGTCAAAGGCGAGTTCGTCGGCGGCTGTGACATCATCACCGAAATGATGCTTTCAGGCGAGATCGACACGCTCTTCACCGACAACGGCGTCACCTTCAACAAAGAAGCGGCAGACAAAATCCGTGAAGCCAACGCTTAAACGCTTTGCTTTAAGTAATTGACGACTAACAAAAAAGGGCTGCCCAATGAGGCAGCCCTTTCTCTTTGTATGTATCTGAATCTTAGCGCTTAGAGAACTGGAAGCTACGACGCGCTTTGCGGCGGCCAAACTTCTTACGTTCAACAACGCGGCTGTCGCGTGTCAGGAAGCCAGCGGCTTTCAGTGGTGCACGCAGGGTCGGGTCATAAAGCTGAAGTGCTTTTGAAACACCGTGCTTAACCGCGCCAGCTTGGCCCGACAGGCCTCCGCCTTTGACAGTCGCAACAACGTCAAACTGGTCTTCAACACCGGCAACCTCGAAAGGCTGACGCAGGATCATTTGCAGAACCGGACGTGCGAAATATTTGTTGATCTCTTTGCCGTTCACAACAACCTTGCCTGAACCTGGTTTGATCCAGACACGGGCAACCGCGTCTTTACGCTTGCCTGTCGCATAAGAGCGGCCGAGTTCGTCGCGCACGGGCTCGCGTGGCTCAGCCACAACTTCCGCAACAACAGCATTGCCTTCGGCAACGGCGCCGAGGTCTTCGAGTGAGTTCACTTGATCAGTCATTGTGCTCAGCTCCGTGTGTTTTTCTTGTTCATCGCCTTAACGTCGAGAACAGTTGGGTTTTGGGCTTCATGGCCGTGCTCTGTGCCGGCATGAACGCGTAGGTTGGTCATTTGCTTACGGCTCAACGGGCCGCCTGGAAGCATACGCTGAACAGCTTTGATCACAACGCGCTCGGGGTGCTTGCCCTCAAGGATCTGTTGCTTGGTGCGCTCTTTGATGCCGCCCGGGTGACCAGTGTGCCAGTAGAAGTTTTCTTCACGCTTCTTGCCGGTCAGCTGGATTTTGTCGGCATTGATGACAATAACATTGTCGCCCATGTCCATGTGTGGTGTGAACGTGGCTTTGTGCTTGCCACGCAGACGCATCGCGATGATCGAAGCCAAACGGCCCAGCACGACGCCTTCAGCGTCAATGATGATCCATTTTTTCTCGATATCAGCGGGTGTCGCTGTAAAGGTCTTCATGTGAGAAACCCCTGAGATAATAGGTTACGCGCTCGGATACCGTCCGACGCTTACGGAATGTGGGGGTTATATAGGCTTTGTAAGGTTAATCAACAGCAATAAGCTCCAATTTATTTAGCTAAATCAGACACTTATAAAATAGGTATTATTTTACCCCAACTTCGCGGCGCTACTTCGGCGGAATAGAATAGGTCATCGTCGAACGTGCCACAGGCTTGTCTTCGCCGATCGAGTAAATAAGCACATCGCCAACAGCCAGCATTTTGCCGAGCTTGAGCAATGTGCACTTTGCCAGCAAATCCTTGCCAGCCGCGGGTTTGCGCATGAAATCAAGGCTACAACTCGTGGTCACGGCAAGGGCCTTCTTGCCGATCATCGACAAAACCCCTGCGTAAACGGCGACATCCGCGAGCATAAACATCGTCGGCCCCGACACCGTCCCACCTGGGCGCAGGTGTTTCTCGGCAACCGGCAGACGAATCTCCGTATACATTTCTTCAACGTGCTCGACGACAAACTCGCCAACCAACTGGGGAAAGACCTCATCCAGAAAGTCCTGTAGCTCTGTCTTGTCTAATACCACTGGCATGTCTTTACCTCATCCGATCCGCAAGCGTAGACTGCCCCTCAGCGAAAAGGAGAGCAAGATGGCAATTTTGGAACGTAGCGACACAGGTGCCGTTGCACATCTGAAGTTAAACGCCCCCGAGCGTATGAACGCCCTCTCAAATGAGATGATCGCCGCTCTGCAAAGCCAGTTTGACAGCCTTAAAGACGACAACAGCATTCGGGTCGTTGTGCTGTCGGCAAACGGCAAGGCCTTTTGCGCGGGGCATGATCTCAAACAAATGACAGCCGCCCGCCAGAACCAAGACGCAGGAAAAGCCGCCTTCGCCGATCTTTTCGCGCGCTGCTCGCAGATGATGCTCAGCATCCGCGCCCTGCCCCAGCCTGTCATAGCTGTACCGCATGGCATTGCCACGGCCGCGGGGTGTCAGCTTGTTGCCTCCTGCGACTTGGCCGTGGCCGAAGCCGGAACGCGCTTTGGCGTCAACGGCGTCAATATCGGGCTGTTTTGCTCGACACCGATGGTCGCGCTCAGCCGCAACATCCCGCGCAAACATGCGTTTGAAATGCTCACCACCGGAGCGTTCATATCTGCCGAGCGCGCAGCGGAGCTCGGCCTCGTGAACCGCGTGGCTGTCGGGGCAGAAGCCAAAGCTCTGAAAATGGCCGAGTTGATCGCCAGCAAGCTTGGCGCGGCGGTGAAAATTGGCAAACAGGCCTTCTACCAGCAAGGCGAAATGTCTCTTGAAGACGCCTACGCCTTCACCGGTGATGTCATTGTCGAAAACATGCTTTATCGTGACACCGAAGAAGGCATCGCTGCGTTCCTTGAAAAACGTGATCCGGACTGGAACCAGTAAGCTGATTTGCGCCTGTTGTGAACTTTTTGAGGCATATCCCCATGCTCCGCCCTTTTTTTTACGCAATTGCCTTAATGTTGCCACATTTGGGCTTCAAGCAGACTAAACACAGGCACAGATACGTGTCTCCTGTGACACAGATGATGATCAAGTGGGTCACCGTCGGCATTATGTCTCTCCAGGCCACGCTCTCTCTGGCCGCCGAAACGCTAAAGCCGGTGACCCACTCGGATTTCCCCACTTTTTCTGAAGAGCTTGTGATGCTAGGCCGCGATCTGTTTCATGATCCGATCTTGTCAGGCAACCGCAACATTTCCTGTGCCTCGTGTCATCACGCATGGCTCGGCTCCGCCGATGCTGTCGCCCTCTCGGTTGGTGAAGGCGGCGCAGGGCTTGGCACAAGGCGTCATGGCACGCCTGCCTCCCCCGCCGAGAAGCACGTCCCGCGCAATGCACCGGCGATCTTCAATCTAGGCGCATCCGAGTTTACCACGCTGTTTCACGACGGGCGGGTGATGGTTGATGATACGGCCCCATACGGCATTTCGATGCCAAAGGGGTTTGAGCTTGAACGCGAAGTCACAAACCTTTTGGCCGCGCAGGCGTTGCTGCCCGTCACCTCCTTTGAGGAAATGGCCGGCCAACACGGCGAGAACGACGTCGCAGACGCATTGAGCAAAGGCAAAGTGCACGGGCCGGAGGGCGCTTGGGCGATTCTGACAGCGCGGGTTGAGGGCATCCCCGCCTACCGCGCACAGTTTGACACGCAAATAGGCGCTGACAAACCGCTGCACATCACCGACATCGGCAATGCCATCGGCGCATTTCTGGCGTTTGAGTTCCGCGCTGATAACAGCCCGTTTGATGCCTACCTGCGCGGCGACACACAGGCCCTCACCCCCGCGCAGACACGCGGCATGGAGCTGTTCTACGGCAAGGCCGAATGCTCAACATGCCACGCGGGCCGCTTTCAAACCGATCACGACTTCCACGCCATCGGCATCCCCCAAATCGGCCCCGGCAAAGGCCATGACAGCAGCAGCACCGCCTTCGCCGATCACGGCCGCGCCGCCATCACCGGCAAGCCCGAAGACAAATATTGCTTTCGCACACCAAGCCTGCGCAACGTCGCGCTCACAGGGCCATATGGCCACTCCGGCGCCTATGCCACGCTTGAGGAAGTGCTCGGGCATCACCTTGATCCACACGCCTCACTGATAGGCTTTGACCCCGCCAAAGCCCCTCTCCCTGCGCTTGGGGGCTACGGTCAGGTCACACCGCAACTCCCCGAACACGCCGAGATCGAGCGCATATTTGCTGCGATCACACTCGACCTACCGCCGCTCACAGAGGGCGAGCAAGCCGATATCATCGCCTTCCTGCACAGCCTCACCGACAGCAGTTCTGTCAATGGACGCCTCGGCGCGCCGCTTGGCGTGCCTTCAAAACTACGCGTTGATACGATCGCCGACTAAGTGCTCTTTCAAATGCCGCCGACATGCCCTACATCGCCCCTATGACAGACAGATTACACATCATCGGCGGCGGGCTTGCGGGCTCCGAAGCAGCATGGCAAGCGGCGAACCTCGGCGTGCCCGTGACCATTCATGAAATGCGGCCCAAGGTCGGCACCTTCGCGCACCACACCGGCAACCTGGCCGAAATGGTCTGCTCGAACTCCTTTCGCTCTGACGACAGCGAGCAAAACGCTGTTGGCCTGCTGCATTGGGAGATGCGCCAAGCGGGCGGCATCATCATGGCCACCGCCGACAAACACCGCCTCCCCGCTGGCGGCGCGCTGGCGGTTGACCGCGAGCCATTTGCCGAGTCGGTGACTGAAGCCATCAAAGCCCACCCGCTGATAGATGTCTCCTATGAGGAGATCACCGAACTGCCGACATCCGGCCAATGGATCATCGCCACAGGCCCGCTCACCTCAGACGCGCTCTCCAGCGCAATCGCCAAGGCCACAGGCGCCGAAGCGCTGGCCTTTTTTGACGCCATCGCCCCCATCGTCTACGCTGACAGCATCAACATGGATGTCGCATGGATGCAGTCGCGCTATGACAAGGGCGACAGCGAGGAAGAGCAAAAAGCCTACCTCAACTGCCCGATGGACGAAGCCCAGTATAATGCCTTCATCGACGCGCTGCTCGCCGCCGACAAGGCCGAGTTCCGTGAAGGCGAAACCGCCAAGTATTTTGACGGTTGCCTGCCGATTGAAGTCATGGCCGAGCGTGGCCGCGAAACGCTCCGCTTCGGCCCGATGAAACCCGTCGGCCTCACCAACCCGCACCAGCCAGACGTGAAGGCCCACGCCGTTGTGCAACTGCGCTTTGACAACGCCCTCGGCACCCTGATGAACATCGTCGGTTTCCAAACCAAAATGAAGCACGGCGCGCAGGTTGAAGTGTTCAAAACCATCCCCGGCCTAGAGGACGCCAGCTTTGCCCGCCTCGGCGGCATTCACCGCAACAGCTTCATCAACTCGCCAACTCTGCTTGATGACCAGATGCGCCTCAAATCACAGCCGAATATCCGCTTTGCAGGCCAGATCACCGGCGTTGAAGGCTATGTTGAAAGCGCTGGTATGGGCTTGCTCGCAGGTCGCCTCGCCGCCGCCGAGTTGCAGGGACGCTCGCTTACAGGCCCCGCGCCGGAAACCGCAACAGGCGCACTTGTTACCCACATCACCGGCGGCGCCGAGGCTAAATATTTTCAGCCGATGAACGTCAACTTCGGCCTGTTCCCGCCTGTCGAAGGTATCAAAGGCGGGCGCAAACGCCGCGTCGAGCGTTACAAAGCCTATACCGACCGCGCCAAAACCCTCTGGACAGATTGGCTGGACGCACAGGTCTAAGCACGGTTACACTGGCCAAATGACAGATAAATTTCTCGAACAGGCCTACGATACTCCGGGCGACACCCGTGATCTCTACAATGCTTGGGCCAAAAGCTATGACGCCGAACTCAGCGAAAACGGCTACGTCACACCCGAGCGCTGCGCCGCTGCCCTGCGCGCCTATAGTGCCGGCCTCGACCTGCCCGTGCTCGACTTTGGCTGCGGCACAGGCCTCTCCGGCCTCGCCCTCAAACTGCAAGGCTTTGAGCTGATAGACGGCGTCGATGTCTCCTCCGACATGCTCGAGGGCGCGCGCGAAAAACAGATCTACCGGAAGCTCACCTTGCTTGAGCCCGGCTCCGATCTGCCTCACAAAGCCGGTGCCTACGCCGCCATCACCTGTATCGGCGTGATCGGCGTCGGCGCGGCCCCCATCTCGGTGTTTGATCAGGTGATGAATGGCCTCGCCAAAGGTGGGCTCACCGTGCTCAGCTTCAATGACCACGCGCTTGAAGATCCCGCCTATGAGGCCAAACTCGACAGCTACACAGGCAGCGGCCAAGCACGACTTCTGTTCAAAGAACACGGCCCGCATATCCCCGGTATCGGCCTTGGCTCAAACGTCTATGTGCTTGAAAAACTGTGACATTCATCACCCGTTTTGCCCCTAGCCCAACAGGCCCATTGCACCTCGGGCATGCCTACTCGGCCCTGCTCGCCCACGACATGGCGCTCGCAAAGGGCGGCGTGTTCCTCCTGCGCATCGAAGACATTGACCAATCCCGCGCGCGACCCGAATGGGAGAGGCAGATCTACGATGATCTCGCATGGCTCGGCCTGCGCTGGCCGACACCTGTTCTGCGTCAATCCGAACGCCTGCCCACCTACCGCGCAGCACTCGGAACCCTTTGGCAAAGCGGGTTGCTTTACCCCTGCACATGCTCTCGCCGCGACATTGCTCAAGCCGTTGAGGCCCCACAGGAAGGTGGTCCGCCGCCCTTTGGCCCCGATGGGCTGATCTACCCGGGCACCTGCCGCAGTAAGCTTGACAGCACACAGCCGCTCCCCGACACGGTTTTGCGGCTTAACATGGCGCGCGCCCTTGAAAGCCTGCCTGACGTGCTCGGCTTTGAAGAGGCCGCGCATGGTGCCGGCACAATCACCCTGCCCCACGACATGCTCTTGGCCGAGGTCGGTGATGTCGTTCTTGCCCGTCAAGATATGGGCGCTTCCTATCATCTTTCCGTTGTGCTTGATGATGCTGATCAACACATCACCGATGTTGTGCGCGGTGAGGATCTCTTCACCGCGACCTATATTCATGTCGTTCTTCAGCGCCTCCTTGGCCTGCCGACCCCTCGCTATCACCATCACAAGCTCATCCGCGACGCAGCAGGCAAACGCCTCGCCAAACGCGACGACGCCCGCGCGATTGCCACCTACCGCGCCGAGGGCAAAACCCCCGATGACATCCGCTCGCTTGTCGGTTTGTAACGCACGCAGGTTTAAGACGGGTTAACGGCTTTTCGCCATCCAAAACTGTGCATACGCGTTATGCACTGGTATATGCACGGGTTGTGCAGGCTGATTAGCCGTTAACTAAGTGGTTAATCGACCATTGGCTTCATTAACTCTGTCTCAACACCGTCAGTCACCGAGGTGTAAAAACACGAGCGCCTGTTGGTGTGACAGGCCGCGCCAACTTGCTTGATAATGACCAAGATACAGTCGCGATCACAGTCAATGCGCATGTCAATGAGCTCCTGAGTGTGGCCGCTGGTCTCGCCTTTTACCCAAAACGATTTACGTGAACGTGACCAATAGGTTACGCGACGGGTTTCAAGTGTTTGCTTAACTGCCTCGGCATTCATCCATGCCATCATAAGCACCTCACCGCTCACCTCATCCTGCGCAATCGCCGGAATAAGCCCCTTGTCATCAAATTTCAGTGTCTCAACATCAAAGCTCATGGCTAACTCTTTTCATTGCTGCGGCTCGGGCTTAAGTATGCTTAACCACACAGGAAAACACCATGTCAACCGACGCTGACTTGCTCAAACTCTACTCCGCCCGCATCCTCGCTCTGGCGGCCGATATTCCAAACCTTGAGCGGCTGGCGGATCCAGGCGGAACAGCCCACAGGCGCGCGCCTTTATGTGGCTCGACCGTGACAGTGGATGTGGCCTGTGAGGGCGGCAAAATTACTGAGTTCGGACAGGATGTTAAGGCCTGCGCGCTTGGTCAGGCCGCGGCCTCTGTTGTGGGTGCGAATGTGATCGGCCTCACGCCAGAAGATGTCAGAAAAGGCAGGGCCGAAATGTTGGCAATGCTCAAAGATGATGCCCCGCCTCCGCAAGCACCGTTCGATGGGTTAGAGGTTCTGATACCGGCCCGCGATTATAAAAACCGCCATGCTTCGATCATGCTCGCCTTTGACGCAACGCTTGATGCGCTCGCCGCAGCCGGTTGCGCATAAAAAAACCGCCGCGCTCTTTCGAGGCGGCGGCAAGGTGCGCGTAATGCGGCTAACCTGCATTCAAAATCAGGGAATAAGAGGCAGACCCAGTAAGATTGGACAGGCAGTTTTGTCATCAAGGCGCGTTAGTTTGGGACAGGTCGCGCCGGAATGCAGGTAACATCACACGTGGCAGAAAAGGGGTTAAGTCAGGTTGGGCAAGTGCAGGCCAACAATCAGAATGGCCATCAGAGCAACGGCACCAAGCGCATCCGCAAGCAGCGTTGCCTGTGATCGGGCGATAACGGCTTTAACTTCTTGGATCATTTCCTAGCACCTGCTCTTGTTATGTTCTATCTGTTGCCCCTTTGTTCTCATATAGTGAACAGAGAGTAAAGAACTTTTTGCGAACATTTGCGGAAAATTTTAAGGTAAAATTGCTAACCCACTGATATCAAACGAATAGCTTGATCTTGTTCCATCAACCAAAGAAGAACACGCGCGGCTTCTCCGCGTTCGGTTTCGAGTTTCGGGTCATCATGCAGTAGTTTTCGCGCGTCGCTTTGCGCCACAGCCATCAGCGCGCCTTGGCTTTCCATGTCAGCAACCCGAAACCGTGGAACCCCCGACTGCGCTGTTCCGATCAGATCACCGGCACCGCGCATTTCAAGATCGACCTCGGCGATCTTGAAGCCATCCTCAGTGTCGCGCAACGTGGTGAGCCTGCGTTCGCCTCCCTCACTCAGCGGAGCCTGATACATCAGCAAACAGGTCGAAGCCGCTGAGCCCCGCCCGACACGACCGCGCAGTTGGTGGAGTTGCGCCAGTCCAAACGTCTCGGCGCGCTCGATCACCATGATGGTTGCATTGGGTACATCAACGCCAACTTCGATCACCGTTGTCGCAACCAGAACACTGGTCTCC
Organism: Lentibacter algarum; assembly: GCF_018860975.1. Lineage (GTDB taxonomy): Bacteria > Pseudomonadota > Alphaproteobacteria > Rhodobacterales > Rhodobacteraceae > Lentibacter > Lentibacter algarum_A. Next base: position 466,756 of record NZ_JAHKQI010000008.1, read on the forward strand.
CCGGCTTGAAAAGCTCGCATCGCAGCGTCTTTCTCATCCGGTGGCATCTGCCCGTGAACAAGCCCGACAACGCCCTCGCCCAGAGCCGCGCGCAACTGCTTGAAACGCTCTTCAGCGGCGGCCAGATCAACGCTCTCGCTCTCGTCAACCAGGGGACAAACCCAATAGGCCTGTTTGCCATCACGCACCGCCCCGCGCAGGTGATCAACCACCTCATCAGCCCGCCCCGTTGACACGAGCGCCGTCTTGATCGGCAGCCGCCCTGCCGGCTTTTCATCCAACACAGAGATATCCATATCGCCATATTGCGCAAGCGACAGGCTGCGCGGAATGGGCGTCGCTGTCATCACCAACACATCAGCAAACACGCCCTTTTTGCCAAGCTCCAGCCGTTGCCGAACGCCAAACCTGTGCTGCTCGTCGATGATAGCAAGACGCAAGTCAGCAAAGCTCACATCCTTTTGGAACACCGCATGGGTGCCCACAAGAATGTCGATCTCGCCAGCCGCCAGCGCCGCAAGCTTTTCAACCCGCAGCTTGCCTTTGTCACGACCGGTTAACAGGTCCAGTCGCACGCCAGCGGCTTTGGCCAACGGCGCAAGCCCTGAATAGTGTTGGCGCGCCAGTATTTCGGTCGGGGCCATCATCACCCCCTGCCCGCCAGACTCGACTGCAACCAAAAGCGCCATAAGGCCAACCAGCGTTTTGCCCGCGCCGACATCCCCTTGTAGCAAGCGGTTCATCCGCACAGGCTTTGCCATATCTGCAGCGATTTCTTCAATGGCGCGCAGCTGTGCTCCGGTCGGCTTAAACGGCAGGCTCGCCAACACTTTGTTGTGCAAAGCGCCACTGCTCTGGCTGCTTCGGCCCTTGCCCGCTTGACGATGCGCGCGCGCCAAAGCCAGCGTCATTTGATGGGCAAAGAACTCGTCATATGCCAGCCGCTCGCGCGCAGGGTCGGCAGCATTCAACTCCGCAAGGTTCTGCGGGTTATGCGCCTGCTGCAACGCCTCGGCCCAGTCGCTCCACCCGGCTTTGTTTTTTTGGCTCGTATCTATCCACTCAACCAACTCGGGCGCACGGGCAAGCGCCGCACGCGTGGCCTTGAACATCACCTTTTGCGTGACGCCAGCGGTCAGCGGATAGACAGGCTCAAACGCCGGCAATTCACTGGCATCCTCAGGAGCAAGCACATGGTCAGGGTGGGTCATCTGGATGATGCCGTCAAACATCTCAAGCTTACCAGACACGACCCGCCGTGCGCCTTCGGGCAGGATCTTTTGCAAATAGTCTCCGCGCGCATGAAAGAACACCAGTTCGAATGTGGTCTCACTGTCTTCAACCTGCACACGCGTCGGCCTACCGCGCCCGCGCGCCGGATGATGCTTGAGCACCGTCACCTCAACAGTCGCGACGCAGGGGTAATCCAGCCCTTCGACGCTCGGCTTGATCGCTCGGTCAATGCCCGAATACGGCAGTGTAAACAACAGATCCCGCGGTTTGGTGGCGTGTAGTTGCTCAAGGCTCTTGGCTATCTTAGGGCCAACGCCATCAAGCGTTTCCAATCCTGCAAACAGCGGAAACAAGCTGGCAGGCCGCGTGCTCATAGGCCGCTCACAAGGTTAATCCAGCCGTCTTCGTCGATGGTCTCAACGCCCAGATCAGCCGCCTTCTTCGCTTTTGATCCAGCCCCGGGGCCTGCAATGAGCAAGTCGGTTTTGGCCGACACACTGCCCGCAACCTTGGCGCCAAGGCTTTCAGCGCGGGCTTTGGCCTCGGCCCGCGTCATCTTTTCAAGCGTGCCGGTAAACACCAGGGTTTTGCCAGCAACCGGACTGTCAGAACTGGCCTGTTCGGCGTCTTGAACCTCCAGTTCGACAACCAGCCGCTCGATGCTCTCACGCTCATGCTCTTGCTTGAAAGCCAATACCAACGAGCGCGCCATAACCTCACCAACACCGTCAATGTTGAGCAATTCGGCCCAAGCTTCGCTTGTCTCATCGCAGGCTTGCTCCATCGCGGCAACAAAGCGTGTCCAGGTCACAAAGTGCCCGGCTATCAGCTTGGATGCCTGCTCGCCAACATGACGAATACCAAGCGCAAACAGCAACCGTGCAAAGCCGATACGACGCTTGTCGTCGATCGCATCAAACAGCTTGTCAGCCGAGCGCGCGCCCCAGCCTTCACGGTTCTTGAGCTTGGTCATCTGAGCACTGTCACGCGTCTTGAGCGTAAAAATGTCGGCTGGTTCGCGAATGCCAAGCCCTTCGTCGGTGAAAAACATTTCGATCTGTTTGGCCCCCAGACCGTCAATGTCAAACGCCTTGCGCGACACAAAGTGCTTTAGCTTTTCAACCGCTTGCGCAGGGCAGATCAACCCGCCTGTGCAGCGGTGCACGGCATCACCAACCTCTCGCACGGCCGCCGAGCCGCACTCCGGACAAACATCGGGGAACTCATACTTCGACGCCTCGGCAGGCCGCTTGGTCACATCCACATCGGCAATCTTGGGGATCACATCACCAGCGCGGTAAACCTGCACCCAGTCACCAACGCGAATGTCCTTCCCACCACGGATTTCAGCTCCCTTGTTGTCAAATCCGGAAATGTAATTCTCGTTGTGTAGCGTCGCATTCGACACCACGACGCCGCCAACCGTAACAGGCGTAAGCCTTGCCACAGGACTTAACGCGCCAGTGCGGCCAACCTGAATGTCGATCGCCTCCAGCCAGGTCCATGCGAGCTCGGCTGGGAATTTATGCGCTGTCGCCCACCGCGGTGTTGTCGCCCGAAAGCCGAGACGTTCTTGCAGCGCGAGGTCGTTCACTTTGTAAACCACGCCATCAATGTCATAGGCCAGTGTTGCACGCTGCGCCTCGATCAGACGGTACTGCGCGATCAAGGCTTCAGCCCCCGCGCAAAGCCGCGTCAAAGGGTTGGTCACAAAGCCGAGCGACTTGAGCCTCTTGATCGCCTCATCCTGAGTGCCAGCCAAAGGCTCCGACAGTTCGCCCCAGGCATAGGCGAAAAACTCAAGCGGGCGTTTGGCCGTTATGCTGGCGTCAAGCTGGCGCAACGAGCCAGCAGCCGCATTGCGCGGGTTGGCAAAAGGCTTGTCGCCGTTGGCCTCCTGAAGCTCATTGAGGGCGGCAAAATCAGCATGGCTCATGTAGACTTCGCCACGCACTTCAAGCACCTCCGGTGCTCCAACAAGCTGTTGCGGGACGCTCGCGATATTGCGCGCGTTGGCGGTTACATTCTCGCCAACCGCTCCGTCGCCACGCGTTGCTGCCTGCACAAGTTTACCTTGCTCATAACGCAACGACAGGCTCAATCCGTCAATCTTCGGTTCGGCGGTAAAGCTGATATCGGCTTCACTCAGGCCAAGAAACTTGGCAACGCGTTCGGTAAACTCATGCACTTCCGCGTCTTCAAATGCGTTGCCCAGCGACAGCATAGGCTGCGCATGTTTGACTTTGGAGAAGCCCTCTGAAGGCGCCGCACCAACTTGGTCACTTGCGCTGTCGGCACGTTTCAGCTCCGGAAACCGGATCTCGATTTCGCGGTTGCGCCGCTTGAGCGCGTCATACTCTGAATCACTCAGCTTTGGCGCATCAAGCCTGTGATAGTCTTGGTTGGCCTTGTTCAGCACATCGGCTAAACGCGCCAACTCTTTCACAGCTTCCTCAGGCGACAGCGCCTCAATGTCACTACTTGTCACGTCACACCCCCGCTTTGCGCGCTAAACCCTTACAGTCACTAGCACGTGGTGATTTTGCCTGCTTGTGCGGGGGCGAGCAACCACCGATCTGCACCACATTGCACAAAACAACAACGCACCGGAAAAACCGGTGCGTTGAAGCGAAAGCTGCGGTACGGGGCCTGACAATCTTTGCCTACCCACTAAAAATGTTGGCGTTCAGGCGCCGATCGCGATCGGCTCATCCAGCGTGTTCGGCTGCGGGTCTCGCAATACATACCCACGGCCCCAGACTGTTTCGATGTAATTGTCGCCCTCAGTCGCATTCGCCAGTTTCTTACGTAGTTTGCAAATGAACACATCAATGATCTTCAGTTCAGGTTCATCCATGCCGCCGTAAAGGTGGTTCAAGAACATCTCTTTCGTCAACGTTGTGCCTTTGCGCAAGCTCAACAGCTCGAGCATCTGGTATTCTTTGCCAGTCAGGTGCACAGGACGGCCGCCAACATCAACTGTCTTTGCGTCAAGGTTCACATTGATTTTCCCGGTTTTGATAACCGATTGCGAGTGCCCTTTGGAGCGGCGGATGATAGCATGAATCCGCGCCACAAGCTCCTCACGATGAAACGGCTTGGTCAGATAGTCATCCGCCCCGAACCCAAAACCCTTAATCTTGTTCTCGGTATCGTCAGAGCCCGAAAGAATCAGGATAGGTGTTTCAACCTTAGCCAAACGCAGCTGACGCAGCACTTCATGCCCGTTCATATCTGGCAGCCCAAGATCAAGCAGGATGAGATCATAATCATAGAGCTTCGCCAGATCGATGCCCTCTTCCCCCATATCGGTGGTGTAAACATTCAGGTTGGCATGGGTCAGCATCATTTCGATGCTCTTGGATGTGGTCGGGTCGTCTTCGACTAGAAGCACACGCATGTTTTGGTTCTCCGCTAAATTGTCTCGCATTGGAATTAAACGTGAACAAAATTAGTTAACTACACGTTACCATAATCTAAAAAGTTTAGCATACAACCTATGATTGTTTTATTTTCTGTAAAAGCGTTGTTTTTAGCCCTTCGTCACCGTGGTTGCGCACCGCACTCACCCACTCAAAAAACTCTTCGTCGCTCAACCCGTAGGTTTTCAAAGCCTCATTCTGGCTGATAAGCCCATATAGCACGGCCCGTACAACAAGCGCCTTGCGGCTGGCAACCCAGCGTTTGGTATCAGGTTCAGGCAGGTCTGCACGTGTCACAACCCTGCCATCAGGCAGGCGAACAGCCCTTGGACCATCGACTTTCTTAAGATACATCACAATTATCCTTTCCGGCTTCTTGTGAGTTTGGCGCAGCAACTTTAACGCGGAGTGAAGCCAAGCCTTGAGAATAGCTAAAACTTTCCTATGTTCCTTAAGACCTCGCGGAGCCGAACATGACCAGCACGACCAAAACCAAGCTCAATTCACTCGGCTTTGCAAAGGCCCCTGCCGACACCCGTGTTGTGGTGGCGATGTCGGGCGGCGTTGACTCATCTGTGGTTGCGGCAATGCTCGCCGAAGAAGGCTACGATGTGATCGGCGTCACGCTTCAGCTTTATGACCACGGCGCAGCGCTTGCAAAGTCCGGCGCCTGCTGTGCAGGGATCGACATTCACGATGCCCGCCGCGTCGCTGAAGAGATGGGCTTCCCGCACTATGTGCTTGATTATGAAAACATATTCAAAGACGCCGTGATCGACGAATTCGCCGACAGCTATCTCGGCGGCGCAACACCTGTGCCCTGTATCCGCTGTAACGAGCGGGTCAAGTTCAAGGATTTGCTCAGCACCGCGCGAGACTTGGAAGCCGACTGTATGGCCACGGGTCACTACATCCAACGCAAGCTTGGAGAGAGCAAAGCCGAATTGCACTCTGCAACCGATGCTCGCCGCGATCAGAGCTACTTTTTGTTCTCGACCACACAAGAACAGCTCGACTACCTGCGCTTCCCGCTCGGGCATCTTCCCTCAAAAGACGCAACCCGTGAATTGGCCGAAAAATATGGCCTCAAGGTTGCCAACAAGCCCGACAGTCAGGACATCTGCTTTGTGCCCAACGGTGACTATGCCGCCGTGATCGAAAAGCTGCGCCCGGGTGCCGCCGAAGCCGGTGATATCGTTGATATGCAAGGAAATATCCTTGGCCAACATGAGGGCGTCATCCACTACACCATCGGCCAGCGCCGTGGTCTTGGCATCGGTGGCATGGCTGATCCTTTGTTCGTGGTCAAACTCGATGTCGACAAAAAACATGTTGTTGTTGGGCCAAAAGAGGCGCTGGCAACGCGCATTATCCCTGTGAACGAGATCAACTGGCTTGGTGACGAGCCATTCGAGAGCATCAGCGAGCGCCGAATCGGTGTGAAAGTGCGTTCGACCCGCCCACCGCGAGAAGCGATCCTGCGCGCCACCGGCCCTGTTACCGCCGAAATCGAGCTGCTTTCACCCGAAGAAGGTGTCAGCCCCGGCCAAGCCTGTGTCTTCTACGCTCTTGAAGGCTCGCGCATTTTCGGCGGCGGCTGGATCACCAAGTCCTAATCAAGCAGCGCTTTCGCAGCGCGCAGGCCCGGATCCTCGCCGCCCTGTCCAAGCCGTTGCATGGTCAACTCCATCGCATCCAGCTGCTCGGCGGGTTTCCCCATCACTTTCAGCAAGGCCTCAGCCATAGGCCCCGCCTGACATTCTTTGCCGATAAACTCGGGCACAACACGGGTTTCACTGACGAGGTTCACCAATGTCACAGTGTCGATCAGCATCAAACGCGGCATGATGATACGGCTCAGCCACGCCATGTCATAGCCGATCACCATCGGTGTTCTGGCAGCAGCGAGCTCAAGCGACACCGTGCCAGACGCGGCCAGCGCAACCTCTGCCGCTGCAAAAGCAGCACGTTTTTCGGTTACGTCTTTGGGGGCCAAGAAAACTGTGCCCTCAGGCCAGAGCTCTTTGGTGTCAGCAAAATAGCTTTGCACCCCGTCGCCCATCACAACCAACGGCACCATATCAGGCTTGGCCCTCAACACTGCCTTCGCCGCTTGCCCGAAACGCTCTGACAGCCGCGAGACTTCGCCCATGCGCGAGCCGGGCAGCAAAAGCAGAACAGGCCGGGCACCGAGGCTATGATCACGCCGAAACTGCGCAATATCGGCGGCACTGGCCTTTGGTTCGGCGACCACAGGATGCCCAACAAAGTCTGCCTGCATACCCGCAGCACGCATAAGCGAAGGCTCAAACGGCAGCAATGTCAGAACCTTGTCGATATATGCAGCCATTTTTACCGCGCGCTTGGGCCGCCACGCCCAGACAGAAGGCGCAACATAGTGCACTGTTCGCACATCCGAGCGCGCCTTCACGCCCTTGGCCACGCGCTTGCAAAAATCAGGACTGTCGATGGTCAAAAGCACATCAGGCCTTGCCGCAAGCACCGCTTCGATCATTTCGTTCTTGCGCCGCAGCAATGCACGATACTTGGGCAACACCTCAGCCAGGCCCATAACGCTAAGCTCCTGCATCGGAAACAGGCTCGCGAGCCCCTCAGCCTGCATGAGCGGCCCGCCAACACCGATGAACTCGACATCACCTCGCAGGTTCTTGAGCCCCGCCATCATGGCTGCACCAAGCTTGTCACCCGAAGCTTCACCGGCAATGACAAACACCCGCGTCACGCGGTTCTCACCCAAAGGAACATGCCCATCGCATCAAGAATTCTGAGCACATGCACCTGATCAACCACAATGACCTTACCCGCCTCAATAACAATGCCATCAAGCCCCGCCTCTGCGGCCTTCATCGCCGTGGCCGGGCCGATGGTAGGCATATCAGCCCGTAAGTCTTGCTCGGGCTTAGGGGCTTTGAACAAGATAGCGCCGTCAGCCGCTTTTGGTTTTTCAGGATCAATATCAGGCTCGGTTTCAAACCAGTCCCAGACCATATCTACCAGTTGATCAGTCGGGTTGGCGATCCAATCAAGCGCACCCAAGGCCCAGTCGATCGCCGGAATCCCCTGCGTGTGAGGCACGTATTCTTCAGCAAACTTCGCCAACATCGCATCGGTTCCGGCATCATTTTCGCGTGCCAGAACTTCCCCCCTGCGCAGCACACAGGCCTGCCCCAAATCGGCATTGCCCATTTGCACAAGCACAGTTTCACCAAGCAATGCATCCGCCTCATGGCGCGGTTCGGGCTTGGCCTTTGTCGGAATGCTCTCGGCAAGCGTCAGATCAGGCAAAAGCTCGTTTGCAGCGCGTATCTTAAACCCCGTTTGCTCAAAAATCTGCATCGCCGCACGCAGCGCGCCATCGTCGCCTTTTTGCAGCGCTTGCATAAAGATCGGCACCAGCGGCAGCGTTTCGGCGTCAAGCTTGCTAGGGTCAACAGCAGGCCTGTCAATTGCGCCGCAAAAGCACACGTCCGTGACACCGCGCTTGCCAAGCTCAAGCAACAGCGTACCGAGGGTTTCAAGCCGAAAGGTGATATCAGGCACGACCTGCGGGTTGTTGCCTTCAAGGGCGCAGATAAGCGGAGGTTCAGCCTGCGCCTCGGCGATCAACTTCGGCAAAGCCCCGCGTCCGGCTATCAGCGCCAACATTTGCTAGCTCCCGGGGGTGAGGAACGAGCGGTCACTGGCCCCCGTCACAAAGGCAACGATCTGCTGCACATAGGCGCTCTCGCTGTCTTCGCCCAAACGCCGCGCGCGCTCCTGAAAAGCACCTTCGCCCTGTGCCAGCATCTGAAACGCCGCCCTGAGCGCCGTAATGTCAGCCCGCGCAACGCCACGGCGTTTGAGGCCGACAAGGTTGAGCCCGTCAAGCTCTCCGCGTGGGCCTTGCACAAGCCCGTGCGGGATCACATCATTGGTGACCATGCTCAGCGCACCGATGATGGCGCCCTGCCCGATGCGCACCCATTGGTGAATGCCGCACAAGCCGCCGATGATCACGTCATCTTCGATCACACAATGCCCTGCAACCGCCGAGTTGTTGACCACGATCACCCGATCTCCGACCTGCGCGTCATGGGCAATATGACAGCCAGCCATGTAAAGCCCGTCGTCGCCAACAACCGTAACACCGCCGCCGCCCTCAGTGCCTGTGTTCATCGTCACATGCTCACGAATGCGGTTGCGTTTGCCGATCTTGAGCGCGGTCTTCTCACCCTTGAACTTGAGGTCCTGTGGCACTTCTCCAATCACCGAAAACGGCCAGATTACAGTTTCGTCACCGATCTCAGTCTGCCCAGTGACAACAACGTGGCTCTTAAGCTCGACATTGTCGTGCAAGACCACATCAGCACCAATCACACAGAACGGCCCAACGGTGCAGCCCTTGCCGATCACTGCCCCGTCTTCAACAACGGCGCTCGGGTGTATGCCTGCCGCTCGGCTCACTTGGGCAGATCCATCATCGCAGTGAACTCGACTTCACATGCCATCTCGCCATCAACCGTGGCAACCCCGCCGAACTTCCAGACTTTCGCACCGGGTTTCCCACGAAGGGTCGTCAGCTGCATTTCAAGCACATCTCCGGGGATGACCATACGGCGGAATTTGCACTTCTCGATGGCCATGAAATACACCAGCATTTCCTTGTCAGCCATATCAAGCGCAACACCGACCATAACAGCCGCTGTCTGCGCCATAGCCTCAACAATTGTCACCCCTGGCATGATCGGCTTACCAGGGAAATGCCCCTGAAAATGCGGCTCGTTCATGGTCACATTCTTGATACCAAGAGCCGAAGATGTGCCGTCGATCTTCTCAACGCGGTCCACAAGTAAAAACGGATAACGATGCGGAATGATACGCTGGATGAGGCCGATATCGGCGCGTTGAAGCTGCTCAGTCATGGGGGAAACCCTTTTGTTGCTCGTTATTATGTTTGTCTAAATCTTAGCAAGCCAATACAGGCAGAACAAGCATGGCTTGGCCTAGTCTTGTGGCTCAGTCTGTGGCTCAGGTTCTGGCTCAGGTTGCGGCTCTTGTTGCAACTCGGGTTGCGGGGCTTGCAGAGGCGCTTCGTCGAAGTCGATATTCTCGCCCGTGCCGATCGCTTCGTCGATCTTTGCAACCGCGTCGACGGTTATGTCGATCGCCCCGTCGCGCAAAATAACGGTGCGCAAGTCTAGCAAAACAGTGGCACCACGCTCGCGCATCAAGGTGACCAGAACCCCTTGCGCTGTCGCCAGAAACCGTTGCAAGGCGTTGGCGCGTTTTTCATCAAGCGCGCGCAACTTTTCAACACGCTCGCGACGGATGCCTTGCACTTTGATATCAAACGCATCTGCAGAATCCCGAAAGTCTTCGGCCGTCATCGTTTTACGGGCTTCGGTCAGGGTTTTCTCTTCGCTGCGCAGTTCTTCTTCAATACGCCGGTTTTCAAGCGCCAAAGCATTGCTCTCTGCTTCGAGCTCGTCGTTGATGCGCTTGCCAAACAGGGTTTCTGCAAACAGCCTGTTGGGATCAACAATCACCACTTCGGCCTGCTCGGTTCCCAAGGATTGCGCCGCCACTACAGCGGCCCAAACTGTGAACACCAGCGTTGCCACCGCGCCGAGATATCTGCGCAGCTCGAACAAATCAGAACTCGGTCTTGATCGTGAACTCGAAGCTCTGTTCCTTATCACGGTCTTCTTTCTTCAACGCTTTACTAAAGTTCATGCGAAGTGGGCCGATCGGCGTTGTCCAGAAAACCGAGATACCCGCAACATGACGCAGTGAGCCGCTTTCATACAGAACATTGGCGTTGGTGTTGTCGAGCCCCCAAACGTTGCCCACGTCATAGAACAAACCGCCTGTGATGCCGTATTCCTCCGGCAGTCCGAGCGGGAACTGTGCCTCGAACTTCGCGGTGGCAAAGAAGTTCCCGCCGAGCGCGTTGTCGACACCTGTGCCTGCGTTGTATTCACGCGGGCCGATACCGTCAGCAGTAAAACCGCGCACGATATCGTCGCCAAACAGCCAGCGGTCGGTCGCACGGCTGCCAGCGCTTGAACTGCTAAAGGCGACAGCACCGCCTGCAAGCGTGGCGCGCAGCGTGACTTCGTCGTTCAAAATTTTGGTTTGAGCAACCAGCTTGGCGCGCGACTTGATAAAGGTATCGTCACCACCCAGCCCGCCAAAGTCCTGGCTGAACTCAAAACGCAGGCCGCGTGACGGATCAAGGCTCTCTTTGCGGCTGTCAAAGTTGTAAGTGTAGCCAAGCGAGCTTTGTGAACGCCTGCCCTGCCCGATTTCGCCAAGGAAAATGCCGCCAAGGCAACTCGTGCTTGACTGTTCACAATCCGGCGTGCCGTCCATGTCTTCGTCAATGGGAACCCCCATTTCGTCAAGGTCTGAGCCGGTCATCTTGGTCGCATTATACTTGTAGTTCAGCCCCAGACGCGCTCGCGACCCAAGTGGAAACTCGATACCTGTCGAGAACTTGGCGACGCTGGTGTCGTAGCTGGTGTTAAACCCTTCTGTCTCCTGAAACCCGATGTCAAAGAAGAACAAAAGATCTCGATCAAGGAAAGCTGGCTCGGCGAAATAGAGGCCGTAGTTTGTGTTGGTCGTTGCGCCCGAAGCCGAGAAACGCACTGTCTGACCGCGGCCCAGAAAGTTGGTTTCTGCATATTGCACAACGAGCCCGGGGCCATTGTCGGTTGAATAGGTGCCGCCGAACGACAGTGAGCCGGTCGGTTTTTCTTCAACGTCAACATCAACCACAACATGGTTGGGCGATGAGCCTTCGCGCGCGTTCACATCGGCCTTGGTGAAAAAGCCAAGCGCGCGGATGCGTTCGGCGCTTTCACGCACTTCACGCGGGTTAAACGGGTCACCCTCTGCAATCCGGAACTGGCTCCGCACAACACGGTCAAGCGTGGTGGCATTGCCTTCAATGTCGATACGCTCGACAAAAATGCGCGGGCCCTTGCTGAGCACGAACTCGACATCAAGCTCAAGTGTGCGCTCGTTGCGGGTGATGCGTGGCTCGACACGCAAGAAAGGCTGGCCTTCCTTGATCGCCAAACGCTCCATCCGCGCAATAGAGTTTTCAACCTGCTGCGGCGAGTAAGTCTGGCCGCGTTTAAGCTTGAGGATCGAGTGGTAGGTATCACTGTCAACTTCGGGAATATCGCTGATGGTGGTGATTTCGCCAAAGCTGAACTGCTGGCCCTCTTGCACATTGAAGGTCACAAAGTAGCCGTCACGCTCACGTGCAAGCTCAGCATTCACCGAGGTTGTGCGGAAGTCCACATACCCGCGAGACAGGTAGAAATCCCGCAGCACTTGTTGGTCAAACTGCAACCGGTCTTCAACGAATGTATCTTTGCGGATCAAGGAACGGAAAATACCGGCTTGCTTGCTTTCAAGAACCCGACGCAAACGTCTGTCCGAATACACTTGGTTGCCAACAAAACTCAGGCGCGACACCTCGGTGTTGCCGCCTTCGAAGATTTCAAAGACCAGGTCAACACGGTTGTCAGAGCGGCGGATAACCTTCGGGCTGATCCGCGCCCCCAAGCGACCGTTCTCGGCATAAGCCTCGGTGAGCGTTGCAGCGTCACGTTCGGCCTGCGTCGGCGTATACACTTGCCGCGACTTGGATTTGATAAAACCGGCCAGATCATCATCTTTCAGGCGCTTGTTGCCCTCAAAGTTGATCCGGTTGATCGTCGGGAACTCGACCACAACAATCTTCAGTGTACCGCCCTGCGGGATGATCTCGACACTCTCAAACAACCCGCTTGAAAGAATATTCTGATAGGCTTGGTTCAATTGCCCCGCCGAGACAGTTTCGCCACGGGCGATTCCCGCGTAGGTCAGGATCGTGCCCGCCTCGATGCGCCTGTTACCTTCAATGGAAACATTGCCAAACCGGTAGTTTTGCGCCTCAGCAACTGTGCTGAAGGCCATCAAAGCCATTGAAAACAAAGCGAAAAATAACGCTCTAGTCTGGTTGGTGAATTTGTTTTGCTCGATCACGCCCGTTGTCGGGCTTGTTGTTTTGCTCGTCATGCCGCTCTTCCTGTCAGACACCCCTACCCCGACTGACTAATCGCAACGCAAGCGGATGTCAAAAACAGATAAAGCGCGCCCCTACGGAACGCGCCTTCAAGTTGACTTTATGTGTTGCGTATTAGAGCAATACCGACCCGAGCCAGCCGCCGGCAAAAAGCGCGACAGTGATCGTTGCAAGATAGAGCACGCGGTCCCAGTTCAGGTCCCACAACAGATGCAATCCTTGATAGCCGCGCACAATCGTATCCATATCACCCTCTCACATATGGTTTCCTCATAGCTATCCGGCAACTGTGGCAAAAACCGGGACGCAAATGTGGCGATAATGTGTTCAGGTTATTAGATTGATATTTAACAGAAAATGTCGTTGGAAAGACCAAAGAGCATAAAGCTCAGCACCACAGTCAGCCCCATGATCATCATCACGTTCATCGCCTTGTCCGAGGGCTTGCGCCGCGTGACAGCTTCAAAGGCATGAAACATCAGGTGCCCCCCGTCAAGCATCGGAACCGGCAGCAGGTTGATAAACCCGACAGCCGTCGACAAAAGCGCCAGAAAGGCGATGAAGTCAGCCAGCCCGCGCTCGGCCTGATGGCCTGAGGCCCTTGCAATGCCGATCGCCCCTGACAAGTTGCAACGGCCGATCTGCCCGGTCGCAAGATGATACAGCGCCGAGATGCTGCCGGTGACAACACCAAAGGTTTTGTCAACGCCTGCCCCGAGCGCATCCTTCACGCTTGGTGTTTCAAGCGTCGGCTCAAAGAATGTCGATGAGGAAATGCCGATCAACCAGCGCTTCTCAAAGCCGTTGTCTTCGGTTGGCAAGTCAGACAAGCGCGGCACAATCGCAAACTCAAGATCTTCCCCCGCACCCTTGCGCCATACCGTCAGCTTTACAGGCGCACCGTCAGCCGCGCCGACAATGCCGATAAGCTCCTGAAACCGCTCGACCTTCTGCCCATTGGCTGTCAGGATAACATCGCCTTCAAGCAAACCGGCGGCCTCTCCTGCCGAACGCGGCTGCACCATGCCAATACGTGCTGGTGCATATTGTGGCCCCATCACGTCAAGCTCGTCAGCACCGCGCTGCACACGGTAACTCAGCATTTGCTTGGCTGGCAGCGCCGCAAAATACTCGCGGGTTTCTTCCTGTGGGAAGGGCTTGCCTTCAATACCCAAAATCACATCACCCTCGGCAATGGTGTATCGTGCAGGTGGCAAATCATATAGCGCGCTCACCTGTGGCGGAGTCGCCCGAACCCCGATCACCAGCAACAACAGCGTGAACACCGCGATTGAAAAGATGAAGTTGAAAGCTGGCCCCGCCAGAACCGTCGCCGCACGCGCCCAGATCGGCGCTCCGTGCATGGTGTGGCGTAGCTCCGCTTCAGGCGTCGCCTCCATCACCTCGGTATCCACACCGCTGGCGGCATTGGCGTCACCGGCAAACTTTACGTAGCCACCAAAGGGGATCGCCGCGATCTGCCACTTGGTGCCGTGCTTATCAAAGCGCGACCACAGTACAGGCCCGAAGCCGATCGAAAACGCATCCGCCTTAATCCCTGACCAACGGCCAACAATATAATGCCCGTATTCGTGCACTCCGACAATGATCGACAAGGCAACGATAAACGAAACAAGAGTAAAGATCAGATCACCGATCTGCGGCAAGAGTGTCGAAAAGTCCAAAAGAATGTCCTGCTCTGGTTGGGTCGGGTTAAACTCTGTCAATCCACGATTGCGCGTGTTCAGCGCCTATCTGGGTGGTTTGGCGCAAGTTATCAAGGCTCATCGTGGCGTCAATGAGGCCGCTGTCTGGCAACAACGCGTCCAGCACGTCAGCCACCAGCTCGGCCATTTGAACAAACCCGATGCGCCCGTCAATAAACGCATCAAGCGCTGCATCTTTTGCCGCAATAAACACAGCCCCGCTGAGGCCGCCGCGCTGCATCACCTCATGGGCCAAGCCTATGGCCGGATAGCGTGCCAGATCAACCTCGCGAAACTCAAGCTGGCTGATTTTCGCCAAGTCAAGCCGCTCGACAGGCAAGTGCTGCCGTTCGGGCCAATGCAGCGCATATCCTATCGCGTGCCGCATGTCGTGCGGGCCGACATGGGCCATAATCGCCCCGTCATTATACCCCACCAAGGCATGCACGAGCGACTGCGGATGCATGATGGTTTCAATCTTCTCGGGTGCCACGTCAAAAAACTCGCGCGTCTCGATAAGCTCTAGCGCTTTGTTGAACATCGACGCGCTGTCGATGGTGATGCGTTGGCCCATATTCCAGTTCGGATGCGTGCTCGCAGAGGCCACGGTTGCGTCTTTTAGCGTTTCCAAAGGCCAATCGCGAAACGCGCCGCCACTCGCAGTGATGATCACCCGCTCAACCGTGCTCATGTCTTCGCCAACAAGCGCTTGGAAGACGGCCGAATGCTCGCTGTCGACCGGCAACACCCGCGCTCCGTGCGCCTTTGCCGTGCTCATCAACAGCTTGCCCGCCGTTACAAGGCTTTCTTTGTTGGCCAAGGCCAGCGTGCCGCCGTGCTTCAGCGCTTCCAGCCCCGGTTCCAGCCCTGCGGCGCCAACAATCGCGCTCATGGTCCAGTCAACTGGCCGCGCCGCCGCTTCTATCAAGGCCGCCTGCCCCGCCGCAACGTCAACGCCACTGCCCGCAAGTGCAGCGCGCAAGGCTGCGAGCTTGCTCTCATCCGCCGTCACCGCGACATCTGCTCTCAAAGCAATCGCATCCTTGGCAAGCTGCGCAATGTTCTGTCCGCCGCTCACTGCGACAACATCATAGGCGTCAAAGTCGCGCTTTATCAGATCAATCGTTGATTGCCCGATAGAGCCTGTCGCGCCAAAAATGGAGATCCGCCGCTTGCTCAAACCAGATACCAGACCACAAAGAACATCAGCGCCGCGCCGATCATCCCGTCGAGACGATCCAGCAAACCGCCATGCCCGGGGATCAGGTTCGAGCTGTCCTTTATGCCAGCACGCCGCTTGATAAAGCTCTCGGCGATGTCACCCATCTGCGCCGCAAAGGCGAGCAGAACCGAAAAGATAACCGGCGAAAGCGGCCATTCTGGCTTGACGCTGTTCATCAGAACATCGCTCGCCAACCAACCGACCAGCGCCGCACCGATCCAGCCCGCAACAGTGCCGGACCATGTTTTCTTAGGGCTTATCGCTGGCCAGAACTTCGGCCCGCCGAGAATACGACCAGCAAAATAGCCCATCACGTCGGAGGCGATCACAACAATGATCAGCCACAACAGCACTTCGATCCCAAAACTGGCGCGCATAACCATAAGCAACAGCGCCGCCAGCACAGATGCCGCCGCATAAACGCCGACAACAAGCCGCAGCCTCGTGGCGCTGACAAGCACTGACCAGCCCGCGACAACAGGCAGCGCGAAGATCAGCCCCGAGCCGCCTAGGGCCACAAGCACAAACAATGTGATCGTCAGCAATGGCATCAAAACATCCCGTGTGCGCCCCGCCTCTGCTCCGCCTAGACGCGCGCACTCCCAAACCATGCCGCCCGCCGCAAGGCCGAGCACGATCAACAACCAAATGCCGCCAAACCACACCGCCGAACCTGCAACCACAGCCATAACCAGCGCCGAAGCAACCCGCGGCGCAAGATCGCCCCATTTGTCTGCTGAACTCACGCTTTTACCCCGCCAAGGCGACGGTCACGCTTGCCAAAACCCTCAACAAGCCCGGCGTATATCTCGGGGCTGAAATCCGGCCAAAGCGTGTCGATGAACTCGTATTCCGCATAGGCCGACTGCCAGAGCAGAAAGTTTGAAATCCGCGCCTCACCGCTGGTTCTGATCACCAAGTCCGGATCAGGCAAAACGTAAGTATCCAAGTATCTTGGAAGCGTTTCTTCATCTACTTCTCCGGGGTCGAGCTTGCCTGCGGCCACGTCCTGCGCCAGCCGCTTTGTGGCGCGGGCAACTTCATCGCGCCCACCGTAGTTCAAAGCAATCGTCAGATGCACGCGCTCGTTTTCGGATGTTTCGACTTCCAACTCGTCCATCAAGGCCACAAGCTTCTTATCAAGCCGCACCCTGTCGCCAATAAAACGCACGCGCACGCCCTCGGCCTTCAATGCGCGTGCTTCCTTGGCAATGTAGCGGCGAAACAGGCTCATCAAGCCAGCAACCTCAACCTGCGTTCGCTTCCAGTTTTCTGTCGAGAAAGCAAAGATCGTCAGGTATTTCACCCCCAGATCAGGGCAAGCCTCGACGATCTGGCGCACACGCTTGGCACCGGCATGATGCCCGAACAGCCGTGGACGCCCGCGCGACTGCGCCCAACGTCCGTTGCCATCCATAATAATCGCGACGTGCTTTGGCCCGTTTTCAGGAGCAGCCGAACTCTCAGAATCTGATGTCGTCATCGCCGCACCTCGTAAAACTTAAACTTGCATGATCTCGGCTTGCTTGGCCTCCAAAGCGTCATCAACGGCCTTAATATACTTGTCGGTGGTGGTCTGGACTTCGGTCTCCCAGAACTTCTGGTCATCTTCCGACAACCCGTCTGCCTTTGCTTTCTTCACTTGGTCCATGCCGTCGCGACGGGCATTGCGCACCGACACACGCGCGCTCTCGGCGTATTGCGCAGCAACCTTGCCAAGCTCGCGGCGGCGCTCTTCGTTGAGCTCCGGAATGGGTAGCATAACAATCGTGCCATTGGTCTGCGGGTTTATCCCCAAGCCGCTGTTCATAATGGCTTTTTCAACAGCCTGAACCATGCTCTTGTCCCAGACATTCACCGTCACCATGCGCGGCTCTGGCACGTTCACCGTGCCAACCTGGTTCAGCGGCGTCTGCTGGCCGTAGGCCTCAACCATCACCGGCTCAAGCATACTCGCTGAAGCACGGCCTGTGCGCAGCGAAGCAAACTCGGTGCGCAGCGCGTTCATTGCACCATCCATGCGCTTTTCCAGAGCATCGGTATCAAGCATAAAATCATCTGACATGGGGTCTCATCCTGTTGTATCGCCGGCTCATACGGCTGTTAGGGCCCGTTTTACTTGCCCTGCGCTCAAAATACCAGATGCGAAAAACAGCCTAGTCGCCGACCTGCGTATAGGTGCCCTCGCCGGCTAATATCCCCTTGAAACCGCCCGGCTCGTCTAGTGAGAACACGATAATCGGCAGATCATTGTCCCTAGCCAAAGCAATCGCGCTGGCGTCCATCACCCCGAGGCGCTTTTGCAGCACGTCGTCATAGCTCACCTTGTCATAGCGCACCGCGTCGTCAAACTTGGCAGGGTCTTTGTCATAGACGCCGTCAACTTTGGTGCCCTTAAAGATCGCTTCACAGGCCATCTCGTTGGCGCGCAAGGTCGCCGCTGTGTCGGTGGTAAAGTAAGGGTTGCCGGTTCCCGCCGCAAAGATGCAAACCCGCTTTTTCTCAAGGTGGCGCACGGCGCGGCGACGGATGTAGGGCTCGGCAACTTCGTTCATGGTGATCGCGCTGATAACCCGTGTGAACACGCCGAGGTCTTCCAAAGCGCTTTGCATTGCCAGTGCGTTCATAACGGTGGCGAGCATGCCCATATAGTCGGCCGTGGTGCGTTCCATGCCCTGCGCGCTGCCTTGAAGGCCGCGAAAGATATTGCCGCCGCCGATAACCATGCAGATCTCGACGCCCATTTCCTGCACCGACTTCACTTCTTGAGCAATGCGCTGAACTGTCGGGGGATGCAGCCCGAAACCCTGATCCCCCATCAGTGCCTCACCCGAAATTTTGAGCATCACACGCTTGAAGGTTGTCTTCTTCTCATCTGAGTTTGACATTTGAGGGCTCCCGACCATTTTGATTTGCGCCAAAATGTCTGAAATCCGCAGGAGTCGCAACGCCCAAGCGCCGCCAAACGGAAGCTATCTCAAAGAAAGTGCCCGACATCACTTACGCCCCCTGCCCGATTAGTTCGGTCAAGCCTTACCGCAACGGTGCGCGTTCTGCGGAGCTGTTTGTCAAACTGTAGGGGTTGAAACGTCAGACAGATTCAGCGAATGGCGGGTTTGAGCCCAATTTGCATGATGCTGCTGACTGCATGAATGGCCATTTTCCTGTAATTGCCGTGACTTGATTGCGCGTGATTATCGCGCAAAGATGCAGAATGACCAAAATCAGACCAGCTCAGCATGCGTGCGTTTCACCAGAAGAGCGCCTTCATGCTGTTCCCGTTGAGTGCGCCCAGCAATCATCAGCTTTTGGGTGGCAGGGATTTCGAGTTGAGGACTATCCGAACCTACCACCAAGCGACTTTTCATGTTCAGCAATGAACCACCATCTTCTGGTTTATCACTACAAGGCGCTGGACGGTGAATTCCGTCATAGATGTGCGGGGCGATCCACGGTGACACACCTGCAAAATGGGCAATTCAGCTTTATTCCGGCCGGAGCGGACAATCATTGGACATTTGGGGAGGGAAGCCCTTCTGCTCTGCACATCCTCATAGATGCAGAGCTTTTTGATACGACAGCGGCCAAAGATAAGGTGGATTTACGGGATAGCTTTCAGGTCGATGCGCCGGCAATGCAACTGATGGCTGAACGTCTTCGACAAGAGCTGCGGCTGAATGGGGCAACGGGCCCATTGTTTGCCGACACGATGTTACAGATGTTCAGCGATGAAATGCTGCACAATTTCAGCACTCATGTGCCCGAGACAGGGTTGGTGGACAGCAATGTGATGCCCGCACTGGAGCTGATCCAGGATGAATTTCACAGCGGCGTCTCTCTGGCAGAACTTGCTGCCCTGTGCGATCTTAGCCAAAGCCAACTGCTGCGTGCATTTCGGGGCCAGTTTGGCACGACTCCACACAAGTTTTTGCTAACACGTCGTATTTCAAGGGCCAAACATCTTCTATTGGCTGATGTCGATACACCACTAGCCCAAATCGCGCTGGATCTTGGGTATGCAGATCAAAGCCACTTTAGCCGTGAGTTTGTACGCTATACTGGCGTCACCCCGAGCAAATTTCGAGCGTGCCGATAGATGCGGATTTTATTCAAGACGCCATAGTTGGCTAGCAGATAACCTTCATTCAAAATGGAGGAAACACAATGAAAATAGGCCCAAACGAAATCTATCTCACAGACACTGGCGGAGACAAACCTGCGTTGCTGTTTGTTCATGGCATAATGATGGATCACTCGGTCTGGAGCCATCAGGTAGCAGAGTTTTCTGCAACGCATCGTGTGATCTGCGTTGATCTGCGCGGCTTTGGCGCATCAACGACCACAAGTCCGGAAATATCGTTCGAAGATCATCGAGACGATCTTTTGACGATTGTGGATGGTCTAAATTTACGGGATGTGACCCTTGTTGGTTGGTCTATGGGCGGCGCAATCGCTCAAGTCATGGCGGCAGAGAACGACGGCCGTATCAAACAGTTCGTATTGGTCGATACCACACCACAATTGGTTGCAAGCAATGAATTCCCGCATGCCCTTCCCGGAGAAGCAGCACAACAGCTTGGTGGGCTCTTGGTCGAGGACTTCGCTCAAGGCTGCGGTGCGTTTTGCGGAATGATCGCGCCTGAAGATGAAACAGTCGCTGCAAAGCTGACAGCTATTGCCGCAGCGACAGATGTGGGCGTGGCCATGTCGGCGTTTGGGTCATCTGGTGCGCGCAATCAACTGGCAGAATTGCCTCTTATCACCACCCCAACAACCGTCGTTTGCGGGCGCAACGATGCCATTTGCTTACCCGCAGCCAGTGAAGTGTTGGCAACCACGATACCGGGTTGCAGTAACGCTGTTCTTTGGATCGAAGACGCAGGTCATGCGCCATTTTTGACCAAACCTGCCGAGTTCAACGCAGTCCTCCGAGCGGTTTTGTAAGATATGTAGTCGCAAACTTCGTCATACTTTTACGTCAAGACCGGACATTAACCATCGGTAAGGGAGTGTCCGCTCTGTCCGCAGAGCGGACATTCAATAATGGTTGTCGCCCTGCTGGTTATGCCCGTTGGTTTGCAAGCAACAACTCTCCGCCATACAAGTTACGAACTGTGTTGTGGCCGCTCGCTGCGTTCCGGCGGCATCGTGCGGAAAAGGACATGCCTGCCCTCTTTTGCCTTCCTGCTGCATAGGCTATTGCCAAGTTCATGTTGCAGATCACTAAGATACCCCCCCAGCAACCCGTGCTGATCGCCGGCCCGACAGCTTCGGGCAAGTCCGGCTTGGCGCTTGACTTGGCCGAGCGTGACGGCGGGCTGATCATCAATGCCGACGCCTTGCAGGTTTATGCCAACTGGCGGGTGCTGACTGCGCGCCCCTCCGAGGAAGAAGAAGCCCGCGCGCCGCATGCTTTATACGGGCATGTTGACGGTCAGCAGCCTTATTCCGTCGGCGAATGGCTGCGCGAAGTGAAGTCTCTGTTGGAGAAGTCTGCCTTACGTCCGATCATTATCGGTGGCACGGGGCTGTATTTCAGAGCGCTTACAGAAGGTCTGGCCGACATACCGCCAACCCCTGCCGAAGTGCGCGCCGAGGCCGATGCTCTTGCTGTGTCAGATACCGGTCTGGCCGAAATGCTAAGCGCGCTTGATGCCGCGACGCTGGCCAGGATCGACCAGCAAAACCCGATGCGTGTGCAGCGCGCCTTTGAGGTGTGGTGCGCCACGGGACGTAGCCTCGCCGACTGGCACGCAAGCACACCTCCGCCGCTTTTGCCGCTCTCGCAGACAAGCGCATATGTGCTTAACGCCCCGCGCGGCTGGTTAACCCCGCGCATAGAATCACGCTTTGACATCATGCTCGAAAGCGGCGCATTGGAGGAAGCGAAACGCAATCTCGCAGCATGGTCACCGACGGCCCCCTCCTCAAAAGCCATCGGTGCTCCCGAGCTTATCGCCCACCTCAAAGGTGAGATCACTCTCAAGGAAGCGCGTGCCCGGGCTATCATCGCTTCGCGCCAGTATGCAAAGCGCCAACGCACCTGGTTCAAGGCGCGCATGAAGGGCTGGAACCAAGTGAATATGGATATTTAACCGCCGCACCGCTTCCCCTCAAGGCCGCCAGTCAAGAAGTTTTTTTTGCGTCCAGCCATTGACGGATAGCGCCTAAATATGTCCGACTGCTTCCAATATGGGGAAAAGACCGGTTTAATCCGGCACGCCCCACAACGGGAGTGAACAATGTCGCAAGACTGCCACAGCGCAAAAACTGCGCTCAGCCAAACCTCTACTGTTCGCAGTTATCTTGCCGACACTCACCTGCCTTCAAACCACTCCGGCTCTCACCACCTGACCAACAGGGGCACCTAATGGGACTATTCATCTTACGACGCTTGGGGGTGATGCTGTTAACAGCTCTCTGCCTGACATTCGTGGTCTTCTTTCTGACCAATCTCTACCCCAACCTCGAGAAACTTGCCAAAACACAAGGCAACTTCCGCATGAGCGACGAGCAGGTCGAAAGCTACCTGACAAGCCGTGGATATCTCCAGCCCTTGCCACGCAAATACGCCGAGTGGCTCGGCATCGCGCCGGGCTATCTGTCGTCTGACACCGAGGGAAAGCCTGTCGGGCGCTGTATCCGCCCCGGTATTGAAGCCGACAAGGTGCCAACCCGCTGTGGTATCCTGCAAGGCGACTGGGGCTTCTCAACGGTTTTCAAAGAGCCCGTCTCGGTGATCATCGGCACAAGGCTGGCGCTCACCGCCAAACTGATGCTTTGGGTGATGCTGCTGATGGTGCCTTCCGCACTTATTGTCGGAGTGCTCGCGGGTATGCGTGAAGGCTCGCGCACTGATCGCACGCTTTCAACAGCCTCGATCGCCTCGACGGCGACACCCGAATATGTCTCCGGTGTTATCTTCATCGCCCTGCTCGCCTCCTCGCGCTACGGTGTTTCGCCGATGCTCGCTGAAGCGGGCCTGATCGAGGGCAAAACGCTCTTTAAGGGCACGGCGACAACGGCAATGGAAGCGGCCAACTTTCAGAACTTCTTCCTGCCGGTGCTAACCATCTCCCTCTACGGCATGGGCTATATTGCGCGGATGACACGCGCCTCTATGGCGGAGGTGATGACTGCGCAGTATATCCGCACCGCCCGCCTCAAGGGTGTGAGCTTTCGCAACATCGTGATGAAACACGCACTCAGAAACGCTCTGATCGCACCTTTCACCGTCATCATGCTGCAAATACCCTGGCTGCTCAACGGCGTCGTCATTGTCGAGACTTTGTTTAACTACAAGGGCTTTGGCTGGACGCTGGTGCAGGCCGCCGGCAACAACGATATCGAGCTGCTGCTTGGTGTCTCCGTCGTATCCGTCTTCGTGGTTTTGATCACCCAGCTGTTGTCTGACATCGGCTATGTGTTCCTGAACCCACGCATCAGAATTTCGTAAGGGAGAACAGGATTATGGAACCTCTTACATGGTTTGGTGCATTCACTTGGTTCGGAAGTTTCCTCGGCGTCGCTATCACTGTTGCGATCGTCTCGGGCCTCGCAGCGATGCTTCTATCGCTCACAAACTCATCCACCAAAGGCGCCTTCTCGCTGTTTAACGGCATCGCAGTTGTGCTGCTGCTCGTGGTCGGCTTCGGCTATGTCTACGGGATGATGTCTGGCGGTGGCGGCATTCAGATGTCCACCCTCGCCAGAATGCTTGGGGTGCTTGTCCTGCTGGGCCTCTTCGCAGCGATGCTCGGTTACTTCATGAACACCTTCTTTGATGACCCGGCAGCAACGATGGGTGCGCTGTTCAGCAAAGCCTTGCTGGCAATCGCCATCATCTGTGGTGTTTGGTTGCTTTGGACATTGCTCTTTGCCGGCTCGGGCCACCGCGCCTATGTTGACGGGCTCGCCCCCGACGCGATGCCCGATGCGGAAACGCTCGCCGCTGAAAAGCGCATCGCGATCATGCAAGGCCGCGGTATCATCGCATCTATCTTCATGCGCTTCATGCCGGTGTGGATATCACTCACGGTGATCATCGTTGTATCGATGATCTATAAACGCAAACTCGGCCTCTACGGCAAGCTCTATGACAATGTCATCGGCATGGTCGGCTTTAGCCTCGTGATGTTCTGGGTGCTCACTGCCTTTTACACCGGTGTGTTTGACCTCATCTCAACCCACGGCCCGCTTGAGCAAGCCTCGGGAATGAAAAACAAACTGCCCGGCACCCCCCTGCGCGGCGCCGAAAGCGGCGAGTATGCCTTCTATCTGCTCGGCGGTGACAACCTCGCGCGTGACGTCTTCTCGCGCATGGTTAAAGGCAGCGTCACGGTTATCATCATCGCACCACTGGCGACGCTGTTCGCCTTCATGGTTGGCATCACACTCGGCCTGCCAGCGGGTTACTTTTCGGGCCCGGCGCTCAATCGTGAGAGCATCGGCACCAAGATCGTCGGCGCACTCTTTGCGATCATTGCCTTGGCGATCCTGTTCACCAGCGGCATCAGCAATTTCCTGATCGTGCTGGTGGTGCTCGCGGTCCTGTTTGCGCTGATGTTCAAAGGCTCGCTCGACACGGTGCTCAGCTTTCTGGCGAACCTCATTCTCGCCTTTCCGGTGATCCTGTTGTTCTATCTCTTGGTCACACCAGAGATCGTGCAAACCGGCTTGCCACAGTATATGGCGATCGTGTTGTTCTTCTTCCCGATTATCTTCGTTGCAGTCTTGATCAACTCACGGTTCAAAACCCAGCCAGCCAAGAACTCCAAGTATTTGATGCTGACGCTGATCCCGATGGCGATCATCTACGCGGTGACGATCAACGCACCAGAGAGCAAAATCAACATCCTCGGCGCGCTGGATTTCTTTAATCCTGATCCCGGCGTTCTGGTTGTCTTCGTCTCGGTGGTGTTTGTGAACTCGCCTACGGTTTTCCGTATCGTTCGCGGCCTCGCGCTTGATATCAACTCGCGAGACTACGTTGCCGCCGCTCAAACGCGCGGTGAAGGCCCGTGGTATATCATGCTCTGGGAGATACTGCCAAACGCCCGTGGGCCGCTGATCGTCGATTTCTGCCTGCGCATCGGCTACACCACGATCCTGCTCGGAACCCTCGGCTTCTTCGGCCTTGGCCTCTCGCCAGAGAGCCCTGACTGGGGTTCAACGATCAACGACGGGCGCAAGCTGTTGATGATCTACGCGCACCCAGCTCTGCCGCCTGCCTTCGCTCTGTTGTCGCTCGTTCTCGGCCTCAACCTGCTGGCTGATGGTCTGCGCGAAGAGAGCCTGAAAGATTAACGCTACATTGCGCGGCTGGGGGTAAACCTGCCGCGCAGAGATGAACGAAACACTAAGGAGGCGCACAGGATGGTTAACGCGATTAACAGCTCAAATCTGTCAGCACGCATTATGCACTGCGGTATGCACTGTGGTATGCACGCAAGTCACAGCGCCCTCCGCGTCTCGACGGGAGAAAGTTAATGTCGAAAATTCATGACTATACCGGGCCTATTTTGGAGATCGACAAACTGTCTATTTCCTTCTTCACACGCCTCCGTGAAATCCCTGCGGTGATGGACTTCTCTGTGAAAGTTGCCCCCGGCGAAGCCGTTGGTTTGGTTGGTGAATCCGGCTGCGGTAAGAGCACCGTGGCGCTGGGCGTCATGCGTGATTTGGGCAAGAACGGACGCATTGTTGGCGGCAGTATCAAGTTCAAGGGCCGCGACATGGAGAAGATGACGCCTGACGAGCTCAGAGATGTGCGTGGCAATGAAATTGCTATGATATATCAAGAGCCTATGGCCTCTCTCAACCCCGCCATGAAGATCGGCCGTCAGCTCATGGAAGTGCCGATGATCCATGAAGGCGTGTCCGAAACCGAGGCCTACAACCGCGCTCTTGAAGTCGTCACCGACGTGAAGCTGCCCGACCCGAAGAGGATGCTTTCGAGCTACCCTCACCAGCTCTCTGGTGGTCAACAACAGCGCATCGTTATCGCTATGGCCTTGATGTCAAAGCCTTCTTTGCTGATCCTCGATGAGCCAACCACAGCGCTTGATGTGACAGTTGAGGCGGCGGTTGTCGAGCTGGTCAAAGACCTTGGCAAGAAATACGGCACGTCGATGCTGTTCATCTCGCACAACCTCGGATTGGTTCTAGAAACCTGCGACAAGATCTGTGTGATGTATTCCGGCGAAGCGGTCGAGCGCGGCGAGATCGAAACCGTGTTCAACAACATGCAACACCCTTATACACAAGCCCTTTTCCGCTCTATCCCCCTGCCCGGCGCCGACAAAAACTCGCGCCCGCTTGTGGCCATTCCGGGCAACTTTCCGCTGCCGCATGAGCGCCCGAAAGGCTGCAACTTCGGCCCTCGCTGCGACTATTACGAGGAAGGTTTGTGTGACGAAGGCTTCGTGCCGATGTTTCCTGCCGACAAAGCCGGAGACCACGAAACACGCTGTTTGAAGTTCAAAAGCATCGACTGGAATGCGCCGCTAGAAGTCGGAGAACAAAAGGAAAAAGGTGAGATCGGCGAAGTTGTTCTTAAGATGGAAAACCTTAAGAAATACTACGAAGTTGCTGCCAATGCTCTGTTCGGTGGCGGCGAGACACGGGTCGTTAAGGCAAATGAAACACTTTCGTTCGAAGCTCGGGAAAGTGAAACCCTCGCGATCGTAGGTGAGTCGGGCTGCGGCAAGTCAACATTTGCCAAGGTTTTGATGGGGTTGGAAACAGCCACCGACGGCAAGATAGAACTGGATGGGAAGAGTATCGAACACGTTGCGATCGAGGATCGTGACACAAAAACAGTCGCAGATGTGCAAATGGTGTTTCAAAACCCGTTTGATACACTCAACCCTTCAATGACGGTGGGTCGGCAGATCATTCGCGCTTTGGAAATCTTCGGAATCGGTGATTCTGACGAAGCTCGTCGTGAACGGATGCTCAACCTGCTTGATCTGGTCAAACTGCCGCGTGCATTCGCAGACCGCATGCCAAGGCAGCTTTCTGGCGGGCAAAAGCAACGCGTCGGCATCGCCCGTGCCTTCGCTGGCGACGCACGCATTGTTGTCGCCGACGAGCCTGTCTCGGCCCTTGATGTGTCTGTTCAGGCCGCTGTCACAGATTTGTTGATGGAAATTCAACGGGAGCACAAAACCACGCTCTTGTTCATCAGTCACGATCTGTCGATTGTCCGCTATCTGAGTGATCGGGTGATGGTGATGTATCTGGGCCATGTTGTTGAACTTGGCACCACCGATGACATCTTCTCACCGCCCTATCACCCTTATACAGAAGCTCTGTTGTCTGCGGTGCCAATCGCCGACACCAAGATCAAGAAGACACATATCGTGCTTGAGGGTGACATCCCTTCCGCGATGAACCCGCCCTCCGGATGTCCCTTCCAGACGCGTTGTCGCTGGAAAGAACAAGTGCCCGGCGAGCTGTGTGACCGTGAGGTGCCTCCGGTGAAAGACCTAGGCAATGGGCATCAGATCAAGTGTCACCTTGATGACGCCACGCTCAAAAAGATGGAGCCGGTTATCAAACTTGCTGACGCGGCAGAGTGAAACAAGAGTAGAGCAGTCAGAAACCGGGCATGCGTCCGGTTTCTTTTTGGCTTGATAGTTACATATGTAACCATATTGTAAACACAGAAACCAAGGAGATTGTCATGAAGATCGAAAAAATTCACCACGTCGCCTACCGATGCAAGGACGCAAAAGAAACCGTTGAATGGTATGGGAAAATCCTCAACATGGATTTCGTCCTCGCCATAGCAGAAGATCACGTGCCTTCAACTCACGAACCGGACCCATACATGCACGTCTTTCTCGATGCCGGGAACGGCAACGTTCTGGCCTTTTTTGAACTGCCGACCAAACCGGAAATGGGCCGCGATCCGAATACACCGATCTGGGTTCAACATATCGCGTTTCGCGTGAAAGACCGTGCCGAACTTATTGAATATAAAGAGCATCTTGAGAATGAAGGTGTTGAAGTTCTGGGCGTCACAGATCACTCGATCTTCCACTCGATCTACTTCTTTGACCCCAATGGCCACCGTGTGGAACTCGCTTGTCCTGATCCCGAAGAAGATGCGATGCTGGCAAAGCTTAACGACGTTAAATGGGAAATGCTCGACGAATGGAGCCGTACCAAGAAGGCGCCGAAACACGCTGAGTGGATGCACAAGAAGGAACTTTCTGGCGCATGACACAACCTGGGGGAGCCATCAGCTTCCCCAGATAATTTTCACGTAATTGCGCGTCTCTTTATAGGGTGGCACTCCACCGTATTTCTTCACAGCACCCGGACCCGCGTTGTAAGCCGCAAGCGCTAGACGCCACGAACCAAACTCGCGGTATTGTTGCTTCAAATAGCGCGCGCCGCCTTCCAGGTTTTCGTAAGGATCATGGGGGTTTACACGCAATTTCCGGGCCGTTCCGGGCATCAGTTGTGCAAGGCCAAGCGCTCCTGCATGTGACTTGGCTTTAACATTCCAGCCGCTTTCCTGCTGCACGAGACGCAGGAAAAGATCTTCGGGAACGCCATGCCTGCGAGCCGCGTCTTTGGCCATCGTAAGATACGGGCCGCGGTATCGACCACGGTAGCTTTTGCTCTCTGCTCCCCACTTCGTCGGGGTCACGACACGGGCCGGTTGCAGACGAACCGAAGACGAATACTGACTCTTGGCCCGAGTGTCCAAAATGCGGGTTTGTGTGCTGTAATGGGATTTTTTCTTGTCGGATTTGAACAAATCGGCTTCTGCCGACATCGGTAAAATCGTGGCAATCAAAATCGCGCTGAACTTTGCTTTACGCATACTGCTCTTTCCGTTCCCCCAAACGATAGTTGAAGGCAATGTAAGCATCAGAGCAGAAATTGCCAGCCATTCCACGCTATGGGCGAAAAATTGCATGTTATTGCTCATCTAGTTCAAGTTTTCATCTTCCATTAAACTCTTTAGGGTGATGTAAGAAGGCTCACATTCGCATAGATTCTGAAAGAGGCGCATCATGGCAGGTTCCGTTAACAAAGTTATCCTCATTGGCAACTTGGGTGCAGACCCTGAAGTGCGCACATTCCAGAACGGTGGCAAGGTGTGTAACCTTCGCATAGCAACCTCTGACACATGGAAAGATAAGAACACTGGCGAGCGCCGTGAGCGCACCGAGTGGCACACCGTTGCTGTCTTTTCAGAAGGCCTTGTGAATATTGCGGAACGTTTCCTGCGCAAAGGCTCGAAGGTCTACATCGAAGGCAAGCTGCAAACCCGCAAGTGGCAAGACCAGTCTGGCAATGACCGCTACTCAACCGAAGTTGTACTGCAAGGCTTTGACGGCACGCTGACGATGCTAGACGGGCGCAGTGAAGGCGGCGGAAACCGTGGCGACCAAGGCGGCTATGGTGGCGGCAACCAAAACAACAACAACCAGAACTCGCAGCCTGCCCCGCAGAACACCGATTTTGACGACGAAATCCCTTTCTAAAGTGTTTCTAGATTAAGTTGAGGCACAAGTTGCTTTCGCAAGCGCGCACAGCATCAATAGTTTGCACGCGCTTCGCTTTCTCGCCCTGCCTCAACAATAAGTCGAAGCGCTTTAGGCTAAATGTTCAAATCAACCGACGTACCAAACAGCTGTTTTGCAGTTTGCACGGCATATCGGTCTGTCATCCCGCTCAGGTAGTCTGAAACCACTCCAGCTATGGCGGAGGTGTCGTGGTTGCTTTTTCGAACGGCCTCTTGCCACTCGGTTGGCAAGCGGGTCGGTTCATCCATATAGGCGTTAAACAGTTGCTCAACAATTAACGTCGCGCGCTCTCGCATCTCAACCACGCTGGGCGCGCGATACATGTGCTCAAACAAGAACCGCCGGATAACTTGCAAATCAGACCATAACCCGGGAGAAAACCGCACCAGCGGGCAGCCGGCATGACGCACGTCGGCAGCGCTCTTGGGTGCTCGTTCTTTGATCAAGGACTGGCTGGTGTTGATGACATCCTCAACCAGCACACCAAAAAAGCGGCGCAGGGCTTCATGTTGGCGACGGTAGGCAGAGAGCGCCGGATAGGTCTTGTCAACTTCGGCAAAGCATCCCTTCAAAAGAGGAAGTTGCGTGATATCCTCAACGCCGAACAAACCGGCGCGCAACCCATCATGGATGTCGTGATTGTTGTATGCGATGTCGTCTGACAAAGCAGCAACCTGTGCTTCAGCACTGGCATGTGTGCTCAATTCAAGATCATGCTGGGCGTTGTACTCAAGCAAGGCACGGGGGATGTCACCCACGACCGGACCGTTGTGTTTGGCAATGCCTTCAAGGCATTCCCATGTCAGGTTAAGCCCGTCCCACTCGGCGTAGTGTTTCTCTAGCGATGTAACAATCTTGATCGCCTGCGCGTTGTGGTCAAAGCCGCCGTAGGGCTTCATCAAGGCATCAAGCGCATCTTCCCCCGTGTGCCCGAAAGGCGTATGCCCCAAGTCGTGCGCGAGGGCGACTGCCTCTGTCAGTTCGGGGTTTAGCCCTAAAGCACCACAGATCGTGCGAGCAACTTGCGCAACTTCTATAGAATGCGTCAGGCGCGTGCGGTAGTAGTCTCCCTCGTGCTCGATAAACACCTGTGTTTTGTGTTTGAGTCTGCGAAAGGCGCTGGCATGGATGATACGATCACGGTCACGCTGAAAGCAGGTGCGAAAGGCGCTTTCCGCCTCGGGATAAAGACGCCCCCGACTGTCTTCGGGACGCGATGCAAATACCGCTCTGTCCAAATCCATCTGCACTGCTCCTTGCCGCCTGCCCTATTGCATCCTATATATTGGCCACGGCCAGAACGTAACCCTTGGAGCCTGATATGATCCTGCCCCCCCTCGTGACAGAACGCGCATTTGAACAACTTGCAGCAATTGGCGCTGGCTCGGAAGGCAAGGCGTTGCGTGTCGCGGTTGAAGGCGGCGGGTGCTCGGGGTTTCAATACGAGATCAAGCTCGATGCCCCGTCAGCTGACGATCTGGTGCTTGAAGGCAAAGGTGAGAAAGTGGTCATCGACGAGGTTAGCCAGCCGTTTCTAGCTGGTGCCAAGATCGACTACACGGAAGAGCTGATCGGCGCGCGATTCACCATCGAGAACCCGAATGCCTCAAGCTCATGTGGCTGCGGCACGTCGTTTTCTATGTAGGTCTTCCGCTGCTCGAACGCGAGAAGCCTGCAAAAAACTCTTCGAACTCCGGCAACGCTTTTTCTGCATCCTGGATGTGCTCAAAGGCCATGGTGTCAAGCGTCGCCGCAATGTCGGAACGCAGATTTGGCCACTTTAGAACAGTGTCCACTGGCCCCGTGCTTTCGTGTCGTTCATAGAGAAACTCCGACAGGTCACGCAGAACCCCCAGCCGCCCCTGCGGGCGGAAAAAGCTCATCTCACCAGCTTCTAAATGATGTTCAAAACCCGGCTTTCCGGAGTTCATCAAAAACCAGTTACACATCAGATATTCATGGTAATCATCTTGCGTTGTGGCGGACTTGGTGACCACAAATCTGCCCGCGTGCAGAGACAACCAAGACTGCCAAACCTCAGGAACCGATTGCTCTGCATAGGCAAGCGCGATGCAAACTTCGGCCAAAAGATCTGCGTTTTCATCAATGAAAGCCAGAGTGCCTGTGAACATCAGGCTTTGGACTGCTTCGGCGGGAAGCGATAGGCTTTCTTGCCCATAAGCGCTAAGATAGAAAATGATATGGGTCAGCTCATATGCCGCCTTTTTGTTCGGCAAGCTGAAGGTTTCCTTGCGGCAGATAAACTTGTTAAGTCTTCCCAATAACTCGTTGTTATTGCATATCTTATCTGGAATACGACGCAGCAACAACCGCTGTGCTTCAGCTCGCTGCAGATCAGACAGCTCCGCCTCAACCAACCCTTGATTGTGCACCCACTCGCAGAGTTCTGCACCCCTGTTCCCAGGCATACCAATATCCTCAAGATCAAGGGTTATGGAGAGTAAGAAGCGGTAATACTGCGGGAAAAATTTGAGCTGGTTTTCGACGGTTTCATAAAAGCTATCGTATTGGGCCAGCGCCTCGGCAGACAGGCTTGCACCTGTGCTTTGATGAATGTTGAGAAACTCGGCGTTTTCTTTGAGCCAGAAGACGTCATTCTTTCCGCGCCTATGTGCGGCAAAGCTGGCCGCGAGTGCCTCGGATGAGGACACCGGTTTCGGGCGAAACTGTAGTTGAACAACATTTGTCATCACGGCTCCTTTCAGAGAGAGAACGGGCGGAGCAAAGCCCGCCCGTGATCTGAGTTACGAGCCTGAAATAAAGGCTTCTACCGCATCGCCATCTTCTGAGGCGCTGGCGTTGGATGGTGCTGAACCAGAGATAAACAGCTCGGCTCCCGAGCCTGTTTGCATGTCCGAGCCAGAGGGGGCCGAGCCGGAAATGAACAGGTCGGTGCCGGAGCCTGTGCTCATTTCGGCATCGCTGGGAGACGATCCCGAAATGAACAGATCAGTGCCTGCACCCGCTGTCATGTCACTGTCTGAAGGGGCTGAACCGGAGATGAAAAGCTCTGTTCCCGCGCCGTCAAAAAGCGTTGTTTCGTGAGTTTCGGTGGTTTGGATTTGGGTTTTACGAAGTGCAGACATTGTTACCTCCTAAGTTGTCTGCCTCTTATCGTTATCTACTTGAAGTTGAATGGCAAGAATTATCACACACCTTTAGGTTGTATTGCCGGGTTCAAAAACTTTGAACTGGTCCTAACTGTTTGAAATTATGAAACTTCGAAAGATCAGAAAATCTAAAACTTTGTTAACAATAAAGGCAAATAATGAAGATAAATGCAGTGGAGCGCGCGGGCTGGGCTGGCGACAAGCTCTTCTGGAATTGTGCTGATTCTTACGCTAGAGCTTAGAGGTCTCAACAAAGGTAGGCCCGCTCATGAAGATCGCGACATTTAACATTAACGGAGTTAAGGCGCGGTTCGAAACCCTTGTGCAATGGCTCCAAGACAGCGCGCCGGACGTGGCACTTTTGCAAGAGATCAAATCAGTCGATGAGGCCTTTCCGCGAGACGAAATCGAGGCGCTTGGTTATCAGGTTGAAACCCACGGGCAAAAGTCGTTCAACGGGGTTGCTATCCTTTCCAAACTGCCGCTCGAAGACGTGGTTCGGGGCCTGCCGGGCGATGACGACGACGAGCAAGCGCGCTGGATTGAGGCGACCGTTATCGGCAAGACGGCTCTGCGGATATGTGGGTTATACTTGCCCAACGGCAACCCTGCTCCGGGGCCGAAATACCTTTATAAACTTGCTTGGATGGAACGTTTGCACGCGCGCGCTATCGAGCTGCTGGCAGCGGAAGAACCCTTTCTCATGGCGGGAGATTACAACGTGATCCCGCAAGACGAAGACGCCGCAACGCCGGAAGTTTGGCACAGCGATGCGTTGGCGATGCCGCAAACACGGCAGGCATTCCGTCAGTTGCTCAACCTTGGTTTTACCGAGGCATTTCGGGCGCAAACCCAAGGGCCGGAGCACTATAGTTTCTGGGACTATCAAGCAGGTGCTTGGCAACGCAACAACGGCATCCGGATCGACCACTTTTTGCTGAGTCCCGAATGCGCAGACCTAATGACCAAATGCGAAATTCAGGCCGAGATGCGCGGGCGCGAAAAGCCCTCTGATCATGTGCCTGTCTGGCTTGAGCTTGACAACTGAACCGCGCTTCACAGCATAAATAGGTTAAGAATGCCTTACCCCTTCGCACAGATCAGTTAACTTAACCACGTTGCGAGGCGCTCGCATGTGACTTGCGTGCATACTGCAGTGCATACCACAGTGCATAATGCGTGCCGACAGTTTTGGGCTTTGCTAAGGTTAACAAAGCCGCTGCTGGCTTACTGCATGTCAGGCTTTGTTAACTTTACGAAAGCGAGCGGCGAGCGTGGCGGTTGAGCTATCAAGCCCACCATCTGATGCGCCTTCAAGCACGGGGAGCAGCGCTGTGGCTTTCTCTTTGCCAAGTTCGACACCGAACTGGTCAAAGGAGTTGATGCCAAGGATCACCCCCTCAACAAACACCCGATGCTCATAGAGCGCGATGATCTTGCCGAGCATCGCGGGTGTGAGCTGCTCATAGGCCAGCGTTGTTGACGGGCGATTGCCTGCAAAGGTGCGTTGCGCGGCCTGGGCTTCAAGTTCGGCGCCTTCAAACCCCAGCTTAGCGGCAATCTCGCGGGCATCATCAAGGCTGCGGCCAAGCATCAGTGCCTGACTCTGGGCCAGACAATTTGCGACCAGAAGCGCGTGGTGATGCGTGAGATCGGGCTCATGGCCGCGCATGGCGACGAGGAACTCAGCCGGCACGATTTCGGTGCCTTGGTGCAGGAGTTGAAAATAGGCGTGCTGGCCGTTCGTGCCTGGCGTGCCCCAGACAACAGGGCCGGACCCAAGCGGCAAAGGCGATCCGTCTTTTGCGACAGGCTTGCCGTTGCTCTCCATTTCAAGTTGTTGGAGATATGCTGGCAACTTTTCCAAGCGCTGATCATAGGGCAACACGGCGCGGCTGGCATAGCCACAGGCTTTCTGGTTCCAGAGACCGACGAGTGCGAGCAAGATCGGCAGGTTCTGCGCTGGTTTGGCTGTCTGGAAGTGTTCATCGAGCTCGGCGGCACCCGCGAGGAACGCATCAAAATTGTCAGGGCCGATTGCCAGCATCAGCGAGAGGCCGATCGGCCCCCAGACGGAATACCGCCCACCGACCCAGTCTTCAAATCCGAACACCCGCTCGGAGGCGATGCCCATAGCAGCGGCTTTTTCCTCGGAGGTCGAGATTGCTGCAAATTGCGCGCCAGTGTCTGTGACGGTTTTGGCCATCCAAGCCCGCGCGGTTTCGGCGTTGGTCATTGTCTCGATGGTGGTGAAGGTTTTGGAGGCTACGAGCACCAGAGTTGTTGTCGCGTCGAGGGTTTTTAAGGTGTCAGCGATATGCGCGCCATCGACGTTTGAGACAAAATGCGTGCGCGGGCCGTCGTGAAAGGGCGCCAGCGCGGCACTGGCCATAGCCGGGCCAAGATCAGACCCGCCGATGCCGATGTTAACCACATCGGTGATCGGGCCGCCCTGCCCTTTGATCCGCCCTGTGCGGATGTCATTGGCGAAGGTTTGCATGCGGGCGCGTGTGGCGCGCAGCTCGGGCATGACGTCGGCCCCGTCGCTCATGATGACGGCATTATCAGGGGCGCGCAGAGCCGTGTGCAGAACGGCGCGGCCTTCGGTTGTGTTGATTTTTTCGCCTGCGAACATGGCTTTGCGCGCGGCCGGCACATTAACAGCCAAGGCGAGCAACCCGTTCAGGGTTTCGCTGGTGATCGCTGTTTTGGAATAGTCGAAATACAAACCACAGGCCTCGGCAGAGAAATCTCTGACGCGCGTGCTATTCTGATCAAACAGTTCAGAGATTTGCGGCCGCGTTTCGGCTTGCTTTAGCAGCGTATTCCAGACGGGTAACATTGCAGATCCTTCATTTGATATTATGACCTGTGGCGACCTGTGGCTGCCCTATGGCGCCCAATGCACTGTCATGCCCTCAAGCACGGCATTTACGGGGGCCTTTTCCTTGGGCAAGGTGGCGGCACGCTCAAGTGCGGTGAGCTTGGCTTGACCGATGATCACCAAGTGTTTTGACAGCGCACCGTTCAGGGTATTTGCTGTCATGCTGACACGAGCCTCGCGCTGATCGGGGGCGCTTATCGGCGCGAGAATTGCCGATGTTTCGCTGTTAAGCGCAGCCTCTAGCCCTCCGGCACGCGGAAACAGCGAGGCCGTGTGCATGTCCTCGCCCATCCCGAGCAGGAGAACCGAGATCGGCAGGCTGGGAAGGATGTTTGCCTCAATGTCTGCCAAGGCGCCGTCAGGGGTTGCAGCGCCTGTGTAATAAGGATGAAACACAGCGTTTGTGGCGCGGCTTTGCAGCAGGCGCTCGCGGATGAGCCGTGCGTTCGAGCGCACATGCGCCTCGGGCAACCAGCGTTCGTCAGAGAGCATCACATCGACACGAGACCAGTCAAGATCGGCGGCGCAAAGGCTGTCAAAGATCGGCCCTGGAGTGGTTCCGCCCGGAACAACGAGGCTGGCGCGTTCTTCATGAACAAGCACGTTTTTGAGCTCGCCTGCCAACATGTTTGCAAGGTCCATCGCGAGGATCTCGTCATCGGCGTATTTGATTAGTTTCATTTGCGTATCTCCCGCCAGCGGCGTCCGTCTTGGTGCATAAGCATGAGGGCGTCAGACGGCCCTGCACTGCCGCTATCATAGGGCAAAGGGGTGTCGCCTGCATCAACGAAAGCATTGATAATCGGATCGGCCCAGGCCCATGCGGCCTCGACTTCATCATCGCGCATAAACAGGGTTTGGTTGCCGCGGATCACGTCCATGATCAGGCGCTCGTAAGCGTCGACAACGTCAGTTGCTCCGTCGCCGAGGGCGTCTGCAAAACTCATGTCGAGCGGCACGTCGATGAGGCGCATACCGCCCGGCCCCGGCTCTTTGATGGTCACGCCAAGTTCGATGCCTTCGTTGGGCTGAAGGCGGATTGTCAGGATATTGCGGTGACGGCCTGCTTCCTCGCCGAAGATCGAGTGTGGAGTGTCTTTGAACACCACGGCAATTTCAGAGGCACGATGCTTGAGGCGTTTGCCGGTGCGCAGATAAAACGGAGTACCCGCCCAACGCCAGTTGCTGATATGGGCTTTGATGGCCACGAAGCTCTCGGTTTTGGAGGATTTGTCGCCGGCGTGCTCTACATAACTTGGTTGCGTGTCGGTGCCTTCATATTGTCCACGCACGATCTCGTCGGGGGCAACAGGCTCGAGCGCGCGGATGACTTTGAGCTTCTCGTCGCGCACCGCGTCGGGCTCGAATTTGGCGGGCGGTTCCATCGCGATCAGACAGAGGAGCTGCATAAGATGGTTTTGCACCATGTCGCGCATGGCTCCGGCGCGGTCATAGTATTCGCCCCGCCCTGCGACACCGACGGTTTCGGCAACGGTGATTTGAATGTGATCAATGTATTGGCTGTTCCAAAGCGGCTCAAACAGCATGTTACCAAAGCGCACAGCCATAAGGTTTTGCACGGTTTCTTTGCCGAGGTAGTGATCAATCCGGTAGATCTGCTTTTCGTCAAAATGCAACGCCAGCGCGCGGTTTAGTTCACGCGCTGAGGCGAGGTCACGGCCAAAGGGCTTTTCAACCACAATGCGGGTTTGTTCCCCTGCCATGCCATATTTGTGCAGACGCTCGGCGAGGCCTTCAAACAGGCTCGGGCCGACGGAAAAGTAGAAGGCTTGTATAACGCCACGCCCAAGCTTGCTGGCAAGTGTTTCCCAGCCGTCTTCGCCGAGCGCGTCGATTTTGACGTAGTCCAACTGATCGAGAAACGCTTTGAGATCGGCCTTGTCTGCTTTCTCGGCGTCGCCAAACTCGTGCAGGGCTTCGCTGATGTTTTTGCGGTAGTCATCGGCATCAAAATCGGAGCGGGCCGCGCCGATGATGCGCGCGCCTTCCGGCATTTGGCCAGCGCAGAAACGGTGAAACAGGCTCGGCAGGATCTTGCGGCGTGCCAGATCACCTGTGCCACCAAAAATGACCAGATCAAATGCGTCAACGGGGATGGTGCGAGAGACCATGAGCTAACTCTTCCTCTGTTTGTTGCCGCATTGATAGCAGCCTTGGGAAACTTCACAAAGGCGTCAACACAAACCTCGCCTCTTTTTGCCCGCTACTTTTTCGGGTAGCGCTAGAGCACCGACAGCAAGAGGCCCGCATGGACGACTACATCAACAACCTTCCTGTTACCGCTAACATAGGCAAGTTTCAAGACCCATTGACCACTGCTACCGGCGAATTGCGCGCGCATGTGCCTCTGAGCAATCCGGAGACGATCTGGTTTAACACGGGAACGCTGTGTAACATTACCTGTGCCAATTGTTACATCGAAAGCTCGCCCACAAACGATGCGCTGGTTTACATGAGCCGTGCAGAAGTAGAACCCTACCTGGATGAAATTTCCGAGCTTGGCTGGGCTGTTCGCGAGATCGCTTTTACTGGCGGTGAGCCGTTTATGAACCCCGAGATGATCGGGATGATGGAAGCCGCCCTTGAACGCGGCTTTGAGGTGTTGGTGCTCACCAACGCGATGCGCCCGATGATGCGCAAGTCAATGCAGGCGGGCTTGCTCGACTTGCATGAGCGCTTTGGCGACAAAATCACCCTGCGCATTTCTGTTGATCACTACTCCGAAGAGCTGCACGACGCCGAGCGCGGTAAAGGCAGCCTTGCGCGCACGCTGGAAGGCATGGGCTGGCTGCGTGACAACGGCTTTAACATGGCCGTCGCAGGGCGGATCGCCTTTCATGAAAACGAAGCCCAAGCGCGGGCAGGCTATGCTCATCTTTATGCCGAAAACAACTTTAAGATTGATGCGCAAAATGCTGGTATAACTGTTCTTTTCCCCGAGATGGACATGAGTGCCGAAGTGCCCGAGATAACGACAGAGTGCTGGGGGATTTTGAACAAATCACCAGATGATGTGATGTGCTCTTCCTCGCGCATGGTGGTCAAACGCAAGGGCGCCGAGCGCCCTGCCGTGCTGGCTTGCACCCTGCTGGCCTACGAGCCGGAGTTCGAGCTTGGGGCGACGCTGCGCGAGGCCAGCAAACTTGTGCAACTGAACCACCCCCATTGCGCCAAGTTCTGCGTTTTGGGCGGGGCGAGCTGCTCTGCCTAAGGCTTACTGAGTGTGCCTCCGCCAACGGAGGCGCGCACGCCTGTTGTGCTGGGGCAGGACGTTGGCAGCCCGCGCGCAACCCTTACGGCGAGATAGGCAAAGGCCTGCGCTTCCAGCATATCTCCGTTGAGGCCGGTGTCGTCGATATTGCGAACTGGCACATCAAGTGCCGCTTGCAGCATTTGCATCATCACAGGGTTGAGCCGCCCGCCGCCTGTGACCAGCACTTCTTTTGGCGGCACGGGGGCGTGGTCCATTGCCTGTAAAACAGAGGCCGCGGCCATGCCTGTGAGCGTTGCGGCAGCGTCGGCATCAGAGAGCTCGAACACCAGTTCGCGCATTTCGCAAAAAGCGTCTCTGTCCAATGACTTGGGCGGAATTTTGTAAAAATACGGATCAGCAAGGAAGAGTTCGAGTGCGCCGGTTTCGACCGTGCCTTTGCGGGCCAATGCGCCGTCTTTGTCATAGGGCTGGCCGAGACGCTCTTGCAGCAAATCGTTGATTGGCGCATTCGCCGGGCCTGTGTCAAAGGCCAGCACTGCGCCCTCGGTTTCGGGGGCCTCGATGCGTGGATCGGTGAAGGTTATGTTGCCAACCCCGCCGAGATTGAGGAAGGCGACAGGCTCTTTGTAACCCAGATAGCGCGCGCAGGCATGGTGAAAGAACGGCGCTAAAGGTGCGCCCTCGCCACCCATTTCAATGTCGGCTGTGCGAAAATCCCACACAACTGGCGTGTTGAGTTCCCTGGCCAGCACCGCCCCGTCACCCATTTGATGCGTTCCGCGATTGTGCGGGTCGTGCGCGAGGGTTTGACCGTGAAAACCGATGAGCTCGGCAGCGTAAGGTTTAAGCGCTTCAATATGCGTTTGTTGAGTGATTTCAAAGGCCTGCTCCAAGCTTTCGTCGCCCTGCCACTTGCCCAATGCGGCGCGTAAAACCTGTTGCTCGGCAGACGTGTAGCCACGATAGCCTGTGTCGCCAAAGCTGAAGATATCGCGACCATCGGTGACCACGACGGCCACGTCGACGCCATCAAGCGAGGTGCCGCTCATCGCGCCCAAGGCCGTGACTTTCGCGCTCTTCAACATGGCTTCAACATGGCCTTTTCCTTATCTGTTTGTCGATCTATACAAGCGCGGCAAGTAGCAAGGAATATTAAAATGACATACACACCCAAATCGGAGTTCATGCGCGTCATGATGGAGCGCGGCTTTCTCGCCGACTGCACCGATTATCAGGCGCTTGACGATGCACTGATCGAGGGGGTTGTTCCTGCTTATATCGGCTATGACGCGACGGCGAAGTCGCTTCACGTGGGCCACCTGATGAACATTATGGTGCTTAGATGGCTGCAAAAATGCGGCCATAAGCCGATCACATTGATGGGCGGCGGCACGACAAAAGTGGGCGATCCTTCGTTCCGCTCCGATGAGCGCCCCCTGCTCGACAATGCGGCGATCGACGCCAACATCGACGGGATGAAGCAAGTATTCGCCAAGTACCTCTCTTATGGTGAGGGCAAGTCAGATGCGATTATGCTCAACAATGCCGAGTGGCTTGATGAGCTGAACTACCTTTCGTTCCTGCGCGACATTGGCCGCCACTTCTCGGTGAACCGGATGCTGAGCTTTGAGAGCGTCAAATCGCGGTTGGACCGCGAGCAGAGCCTGAGCTTTCTTGAGTTCAACTACATGATCTTGCAGGCTTATGACTTCCTTGAGATCAACCGCCGCTATGGCTGCCTGCTTCAGATGGGCGGCTCGGACCAGTGGGGCAACATTGTGAACGGGATCGACCTGACGCGCCGTGTGCTCGACAACCAGATCTTTGGCCTGACCACGCCGCTGCTGACCACATCAGACGGGCGCAAGATGGGCAAGTCACAGGGCGGCGCGATCTGGCTGAACGCGGATATGCTGAGCCCTTATGAGTTCTGGCAGTTCTGGCGCAACACGACAGATGCGGACACGGGCAAGTTTCTCAAAATCTTCACCGAGCTTTCTGTTGAAGAATGCGACAGGCTCGGTTCGCTTGAAGGACAAGCGATCAACGACGCCAAGATCATCCTCGCCAATGAAGTCACCACACTTTGCCACGGGGCTGAGGCGGCTGCGGCGGCTGAGGCGACGGCGCGTGAAGTGTTTGAGAAGGGCGGCGTTGGGGAAGATTTGCCGACAGTCACCCTGCCCGCTTCTGAGGTTGGCGAGGCGATTTCGGCGGCGCAACTGTTTGTCAAATCCGGCCTTGTTGGCTCTGGCAAGGAAGCCAAGCGGCTGATTTCCGAAGGCGGCGCGAAGGTGAACGACGAAGCCGTCACCGACGCGGGCCAGATGTTTGGCGCAGAAGCGCTCAAAGCCACGGTGAAGCTGTCAGCGGGCAAGAAACGTCACGCCCTGGTGAACCTCGCATAACCTTAGCTGAGAGGACGTATCTTGAGGCGTGTGAGGCGGTTGTCTTCGCGCGCCTCAACGGTAAAGCGGAAGCCGTGGAACGAGAACACCTGCCCTGCTTGCGGGATCATTTGCGCTTCGTGGATCACCAGACCGGCAACCGTATTGGCGTGCTCGTCGGGCAAGTTCCAGTCGGTTTCGCGGTTGAGGTCACGAATGGTCATTGCACCTTCGACAATCACATGTCCGTCAGCGCCGCGCTCGACAGCCTGCTCAAGTGCAGGATCGTGCTCATCGGTGATCTCGCCGACGATCTCTTCCAAGATGTCCTCAAGCGTGATCAGCCCTTGCAGCACGCCGTATTCATCAACCACCAGAGCAAAGTGTGTGCGGCGGCGCAAGAACTCGCGCATCTGGTCGTCAAGCGTTGTGGTTTCGGGCACGAAGTATGGCTCCATCGCCACGCTGCGGATTT
Source organism: Lentibacter algarum (assembly GCF_018860975.1). Lineage (GTDB taxonomy): Bacteria > Pseudomonadota > Alphaproteobacteria > Rhodobacterales > Rhodobacteraceae > Lentibacter > Lentibacter algarum_A. The sequence continues at coordinate 508,078 of NZ_JAHKQI010000008.1, forward strand.
CAAAACTCTCGAACGCTGCAGCAAAAGTGCCGCCGTTGACCATGTGCTTGTGCATAGAGCGCAGCAAGTCTTTGGCATGCACGACGCCGATGATGTTGTCGGGGTCATCTTTATAAACAGGCAGACGCGTGTGATTTGACTGCAAGCATTGCTCAAGAATTGCGTCTGGTTCTAGGTCAGCGTCGATCATCTCGATGCCGGAACGGTGAAGCATGATCTCTTCAACTGTGCGCTCTGACAGGTCTAGTGCGCCAAGAATACGGTCGCGATCTTCCTTTTCGACGATGCCCTCGGAGTGACCAAGCGAAATGGCGCCGGCGATCTCTTCACGCACAGCCAGGATGTGGCTGTCGGGATCGGTTTGCACACCAAACAGGCGCAGGATCAGGCGCACGAGCCAACGCACAGCGCTGACCATCGGCGCAAACACCAGCACAACGATTCGAATGGGCGCCGAGACTTTGGCAGCGGCAGATTCAGCGTTGGTTATGGCATATGTTTTGGGCAGAACCTCTGCGAAGACCAGCACAAGGACCGTCATCACCAATGTTGCCAGAGCCACACCGCTTTCGCCAAATATCTGCGTGAACAGAGATGTCGCCAAAGCCGCGGCAAGAATGTTGACGAGGTTGTTGCCAAGCAGCACCGAACCAATGAGGCGTTCGTTGTCTTCAGTGATATCGAGCGCACGTTGCGCCCCACGCGAGCCTTTGTCGGCCTGCGTGCGCAGCTTGCCGCGCGAGGCAGCGGTCAGCGCAGTTTCACTGCCCGAGAAAAAGCCGGACAAAACCAGCAGAAAGAAGATCGCCCCCGCGACAAGCCAATAGGCGTTGTCGGGCTGCGCTATGTCATTGCTCATTGAAGGCTCCAAAACTCATACTGGCTTATGAAGGGGTTGGAGGGCTGTTTTCAAGCCCTCCTGCTCTATTTTGCAAGCGGGTGATGCTTATGAACCAACTCTGACAGCCGCTCTTCCAGCACATGTGTGTATATCTCGGTTGTTGAGAGATCAGCATGGCCGAGCAGCACTTGGATAGCCCGCAGGTCGGCTCCGTTGGCCAGCAAGTGTGTCGCGAAGGCATGGCGCAGCTTATGCGGGCTGACTTTGGCCGGAGAAACACCGGCCGTAACGGCGATCTCTTTGATCAGCAGATAAAAGCGGTGCCGCGTCATGTGGCCTTCGGCACTGCGGGAAGCAAAAAGGAACTTTGACGGTGGCTTGCCTTTCTTGCGGCCCTGCTCTTCGAGCGCGTCGCGCAGCTTGAGCCAGCCTTGCAGCAGAGCACGTGCATCCGGCGACAACGGCACGATGCGTTCTTTGCCGCCTTTGCCCATGATCATCAGCATCTTGGGGTTGCCGCGTGCCGCAGCGACGGGCAGCGAGACAAGCTCGGTAACGCGCATGCCTGTGGCGTAGAGCAACTCCATGAGGGTTGCGTTGCGCAAGCGGTCGGCCTCGGTGCGGCCCGTTATTCTGGCGGCTTCAAGCAAACGCGACACTTCCTCCTGACCGAGCACTTGTGGCAGGGCTTTGCTGCGGCCCGGGCCAGAAATGTCGATAGCCGGATTGTCGCTGCGCAGGCGCTCCTCATAGGCGAAGCGGTAGAACTGTTTGACCGCAGAGAGGCGCCGTGCGCGCGTTGATTTTGCAAGCCCCTGCGCGTCGCATGACACAAGGTAAGCCTCGATGTCGGGCTTCATCAGCTTCGACGGGTCGTATTTGCGAGAGCTGCAAAAACTCAAGAAGTCATTGAGATCACGCGCGTAGGCCAAGAGCGTATTTTTGGCGGCACCATCTTCGGCGGCCTTGGCTTCAAGAAACATGCCGAGCCAGTTTGACATGCTAAGTGCCCCGCTTAAGCAACAACATTTGCAAGGCCGCGCGGCGGGAAACATCTTCAAGCCCCATCTGGCGCAGGCTGGCAAAGGCCCGTGTAAGAGCTGTATAGTCGCCGGATTGACCGTGAACGAGGCCGCTCATTGCGATCAGGATCGCCTCTCCAAGCTGACCATCGGCGAGCATCGCCGTTAGCCGATTGGTGCTTTCCGGTGTCTGGGGCTGTGGCGTCAGTGGTGCCGAGAAGCCGGCTTCTATTGCGAGGGCCATAGCCGAGTTGAGCGCCGCTGCACCTTTCGGCTCGCCTTTGGCCAAACTAACCAGAAAGGCGTTGCGTGGCGTGTTTTGCGGCGCCTTGGCCTCTTCATAGGCCGGTGTCAGAAGTTTCAGTTCAAAACCGGCTTGAGCGGCGGCACCGGTGAGCGGCATGCCTTCAAGCTCTGGAACGTAAAGCTCGGCCAGCACAGTCTCAAGCCCGACTTCGGACAGCGCCTTGCGAGCCGCAAGCAATGCGTCATTCAACGACGGGTTGCCGTTGCCTGCGAGGGCTGCATCAAGTTTTTGCACCGCGCGGGCACGCTCCCAGACGCCACCGGAGGCCGAGGGCTTACGGCTTGTATAAAGCCCGAGCAACACATTCGGCGAGACAGCTTCAACCCGCGCGAGGCGTTCGGCGGCTTCAAGCTGTGATTTCCAACCCGAAAGCTCGCGCAAGTCGGAGACAGCGAAGGCTAGCGAAAGGCCAGCTGTCGGCAGCGCATGCCCCGTGGCCTCGTATAGGCGGAACTCAAGCGGGGTGATATTGCGTGGCGGCGCAAGGTTCGGGGCTTGTTCGGCAAACTCCGGGTCAAGAAACGCTTTGAGCAGGCGTTTCTCGGTGGGCTCCAGAAGATTGAGCGCCGTCGCCGTTTCAAAGAGCAGGCTTGCCTGTTCCCAGTCGCCTCCGCGCATGGCGCAGAAGGTGTAAGCGCCGTAGTCATTTGTAAGCGAGCGTGACGCATTGAGCGTTTCACAGGCTTTGTCCTCAAGCCCGGCATAGAGTGTCAGATCAAAGTAGAGATCAAACTGGCGGGCGCTGGAAAGTGGCAGTTGAGACAGCAACTCCGCGGCAGGCTCTATCACTCCGAAGGAGGCGAGCCGTTCAGCACGCAGGGACAAAAACGCTTCCGGATCAGTGCCATTCGGCGGCTCGCTTTCAGCCAGCAAGAGCGTGTAGAGCAGCTCCTGCACGACAGGGATGTCATGCGCATCAAGTTGCTCGAACTGATGTTTGATACGAGAAACTTCGCTTTTTTCCCAGAGCGTTTCTGGCAGGCCTGTCACCCGTGAGGGCAACAATCCGATAGAACTCGGGCCTTGCTCGGTGCCGATCGGCTGAACGGCGACTTGCGGCGCTGTCGCGTTTTGTGACACCGGCGCTTCCGCAGTTCCAGGCACAACAGCCTGAACTGCGGGGGCAATTACGGGGCTCGGATCATCCAACCAGTCGATAGCGGATAACGGCGATTGAGCGACAGCTGGCGCGGCAAGTGCGCTTGCGATCAGAAGCGCCCTAATTCGCATCAAGCTCCACCGGGATACGAATCTCTTCAGATTTTGGCGCGAAGGACGGATCAAACAACGGGCCGACATAGGCATAGCCCACAAGCCCAATAGCCCCAAGTATAACGAGGTAGAACAGCCATTTGATCAGTCGTCCCATTTGCTCTGCCCTATGCTTTTCTTGCAGATGTTCTGCGTGTTTTTTGCACTTATAACTGGCCTTTTTCAAAATATCACGCCATTCAGGCATAGGACACAGAAAACTGCAAAGAAATGCCGATAGCGCGGGGTTGCATGGCACATAAGCTCAAGAAAACGATTGTTCTTGTTGGCATGATGGGCGCTGGCAAAACGGCTGTGGGCAAGGCTCTGGCCTTAAAAATAGGTGTTCCGTTTCGTGATTCTGATGCGGAGATAGAGCAAGCCGCGAACATGAGCATACCCGAGATTTTCGAGCGTGATGGCGAGGCGTTCTTTCGAGCCCGCGAGAGCGAAGTGTTGCAAAGACTGCTGGCTGAAAAGCAAAAATGCGTGCTGTCGACAGGTGGCGGCGCGTTTTTGGCTGAACCCAATCGTGAGGTGATCAGTGCCAAGGGCGTTGCTGTTATGCTTGACGCCGACCTTCCGTTGCTTTGGAACCGCGTGCGCCACAAAGACAGCCGCCCCTTGCTACGCACCCGAGACCCGCGCAAAACCCTGGCGGAACTCTACGCCAAACGTGCACCCATCTACGCCCTCGCAGATTTGTCGGTGCGTGGATGCGCTGAATATTCCATCGAAGAAATGGCGAATAAAGTGCTCGAAGTGCTGGCCACACGACACGATGTCTTGGAGGTACTCTGATGCAGGAACTTGTTCGGGTCGAGCTTGGAGAACGGGCTTATGACATATGCATTGGCGGTGGGGTGCTAAACAAGGCCGGCGCGCTGATAGCCCCTCTTCTCAAGCGTCCGCGTGTCGCGATTGTAAGTGATTCACATGTTGCCAGCTTGCATCTGAAAACCCTCACCAGCGCCCTGGACGCGGAGGGGATCACACATTCAAACCTCTCACTGCCACAAGGCGAGGCCACCAAAAGCTGGCCCTTTGTGCAACAGGTCACGGAGTGGTTGCTCGCGGAGAAGATCGAACGCAACGACATTGTCGTCGCTTTTGGCGGTGGCGTAATCGGCGATCTGGTCGGATTTGCCAGTTCCATCCTGCGGCGCGGCGTACGCTTTGTGCAAATACCAACATCCCTGCTTGCGCAGGTCGACAGCTCGGTTGGTGGCAAAACCGGCATCAACACCCCGTTTGGCAAAAACCTCATTGGCGCATTTCACCAGCCGAGTCTGGTTCTGGCTGATATCAATGTTCTAGGAACACTCACGGAGCGTGATTTTCTTGCCGGCTACGGCGAAGTGGCAAAGTACGGCCTCCTTGGTGATCTAGGCTTTTTCGAGTGGCTCGAAGAAAACGGCCCCAAGTTGGCAGCTGGCGACGCAGCCGCGCGCCTTGAAGCCGTGCGCCGCTCAGTGCAGATGAAAGCCGATATCGTCGCGCGCGACGAAACCGAGAAAGGCGAACGCGCACTCCTCAACCTCGGACATACCTTCTGCCATGCACTGGAAGCCGCGACGGGCTACTCCGACAGGTTGCTGCACGGTGAGGGCGTCGCCATAGGCTGCGCGCTGGCATTCGAAACATCCGCCCGCCTAGGCCTTTGCTCTCAAGAAGCGCCCAGTCGCGTGCGCGCGCACCTCAAAGACATGAAGATGAAATCGGATATATCTGATATTTCAGGCGAACTTCCAGATGCCGCCGAGCTGATGAAGCTCATGATGCAAGACAAGAAAGTCAGTGCAGGAACGCTTAACTTCATCATGGCTCGCGACATTGGTCAGGCCTTTGTGACCTCGGACATCGATCATTTCACGGTAAAATCAGTCCTCACCGACGCCCTAACCAAGCACCCCTAGCTTTTTCTTGGAGAAAGTATCCTAGGGGGTTTGGGGGACTAGTCCCCCATCTGGACTGCGGTATGGGGGACTAGTCCCCCATTTACTCTTCCTGCGCACCGAAGGTGCTCTATTTGGTCAAGCCCGCAGTCTTTCGCCCTTCGGGTCAAACGGAGGCTCAAAAAGTATTCGTGCTTTATGGGCACGTCCAAGCACCATCACGTCAACTTCGTCACCAGCGGCGGCTCCCTTCACATAACCAAGTGCAAGGCTCATGCCGACGGTGTAGCCATAAGCCCCCGAGGTCACGCGCCCGATGCCGATGCCGTCTTTGAAGATCGGCTCACCTCCGGTTGCATCTGCGTTGGATGCCGTGACAGCGGCTTCATCCAGAGCCAACAGCACCAGTGTTTCACGCGCAGGTTTGGCCATCACTTCGGCGCAGGCGGCTTTGTTCAAAAACGCCTTGTCCATTTTGCAAAGCCGTTCCAGCCCGACCTCCTGTGGCCAGTATTCAGGGCTGTATTCGCGGCTCCATGAGCCATACCCTTTCTCGACCCGCAGGCTCATGAGAGCGCGCCCCCCAACAGGGCCTGCGCCAAATTCGCGGCCAGCGTCTAGCAAGGCTTCAAACATGCGTTTCTGGTCTTTCGTCTTGCAGTGCAACTCCCAGCCCAAATCACCCGTGAAGCTCACGCGCAGTGCAATGCACTCAACACCGGCGATCTCGACACGTTTGGAGCGCATGAAGGCGAAGTCTTCGGTTTCAAAGCTGGTGTTTGACATCCGCTGCAACAACGCGCGCGACTTTGGCCCCGCGACGTTAAAGCCGCACATCTCTTCGGTCATGCTTTCAAATGTGGTGCCTTCGGGCAGCTCAACCGCGTCGTAAAAGCGCTTTTGGTAGCGCTCGGCCATGCCGGAGGAGATGATCCAGAACTCGTCATCGGCCAGTTTGGTAACGGTTGCATCTCCCGCAATTCCGCCACGCACACCGATCAGAGGCGTGAGGCAAGAGCGGCCCACGACCGAAGGCATTTTATTGGCGAACACAGAGTTCAGCCAGTCTTCAGCCCCTGCCCCTTTGCAGCGGTATTTTGCGAAGTTTGAAATATCGATGATGCCTGCCTTTTCGCGCAGCATTTTACATTCTTCGCCGACAGGCCCCCACCAGTTTTGCCGCGTGAAGCCGTCGGTATCGGAAGCGCCCTTGTCACCGTACCATAGCGGGTGTTCCCAGCCGTAGTTAAGGCCAAAGACTGCCCCCAGGTCTTTTTGCACCTCATAAGCAGGTCGCGTGCGGGCCGGTCTACCTGCCGAGCGTTCTTCATTGGGGAAGTGGATTTTGAAGCGGTTGGCGTAGCTGTCTTGCACCCGCGCTTTGGTAAACGCCTTGGTCGCCCAGCTTCCAAACCGCGCCATGTCCCATGCGAACATGTCATATTCCATCTCGCCCGTTGTGAGCCACTGCGCAACCATAAGGCCCATGCCAGCAGACTGCGAAAAGCCCGGGATGATGCCGTTACAGCAGAAATAGCCTTTGAGTTCCGGCACAGGGCCAAGGATCACATTGCTGTCGGGCGACCAGATCATCGGGCCGTTGATGACCCGTTTGATGCCTGCGGTGCCGACAACTGGCACGCGGTCAATCGCACGCATCATGTTGTCTTCAATGCGCTCAAGATCGTCAGGGAAAAGGTCATGCGCGAAATCAAGCGGCGTGCCTTCTTCGGCCCAAAAGCGCATGTCTTTTTCGTAGGCGCCGATCAGCAGGCCCTGCCCTTCCTGGCGCAGATAATACTCGCCGTCACGGTCGGCGACCGAGGGCAAGCGTTTGCTCATGCCTTCAATTTCGGCAATGCTCTCGGTGACAAAATACTGGTGTTCGGTTGGTTGCAGTGGCAACTCGATGCCCGCCAGCGCCGCAACTTCACGGCCCCAGAGGCCAGCCGCGTTGATCACCCAAGGTGTTGCAATGTCGCCCTTGGGCGTGCGCACGATCCATGAGCCGTCGGGCTGCGGCTCGGTCCCTGTGACGGGCGTAAAGCGCATGATCTCGGCGCCGTTCTGGCGCGCGCCAGCGGCGTAGGCGTTGGTGACACCGGAGGGGTCAACATTGCCGCCGTCTGGCTCCCACATGATACAACGGATGCCATCAAAGTTGACCAGCGGGTGCAGCTTTTCGGCCTCGGCGCGCGTGACCTCGTGAAAGTTCATTCCGTAGAGCTTGGCTTTCGCTGCTTGCAGGCGCAGTTGGTGCTCGCGCTCTTCGGTTTGTGCCAAGTAAAGCGATCCGGGCTGGAAGACGCCGCAACTTTGGCCTGTTTCTTCTTCCAGCGCATTGTAGAGGTTCATCGTGTAGTGTTGAAGGCGGCTGATATTGGCGCTGTCGTGCAGCCCGTGGATATTGGCCGCTGCGTGCCATGTGCTGCCGGACGTCAGCTCGTCACGTTCAAGGAGCACAACGTCTGTCCACCCCAGTTTGGTCAGGTGATACAGAATGGAGCAGCCGATTACACCGCCTCCGATAACGACGGCTTGAGCCTGTGTGCGCATGGGTTGTGCCTTTGCATTTGCGAGATGTTGTCTCCAGCATGGCGCAGGCGGAGGCGATTCTTTTGTCTCAAGGCGACATGTTTTGTCGCCCTTGGCATAGTGAGTGTGCCCGCGCTAAGACTAGCTTAGGCCAACACAAAAAGGAGAGAGTAATGAAAACCACCACAAGAGTGGCCGTCATTGGCGGCGGAGTTGTTGGCGTGAGTGTTCTGTATCACCTGACCAAACTGGGCTGGTCAGATGTAATGTTGATCGAGCGCTCCGAGTTGACGTCTGGCTCGACATGGCATGCGGCTGGTGGGTTTCATACACTGAATGGCGACACCAACATGGCGGCACTTCAGGGCTATACCATCAAGCTTTACAAGGAGTTGGAAGAACTCACCGGCATGTCGTGTGGCTTGCACCATGTTGGCGGTGTGACGCTGGCCGACAACCAGGAGCGCTTTGACATGCTGCTGGCGGAGCGCGCCAAGCACCGGTTTATGGGGCTTGAGACAGAAATAGTCTCGCCCGAGGAGATCAAAAAGATCGCGCCGGTGACCAATGTTGAGGGCATCCTTGGCGGGTTGTATGATCCGCTCGACGGGCACCTTGACCCCTCCGGCACCACACATGCCTACGCCAAGGCGGCGCGCATGGGCGGGGCCACCATTGAAACGCATTGCAAGGTGATCGAGACCAACCAGCGCGCTGATGGCACTTGGGATGTTGTGACCGAGAAAGGCACTGTGCACGCCGAGCATGTGGTTAACGCAGGCGGGCTTTGGGCGCGGGAAGTTGGCGCAATGGCGGGTGCTTACCTGCCGCTGCACCCGATGGAGCACCAGTATATCGTTACCGACGAAGTGCCGTTGATCAAAGAGATGATGGCCAGCGGAACCGAGCACCCGCACGTTATGGACCCTGCTGGCGAGAGCTACTTGCGCCAAGAAGGTATGGGGCTTTGCATCGGGTTTTATGAGCAGCCTTGCCGTGCCTGGGCGATTGACGGCACCAAGTGGGACTTTGGCCATGAGCTGCTGCCTGATGACTTTGACAAGATCGAAGACAGCATCGAGTTCGCATACAAGCGCTTTCCTGATCTGGAAAAATCCGGTGTGAAGTCGGTCATTCACGGGCCGTTCACCTTTGCGCCTGATGGCAACCCGCTGGTTGGCCCCGTGCCGGGGCTGCGCAATTACTGGAGCGCCTGCGGTGTTATGGCAGGCTTTAGCCAAGGCGGCGGTGTTGGGCTGATGCTAGCGCAGTGGATGGTTGAGGGCGAGTGCGAGCGTGACACCATGGCGATGGATGTGGCGCGATTTGGCGACTGGATTACACCGGGATACACACTGCCGAAGGTGATCGAGAACTACCAAAAGCGCTTTAGTGTCGCCTACCCTAACGAGGAACTGCCAGCGGCGCGGCCTTTCCGCCAAACACCGATGTATGATGTGTTCGACGGGCTTGGCGCTGTTTGGGGTGCACAGTTCGGACTTGAAGTGCCGAACTACTTCGCGACGGGCGATGAGCCGCGCTATGAAACGCCGTCATTCAGGCGTAGCAATGCGTTCGAGGCGACAGCACGGGAAGTGAAAGCCGTGCGCGAGGCCGTTGGCATCAACGAAACCCACAACTTTGGTAAATACCTTGTCACGGGGCCAAATGCGCGTGCCTGGCTTGACCGCATTATGGCAGGGCGTGTGCCTAAGGCGGGGCGCTTGTCGCTGACTCCTATGCTCTCGCCAAAAGGACGCCTGATTGGTGATTTCACCATTTCCTGCCTCTCGGAGGGCGCGTTTCAGCTGACGGCGAGTTATGGCTCTCAGGCCTATCACATGCGCTGGTTCGAGCAAAACGAGATGGACGGTGTGCGGGTTGAAAACGTCTCTGACAAGCTCAACGGTTTTCAGATCGCGGGGCCGAACGCGCTTAAGGTGCTGACGGCTTGCACACGCGCCGATGCGGCGGCGATGAAGTTCATGGACGTGCGGCACATGACAGTCGGCATGGTTGATTGCGTTGTGCAGCGAGTGAGCTATTCGGGCGATCTGGGCTATGAGATCTACTGTGACCCGATGGCACAGCGGGCTTTGTGGGATGTGCTTTGGAGCGCTGGCAAAGAGCACGGTATGCGCCCCTTCGGGATGCGCGCGATGATGTCGCTCAGGCTCGACAAGTTCTTTGGCTCGTGGCTCTCTGAGTTCTCGCCGGATTATACTGCGGCCGAGACAGGGCTTGACCGGTTTATCAGCTTCAAGAAAGAGGTTGATTTCATTGGTCGCGCGGCGGCAGAGGCGGAACGTGAAAAAGGCCCTGCCCGCAAGCTATGTGCTTTTGTTGTGGAGGCTGACGATGCCGATGTGAACGCCTATGAGCCGATCTGGCTTGACGGTAAGGTCGTCGGGTTCTGCACTTCGGGCGGCTATTCGCATCATGCAGGCAAGTCTGTGGCGCTCGGGTTTGTGCCGGTGGAGCGCGCCGAGGCTGGCTTGAAAGTCGAGATCGAGATCTTGGGGCAAATGCGCAGCGCAACCCTGATCACCGAACCACTGTTTGATGCCGATGGAGCAAGGATGCGCGGGTGAAACAACGCGCGATATTACTTCCGGCGGCTGGCGCGTCCTCGCGAATGCGCGGGCGCGACAAGCTGCTGGAGGACGTATTTGGCGCGCCTTGTTTGCGGGTTATGGCCGAGCGATCTTTGGAGAGTGGTGCCGAGGTGATCGTCACTGTTCCGAGTTTGGAGCATGCGCGGGTCACGGTTCTGGACGGGCTTGATGTGACGCTTGTTGCTGTGCCTGACGCCAGCGAAGGCATGGCCGCGTCTTTACGCAGGGGTGCTAAAGCAGCAGAAGGATGTTCTGCGCTGATGGTGCTACCACCCGACATGCCCAGTCTTTTGGTTAGCGATATCAAAGAGATGTGGCGCATATTTGATGTGATAAAAGGACCCATCATATTAAGGGCGACCACAGGGTGCGGCGAGCATGGGCACCCTGTGATCTTCGATGCGGCATTTCTGCCAGCATTTCAGGCCTTAAGCGGAGACAGCGGTGCGGCCCCTATTCTGCGGGCACAGCCGGATGCTGTAAGATTGCACCCTCTGCCAGACGAACGCGCACGGGCTGACCTTGACCGTCCGGAGGACTGGGCAGCGTGGCACCGTGCGCAGGACGCGGAAGAATGATTTCGTCGATGTCCTGAAAGATGATGCTGTCAATGCCGTCAGTGATACTGCCTGCGTTCGGTGAAACGAACTCTACTGAAAGCGCGAGTTCGATGGCCGACAGGTCAATTATGCGAATGCCGTGCCCGCCGCCTGTGCCGCCAATCAACGCATCGGCTCCGAGGCCGCCTTGCCGCGGCAAAGGCTTGAAAACCCTGGTAGAATTTGGTTCTTTCTCCGTTTTTCCCGCACCCCTTGCATAAGTGGGATAATGACTCTCAAAGTATCCTGATGAAACTGCCACGATGTCGCTCATTTTTCTCGTTTTGTTGACATCTAATTTGCTGAAGTTTGATGGCGTTAATTGGGCGCGGCGGTGTTGAATCGCTCCTTTTGCTCTTGGAAATTGCCTCATTACCGTGCGGAGGGTTAGCCGCCATTTTGGCGTTCTCCCTAAACGTGCAAAGGGGAAGGCACGCGAACGCGCCTTCCCCACACGTTCACCATAAGGCAAACGTCGCTGCATATTCCGAAATGTGTGGAAGTTCGGGCCTCGCCATAGTGGCGAAGCCCGAGAGTTGATTTGGTCGATCTAGCCGATCAGAAGCTTGGCTTCGTGCTTCTTGAGCGAGCGGCGCGCGGCGGTGTAATCGTCGACACCTTCCTTGCTTGTCAGCTCAGGGAAGAGCTGCAAGATTTCGTCGCGTTGCTCGGTGCCGAGACCGTCGAGAACCGACTGACCAGGCTGGAAGCTTTCAGTCCAAGCACCGTTCGACAGCACAACCTCGTGGTTGTCGAACATGAAGTGAACATATGTCACCCCGAGTGTGCCCACTTCATCAATCCCTTTGAGGCCGGTGAGGTGTTTGGCGGCTGCGAGCACTTCTGTCTCTTCAAAGTAGAGAGAGGTGCGCTCGTTGTTCAGCAGAACCCGGTGTTGCGGGCTGACGAGGATGTCATGCTCTGGCAGGTTGTTGCCAAGCGAGCCCTTCTGGATGAGGATCGGGCGCAGGTTTGGTGATCTTGCAAGATCGAAGCCTGAGAGTGCCTTCGTGCCCATCCAGCGGATTTCCTGAATGCCGTTGTCGCGGGTGATGATCTTGTCACCGACTTTGAGCTCTTCAACGAGACGCTCTCCACGCGGTGTGGCGATCGCTGTGCCCGGCGTAAAGCACGGCACGACGTTTTCGATCTCTTCGAATTCCATCGTTGAGGTGATGTTTCCATCCTCATCGCGGAACTCGACATAGCCGTCTTCACGGTCATCCGATGTGTAGACCACGTTGAGCGAGCCACCCGGGTTAACCGCTTCTGCGGCGCCTGTGAGGTCGAGCGTGTCGTAGTCGTTTGGCGAGCCGTCAGGGCGTACACCGTCCGGGCCCGAACCACCGTCAACAACGTCACCGGCTGTGATGTCGATGAACAGGTCTTGACCCTGCCCGCCGCTCATGGTGTCGGCACCGCCGCCACCTGAGAGCACATCATCACCAACCACACCGTCGAGGACATCGTCGCCTTCGCCGCCTTCCAGCGTATCATTGCCCAGTGCGCCGACCATTGTGTCGTCGCCTTGACCACCGATCAGGCTGTCGTTGCCTGTGCCGCCTTCAACGCTATCGTCGTCAATGCCTGCGTCGATTGTGTCGTCGCCTGCGCCGCCGAAGATGGTGTCGTCGTCGTCGCCTGTGGTGATGAAGTCGTCACCAGCGCCGCCTGTGACAAGGTCACGGTCGTCTTCAGGATCAGGATCAACATCGTCGGTCAGCGGTGTGCCGCCTGAAGTGTCGATCACGTCATCGCCTGTGCCGCCGTCAACTGTGTCGGCACCGTCGCCGCCTGTGACAGTGTCGTTGCCGTCGCCAGCAAGGATGCTGTCGTCGCCTGCGCCACCATCAACCAAGTCATTGTCGATACCGGCGTCGATCACATCGTTGCCTGCGCCGCCGTCGATCGTGTCGCGGTCGTCGCCTGTGGTGATGGTGTCGTCGCCTGCACCAGCAACCACGCTGTCGCGGTCATTGTCAGGGTCTAGGTCTTCGCTGTCAGGTGCGTCGTCGTAGTCATAGCCTTCGGTGTTGATAACATCGTTGCCCTGACCGCCGATGACAGTGTCTGAACCTGTGCCGGTTGTGACCACATCGTCGTCGATGCCAGCGTCGACATAGTCGTCGCCTTGGCCCGAAGTGATGGTGTCATCGTCGTCGCCGGTAAAGATCGTGTCGTTACCTGCGCCGCCAATCACGCTGTCGCGATCATCTTCCGGGTCTGGGTCAACATCATCAGTCAGTGGTGTGCCGCCTGAGGCGTCGATGAAGTCATCGCCTTCGCCGCCGTCGATGGTATCTGAACCGTCGCCACCGAACACACTGTCTTCGTCGATGCCAGCGTCGATGCTGTCATTGCCTGCGCCGCCGAAGATTGTGTCGTCGTCGTCGCCTGTGATGATCGTATCGTCGCCTGCGCCGCCTTCAGCGTAGTCGAGGTCATTGGTTGGGTCGAAGTCTGTATCGTCTGGCTCAGGCAGGAAGCCTGAAAGGTCGATATAGTCGTCGCCCTGACCGCCGAGGCCGGTGTCGGAACCGTTGCCACCGATGAGGCTGTCTTCGTCGATGCCGCCGTCGAGAACGTCGTCGCCGTCGCCGCCGATGAGTGTGTCATCGTCGTCTTCGCCAAGGATCGTGTCGTTGCCAGCGCCGCCGTCTACATAGTCGGTGTCGTTGTTTGGCAGTATGTCGGTCGCATCAACTTCATTGCCGCCGTAGGTGCTGCCACCTGCGTTGATGAAGTCATCGCCTTCGTTGCCGAAGATGCTGTCTGCACCGTGGAAACCGATGATGCTGTCGTCGCCTTCGCCGCCGTAGACAGTGTCGTCGTCGATACCGGCATCGATCGTGTCGTTACCAGTGCCGCCGTCGATCTCGTCAGCGTCGTCACCTGTAAAGATGATATCGTTGCCAGCGCCGCCAAAGACAGTGTCGAGACCGTCAGTGGTGTTCGGGTCTGTAACGATGCCCGGGTAGCCAGCGATTGGAAGGTTGGGATCGTCGCCGATATAGTCGGAGAAGGTGTTTGTGCCGGCGTAGATCGTATCGTCGCCGTCGCCAGCGATAATGTAGTCGGAGCCTTGCAGATCTTCGACGATATCGTTGCCTGCACCTGCGTCGACCACGTCGTCGTCGATGCCGCTGTCGATGCTATCGTCGCCGTCGCCGCCTGTGATGGTATCAGCGTCATCGCCTGTAATGATCGTGTCGTTACCTGCGCCGCCATCGACAGTGTCGTGGTCATTGTCTGGCTCTGCATCAACGGGCAGACCTGGGAAGACTTCGACGTCGATCAGCGGATCAGAACCCGATACGTCGATAAAGTCGTCGCCATCGTCACCGCCAGCTGCATCGTTGCCGTCGCCGCCAATGATGCTGTCGTTGCCGTCTCCACCTGCGATGATGTCGTTACCGTCGCCGCCGTCGAGCGTGTCGTCGCCCTCTTCGCCGCTCAGGTCGTCATCGCCGGTGCTGCCGTCAACATCGTCATTGCCGAGACCCGCGAGAACCGTATCGTCACCGTCGCCGGCTTCTACGATATCATCCTGGATGGTGTCGTTGGGCAGAATGGCGTCGTTGTGGTCGATCAGGTCGCCATCAGGGTCACCAACATAGTCGAAGTCGATAAGATCGTCATTATCCGTGCCAGAAACGATGCCATCCGGCTCGACCGGATCTTGCACAGTTACCGTCACGGTCGCTGTCGTCGCGTTGCCGGCTGGATCGGTGACTGTGTAGTCAAACGTGTCGGTGCCGGTGAAACCGTCGGCTGGCGTGTAAGTGATTGTGCCATTGGCGTTTACAACTGCCGAGCCGTTGGCCGGTTCGGTTGTGCCTGTGACGGTCAGTGCTTCACCCTCAGGGTCACTGTCGTTGCCAAGAACGTCGATCACAACAGGCATTTCAAGATCGGTTGTGTCGCTGTCGTCGCCCGCTATTGGCGCTTGGTTTGGATCGCTCACCACAACAGTTACAGTCGCCGTGCTTTCGTTGCCTGACGGATCGGTGATTGTATAGTCAAACGTATCAGTGCCGGTGAAGCCGGTGTTTGGCGTGTAAGTCACGGTGCCGTCGCCGTTTGCGACTGCTGTGCCGTTGGCCGGTGTGGTTGTGCCGATAACGGTGAGGTCTTCGCCTTCAGGGTCACTGTCGTTGCCGAGAACCGAGATCACAACGGCTTCGTCGAGATCAGTTGTCTCGTTGTCGTCGGTCGCAGTTGGAGCTTCGTTGCCCGGGTTAACCGTGACCACGATGTCAGCAGTGTCGTAGCCGCCCTGCCCGTCTTCAATCACATAAGTGATTGTTTCGGTGCCGGTGAAGCCCGCGTCAGGCGTGTAAGTGATTGTTCCATCTGCATTAGCAACGGCTGTGCCATTGTCAGGTTCGCCGACTTGAGTGATTGTCAGCGGGTCGCCGTCCGGGTCACTGTCGTTCTCGAGAACGGTGACAATAACCGCTTCGCCCTCGTCGGTGACGGCTGTATCATCGCCTGCAACGGGGAAGGTGTTTGGATCAGAGGCTTCTGTGACGTTGACTGTAACAGTCGCAGTGCTTTCATTGCCTGACGGATCAGTGACTGTGTAGTCAAATGTGTCTGTTCCAACAAAGCCAGCATTCGGCGTGTAAGTCACTGTGCCGTCGCCGTTTTCGACTGCTGTGCCGTTGGCCGGTTCGGTTGTGCCGGTCACTGTGAGGTCGTCGCCGTCAGGGTCACTGTCGTTGTCGAGAACGTCAACCACTACAGCGGTGTCTTCACTTGTTTCATCTGTGTCGTCACGGGCGTCTGGTGCTGTGTTCGGGTCGGCGTCCATTGTAGAGAAGTGAACGTCTGAAACCATCACGGCTTGCTCGCCCGTGCCGGCATTGTCATATTCGATTTCGATGTAGGAGACTGGGCCGTCGATGCAAACGAGAGTCGAGGCGTCGCCATCGGTGTAGCCATAGTTAACCGAACCGCCAGTGAGGACGTTTCCGTCTTCATCTACTGCTGAACCGCTTGAGAAGGTTACAGGAACTTCTTCACCATCGGGGCCGTAGGCGCGGATGGTAACGATGTCTTGGTGGTTGGGTGTGCCCGGGTCAACGTCGCCGCCGCCGCCGTCAATATCGTTGAGGCGGAACTTAACGTTCTGAACGTCGTTCGAGTAAAGAGGGTTTGTCGAGGAAAAGTCGATCGTGGTGATCGAAGTATCGTCAATGCCGCCTTCGCCGCCCTGGCCGTCGAGCTTCAAGAAGGACTGTGAATTGATGCCTTCGTCAGCATCGACATATCCCGGAGCGTTAAAGGTTACCGCATTGGCTTCCTCGTCTTGCACTTGAAATCCTAGTGAAACTTCAACACCGCCAGTGTCTACAGTTTCGCCGCCTTCAACCGAGGTGCCATATGCACCAAGATCGCCCCAGTTTAAAAACAGATCAGCCATTTTCGACCCTTCTCTCTACATCACGTCGGGGAAACCCCGGCCGCCGATTGAGAGCCCCTGCTTACGCTTGAGCTCTCGTTTCATCTTTACGAGAACGTCTGATAAGAACGAAAAGGATTGCAGCATATGTAAGCCGTGCTTGTGCACAGACTTCCTCGGCAGCAAATGCCACGACCCGAGCAAAAGGTATCGCAGCGCTTTTCGCATCATGCAGATGCTTCGCAGTTTAGCGGTCGCCCCCGTGACCTACTTACTACGCCCCCCAGATGGGCATCCTCATTCATAGGAGGTTTGCTTGCGCCTCAAAAGATAAATTTGTCGGGAAAATGGCGGTATTTCTCCCCGTCACCACATTCTCGCCTCAAAGTTGCATGCCTTATTTGAAGGCTTGGCCAGGTGGGGTCTGCTACAATTTGTGAATGAAAGGTTAACAATAACCTTATTTAATTGAATTTTACCGAAGTTTGACCGGTGTCCAATCCTGCAAGCAAATGCTCATTGTTGAGCAACTGGAAACAACAGATTGTCGCTTGCGATTGTCGAAAGTCATTCACATCCACCAGAGGTAGTAGATTCAATTGATCACAAAAGCGTAATAAAACTACTCAGTCGCCGTTGATTGGACACGAATCTCAAGAATTGCCACATTTCAACTGCCGAATCGCGGCTGGAACATGCGCACAAAAAGTCTGGTCATGACCATTTGCGGAGAATCACCGAATATTTAGACGATTTGGTGCCCAAGGTGGGACTTGAACCCACACTCCCGTTAAGGAATCGGATTTTGAATCCGACGCGTCTACCATTCCACCACTTGGGCCTTATCAGCCGTTTAGCGTTTTGAAGCGCGCTCGAAAAGCCCAAAATCACACTTCAATGATAGAACTGCGTGTATTGAGGGTTTCAACATCCATTCCGGCGAGTTTTTTATAGCCAGCGGCCGCCCCTTCCAGCTCGCTGAGGCTCATAACCTCGGAAATGTCGGCAAACCCCTCTGGTGCACGTTCGGCGACGACATCAAGCACTTTGTCGGGCCCATCACCACGGTTTGCCAGCACCAGAGCGTTTACCTTTTCGCGGCGCTCGGCCTCGTAGGCCTCAAGTGCATCTGCGGTTTGCCCCTTGTCGCGCAGCTCGCGGGCGAGCACACGGGCATCGAGAATGGCTTGGCTCGCGCCGTTGGAGCCGATTGGATACATTGCATGTGCGGCATCCCCCAGTAGGGTCATGCGCGAATGGCTCCAGCGGGGCAACGGGTTTCTGTCAACCATCGGGTACTCAAAGATATCGCCCGAAGCACGGATGGTCGCGGGCACATCCAACCAGTCGAATGACCAGTCCTTGAAGGCTGGCAGAAAGTCGTCAAGCACGCCCTCGCGGTTCCAGTCTTGCTCGCGCCAGCTGTAGTCTTCGGGCATTGAACGGTCGGCGATCCAGTTGATCAGGCAGGTTCCATCCCCGTAGTCGTGGATCGGGTAGCAGACGAACTTACAGTCTTTGCGCCCTGCCATGGCCATGCTGCGTCCGGTGAGAAACTTGGGGCCACGCGTCGTGCCGCGCCACATCATGATGCCGCCCCAGTGGGCTGCGCCTTCGTCAGGGTAAAGACCTGCTCGCGAGATAGAGTTGATCCCGTCGGCTGCAACAAAGACCGAACCTTCTGCCTCGCCAATCTTGTCACCGGTTGCGCGGTTGGTCAGCGTCGCGGTGATCCCCGCTTCGGTTTCGTTTGCAACGCTGGCGGCGGCGCCCATAGTGATGCACGCCTCACCTGCCCGCTCTGTGAGTGCGCGCAGCAACAACATTTGCATCTCGCCACGGTGAATAGAGTATTGGGGCCAGTTGTATCCTGCCAACGCGCCACGCGGCTCGCGCCAGATCTCTCCGCCTTGAGCCGAGAAGTAGCCGACTTCTTCAGTGCGCAGACCGACGGCGTCAAGTTCCGCTTCCAAGCCCAACTCAAAAAGTTCGCGGATCGCATGTGGTTGCACATTGATGCCAACCCCCAATGGACGCATCTCGGATACCGCTTCAAATATCTGGAACTTGATACCAAGTTGATGCAGTGAAAGACCAAGGCTGAGCCCACCGATCCCTGCCCCTGCGATTAACACTGTCATATCAGCCTCCCAAGCCTAGTTTACTGGAGTTTAGGTCGCAGCAAGCCTTGACGCCAGCGCAAAACCACTGCCCTATATGGAAAACAAAAAGAGCAGTTTATGTTACGCAGACTATACGGCTGGACGATGGGCCTTGCCGAGCACCCGAGAGCAATGTGGTGGCTCGCGTTGGTGGCTTTTGCAGAATCTTCGTTCTTTCCCATCCCGCCTGACATCCTGATGATCCCGATGATCCTTGCGCGACCTTCCAAGGCATTTGTAATTGCCGGAGTGGCTTTGCTGGCTTCGGTTATCGGCGGTTTGGCGGGCTATGCTATCGGCGCTTTGGCGTTTGAGCAGCTCGGGCAACCGATACTGGAAAGCCTGGGCAAGAGTGACGCCGCCGCCGCATTCAGCACACGCTTTAATGATATGGGCTTTTGGGCCGTGCTTGCTGCGGGGATAACCCCCTTCCCTTTCAAGGTTATCACCATCATGTCGGGCTGGACCGGCATGCCGCTCTATACATTCATTGTCACCTCGATCCTTGCACGCGGTTTGCGCTTTTTCGTTGTCGCAACGCTGTTATGGAAGTTTGGCGCACCAATTCGTGATTTCATTGAAAAGCGACTCGGGCTTATGTTCACACTGTTTCTAGCGCTGCTCGCGGGCGGCTTTTATGTAGTGAAATTCCTATGAGACTATCACGTCCTCACTTAATACTCCTTGCGGCTGGCGGCTCAGCCGCGACGTTGCTTGGAGCTTTGGCCTTTCAGTATGTTGGCGGAATGCCGCCCTGCAAGATGTGCTACTGGCAACGCTACCCGCACCTTGCCGCCGTTGCGATCGGACTGATCGCGCTGATGGTTCCCGGGCGATTCTGGCCAATGTTGGGCGCTTTGGCTGCGTTGGTCACGGCAGGGATTGGTGTGTTTCACGCCGGTGTCGAGCGCAAGTTATGGGCCGGCCCGTCCAGTTGCACATCGGGTGATATCGGCAGTTTGAGCTCTGCAGAGCTGATGGAGCAGATCATGACGGCTCCCTTGGTGCGTTGCGATGTCATTCCTTGGGAGTTGTTCGGCTTGTCTATGGCGGGTTGGAACGCAGCGGTGTCGGGCTTGTTGGTGCTGGTCTGGTTGATGGCGGCACAGAGCCGCGTTTGATCACTTTTTGGCGCTGAGCAAGAGAGATGTCTCGCTGGTGCTGACGCCATCAAAGCGGCGGATTTGCGTGAGAGCTTCGTCAAAGGCTTCCAGGCTGTCGGTGCCGATTTCTGCGATCACGTCCCAGCGTCCGTTGGTGCTATAGACGCTGCGCACTGTGTTCAGGCCTTTGAGCTGTCGCATAATCCGCTCGGTTCCGCGGCCCTCGATACCGATCATCATCAAACCCCGGACAGGCTCGGTTGCTGTGTCGCCTTTCATCACCACAGAATAGCCAAGAATTTCACCCGCCTGCTCCAATCTGTCGATGCGGTTGCGCACAGTTGCACGGGTAACACCCAGCTCTTGGGCAAGGTCGGACAGAGCCGCACGCGCGTTGTGGCGCAGAGCGGAAAGAAGCTTTCGATCAAGATTATCCATATGGTCAAAACCACCAGTCAGTTTGATACATTCGCATGCATATTGATCAATTTGCTGTCTGATAGCAACTCGAAGAGATTGATATTTACGAACCAACGCAGCTTAAGAGGGTTACATTCGCATGCAAGAAATCATTCTCATAGGAGCGCCTGTCGACTCTGGAAAGCGGCGCGCGGGCTGCCTAATGGGCCCTGATGCTTACCGCACGGCGGGGCTTGGACAAGCACTGGGTGATCTTGGCTACCGAGTTCGCGATTGGGGGAATTTGACACCCGCCGAGCACCCCGTTGACGACCCAGAGGCGCGATTGTTCAGGCAACACGAGACCATCGGTTGGACAAACCGCCTGAAGCGTGCGGGAGCCGACGCGATGGCCAAAGGCGTGCCTATTTTTCTGGGTGGCGATCATGCGCTTTCGCTTGGCTCGGTGGCCGGTGTTGCAGCCCATGCTGCCGAGCAAGGCCGCCCGCAGTTTGTGCTTTGGCTAGATGCGCATACTGACTATCACACGCCCGAAACCACCGATAGCGGCAACCTTCACGGCACACCGTTGGGCTATGTCACGGGGCGCGGAGGTTTTGGCGGTTTTCCCAAGCTGGCAAAGCCCATTCCGCAGGAAAACATCTGCATCATCGGTTTGCGCTCGGTTGACAAGCCCGAGCGTGAAGCAATGCAAGACACCGAAATCATGGCCTGTGACATGCGCATGATTGACGAAGGCGGTATTGCCACGCCCCTTGCCGGTTTTCTAAGCAAGGTGAAAGCCGCCAATGGTGCGCTGCATGTGAGCCTTGATGTGGACTTTCTCGACCCTACGATTGCTCCGGCGGTCGGCACCACTGTTCCTGGTGGGGCAACCATGCGCGAGGGGCATCTGGTGATGGAGATGATCAGCGACAGCGGGCTGCTCACATCCCTTGATCTGGTTGAGCTTAACCCCTTCCTTGACGAACGAGGCCGCACGGCACAGGTGATGGTTGATCTGGCCGCAAGTGCCTTTGGTCGCCGCGTGTTTGACCGCCCGACACGAGCTTTTTCATGAGTGTTCAAGCTCCTGCATCCGTTGTGATGATCCGCCCCAACAACTTTCGGCCAAACCCGGAAACCGCTGCTGACAACAGCTTTCAAAGCATCCCGCAGATGACTGCAAGTAAGGTTGCGGCGAGCGCTCTGGCCGAATTTGACGCCGCCGTCCGGAAGCTGGGAGACCATGGTGTTCAGGTTCATGTTTTTCAGGATGAAGCCACAGATACACCGGACTCTGTGTTTCCCAACAACTGGTTTTCAACCCACCATGGCGGGCATGTCGCGATCTATCCGATGTATGCTGAAAGCCGCCGTCGCGAACGCAGATCTGACATTATAGAAATGCTCAAACAGGATTACCGTGTTGCCGAAGTCACCGACTATTCAGGGCTGGAGCATGATGGCTTGGCGCTCGAAGGCACCGGTGCAATGGTCTTAGATCATATCGGGAGGCTTGCATTTGTTGCCCGCTCACACAGGGCCGACCCGATATTGCTTGAGCGTTTTTGCACTGGTTTTGGCTATGAACCGATCGTGTTTGATGCAGCGGATGCAGATGGTGCGCCAGTGTATCACACCAATGTTTTGATGTGCATCGGTTCGCAGATTGCGATGGTCGGTCTCGACATGGTTCAAGACCAAGAGCGACGTCAAGTGATCTGCGAGCGGCTGGAGGAGACCGGCCGCGAGGTGATCGCCTTGAGTGAACACCAGATCAGCGAATTTGCCGGAAACGCAATTGAACTAAAGGGGCGTGACGGGCTTGCTCTGGCGCTTTCATCGCGGGCTCTGTCGGCCCTCACACCTGTCCAAAGAAAAACACTGGAAAGCAAGTTTGATCTTATCGCGCTTGATTTGCCAACAATTGAAAGCGCTGGCGGTTCAGCGCGCTGCATGATCGCAGGCATTCATCTGTCGCCACGCACGGCGCCTAAAGGAGCATAAATATGACGAACCCGAACCCATCAGACAAGGCGCTGGTGCCTTTTGTGTCAGTCGACAACATGATGCGGCTTGTGCATCACATCGGCGTCGAAGATATGCTGCGCGGGCTGGCGAGCGAGATAGAGAGTGATTTCAAACGCTGGGAGCAGTTTGATAAAACGCCACGCGTTGCTTCACATTCGGATGTGGGGGTGATCGAACTGATGCCGACGTCTGATGGCGAAGCCTACGGCTTCAAGTATGTGAACGGGCACCCCAAGAACACCTCTGAGGGCCTGCAAACCGTCACGGCCTTTGGCCTTTTGGCGGATGTTTACACAGGTTATCCTACCCTACTCACCGAGATGACGCTGCTTACCGCCCTGCGCACGGCGGCGACTTCTGCTATGGTTGCCAAGCACTTAGCCCCCAAGGGGGCCAAGACGATGGCGATGATCGGCAATGGTGCACAATCCGAGTTTCAGACGCTGGCGATGAAAGCGATCCTCGGGCTGCAGAACGTGCGCCTCTATGACATTGACCCTGCCGCCACGGCCAAGGCCGCGCGCAACCTTGAGGGGTTGGGGGTGAATGTGATTATGTGCAAGAGCGCTGAGGAAAGCATGGAGGGTGCAGAGATCATCACCACCTGTACCGCCGACAAGCAATGCGCCACCATCCTGAGTGACAATATGATCGGTGCTGGTGTGCATATCAATGCCATTGGCGGCGACTGTCCGGGCAAGACAGAGCTTGCTGAAGCGATCTTGCACCGTGCGGATATTTTTGTGGAGTTCCCACCACAAACGCGAGTTGAAGGTGAGATACAGCAGCTTGCCGAGGATCACCCTGTCACCGAGCTCTGGCAAGTGATCAGTGGCACTGCCAAAGGCCGCGTGAGCGACAAGCAGATTACGCTGTTTGACAGCGTCGGCTTCGCGATCGAGGATTTCTCGGCGCTGCGTTACGTGCAGGCACAGGTCAAAGACACGCCCTTCTTTCAGGAGCTCGACATGCTGGCCGACCCTGATGACCCGCGTGATCTGTTCGGAATGCTTAAACGAGCAACCTAGAAAAGCCCCCGAAACCATAGGCTTCGGGGACTTCCTTCAGGTGGATCGACTATTGTATGTTGAGGCATAGAACCAGCCGAACCGCCTGAGCCTGCCACGCGGTTAGCCGTCGGTTGTCAGCATACCTGCTTCTTCAGCGGCTTTGATTTCGGCGTCGTCAAGCGCGCCGTCTGCGTTCGCATCCATCGCTGCGAAGCTTTCAGGTGTAACGGAGGGATAAACCGCCTGCACTTCTTCGATGGTCAAGAGGCCGTCACCGTTTGCATCAACTTCAACCGCGCTTTCGCCCATGGCGAGAGCAGGTGTCATAACGGTTGCGAGGGCGGCGAATGTGAGTGTCAGTTTTTTCATTTGCTTAGTCCTTGTGTTACGAGCGGTGTTGCTCGAGGCCTAAACAGCCACAAGACGAAAGCACCCGACAGAGGTTGTGCACCGATCTCGAAATTCGCGCTAAAGGCCGCTTAAATCCAGGTTTTGCCAAGCGTCAGATAGCCGAGCACAAACTTGCCGACTTGTTTGCGCGGGTTCGCGCCATGAAAACCGGAGAAAAGGGGCCGAAAATCGCCCATGACAAGGCTTCAGTTGCCGAACACCCGCCGCGGCGGTAGTTTGGAGCATACAGTATACATAGGCGCCTAGAATGTTCTTACGTTACATTCCTCTGATTCTGTCGCTGGCTCTGCCATTGAAAGCCATTGCCCAAGAGGCTGAATGGGGCGCACAGCTGGTTGCGAATGCGCGCCAGCAAGTGGGAATCACCACGATCTATGACCCCGCCTATGTCGTGCTTGAGTATCCGATGGGGGATTTGCCGCGTGAACGTGGTGTTTGCAGTGACGTGGTGATCAGGGCCCTACGCGACAGCGGCGGTATCGACCTTCAAAAGCTCGTGCATGAAGATATGAAAGCGCACTTCAAGAGCTATCCGACGATCTGGGCGCTCAAGCGCACCGACAAAAACATTGATCACCGGCGCGTGCCCAACCTTGAACGATTTTTCGAGCGCAAAGGCATGTCACTGCCGATCGAAGGTGATTTGCACGAGTTTGTTGCCGGTGACATTGTCAGCTGGCGGTTGCCGCGAAACCTGCCGCACATAGGGATTGTCAGCGACAGGACGGCTGCAGACGGCACACCGCTGGTCATCCACAATATCGGGGCTGGTACGCGCGAAACGAACATTCTGTTCACCTACCAAATGACGGGGCACTACCGCCCTGTCCCTGCCAAGCTGGAGTAAGGCAAAAAAGGGGGAGCCGCAGTGGCTCCCCTAAAAGTTTTGCCGTTCAGGCTCACTTATGTTTTACCGCTCGTAGTTTTATGCCTGCGGCCTGAACTGCTTCATGGGGCGAGCGCACCCGCCCCGTGACTGGTAAAACTTAGCTACAACCGCTTGTCGCGCCGCATGTGTTGCACTTCATGCAGGTGCCGTTGCGCACCAGCGTGTAGTTGCCGCAATCGCCACAGGCTTCGCCTTCGTAGCCTTGCATCTTGGCTTTGGTGCGCTCGTCCATGCTCATCATTCCCGAGCTGACGGCCGCTGTGCTGGTTGTTGTGGCGAGGGTGTCGCCGCCAGTTACCACTGCTGCCGATGTTTCGGGCACCAAGGTGTTCAGCGCGCTGACAGGATCACCGGAAAGTGCTGTTGCTCCGGCATACTGACCGCCCTGAAGCACCACGAGTTCTTGTGGCATGCGCTTGCGCAGGTAGCCTGTCGAGCTGATTTGCTTGAGCACTTCAAGCGAACGGGAGGCTGCAGTGTCGCTCATCTCTTGAATGTTGCTCACGCCTTCTTCTTCGCCGCGGCCGATGTCATCAAAGCTTGCGCCCTGCGGTTTGACATGGGCGAGATCGGTGCGATCAAGGTAGGACACGGCCAATTCGCGGAAGATATAGTCAAGGATCGACGTGGCGTTCTTGATGCTATCGTTGCCTTGAACCATGCCTGCCGGCTCGAACTTGGTGAAGGTGAAGGCGTCGACGAACTCTTCCAGAGGCACGCCATACTGAAGGCCAACCGACACGGCGATGGCGAAGTTGTTCATCATCGCGCGGAAGCCAGCGCCCTCTTTGTGCATGTCGATGAAGATTTCACCGAGGTTGCCGTCTTCATATTCACCTGTGCGCAGGTAGACTTTGTGACCACCAACAACCGCTTTTTGCGTGTAGCCCTTGCGGCGCTCGGGCATTTTCTCGCGGTGTGACTTTACAACTTCCTTGACGATGACCTTCTCGACGATCTTCTCAGCCAACACGGCAGCTTTTTCCTGTGGAGAGCCGCTTTCAAGCACTTCCATCGCCTCGTCGTCGTCCTCAACCAAGGCAGAAGCCAGCGGTTGTGACAGCTTTGAGCCGTCACGGTAGATCGCGTTGGCTTTGACGCCGAGTGACCATGAGAGCTCATAGGCTTTCTGGCAGTCTTCAATCGTTGCGTCGTTTGGCATGTTGACGGTTTTTGAGATCGCACCAGAAATAAAGCTCTGCGCCGCCGCCATCATCAGGATGTGGCTGTCAGTTGACAGGTAGCGCTTGCCGATTTTGCCGCATGGGTTGGCACAGTCAAAGACGTTGTAGTGCTTTTCCTCAAGGTGTGGCGCGCCTTCGAGCGTCATTGAGCCACAGACATGGGCGTTTGCTGCGTCGATGTCGGCGCGGTCATACCCAAGGTGCTTGAGGAGATCAAAGGTCGGATCATTAAGCTTGGCGGCTGGAATGCCGAGTGACTTGGTGCAGAACTCTTCACCGAGCGTCCACTGGTTGAAGACAAAGCGGATGTCAAAGGCTGTGCCAAGAGCTGCTTCGATCTTGTCGATCTCGGTTTGGCCGAAGCCGTGGCCGATGAGCGAGGTGTGGTTGATGCCCGGAGCATTGCCGAGTGTGGCGTGGCCGACAGCGTATGACACGATTTCTTCGATCTGCGCTGAGCCGTAGCCGAGCATTTCAAGCGCTGCTGGCACCGACTGGTTGATGATCTTGAAGTAACCACCGCCTGCGAGCTTTTTGAACTTCACCAAGGCAAAGTCTGGCTCGATGCCGGTTGTGTCGCAATCCATCACAAGGCCGATGGTGCCTGTCGGGGCGATCACGGAAACCTGCGCGTTGCGGTAGCCGTGCTCTTCGCCGAGCTTATAGGCCTCGTCCCAAACAGCCATTGAGAGGGCTGTCAGGTTTTCGTCGGGGCAGTTTACCAAGTCGAGTGGAACAGGCTTAACGGCGAGCTTTTCATAGCCCTCGGTCGCGCCATAGGCTGCGTTGCGGTGGTTGCGGATGACGCGGAGCATGTGCTCTTTGTTTTTCGCGTAGCCTGCGAATGGGCCAAGCTCGCCAGCCATTTCGGCAGATGTAGCATAGCTTACGCCTGTCATGATCGCTGTGAGTGCTGCACCGATGGCGCGACCTTCGTCGCTGTCATAACCAAGACCCATGTTCATCAACAAGCCGCCGATGTTGGCGTAGCCAAGGCCCAATGTGCGGAAATCATACGAGCGCTGGGCGATCTCTTGTGATGGGAATTGCGCCATTGTTACCGAGATTTCGAGTGTCACTGTCCAGAGGCGCGTGGCGTGCATGTAGTCTTCGGCGTTGAACTTACCGTCCTCAAAGAAGGTCAGCAGGTTCATCGAGGCGAGGTTACAGGCCGTGTCGTCAAGGAACATGTATTCCGAGCACGGGTTTGAGCCGCGGATTTCGCCGTCTTCTGGGCATGTGTGCCAGTCATTAACCGTGTCGTGGAACTGAATGCCCGGATCGGCGCAGGCCCAAGCGGCGTGGCCGACATCTTCCCAGAGGTCACGGGCTTTGATTGTTTTGGCAACCGAGCCGTCCGTGCGGCGGATCAGCTCCCAGTCAGCGTCGTCTTTGACGGCCTGCAAGAAAGCGTTTGTCACGCGGATCGAGTTGTTTGAGTTCTGGCCTGAAACCGATGCGTAGGCTTCACTGTCCCAGTCGGTGTCGTAGGTCGGGAACTCGATGCTGTCAAAACCCTGCTTTGCATAGTCCAGCACGCGCTTGACGTAAGTCTCGGGGATATGGACTTTCTTCGCGCCGCGGATAGCGGTTTTGAGCTGTTCGTTTTTCTTCGGGTCTACGGCGTCTTCTGTGCTGCCGTCCCATGCGCGGATGGCTGAGAAGATCTCGTTAAGGCGCTCTTCGTGCATCTTTGAGCCGGCCACAATGGAAGCAACCTTCTGCTCTTCCTTGACCTTCCAGTTGATGTATTCTTCGATATCCGGGTGGTCAGCATCGACGATGACCATCTTGGCCGCGCGGCGTGTGGTGCCGCCTGACTTGATCGCGCCAGCAGCGCGGTCACCGATTTTCAGAAAGCCCATGAGACCCGACGACTTGCCGCCGCCTGACAGCGCTTCATCTGAGGCGCGCAGGTGCGAGAAGTTGGTGCCCGTGCCTGAGCCATATTTGAAGAGACGCGCTTCACGCACCCAAAGGTCCATGATGCCGCCGTCACCGACGAGATCGTCTTTGACCGACTGAATAAAGCAAGCGTGTGGCTGCGGGTGCTCGTATGAGCTGGCTGATTTTGTAAGTTCGCCTGATTTGTAGTCAACATAGTAGTGGCCTTGGCCTGGCCCGTCGATGCCATAGGCCCAATGCAGACCGGTGTTGAACCACTGTGGCGAGTTTGGTGCAGCGCGTTGTGTGGCGAGCATGTAGCGCATTTCGTCATAGTAAGCTGAGGCGTCTTCTTCGGTTGTGAAGTAGCCCCCCTTCCAGCCCCAGTAAGCCCATGCGCCGGCGAGGCGGTCAAAAACTTGCTTGGCTGAAATTTCGCCGCCAATTTCTGTGTCTTTGGTTGAGGCTTCAGCACGCCACAAAAATTCGGGAACGTCTTTTTCTTTGATCTTCTTGAGAGCTGCGGGAACACCGGCTTTGCGGAAATACTTCTGCGCAATCACATCCGAGGCGACCTGACTCCAACTGGCGGGCACTTCCACGCCGTCGAGCTTGAAAACAATCGTGCCATCAGGGTTGCGAATTTCGGACGACGTCTTGACGAACTCAATGCTCGCATATGCGTCTTTGCCTGCCTCGGTAAATTTTCTCTCGATCTTCATGTCACTGCCTCGCCTGAGTGTTAACGTTTCTTTTCAAACGTTCGTAAAATATAATCGCGTGTAATTACGCGCCGTGATCGGGCAGACTTCAGCTACAGGAAAAGCGATACCGTGCGGAAAAATACCTTTCCGTGGCATATTGCGCCAAATGCGCTCGCAATTTGCTATGTGACCTAAACCTGTCCCAGCCCGTCGCTGACCCCTATATGTTGTGGTCTTGCTTCCGGTCTCCACAACTTGACGTATTCACCCATAGTTGGTCAACTTAAACTTTCCTAAATTTTCGTGAATTTTTGGTTGACCGAGTGTTAAACCCGTCAGCGATTTGCCGCGTATGTGATTCACCCACATGGTTCTCCACAAGCTGCGCCGCGAGACGGAAAAAACGGGAGGCGAAGAAAGTCAAAGTTTTAGCACCTTTAGAGAAACCATATTGCGGTTCACACGTTTTAGCTGCATGCCTGTTAACCTTTTCGGAGGCCACTTCGGGACTTCAGAAAAAAACTTCTCTCCTTGATCATATCGGGGCTGAAGGGAGACTTTGAGAGGCCGCAGACTCATCCGAAAAAAGAATCGGGGGTGAAAATGACGCAGAACCAGCAGACGGAGCTTGCCAACCTTACTCTTATCGGAAAACACAATATCTTGTGGTTAATCTCGGTCAAACACACCAAAAGCCCGCCGCCGAAGCGGCGGATGGCTTAAGAGTATGTGTGGAAATGGTCGGGACGGTAAGATTCGAACTTACGACCCCCTGTACCCAAAACAGGTGCGCTACCAGACTGCGCTACGCCCCGGACCGTGCGGCTCTTTAGCCCCGTTCACCGGGGCATTGCAACATCAAAAATCACCGCAAGCGCATTCAGTTGAAATTATCCTCATCAGGCAGCGGCTCAGGCTCCCGATCCGAGCCGCTCTTCAAGATCACCGGCGACAGATTCAGCGCGGGCCGCCAGTTCGGCCAGACTGTCTTGCAACCCTGCCGGAACAACCGGAACTTCGACGCGTTCGGCAGCCGGCGCTGGCATGGCGCTAAGGCGCGCGATCTCGTTTTCGAGCTCGGTTATGCGCCCGTCACGTGAGTTGAGCTTGTCTTCAAGGCCAGCCGTTTTGTCAGCCAACATAAGCCCAGCCATCAGCAACATGCGTGGCTCGGGCAAGCGACCTATCTGTTCGGTCAACGTACTGGCTTCAATATCAAGCATTGCAGCAGCGCTTTGCAGGTAGTGCTCTTCGCCCTCCTGGCAGGCAACTTCAAAGCTGCGGCCGCCGATTTTGATTTCGATCTCAGGCATCAGGCACTCTCCTCGGCTTGGGCCGCTTGTGTCAGCAAGGTGTTGATGGTTTCAACGACAGCGCCCGCTTCGGCCTGATCAACGGCCCGCGCAGCGCGCAGCCCTTCAAGCTCTGCCAGCATGGCTTTGTTAATGAGGTGCGGTTCACCTACCCCACGTTCATTGGCTTCGCGCAGGGCCGCGTTCGAGGTGCGCAACTGCTCGTTGGCGGCGCGCATGCGTTGCATTTCCATGTCGAGTTTGGCGGTCGCCATACGCTGGGTTTCGAGCTCCCCTGCAAGCTCTGCTGTCTGCACCTCAAGCTTGGCGTGGAGCTTCTTGTTGCGCTCTTCAAGTTGCCCGCTCACAAGCTTTTCATCCTCCAGTGCAGCCTTCAAAGCATCCAGTTCAGCCGTATCGACGGCAGCTCCACTTTCGTATGTTTCGACGCTCTTACCGATCCGTTCAAGCGCGGAGGTTATGCGCCGCTCCAGTTCGTTGATGTCACTCATAAGTCATGCCCCGCTCTGCATTAAGCCTGTTTTGCACTCTTACAGACGAATCATTCTGGTGCAAGTTCGGCCTCCAATCACCTGAGTTTAGGCGATCTTTCAGGTTTTGTGCACCCTACAGGCAGAAAGCGCAGTTGCCTTCTTATCTAGGGCTGGTATTCAGCCTGTGCGTTTTACTGCCAAATCTAACACCTGCAAACATGAGGACGACCCCTTGGACATTGCTGCTCTTCGCCAATCTCACCCTGATCACTGGATGCGCGCTGCCGCCATTCGCACGCTGACTCTTGACGCGGTTGCCGCCGCCAATTCGGGACACTCCGGCATGCCGATGGGCATGGCCGACGTCGCGACTGTCCTGTTTGAGAAGCACCTCAAGTTTGATGCCAAAGCACCCGACTGGCCTGATCGTGACCGCTTTATCCTGTCGGCTGGTCACGGCTCGATGTTGCTGTATTCGCTTCTGCACCTCACCGGTTACGAAGACATGACGCTTGAGCAAATCAAAAACTTCCGCCAATGGGGCGCGATTACGGCCGGGCACCCTGAGTACGGCCATGCAAAGGGCATTGAAACGACAACCGGCCCGCTTGGGCAAGGCATTGCGAATGCGGTTGGTTTCGCGATGGCCGAAGAGATCCAGCGTGCGCATTATGGCAAGAAGGTTGTTGACCACCACACTTATGTGATCGCTGGCGATGGCTGCCTTATGGAAGGCATAAGCCATGAGGCCATTGGCCTTGCCGGACGTCACCAACTGAGCAAGTTGATCGTGTTCTGGGACAACAACGACATCACTATTGATGGTAGGGTTTCGCTTTCTGACCGCACCGATCAGGTGCAACGCTTCAAAGCTGCCGGCTGGCAAGTGATCGAGATCGACGGACACGACCCTGAGGCCATTGATGCCGCGATTGTTAAGGCCAAAAGTGCCGGCGGCAAGCCGAGCATGATTGCGTGCAAAACACACATCGCCCTTGGCCACGCGGCGCAGGACACTTCAAAAGGCCACGGCGCTTTGACGGATGCCGACCAGATGGCCGCCGCCAAGAAGGCCTATGGCTGGACAACAGGGCCGTTTGATATCCCCAAGGCAATCAAGGCCGAATGGGAAGCCATTGGCGCGCGCGGTGCTGAAGAGCGGGCTGCATGGGAGGCGCGTTTTGAAGGTATCTCGGGCCGAAAGCAGGCCGACTTCACCCGCGCTTACGCCTTGGAAGTGCCTAAGAAGCTGTCAGCAACCATTAAGGCGCTGAAAAAGCAGATTTCAGAAGGCGCACCGAAGATGGCGACGCGCAAATCATCTGAAACAGTGCTTGAAGTCGTGAACCCGATCATGCCGGAGACTGTTGGCGGTTCGGCTGACCTGACAGGCTCCAACAACACCAAAACCGGCGATCTTGGCATTTTTGATGTCGACAACCGCGGTGGGCGCTATGTTTACTATGGTATTCGCGAGCACGGCATGGCCGCGGCGATGAACGGCATGGTGCTGCACGGTGGTATCCGCCCTTATGGCGGCACATTCTTTACGTTCACCGACTATGCACGCCCGTCGATGCGCCTCGCCGCCTTGATGGGTATTCCGACTGTGTTTGTGATGACCCACGATAGCATTGGTGTGGGCGAAGATGGGCCAACACACCAGCCTGTCGAGCACCTCGCGATTTGCCGCGCCACCCCCAACAGCTACACCTTCCGCCCCGCTGACACGGTGGAAACTGCGGAAGCTTGGGAAATTGCCTTGAGCAGCAAAGATGTGCCTTCAGTTCTGTCTCTGACACGCCAAGGGCTGCCGACCGTGCGCCTTGAGCACAAGAACAAGAACATGACAGCGCAAGGCGCCTATGTTTTGGCTGATGCTGACGGCAAGCGGCAGGCGATCATCATGGCGACGGGCTCGGAAGTGTCTATTGCACTGGCGGCGCGCGATTTGTTGCAGGAAAGCGGAATTGGCACGCGGGTCGTTTCAATGCCCTGCTGGGAGCTGTTTGAGCAACAAGAAGAAGCTGTGCGCAAACGTGTTCTGCCGGGAGGGCCAGTTCGGGTCGCAGTTGAGGCCGGTTGCCAATCTGGCTGGGACAAATGGCTCACCGGTGAGCGCGGTAAGTCCAACAAGGCTGCGTTTGTCGGTATGGAAGGCTTTGGCGCTTCGGCTCCGGCCGAGGTGCTTTACGAGAAGTTCGGGATCACTGCTGCGGCAGTTGCCGAAAAAGTCCGCAGCCTGCTGTAAGGGCGTAAAACCACGTGCGAGGGGCTACGGCCCCTCGCCTATC
Source organism: Lentibacter algarum (assembly GCF_018860975.1). GTDB lineage: Bacteria > Pseudomonadota > Alphaproteobacteria > Rhodobacterales > Rhodobacteraceae > Lentibacter > Lentibacter algarum_A. The sequence continues at coordinate 540,407 of NZ_JAHKQI010000008.1, forward strand.
ACCCTGCGACTCTGCGCCAAAGCGGGGTGATCAACTTGAGGCCGACAGGCACAAGCAAAAGGCCGAGCGCGAGGCCAAACACGCCATCCATAGCCGCCGTAAACACCCATTTGATGGCGTCAACCGGCCCACCGATCAGCGTGGCAAGTGTCTTGGCTTGTTGCGCTATCCACTCATACGGTAGATGCCAGCCCAGTTCATGCGCCCCATGAATGATGATCGAGCCCCCCACCCAGAGCATTGCGGCGGTTCCGATGATCGTGAGCGCATGCAACAGGCCGGGCATCGCCTTCACAACGCCCTCCCCGAAACCACGAGTGACGCGAAGGCGTCCGCGTTGTGCCATGTGCAGCCCGACATCATCGGCTTTGACGATCAGAGCAACTGCCCCGTAGACGACGACTGTTATCAGCACGGCTACAGCGGCGAGTGTTGCGGCTTCCATCCAGAATGTGCTCGGCGGTATGGCGGCAAGCGAGATTGTCATGATTTCAGCCGAGAGAATGAAATCTGTCTTGATGGCTCCGGCGGCCTTTTGTTCTTCAAGGTGAGCGGGATCATCAATTTCGGTTTCGGGTTCGGTGGTGTGATGTGCATCAACAAGGCCAATTGCCTGCGCGATCTTCTCGGCGCCTTCAAAACAGAGATAGGCGCCACCAAGCATAAGCAAAGGTGAAATGAGCCAGGGAGCGAAGGCATTGAGCGCGAGGCCGGCGGGCAACAGGAACACCAGTTTGTTGACCATCGAGCCTTTGGCGATCTTCCAGATGATCGGCAACTCGCGGTTCGCTTCAAAACCCTGCACATACTTCGGGGCAACAGCGGCATCGTCTATCACCGCGCCCGCGGCTTTGGACCCTGCTTTGAGCGCTTGTGCGGCAACGTCATCAACTGACGCAGCAGCAACTTTGGCCAAGGCCGCGACGTCGTCTAGCAGGGCAATCAATCCGCTCATGTATGGCCTTTCCGCACTGTTAGCGCCAACAAGATTTTCACAACTTAAAATCGGCGCAAGTTTATCGCTAACATGGACAAAAACGGTGTTCAATTCAAGCCAGCCCCCTTCCAGAAAGACGATGTGAAGGATATGAGGCTGCAAAGACATTCGCATCAGGAGATCAGACATGGCCATCACAGTTGGCATTAACGGATTTGGCCGTATCGGCCGCTGCACCTTGTCACACATTGCCGCCTCGGGGCGTGATGATGTGAAGGTTGTGAAGGTAAACGCCACCGGCCCTCTCGAAACTGCGGCGCATCTGATCAAATACGATTCTGTGCATGGCCGCTTTCCGAACGAGGTGAAGACTGGTGATCGGATGATGGACCTTGGCGCCGGCGAGATGGAGATGTTCTCGACCTACAACATGGACGAGCTTGACTGGTCAGGCGTTGATGTTGTTTTGGAATGCACGGGCAAGTTTAACGACGGCGAAAAGGCCAAAGCGCACCTTGAGCGCGGTGCCAAGAAGGTTTTGCTGTCGGCGCCGGGTAAAAACGTGGACAAAACCATCGTCTATGGTGTGAACGACGCGGCGCTTTTGCCTGAACACAACATGATTTCCAACGGCTCATGCACAACCAATTGCCTCGCGCCTGTCGCCAAGGTTCTGAACGATGCCGTGGGCATCGAGAGCGGCATCATGACGACCATACACTCTTACACAGGCGATCAACCGACGCTAGACCGCCGTCACAAAGACCTATACCGCGCCCGTGCCGCTGCGATGAGCATGATCCCGACATCCACCGGAGCTGCTAAGGCACTGGGTGAGGTTCTGCCAGAGCTGGCGGGCAAGCTTGACGGCTCGGCCATTCGGGTTCCGACACCGAACGTAAGCGCAGTTGACCTGACGTTCACAGCGGGCAAAGACGTGACAGCAGAAGACATAAACGAGATCATGAAAGCGGCGGCGAGCGGGCCGATGAAAGGTGTTCTCGGCTACGAAGAAGCACCCTTGGTGTCTGTTGATTTCAACAAGTCGGAAGAAAGCTCGATATTTGCCCCGGCTCAGACGCGAGTTGTTGGTGGCCGCTTGGTGCGGGTGCTGGCTTGGTATGACAACGAGTGGGGCTTTAGCTGCCGCATGGCCGATGTTGCCGTGATGATGGGCCGCCTGTAGGGCCAAGCGCTATCATTCTTGCGAAATTAACTCCCGTGAGTCATATCTCACGGGAGCATTTCTTTTTGAGGCTGCAGGCATGAATACCCAAATCGCGATTGTCCTTGGATTGGTAATCCTGTCTTTGCTCTGCCTTGACGGTTTTTTGAACCAATGGGACGCGTTGGTGTTTTTGCTGCGAAAGTTCGCAGCGTTAACCGAATGGCTGGCATTCTGGCGTTAGGTTTCAGACCTTGCCGAGGCGTTCAAGCAATCGTTGTTTAACATGAGGCGTAACGAACTTGGTGATATCGCCATCGAGACGCGCAATCTCTTTCACCAAGCGTGAAGCGATCGCTTGGTGGTTGAGATCGGCCATCAGGAACACTGTTTCGATTTTGCTCTCCATGGCACGGTTCATACCAACCATCTGAAATTCATACTCAAAATCGGTTAGAGCACGCAGGCCGCGCACGATTGTTTGCGCACCGACATCTCTTGCGCAGTGAATGAGCAGGTTTTCAAACGGGTGAACAACGATCTCGGTGCCGGTTTCCTTCGTCAGGTTTACACATTCTTCTTCGAGCATTGCGACGCGTTCTTCGAGAGAGAACAACGGGCCTTTGTCACGGTTGATAGCGACGCCGATCACCAGCCTGTCAACAAGCACAGCTGCACGTTTGAGGATACCAATGTGGCCCAAAGTGACGGGATCAAAAGTGCCGGGGTAAAGACCAATGCGCATGTCGAGCCTCATGTGTTTGGGACGAAAGATTGTTACGTTGCAATGCTACATATTGATAGAAGACACAAGGTCGCTATCGTGACGAGGCCATCTGGAAGACAGTTAATGCCCCATAATCATGCCTTGGAGTGCATCTTTTTCCATCGCCAATTCTTCTAGCCGCGCTTTTACGACATCTCCGATTGTAACGATTCCAACGAGAACGCCATCGTCGACCACGGGCATATGCCGGAAGCGCCCGGCTGTCATTTTTTGCAAAACACTGTCGGTCGTTTCATCAGTGGTGCAAGACACCGGATTGCGCGTCATCAAATCTGCTGCGGTTTCTTTCAGGCAGACGGCTCCGCGCAACGCCAAAGACCGCACGATGTCACGTTCCGAAAGAATGCCTTGAACCGCCTTACCGTCTTTAGAGACGATCAGACCACCGATCCGCCGCTCGGCCAACAGGTTTGCGGCTTCCGCTATCGGGACATCTTTCCTGATGGTGATGACTGGCGCGTCGCCTTTTGACTTTAGAATTTGTTGAACGAGCATTTTGATCCTCCGTTTGAGCCTAGGGTTGCGCGCCACTTGCCTTCTGTCAAGCAGATGCGACTGTTTGGGCTTCCAAACGGGCAACTTCCTCACGCAGGCCTCTGGTGAGTAACTCGGCAAATCGTGTCAGACGGGCGACGCCTTGGTCGTCTTCGTGGCGGATAAGGTAAAAGCTGCGGGTGAGACTGAAGGCTTCGGTAAGCAGTTTGGACACCCCCTCAACGGCTGGCAAGGCGAAGTCGTGTACAACCCCGACGCCTCCGCCCTGTCGTATGAATTGCAACTGCACAGACACCGAGTTTGACGCCAGAGCAGCACGCTCGAATGCCGAACCGCTAAGATAGTCGAGTTCTTTGTCAAAGATCATCTCGGGAATGTAGCCGATAATCCGGTGATCACGCAGGTCTTCCAGCGTTTCGATTTTCGGGCGCTGCGCAAGATAACTATCGGCTGCGGCGAGATGCAAATTGTAGTCGGTCACTTTCTGCACAACCAATCGACGCGCGTCGGGGCGACTGACGGAGAGTGCCATGTCGGCTTCGCGCTTGGAAAGATTGAAGATACGCGGCAAAGCGACGATCTGGATTTCAAGACCCGGATTGTTGGCAGCGATATTCGCACAAACCTGCGGCAATAAGAAGTTAGCACTGCCATCAGGTGCGCCGAGGCGGATCTGGCCGGTTAGCTCATGGGCTTTGCCACGCAGGGCCTCGTCTGCTTCGCGCATTGTGAGCTCGAGTTTGGCGGCATGGGGCAAAAGTTGTTGGCCCTCGGCTGTAAGCACGTAGCCCTGCGGTGATTTGGTGAACAATACATAGCCGAGCGAACTCTCTAGCCGAGCGATACGGCGCCCGACAGTGGCGGGATCAGCCCGTAACAAGGCCCCTGCCCCCGAGAGGGTTTCGACGCGGGCGACCGCGAGAAATGTCTTCATGTCGTTCCAGTTCGGCGCCACGTCTTGCCTCATATTGCATTTTTGCAAAGCTTCCTTTGCCAACCTGCCTCTGTTCAGCGCATTAATGCAAGGCTATTGTGCCTGCAAGTGAACCAGAATCTAGTTGGAGGATAAGATGCAAGAACTCACACATTACATTAATGGCGCGCATGTTAAGGGCACGTCAGGCCGATTTGCCGATGTTTACAACCCCGCAACCGGTGAAGTGCAGGCCAAAGCACCGCTCGCGTCAAAGGCCGAACTTGACGCCGCTGTTGAAATCGCTGCTGCGGCACAGCCTGCTTGGGCCGCGACCAACCCGCAGCGCCGCGGGCGCGTGATGATGAAGTTCGTCTCGCTCCTGAACCGCGACATGGACAAGCTCGCAGAAGCGCTGTCACGCGAGCACGGCAAAACCCTGCCTGACGCCGCCGGTGACGTGCAGCGCGGTCTTGAAGTTGTTGAGTATTGCGTTGGTGCACCTGAACTGCTTAAGGGCGACTACACCGACGGTGCTGGCCCGGGCATTGACATGTATTCAATGCGTCAGCCGCTCGGCGTTTCGGCAGGCATCACCCCGTTCAACTTCCCTGCGATGATCCCGATGTGGATGTTCGCCCCCGCGATTGCTTGCGGAAATGCGTTTATCCTCAAGCCAAGCGAGCGCGACCCCTCGGTGCCTTTGATGCTGGCTGAATTGATGGAAGAAGCCGGACTGCCAAAAGGCGTTTTGCAAGTGGTGAACGGTGACAAGGAAGCGGTTGATGCGATCTTGTATAATGACACGATCCAGTCGGTTGGCTTTGTTGGTTCAACCCCGATCGCCGAGTATATCTACGGCACCGGGTGCTCACAGGGCAAGCGCGTGCAGTGCTTTGGCGGCGCGAAGAACCACATGATCATCATGCCGGATGCCGACCTTGACCTCGCCGCTGATGCGCTTATCGGCGCGGGTTATGGCGCGGCTGGCGAGCGCTGCATGGCGATCTCGGTTGCTGTGCCGGTTGGTGAAGAGACCGCCGACAAGCTCATCGAAAAGCTGGTGCCACGCATCGAAAAGCTCAAAGTCGGGCCATATACTTCGGGCAATGACGTTGATTACGGCCCTGTTGTGACATCAGCGGCGAAAGAAAACATCCTGCGCCTCGTGCAGACCGGTGTTGACCAGGGCGCCGAGCTGGTTGTTGACGGTCGTGACTTTAACTTGCAGGGCTATGAGGACGGCTTCTTTGTTGGGCCACACCTGTTTGACCGTGTCACACCAGATATGGAGATTTACCAGAAAGAGATCTTCGGGCCGGTTCTGAGCACCGTGCGCGCGGCCTCCTATGAAGAAGCGCTCAAGTTGGCGATGGACCACGAGATGGGCAACGGCACCGCGATCTTTACGCGTGATGGCGACGCAGCTCGTGACTTTGCGGCGCGCGTTAACGTTGGCATGATCGGTATCAACGTGCCAATTCCTGTGCCGCTGGCTTACCACACGTTTGGCGGCTGGAAAAAGTCCGTCTTTGGTGACTTGAACCAGCACGGGCCTGACGCCTTCAAGTTCTACACACGCACAAAAACCGTTACTTCGCGCTGGCCGTCGGGCATCAAAGAAGGCGGAGAATTCAACTTCAAACCGATGGACTAGATTGCCTTCTTGCTCCCGAACTTCGGCCAAGTGCTTGAGTTCGGGAGCTTTTTGCCATAGGTTGATCAGGTTTACTTTTATTCGGTAAACCACCTTAGCTATTTCGCCTACACAGACTTGTTTCAATTGTCACAAGCAAAGAGCGAATATGACATTCGAGCTGTTTCAAAGTGCAACCTACGACTTGCTTATCGTGCGGTACCCGCATGACGCGACTTTGATGGACGGCACCGCCTCGCTGACGCAGTTTGCAGCCACCGCCAACAATGCCGGGCCAAAGTTCATTGTTGTTGATTGCGGCGCGGCTGACGCTTCCGAACTCAGCTTTCGCAACGTTTTCGGTGTAGCCGCGAGAAAGGCTCTGGTTTTTCGCGAGTTGCCCAGATGTCGCAAACTCGTGCTGCTTGTTCGAAACGAACTGCAATTTGGTTTTGCCCGCATGTATCAAACACTGCTGGACGAGCGTATCGATTTCGAGCTCGAAATTGCTTGCGACGAAGGCACCGCCATCGAATCTGTCGGCCTCAAACACGACAGTCTGGAAACTCTTATCGCCGAGATATCGGTTGAAGATAGGCACCGGCTTGCCTGACCTCACATTTTTGTGCTGAATTAAGCACGATTGTGAGGTGCCATGACACGCGATATCCCTGACTTCACCATTGGTATCGAAGAAGAATACCTGCTGGTAGATAAAGACAGCTTTGCATTGGCAGAAGCGCCTGAAGCGTTGATGAACAAATGCAGCGCCGCGCTAGAGGGGCAGTTCAGCCCGGAATTTCTTAACTGTCAGGTCGAGATTGGCTCCAAGGTTTGCCGCACGATCGCCGAAGCGCGTGAGGATCTGCGAAATCTACGCAGCACTGTAGCGACAATTGCCGGTGAGTTTAACCTCGCGCCGATCGCTGCCTCCTGCCATCCGTTTTCTGACTGGCGAGACCAGCAACACACAGACAAAAGGCGCTACAACAGCCTCAAGGCTGACTTAGCAGGCGTCGTGCGCAGGATGCTGATATGCGGCATGCACGTGCATGTCGGAATCGAAAAGAAAGACCAGCGCATCGACCTGATGAACCAGCTCAGCTATTTTTTGCCACATCTTCTGGCGCTCAGCTGCTCCTCGCCGTTCTGGCAAGGAGAAGACACAGGCCTGTCAAGCTATCGCCTGACTGTTTTTGACAACCTGCCGCGCACAGGCCTGCCGCCCAAGCTTAACAGTTGGGGCAGCTTTGAGCGTTCGGTAGACGCGCTGGTTGATCTCGGAGTTATCGAGGACAGCTCCAAGGTCTGGTGGGATCTGCGGCCCTCCTCTCGTTACCCGACCATCGAGAGCCGAATTTGTGATGTCTCGCCCCGGCTTGAAACCACGCTGACCCTCGCCGCTTTGACGCAGGCTCTGACGAGGATGCTGTGGCGCCTGTCACAAAACAACCAACGCTGGCGGCTGTATGACAACTTTTTGCTCGCTGAAAACCGCTGGCGCGCGCAGCGATATGGCGGGCGCGAAGGGCTTATCGACTTCGGGGCAGGCAAAATAGTGCCCTTCACCGAGCTGATCGACGAACTCGTCACACTAATTGCCGAGGATGCCGAGGCGCTGAAATCGGTTCAGGAAGTTGAAAATTCTGCCGTTATTGCCAAGCGTGGCACCGCCGCTGACGAACAACGTGCCATCTATGAACTTGCGCTGTCTGACGGAAAATCAAAACAGGATGCTCTGCAAGACATGGTGAGACATCTGACCGAGGCGTTCCACTATGATCTTTAGGCAATACCTGCCAGTATGGCGATGCTGACGGGCTTGCAGGCTTGCAAAACTCCTGTAAGATTTACGAATTAAACGGTTGTTCAATTCCACCCCTCGTTTCAACCTAAGGAGCCGCGCATGGATTTCTCACTGAGTGAAGAACAAACCCTGATTTTTGACATGGCAAAAGGGTTTGCTGAAGAGCACATCGCCCCTTTTGCTCAGGAATGGGAGCGCGCTGAAACCATCCCTAAGGATTTGTGGCCAAAGCTGGCCGAGCTTGGGTTCGGCGGTCTTTATGTGTCCGAAGAAAGTGGTGGCTCTGGGCTTTCACGGCTTGATGCGACGCTTGTGTTCGAGGCCTTGGCGATGTCCTGCCCTGCAGTTGGGTCGTTTTTGTCGATCCACAACATGTGCGGGGGTATGATTGACAAGTTTGGCTCTGAGGAAACCAAAGCGAAGTGGCTCCCTGCCCTGTGTAGCATGGAAAAAGTGTTTTCCTACTGTCTAACAGAACCTGGCTCGGGTTCGGACGCTGCGGCATTGAAAACCCGCGCCAACAAGACCAATGAGGGCTATGTTCTCAACGGCACCAAGGCGTTTATCTCGGGCGGTGGTTATTCTGACGCCTACCTTACAATGGTGCGCACGGGCGACGACGGGCCAAAAGGCATCTCGGCAATGGTGATCGAAGATGGCGCAGCCGGCCTCAGCTTTGGTGCGTTGGAGGACAAAATGGGCTGGCGTGCACAACCCACTGCCCAAGTACAGTTTGATGACTGTGTCGTGCCTCATGACAACCTGATCGGTGAAGAAGGCCGCGGCTTCACTTACGCGATGGCGGGGCTTGATGGCGGCCGTCTCAACATTTCCGCTTCTGCCCTAGGTGGTGCGCAGAACGCGCTTGACCTGACGATGGCTTATATGAGTGAGCGCAAGGCCTTCGGCCAAACTATCAACCAGTTTCAAGCGCTGCAATTCAGACTCGCCGAGTATGAAACGAAGTTACAAGCTTCACGCACCTTCCTGCGGCAAGCGGCTTGGAAGCTGGACAACAAAGCACCCGATGCCAGCAAGTTCTGCGCTATGGCCAAGCTGATGGTCACAGATGCGGCGTTTGACGTGGCCAACGGCTGTTTGCAGTTGCATGGCGGCTACGGGTACCTGGCTGATTATGGTATCGAAAAAATCGTGCGTGATTTGCGTGTTCACCAGATACTGGAAGGCACAAACGAGATCATGCGGATGATCATTTCGCGTCAAATGATCGCCGACGCTTCATGAGTGAGGTTCTGGTTAGAACGCAGGGCCGAGCTGGTCGGATCACTTTGAACCGGCCCAAAGCGCTGAATGCGATCACTTATGGCATGGTAAAGGAAATCCATGCGGCACTTGAGCGATGGCGAAACGACACTGCAGTTGAGATCGTTCTCATCGACGCAGTGGGTGACAAGGCTTTCTCGGCGGGTGGCGATATTGCTGACCTTTACAACAATGGCAAGCAAGGCGACTATGCCTTCGGGCATCAGTTCTGGCGCGATGAGTATCGCATGAACTTTGCGCTGCAAGCATATGATAAACCTATCATATCATTTCTTCAGGGTTTCACAATGGGCGGAGGTATGGGGGTCGGCTGCCATGGTTCGCACAGGGTTGTTGGTGCGAGCAGCCAGATCGCCATGCCTGAGTGTGGCATCGGCTTGGTGCCTGATGTCGGTGGCTCTCTGATCCTTGCCAACGCACCGAACGCACTTGGAGCTTACTTCGGCATCACTGGTGCCCGCATGAACGCGGCCAATGCTATCCTCGCAGGATTTGCCGATATGTATATTCCGGAAGACAAGTGGCCGGCGCTGATCAGTGCGCTTGAAGAGAATGCTGACTTGTCGCTGTTAACCGCCGCTGCGAAAGCCGCGCCTGACCGACTATCTGATGCGCAATTGCATGAAATTGACCATGTCTTCAACACTGCCGATCTCACCGAGATTTGCGCGCGGCTTGAAGCCTCGAGTGATGAACTTACCGCCAGCGCCTTGAAGGCCGTGCAGCGGAACTCCCCTTTGGCGATGGCTGTAACGCTTAGGATGATGCTATTGTTACACGGGGTTAACGACATTCGCGAAGCGCTTAAACTAGAGTATCGCTTTACAGCACGGGCGATGGAGCATGGCGACTTCCTTGAAGGCATTCGCGCCGCTATCATCGACAAAGACCGCAGACCAAAATGGAAACACAAACTGGGCGAATTGCCTCAAGCCGACATCGACGCAATGATGGCCCCGCTTGGTGCACTCGAACTCACATTCTGAACAAAGGACGCAGCAATGAAGATCGGATTTATCGGACTGGGCAATATGGGCGCACCTATGGCTGTCAACTTGGCGAAAGCCGGGCATGACGTCACAGGATATGACATGGCCGATGTGACGCTTGATGGTGTGAACATGTCCGCTTCTGCTGCTGAGGCTGTCAAAGGCCAAGACGTGGTGATTACCATGCTTCCAAACGGAGCCATCTTGCGCACTGTTGCGGCCGAAATCTTACCCGGCATGCATGCTGGCGCAGTTTTGGTTGATTGCTCGACAGTTGATGTCGACAGCGCGCGCGCGGTTGCCGAAAATGCTGACAAGGCGGGCGTTCTTTTCGTTGATGCACCGGTCTCTGGCGGCACAGTTGGCGCCTCTGCCGGTACACTTACGTTTATGGCCGGTGGTGCCGAACCCGCCTTCGCTTTGGCTGCACCATTGTTTGACATCATGGGTCAAAAAGCCGTGCATTGTGGCGAGGCCGGAGCGGGCCAAGCGGCCAAAATCTGCAACAATATGATCCTCGGCATCACCATGATCGGCACCTGCGAAGCCTTTGCTTTGGCTGACAAACTTGGCCTTGATCGGCAGAAAATGTTTGACGTGGTCAGCACCTCTTCAGGCTATAGCTGGACAATGAATGCTTACTGCCCAGCCCCCGGCGTTGGCCCACAAAGCCCTGCTGACAACGGCTACAAGCCCGGTTTTGCTGCCGAGCTGATGCTCAAAGACCTGCGTTTGTCACAACAAGCAGCTGACAGCGCCGACGCTGACACGCCACTCGGACAAGCCGCAATGGCGCTTTATGAGCAGTTTGTCGAAAACGAAGACGGGCTTGGCCAGGATTTCTCGGCAATGCTGCCACGGTTTGAAAAACGCCGGCGCGCATGAGCGACCCGCGCCGCAACGCAGCTATCTGGTATGCCGTTGACGGCTACGACCCCGAAACCAAGGGCGTAAACGGACGGCGCGTTGCGGGTGCTTCGTTTCTCAAAGGCTTTGCGCGCCATGCTGATGTCGACGAGTTTGTTTGCCTGAGCGAAAGCCCACGAGGCGGAAAACGCTTTACTGAGACCATGCGGGGCTTCGGAGCGCATCAGCCTATAAGACGCGCGTCGTTTCACAATGCTCGCAAGATTTCTCCTGTTGGAACAGTCTATTATCCCGCCCCCAATTTTGCTTCGGAGCTTTGGCGACGGCAAAGCTTAGGGCCCGCTGCCTATGCGGTTTGCGGCATTACACATACGACGGCAACAAACGCGGTCATGCAGGGTATGGTCGATCTGCGAAATGCCCCGCAGATGGAATGGGACGCGGTGATCTGCACATCGAACGCCGTCAAGGCGAGCCAGAATGTCCAACTTGACATGATTGATGCATTTCAACGTGAGCGCTTTGGAAAGGTGCCGCCGCGTCCGCAAATGCCGGTGATCCCGCTAGGGCTGAACTGCGATGATTTCGCCCATGTTGCCAGCGCCCGTAAGGCGTTGCGCGGCAAGAAAGGTTGGGGGCGCAATGATATCGTCGTGGCGACACTGTCGCGCCTAACGCCTTACGGAAAGTTTGACCCCTTCCCGCTGTTCATGGCGCTCGAGGCAGCACAGGCCGAGCTTGGAACGACGCGCAAGCTACACTTCGTCGCTTGCGGCATCTATGTAGATAAGCACTCGCAAAAGGTGTTCGTTGATGGCGCAAGGGCGCTGATGCCCTCGGTCAGCTTCACGCTGCTTGATGGCAAGGACGAAAACGCACGCAGGGCAACTCTTTCCGGCGCTGACATTTTCACCTTTCCCATTGATAACATTCAAGAAACCTTCGGTCTCGCGCCGATCGAGGCGATGGCTGCCGGCCTTCCGGTTGTTACGACAGACTGGGACGGGATGCGCGATACCGTGACAGATGATGTCGGCATCCGCGTCCCAACGCGCGGGCTTGGCCCTCGGCACACCGGAGGCGACGGTTGGTCTTATCTGTCAAAGCGCACGAGTTATGCGCAATATGGCAACAATCTTTCTGCGATGACTGAAGTTGACTTGGCCGCAATGACGCAAGCCTTTGTGACACTGGCCCGCGACGCCGAACTTCGAAAGCGCATGGGAGCCGCAGGGCTAAAGCGCGCGTTGGACATTTATGACTGGTCAAAAATTATTCCTCAGTATCAAGATCTCTGGGCGGAGCTTTCAGCGATCAGGCAGCGTTTGGGCACCGTTGCTCAGGGCCTGAAAGCCAACCCCGCAGCGCCCGCACCGACAAAGCTGTTTGGCCCCTATCCGAGTGAAACGATGCCCAAGGGTATCGGACGTTGCATTGCACAAGCCTGCACAGTCAGCATCGCTGAAATGTTTGAACTGCGCCAGTATACCGCCCTGAAGAACCCGTTTGAAAAACCGCAAACCTTGCAAAAGGTGTTTGATGCAGTCGAAGAAATGCCAGACGGAGCCGATGCCGAGCAGATTGCCAAGCAGCTCAGGTTTAACTTGCTGACAGTTGAGCGTTGCTACGCTTGGTTGCTCAAATACGGCTATCTTAAGCGCGCTTAAGATTCGCTATTCTGCCGCTGCGCGCTTCGGGTTGAGCATGTCTTTCAAGTAGTGGCCCGTATAGCTGCCCTCTACGTCCGCGACTTTCTCTGGTGTTCCTGCTGCCACGATCTTGCCACCGCCATCGCCGCCTTCAGGGCCAATGTCGATGATCCAATCGGCAGTTTTGACCACATCAAGATTGTGCTCGATCACCACAACAGTGTTGCCGCCATCGACCAACTCGTGCAGCACTTCCAGCAGCTTGCGCACATCCTCAAAATGCAGGCCGGTTGTCGGCTCATCAAGGATGTATAGCGTGCGCCCCGTCGAGCGTTTTGCCAGCTCCTTTGACAATTTCACGCGCTGTGCTTCGCCGCCAGAAAGCGTCGTCGCTTGCTGCCCAACTTTGATGTAGCCGAGGCCAACCCGCATGAGGGCATCCATCTTGTCGCGGATGCTTGGCACCGCCTTGAAAAAGGCTTGAGCTTCCTCAACTGTCATATCAAGAACGTCGGCTATGCTCTTGCCTTTAAACTTTATTTCCAAAGTTTCGCGGTTGTAACGCGCCCCTTTGCATGTCTCGCATTCCACATAAACATCGGGCAGAAAGTGCATCTCGATCTTGATCACACCGTCCCCCTGACAGGCCTCGCAACGCCCGCCTTTGACGTTAAAGCTAAACCGCCCGGGCTTGTAGCCGCGGGTCTTGGCCTCTGGCAAACCAGCAAACCAGTCGCGGATCGGGGTGAAGGCCCCTGTGTATGTCGCAGGGTTAGAACGTGGCGTGCGGCCGATGGGGCGTTGATCGATGTCGATGACCTTGTCGAGACTCTCAAGGCCTTTGATGGTTTCGCATGGCGCCGGTGTTTGCCGTGCTCCATTGAGGCGCATCGAGGCGGTTTTGAACAGGGTTTCAATCGTCAGTGTCGACTTGCCGCCGCCGGAAACGCCCGTCACGCAAACAAATTTGCCCAGCGGGAACTCGGCTGTAACGCTCTGTAAGTTGTTGCCGCTGGCTTTGACCACTTTGATTTTCTTGCCATTGCCCTTGCGGCGTTTGTCTGGCACCGCGATCTCACGTTTTCCAGAAAGATACTGCCCTGTCAGTGATTTAGGGTCGGCCATAACCTGTGCTGGCGTGCCCTCGGAAACGACTTCACCGCCGTGAATGCCCGCGCCGGGGCCGATGTCAAAGACATAGTCCGCCTCCCGAATGGCCTCTTCGTCATGCTCGACTACGATCACAGTATTGCCGGCATCACGAAGGTTTTTGAGCGTGGTCAGTAAGCGGCCATTGTCGCGCTGGTGAAGCCCGATACTTGGTTCGTCGAGCACGTAAAGCACACCCTGCAAGCCTGAACCGATCTGCGAGGCAAGGCGAATACGTTGGCTCTCACCGCCGCTTAGCGTGCCCGAATTACGGCTCAACGACAGATACTCAAGCCCGACATTGTTCAAGAAACCAAGCCGCTCGCCGATCTCTTTCAAAATGGCCCGCGCGATCTCGTTTTTTTGCTTTGTAAGCTGCTCTGGCACCGCGGCAACCCAGTCAAGCGCCTCGCGGATCGACATTTGCACGACTTCGCCCGCATGCAGGCCCGCGACTTTGACAGCCAAGGCCTCGTCGCGCAGGCGAAAGCCGTTGCAAGCGCCACAAGGGCGGTTGTTTTGGTAGCGCTCAAACTCCTCACGAATCCAGTTGCTGTCTGTCTCGCGGTAGCGGCGTTCCATATTGGGAATGACCCCTTCAAACACGCGACTAACTTGGTAAACCCGCCCGCCTTCATCATAGCGGAATTCGATTTCCTCATCGCCCGAGCCATACAAAAACACCTGCTGAACATGCGCCGGCAAGTCTTTCCACTTGGTGTTCTTGTCAAACTCGTAGTGCTTGGCAATCGCCTCGATTGTCTGGAGGAAATACGGTGATTTCCCCTTACGCCAAGGGGCCAAGGCACCATCGTAAATTTTCAATGTCGCGTCAGGCACAACGAGACGTTCGTCAAAGAAAAGCTCCATGCCGAGGCCGTCACACTCCGGACAGGCCCCGAAAGGTGCATTGAACGAGAACAAGCGCGGTTCAATCTCGGGGATCGTGAAGCCGCTGACAGGACAGGCAAATTTCTCGGAAAAGGTGATGCGCTCGGGATCGCCTTCTTTGGGCGCGGTCTCAAGCACAGCAATACCATCGGCCAGATCAAGCGCAGTGCGCAGGCTGTCTGCAAGCCGGGTTTCCATTCCTTCGCGAATAACGATCCGGTCAACCACAACGTCGATGTCATGGCGAAACTTCTTGTCCAACTTCGGCGGTTCATCAAGCTCGTAGAACTCCCCGTCAACTTTGACGCGTTGGAAGCCTTGCTTTCGTAGTTCCAAAAACTCCTTGCGGTATTCACCCTTGCGGTCACGCACGATAGGCGCCAACAAATAGCCGCGCGTGCCCTCTTCGAGTTGCATGGCGCGGTCAACCATGTCTTGCACTTGCTGCGCCTCAATCGGCAGGCCTGTGGCGGGGCTAAAGGGCGTGCCAGCGCGGGCAAATAGCAAGCGCAGATAGTCGTAAATCTCGGTTACGGTGCCGACAGTCGAGCGCGGGTTTTTGCTGGTGGTTTTCTGCTCGATCGAGATCGCTGGAGACAGCCCGCTGATGTGGTCAACGTCCGGTTTCTCCATCATATCAAGGAACTGGCGGGCATACGCGCTGAGGCTTTCGACATAACGACGCTGGCCTTCGGCATAGATCGTATCAAAGGCGAGCGACGACTTGCCCGAACCCGACAGGCCGGTGATCACCACCAGCTGATCGCGCGGAATATTCACGTCAATCGATTTCAGGTTATGCTCGCGCGCACCACGCACTTCGATCGCTTTTAGCTCGGCCATATCCGCCTCCGCAGTTTCCGAGGTTAGATGTAGTTAACTTCTCGACAACTTCCAAGCTGAAAGTGAGAACATTTGGGGAACGCTCACGATTTTGGCTGGTCCAAAGCTCTCGTCGTCGGAGGTAAGCTCGGCCACGCCCGTCAGCCGGACAACGTATTTCGCGTTTTCGCTAGTGTCGGCGTCCTCATAGCTTAGCACGACATCTGTATAGCTGCCGTCCTGAGCGCTGATAACTTAATGTCCCGTCACAAGGTCAGTGACTGTGGCCATGAGCTGTGCTGCGCCCGCTTCTACGCCGTGCAGCCATGCCGACATGCACCAATGCGCCGAGGGCCAGCATGGTGCCAACCAACAGTGGCAACACTTGGTAGCCATAGCTTGCAAGCGCCAACGCCATGACAGGTGTGCCAAGCGTGTTACCTAAGTTGCCCATTTGCGCCATTGCGCCGTTGGCCTGCGCTTGCTCTGTGGCGGTGCCAGACAGTTGCGGCACGGCAGCAAAACTCGCGCCTTGAATGAGGCCAAGGCAGCCCGCCAACGCAAGGCAAGCCAGCGGCAGCCCAGGCGCGATCCACAGCCAGAGCATCGCGGCGGCGGCCGTGACAAAACCCAAGATGCACACCTGCACCGCCGCGATATAGCGCATCAGCCAGACGCCCAATGTCATCGAACTGAGGATCGAGGCAAGTGGCATGCTCCCCATCACCCATGTTCTGTCCGCTTCAGCGATATATGGCGGGATGACCGTAAGCACAGCAACAAAGCAGAAGGTATAAAACAGCCAACCAAACGCTGGAGCGGGAATGCTCGCCGAGCGGTAGAGTGTCAGATGTTTGTCTAACAGTTGCCTGAGACTTGGCAGTTCTTCGGGTTCCGTGCGCGGTAGCGGGCGCACAACCACGGTCAGGATTGTGGCAAAAACCGCCATGTAAGCAGCGTGTGCAGCAAACAACGCCGCGACGCCATGTCGGGCAACCAACGGCATTCCGAGGAAAGCCAGAAGCGCAAAGGCGACCCCGAAGAAGGTGCCCCAGAGCGTAAGCGTAAACCCGCGATGCCGCGGCGCGCTGACTTGAGCGATGAGTGTTGGCAACGCCACAACCAGCGCCAAATGCGAGATGCCCTCAAGCAAACGCAGGGCAAGAAAGGCGGAAAACGGCGGGATGAAGGTTTGCAGTGCAGAGATTGCCGCCCCACCCCAGAGCGCTGCCAGTAGCGCCCGTCTGTAGCCAATGCGAGACACCAGAACGCCTGCCACCACACCAAGGATAATGCCAACAAAGCCGACAAACGACACCGATAACCCAACCCAAGCACCAGCCAGCGGGTAGAGTTCGGGCAAGCGGTCAAACACCACGCTGACTTTGGCATATTGCGCAGCTGCGCCAAGGCCCGCCCCCCACAGAAGGAACACGAGCAAGAAGTTGGTATGTTTCATATGGGCCTCGCAGAGAGACATTACATGTGAATGACCTGCCCGTAAGCGTCAAGCACGCTTTCGTGCATCATTTCCGAGAGTGTCGGATGCGGGAAGACCGTTTGCATAAGGTCTTCTTCCGTTGTTTCAAGCTGGCGGCCAACCACATAGCCTTGAATCAGCTCGGTGACTTCTGCGCCGACCATATGCGCGCCCAAAAGCTCGCCGGTTTTGGCGTCAAACACAGTTTTTACCATGCCCTCTGGCTCGCCCAAGGCGATGGCTTTGCCGTTGCCTATAAAAGGAAAGCGCCCGACTTTGATCTCGTAACCAAGCTCTTTTGCTTTGGCCTCGGTGTAGCCCACGGACGCAACTTGCGGGTGGCAATATGTGCACCCTGCGATGCTCTCAGGGCGCACAGCATGCGGCTTTTTGCCAGCGATCAACTCAGCAACCATAACGCCCTCGTGGCTGGCCTTGTGGGCAAGCCAAGGGGCTCCGGCGATGTCGCCAATGGCAAACAGCCCGTCAACACCCGTGCGGCAGTATTCATCAACCGTCACGTGGGTTCGGTCAAGTTTCACGCCAAGCGCTTCAAGCCCGAGATTTTCAACATTGCCGACAATACCAACCGCAGAAATGACCGTGTCGAACTCCTGCTTCTCGACTTTGCCGTTCACTTCGATATGCGCAGTGACTTTACCTTTGGCGCGGTCGAGTTTCTTGACCATGGCTTTCTCCATGATCTTCATCCCCTGTTTGACAAACTGCTTCTTGGCAAAGCCGCTGATTTCAGCGTCTTCAACCGGCAAAACGCGGTCCATAACTTCGACCACAGTCGTGTCGGCGCCCAGCGTGTTGTAGAAACTGGCAAACTCGATGCCAATCGCGCCAGAGCCGATCACCAGCAGTTTCTTTGGCATATGCGGCGGGTTGAGGGCGTGTTTGTATGTCCAGACAAGCTTGCCATCGGCCTCAAGGCCCGGCAGTTCACGTGCCCGCGCACCTGTGGCCAGCACAATGTTCTTGGCGGTGAGCTCATCTGTGCCCTTCTCGCCCTTCACGCTTACCTTGCCCTTGGCTGGCAAGGTAGCTTCGCCCATGAACACTGCGATTTTGTTCTTTTTCATAAGATGGCTGATGCCGCCTGAAAGCTGGTTGGCAACACCGCGCGAGCGTTTGACAACCGCGTCGAGATCGTAGTCGATCTTGCTCGCGCTCAGGCCAAACTCTTTGGCGCGCTGCATAAGGTGGAAGACCTCCGAGGAGCGCAGCAGCGCCTTTGTCGGGATGCAACCCCAATTGAGGCAGATACCGCCCATGTGCTCGCGCTCAACAATAGCGACATTCAGACCAAGCTGTGCGCCCCGGATCGCGGCGACATATCCGCCTGGCCCTGCTCCCACTACAATCAGATCAAAGGTTTTAGCTGTCATTTTTGTCTCCGCGTGCGCAAGAAGAATCGGCAAGCATCATCGGCCTCCGAAAAGTAGTTTGACGTTAAACTAATTCTTGCAAAGCAGCAATGCAGAGTTCTCGCAAGGTCAACACAATGCTTAAGCCATTGAGATTGAACGCCTACCCCGCAGCCTGAAGCTGCTGAACGGTCTGTCCGTAGCCGCCTGCTGAAACATAGCTCTGCTCTGACGGCGTGTTTTTACGCTGCAGTGCTTCATTGCGATAGGGAAAGCGCCCAAACTGTCGGATCACTTCGCGGTGCGCGCGTGCATGCAACAGGTTACCGGCCCCTGTTTGCGGTAAGCGCTCTTTCATCAGCCGGATGCAACGTTCCTGATCACACAGGTTCTCAGAGTGCATCAGCGGCATATAGAAGAATTGGCGCGCCGGTTCATGTACCTTCAAATCCCAGTCTTTGCTGATCGCTGTCTTTGCAGCACACAGTGCCATCCTGTCGGAGCGAAAGGCCTGCCCGTCATTGCGGAACATATTGCGCGGAAACTGATCTGTCAGAATGATATAGGCCAAGGCTCCGTTCGGATATGTCAGCCACATGCCAAGCTCACTTTTCTGCGCTGCTTCCAAACTCGATGCAAAACGATTGCGAATTTCTTCATCAAGTCCGTCAGACGGGGTATACCACCCTTCTGGCCCTGTCTCGTCGAGCCAAAATTTCAGCACGTCTTCAGGCTGTATCGCTGCGCTCATGGTTTGCCTCCTAAGCAATCTGAGTGCCCCTCAGGTGTCTCAAAACCGTTACACAAAGCAGCCTGCAATAAAAGTAAAGTTTTGCAACAAATTTTATCTGTTTATGTCGTTTCCGTGCTTTCTGCGTCTTCTGCGCCTGTCTCAAGCGCATATTCTACTGACATTTGCGAAGAGGACATCCAGACCGGCGCATAATTGCTTGATTCCTCAACCGAACGTGCGGCGCGTTGTGTCATTCGGAAGCCAGCATAAGCGGCCATCGCCACCAAAAGCATTGCGAGGAACAGGAAGTAACCTGGCGCGCCAACAGCGCTCATCATCCAGCCAGCGATAATTGGCCCAGAGATCGCGCCCAAACCGTTGATGAACACCAAACCGCCAGACACCGCTGCCATATCTTCGAGCTCAATGAAGTCATTGGTGTAAGCCAACAGCAGGGAGTAAAGCGGGTTTGACGTGCCGCCGATCACAAACGCAGCCAAGAGCAATATGGTGAAGTTGCTGCCAGCGAACATACCTAGCACCGCACCGGTGGTGCCGAGGGCCGCGACAAGCATAATCAGCAGACGACGATCCATCCTGTCAGATATCCAACCCAGCGGATACTGCAATAGCGTCGCCCCAATGTAGAACGCTGATACAAATAGCGAGATCTGCGATAGCGTCAGCTTTATCGACGCGCCGTAAACAGCGGACATACCAAACTGCGCCGAGAAAACACCGCCGAGCAGGAACATACCAACACAGCCCAGAGGGGATATCTCCATGATCTCGCGCAGGGTTTTGGGCTTGGTGAACTCAAACGCTGGCGTCGGGCTGATCGACAGCAAGATTGGTGCAAAGCTGATTGAAACCAGCACCGAGATGATCACAAAGAGCACATACCCTGACGGGTCAGCCGCCAATAGCAGCGCCTGAGCCGCGACAATGCCAATCATCTGCACCATCATATAGACAGAGAGTGTTTTGCCACGGTTCTCATTGTCAGAGGCGTTGTTGAGCCAGCTTTCTGCCGTCACATAAACGCCTGCAAAACAAAAGCCGACGACGATGCGCAACACCATCCAGACAAGTGGATTTGCCCATGTTGCATAGAGCACCAAAACTGCCGAGATAAATGAAGCAAGTGCGGCGAAGACACGGACATGGCCGACACGACGGATCATTTCCGGGGCCATACGTGAACCGCCCAGAAAGCCAACGAAATATGCTGACATCACCAGAGACATCTGAAAAGCCGAAAAGCCCTCGATATCGCCGCGCACCCCCAAGAGCGTGCCTTGCAGGCCGTTGCCGACCATTAGTAGGCCCATGCCCAACAATAGCGCCCATGATGAAGAGATAACTTGCAGCATATTGGTCTCCTAAACCTATATCAGCCCAATGGCTGGCCTGAACACGACTGTCGAGACTAAATACGACACTCGGATGTCTGTTTTAGTCTTCCGTCTTTTCAGAGGGAAAAAGGAGTGAGGAATCACCGTAGGAAAAGAAGCGGTATTGCTCGTTTATTGCATGAGCATAAATCGCTTTGACGCGTTCATAGCCCATCAAAGCAGAGACCAACATCATCAGCGTAGATTTGGGCAAATGAAAGTTGGTCATCAAGGCGTCGGCGACATGAAACGTGAAGCCAGGGTAGATGAATATGTCGGTTTCGCCTTGCCACGGTTCAAGTTTGCCAGACCGCGCAGCACTTTCAATAAGCCTAAGTGCCGTAGTGCCAACAGGGATCACCCGCCCGCCAGCGGCTTTGGTTGCATTGATCTCATCTGCGGCCTGTTCGCTCACTTCGCCCCACTCGGCATGCATCTTATGTGTTGTTACGTCTTCGACCTTCACAGGAAGGAACGTCCCGGCTCCGACATGTAACGTAACTTGCGTAAACTCGACGCCCTGATCAGCAAGCTCGGCAAGCAATTCCTCATCAAAATGCAGCGAGGCCGTCGGGGCGGCGACTGCCCCTGTAGCTTTGGCAAATACGGTTTGGTAATCTTGCTTGTCTTGCGCATCAGCGGCACGCTTGGCAGCAATATACGGTGGCAACGGCATCGCGCCGGCCTCGTTGAGCGCCGCCTCGAAGGCTTCTCCTTCAAGGTTGAACACCAGATGTGCTTGCCCATTTGCCCGCCCGACACAACGTGCTTCAAGTCCGGCCTCAAACCGGATCACTTCCCCGTCACGTAGCTTCTTGAGAGGTTTCACCAAGGCGTTCCAGCCCTCTGAAGCATGCGCGCCAAGCAAGGTCACTTCCAGTGCTGCCTGCGTAAGTCCTTGCGCACTTGTGCGGCTACGGTGCCCGAACAGGCGTGCAGGAATTACCTTGGTGTTGTTGAGCACAAGCCTATCGCCGCGCTTTAGCCAATTAGTGAGGTCGCTCACATTCGCATCTGTGATATGCTCCCCGTCGGCAACCAAAAGCCGTGCAGAAGAGCGCGGGCGCGCTGGCCGCGTTGCGATCAGCTCATCTGGCAGATCAAAGTCAAAATCAGAAAGTTTCATCGGTTCACTTCTGGTGCTGGGCGGCGGAATATCTCGCGGAACATGCCCGGCGTAAAGAGCGAAAGCGGGTTCACATTGACTTTCGGGTTCGCGCCCGTGCCCCGAAGCTTGTAGTTGAAGCCAACAAGCCCTTCGCCCTTGCGTGTAAAGATCGCACCGATCCCGTTGACAAGAAAAATCGGTGAAACAACGCCCTGCATATCCATCTGCCCCGAGCCGAGGTTGTAATAACCGTCCATCGAGATGCCCATTGATGCGCCAACAGCGCTAGACCGGCTGACAATCACTTGCGTCGGTGTCATCTGAAAACGCGCTTCGACCTGGTTGAACTGAATCCCCTGCCCGCCCAGTTGTTCGAGCAACCCGATGATGCTGGCGGCGTTGAGCAGAGCGGCCATTGCAGGCGCATCTCGCAAGCGTGTGTTTTTGATATCGAGCGCGCCGTTGTATGTGCCTTCCGCTTTCGCCGGTGCGAGCGTGAGTGTCATTGCGCCGCCTGCCGCGTTCTTGAGCAAACCTGCCGCAGCAAGAACCTTGCCGCCATCGTCGGAACTGATCTGAAAAGCGCTGCGGCCGCTCTGTGGCACCACGCGCCCCTTGACTGGCGCACGGCCATTCACCAGCCCCGTAAAGTTGCCTTCAAAACCGCGGGCCGTATTAAAATTGCCCTGAAAGCCGGTAAGGGCGATGCCTTCGCTGATCTTTAACTCACCAAGCCGCGCCGTGATCGGCCCGCCACCGCCGGAGCTACCACCACCGGAACTAAAGGAAGTGCGCGACAAATCTATCTTGCCGCCGTTGACCTCGATCGCTGGCACCCGCCCCTTGCCGCGCCCGACAAAGGTAACCGGAGCATTGAACCAGCGGCCAACGGTAACGCGCTCAAAGCGCGCATCTTTGAAACTGCCGCCAGTGCCTAACCGCACGTTACCGCGCGCATCAAGCCCGGCGGCATTAAGCACAATCCGGTCAATCTTCATAGGCGATCCGAACGCCCCCGTTACCGAGAGCTTGCCAGTGCTCTTGGCAGCCTTGCGCCAGCCGATCTGCGGAATACTCAGCCCCACTCCAGAGAGGTTTGATGTCAGCGCAAAGCTCGCTGATCCGCCTTTGGTAAGCGAAATGTTGATAGTCCCGCGCCCCCGTCCTGTAACGGTGCCACTCGGCAAGCCGATGTTGAACGCACTGACAAACTTCGGTGACAATTCGATGCTGCCTGTGATGGTGCTTTTGGCGCTGCTGCCCTTCCCCAGAGGCGCGGTGAACTTGCCGGAAAACGGCACCGTGTCGATACGCCCGTCGCCAGAGATCACCAAGCTTCCGTTTTTGGCGTTTGCTTGCAAAGCCTGAGCCGCAAGCACCCGCCCGGGAACAAGACTCTCGCTGCGCACGTCAGTCAATGTGGCAGACACATCAAACTGCACTGCATCAGTTGGCAAATTGCGCTGCATAACCCAGCTCACAAGCCCTTTAGCCTTAACCTGGCCGTCAGCCATCGTAACTGACTGGCCCGCTTTTGTAATCAGGTTCAGCGGCTCCTGATCCAGCGTGCTCAGCAAAGCCGTTATCTGCCCGTTGGCGGCCGCATTGACTGTCGCAGTTACGCCTGATGGCCCTGTCTTGGGAATGATAAACTCGGTTCCGGCGATGTCTAAAGTTCCGCCCTGAGGCGCCGTTATTGTGCCTTTTGTGGCGCGTGCAGCAAAGCGGTTACGCAGCAGGCTGGCTTGCCCGCTCAGACCCTTGATCAACGGCATAGTGTCGATGAAGCGCAGCGTTACATCTGAATACGCGAAGGCAATATACGGAGAAGGCTTGTCACCCGGCCCGGCGCGCAACCCCACTTGTGCCTCGTCAAGCCGCCCTTCGAGCACATTGGCGGCTACCCAGTCGCGGGTGCGCGTGCTCACTTGAGGCGGCCATAGACGCATCACATGCTCAACCTCAAGGCCGCGCGCTCCTGCCTGCAAGTGATAGCCCCAACCTTCTGCGAGAGCCGCAAACGTGCCTTCAACATGAAATCTCGTGTCGCCGTCGGTCAGGTCCAATTGCCCTAGGCTGACGCGAAACGGATCGAGGCGGAGTTGAATGTCAGCATAACCGCTATCAAAGGAGACTTTATCACTCAAAAAGTCACCCGGCTTGGCAGCGATTTCACCAAAACGAAGCTGGCCGACATACGCACTCGGCCAGCCGGTTTTTGACATCACAAGCCCGAGCTTGCCATCGGCGCGCAGCGTAACCCACTCACTCTGCAAATTGATCTCGTCAAACTGCACAATCTGTTCAACCGGATCATATGTGAAATAGGTGCGCGCAGCTGTGAAAGGCACCGGTGACGTGCTGTCGTTCGGTTGCAAGACCCCTTCCCCAATTTGCAAAGTTCCACTGAGCGGGCCCAACTCGCCATCTTCGTTCATTTCAACCCGCAATGCACCGGATATTGGCGCGCGCAGGGCTTCAAGCCACGAAACCGCAGGCGATTGCGACGCCAGATCGCGCGCCGGAAAATCAGTCAGCGACATGCCGATGATTGCGTTTGGTGAGCCGACCGTGCTGGCAAAGCTCAACTCGACACCGGCAGCAACGGCGCCACCGGTCAGAACCGCAAAATCGGCTCTCAGATCAAGTTCACCGTCTTTATGGCCCAGATCAAGCCGCCCGCCGTCAACTGTCCAGGCACGGTCTGCGCGTTCGTCTTCATATCTTAGTGTCACATCATTGGCGACAATGCTCGCGAACTCGCTAAACTCGGGGCGCATTAGCAATGCATCGATTCCACCAATCAGTTCTGCAAAGCCCTTGCCCTGCCCCGAAGCGTTCAATTCCTCACCAAAGCTGAGCCAGAATGTTCCGTTCTTGTCGCGCCTCAGCAAAAGCCGCGAGCCTGACAGTGACAGCGTGCTCGGGTGTAATTTCCCGCGCATCAAAGGAGCGATGGCAGCGCGCGCTTCGATGGTGTCTAGCACAACCAGCCGTGCTCCCGCTTGGTCACGAAACTCGACATCTCTTAGGACAATCCGCGGAACCCACCCCTCGTCAACTGTGAGCGCCGCAGTTCCCATTTCTGCAGAATAGGGTGTCAACGCCTTGTTCAACTGCGCTTCTAGCCTGCTTTGCACCCACTCCGGCGCTTCAAGCGGCTCCTGTTTCAAAGCCAGCAAGCCAACAAAGCCGACAACCACCAAAGCAATCAGTGCGATCAGGCTCAGCAAGCCAACAGCCGCCCGCCTGCGCTTGCTTTTACGCTTGCGCACAGGCGCCGCACCATCCTTTTGTGCGTCCTGCGGTTTGTCTTCTGGCTCTGAGGTCATGGTCTGGCTTACAGCTTCCTTTTGCATGCTCCGCGCGGCAAGGCTTGCCCGCATGACAACTATAACAACTCTCTATCAGCTGCGCTCGGCAAAACTGTCATCATAAGCGTTGCACTTCTCCTGCTCGCGATAATATGAAACAGAAACAGAGAATAGAGGTAATTCCACGATGGTAGATGATACGCAGTTTCCCGCTCCGAACGCAGCTTTGCTGACCGAGGCAGGCGAGCACCTCAAGCTGGACAGTTTACGCGGAGCCCCCTTTGTGTTGTTCTTTTACCCGCGTGACAACACGCCAGGCTGCACCACCGAAGCCAAAGGCTTTTCCGAACACCTGCCAACATTTGAGGCTCTCGGCGTGCAGGTTTTCGGGGTGTCAAAAGACAGCCTCGCCAGCCATGAAAAATTCCGCATCAAACAAGAGTTGAACGTGCCGCTTTTGTCGGACGAACACAGCGACGCTTGCGAGGCCTTTGGTGTTTGGAAGGAAAAGAACATGTATGGTAAAAAGTTCATGGGCATTGAGCGCTCGACGTTTTTGATCAACGCCGATGGGCAAGTTGTGCGCAGCTGGCGCAAAGTCAAAGTTGACGGCCATGTTGAAGACGTTCTGGAGGCCGTGAAGGCGCTCACTGATGGAGCCACCGATGGAGCCACTGATGGGTGATACTCTCGCCCAAATGGCTGTCGAAGTGCTTACAACCGCTGACGGACGCGCAAAAACTGCGCTGTCGCGAAAACATGCGGCCACGTGGTTCGCCGCACGCGCGGCAAATGAGCCCTTGGAGATCGGCACTGCCGAGCCGCCGTTGCACCCTGCTCGCCCCACGCAACCCGAGCTGCTTAACCCGCGTGACGTGCCCCGCCGCAAGCCTGGCTCCGAGAAAGGCCGCCTCGCGCTCCTGCACGCAGTGGCCCATATCGAGCTCAACGCTGTAGATCTGCACTGGGATATGGTCGCGCGGTTTTCTGATGTGCCATTTCCGATCGGATTTTTTGATGACTGGGTTCGGGCTGCCGACGAAGAATCCAATCATTTCAACCTCATGTGTGACTGCTTGGAAACCCATGGAAGCCATTATGGCGCCTTACCTGCGCATGCGGGCATGTGGCGCGCCGCCGAAGACACCGCCGAAGACTTGATGGGCAGGCTCGCGGTGGTGCCTATGGTGCTTGAAGCACGCGGACTTGATGTCACCCCCGGGATGATCGAAGTTTTTCGCAAGGCCAACGACGCCCAGACCGTTTCTGCACTTGAGGTGATCTATGCCGAAGAAGTCGGACATGTGGCCTACGGTTCCAAGTGGTTTCATTTTCTGTGTGGACGCTACGAACTTGATCCGAAAGACGAGTTCCACCGTCTCGTGAAGCACTACTTCCACAGCACACTCAAACCACCCTTCAATGAAGAGAAGCGCGCTGAAGCCGGTTTGCCGCCTGATTTCTACTGGCCGCTTAGCGATGCCGAACCTCCTGCGCGCGGCTAGTCACGTCAAAGCTGTCGGCAGTTTCTTGCCGTTTTACCCCTGTTTCCAATGTGATGCGGCGACATTTGCGCAATAAACTTGCACGCTTTCGTGCAGGGCGTTAAGCACATTTCGGGTAGCCTCTGGTTGAGCGCCGCCTGTGTTGGTGTCGCGTCTGCTGCAAATGCATATGCCGGCTATAGTGGAACAAACCAAGGAATAGACACGTTGCGAACGAAGATTGCTATTCGCCTTGACGCTTTTCTCGAGCGCTTCTTCCCGGAGCGACGCGTCTTTTTACGCTCTGACAAAGACACACGATTTGTCCGGCTTCGCCCTGGCATGCAGTTGTTTGCCTTTATGGGTGCCGCCGCCGTTGTCGCATGGACGATTATCGCCACAGCGGTTTTGTTGATGGATTCGATCGGTGCAGGTAACTTTCGTGAGCAAGCCAAGCGAGACCAGCAAACTTATCAGGCACGCCTGAACTTCATTTCCCAGCAACGCGACATTCGCGCAGAAGAGGCACTCGCAGCACAGGAACGCTTCAACAAAGCGCTTGAGCAGATCTCGGTGATGCAGTCCCAACTTCTGACATCGGAAACCCGCCGCCGCGAGATGGAAACCGGGATCGAGATTGTCCAGAAAACCCTGCGAACGGCGATGAACGAACGTGACACCGCCCGTGATGAAGCCATCCAGCTGACCGCAGCGATGAAGCAAGGCGGCACGGGCTCGTCTTTCACTTCAAGCTCTGGCAGCACAGGTAATGCGGCGCTTGATCTGATCACCGCTGCATTGGCCGAAACGGCGGCTGAACGTGACAAAGTTATTGCTGATGCACAGGACTCATTGCTGCAAGCAGCCGAACTTGAGCAGCGCATCGCCTTTATGAACGAGCAGAATGACGAGATCTTCCGCCACCTTGAAGAAGCCATGACCGTCTCTGTAAAGCCGCTCGACAAGATGTTCCGCGCCGCAGGCATGAGCCCTGACAGCATCCTGCGCAAGGTTCGCAGCGGTTACTCAGGCCAAGGCGGGCCGCTTACACCTTTGTCATTCTCTACCCGTGGAGAAGAGCCCTCCCTTTCGACACAACGCGCCAATCGCATTCTCGGTGAGCTTGATCGTCTCAACATTTACCGCATCGCCGCTTCGCGCGCGCCTTTCGCGAACCCCGTAAAAGCGGGCTACCGGTTCACATCGCCCTTCGGATACCGCCGTGATCCAAAGACCGGCGGTCGCCGTTTGCACAAAGGTGTCGACTTTGCGGGCCCGGTCGGAACGCCGCTATACGCAACAGCTGACGGTGTTGTGACGCATGCCGGCTGGAGCTCGGGCTACGGCCGCTTGGTCAAAATCCAGCATGAGTTCGGAATTGAGACCCGCTATGCTCACCAGAACCGAATTCGTGTTAAAGTTGGACAAAGGGTATCGCGTGGCGACAGAATAGGTGATATGGGAGCATCCGGACGGGTGACTGGCCCTCATGTTCATTACGAAGTTCGCGTAGGCGGAAAGGCCGTCAACCCAATGGTATACATCAAGGCAGCAAACAATGTTTTCTAAAAGCAAAATCAATGAACCAGGCCCGAAAGCCGACGAAGCAACTTCAGCGGGATCCGCCGACAAAGCACCAAGCGCGCCAAGCAAGCCCGCGACACCCGCTCCGAGCGAGTTCAAAGCTTCGCCTCCGAAAGCCAAACCACCAGCCTCGGTGTTGTCGTCAGACCTGCACATCACAGGCAACCTCAAAACAACTGGTGACATTCAAGTTGAAGGCACGATCGAAGGCGACATCCGCGCGCATCTTTTGACAGTGGGTGAAACCGCTACAGTCAAAGGCGAAGTGATCGCTGATGACGTGGTTGTCACTGGCCGCATCGTTGGTCGTGTGCGTGGCCTCAAGGTGCGCCTCACGTCTACAGCGCGCGTTGAAGGTGACATCATTCACAAAACGATCGCCATCGAAAGTGGTGCCCATTTTGAAGGCTCGGTGCAGCGTCAGGATGATCCACTGAATTCGGGCGGCAAAGGCGCTGTTCCGACAGCCAAACCGACACCTTCAGCCTAAGCTGAAACAAGCATGAACAGACCAGAACGGGCATCGCACAACACGGCGGTGCCCGTTTCTTTTGTGCCCTCAGACAAGCGCCACTTTGTGCTCATAGCTGCCGTGCTTGCATCTGCACTCGGTTTCATCGACAGCTCGGTGCTCGCGATCGCTCTGCCCGCTATGCGCGACAGCCTCGGGGCGGGACTCGCCGAAGCCCAGTGGTTTCACAACGGCTATATGCTGACTCTCAGCGCATGTATTCTGGCCGGCGGCGCCTTGGCAGACAAATTCGGCCTTAGCCGCAGTTTCCGCAGTGGTATCACTTTGTTTGTGGTGGCCTCCTGTATCTGTGCGACAGCAGCCAACCCCACACAGATGATCATCGCGCGGCTCCTGCAAGGGCTTGGGGCAGCGCTCATGGTTCCGGGCTCACTGGCCGTCATTTCGAGGGCCTACCCGCCCGAAGAACGCGGCAAAGCTATCGGCCTTTGGGCTGCGTGCTCGGCGCTCACAACAGCACTTGGGCCTGCCCTTGGTGGCTTGGCTCTCAGCACAGGAGGACCGGAAGCATGGCGGCTGATCTTTGCGATCAACTTGCCGCTCGGTGGCCTGGCGGTTTGGCTTGTTTGGCAGTTTACAACCGACACCAAGCGCGACACCACACAGCAAGTCGACGCCATCGGAGCCTGTTTGGCAACTCTATCACTCTTTCTTATCGCCCTCGGTTTGACACAAGAGAGTTTGCTGCTGACGCTGTCTGGTTTGCCTGTCGCTGCGGCCTTCATTTTCCATGAGCGGCGCTGCGCAGCCCCGATGCTTGACCTGACACTGTTTACGAACCGCGACTTTTCCGCCGTCAATCTGGCAACATTCCTGCTCTACTTCGGTTTCAATGGCGTCTTGTTTTACCTGCCGATGACACTGATCACTGGCTGGGGTCAAAGCCCCCTGCTCACGTCGCTGACTTTTGCTCCGTTGACCGTGTTTATTGCATTGCTGTCGGCAAAAGCCGGCGCGCTCGCGGGGAGCATCGGCCCTCGCCCGTTGATCAGCCTTGGCGCCATTGTTGCCAGCGGCGGTTTCGCTTTGCTTTCCGTCGCGATCACCACCGAGCAGTTTTTCACTGGTGTTCTCCCCGCCACAAGTGTGATCGGCTTTGGAGTTGGCTGCGTTGTAGCGCCCCTGTCGACAGCTGTGATGGGGGCCGCTCCCGATTCCCACGCCGGCAGCGCATCCGGTATAAACAATGCCGTCGCTCGTATGGCCGGTCTGTTCGGAGTTGCGGCGCTCGGACTGGCAGCACAAGCCGGATATCTTGGTGTTTCCGAGGGTAGCTTTGGTGCGATTTCCAGCGTGGCGTCACACAAACCGGCAATGATATCTGGGTTTCAGGCGGTCACATTGCTGGCGGCGCTTTCGGCCTTCCTCGGCGCACTCGTGGCGTGGTTTGGCCTCTCGCCTCAGGCGTCGAGTTCCGCATCCCAATAGAGAAAATCCATCCAGCTTTCGTGCAGGTGATTGGGTGGAAACTTACGGCCACGATTGCGCAGTTCTTCTGCCTCGGGCGCGCGTGGTGCTCTACGCAGTCTTAGACCCGAGTTGCGAAGGCTCTTACACCCTTTGCGCAGATTACACGGCGAACACGCGGCCACAACGTTCTGCCAGCTCGTCACCCCGCCAGCAGCCCGCGGAATCACGTGATCAAAGGTAAGGTCGCCCTTGGCACCGCAATACTGACAGCAAAACTCATCACGCAAAAACAGGTTGAAACGGGTGAAAGCCACGCCCTTTTGCGGCTTCACATAGTCCTTGAGCACCACCACTGAAGGGATCTTGATCTGCATCGAAGGGCTACGAACGATTTGATCATACTCGGCGACGATATCAACCCGATCAAGCCAAGCGGCCTTAACAGCGTCTTGCCACGGCCATAGCGACAACGGGAAGTATGATAGCGGCCTGTAGTCCGCATTGAGCACCAGCGCCGGATGCTGCTTGAGCGCACCCGGATGCTTAACGAAATCGTCCCTGAAGTGACCATCCATCTTGCCTAAAACCCTGTTTGTTTGTTCTCATCTCGTATTTCTTCGGGCCATTGGCCTATGTTGCGTTGATTGCCACTATATATCGTGGCAAGCACACGGCAAGCCTCATGATGTAGAAGCTACATTCCTAGGGTTATACAAACGAAAAAGGCACGCCGTGTGGGGCGCGCCTTTAGATGTGATTGCGAAGATGTTGCTCTTAGTCGTTGGCGCGTTCTGCCTCGATCGCGCGCCACTTAGCGACATTCTTGTTGTGCTCGTCCAGCGTCACGGCAAATGCGTGGCCACCGGTGCCATCAGCCACAAAGAAGATATACTCCGTGCTGTCGGGGTTGAGTGCGGCTTCGATGCTCGCGCGTCCCGGGTTGGCGATCGGAGTTGGCGGCAAGGCGTCGATTACATAGGTGTTAAACGGCGTCGGCTTGCGCAATTCACTGCGGCGCAGACCACGGCCCAGCACCCCTTCGCCCTTGGTAATGCCGTAGATCACGGCTGGGTCGGTTTGCAGCTTCATGCCCTTGTTCAGCCGGTTGGTGAACACACTCGCAACCTGTCGCCGCTCTTCGGCCACGCCTGTTTCTTTCTCGATCAGAGACGCGAGAACCAGAGCCTCTTCAGCGCTCTTCACAGGCAGGCCTTCGGCGCGTCCTTCCCAAGCTGCGGCCAGAATAACCTCTTGGCGTTGGCTCATCTGGGCGATGATATCAGCGCGCTTGTCGCCTTTCTTGAACTCATAGCTGTCTGGTGCGAGGCTGCCCTCGGCGGGCACATCACCGGTGGCGCCATCAAGCAGCGAGATTGCTTTGAGGCCTTGAACCACTTGCCAGCTGGTCACACCTTCGGCGACAGCAAGCCGGAAGCGCGCGTCTGATTGCTCGATCACTGCCGTAAACGCCTGCGGAATTTCGTCAACCGACGGGTCAAACTTGGCCTTCTCGACGAATTTGTTGGTCGACGGATCAAGCTCGCGCACAATAGTGCTCATGCGCGTGACACCGACCCTAAACACAACCTCCGTGCCGCAGGTCGACGCGCCGCCTTTGGTAATGATCGACGCGATATCTGCCATGCTCGCGCCCGCTGGCACGAGGTAGCTTCCGGCTTTGAGTTTGCCTGTTTGGTCGGCATAATCCATGCCCACACGCAACAGCATCCCCGAGCTCACAGCACCTTGGTCCGCAAGCCAGTTCGAGACGCGGCTGACAGTGCTGCCGCGCTCGACACGCAGACATATTTGCTCATCCAAAGGGCCCTTGGCCTGATATTCGCTCTGGCCCCACAAGATCAGCCCGCCGAGCAGGAAGATGCCGACAATCAGCATTGTCAGTGCGTTTGAGGCAATGTGTCGCCACATAGTGTTAGTCTACCTTCCGAAAGACAACGGAGGCGTTGGTGCCCCCGAAGCCAAAGCTGTTTGACAAGGCAATGTCGATTTTGCGTTCGCGTTTTTCGTTGGCGCAAAGGTCAACATTTGTTTCGCAGTCCACCGTATCAAGGTTGATCGTTGGCGGCGCAACTTGATCACGGATCGCGAGGATCGAGAAAATCGCCTCGATCGCGCCCGCCGCGCCGAGCAAGTGGCCCGTCATCGACTTGGTTGACGACATCGAAAGCTTGGCCGAAGCCTCTGGCCCCATCATCCGCTCGACAGCACCTAGTTCGATGGTATCGGCCATCGTTGAGGTTCCGTGCGCGTTCACGTAGTCAATCTCGGTCGGGTCAATGCCGGCGTTTGCACAGGCTGCGCGCATCGCACGTTCAGCGCCTTCGTGGTCAGGTGGAGGAGCGGTGATGTGGTAGGCATCGCCCGACAGGCCATAGCCAGCCACTTCTGCGTATATCTTCGCGCCGCGCGCTTTGGCGTGTTCGTATTCTTCCAATACAACAACACCAGCGCCCTCGCCCATGACGAAACCGTCGCGGTCAGCATCCCACGGGCGACTTGCTTTGGTCGGGTCGTCATCGTGACCTGTCGAGAGGGCTTTGCAGGCATTAAAGCCCGCGATCCCGATCTCGCAGATCGCGGCTTCTGCACCGCCAGCAACCATAACTTCGGCGTCGCCATGCTGAATAAGGCGTGACGCGTCGCCAATCGCGTGCGCGCCCGTCGAGCAGGCCGTCACAACCGAGTGGTTGGGGCCCTTGAAACCATACTTGATGCCGACTTGCCCTGAAATCAGGTTGATCAATGCACCAGGAATAAAGAACGGCGAAACGCGGCGCGGGCCTTTTTCGGCCATGAGCAGCGTTGTCGCCTCGATTGACTTAAGACCACCAATACCAGAGCCGATCATGACGCCGGTGCGCAGGCGGCTCTCTTCGTCTTCGGGCATCCAGTCAGCGTCTGTTACCGCTTGGCCTGCCGCGGCAATGCCGTAGAGGATAAAGTCGTCAACCTTTCGGCGCTCTTTGGGCGCCATCCAGTCTTCGTAGTTGAAGGTGCCATTGGTGCCGTCGCCGTGCTTAACTTCACAGGCATATTTGGTTGCCACGCGCTCGGGGTTAAACTGGGTGATCGTGCCAGCGCCGCTTTTGCCAGCCAGAATGTTGGCCCAGCTGTCATCTACATTGCCGCCCAAAGGCGTGACAAGCCCGATGCCTGTTACAACTACTCGACGCATAAAAAGGCCCTTCCCTATTTCCCTGCCCGCTCATACCGCGGCTTGGGGTCTTGGGGCAAGAGTGCGCATCGCTCAAATAGCACGATGCTGCCGATAGTCTTGCCCGGTGTTCATAATCTCTCAAAAGAAAAACGGCCCGCATGCTTGCAGGCCGTTCTCATGTAAATTCAAAGAAAAGGCTTAGGCCGCTTCAGTGATGAATTTCACGGCGTCGCCGAATGTTTGGATGGTTTCGGCTGCGTCGTCCGGAATTTCGATCCCGAACTCTTCTTCAAAAGCCATAACCAGCTCGACTGTGTCGAGGCTGTCGGCGCCAAGATCGTCAATGAAAGATGCGTTTTCAGCAACTTTGTCTTCTTCAACACCAAGGTGCTCAACAACGATTTTCTTTACGCGGTCTGCGACGTCGCTCATGTCTCTATCCTTATACTTCAGGCTCTTGCGAACCCTGTCTTTGCCTTTGCCCCGAAAGGCTGGCGGTTTATGTTGCCCTAACTCAGGACGGTTCCCCTCCGGACTGGAAAGGCTCTGCCTCACACAAAAGTGTAAAACCGAGAAACTGCGTGGCCTATAGCACATGGTGCGCTCAAGGCAAATGCTTTCACACGTTTTGCGTGATGGCAATCATAACATGGCCATACCACCGTTTACATGCAAGGTCGCCCCTGTTGTATAACCGGCCTCATCACTGGCGAGATACAGCACAGCACCCGCAATTTCTTTCGGTGTGCCCATGCGCGCAGCAGGGATTTGCCCGTTGATCTTGGTTTTCTGGTCGTCCGTCAACTTGTCGGTCATCGGCGTCGCAATAAAGCCGGGCGCAACGGCATTCGAGGTGATGCCACGGCTGGCAACCTCATAAGCGATCGACTTTGTCAGCCCGACCATACCAGCCTTTGAAGCGGCATAGTTTGCTTGTCCGGGGTTGCCTGTTGAGCCAACAATCGAGCTGATGTTGATGATCCTGCCCCACCGCGCCTTCATCATCGGGCGCATAACGCCACGACATAGCCGCATGGTCGAGGTCAGGTTGACGTCAATCACGCTCTGCCATTCCTCGTCAGACATTCGCATAAATATCTGATCACGCGTGATACCCGCGTTGTTAACAAGGATATCAACCGCGCCCATAGCTTCAATTGCCTGTTTGGGCAGCGCATCAACAGCCTCTGCGTCGCTCAGGTTGCACGGCAACACATGCGCGCGTTCACCTAGCTCGGAAGCCAATGCCTTAAGCGGCTCTTCGCGTGTGCCTGAAAGGCCTACAGTCGCGCCAGCGGCGTGCAACACCTTGGCTATCTCGCCGCCAATGCCGCCAGAAGCGCCAGTAACCAGTGCAGATTTTCCTGTTAGATCAAACATTTATAAGTCCTTCTTATTCGTTCAGCGCTTCTACAGCGGCTGTGATATCATCTGGTGTGCCCAGATTGCGGCAGCTGATCTCTTTGTTAATCCGTCGCACCATGCCGGACAGTGCTTTTCCGGCGCCTATTTCCCAGATCTCGGTGATACCACGCTCAGCGCCCATATAGAGCACGCTCTCTCTCCAGCGCACCGAGCCGGTGATCTGATCTACCAGCAGCGAGCGAATTGTCGTCGGGTCGTTTACAGCTTCGGCCAGCACGTTGGCGACCAAAGGCACAGCAGGTTTGTTGATCTCAACCTGCCCAAGCGCCGCCGCCATAACTTCAGCGGCCGGCGCCATCAGTTCGCAATGAAACGGCGCACTCACAGGCAAGAGCATCGCCCGTTTGGCACCGGCTTCCTTTGCCAACACGACAGCGCGTTCAACCGCAGCTTTGTGCCCAGAAACGACGACCTGACTTGGGTCGTTGTCATTCGCGGCTTGGCAGACATCGCCCTCCGCAGCGGCTGCGGCCACGTCTTTAGCTGTTTGAAAGTCCAAGCCTAAAAGAGCTGCCATCGCGCCAACACCGACAGGCACGGCGTCTTGCATGGCTTTGCCACGCGTTCGAAGCAAGCGCGCGGTGTCAGCCACGCTGATCGCCCCCGCCGCGGCCAAGGCCGAATATTCTCCAAGCGAATGCCCTGCAACCAATGAAGCGGCAGACACATCAATGCCCTCAGCGGCAAGAGCCCGCATCGCGGCCAAGGACGTGGCCATAAGCGCGGGTTGGGCGTTCTGTGTAAGGGTTAGGTCAGCAATGTCGCCCTCCCAGATCAACGCGCTCAGGTTTTCGCCCAAGGCCTCGTCAACTTCATCAAACACGGCTTTGGCCTCGGGATAGGCCTCTGCTAGGGCTTTGCCCATACCGACCGCTTGTGCGCCCTGCCCGGGGAATACGAATGCTCTGCTCACTTAAGACCCTCCACTTGCCTTTTAAGTGAAATAGCCCGAAGCCCCGCCACGCGCAATGCGCTAGACATGAAAAAGCCGGCACGCTGGGCACCGGCTCTTTGGAGAGTTTGTTGATGTTCGAGCTCAGCCAGTGCGCGCAAAGCTTGGGCCGAGCGCCGAGCGCAGGCTGTCCATCTCGCGGGCCCGTTTGCCAAGCGGAAGCTCGACAACACTGCGACCCTGATGATCGCGGGCAATAAACACTCCGCCACGAACGTCGATTTCGCTCAGGTCTTTATACTCATACACCTGCGAGCGAACGACACGGCCAAACTCGTTGCGCACAACAACTTCAAGGCGCTCGGAGCGCGGATCAAGGTTAACTTCCGGAATGCGACGGCGTACTGGCGCGATCATTGCAAAACCCGACGCCATAAGTGCGATGGTGATCATCAACTTGAATAGCATCAAGCCGTTGTCCCAAACTGCTCCGGGCATCGCCCAAAGGCCCAAGGCCGCCAACAGCAATACCGCGCCTGCAAAAACGTTGAACAAGCGCGTCGGCGGAAGGGCCTCCACTGAATACTTCTCAACTGCGTTTTCAGGGACGTGGACACTTGTTGCAACGTTGAACATGGCTCTCTCCGAGTGGTCTTGTTTTAAGTCGATTTCTTTGAATTTGCTGTTCTAGTTCGACAAAACTTTGACCAAAAAAGGATAGATAAAGGCAGATTCGCCACTTTAAGGCCTGAATGTGGCAGCCCATGAGTATCTGCACTAAAGCCTAGCTCGACTTACGCCCGCAACTTGCGCTTGCGCGGACGCAAAAACCGTCGTATGTGCCAGCTTCCTTCTGCAGTTACGTTTGAACCGCGCAGCTCTCGTGGATGGGTCGCAGAAGGATGACCCTCCTATGAAATGCGCTTGAAAAAGGAACAGCACATGCCGCTCTATGAGCATGTATTTATCTCGCGTCAGGACTTGTCCAACACGCAAGCAGAGAGCCTCATCGAACATTTTGGCACAGTCCTCGCGGACAACGGCGGTAAGCTCGTTGAACACGAATACTGGGGCATCAAAACGATGGCCTACAAAATCAACAAGAACCGCAAGGGCCACTACGCCTTCCTGCGCACCGATGCTCCGGCAGCGGCGATTCAGGAAATGGAACGCCTCATGCGCCTGCACGAAGATGTGATGCGTATCCTGACCATCAAAGTCGACGAGCACGCTGAAGGCCCATCGGTTCAAATGCAAAAACGCGAAGAGCGCTCCGAGCGCCGTGAACGTCGCTAATCACCTGAAGAAAGGACACTAAACCATGGCTGCAAAACCATTTTTCCGCCGTCGTAAGGTCTGCCCGTTCTCAGGCGAGAACGCACCAAAGATCGACTATAAAGACACGAAGCTTCTGCAACGCTACATCTCTGAGCGTGGCAAAATCGTGCCTTCCCGTATCACCGCTGTTTCGGCCAAGAAGCAACGTGAGCTTGCCCGCGCGATCAAACGCGCCCGCTTCCTCGCGCTTCTGCCATACGCCGTTAAGTAAGGAGAACAGACATGAAAGTTATCCTTCTTGAGCGCGTCGCAAAGCTCGGCCAAATGGGCGATGTTGTAGATGTGAAGCCGGGTCATGCCCGCAACTTCCTTCTGCCACAGAAGAAAGCCCTGACAGCGTCAGATGCGAATATCGCCAACTTCGAAGCGCAGAAAGCCCAGCTTGAAGCCAACAACCTTGAAACCAAAAAAGAAGCCGAAGACATGGCCGCTCGCCTCGATGGCCAGCAGTTCATCGTGATTCGCCAAGCTTCTGACGCGGGTTCGCTTTACGGCTCAGTCACACCACGTGACGCCGCCGAAGCTGCCACCGCAGAAGGTTTCACAGTTGATCGCAAGCAAGTATCTGTTGAAGCGCCGATCAAAGATCTCGGTGTTCACAACATGTTTGTGCGCCTTCACCCTGAAGTTTCAGCAACAATCGAAATCAACGTGGCCCGTTCGACTGAAGAAGCCGAATTGCAAGCCTCGGGCAAGTCGATCCAGGAACTCGCAGCCGAAGCTGAAGCTGAAGCCGAGTTCGAGATTGCTGAATTGTTCGACGATATCGGCGCTGCCGCATCAGACGATGAAGACCTTGCCGAAGCGGCCGGTGTTGAAGTCGAAACTGACGAAGCAGATGTTGAAGCTGAAGACACGACAGAGAAAAGCTAAGCCAGCCTACTCTGCTACAATTCAAACCGCGCCAGCCCGTCTGGCGCGGTTTTTTTGTGCCGCCCGATGCGGGGCAAAAATCGGCATGTTCACGCGCAAACACAAGCGCCCTCTGGCAAGACAAGCCTGTTTGCGGCTAGATCACAGGCATCAACAACGATAGGCCGTACCATGTCTCCGAACCGCCGAACACTCCTTCTCATGCTTGCAGCCGCCTCCCTTGTATCGGCCTGCGGGAACAACCAGCCCGCTCACCAACCTGCGACACCCGCGTCAAACGAGCCGCCTCTCTACCCGAACGAAACACCGGAACTGCGTGCGCTAATCAACAAATACGCCGATCTCTACGAACTCCCGCGTCCCCTGCTCCATAAGCTCGCGATCCGCGAAAGCACGCACCGTCCTTGGGCCCGCAACGGCCCTTACTATGGCTTGCTACAAATCCTCCCTGCAACTGCACGCAGCATGGGGCACAGCGGCACGGCCAATGACCTGCTAGATGCAGAAACCAACCTCAAATACGCGGGCAAGTATCTGCGCGGCGCATGGCTCTTGTCTGATGGAGACATCGACACCGCCATCAGCTGGTATGCACGGGGCTACTACTTTGAAGCCAAACGCCGTGGCATGCTCGTCGAAACAGGCCTGCGCCCCGCTTAAAACGAAAAAGGCCGCCCCCAAAGGAGCGGCCTTTCGTTTCTCTAAAGCCGAAAGCCTTACTCGTCTTCGAGCGCTTCCACGGCTTTTTGCAAATCGTCTTTCGAGACTTCTTTGTCTTTCACAGTCGACTGTTCAAATGCCTGATCAACAACCTTATCTTCGAACAACGGCGCGCGAAGCTGCTGCTGCATTTGCTGGTTTTGCTGAACAAATTCAAAGAACTGACGTTCTTGGCCGGGGTATTGGCGCGCTTGGTTCATGATAGCTTGGGTCATCTCGGCGTCTGATACTTCAATTTCAGCTTTCTGCCCCATCTCGGCGAGCAGAAGGCCTAAACGCACGCGACGCTCGGCAAGTTTTGTGTGCTCTGCAGTCGTTTCGATCTCAGGGTGATCATGGCCCTCAACGTCAGGGTTTTCCTCATGCCACAGCTGGTGCGCAATCTGGCCAGCTTCAGCTTCCAGCAGCGATGGTGGCAGCTCGAACGAAACCTGCTTGTCCAGAGCATCCAACAGCGCGCGCTTCATCACCGCGCGTGACGCACCGGCATACTCGGCTTCAAGGCGCTCACCAATCTGGCCCTTCAGGCCAGCAAGATCTTCGGCACCAAACTTAACAGCCAGCTCATCGTTCAGCTCGGCCGCTTTTGGTTCCTTAACTTCCTTGATTTTGCACTCGAACACGGCGGCTTTGCCTGCCAGAGCTTCGGCCTGGTATTCGTCAGGGAAGCTCACTTCAACGTTCTTTTCGTCGCCGGCTTTTACACCAACGAGCTGCTCTTCAAAGCCCGGAATGAAGCTGTTTGAACCGAGCACCAGCGGGTAATCTTCTGCTGCGCCGCCCTCAAAGGCTTCGCCGTCTACTTTACCGAGGAAGTCGATCACAACCTGGTCACCATCTTTGGCTTTTGAACCCTTCTTGCGCGGCTCAAAGTCTTGCGCGGTTTCGGCAAGTGACTTCAGCGCCTCTTCGATCTCGTCGTCGCCGGCTTTCACGACCATACGCTCAAGCTTGATTTTTTTGAAATCAACTTCAGGAATTTCTGGCAGCGCTTCGTAAGACATCTCGATCTTAACGTCGTCGCCCTCTTTCCACTTGTCACCGTCAATCATTTCAACTTTTGGCTGCATCGCAGGGCGGTCACCCGAAGCTTCGAAGTGGTCTGACATCGCACCGTCGATGGCCTCTTGCATGGCTTCGCCCATGACCTTTTGGCCAAACTGCTTTTTGAGCAGCGCCATAGGGACTTTACCCTTGCGAAAGCCCTTCATCTCTACGTCAGGCTGCGCTTCAATCAGCTTCTCATCAACTTTTGAGTCAAGCTCGGCAGCTGTGAGGGTGATGTTATAGGCGCGCTTGAGGCCTTCGTTCAATGTCTCGGTGACCTGCATGAGTCCATCCTTTTGCATATCGGCATTACGTCAAGGTCCGGTGCAACCTGCACCAGCTAAATCAAGCGCTCTTCTAGGGTTGCTAGGGCAAGTATGCAAGGAGATTTCAGGCGGAATCGACCCCCGAACGAAACAAATTCGTCCTGCGCACTGCCAAGACAACGATTTGTGAAAAAATGGTGGGTCGTGAGAGGCTCGAACTCCCGACATCTTCGGTGTAAACGAAGCGCTCTACCAACTGAGCTAACGACCCGTGCGGCGGTATTTAGCGAGCACGGCGAGGTCTTGCAAGCGCGATTATTGCGAAAATCGCGCTTTGAGCAAAAAAACTTCCTCCGACGGCTCGGCGATCCTATTCAGCGGCTTGTTTGTCACCTTCGAGCTCTTTGATCACCATATCCGATTGACGCAACCGGATGTTGATAACACGGCCGTTCGCAACTTGTTTGGTGCGGGCAATTTTGACTTTGCCAAATGGCTTCAAGTTCAACTCCTGGCCATCGCCAATGGCTCTCCCCATAACTTCCAAAACAGCCTCGACAACTGGTTTGACGTCTTTTCGCTTGGCCCCCGTGCGCTCGGCAACTTCATCAAGCAATTGCTCTTTGCGCATCTCGATCATACCAACCGACGGAGCATTGCTTGTCACAATGACCGGCTCGACTTCAGCAGCCTTGGCAATGGGGCTCGGGGCTGACAAAGGCGCCGGCGCCACTGTTTCGGGTGTCTTCGGAGCCGCCTTTTTGGCCGCTTTCCGCGCTGGTTTCGCTGGTGCCGCGGCCTTCTTTACGCCGGTTGTTTTTGACTTCTTCGGTGCTGCTGCCATTATCCGTCCCTCAATATGTTGTTGTTTTGAAGGAAGCATAACGCTTTCTATAGAGCAAATCCAGTGACGATATCGACGTTATGCTGGCACAATCAGGCAAAATTGCTTCCCTTGCCGCCCAAAGGCAGCTATGAATTTTGCCACAATTCTAGCAATCTTTGGGGGATATCATAGACATGAACAAAATTCTCATTGCAACGGCATTTGCAGCGTCGCTCACAGCCAGCACGTCCTTCGCAGGCGGCCTTGCCGATCCGGTCGTCGAGCAAGACATCATTGTGGCGGATGCAGCAGCTTCCTCATCATCAGGCTCAGCGCTTGTTGCGTTACTTGCACTCACGCTTGTGATCCCAATTCTCGACTAATTAGATAGTCCACCAAGCAAAAACGCCGCCTCTTTCGGGGCGGCGTTCTCAATTCAAAACGGCTTAAGTTAGTGCGCAGTAGCGCCTTCGCTACGATCATTGGCAAGACGGGCCGCAGCGGCGGCTTCTTCCGCGGCTTCATCCCATTCGATCGGCTCGGGCGCTTCGCTGAGGGCCAGTTTCAAGACTTCGCTCACATGTGTCACAGGGATGATCTTCAACCCTTCCTTCACATTGTCAGGAATATCCACGAGGTCTTTCTCGTTCTCTTCCGGAATGAGCACTGTCTTGATGCCCCCCCGCAATGCAGCCAACAGCTTCTCTTTGAGGCCACCGATCGGCATCGCATTGCCGCGCAGGGAAACCTCCCCCGTCATCGCGATATCCTTGCGCACCGGAATGCCAGTGAGCACCGAGACGATCGAAGTGACCATCGCCAAACCGGCACTTGGCCCGTCTTTCGGCGTCGCACCGTCTGGCACGTGAACGTGGATGTCCCACTTGTCAAACTTCGGCGGCTTCACCCCGATCTCTGGCGCAATAGAGCGCACATAAGAGCTCGCCGCTTCGATGCTTTCTTTCATAACATCACCAAGTTTGCCTGTGGTCTTCATCCGGCCCTTGCCTGGCAGGCGCAGCGCTTCGATGTTAAGCAGTTCCCCGCCAACGCTGGTATAAGCCAGCCCCGTGACAACGCCAACTTGGTCTTGCTCTTCAGCAAGGCCATAGCGGAACTTGCGCACCCCGAGGAAGTCATCAAGGTTGTCGCTTGATACCGACACGCTGTCAGCCTCGCCCTTAACGATCATCGTCACAGCCTTACGCGCAACCTTGGCGATCTCACGCTCAAGGTTCCGCACACCAGCCTCGCGGGTGTAGTAACGCACCATATCTGTCAGCGCTTCGTCCGCCAGCGAAAACTCCTTGGGCTTCAAGCCGTGGTTTTTCACTTGCTTTTCAACAAGATGCTGCTTGGCAATCTCCCGCTTTTCGTCTTCCGTGTAGCCCGACAGAGGAATGATCTCCATGCGGTCAAGCAAAGGCCCTGGCATGTTGTAGCTGTTTGACGTGGTCAAAAACATGACATTGCTCAGGTCGTATTCAACCTCGAGATAGTGATCAACGAAGGAGCTATTTTGCTCTGGGTCAAGCACTTCAAGCATCGCGCTCGCCGGATCACCACGGAAGTCCTGCCCCATCTTGTCGATTTCATCGAGCAAGATCAGCGGGTTGGTTGTCTTGGCCTTTTTCAGCGCCTGGATAATCTTACCCGGCATCGAGCCGATGTAAGTACGGCGGTGACCGCGAATTTCGCTCTCGTCACGCACACCACCGAGCGAGATGCGAATGAACTCACGCCCCGTCGCCTTGGCAACCGACTTGCCGAGGCTGGTCTTACCAACACCGGGAGGGCCAACAAGGCACATGATCGGGCCTTTAAGCTTTTTGGAGCGTTGCTGCACCGCAAGATATTCGACAATGCGTTCCTTAACCTTTTCAAGCCCGTAGTGATCACCGTCCAAGATCGCTTCAGCGCGGCCAAGGTCTTTCTTTACACGGCTTTTCACGCCCCAAGGGATGCTCAACATCCAGTCAAGGTAGTTGCGCACAACAGTCGCCTCGGCCGACATCGGGCTCATGTTCTTGAGCTTCTTCAGCTCGGCTTCGGCCTTTTCCTTGGCCTCTTTTGACAGCTTGGTCGCAGCTACTTTCGCTTCAAGCTCAGCCAGCTCGCCCTCGCCCTCTTCGCCGTCGCCAAGCTCCTTCTGGATCGCTTTCATTTGCTCGTTGAGATAATACTCACGTTGCGTGCGTTCCATCTGGGTTTTGACGCGGGTTTTGATCTTCTTCTCGACACTCAGAACGCTCATCTCGCCCTGCATCAGGCCAAAGACCTTCTCAAGACGCTCGCTTACATCAAGCGTCTGCAAAAGCTCCTGCTTCTGGTCAACTTCAACACCAAGGTGTCCGGCAACCAAGTCAGCCAGCTTTTCGGGCTCTTGCGCCTCGCCAACCGCCGTAAGCGCTTCCTCGGGAATGTTCTTGCGCACTTTCGCGTAGCGCTCGAACTCGTTGCCGACAGAGCGCAACAAAGCTTCTACTGTGGTTTCATCGCCCAGTATTTCATCAAGCTGCTCGGCGCTGGCTTCAAAAAACTCCGGATTGTCAAGAAACCCTGTGATAACAACGCGCTGCACGCCCTCCACAAGCACTTTAACTGTACCATCAGGCAGCTTCAAAAGCTGCAAGACATTGGCCAGAACGCCAGTCGTGTAGATACCGTCCGTGTCGGGGTCATCTTCTCCCGGGTCAATCTGCGCTGACAACAAAATCTGTTTGCCGTCATTCATCACTTCTTCCAGCGCCCTGACAGACTTTTCTCGTCCGACAAACAGCGGCACGATCATATGTGGGAAAACCACGATATCGCGCAAAGGAAGCACTGGGTATGATGCGTTGAGTTGCTCTTGCATGCTCTATATCCTGTATTTGGGCAAAGCCTCGCGCCCCTCATATGAGGCAGCTCCAAGGCCTTCCGCGTTTATAGAAGGTTAACTTGGGCTTTGCCTGCGCCTCTTTCAACCTGTGTTTTCGCTAAAATGCCTGTGCTGGCGGCTTTGGGCAAGCTGCAAATGTGTTCGTTTGGCGATAATACCTTAACTGAGTGGTGTTTGTTGACAAAGTCAGTTTTCGGCGGCCCTTTACGTGGCCAAGTCAAATCCCTATATATTTGCTAAGGAATACCAGAAAGCATCCGACATGACTGATATGAGCAATCCAAGCACCGGCCCCATCGAGGGCACACCGCTGATCCCCCCTTCAAGCACAGAGCATCCGCTTTATGAGCAGATGGTTGAAGCCTGCCGCACGGTCTATGACCCTGAAATTCCAGTGAATATCTATGATCTCGGGTTAATCTATACCATCGAGATCAATGATCAGAACGATGTTTCGGTTGCTATGTCGCTCACCGCACCGGGCTGCCCTGTTGCCGGAGAAATGCCAGGGTGGGTCGCGGAAGCAATCGAACCGATAGCTGGCGTCAAAAGTGTCGATGTCGAGCTCGTCTGGTCACCGCCTTGGGGCATGGACATGATGTCCGATGAAGCACGCCTTGAACTCGGTTTTATGTAATATAACAGACTACTAAAGGACGAAACTCATGTTTGGCATTCCCGGAAAGCAAGCTGTCACCATGACAGAAGCCGCCGCCGCACAGATATGCAAGCTGATGGCTGCTAAAGGCCATAAGGGCTTGCGGATTGGCGTCAAGAAAGGCGGATGCGCGGGGATGGAATACACGATGGATTACGTCGATGAAGTCGCCGAACATGACGAACTCGTCGAGGAAAACGGCGCTCGCATCATGATCGCTCCA
Source organism: Lentibacter algarum (assembly GCF_018860975.1). Lineage (GTDB taxonomy): Bacteria > Pseudomonadota > Alphaproteobacteria > Rhodobacterales > Rhodobacteraceae > Lentibacter > Lentibacter algarum_A. The sequence goes on from NZ_JAHKQI010000008.1 coordinate 584,537, forward strand.
ATGGCGCAGATGTTCTTGTTTGGCACTGAAGTGGACTATGAAGTCTCGCTGCTTGAAAGCGGCTTCAAGTTCAACAACCCCAACGTTGAAGACGCTTGTGGTTGTGGTGAATCAATCAAGTTCAAAGGCGTTGACGAACTCGCCCTACCCGAGCTGAAACTGCCGGACAACAACGCATAATGGCCGTATCTGACGAGCAAATTGAGCAAATCAAAGACATGTTCGCGGATCTCGGCGGCCTCAGCACCCGAAAGATGATGGGTGGCCTCGCGATCTACCATGAAGGCACTGTGTTTGCCCTGCTGCACTCCTCCGGACAGTTGTATCTTAAAGGCGCCGATGGCTACGGCGAAGAGCTGGAAGCCCTTGGCAGCACGCGCTGGTCATATCAAAAGAAAGATAGCGGCAAAGAAGTGAAAATGCCGTATTGGACGTTGCCTGAAAGTGCGCTCGATGATCCAGAGGAAGCTTGCACCCTCGCCCGCGCCGCTCTGGCTAGGCTTTAGCGCGCAACACCTTCGCCGCCTCGCTTGGCGTCGTAAACACGCGCAAGCCCTTGGCCTCAAGCAAAGGCGCGGCTACAGCCATTGAAGCCTGTGCCAACACCACCGCATCAAAGCCGCTTTCCGCCTCTACTGTGCGGGCAATTTCTGCCGCATATCCCTGCATATCCCCCGCCTCAAACCGCTCCCACGCGGCCTCGCACAAGAGCACTTTCCCCCGCCCGTTTCCGGCAAGTCTATCAAACAATGCAAGCGTTGCACTCCGCGTGCTCTCAAGACAAATCGCCAGCAAAACCTGCCCGGTCACGGCCTCAGCGGCGGCTTGCATGGCAGGCGTATCCACGCGTAAAACCGGAGCCTTTACCAGCGCCCCCAACGTCGAGCAGGTGCACATCACCGCATCATGTTTTTCCATCAGCTGCGATAGTTCCGCCGTCACGTTGTCGCGCACAGCCTCAACGCCCAACTTCCGGGCCTGCTCAAGCAACTCAGGGCGCACAATATGTTCAAGTTCCAGCTCCGGCAACAAGGCCTCAAACGTCGCGATATGCACCTCCGCCGTGTGGAGGAAGCCAACCGACATCAGCCCTTCCCCTTTTGCAAATGCAAGTAAGTCTCGTCATAGCGCTTGGTCAGGTAATCTCCCGCCGACACGGGCGCTTGCCCCTCAGCCGAGACATCGGTGTCGTAGTTCGGGTTGAAGAACATCGGCACCGAAATACGCTCGTCGCCGGTTCCGACAACGCGATGTAAAGTCGCCTTTACTGCCCCGCCCGACCACATTTGCAACATTTCACCGAAGTTGATCACAAATTCACCGGGCCGCACCTCAACAGCATGCCATTCTCCGTTCGCGGCCTTCACCTCAAGGCCCGCTGTGCCGTCGCCAGTTAGTAAAGTAAGGCAGCCGTAGTCGGAATGCGCGGCAATGCCGAAGTCTTTATCGCCCGCCCAGTCAGGCCTTGCTGGATAGTAATTGCCGCGCAAAAGTGCCATCGGGCTGCTGAACTTGTCATCAAAGAAGGTCGCGTCACGGCCAATGATGCCAGCAATTTCCGCCAGAATCTCGCGGCATAAGCTGATCGCTTTGCCGTAGTAATCCTGCACAGTCTGCGCGAAACCCACCGGCATTTCCGGCCAAAGATTCTCGCCATAAACCAGTAATCCGCTGTCGCTCAGCGCATCGCCATCTGGCAGTTGGTAGCCACAGTCAAACACTTCCTTATAGTCGGGGTTGGCCTTAGGATCGACCCGCTCGGAACCGCCAGCCCCCCAGCCACGATTCGAACCGGTAAGTGCCATATTGACTTGTTGTTTGCTTTCAACGGGCAACTTAAAGAATGACCTGTAAGCACTTATAATAGCGTCAATTTCAGGCTTATCCACAGAAGTATTCACAACTTGCAAAAAGCCCGTTTCGAGCACACCGCGCCGCAAAACTTCGCGGGCTGTTACGTCGCCCGAAGTAAGCGCCGCAAAATCCAGTTTCTCGATCACCAAACACCCTCCCAAACTTGCTGTTCGCCTTTCTAACGCAACCTTGCAAGCTTGCAAGTAGGCCACGAAGTTATTGGCCCCGCCGCGACTTCCTGATACTCCAGAGACAACACCAGAAGGAGACGCTGAATGCGCCGCAAACTTGCCGCCGGAAACTGGAAGATGAATGGCCTCTCGGGGCAACTCACCGAGCTTGAAGCCTTGGCAGAGGCACATCCGAAACCCGCTGTTGACGTGTTGATTTGCCCGCCAGTGACCTTGCTCGCAACGGCGGCACGCCAATGCCCCTTCGACATTGGAGCGCAGGATTGTCACGCCAACGCCTCTGGCGCCCACACAGGCGACGTATCGGCTGAAATGTTACGTGACGTCGGCGCAAAGGCGGTGATCGTCGGGCATTCCGAGCGCCGCGAAAGTTATGACGAGCACTCCGATATCGTGCGCGCCAAAGCCCGCGCAGCGCAACAAGCGGGGCTTATGGCCATCGTTTGTATGGGCGAAAGTCTTGCCCAACGCGAGGCGCAAAACACTCTTGATATCATCGGCGGGCAGCTCGCAGGCTCGGTTCCTGACAACGCAACGGCTGAAAATCTTGTGATCGCCTATGAACCCATCTGGGCGATTGGCACAGGCCTTGTGCCCAGCCTCGCACAGATCGGCGAGGTGCATGGCTTCATTCGCGCCCGTCTTGAGCGCCGCTTTGGCGCAGGTGTCGGCCGCGGTGTGCGCATCCTTTACGGCGGTTCCGTCAAGCCTGACAACGCCGCTGAAATTTTTCAAGTGCCCGACGTAGACGGCGCGCTGGTTGGCGGAGCCTCCCTCAAAGCAGCCGATTTCTCGCCGATTATCAACGCTTTGGAAGGCGCTTGAACGGAGTGTTTCGTAACCTCGCCTAGGCTTATCCTGAAGATTTGTCTAAAATTTACTGGTTTACCGAGGGGAATCGTTATGAATACCGTTTTGTTGCTCTTTGCTGCCATGCTCATTCCACTGTTTGAAGGCCGTGATGACACAGAAGCCGACACCGCGTCAGATGCAGAAGCAGACGCTGTTATCCCGACAGATGAAAACACCGATGATGACACCGAAGGTGAGCCAGTCGCAGAGCTCAGTGCCGCATCCGACGCAAGCGGTGCGCCTGTTGTGCAAGGCAACGACGCTGACAACAGCCTAACGCAAACCTCGATCATGGATTTCATCACCGGTGATGCAACACTTACCGCGGCCCCTGCTGGCACTGTTGCGGTCAACGCGGGCGCAGGCGATGACACCGTTGATGCCGGCCTTCTTGATACGCCTGTCGTGCGCGGCGAAGCGGGCGACGATGTGTTAACCGGCAGCTTGTTTCAGGGCAACGGCGTCGCTGCACTTGAAGGTGGTGAAGGTAACGACACCATCACAGGCACAGTTTCCGACATTTCCGGAGGCGCCGGCGATGACGTTCTCACGGGCAGCGGCAGCGGCGAAAGTGGCGAAACCGGCGCGATCAGTGGTGGCCTGGGCAATGACACGATCAGCGTCGGGTTACTCGGCAATGCAGCTGGCGACGAAGGCAACGACACGATCACCGTGACGGGCCTTAACGCAACAGCCGACGGCGGCGCAGGCGATGACAACCTCACTTTCGCCTACAGCGAAACAACCGAGGCAATGCCGACTGCCACAAGCCCAATCCCCGCGCTCGACACAGGTGTTGAGCTTACGGGCGGCGAAGGCGCAGATAACTTCGTCCTGAGCGGTGTTTTTGAAGAGATCGACCCGGCAACAAGCGCGTCACCTGCCCTGTTTGCCACGATCACCGATCTCGATTTGACGGAAGACGTGATCGCAATCAATTTTGATTTGGGCACCAACTCGCTCTTGGGCACAGACGGTGTTGAAACATTCAACAAAGACATCAGCTTTGTCAGCACCACCAGTTATGACGACAGCGACAACTTTGATCTGTTGTTCACACTCTCCGGTGAAAACGCTGATGGGGCCTTCAGCCAGAATTTTGTTATCAGGCTGGTCGGAGACATCGAGTTTGATGATTTGAGCATACAAGAAACAGAGAATGGTCTTGTTATGTCTGCAGGCACACGCGCCATCGAAGTCGCGTAACGCGAAGCAGCTGAAGCAAAAAGGGCGGCTCTCATATATGCGAGGGCCGCCTTTTTTGTGTGCCTATACGGCTAGTTGGTGATAATCTCCGGCCCCATCATCATATTGGGCAGGAACGTCGAAAGCGCCGGTATGTAGGTGATCATGATCAGGAACACAAAGAGCACCATCAGGAACGGCAGAGCCGCGCGTACGACGCCCATCATCGGCATGCCAGCGACGCCAGAGGTGACAAACAGGTTAAGCCCCACAGGCGGCGTGATCATCCCGATCTCCATGTTGACCACCATGATGATACCAAGGTGAATTGGGTCAATCCCGAGTTCTATCGCGATCGGGAACACCAAGGGTGCTACGATCACAAGCAGCCCCGAAGGCTCCATGAACTGCCCGCCAATGAGCAAGATCACATTGACCACCACAAGGAACATCACCGGCCCGAAGCCCACATTGAGCATCGCATTGGCGACACTCTGCGGCACTTGCTCATCGGTCAGCACATGCTTGAGGATCAACGCGTTGGCGATCACAAACATCAGCGTCACAGTGAGTTTGCCCGCTTCAAACAGCGTCTGGCGCGTGTCTTTGTCATACCACGCCGTGATGATCGCCTTAGGCTTTTGCAATAGGCTGAGGTTACGTGTGCCCTCTTCTGTGCTCAAAGGCCCCATGTCGCGGTAGACAAATGTGGCGATGATGAAGGCATAGACCGCAGCCACCGCCGCCGCTTCTGTTGGCGTGAAAATAGCTTTGGTCACACCGGGGACACCATAGATGCCGACCATGATGATCACGATCAGGCCAAGGCCCCAAGCCGCCTCGCGGAAGCTGTCAAATATCTCGCGCCAGCCCTGCCACTCGCCTTTGGGCATGTTCTTGATCCGCGCCATAATGTAGATCGCAATCATCAGCATGAGGCCAGCCATCAGGCCCGGAATGACACCGGCAAGGAACATACGACCAACAGACACTTCAACTGCCGCCGCATAGACAACCATGACGATCGAAGGCGGAATGAGAATGCCAAGCGTGCCCGCGTTACAGATAACGCCCGCAGCAAACTCTTTGGTATACCCCGCCTGCGTCATTGCCGCGATCACGATCGAGCCAATGGCCACAACCGTCGCTGGCGACGAGCCCGACAAAGCCGCGAAAAGCATGCAGGCAAAGACACCCGCAATCGCGAGACCGCCGCGCAAATGCCCGACACAAGCGATGGAAAAACGGATGATCCGCTTGGCCACACCACCGGTTGACATAAATGACGACGCAAGGATGAAAAACGGGATCGCCAGCAGCGTTGAATGGCCCTCAAAAGCGGCGAACAACGTCTGTGCAACCGAGGCCAATGTGCTGTCAGAGTAAACCAGCAAAAAAAGGATCGACGACAAACCGAGGCTCACCGCGATGGGAACGCCGATCATCATCATTCCGATAATCAGCAAAAACAGCAGAGCAACTTGCATTAGCTTTTCTCCCCGGTTTTGATCTCGCCGCGCGCTGCACGCATTTCATCGAGGTCATCCTCGACTTCGTGACTGGCAACAATGCGGTCAATGCGCCCTGCCCAAACAGCTAATCCCATCTGCACAAAACGGAAAATCAGCAAAGCCATCGACAACGGCAGCACAAGATACGGCACCAAACGCGGCAGCTTTTCGTATGCGTCGCCATCGTTGAACATGCCTTCCAAAAACTTGAAGGCGCCCGGGTTTGGCACGCTTTCAACCTCATACCAGCCCTTGCCGCGGAAGTTTTCCTCAAACCCGAGCGGGAACCAACGGCCCTCGGTTGCGGGCAGGTTGGCGAAATTGGCCCAGTAGTCCCATGAGCCTTTCATAAGTAAGAACGCATAGATCAAGCAAAGCACGATCGACACCAAAGCCAACATACGCCGCTTGGGCACAGCCAGAAGGTTCACAACCGCATCAACGCCCAAATGCGCGTTTTTCTTCACAGCATACGAGGCCCCTAAAAGCCCGAGCCAGCCGAACATAAACACCGTCAACTCACCGCCCCACAAACCGATATTCTCAAGCTTGAGAAACTCGATGAAAGCTGGTGGATCATTGGCAAACGCCTTGCGCACGATCACGTTGATAAAGGTAATCATGGTCATCATCCCGAGGATGAAAGCCAGTATCGTCTCTTCGATTTTGTCGGTAAAAGTCGCATTTGCGCTGGTCGTGCTCATATGCTTGCCCCCCTTGCAGCCCCACGCCTCCCAACGTGGCTTGTAAAAAGGGCGGGCCGTATAATTGGCCCGCCCTCATTTTGGCTTACATGCCGGTGTTGATCTTCTGAACCGCGTCGATGTTCTCTTGGCCAACATCGTCAGCAAACTGTTCCCAAACCGGCTTCATAACATCAACCCAAGCTTGGCGTTGGTCTGCATCAAGCTCGCGCACAACACCGCCAGCGTCGATCACAGCTTGGCGCGCGCCAGCGTTAACCGCTGTCGACTCTGCGTTGCGGGCCGTGGTTACTTCCGACAGAATGGTCATGAACTGGTCGCGCACGTCGGCGTCAAGCGAGTTCAGCCAATCAACGTTGGTCACAACGAGGTAGTCAATGATACCGTGGTTGGTTTCGGTGATCCCGTCCTGAACTTCAAAGAACTTTTTGCCATAGATGTTTGACCAAGTGTTCTCTTGCCCGTCAACAACACCCTGCTGGAGTGCGCCGTAAACTTCAGAAAAGGCCATTTTCTGTGGCGAGCCACCAATCGCTTGCATTTGCGCGACAAGCACATCTGAGGCCTGCACGCGGAACTTGAGGCCGTTGGCGTCAGTCGGCGCGATCAGCGGTTTGTTGGCGCTCATCTGCTTCATGCCATTGTGCCAGAAAGCAAGCCCCTGAAGGCCGCGCTTTTGCATGCTGTCAAGCATTGCCTGGCCTTCGGCGCCGTTCTGGAACGTGTCCACGGCAGAGATGTCTTTGAACATGAACGGCAAGTCAAACAGACGGAACTGCTTGGTGAACTTCTCGAACTTCGAGAGGCTCGGCGCGGCAAGCTGAACATCACCCTGAAGCATGGCTTCGAGCACTTTGTTGTCATCATAAAGCGTCGAGTTCGGGAAGACTTCAAGGCACATCTTGCCGTTCATCTCATCATTGATGCGCTGCTCCAAAAGCGAGGCGGCAATGCCCTTCGGGTGTTTGTCGGTGTTGGTTACGTGGCTGAACTTGACGACGATCTCGCCATCATCACAGGCCGCCGAAACGGCACCCGCGGAAACAGTCATCGTCAAAGCGGCAAGCGCTGCTGTCATAAATTTCATGTTGGTCTCCTCCCAGAGTTTAGTATCGCGTGTAGAATCACATAGCGCAGCCATCAGCTGCCCTGTGCCGGCTATGCTCGTGCTTTGAGCAAATGCACGCAAGCCTCAAGTGAATGCCAATAAAAGCAGGGACTTACGTCTAGACGCGGCTTGATATGTGCGAAATTCCGCACAAACCTAGCGGTTAAAACTACCCGTTTCCCAAGTCAGCCCGAAGCTCAAAAGCCCGTCCGCGCCGCCCGCGGTCATCGGAACCAATTGCACAAAAACGTGCCCTTGCCTCAGATGAAGCCCGCCAATCGCGACAACATCACCGGCAATATGCGTGTTAAAGCGCCGCCCATCCTTAGGGTACCAAGCCAGCCCGCCAAACAGGCTCAAGTCACCACTTTTCCAGCGCGTCAGCGGGTAATGCGCCGTTGCGGCCAGTGATCCACGCTCATAGCTGTTGACATAGGCCCCGAAAGAATAAGCCCAGGTCTCACGTTCCCAGGTCGCAAACAACCCGGGGTTCAACTCGTTAAAGCCCGTCGCGCCAATATGCTTGCTGCCCAACAACACAGAAAATCTGTCAGGGCCGGCATTGCTCGCTGAGGCCGTCATCATCGCCAGCCCAAGGCATCCCGCAAATCGGATGAGTTTCAACATTGGTTCTTCCCCATACCGTCCTCCAAATACGCGCCGCCCCATTGTGTTCACACTGCAGGTCCGTCAGTGCGCTCAGGGTGGCCATAACTCAATCCCTAAAGTCTTCTGGCCTGATCTCATAACGCGCCAGCTTGTCGTAAAGCGTCTTGCGTGGCAGGTTGAGCGCCGTGGCGGCCGCGCTGGCCTTGCCATGGTGGCGTTGCATCGCCGAAACGAGTAACGCCTTTTCAACATCAGCCATCTGTTCCGCCAAGCCTGCCCCTCTTTCACCGCTTATCCCGGCAATCAACTGGTTAACTTCACCTATCCTGACTTTTGCAGTCAATCGCCGGTTCTCCAGCACCAGCCAACGCGCTTTCAATGCACGTTTGATCACACGAACCAATGCCTCCGACGCGCTCGGTTTCTCCAGAAAGTCAAATGCTCCCTCGCCCATGGCCTTCACTGCCATCGGGATGTCGCCCTCGCCCGTCAGCAAGACCACTGGCAATTCGGGGTCAACCTCCTGCACATATCCAAGCAAGTGAAATCCGTCACGACCGGGCATGCGCATATCGCTCAAGATCACACCGTCAAACTCGCGGGTGATGTGGTCTTTGGCCTCAACGAACGAGCCTGCGCTCAACGGGTTCAACTCTTCCAGCTGTAAGGTCTGCATCAAAGCCTCGCGCACGGCGCGGTCATCATCCACGATCAATACCCGACGTATCATGCGGCTTTTCCCTTCCATCGTTCGAGCTCAACGGTAAACTCTGCGCCCTTGGCTGTGTTGCGGCCCGTGATATTGCCGCCAAAACTCTGCACCAACCCATATGAGATCGATAGCCCCAGGCCCATCCCGTCTTCCATACCGCCAACCTCCTTGGTCGTGTAAAACGGGTCAAACATCTTTTCGGTGTCAGCGATGCCGGGGCCGGTGTCGCGCACGCTCACCTTCAGCCGCTCCTGCCCCCTGATCGCGATGGTAATGCTCTTGTCAGCCGCCAGTTCACCAACCTGCGCACCCATCGCGTCAGCCGCGTTGTTTATCAGGTTTACAAACACCTGCTCAAGCCTGACTTCACCACCAAGCACATACACCGGGGCGTTGGGAACGGGCCAGTCAAGGGTAACACCATCAGCTTTGAGCCTTGCGCCGGTTAGCTCACAGGCTGTCTTGAGCACTTGCACCAAATCAACACAGCCCATCGGCTCGTGTTCGTTGCGCGAAAAGGCCCGCAGGTTCTTGATGATCCGCCCCGCCCGCTGCGACAATGCTGCAATCCGGCTCAGGTTTTCGCCCGCCGTTTCCGTGTCGCCGCGTTGCAAAAACCTCTGGCCGTTTTGGGCAAATTGTTGAATGGCCATCAGCGGTTGGTTCAGTTCGTGGCTGATACCCGCACTCATTTGCCCAAGCGCACTCAGTTTACCGGCCTGCACAAGCTCGGCCTGTGTGCGCCGCAACTCGGCAGTGCGCGCTTCAACGCGCCCCTCAAGTTGCTGGTTGGCGAAAACAAGAGCCCGTCGCCGTTCAGTGACCAAAAACAAGATAGCCCCAAACGCCACGCACACCGCCGCAAAGGCCGCCGCTTGCAACCCTGCAAGCCGCTCAGCGGGCGTAATGTCAACCAGTGCTTCGGCGCGCATTCCGATGACAGGCAGATCCTTCACCAAGTGCAATCCGCGTTGGGCTATATACGGGCCCAAATCAAGCTGCCAAATCGGCTCACCAAATATGCTCTTGGTTTCTATTGGTTGTTCACGACCGTTGGCAAAACGAACCCTTTGCGCTGCGGCATCGATGGTCGCAAACAGCAACTCCGAGCGGTTGCTGATAAATATCTCGCCGCCAGCATCGGTGAAAAACACCGCCGGTCGCGACGAGCGCCAACCGAACTCGACCTCGTCAATGTCAACAACAACCAAAAGCGTTGCCTCCGGCTTACCGGCCTTGTTAAAAAAGGGAGCCGCAAAAAAGTAGGCCCTCTTGCCTTCGCTCAGCCGTCCGTGTCCGGTGCCAAGCGCCCCCTGCCGCGCCCGCGTCACCCAAGGCCCGCGCAGCGCAGCAGCTTCAGCGACATCATCGGTTCCGGCAAGCACACGGCCCTGAAAATCAGTGTAGTAAAGCGCCAGCGCACCGGTTTTGTCCGCCGCACCACGAAGCATGCTCTCCGCCGCGTCACGTTCTCCGCCCTGTATCAACGCCGACAAATCAGGATGGTCAGCCATCATGACCGCCAGCTCCTGATAACGCCTCAGGCGCGAAGTCAGCCTGTCTTCTGCCAGCGCTATATCCGATTGCCCACGCGCTTTGATCTGCGCCATCGCCTGTCCAAGCCCTTGGCGATAAACGCCATAGCTCAACACCATAACGGCGGCCAAGAAACCGAGCACAAGGCCCGAACGTTGCCAAAAACCTCTCTCCATCACAACTGCATAGCTCTATCAGCCTTGCCTTGAAAGCTTGAAGCGCTCACAACACTGCAATGCAAAGTGTTTCCCAATCCCCGACCGAACCCGCCTTCGTGCAAAACCCCTACCCGTTCTATGCAAGGGCGCGTGCCAGCGGCGATCTCGTCTTTTGGGAAGAGTTCAACATGCCCTGCGCCACAACCCACAAAGCTGTGCACGCTTTCCTGAGAGACAAGCGCTTTGGCCGCGAGTGCCCAGCCGAGCTTAGTGCAAAGCCGCCGCTGCATCTGTCCGACTTTTACGCGCTCGAAAGCCATTCGATGCTCGAGCTTGAGGCCCCGCGTCACACCCGGTTGCGCAGCTTGGTGCTGCGGGCCTTCACCTCGCGTCGCATTAAAGAGCTCGCCCCCGAGATCGAACACCTCTGCCACAGCCTGATCGACGCTTTCCCTGAGGATGCTCCGTTTGATTTGTTGCCAAGCTATTGCACACCGCTTCCGGTGGTCATTATCTGCCGTCTCCTCGGCGTGCCCGAAGAGATGGCCCCCGAACTGCTCAAATGGTCGAACGATATGGTCAGCCTCTATCAGGCCCGCCGCACACCCGAGATCGAACAGACCGCCAACGCGGCAGCGCGCGACTTTGCCGCCTTCATGCGCTCATACGTTGATAAACGCCGCCAAAGCCCTGCCGATGATCTGATCTCGGAACTGATCGCAGCCGAAGAAGACGGCGCCAAACTCAGCACCGACGAGCTGATCGCAACCTGCATTCTCCTGCTCAACGCGGGTCACGAGGCAACAGTGCACACACTTGGCAACGGCGTCAAAACCCTGCTCTCGCACGGCGGTTTGGTCGCCGACAGCCAAACCGTTGAAGAAATCCTGCGCTATGATCCGCCCCTGCACATGTTCACGCGCTACGCCTATGAGGATGTCACCCTGTTTGAACACAGCTTCAAACGCGGCGATCAAATCGCGCTGCTCCTCGCCTCTTCGGGCCGCGACAGCGCGCAGTGGGACACCGCTGACAAATTTGATCCGGCCCGCAACGTCAGCACCAACCATGCTTTCGGCGGCGGTGCACATTTCTGCGTCGGCGCGCCCCTCGCCCGCCTGGAGCTGCTTATAGCCTTACAAACGCTCCACGCACGCTGCCCGAACCTGCGCAGCGCCGCGCCCTCAGAATACGCCAACCTCTACCACTTCCACGGGCTAAAAACCCTCATGGTATCGACCTGATCTTTTTCTTGGTCTAAATATCCATCCGACTGCTCGCAGCAAACACACCCTGTCAGTTTACACAGCTGCCCTTGCTATGCACCTGCGGAACTTGAGGGGAAGCGCCCCTCATCATCTCAGAGAGGCAATGCTGTCGTCGATTTGATCTCTTCCATCGACAGTAGCGCCGTCACATTGTGAATCTTCACTTCCGAAATCAGCGCCTGATAGAACACATCATAAGCCCGCGCGTTGGGAACGCGCACCTTGAGAATGTAGTCAATATCCCCTGCCAGCCTGTGTGCTTCCATAACTTCGGGCCGGGCTTGCAGGCTGTGCAAAAACGTCTCCTGCCAGTCAGCCTCGTGCTCGCTGGTGCGGATAAGCACGAAAAAGCAAGCCTCCAGGCCGAGCGACTCAGCGTCCAGAAGCACAGTTGTTTGTAAGATCACACCTCTCTCGCGCATTTTGCGAATGCGGTTCCACACAGGCGTTTTTGAGCTTCCGACCTGCTTTGCGATCTCGTCAAGCGATTGCCCGCCATCGCGTTGCAACTGTCCCAAAATCTTACGATCGAGCTCATCAAGTTTTACGTTCACCGCAGCCTCCAGTCACAAATCAGCAATATGTCAGAACATTTGTTCCGCTTTTGCGGCCCTTCTCAGCCAATATCGAAACCACTTCCCGCAGGCAAGCCTCAATGCAGTAAGTTCAGAGCCGCATCAAAAACCCCCTTCACCTGATCTATCTCAATGACTACTAAGCAGCATCGGCATAGCCTATTGTCTGACCGAACTTCCAATTGCGAGATTTCCCGTGAGCGACACGCCATCCAAAGCCCAGCCCAAAACCCAGCCCAACACCCAAACGATCACCGGTGTCACCCACTACACCGACCGTCTGTTTTCGTTCCGCTGTACGCGGCCGGCGAGCCTTCGGTTTCGCTCCGGCGAGTTTGTGATGATCGGCCTCATGGGCGATCCCGACCCTGTCACAGGCAAGCAAAAACCGCTCTTGCGCGCCTATTCTATCGCCAGCCCGAGCTGGGATGAGGAGCTTGAATTCTACTCGATCAAAGTGCCGGACGGGCCGCTGACATCGAAGCTTCAGCACATCAAAGAAGGGGACGAGATCATCCTGCGGCCCAAGCCTGTTGGCACGCTGGTGCATGACGCCTTGCTGCCCGGAAAGCGCCTCTGGTTTTTTGCCACAGGCACCGGTTTTGCGCCCTTCGCCAGCCTGCTGCGTGAGCCGCAAACCTTTGAAGATTATGACGAAATCATCATCACCCACACCTGCCGCACGGTGGGCGAACTCACCTATGGGCGCGATCTGATCGAAGGCCTCAAAAGCAACGAATTGCTCAATGA